>CAIKMN010000001.1 GCA_903828535.1 uncultured Curvibacter sp.
TTCCACCTTGGTTGAAACGGCTTCCAAGAACGCCCCCGCGGGTTCTGACACCGCAGTGGCTTTCGTGAAGAGCGCCGTGACCGCCGCCAACAACGCTTTTGAATCCGTTCAAAAAGCCGTGAAGCAAGCCACCGACGTGGCGGAAGCCAACATCACAGCCGCCACCAACACCGCTTTGAACGCCGCCAAGACCGCTGCGCCTGCCGCCAAGAAGCGCGCTTCTTAATCGGCTAAAGAGTCGGCGCCTTCAAAAGCGCTTCATTCTGGCCAAGCTGACGCTTTTGGCCCTTCCTACAAAAAACCGCTCAAGGCGCAGGCCCCGAGCGGTTTTTTTTCGCCTCAGTGAATCCAACGACCCAACAAACGAACTGGGGTTGGCTTCCCTAGGGTTTACCTGCATCCCCTTGAAGACAGGGTTTTCGAAAAAGCCTCCCTAGAATCCTTTTCAAATTCAGTCAAAACAAAAGGACGAGACATGGCTTTTTCCCAACTCATCAAGGACCGCAAAAGCATTCGCGGTTTTCAGAAAAAAGCGGTTCCCCGCGAATTGATCGACGAAATCATTGAGGTGGCTAAATGGGCACCCTCTTCCATGAATACCCAGCCTTGGTATGTTCATGTGGTCAGCGGCGAGCCCTTGGACCGGATTCGCCAAGGGAACTCAGAGAACATGATCAACGGCGTGCCGCCCAAGCGCGACTTCCCGATGAAAGAAGCCTACGAAGGCGAGCACCGCAAGCGCCAGGTGGCCATCGCCGTGCAGCTGTTTGACGCCATGGGCATCGAGCGCGACGACAAAGCCCGGCGCACCGACTGGGTCATGCGCGGCTTTCGGCAGTTTGACGCCCCCGTCTCCTTGGTCCTGACTTACGACAAAAATTTGGAGCCCGCCGCCATCAGCCAGTTTGACTTGGGGGCTTTCTCCCACGCCATTGTGCTGGCAGCTTGGGAACGTGGTTTGGGCACGGTGATCAATGGACAGGGCATCATGCAATCGGCCGTGGTCCACGAGCACGCCGGCATACCTGAGGATCAAAGCATCATGATCTGCATCGCCATGGGTTATCCCGATGAGGATTTTGTGGCCAATACGGTTAAATCCACCCGAGAGCCGAATGAAAAATTCGTCCGATACGTTGGCTTTTGATTCCCAAATAACCTAAAAGGATTGACATGAGTCTGGTTGGAAAAATGATGGACAGGCCCTTGCTGGTGTCTGCCATTCTGGAACACGGCGCGCATCAATACGGTGAGCAAGAAATCGTCAGCCGTGAAACTCATGGCCCGTTGCACCGTTACCGTTTTGTCGACATGGCCAAACGGGCCAAGCAGTTGGCCAATGCCTTGGACGCCATGGGGCTGAAGGCGGGGAGTGTCGTCGGCTCGATTGCGTGGAACAACTACCGACACCTTGAGGCCTATTACGGCGTGTCGGGCAGTGGCCGCGTCATGCACACCTGCAACCCGCGTTTGCACCCGGATCAACTGGCCTACATCATCAACCACGCCGACGATGAAGTGGTTTTGTTTGACGCCACTTTTGCGCCCCTCATCAAAGCGGTGGCCCCCCATTGCCCTCAAGTGAAGCAATGGGTTTGTTTGAGCGATGCGGCCAACACCCCCCAAATCGAAGGCCTCGATGTCAAAAGTTTTGACGATCTGATCGCCCCCCAAAGCGACCAGTACGAATGGCCCGATCTGGACGAGAAGTCCGGCGCAGCCCTTTGCTACACCTCCGGCACCACAGGCAACCCCAAGGGCGTGATGTACGCCCACCGCGCCATTGCGCTGAGCGCCCTCTCGGCTTGCCTGCCCAATGTGCTGAGCATTTCATCAGAAGAAACCGTCTTGCCCGTGGTGCCGATGTTCCACATCAACGCTTGGTGCTTGCCCTATGCCTGCCTGAATGCGGGCGCTAAATTGGTGCTGCCTGGCCCCAAATTGGACGGCGCCAGTTTGTACGATTTGATGGAGTCTGAAAAGGTCACCATCAGCGCTGGCGTGCCCACCATCTGGATGGGCCTGATTCAGCACTTGGAACAAAACAAGTTGAAATTCAGCACGATGCACAGAACGGGCGTAGGGGGCTCGGCGATGCCCAAGGCCTTGATTGCCAAATTCAATGACGATTATCAAGTCGAAGTTCGGCATGGCTGGGGCATGACTGAAACCACGGCCATTGCGACGATGAGCAGTTTTGGCGGCCCCGACCGGGTGGCCAAACAAGGCAAATCGGTCTTTGGCGTCGAGCTCAAATTGGTCGACGACGATGGCAACACCTTGCCCCGAGACGGCGTGACCCAAGGCGAGTTGATGGTCCGAGGCCAGTGGATTGTGAGCCAGTACCACAAGGCCGAAAAATCCGCTTTGGTTGACGGCTGGTTCCCCACAGGCGACATTGCCACCATCGACGCCAGCGGCATGATGCAGATTCGCGACCGCACCAAGGACGTCATCAAATCGGGCGGCGAGTGGATCAGCTCGATCGACCTAGAAAATGCGGCCATCGCCCACCCGCACGTGGCCATGGCCGCGGTGATTGGTGTGAAAGACCCCAAGTGGGATGAACGGCCTTTGCTGTTTGTGGTGCGCAAGCCCGAAAAGGCCCTTGAAAAAGCAGAAATGTTGGCCTTTTTAGAACAGCGCGTTGCTAAATGGTGGGTGCCCGATGACGTCGTTTTTGTAGATACTTTGCCCGTGGGCGGCACCGGTAAAGTTCAAAAGAATGAGCTTCGTTTAAAGTACAGCAAACAATAGGAGATGCGTATGAAGTTGAAATCTATTTTTCGTTGGGTGCTGGCCAGCGCCGTGCTGAGCTTGGGCGCGCAAACCCAGGCTGCTGAAACCGTCAAGATTGCATTCATTGACGTGTTGTCCGGCCCCTTTGCCCTCACCGGCCAAGGTTCTTTAAAACAGTTGCGTGAAGTGGTCGCCCAACTGAACGCGAGGTCATCCGCCACCGACCCCAAGTTTGAGATCGTGGACTTTGACAACAAAGGTTCGCCACAAGAAAGCATCACCGTGCTGAAAGCGGCCACCGACCGGGGCATACGCTATATCACTCAGGGGGGGGGTTCCGGCGTGGCACTGACCTTGGTGGATGCGCTCAACAAAATGGCCGAGCGAGACCCCGATAAAGCGGTGGTGTTTTTGAATTACTCGGCCATGGACCCGTCTTTGACGAATGACCGCTGCAGCTTTTGGCACTTCCGTTTTTATCCCTCCAGCGAAATGCAAATGGAAGCACTCACCACGTACATGGTGAATCGCAAAGACATCAAAAAAGTCTACTTACTCAACCAAGATTACACCCATGGTCGCCAAGTCTCCAAAGCAGCCAAGGAGTACATGACCCGCAAACGGCCGGACATTCAATTGGCCGGGGATGAGTTCATCCCCATCGCACAAGTTCGAGACTTCGCGCCCTACGTCGCCAAGATCGCCGCCACCGGCGCCGACACCGTGATCACCTCCAACTGGGGCAGCGATTTGACGTTGTTGATCAAAGCCGCTCAAGATTACGGCTTGAATGTCAACTTTTTCACGCTCAACGCCAACAACACGGGGACGCCCACCCAAATTGGCGCCTGGGGTGCAGGCAAAGTGGCGGCCATTTGGAATTGGAACCACAATGCCAACACGCCAGAGTTGGAGAAAATTTATGTGGCGTACAAGAAAAAGTACAACGAAGATTTCGTTTACGCGGCCCACTGGAACACCATGAACATGCTGCATGAGGCCATGCGGAAGGCCAAAACCACCGACCCCAAACAGGTCGCATTTGCCATGGAAGGCATGACCTACCAAAGCCCCCTGGGCGAGGTGAAGATGCGCAAAACCGACCATCAACTTGAAGCACCCTTGTTCATGGGCGTCTGGGCCAAGCAAGGCACCAAAGGCGTTAAGTACGACGCTGAAAACACAGGCTACGGTTTCCGCACCGAGGCCGTTTGGGACGCCTACATCAGCTCTCAACCGACGTCTTGCCAGATGAAGCGCCCGTCATAAATGGTCAAAAAATCTTGGCGCGTGTCCTTGATGCCGCCATTGGCCCACCTAGCCAGCGTATTCGTTGGGGCGGTGGCGCTCATGGGCCCCTGTCCGTTCGCTCTAGCAGCCAGCGCTCACGCCGCGCCCTCCAAGGAAGCGGTTGACTTTTTGTCGGCCAACCGCGATCTGTCGGTGCAACCAGGCCAAGATTTTTTTCAATACGCCAACGGCGGCTGGCTCAAGCGCCACCCCATTCCCGCCACGGAATCGGCTTGGGGGATCGCGCAAGTCATTCAAGAACAGCTTTATGTGAACCTGCGAAAAATCAACGAGCAGGCCGCTGAGAGCACCCATCAAAACACCAACGACGCAGAAAAGATTGCCAACTTTTGGTTAACGGCGATGGACACCGATCTGGCGAACGCCTTGGGCGTCTTGCCACTGCAGCCAGAATTACAAAAAATTGCCGCGATCAAAACAGCATCTGAGGCCCTTGATTTGGCCTTCGAGTTTCAACGCTTACAAGTGGGGGCCTTTTTTAATTTATCCGTCTCTCAAGATGCCAAAGCCAGCGACCAAATGGCCGTTCACCTTTGGCAAGGCGGCCTGGGCTTGCCTGAGCGCGATTATTATTTCAACCCAGACGCGGCCATTGTCCACAGCCGACATGAATACGTGGCCCACATCGCGCGGACGCTGGCGCTGCTCGACCATCCCAAGGGCAACTTGGGCAACGTGGGCAAAGGGGCTCATCCCACAGCCGCTCAACGCGCTGCCGCCGCCCAAGTCATGGCTTTTGAAACGCACTTGGCCCAAGCGTCCCGTCGCCTAGAAGCGCTGCGGGACCCCGTCAAGAACTACAACAAGATGACGCCATCGGCGTTCACTGAAAATTACACCCCTTCTATTCTCTGGTCCGATCGGTTGGCAGACATGCAACTGACCCCAGCGGAGGTCATCGTCGGTCAACCCGAGTTTTTTGCCGCTTTACAAGGCCTGCTGAAGTCAACACCAGTCGCTGTCCTGCGCGATTATTTGCGCTTTCATTTGGTGGACACCTACTCCCCCTATCTCAGCCAGGCCTTTGAAAGTGAACACTTCCAATTTCACAATGCGACCCTGCTTGGGCAAAAGCAAGCCCGTCCTCGCTGGAAGCGCGTGATCGACGCCGAAGAAGGCGCGATGGGCATGGTCGTCGGTCGTTTGTTTGTACAGGCCTTTTTTAACGAAACCGCCAAGCAACGCTACGAAAACTTGGTCGAGGCTTTTCGCGCTGCTTACTTATCACGCATCGACCGCCTCGATTGGATGGGCGACGACACCAAGGCCAAGGCCCGCACCAAGCTGGCGGCCATCACCAAAAAAGTGGGCTACCCAGACCATTGGAAAGACTTCAGTACTTTGCAATTCGGCCGCACCTCTTATGCGGACAACATGATGGCGTCAGCGCGTTGGCACTTCGCAGACATGTTGAGCAAGCAGGGGCAAGCCGTGGACCGCACGGAGTGGGAGATGACCCCACAAACCTACAACGCTTATTACAACCCCTCGAACAACGAGATTGTTTTGCCGGCCGCCAGCTTTCTCGTGCCCGGCATGCAGGACGCTGACGTCGACGACGCGGTGGTTTATGGCTACGCAGGGGCCTCCACCATTGGGCATGAAATCACCCACGGCTTTGATGACCAAGGTCGTCAATTTGATGCAGCCGGCAACCTGACCGATTGGTGGCGTGAGCAAGACGCCGAAAAATTCAATGCCCGCGCCAGCGTGATGGTCAAACAGTTCAACGCTTATCAACCGTTGCCTGGCTTGCACATCAACGGCCAAGCCAGCTTGGGCGAAAACATCGCCGATTACGGCGGGCTCCTGCTTGGCATCGACGCCTTCAAAAAAACGCGGCAATACCAAGAAGGTCAAACCATTGCCGGCCTCACGCCCATGCAGCGTTTTTTCCTTGGTTACGCCCTGGGTTGGATGGCGCAGCAACGCGACGCCGCCCTGCGCCGAAACCTGCTGAGCGATGTGCACGCCCCCGCAAAGTGGCGGGTGTTAGGTCCCCTGTCCAACTTGCCTGATTTTTACGACGCCTTTGGCGTCAAGCCAGGCCAGCCGATGTTCCGTCCCGAGGCCTTGCGGGTTCACATTTGGTGAATTTAAACCCCTGATAAATCTCTGGCTGAGCGACCTAGAAGTTCAAAGCCATTTCTGGAAAAACAGCGCCTGCCCGTGCTGGCTGTCCAACTCATAGGGCGCAAAACCCAAGTGCCGATAGAGGCCCATCGCTGCCCTGTTGTTCGACAACACCTCTAATGTCAGCTTGCAGCAGCCCCGCTGAATCGCGACGGCTTGCACGTGTTCGATCAAGGCCTTGCCGATGCCGCGCCCCCGAAAATCGGGATGCACCACGATGTCGTGAATGTTGATCAAGGGTTTGGCTTTGAAGGTGGACAGGGTTTCAAAGCAATTGATCAAACCAATCGGCTGCTCGCGGTCAGCGCCTGTTGTCCAAGCGATGAAAGAACTGGCGTGCGGGTACTTTGCCAATTCCACACAAAGCGCGTCGCCCACCGACGAGGGCAACGCCTCGCCACCGCCAAGGGGGTCTAAAGCATAGACCTTTAAAAGGGCCACCAAGGCTTGCGCTTGTGGCGGGGCGTTGTAATCAACGCGCTTGATTTCAATCGTTTTCATAAACGCCAATGTAGCATTGGCGATTCGTCGGCGGGACGAAAATCAAAATTTAACGCATACTCCATTCAGGTCATTTTTTCGGTCAAGGAATTCCCATGTCAGACACCTCTGCCACGCCGGTCGCCAGCTATGCGGCCCAGTCCGCCACCTCGCCTTTGGCACCCCACAAAATCCAACGCCGCGCGGTCGGCCCGAAAGACGTTCAAATTGCGATTGAGTTTTGCGGCGTTTGTCACACCGACTTGCACCAAGCTCGAAACGACTGGGGGCGCGCCAATTACCCGATTGTTCCAGGCCATGAAATCGTCGGCAAAGTGACCGCCTTGGGCGCAGAAGTGACGCACCTTCAATTGGGCCAGCGGGTCGCGGTGGGCTGTTTTGTCGACTCCTGCGGCGTCTGCCCTTCTTGCCAATCCCACTTGGAACAATATTGCTTGAGCGGTTTGAAAGCCACCTACAACAGCGCCACCAAAGACCCAGGCGGCTTTACTTATGGCGGTTATTCCAAGTGCATTGTGGTCGGTGAGCATTTTGTTTTGCAAGTGCCCGATGGCCTTGACCCCGCGGGCGCTGCGCCCCTGCTGTGCGCCGGCATCACCACCTACTCGCCCCTGAAACATTGGGGCGTCACTGCCGGCAAAACCGTGGGCGTGATTGGCTTGGGCGGCCTCGGCCACATGGGCGTGAAGTTCGCGCATGCGCTGGGTGCCAAAACGGTCATGATCACCACCTCACCCAGCAAAGCCGCGGACGCCTTGAAGCTCGGCGCTGACGAAGTGCTGCTGTCCACCGACCCAACAGCGATGCAGGCCATGGCCAATCGGTTTGACTTTTTGTTGAACACCATCCCCGTCCCGCATGACTTCAACACCTACATGCCCCTGCTCAAAGTGGACGGCACGATGTGCATCGTCGGCGCCATCGGCCCGACCGCCACACTCAACTCAGGCCCCCTGATTTATGCCAGAAGGTCGGTGGCCGGCTCCTTGGTTGGCGGTATCAAAGAGACCCAAGAAATGCTGGATTTCTGCGCCGAACACCACATCACCTCGGACATTGAAATGATCAAAATCAACGAAATCAATGAAGCCTACGAGCGCATGCTCAAGAGTGACGTGAAATACCGTTTTGTGATTGACATGGCCAGCCTCAGCTAATTTTGATCCGTAAAATCGCCCCATTGGGGATGGCCAACGCCACACTGAGTTTTCATTTGAAGGCATGACGCCATGCCGATTTGGGGGTCGTTGAACACCATGAAAAAATTCAACTTGCTTTTCCTTTGCACCCACAACTCGGCGCGTTCCGTGTTGGGTGAGGCCATGGCCTCAACCCATTCGAGCGGCAAGTTCATTGGCTTTTCGGCCGGCTCAACACCCGGCACCCAAGTCAACCCCTTCGCGCGCGAGTTGGCGCTGAAGTTGGGGTACGACGAAAGCAAATTGCGCAGCAAAAGCTGGGACGAATATGGTCTCCCAGATGCCCCAAAAATGGATTTCATCGTGACCGTTTGCGACGATGCCGCAGGTGAAGTTTGCCCTTACTGGCCCGGTCAACCGGTCACCGCGCACTGGGGCTTTCCTGACCCCTCAAGGGTTCAAGGCACCGATGAAGAAAAGCGACACGCCTTCGAAAAAGTGCTGGCTGAATTGAAGCACCGCCTGGATTTATTGGCCGACATGCCGCTCGACAAGTTGGACGCCATGAGCCTCCAGGCGATTCACAGCACCAAGACCCCATTGGCCCCGCCTAAAAGCGAATGAAAACCTACGCCAGTGAATTTTTGGGAACCGCTTTGCTGCTGGCCATCGTGGCCGGCTCGGGTTTCATGGGCGAAACACTCGACTCGGGCAATGCCGCGGTCGCCTTGCTGGGCAACAGCATCGCCACCGGCGCCGGCCTTTTTGTTTTGATCTTTTTGCTGGGCCCCATTTCAGGGGCTCACTTCAACCCGGTCGTCAGTTTGATGGCTTGGCGTACAGGACAGATGGGCCTGCACAAGATGCTGGGCTATTGGGTTTGCCAATTCAGTGGGGCACTCGTCGGCATCTTTTTGATGCACCTGATGTTCCATTTGCCGATCCTCCAGGCGTCCAGCAAAGACAGAACAGGCCTCGGTATTTGGGTCAGTGAATTCGTCTCCACCTTGATTTTGTTGTCGGTCATTCGCTTGGGCGAATCCAACCCCCAAAGCAAAGAAAAATTGCCCCTCCTCATCGCCATGACCGTCACCGCTGGCTATTGGTTTACCTCCTCCACCTTCTTTGCGAACCCAGCAGTGACCTTGGCGCGCAGCTTCACTAATACCTTTGTGGGCATTGCGCCTGCGGATGTGTTGGGGTTCGTTTTGGCTCAGGTGATGGCCGCCTTGGTGATATCAAAAATGACCCACAAAATTCAGCGCTGATCGGTCTTCTCTAGTTTGTTGATGTCCAGGCCCATGGCTTTCAAGCGAGACAGCAAAGCGGTGTATTTGGCCGAGTCCACGACCGGCTCGCGCGACAAAATCCACAGGTATTCACGCGAAGGTTCGCTGACAGCCGCCAATTGATAGGACTCGTCCAAGTCCACCACCCAGTAATCGCCCCAAACAAAGGGCAGGAAGGACAACCAGGCCGGTGCGAAACGCACTTTGAGCTTGGCCGAGTCTGAGTTGCCAACCTGTTTGGCTTGGCCGAGGGCGCGCTCCCAATCCCCGCTGGCGAGTTTGCATTGGTTCAAAACACGCAGGCTTCCATCGGCTTCAAGCGAGTAATTGGCCGATGTGCTGGAGACGCATTGTTTTTGAAATCGATTGGGGAATTTGGCAATTTCAAGCCAACGCCCGAGGTAACGCTGGACATCCAAATGAGGAATGGCTTGCACAGGCGGCATGGCGGCTGGGTTGGTTTGCGCGTGACACCCATAGCCGCTCAG
This sequence comes from uncultured Curvibacter sp., assembly GCA_903828535.1. GTDB lineage: Bacteria > Pseudomonadota > Gammaproteobacteria > Burkholderiales > Burkholderiaceae_C > Curvibacter. The sequence goes on from CAIKMN010000001.1 coordinate 9,601, forward strand.
CAAGGCGGAGAGCAGCAGCAACGATTTGAGTAAATGGGTCATGAAGGGTCCAGTTGAGTTTGCCCTGACTTTACGCCAACGATAAGATGCCACCCCATGATTCGCCCATTCTAAAAAGGCTTTAAACATGCGTGCGTTGCGTTGGCTCGGCCTGATTCTGTTGTCTCTCTTGCTGGCTTTGGTTTTGTTGGTGGCGCACGCTTGGTGGTTCAAGCCCCTGCGTTTGAATTGGTTCTACAACCGCGTTTTCTTGCAGTCTTTGGTCGACTCACCGATTTCTCTGAGCAGTTTGCAGTTGCTGGATGGCAGTGCTTTGGATTGGTACAGCGGGCGATTGGACGACTTCTCTATCGCCCACGAAGACCAAGAAATAGAGCGCGCGCATCTCAATTCAACGCTTTTCCAAAGTTATGACGCTGCCCCTTTGACGGGGCCTGACAAGGTCAGTTGGCAGGTGGCCGACTTTCAGAATCGGCTGCAGCGTGAACAAGAAAACTGGCGCTGGTACAGCTACCCGGTCAACCCCTTGTTTGGCGTTCAATCACAACTGCCCGACTTTTTGATCAACACCCACGCCATCACCAACGAAAAAAGTGCCCGTCGCTACTTGGCGCGTCTGAACGCCATTCCCAAGGCCTACGAGCAAATTGAAGAAGGCTTGAAGGTGCGTGAAGCCAAGGGCTTGTTGCCCAATCAATTCGCGGTGCAAAAAACCACCGCCCAAATTGAAGCATTCTTAGAGCCCGCCCCGCGCCAACACCCCTTGGTTTTGAATCTGGAGGACAAACTCAAAAAAATGACGCCAGCGCTGCCGGCCGAGCGACAAGATTTACTGATTCAACAAGCCAGCGAAGCGGTGGAAAAGTCGGTCTATCCGACCTATCAAAAAATGCGGGTGCACCTGCAAAATTTGCAAAATTCGAAAAAACACGCCTTGAACAACGACGGCGCTTGGGCCTTGCCGAACGGCGAGGCCTATTACAACTTCTTAATTTGGCAGCACACCACGACCCACCTCAGCGCCCAAGATTTACACCAAAAGGGCCTTGAAGAGGTGGCGCGCATTGGCCGTGAGATGGACGCCATCTTGGCGCAAGAGCAGGTGCCCGGCAAAACACGGGCCGACAAAATGCAATCGCTGGCGCACCGTTCCGACCAACTCTATCCCGACTCGCCAACAGGGCGAGAACAGCTTTTACTGGACTACCAGCGCATCATTGACGAAGTGGATGCGGCCAGCAAATCGGTGTTTGGGCTGCGCCCCCAAATGGGGGTGGTGGTCAAGCGGGTGCCCGAGTTTTCAGAAAAAACCGCGCCCATGGGCTACTACCAACCCCCCTCTTTGGAAGGGGAGCGACCCGGTCAGTTTTTTACCAACCTCTACAAAATCGAAGACACGCCGAAATTTGGCATGCACACGCTGGCCTACCACGAGGCCATCCCAGGCCACCATTTGCAAATTGCCTTGCAAATGAAAATGGCGGGCTTGCCCTTTTTCAGGCGCGCCACCGGGTTTTCTGCGTTCGTTGAAGGCTGGGCCCTTTATGCCGAGCGACTCGCTTGGGAAATGGGTTTAGAAAAAGAGCCCTTGGACAACCTGGGTCGGCTGCAAGGTGAAATGTTCAGAGCCGTCCGCTTGGTGGTGGACACCGGGTTGCACGCCAAACATTGGACGCGTGAGCAGGCCATCGCCTACATGATGCGGGAAACCGGCATGGGTGAAACCGAAGTCACGGTGGAGATCGAGCGGTATTTGATCGACCCCGGTCAAGCCTTGGCCTACAAAGTGGGGATGATGAAAATTTTGGAATTGCGTGAACGCGCCAAATCCCAACTGGGCCCACGCTTCAAGCTGAGTGAATTTCACGACTTGTTGCTCTCCAACGGCGCGCTGCCCTTGGATGTTCTCGATTCCGTCGTGAACGACTGGATCCGCACTCAATGAATCGCCTCTGGAATGCCCTTGCTTTTCAGGCGGGTTGGTGGGCTTGCATTGGCAGCGTGACCCTTCATTTGGAGGCCGAGGCCATGGCTTTTTGTGTCGTGCTGATGGGCCTACAAATTTATTTTTTGCCCTCGCGCGCGCTCGCCCAGCAAGAATTCAAACTGATGCTTGCGGGCGGCTTGATCGGCATCGTGGCCGATTCGGCTTTGCAGTTTGGGGGCGTGATTGATTTTTATGGCTGGGCTTTGGGGCCCCTCAGCCCCTTTTGGCTTTGGACGATCTGGGCCCTTTTCGCCGGCACTTTGAATGCATCGATGTCTTTTCTCAAGAGCAAGCCGCTTTGGATAAGCGCCGGATTGGGCTGCATCTTGGGGCCATGGAACTACCTCGCCGGGGCTAAATTGGGGGCCGCGAAGCTGGACTTTGGCTTCGCGCCCCTATTGGCCTTGGGGTGCATGTGGATGCTGGTCTTACCCGCTTTGGTCTGGCTAGCCAGAAAAACGGATGCCAAAGCCCATTCGAAGGCCCATGACTAACCACTTTCCCTCCCTCTTTGAGCACGACTACAAAGCGTTGGTCATTGGTGCCAGTGGTGCCATTGGGGGCGCTTTTGTGGCGGCCTTCAAAGCCGACCCCCACTGCACCCACGTCGAAGTCGTGACGCGCAGCACAGGTGGATTTGACTTGCTGGACGCCGAGTCCATTCAACGCCAAGCAGCGCTTTGTGCCGTCTCGGCCCCTTACCAAGTGGTGGTCGACGCCACCGGGGCTTTGACTCTGGAGGGACGGGGACCGGAGAAATCCCTGGCCAGCCTCGACCCCGCCTTGTTGACAAAAAGTTTCCAAATCAACGCCATGGGTCCGGTCATGGCCATGAGCCATTTTTCCAAGTTGCTGGCAACAGGGCCGGCCATTTATGCCAAGTTATCGGCCCGAGTGGGCAGCATTTCAGACAACAAAAAAGGCGGCTGGTACGGTTACCGCGCGGCCAAAGCCGCTTTGAATATGTTGCTGCACACCGCCGCCATCGAGTTGCAACGCAAGAACCCCGAGCTCAAGGTGGTTTTGCTGCAACCCGGCACGGTGCGGTCTGCCTTGTCGGCGCCCTTTGCGGCTTCCGTTCCAGATTTGCTCGATCCGACCGAATCTGTAGCGGGCCTGTTGGCCGCCATGAAAAGCTTAAGCAACAAGGCCGGCGCGCATTATGTCGACTATCGTGGCGAGCCGATTGATTGGTAAATTTTGAAAATGACGGGAGCACTCATGTCAACGATGTACAACTATGAACCCAAAAACGGCCACGGGCTGCCGCACGATCCCTTCAATGCCATCGTCGGGCCTCGGCCCATCGGCTGGATTTCCACGCTCAGCCGGGCAGGCTTGCCCAACCTAGCGCCTTACAGTTTTTTTAATGCCTTCAATTACGTGCCCCCGATGATTGGGTTCTCCAGTATTGGTCACAAAGATACTTTGAAGAACATCGAAGAAACCGGTGAATTCGTCTGGAACCTGGTGACCCAGGATTTGGTCGAGTCCATGAACCAATCTTGTGCGCCCTACCCCCCCGGCGTGAGCGAATTTGAAGCCACGGGTTTGGCACCCCTCGCCTCCGATCTGGTGGCCCCACCCCGAGTGGCCAAAGCCAAGGTGGCTTTTGAGTGCCAATGCACCGAGATCATTCAACTCAAAACCGCATCGGGGGAAAAGGTGCCCAGTTGGCTGGTGTTGGGCGAGGTCGTCAAGGTCCACATTGACCTTGGTTTGTTAAAAGACGGTATTTACCAAACCGCCGAATCGGGGGTGGTGCTTCGGGGGGGCGGTCCTGGCGACTACTTCACGGTCGGGTCAGCGCAGTTGTTTGAGCTCTTCCGTCCCCAAAACCTCTAAAAGTCGGGTTGAGGCGGAGGCAGCCGCCCAGGACGTATCAGTATTGTTACTAGGATGTAACCACTTTGTCAGGTAGCATAATGTTTCGTGAAACTTACAGCCTGCCTCATCGAGGTCACTGGCAGTGACAACATGATTCATTTAACTGGAGACCCACATGCAACGCAGAACCCACCTGACCCTTCTGGCCTCGCTGATGCTGAGCGCCGGCTTCGCCTTCGCCGCTGACACCATCAAAATCGGCGTGTCCGGCCCCTTCACGGGCGGATCCTCCTCAATGGGCGTGAGCATGCGCGATGGCGTTCGCTTGGCGACCGAAGAAATCAACAAGGCCGGTGGCGTTTTGGGCAAAAAGCTCGAGTTGGTGGAACGTGATGACGAAGCGAAAAACGAGCGCGGCGTTCAAATTGCTCAAGAATTGATCAACAAAGAGCAAGTGGTTGCTAACTTGGGCTACATCAACACCGGTGTGGCTTTGGCGTCTCAGCGTTTTTACCAAGAAGCCAAAATCCCCGTTTTTAACAACGTTGCCACCGGCTCCGCAGTGACCCAGCAGTTCAAAGCGCCCGAGTACCCCGACAACTACATCTTTCGCAATGCCGCCAACGACAGCATCCAAGCCCCCATGATCGTCGAGGAAGCGATTGGTCGACGCGGCTTCAAGAAAGTGGCCATTCTGGCCGACTCCACCAACTACGGCCAGCTCGGCAAAGCCGACTTGGAAAAGGCACTGGAAGCCAATGGCGTCAAGGCCGTTGCGGTTGAGAAGTTCAACATCAAAGACGTTGACATGACGCCCCAGTTGCTGAAAGCCAAGGAAGCGGGCGCTGAAGTCATCCTGACTTATGCGATTGGCCCTGAGTTGGCTCAAATCGCCAACGGCATGACCAAGCTGGGCTGGAAAGTGCCCATGATCGGCAGCTGGACTTTGTCGATGGCCAACTTCATCGACAACGCGGGTCCTGGCGGTGAAGGGGCACGCATGCCACAAACCTTCATTCAAGAACCCAACACCGTCAAACGCAAGGCCTTCATTGATGCTTACTTGAAGACCTTCAAGCCCAAGAACAACCGCATGGACTCGCCCGTTTCAGCCGCTCAGGGTTATGACTCGGTCTACCTCTTGGTCGCCGCCATCAAGCAAGCGGGCAGCACCGATGGCGTGAAAATCCGTGAAGCTTTGGAAAACCTCGACGCCAAGGTGGAAGGCGTGGTCATGACCTATGACAAGCCCTTTACCCACGACGACCACGAAGCCATCACCAAAAACATCCCCGTTTTCGGCGAAGTCAAAGGTGCCAAAGTGGTTTACGCCTATGAGGAAGACCGTTTGAAGGGTTCCGACATCCGCACCAAGACCAAGGCCAAATCCGCTGCCGCGCCTGCTGCTGGCGCCAAAGACAAGCCCAAAGACAAGGCCGACAAGAAATAATTTTTTCTCAACCAACGCCGTATTCGCTCAGGTGAATACGGCGTTGGTTTTTGTTCTCTGTTTTTTTTCACAAAAGTCCACTTATGGAAATCCTGCTCCAACTTGTCTACAGCGGTATTGCGCTGGGCATGATCTACGCGGTCATCGCCTTTGGCTATCAGCTGACCTTTGCCACCTCTGACACACTGAATTTCGGCCAAGGCGAAGCCTTGATGCTGGGTGCCTTGGTGGCACTGACTTTGGTGGATCGATTGGGCATGAACTACTGGCTGGCCATCCCCTTGGTGGGTGCCTTTGGCTTGGTTCAAGGGGTCTTGGTCGAGCGCATTGGCGTCAGTCCAGCCATCAAAATCAAGAGTGAATTTGGTTGGATCATGTCCACCATTGCACTGGGCATTATTTTCAAAAATGTGGCTGAAAACATCTGGGGCCGCGACGACATGCGCTTCCCCTCCCCTTTGCCTGAGGCCCCCATCAAACTGCTGGGCGCCAATGTGCTGCCCATGGAGTTGCTGGTCATCGCGGGGGCCGTTCTGATGATGTTGGCGGTTGAATTTTTTAACCGCAAAACCATTTATGGCAAGGCCGTCGTGGCCACCTTCAACGACCGCGATGCGGCCAAGTTGATGGGCATCAACACCGGCTTGGTGATCACGTTTTCGTATGCGCTGTCCTCTTTGACGGCCGGTTTTGCGGGCATGTTGATCGCGCCGCTCACCTTGACCGGCGCCACCATGGGCGCTGTGTTGGGCCTGAAAGCCTTTGCAGTGGCCATCATTGGCGGCTTGAACAGTGGCATGGGCATCATCGTTGGCGGCATTATTTTGGGCGTGGCCGAAACCACCACGGGCTTCTATTTGTCGACGGGCTACAAAGACGTGCCCGGCTTGGTGTTGCTGTTGTTGGTCTTGGCTGTGAAGCCGGCAGGCCTGTTTGGTAAATCTGCGATCAAGAAAGTTTGACCATGAATCGCAAATCTTTTTACGCCGCCCTGTTGGGCTTCATTGTCTTGTGCCTGGTGCCTTTGTTCACCCACAACCCCTATTACATCCATTTGGTCGAAACCATCATGATCTATTCGATCTTGTTGTTCGGCTTGGACATTGTGGTGGGTTACACCGGCCAAGTGTCTCTGGGTCATGCAGGCCTGTTCGGCATTGGCGCTTACACCGCCGGTGTTTTGTTCTTTAAGGTGGGCGCGCCTTTCTGGGTCATTTTGCCAGCCAGCATTGCGGTCACGGGTCTGTTTGGCGCCCTCTTGGCTTTGCCCGCGCTGCGGGTGTCGGGCCCTTATTTGGCGATGGTGACCTTGGCTTTCGGCACGATCGTCCAAATTTTGATCAACGAGATGACCTTCCTCACCGAAGGTCCGTTGGGCTTGAAGCTGTCCAAACCCACCCTCGCGGGTTTCAAATTAAACGAAGTCACTTTCTACTGGGTCGTCTGCGCCGTGTTGGGGTTGTCGCTCGTGGTGGTGCACCGCGTTTTGCGCTCCCATTTGGGTCGCGCCTTTGAAGCCCTGCGCGGCAGCCCCGTTGCATCCGATTGCATGGGGGTTTCGGTCTATCGTTACAAGGTGTATGCCTTCGTCATCAGCGCCGGTTTGGCCGGCTTGGCGGGCTGCTTGTACGCTTATTCTGAGCAATACATTTCGCCGAACACTTACAACAACGAACTGACGGTTTTGTTCTTGTTGGCCATCATCATGGGGGGCCGTAAGACCCGACTGGGGGCCCTGCTCGGAGCCACCATCATCGTGTTGCTGCCGAAGTTGCTGGACGATCTGGACGCCTTTCGGGTGGTGGCCAGCGTGCTCGCGGTCTCGATGTTGATTGGCGCTGTGATTTCAATCGCCCGCCAACGCTCCACTTGGCAAAGCATGCTGGTGCCTGTGTTGGGCACGGCGGCGCTGGCGGCCTTTTCTTTCTGGCTGGACAACATCACCGACTGGCGCTTGTCGATCTTTGGCTTGATGATTTTGTTCGTGGTCTATTACCTGCAAGACGGCATCGTTGGCTTTGCCCGCAGCTTGATGGGCAAGACCGGCAGTGCCGACGCTGTCATCGCCTTGCCCGCCGGCCACACCGAACAAGCCGCCTTGGTGCGCGCGACCGACTCGAAAGAAGAGGACCTGCTGGTGGCCCAACAAGTGCTGATGCAATTCGGCGGCTTGAAGGCCATCAACCAGGTTGACCTCAAAATCAAGCGCGGCACCATCCATGGCCTGATTGGCCCGAATGGCTCTGGCAAGAGCACGATGATGAACGTCTTGACCGGCATCTATGTGCCCACCGCGGGCGACATCGTGTTTGAAGGCCGGTCGGTGGTCGGCCGCACCTCCTCAGACATCGCGTTGTCAGGCATTGCCAGAACGTTCCAAAACGTTCAGCTGTTTGGGGAAATGACGGCGGTCCAAAACGTTCAAGTGGGTTTGCACCACACCTTCAAGAGCAACTTCTTGGATGTCGCGTTGCACACGCCACGCTTCAACCAAGAAGACAACAACGCGTTTTCACGCGCCATGAGCCTGCTTGAGTTTGTCGGACTCGATTCACTGGCTTTTGAAGAGGCGCGCAATTTGCCCTACGGCAAGCAGCGTTTGCTAGAAATTGCCCGCGCCTTGGCCCTGGACCCTCAGTTGCTGTTGCTGGACGAGCCCGCTGCGGGTTTGACGGCGCCTGACATTAAAGAGTTGGTGCAAATCATCCGCAAGATCCGCGACCACGGCATCACCGTGATTCTGATTGAGCACCACATGGACGTGGTGATGAGCATCTGCGACGCCGTCTCTGTGTTGGACTTTGGACAAAAAATTGCGGAGGGCAAGCCCGCAGAAGTCCAATCCAATGAGAAGGTCATTGAAGCCTACCTCGGTGGCAATGCCCACTAAAGGCGAAACCAGGCTGAATGGAGAATCCCCATGTTGAGTATTAAAAATTTAGAAGCAGGTTACGGCAAGGTTCACGTCTTGCACGGCATCAGCATTGACGTTCCACAAGGCAAAGTGGTGACTTTGATTGGCTCCAACGGCGCTGGCAAAACCACCACCATGCGGGCCATTTCCGGCATGATCCGCCCCACCGCGGGTGAGATCAGCTTGAACGGCAAGCGCATCGACAGCTTGGAATCGTTTCAGATTGCCAAGTTGGGTCTGGCCCACTCACCCGAAGGTCGCCGCGTGTTTGCCACCATGTCGGTGATTGACAACCTGACTTTGGGCGCCTTTCCACGCTTGACTGGCAGCCGTCCCAAAGGCGATGTCAAAGCCGATCTGGACCGTGCCATGGACCTGTTTCCCCGGCTCAAGGAACGCCGCACCCAATTGGCCGGCACCTTGTCAGGCGGTGAGCAACAAATGCTGGCCATGGCCCGCGCTGTAATGTTGAACCCCGATGTGGTCTTGCTCGACGAGCCTTCGATGGGCTTGGCGCCGATCTTGGTGGAAGAAGTGTTCAAGATCATCAACCGCCTGAAAGAACAAGGCGTGACGATGTTGCTGGTGGAGCAATTTGCGGCCGCTGCTTTGAACGTGGCCGATTACGGTTACGTCCTGGAGAATGGCCGAATTTCCGTGCACGGTGAGGCTGAAAAACTAAAAACCGACCCGGCCGTTAAAGCCGCTTATTTGGGTGGATCATAAAAAAAACGCTGCCTTGGCAGCGTTTTTTTATGGGGCCCCAGGTGCTCAAAAGGCCTTTCCCTGTTTGCCTTATTTGGCGGTGGGCATGACAAACTCAGCGCCCTTGGCGATGCTTTCAGGCCAACGTTGCATGATGCTCTTTTGCTTGGTGTAGAAACGCACACCTTCTTCGCCGTAGGCGTGCATGTCGCCGAACAAACTCTTCTTCCAACCGCCAAAGCCGTGCCAAGCCATGGGCACCGGGATCGGCACATTGATGCCGACCATGCCGACTTGGATGCGGCGGCCAAATTCACGCGCGACGTTCCCATCGCGGGTAAAGCAAGACACGCCGTTGCCGAATTCGTGGTCGTTGATGAGTTGAACCGCAGCGGCAAAGTCGGCCACGCGCACACAGGACAACACCGGCCCAAAAATTTCTTCTTGGTAGATTTTCATCTCGGGGGTCACGTGGTCAAACAGCGTGCCGCCCATCCAGAAACCATGGTCACAACCCGCCCCTGCTGAAGCCCCTTGGAAGCCGCGGCCATCGGCCAGCAACTGAGCGCCTTCTTGAACGCCTTGTTCGATGTAGCCGGTAATGCGGGCATGCGCAGCCGCGGTGACGATGGGGCCCATTTCAGCGGCCAAGTTCATGCCGTCCAGCACCTTGAGGGATCGGGTGCGTTCCAACAAAGCAGGGATCAAACGGTCGGCCACATCGCCCACCAAAACCGCCACCGAGATCGCCATGCAGCGCTCGCCAGCGGAGCCGTAAGCCGCGCCGATCAAGGCATCAACGGCTTGGTCGATGTCGGCGTCGGGCATCACCACCATGTGGTTCTTGGCACCGCCCAAAGCCTGCACGCGCTTGCCGTAACGCGCGCCGGTTTCGTAAATGTAGTTGGCAATCGGGGTTGAACCCACAAAAGAAATGGCCTTCACATCGTCGTTTTCCAACAACGCGTCGACCGCTTCCTTGTCGCCTTGAACCACGTTGAAAACGCCGTCGGGCAAGCCGGCTTTTTTGAGCAAATCGGCCATGAACAAGCTGGCGCTCGGGTCCGTGGGGCTGGGTTTCAGAATGAAGGTATTGCCGGCCGCGATCGCGACAGGGAACATCCACATGGGCACCATGACCGGGAAGTTGAAGGGCGTGATGCCCGCCACCACGCCCAAAGGTTGGCGCAGGGTCCAGTTATCAATACCGGTCGAAACTTGGTCGGTGAAATCGCCCTTGAGCAACTGGGGAATGCCGCAAGCAAATTCAATGATGTCGATGCCGCGGCTGACTTCGCCTTGCGCGTCGGTGAACACCTTGCCATGCTCGCGTGTGATCAGGGCCGCGAGTTCGTCTTTGTGTTGGTTGACCAGGTCCAAGAATTTGAACATGACGCGGGCACGGCGGATGGGGGGCGTGTCCGCCCACTTGGGGAAGGCGGCTTGGGCTGCAGCCACGGCGTCGTTGACGTCGGCGCGGTTCGCCAAAACCACTTCAGCGCTCACCGCGCCCGTGGCGGGGTTATAAACAGGTTGACGGCGCGTGCTGCTGCCGGGAACAACCTGGCCGTTGATGAAATTAAGAACCGAAGGGGTCGTCATGGTGCCTCCTAATTGGAATGAAGTGGGCGCGAGTCTACGCAGTTAAGCGCCCTTCAAAAAGGGGCTATCGCTGAATTCATTGTTAAATTTAGTTGACAATAAAGCCATGGACAGAAAAACCAACAACACCCTGTGGGGTCAATTGCATTGGCTGGTGATGCTGGCCCAACAAGGCAGCTTCACAGCGGCAGCAGACCGTCTTGGCGTCAGCAAAGCTGCCGTCAGTCAACGCATCGCCGAGTTGGAGCGCGCCGCGGGCGTGGCCTTGGTTCAGCGAACGACCCGCAGTGTTCGGCTGACCGAAGCAGGACAACGCTTGGTGGATGAAACGGGTGACGCCTTCAAAGCCATTGAGCAAAGTTTTTTGACAGTGAAAGAGTCCACCGGCACGCCACAAGGCCTGATCAAAGTGACCGCACCCGTGGCCTTTGCACGCCAGCAACTCGTCGGCCGACTGGCCGAATTTTTGAATCTTCACCCCCTGGTGCGCATTGAGTTGGATTTATCCGACCGCATCAACTCGCTGGCTTTGACGGGCTTTGACCTGGCCATTCGACACACCGACCAAGTGCCCGACACCTCGGTCGCGTGGCCCTTGTGCAGCACTCAAGCGGTCTTGGTAGCCAGTCCGTCGTACCTAAAAAATCGGGGCGAGCCCACAACGCCCGACGATTTACGTGGCCACGCCTGCCTCAACTACCCCAGAACAGGTGAACGGTCCGAGTGGACTTTTTTGCCCCCCCAACTGACAAGCCAAGGCCATGCCGAGGGTGCACAAGTCATCCCCGTTTCCGGGGCCTTTGGGGCCAACAACAGCGAGGCCCTGAGAGAAGCCGCGCTCGCCGACCTGGGCATTGCCATGTTGCCCGACTTCAGCGCCGAGGCGGCCTTGAAGGCCGGTACCTTGAATCGGGTCTTATCGGCTTGGACTTGCCAAGGCCCTTTTGCCGCCTCTATTTATGCAGTGCGTCCGTACGCCCTGCGAACGCCCCTGGCGGTGAATGCCTTGGTGCAGTTTTTAAAGTCTTCGCTGGCGGCGGGGTTCGGCTTGAACTGACTGACCTAAAATTCAGTTTTTCCTTGTAACTTTGGCCATGATTTCAAAAAATATTCTTTGGGTTGGCCTCTTAGGTCTGGCCTGCTTTTGGCCCTGCACCGGCACTTGGGCCTCAGATTCAGCCAAGGACACTGTCAAAGACAAGCGCAACAACGCCCTGCCCTTCATGCCCTCGCTGGGCGCCCGCCATGCCTTGACGATGCTGGCCGACGAAGCCGGTCTGGACATGGGGATCACCTACTGGCCCCAACCTGCCAACGCCGTGCAGCAGGCCTTGGACAAATTAACCAAACCCCTATCCCCTGCTCTGCAAAAAGCCAGGGCGGTGGTGCAGGCGGAGCTCAATGCCTCGCTTTACGGCAAAGCCAGCTTCGCGGTGCGCAACCGCGTAGAGGAGTTTGTCGGTTTTGGCGACGACTACACCCCCGGTTCGTTTGTAGAAATGGAAACACCTGCTTGGCTGGCCGGCCAAGACGGGCAAAGCGCCGACTTGAACGCCAACAGCTGGCATCTTTCAGGCCGACTCGGCGCCCGAGTGGAGCAAAACGCCGATCCGGTCTTGGCCCACGCCAGCGGTTTGGGCAGCAACAGCAGCGTTCAGCCCCGACTGACTGGCACGGCCTTGGTGGCCACCTTGGGGCCGGTGAATTTACAAGCCTTTTCGCACAACACCTGGTGGGGACCCGGTTGGCAAAGTGCCCTGATGGCCTCAAACAATGTCCCCGCTTGGAATGCCATTGGTTTTCAGAGGGCCGAAAGCGGCACCAGTGAGTCGGCCCTGCTCAGTTGGATGGGGCCTTGGAGTTTTGAGTTCTTTGTGGCCAAAGCCCAAGACCCCACGGTGGTCAGCAATCAGACTTCGGGCTATTTGTACACCGACATGCGCGTCAACATCAAACCCTACCCTTGGCTGGAAATGGCAGCTAGCCGCATGTTCCAAAGTGCCGGTGCCGGCCACATAGGCGGACTCAACAACTACCTCAAGGGCATCATTGGCAAAAGATCAGACCTCAATATTGACACAGACAAATTAGCACCCGGCCAGAAGAACCCCGACGTCGGTAACTCTTTGGCGGGCTATGACGTCCGTGCGAGTTGCGAGGTGTTGGGCTTGCGATGTGCGGCTTATTACCAATTGATGGGCGAAGACACCCACACGAACAACTTGCCGAGCAAATTTTTGGGCGTTTATGGCGCGGAAACCTGGAGCGATGATGGCCGCTTCCGGCTCTTTTACGAATATGCCAACACCTTTTGCTACGGCCACCCCTTCCCCGTTCGGGTGAACCAGCCCGGTTGCGCCTACGTCAATGGTCAATACCCTCAAGGCGAGACCAACGGAACACGTTGGCAGGGTTCCAGTTTTGGCCCTGACAGCGCCCTGAACACCTTGGGTTTTTACGACGCAGAGAACCGACGACTGGTGAAATACACCCACGGACAAATTGGCAATCAAGTGGGCAGCTACCACCCCAGCGACAACCTTTTGCCCCGAGGCGTCACCCGAGCATTCAGCGCCAAACAAAGCTTCGATTGGCTGGGCACCACTTGGACGCCCGAACTTGACTACCTGCACCTCGCCAGTGGCATTGGCATGGGGGCTTACCGCAACACCGACCTGCGCCTGGGCCTCACGGCCACGATGCCTTTGGATGGCCCTTGGCTGAATGGCCCCTGGGACTCCGCCCCTTTCGGCCTGTTCGGCAAAGCCACCCGTTCGCTGTCCAGCCCGTCCCTGTGGCAAGACGTCAAAGGAACGACCGACCGCGTTTTCAGTGCCGACGTTTGGCCGGGTTGGGCTTGGGCCGCAGGCGGGGTGATGCTGGCCCACACTTTGGACAGCCGGGGCGACCATTGGGCCCAGAATCACCAATCGAAAACGGACAAGATGTGGGGGCGTTTGGGCTCTGACGTGCCGCTTTTGACCATGGCCGGCACCGGCCTGATGGCCAGCGGCTTTTTTGGCGAATCGCTCAACCAGCCGGCCAGTTTGGCATTTCAATCGGGCTTGCTGGTGTTTGTGGGCGACGAAGCGCTCAAATTCGCTGTGGGTCGCGATCGCCCCAACCTGAACCAAGGCGACACCACCTTCGCGCCCTTCAAAACGACGTCCTTGAACAGCAGCTTTGCCTCGGCACACACCGCCATTGCCTTTGCTACTTTGACGCCCTATGCTCAAGCGTATGACATGCCTTGGCTGTACGCGGTTGGCGCCTTCACGGGTTTGGGACGAATTCAGCAGCGCCAACACTGGTTCTCAGACACCGTAGCGGGTGCTGCTTTGGGCTATGCCACCGCCTCGGCCTTGACCTACCAACGCGAACGCCAAGCGCGCTATGGAGAGGCCAAGCCCGGCGAGCCCACTTTTCTAGTCAGCCCCAGTCGGGTCGACGTCGCTTGGGCCTTCCATTGAAACAGACCTCCACCTCACCCACCCGCCTCGCTTCTTTTGGGCATGCCTTGCGCGGCATTCGTGTGCTGTTCAAAAGTCAGGTGAACGCGCGCCTTCACTTGCTGGCCGCAACCCTGGTCATTGCACTGGGCTGGGGGCTCCAAGTGTCCGCAACCGAGTGGCTGGGATTGGTCATGGCCATGGCAGCGGTGTTCACCGCAGAAGCCCTGAACACCGCCTTGGAATTGGTGGTCGATCTGGTCTCGCCCGAGTGGAATGCCTTGGCCCGTGACGCCAAAGATGTGGCCGCTGGCGCGGTCTTGTTGGCCAGCATCGGGGCGCTCGTTGTCGGTGGTCTGGTCTTTTTGCCGAAGTGCTTTCATTGACGCCCTTTTTGACACACTAACGACCCAAAGTTTGGTGAAAATGGCTGGATGAAAAAGCCATTCTTGAACCCACTTTTTAACCCGCTTTACAACAAGCTCATCGACCTGCTGCCAGCCAAGGCCAGTGATGTTTCTGGCGTCGTGGCGACCTCCTCCTATAGGCCATTGCCTTGGCTCCCGGTCCTATTGGCCGGCTTGTGCTTGACTCCGCTATACAGCCCGGCCGCCGAACCCACCCTCGACATCAAACTCATTGCCATCAACGACTTTCATGGCAACCTAGAACCCCCTGCTGGCAAGGTGCCCAATGAGCAAGGTGTCGCCGTGCGGGCCGGCGGCGCTGTCAATTTGGCCAATGCCATTCAAAAATTAATCGCTCAAAACCCCCTTCATGCCGTGGTTTCGGCGGGCGATTTGGTGGGCGCCAGCCCCTTGGCCTCGGGCTTGTTTTTGGATGAAGGGGCGGTGGAAGTCGCCAACTTATTCCCTTTGGACTTCAATGCGGTGGGCAACCACGAATTTGACAAAGGCTGGCAAGAGTTGCGCCGACTCCAAACCGGGGGGTGCGCCAAGTTCACCGAGCGCCCCCCTTGCGCCCTCTCACCACAATTTGAAGGGGCTCAGTTTCAATTTCTGGCGGCCAATGTACGCACCCCAGACGGCGCCACCTTGTTTCCCGGCAGCGCCCTCAAGACGTGGCGCATTGGCCAAGATGAAATCAAAATTGGCTTCATCGGGATGACACTCCGGGCCACGCCCACCATGGTGACGCCCAAAGGGGTGGCCGGTTTGCAGTTTGATGACGAGGCCCAAACCGCCAACCGCTTGGTTGCCGAGCTCAAAGCCCAAGGCGCCAACACCGTGGTGCTGTTGATCCACCAAGGCGGTCAAGCCAGCAATAAATTTCAAGACGCGGCATGCCCCGATTTAGACGGCGAAATTTTGCCCATCGTGGCGCAGCTCGACCCGGCCATTCAAGTCGTGGTTTCGGGCCACACGCACCGCGCCTATTTGTGCCGTTTGCCGAATCCGGCGGCGCCCGACCCGAAAGGCCGCTTGCTCACCAGCGCAGGTTATTACGGCACGCTCCTCACCAACATCGACCTGCAATTTGACGCCCGTACCAAACAATTGGTCGGCACCAAGGCCACCAATCAGGTGGTCGAAGCCCAACCCTTGGACAGGACCCGTTCAATCAGCGAAGCGAACCCCAATGTCACGGCCAAGGTGTCTGAATTGGTGAACCGCTATGTTCAGGCGGCGCAAAGTGTGGCGGGGCAGAAAGTGGGCTTTTTGTCTGAATCTTTGTTTGCGGGATTGAATGCGCAGGGGATTTCACCATTGGGTTGGCTGATCGCCGACTCGCAGCTGGCGGCCACACAAGGCGCAGATCAGGGTCGTGCTCGATTGGCCTTGATGAACCCCGGTGGCGTGCGCGCACCGCTCTTGGTGCCGCCAGGGGGTGGGCCTGTGACCTTCGGCGAGGTTTATAACGTCCAACCTTTTGGCAATGCGTTGGTGACCAAAAGCTACACCGGCGCGCAACTCAAAGCCCTGCTTGAAGAACAATTTGGCGGCGCCTACACGCGCATGCTGTATCCCTCCCAAGGCCTGACTTACGACATCCACAACACCGCCCCATTGGGTCAGCGGGTACAGAACCTGCGTTTGAATGGCGAACCCATTGAAGCCGCTCAAACCTACCGCGTCACGATGAACGCCTTTTTGGCCGATGGCGGCGACCGCTTCAACGTTGCCAAACAGGGGCAAGACGCTTGGGTTGGGCCTTTGGATGTCGATGCCTTTTCAACCTATCTGAACCACCAATCACCGGTGGCAGCGCCCCAAGACAAACGCTTCAGGAACAGTCCCTGAGGGCCATTCCTGAAGCGTTTTAAAAACGAGGGCTCGTTTAATCGGGGTGGGATTCCGACAGTTTCAAGATCAGCATCTTGAAACGCTCACCCAATCGCTCATTGCGGTCGGTCAGAAAGTTGAATGCCAACAAGCCGACCAAGGCAATCGAAATACCAAAGGCGGTGGCATAAAGCGCCGTCCCGATGCCCGCACTGACGCCAGCGGGGTCTGACATGCCCGACTTGGACAAGGCCAAGAAGGTATCGACAATGCCAAAAATGGTCCCCAAAAGGCCCATCAGCGGCGCCGCGGTGACGATGGTATCGAGCAACCACAGCCGTTGATTCGAGTCGTCCCGAGCGGCCAAGAAGGCCGCGTCGGCACGGTCTTGACGGACCGCAGGTGAGAGCTGTTGATGCTCTAACACCAGCATTCTTTTCACCATCACCGAGACCGTGTCGTTGGCCAAACTGACTTCCAATTGCGCAGGGGAAACAGACGCATCCAAGTCCTGCAACAACTGGTTGGCACGGCGCAAATTAACGCTGGAAAAAATGAGTCGCTCGATGCTGATGACAATGGCCGCCAAGGCGGACAAAGTCATCAGACCAAATGAGACTTGATGAAGCAGCTCGGTCATCAGAAGTCTGCGCTTAAGCTCATGCTGGTGAAGCGAGGGGCACCGACGTAGTAAGTGGGCACACCACCACCGGCCTTGGTTGGATCAATGGTGGTCGTGACGCTGGAACCGCTGCCCGCATTGGCAATCAGGTACTTGGCATTGAACAAGTTACTGACATTCAAACGAATGGTGGGGTTCTTCAAGAAGCCAGCATTCTCAAAGCGATAGCCTGCATTGAAGTCGAACACGGTGTAACCATCCAAGGACTCGTCATTCACCAAGGTGGCATAACGCTTGCCGGTGTACTTGGCGTTCAAAGTGGCCAAGAAGGGGCCTTGTGCGTACTGGACGCTGGCACCGTACATCCACAGCGGGGTGTCGGGGAACTGGTTGCCCGCCGTTGGCAAGGTGGTCGAGACCGTTGCAGGGAAGTTGTTCTGGATCAAGCTTTGGGTGTAGGTGGCTGAACCAAAAGCACTCCAACCGTGTTGAGGGGTGGTGCCGGCCTGCAATTCAAAACCACGCATGCGGGAGGCGCCGACGTTGAAGTCGTTGTAGTTGTTGGTCATGGGGTCATACCCTTGGGCCAAACGGTTTTGGAAGTTCACCTGGAACACAGCCAAGGAACCCTTCACCTGGTCGTCGGCGTAGCGGAAACCGCCTTCATAGGTTGTGGAAGTTTCAGCCTTGACAACCGTGTTGGGCTTGATGGTGTAACCGGTCAAGGCGCCGTTGACGTAACTGCCGCCGTAGACTGAATAGGCCAACACATAGTTGCCAGGCGCACGCATGTTTTGGGTGACGTTGGCAAAGCCTTGCGTTGTTTCGCTCAGCTTGTAAGTCATGCCCAAAGAAGGCAAGGCCTTGGCGTAGGTGGCTTCCAAGGCGTAATCGGCACCGCCACCACCTGAAGTGGCCGACGCATTGCCCGAGCCCGAACCACTGGCGTAGTTGTTGAAGCGGCGGGTCAACGCGGTGTAACGCACGCCGCCGACCACGGTCAAAGCACCTTGCGTGTAGGTGTCTTGCAAAAAGGCCGAGTAGGCCGCATTGCGGGTCAACCAATTGCGGTTTTCATAAGTCGCGCCGTTGTTGTAGCTGAGCAGGTTGTTGCGCAACCAGGGGTCACCAATGACACCCGTGTTGCTCACCGTGGTAGCGGGGGCCGTTTGCTTGTGACGCGCATCTTCTGCCCAGAGGCCGGCCATGATTTTTTGGTCTTCCAACTCGTAGTTGGCCTTGAACGTCACACCAGGACGGTGGGTCTCGGTCACGCTGCCGCGGTACACGCCGTTGGCGGTGGTGGCCGAGCCGGTTCCGGTGTTGGTGGTGAAGTTGGCAATGCCGTTGCCAAAAGCGGCCGGGTTGCCTGAGGTCGTGGGCAGATTGTTTTGTTCCGTGCCGCCGGTACCGTAGCCGTACCAGAAGTAGGGTTCAGCGCTCAAGGTCAGTTGGCTGTTGATGCGGCTTTGCAGGCGCGACGTGATCAACATGTTTTCAAAGGGGTTCACCGAGTAGGCGTAGTAGGGCAAGACGGTGCGGGCGGTGGTGCTGGAAGCCGAGCTGTAACCAAAATTGGCCAAGCCGCTTTCAGTCTTGGCCGGACCCACATTGTGTTGAGGAATCACATTGCTGAAATCCAAGCTGGGGTTGGTGGCAAATTCTTGCTTGGTCACCGTCAAGAAATTATTGTTTTAGGCCTTGTTGTAAAGGACCGTGGCAGAGAAGTTGGTATCGGCACTCAGCTTGACATCCAAGCCAGCGTCCATGTGGTCGCGTTTGGCTTGGCCAAAGCCCTTGAACTTGTCAACGGTGGAATGGGAGGCAGAGAAGAAAGCTTTGGTGGGGACGTTTTCACCCAACAAGCCGGTGTCCAAACGGGCAAAGGTTTTGTTGAAGTGCAATTGCCCCACCGACTCTGTGAACTTGCCGCCGGCCTTGTCGTTGGGGCCGCAAGTCACCAAGCCGACGTTACCGCCGGAGGCGCCCACGTGAGGGGCATCGGTGTCGGTAGAGCCTTGGGTGATGAACAATTCACACAGGTTTTCTGAATCGGTGTATTCCTGGGGATAGATGGCAAAGCTGCCCGAGTCATTCACCGGGGCTCCGTTGATGGTGAAACCCATTTGATCGCTGTTAAAACCGCGCACACGCAGATTGCCACCAAACAGGCCGGTCGCGTCATAGCTGGAAGCATTGACGCCGGGCATCAAGTTCAGCAATTGAAAGGGGTTGGCGGTGGCACGCTCTTTTTCGATGGCCGCTTTGGTCACCGTGCTCTTGGTTTTGACGCTGTCTTCGTCGATCAGCAGGCCATTGCCCAAGCTGTCACCGGAGCCACTGATTTTGACGGTGCCGACGTCGGTGGTGGTTTGCGCCAAAGCGCCATTAAAAATGCCAGCGCCCAACAGGGCGGCCGACAAAACAGACAAGCGGAGTTTCATGACATTTCCTTAAAGAAAAAAAGTAGCAAACAAAAATTCATTGCCCAGGCACCTCGTACAACAGGGCAGCCATCACAAAATGGCTGGCCTCGCCTGGGAAAGCGTCCTCGGGAATGGCTGGGAATTGGCTGTTTTTGACCGTGCGCAACGCCTCGTTATCGAGCAAGTTGGAGCCTGAGGAGCCGGTCAACTCGACGCTGCTGACGGAGCCATCGCGCTGGATCAAAATTTTCAACTTCACCGTGCCTTGGGGGTGGGTGAGGCGGGCCTCGCGGCTGGTCGGGTAGCGTTTGATGCGGTTCAAATGCGCCAAGGCCTTGGCCACATACTCATCGGAGGCCGACACTTTGGGCGTTGCCGCAACAGCGGTCGGAGTCGGTGTGGGGGTCGGTGTCGGGGTCGGGGTCGGGGTCGGCCCGGACACCGGCGTCGATGCGGGCGCAGGGGCAGGCGTTGGATGGGCCGCCGTGGGGCTGGGCGGCGTCACGCTGTCGTGTGAGGCCACGGCAGGGGCGGCCTGAGTGCTCACCGGCACCGCGCTGGGGGCAGCCGGGGCGCTGATTGGCGTGAGTGGCTTCAGCGGTTGGGGCTCGGGCTTGGCTTCTTTGACCAGGGACCGGTCGACGGGCGGGGGCACTGGATTGGCCGGCAAGGGGGGTTCTGGAAACGCCAAGACCGCCTGCATTTCGGTGATTTTTTCTTCAATCTTGTGCCTTGGCGTCACCATGACCCAGCCCCACACCGCAGCCAACAACACCAACGCGCTGAACCAGGAGACGGGTTCACGCTGCTCATAGAGCCATGGATTGGGCAAAGAAGCGGTGTTCATGGCGCGCTTATCAAGGACGTTTAGCGCCGTTTTGCCGCAATGGTCATGGCTTCAATACCCTGCGATTTGAGGGTATCCATGACATCGACCAGGCGCTGCAAGGCGACTTGGTCGTCGCCCTGAATGACCACCGTCAGCCCATTGGTGGCCGCTTGTTTTCGGCGTGACAATTCGGCACCCAAGTCAGTGAGGCTGGCGTAATTCACGCCGTCGATCTGGAAAGCCCCTTCAGCCGGGATGCTCAGCATGACCCGCACCGGCGGATGGCTGTCTTGAACCTGGCTGGACAACGGCAATTTGACTTTTAGCCCCAAAGCCGGAATGACATTCAGGCTCAGGAGGACAAAAAAGACCAACAAGAACATCATCACGTCGATCATGGGAATGATCTCGATCCGTGATTTTTTTCGGGGCGTATCGGGGAATCTGCGCATCCACTAAGGATTGCAAAGTTTTGTGACGACTCCGTGAAAACCCTAGGTCGGGCGCTGCGTTTAATCCCGATAAAGACAAAAACACAGGCCGGACAGCCAGCGGGGGTTTAAAAACCCCATTTCAAAATCCCGCTCAAACAGAACTTGAACGGCTTTTTTGCCCGTCCCATGTCGTATTGAAGACCTTGTCCCACAGGGGTGAGGTGACGCCGTAACAAATTTCGAGCCCGGGCCGATGGTGCAAGGCATGCCACACCTTACAACTCATCATCCAAGCACTTTGGGTTCGAATTTGGTGCACGCAGTGGTGCACCCATGAGTAAGCCGCGCTGCCTGCAAAAATGCCGCCTGACAAAGAGAGCCCCAACCAAATGGGGGTCCAGCGATAAGCCGGCAACACCACGACCCCCAAGAAAATGCCCACGCTCACCCAAGTGGGCGATGCAATAAAGGCCCGAGGCCGATCGTGGTGGGCTTGATGCCAGCGCTGAAAAGGCTGCACGCCATGGAACACGAAGCGGTGAATGCCGTATTCAAGCAAACTCCAACTCAGTAGACCCATGGCGAAAGCCAAAAAGCTGCCGACCTGCCAAGCCGTTGGCCAAGACCAAGCCATCACCACCAATCCCAACACCCATCCCACAGAAGCCAAGGCATAAAACCACAAATCTGCAAAATAAGCCAACCGCCCATGCTCCAATTTAAAGGGAAGTTGCCACCAAGGTTTGTCTAGGCTCGAGTTCATACGGACTCCGTTTCATAAATAAAAGTCCGCACAAAGGGGTACTCGTTCTTTGGATGACGCGCAGCGCCATCCGGCCGAATGGCCAAAACTTGGTACAAACGCGTCCAGCCTTGCTCAAAGCCCGTGGCGCAGCCCGCTAAATAAAGCCGATAGGCCCGCAACACCCGCGTGGCTTGGGCATCGGTCATGCGGGCGTTGAGCACTTTCAAGGCCGGCTCGAGTTGTTCTTCGAGGCGCTCGGACCAGGCCCAAAGTGTTTTGGCGTAGTGGGGACGCAGGTTTTCAACATCGACCGCCTCCAAGCCCCCTTCGGCGAGGGCCCTCAGAACCTCTTGAATGGGCACCAACTCACCGCCAGGAAAGATGTATTTTTCGATGAAGTCGCCCATGCCCGCCCCCAACTGAAGGTTGTCCAGACCCCCCGCCGTGATGCCGTGGTTGAGCACCCAGCCACCCGGTCGCAGCAAAGCGTGGAGGGTTTTGAAATAGCCACTCAAATGCGCTCGCCCCACATGCTCAAACATGCCCACCGATGAAATCTTGTCGAAATGTTGGCTGGGCTCTAAGTCCTGGGCCAAGGCCCGGTAATCGATCAATTTGACGCTGACTCGGTCCTGTAAACCCAACTGACTGATTTGTTGGCTGACGTAATCAAATTGGTGTTGGGACAGCGTGATGCCGACCCCCTGAACGCCGTAATGCTCAGCGGCCCAAAACAGCAAGCCGCCCCAACCACAGCCCACATCCAAGAAACGCTCGCCTTTTTGCAAATGGAGCTTGCGGCAAATCAGATCGAGCTTGGCTTCTTGGGCATGGGCCAAGGTTTCACCCGCCTGGGTGAAATAGGCACAGGAATAGACCCTTTTGGGATCCAGCCACAAGGCAAAAAATTCGTCGGACAGGTCGTAGTGGAATTGGATCTGCTGGGCATCCCGACTCAAGGTGTGGGCCTTCAAGGAATGCCAGTGGGATTGCCATCGGGCCAGGGTCTTCAACAGCCCTTTCTCATAAGGGGCGGCTTGGGTGGGGTCGCCTGTCAGCAAGGCCACCGCAGCGGCCATCAAATCTTGCACTTTGCCGCTGAACTGGGCCCGCCCTTCAACAAAGGCTTCGCCCAAAGCGCCTAAATTCCCCTGCACCAAGCTCAACAAAGTGGGGCTGTCGTTGATTTTGAGCCGCAACTGAGCTTGCGGCGGCCCAATGACCTGACCCGAGGGCAAGACCAACTGCAAAGGCACTGGCGAGGCGCTCAGCTTTTGCGCCACTTGGTCCAAGGTTCCTGTGTTTTGAAAAAGGCTCAGCATGAATTACCTCCAATTTCATCAAAGGTAATTCCAGTTGAGCCCCGGTTAACCGGTGATCGGTCGACAGGTCAATTTGGAAGGATGATCGAATTTTTTTACCCGTCCATTTAAGCACAACGAAACACATGTGACAATTACATGAACAAAAGGAGCCCGCTGTGCAATCCGAAGATGGAAAACACCTTTACGTCAGCCACGATGAATACCAAAATTTGATCGAACGATTGGCCGTTCAAATTCACCAATCAGGCTGGGCTTTTGACACCATTCTCTGCTTGGCCCGCGGTGGCATGCGCCCGGGTGATTTGTTGAGCCGCATTTTTGAAAAACCCTTGGCCATCATGTCGACCAGTTCTTACCGCGCCGAGGCCGGCACGGTACAAGGCCACTTGGACATTGCCCGCTACATCACCACCCCGCAAGGCGAAATTGCTGGCCGCGTTTTATTGGTCGATGATTTGGCCGACTCAGGCCACACGCTCAATGCGGTGATCAAGATGCTCAAAACCAACTACTCGCCCATCACCGAGCTGCGCAGCGCGGTGATTTGGACCAAAGGCTTGTCCAGCTTTACGCCTGATTATTCGGTCGAATTTCTGCCGACCAACCCATGGATTCACCAGCCTTTTGAGGCCTACGACAGCATGGGCATCGACAAGCTGATCGCCAAGTGGGGCTGAGCTGAAAAAGACGTTCGTCGCCCCTTCAACCCCGCTTTGAGGACGGCCTCCATGAGCACCTACGACGCCACCCTGCCCTACCCACGTGACCTGATCGGCTACGGCCAAAACGCCCCCCATCCCCATTGGCCCCGACAGGCGCGCGTGGCGGTGCAGTTTGTCTTGAATTACGAAGAAGGCGGTGAAAATTCGGTGCTTCACGGCGACCGCGCGAGTGAACAATTTCTATCAGAAATGTTCAACCCCGCTGCCTTCGAGGCGCGCCACATCAGCATGGAAGGCATCTACGAATACGGCTCCCGCGCGGGCGTTTGGCGGATTCTGCGTGAATTCGAAAAGCGTGGCCTGCCGCTGACGGTTTTTGGCGTGGCCACCGCCATGCAAAAGCACCCCGAGTTGGTGTCGGCGTTCAAGGCCTTGGGTTACGACATTGCTTGCCACGGCCTCAAGTGGATTCACTACCAAGACATTCCCGAAGCGACCGAGCTGGCTCACATGGCCGAGGCCATGCACATCCTCCAAGACTTGACCGGGGAGCGGCCCTTGGGTTGGTACACCGGCCGTGACAGCCCGAATACCCGCCGCTTGGTGGCTGATTTCGGCGGCTTCGAATACGACAGCGACTACTACGGCGACGACCTGCCTTTTTGGATGAAGGTGCGCAAAACGGACGGCAGCGTCGTTCCCCAGTTGATCGTCCCCTACACCTTGGATTGCAACGACATGCGCTTTGCATTGCCTCAAGGCTATTCTCACGCCGACCCCTTTTTTCAATACCTGAAGGACACCTTCGATGCGCTGTACGCGGAAGGCGACCCGAACGGCTTGAACCAACCGAAGATGATGAGCATTGGCATGCATTGCCGATTGCTGGGGCGACCAGGGCGCATCACGGCGCTGCAGCGCTTTTTAGACCACCTCCAATCGCATGAGCACGTTTGGGTGGCTCGTCGCCTCGACATCGCGCGGCATTGGCGAGCGGTTCATCCTTTTGTGGCGGGGGTTTAAAAATGAATCCGAACTTGCCCTCCCCCTCAAGCCCTCCACTCTCTTTGACACCACTCAACGCCGCCAGCCGTTCAGAAGCCTTGCAAATGCTGGATGGCTTGTACGAACATTCACCTTGGATTGCCGAGCAGGCCTTGGATCAACGCCCTTTTCTATCGTTGGCCGATCTCAAGCACAAGATGACCGAGGTCGTGAGCCAAGCCGGACGCGAGGCGCAACTGGCTTTGCTGCGCGCCCACCCGGAGCTGGCCGGTAAAGCGATGGTCAGCAAAACGCTGACGGCCGAGTCGACGAACGAACAAAGCAAGGCGGGCTTGACCGATTGCACGCCGGAAGAGTTCGCCAAGATTCAGCAACTCAACGCCGACTACAACGCCAAGTTTGGCTTTCCATTCATCTTGGCGGTGCGCGGCCCCCGAGGTCTCGGCTTGAATAAACAGCAAATCATCGACGCCTTTGAGCGCCGTTTGCAAGGCCACCCCGACTTTGAATTGGCCGAATGTTTGCGCAACGTCCACCGCATCGTAGAAATTCGGTTGAACGACAAATTTGGCGTCACACCCACCCAAGGCCACCAAGTCTGGGATTGGCAAGAAAGCCTGGCCCGTCACAGCGACCCCGGCTTTGCTGAGAACGGCCAACTCACCGTGACCTACTTGACCGACGCACACCGAGCTTGCGCCCAAGACATTCTGCAAAGCATGAAGGCCTGCGGCTTTGACGAAGTGACGCTGGACGCGGTGGGCAATGTGGTCGGTCGTTATCACCCGTCCACGGAGGGCGCGAAATACCTGCTCACCGGCAGCCACTACGACACCGTGCGCAACGGCGGCAAATACGACGGCCGCTTGGGCATCTTTGTCCCGATGGTGTGCGTTCAAGCATGGCATCAGAAAGGCCAACGGCTGCCTTTTGGCATTGAAGTCGTGGCTTTTTCTGAAGAAGAAGGCCAGCGTTACAAGGCCACCTTCTTGGGCTCGAGCGCCTTGACCGGCGACTTCAATCCGGCTTGGCTTGAACAACAAGACGCCGAGGGCATTCCCCTGCGTGAAGCCATGGTGCACGCTGGTTTGCGCGTTGAAGACATCGCAAAAATCAAACGCGACCCGGCTCACTACCTGGGCTTTGTGGAAGTTCACATTGAACAAGGCCCGGTGCTGAACGAGCGCAACTTGCCACTCGGCGTGGTCACCTCCATCAACGGCAGCGTACGCTTTCAAGCCGAGGTGATTGGCACTGCCAGCCACGCCGGCACCACCCCCATGGACCGGCGCCGAGACGCCGCTTGTGCAGTCGCCGAGTTGGCGCTTTATATGGAGCAACGAGCCGCCCAAGACGGTGATTCGGTGGCCACCATCGGCCAATGGCAAGTCCCTCAGGGCTCTATCAATGTGGTACCCGGTCGCTGCCATTTCAGCATGGACCTGCGCGCACCCACCAATGCCCAACGCGATGCGTTGAGCCGTGACGTGTTGAACCAACTGCAATCCATTTGCGAACGCCGTGGTTTGCGCTTTCATTGTGAAGAAGTCATGCGCGCCTCTGCTGCGCCCAGCGACCCCACCTGGCAAGCCCGGTGGGAGCAAGCCTTGACGGCCTTGGGGGTCCCGCTGTCCAAACTGCCCAGTGGCGCGGGGCACGACGCCATGAAGTTGCACGAAATCATGCCGCAAGCGATGTTGTTTGTCCGTGGCGAAAACGCCGGCATCAGCCACAACCCACTGGAATCGACCACCAGCGACGACATGCAGTTGGCCGTGGACGCTTTCCAACAAATCCTGATCCAACTTCAAGAGCCACTAAAGGTTTCACACCAGAACCCACTCCCCTAAGAGAGCTGCCCATCGACAGTCTGTTGAGTTCCTCAACGAGCTCCTCAGTTAGCCACTGATTAGCCCCTGATTAGCCCCCTTAATTTGGAAACCCTCTCCATGAACGCCGCGACCTCCAACGCCTCCGCTTACCAGCAACTTGACGATTGGGTCGACGCCCACTTTGACGAGCAGGTGAAGTTTCTGCAAGCCTTGGTACAAGTGCCCACCGACACCCCACCAGGCAACAATTCGCCCCACGCTGAGCGCACCGCCGAACTTCTGAAGACCTTTGGTTTTGAAGCCGAAAAACACGCCGTCCCCGAAGCTGAAGTCAAAGCCTATGGCCTCGAGTCCATCACCAATTTGATCGTGCGCCGCCCTTACGGCCCCGGCAAAACGATAGCCCTCAACGCCCACGGCGATGTGGTGCCCCCCGGCGATGGTTGGCGCCATGACCCTTATGGCGGTGAAATCGACGACGGGGCAATGTATGGCCGAGCCAGCGCGGTCAGCAAGAGTGATTTTTCGACCTTCACGTTCGCCACACGCGCTCTCGAATCTTTAGGCCAACCCCTCAAAGGCGGCGTCGAATTGCATTTCACTTATGACGAAGAATTCGGCGGCGAAATGGGCCCCGGCTGGCTGCTGTCGAAAGGCCTGACCCAACCCGATCTGATGATGGCCGCCGGCTTCAGCTACGAAGTGGTGACCGCCCACAACGGCTGCCTGCAAATGGAAGTGACCGTGCAAGGCGAAATGGCCCACGCCGCCGTGCCCGACACCGGCACCGATGCCTTGCAAGGCGCGGTCCACATTTTGTCGGCCCTTCATGCCTTGAACGCAGACTACCTGAAGGTCAGCTCAAAAGTCAAAGGCATCAGCCACCCTTATTTGAATGTGGGTCAAATCAACGGTGGCACCAACACCAATGTGGTGCCCGGCAAGGTGGTGTTCAAACTCGACCGCCGCATGATTCCAGAAGAGAACCCCATCGACGTAGAAGCGAGCATTCGCCAAACCATTGAAGAGGCCGCCAAAAGCTTCAACCCACCCCGTGGCGGCAGAACGCTGAACGTCAGCATTCGTCGGTTGTTGCTGGCCAAGGCCATGGTGCCACTGGCGGGGAACCAAGCGCTGGTCGGGCCGATTCAAAAACACGCGGCCCAATTGTTTGGCGAGCCCATCCCGGCTGTGGGCACCCCCCTTTACACCGATGTGCGCTTGTATGTCGAGCGCGGCATTCCGGGTGTCATTTACGGGGCGGGCCCGCGCACTGTTTTAGAAAGCCATGCCAAACGCGCCGATGAGCGCTTGGTCCTGGAAGACTTGCGTCGAGCCACCCAAGTCGTCGCCCGAACTTTGTTTGATTTGTTGAGTTGATTGGACTTATTTTCTAAATTGGCTTGAAAGAGGTCAGGGCGAATGCAAGCCCCCGTTTCAAACTGAGTGGGCGGCTTGAACCAGGTCCTCTGAAAGCCGGTTGTGGCGCTCAATCAGCACGGGCAAATCGACCGTCAGCAACTGCCCGTCTTTGACCACCCAACGCCCATTCACCAAAGTGTGGCGGGCATTCACGCTGGCGCACAACAACAAACTGGCGACCGGGTCCAACACCGCACCGCCGGCAAATGGCAACGCGCTCAAATCAAACAGGGCCAAGTCAGCACAAAAGCCGGGGCTAACTTGACCAATGTCTTTGCGGCCCAACACCTCGGCGCCTCCCCGCGTGGCCAACCACAAGGCATCACGCGCGCTCATTTCGGCGGGGGCGGTGTCGCAACCAAATACCGTTTGGCCTTGGGCGTCCAGGCTCGGTGCTTCAAGTGATTTTTTGAGCCGCGCCAACAACAAAGCCTGACGCGCTTCGCCGACCAGTTGAGCACCGTCGTTGCTGGATGAACCGTCGACCCCCAAGCCCACCGGTACGCCAGCATCGAGCATGCGCCGTACGGGCGCGATGCCGCTCGCCAAACGCATGTTGCTGCAGGGGCAGTGCGCCACGCCGGTGCGGGTCGCAGCGAACAAGGAAATGCCTTCGTCGTCCAACTTGACGCAGTGGGCGTGCCAAACGTCATCACCCACCCAGCCAAGGTCTTGAACATATTGGGTGGGCGTGCGGTTGAACTTGAACAAGCTGTAGGCGATGTCGTGGTCGTTTTCGGCCAAGTGCGTGTGCAAGCGCACGTTTTGAGCTTTATAACTGCGCGCCAAAATGGCCGATTCGCGCATCAAATCTTGGCTCACGCTGAAGGGCGAGCAAGGCGCCAAACCCACTTGCACCATGGCCCCAAAAGACGGGTCGTGCCAGGCCTCGATCAGTCGTTGGCTGTCTTTGAGAATGGCGTCTTCTGATTCGACCAGCGAATCGGGTGGCAAGCCCCCTTCGCTCTGCCCGACGCTCATGCTGCCGCGCGTCGCCAAGAAGCGCATGCCCAATGTTTGAGCGGCTTCCAGCGTATCGTCCAAGCGAACGCCGTTGGGGTAAAGGTACAAGTGATCGCTGCTGGTGGTGCAACCGCTGAGCAACAACTCGGCCATGGCAACTTGGGCCGACACCCGTGCCATGTCTGGCGTTAGGCCAGACCAAACGGGGTACAAACCTTTCAACCATCCGAACAATTCTGCGTTTTGCACCGAGGGCAAAACACGCGTCAGCGTTTGGTACATGTGGTGGTGCGTGTTGACGAAACCCGGCACCACCAAGTGGCCACGGGCATCCAGCACTTCGCCCTGGCTGAGGGCTTCATCGCGCCAAGCCGCAGGCAACTCGGCGTCGGGGCCGACCCATTCGATTCGTTGATTTCTCACCAAAATTGAAGCATTTTTCCACTCGGTTCTGGCGTCGTTTTGAGTCGCGACGGCGGTGGCGTTTTGAATCAGAATCAAGGACATCAAATCTTTCCAAGGGCCTCAAGCACATGCTCGGCGGTGGCGGGCGCCTTCAGTCGAATGGCCGAGGTGGATTGAACGTGGGTCATCGCCGCTTCGTTATTTTTGGCATTCTGGATCGCTTCATGGATCGCCTCTTTCATGGCCTCGATGACGCTGAAGGCGAGCATAAAGGGAGGCTCGCCGACGGCTTTGCTGCCAAACACATTGTCTTCCGGATTGGGCTCGGGCCACAGGTCAACCTGAAAGCGCTCGGGCACATCGCCCGTGGCAGGAATTTTGTAGGTGCTGGGCGCATGGGTTGCCAGCAAACCCCTCTCATTCCAGACCAACTGCTCGGTGGTCAACCAGCCCATGCCTTGAATAAATCCGCCTTCAATTTGCCCCCGGTCAATGGCGGGGTTGATGCTGCGGCCGACGTCGTGCAAGATGTCGACCGCCAAAACCCGGCTCTCGCCAGTGAGCGTGTCGATGGCCACCTCCGCACAAGCCGCGCCGTAGGCAAAATAATAAAACGGGCGACCTGTTAAGGTGTTTTTGTCGTAATGGATTTTGGGGGTTTTGTAAAAACCATCGCTCCACAATTGCACCCGTTTGGCGTAGGCGGTTTGCACCACGTCCGCAAAAGGCCGCGTGGCTTTGGGCGACTGAATTTGTCCCGCCTGAAAGCGTACCTCCTGGATTTCACAAGCATCCAGCTCGGCCACCACTTCGGCCAAACGTTGGCGAACGGTTCGCGCGGCAAATTGAGCGGCCCGGCCATTCAGGTCAGTGCCCGCAGAGGCCGCCGTCGCCGAGGTATTTGGAATTTTGCTGGTGTCGGTAGCGGTCAGTCGCACGAAGGTCAGCGGCACGCCCAATTCATCGGCCACGATTTGCGCCACCTTGGTGTGCAGGCCCTGGCCCATCTCGGTGCCCCCGTGGTTGACTTGAATGCTGCCGTCCACATAAACATGCACCAAGGCACCTGCCTGGTTGAACAAGGTCGCCGTAAATGAAATGCCAAACTTCACAGGCGTCAGGGCCAAACCGCGCTGGATCACGGGGCTTTGGGCGTTCCAGATTTTAATTTTTTGACGTCGATTTTGGTAGTCGCTGCTGGCCTCGAGATGGGCCATCAGCGGCGCCAAGACATTGCCCTCGACGGGCATTTGGTAATGCGTGACGTTGCGACTTTCAGCTCCATACAGGTTTTGTTTTCGGACCTGCAAGGGGTCTAGCTTCAAGTAGCGCGCGATTTCACCCATGATGTGTTCGATGATGACCATGCCCTGCGGGCCACCAAAGCCGCGAAAGGCGGTGTGGCTTTGGATGTTGGTTTTACAACGATAAGAGGCAATTTCAACGTCTTCTAAAAAGTAGGCATTGTCACAATGAAAGACAGCACGGTCGGCCACCGGGCCGGACAAATCGGCGCTAAACCCGCAGTTGGCAGCCAGCATCAGACTCAGGCCTTGCAACCGACCCGCCGCATCAAATCCAACTTGATAGCGGTAAAAAAAAGGATGGCGTTTGCCAGTGATTAAAAAGTCCTCATCGCGGTCGTAGCGTACTTTCACGGGGCATTTGAATTTGTGTGCCGCAATCGAAGCCCAAACCGCCGGATGTCCGGCCTGAGATTCTTTGCCGCCAAAGCCACCGCCCATGCGTTGACAGGTGATGCGAACGGCATTGAAATCCACGCCCAGCGCCTGTGAAACCCAATGCTGCACTTCCGTTGGGTGTTGACTGCTGACACAGACCTGCCACTGGCCTTGCTCAAGGGGTTGGGCGTAGGCCACTTGACCTTCTAAATAAAAATGCTCTTGGCCGCCCACTTCGAGTTCGCCTTGAATTTGATGAGCGGCTTTTTTCAAAGCCGCTTTCGCATCCCCTCGCTTCAAGAACACAGGGGGCAACACATAATTTTCTTGCGCCAAAGCCGCCTGCACCGTCAAGATCGCTGGCAACGGTTCGTAATCCACCTTGACTTGGCGCGCCGCTTGACGGGCCAGTACCAGGTCGTCGGCGACCACCAAACCAATCACCTGCCCCAGGTGCTGGACCAAGGTCTCTGCAAAAACCGGCTCGTCGTGCACCACGCTGCCCAGCCAAGAGGAGCCCGGCACATCGCTGGCCAAGACGACCCCCTTGACCCCCGGCCAAGCCAAGGCGGGCTTGACGTCGATGGCCAAGATATTCGCGTGCGCTTGTGTCGACAAAATCGGCGCTGCGTAAAGGGTGCCTTTGATTTCGGGCAGATCGTCGACGTACAAAGCGCCGCCGTCCACGTGGGCTTTGGCACTTTCGTGCCATGCGTTTTGGCCCTGAGACAGCCCCGGATTTTGGGACTTTGAACGAGGGGTTGTCATGCGAAATCTCCCCAGCTCAGTGTCGCCAAATTCAGCGATGCGTCGCCTTGACTTTCCAACCAAAAGCGGCGCATCAAACCGCCCAACACCGCAATGCGGTAAGCACTAGAACCGCGCAAATCAGAGAGCGGATTGAATTCTTTTTGCAAAACCCCAGCCGCACTTTGCGCCAGGGCTTCACACCAAACCTGTCCTTCCAAACAAGATTCCGTTTGCCGTGCCCGCGCCGGCGTGGCAGCCACCCCGCCCACCCCAAGGGAGGCCGTCTTGACAACCCCGTCCTTCAATTGCAACCGAATGACCAAACAAACGGCCGAGATGTCGTCGTCAAATCGTTTGGATATTTTGTAGGCCCGCAGCAGCTCGTGTCCTGCCTCAGGTGAAGCGACCGGCTTGGGCACTTTGATCCAAGCCAGCACTTCGTCGGGTCGGATGACATGCTGTCGGTAACCGGTGTAGAGCTGCTCTATTGGCATTTCTCGGTGCCTCACACCTTGGTCTTGGCGCAACAACACCACATTCGCACCCAGGGCAATCAACAGGGGCATGCTGTCACCAATCGGTGAGCCATTCGCGATGTTGCCGCCCAAGGTCCCCGAGTTGCGTACCGGCAAACCCGCAAAGCGGCTGGCAAAGTTGTCCAGCTCAGGACGGGTTTCGCACAAGGCTTGGAAAGCCGTCTCCAAACTCACGCCGGCGCCAATCGCCAAGTGGTGTGGGTAACGCTCGATGCGCCGCAAGGCCTTGACCTGCGTCAGGTCGATCACATGCGGCCAATGGCGGTGTTGCTTGGTGACCCACAACCCGACATCGGTGCCCCCCGCGACCAACTGGGCCTTCGGAAAGTCGGCACGCAAGGCGAGCAACTCGGCCAAGGTGGTTGGCAAATCGTAGCGTTCTACTGATTGGTGAACGACAGGGCTGTTTTGAATCGGTTGGATCGCATGGAGTTTTTCAATGATGGGCGCTTGATCCACCGCACAAGGCCGGGCCTGATGCCGTTGCGGCAAGCTTTGTGCCGCGTCCAAAATGGGGCGGTACCCGGTGCAACGACAGAGGTTGCCTGAGAGTTGCCGCTGGGCCAAACCACGACTCACGGGTTGACCGGCGCAGACCGTGTTTTCATAGAGCCCAAATAAACCCATGATAAAACCGGGCGTGCAAAAACCACATTGCGATCCATGGTGCTCCACCATGGCCTCTTGGACGGGGTGTTGGCGCTCGATGCCTCCCGATTGAGTCGCCAAGTCTTGCACGGTCCACAAGGCCATGCCATCGATCGCGTGGGCAAAGCGAATGCAGCTGTTGATGGTCTTGAACTGCAAAGGGCCAGACTGTGTTGGCGCGTCTGGATTCAATTCGGCCACCACCACAGTACAAGCGCCACAGTCCCCTTCGGCGCAGCCTTCTTTGGTACCCGTCAAACCCAAGTCTTCACGCAGCACTTGCAACAAGGTGCGGGTCGGCGGCACGTCGTGCAAGGTGACGATTTCGCCCCGCCGCACGAACCGAATCGGCTTCAAGCCGCGGCCGACCGGCTGCTCACTTTGACTTGGCGTTAGGTCCACAACGGGACGCCGCTTTTTCATATCGATCCTCTTATTTCACCAGCAATCACGGTGCGCTCGATTAGCCGATCATCGCCCAAAACGATCATGGCAAAAAGAAGCTCGTCCAAGGTTTGTGCTTGCGAAACACGTCGCGCCAGCAAGGGCGTGGCTTGTGGGTCCAGCACCAAGAAATCGGCCTCATGGCCCTTGGCCAAATTACCAACCACGCCGCCCAAGCCCAACGCTTCAGCCGCGCCCGCTGTGTGACGCCACCACAGGTGTTGAGGCGTCAAGGCGCTTTCGGCCCGTTGGCCTGTGCTCAAGGCACTCGCTTGGCCCGCATAAAAATTGGCGAGCATGGTTTGAAATGGACTGAACGAGGTCCCTCCCCCCACATCACTGGCCAATCCGTAGTGAAAGGGGATTCGCTCAGCCGCGGCATGGTCAAAAAAACCACTGCCTAAAAATAAATTGCTGGTGGGGCTGACCGCCACCGCCGCTTGTGTCTGCGCCAACAACTGTCGGTCTGCGTCGTCCAAATAAATGCCATGCGCATAAAGCGCTCGCTCGCGCAGCAAACCAAACTGCTCGTAGACACTCAAGTAGCTGCGCGCGCTCGGGAAGAGTTGAGCCACCCAAGCCACCTCGTCGCGGTTTTCGGCGACGTGCGATTGAATCCAAGTGCTGGGGTAACGCGCGGCCAACTCGCCCGCGCCGCGCAATTGCGCTTCACTGCATGTCGGGACAAATCGGGGGGTCAGGGCGTAGCCCAATCGGTCAACGCCGTGCCAGCGTTGAATCAAGGTTTCACTGTCCAGCAGGCTTTGCTCGGTGGTGTCGCGCAAACCCTCGGGGGCGTGTTGATCCATCAAACACTTGCCGGTGATGAGGCGCATTTGTGCTTGTTGTGCACGCTCAAACAAGGCGTTCACAGAAGCGGGATGTGAGGTGGAAAAAGCCAGCGCCGTGGTCACGCCGTGGCGCATCAACTCTTGTATAAAAATAGCTGCCACGGCCGCGCAGTGGGCGGGGTCGGCAAAACGCATTTCTTGTGGAAAGGTGTAGTTTTCCAACCAGGGCAATAAGCCCGTGGCGGGTGAACCGATCACATCGACCTGTGGGTAATGCACATGCAAATCGACAAAACCCGGCGCCAATATTTTGCCGGGCAGGTGCTCGCAAGGGATGGACGCCAAATCAACGTCACCCTCAGAGCCGAACTCATGGATTAACTGTTGCTTGACCGCAGCGGCATCGCCGACCGCTAAAAAAATCGGGTGAGGCGAGCCCCTGCTCTGCCCCACCACCAGATAACCATCCCGCTGCAAATGGGCTGACGCTTCGACCCCTGGGCCTTGGAACGTCAACACATCGGCGCGGTAGGCCTTCATGCCAATCCGTTGGAATGAATTCGGCTGGATTTACTTACCACCAGGCACCTTGCCTTCGACGCCCTTGACGTAGAAGGTAATGCCACTCAAGAACTTGTCGTCGGCGGTTTCGCCGTCTTTCAAGACTTCTTTGCCAGCTTGGTCTTTCAGAGGACCCTTCCAGATGACAAAGGTGCCGTCTTTCAAACCCTTCTTGATTTCGTCGATTTTGGCGACGGTTTCAGCGGGCACATCGGGCGCGATGGAGACGATGTCAATCGCGCCTTCTTTCACGCCCCACCAAGAAGCGGCGCCGCCCTTCCAGTTGCCTTCCAAAGCGTCTTTGGTGGCCTTGACATAGTAAGGACCCCAGTTGATCACGCTGGAGGCCAAGTGGGCTTTGGGGCCGTAGGCGGTCATGTCGGAATCCCAACCAAAGGCGCGCTTGCCCTTGCTTTCGGCGGTTTTCAAAACAGCGGGTGAATCGGTGTTTTGGAACAACACATCGGCGCCGCCATTGATCAGCGAGGTCGCGGCTTCGGTTTCTTTTGGTGGATCAAACCAGGCGTTCACCCAAACCACTTTGGTCTTGATTTTGGGGTTGCTGGATTGAGCGCCCAAAGTGAAGCTGTCGATGTTGCGAATGACTTCAGGAATTGGCACCGAAGCAACCACACCCAAGGTGCCGCTCTTGCTCATCTTGCCCGCAATCACACCCGCCATGTAAGCGCCTTCGTAGGTGCGGCTGTCGTAGGTGTTCATGTTTTCGGCTTGTTTGTAGCCGGTGGCGTGTTCGAACTTCACGTCCTTAAAGTCAGGGGCCACTTTCAACATGGGTTCCATGTAGCCAAAGGTCGTGCCAAAAATCAGCTTGTTGCCTTGGCTGGCCATGTCGCGCAGCACGCGTTCGGCGTCAGCCGATTCGGGCACGTTTTCCACAAAGGTGGTGACCACTTTGTCGCCAAATTCTTTTTCAACGGCTTTGCGACCGTTGTCGTGGGCGTAAGTCCAGCCGCCATCACCGACGGGACCGATGTAGGCGAAGGCGATTTTCAAGGGCGCCGCCTTGGCCGCTGCCGCAGGGGCTGCTGCAGGCGCTGCAGCCTCTTCTTTTTTGCCACAGCCAACCAGGGCAATGCTGGCTGCCGCCACCGCGGACAAGGCCACGAGGCTCAGAGTTGAACGTTTACGCACATCTTTCATACATTTTCCTTTTTTAAAAAAGTGGAACCAACCAAAATACACAAACTAGCACTGACAAAAATTTTAGGAGCCCGGCGTAAAAGGTTTGCCCATCGACGCGGGGATGTTCAATCGAATCCACTGCGCGTTGCGGGAAATCACCACCAACACAAAAATCGTGGCCAGATAAGGCAACATGGATAAAAACTCGGCCGGCACCTCAATGCCCAAACCTTGCAAATGGAACTGCAGCATGGTGACGAAGCCAAACAAATAAGCCCCCAATAGCACCCGGGCTGGACGCCACGTGGCAAAGGTGGTCAGGGCCAAGGCAATCCAGCCTTTACCTGCCACCATGCCTTCCACCCACAGCGGCGTGTAAATGATTGACAGGTACGCGCCGGCCAAACCACACAAGGCGCCCCCAAACAAGACAGCCGCAAAACGAATTCGGCGCACCGGATAACCCAACGCGTGCGCCGATTCGGGGCTTTCGCCAATGCTTTTTAAAATCAAACCACTGCGGGTTCGGTTAAAAAACCAAATCAAGCCCAAAGCCAGCAATACCGCGCCATAAACAAAGGGATGGTGCTTGAACAAGGCGTTGCCCAGCCAAGGCATGTCAGACAAATAGGGCAACGCCCAAACGTCGGCTTGCGAGCGAACAGGCAAGGAGGCCTGTACGTACGAGGTGCCCATAAAAGCGGAAAAACCCGTGCCAAAAAGGGTCAACGCCAAGCCCGTCGCATAAGGATTGGTGTTCAACCAAATCACCAAAACGCCAAAGACAGCCGCTAGCAAAGCGCCGGCCAAGGCACCGGCCAGAAAGCCCAATCCTTCGTTGCCGGTGTGCACGACACAGGCGAAGCCAGCGATGGCGGCGCACAGCATCATGCCCTCCGCGCCCAAATTCACAATGCCCACTTTTTCATTCACCAACAAGCCCAGCGAAGCCAAGGCCAAGACCGTGCCCGCGTTCAGCGAAGCGGCCACTAACAAGGCATAGGTGTCCATGTCGCTTAGGCTCCTGATTCAGGGTTGACGGCGGTGTTTGAGGCGGGACGCACCCAAGCCAGCCGGTAATAAAGCAAGGTGTCGCAAGCCAATAAGCTGAACAACAGCAGACCTTGAAAAACACCCGTCAAGGACTTGGTCAAGCCCATGCGCGATTGGGCCATTTCACCGCCGATGTAAAACAAGCTCATCAGCAACGAAGAAAACACCATGCCCACCGGATGCAAGCGCCCCACATAAGCCACGATGATCGCGGCGAAACCATAACCCGCTGGCACATAGGGGGTCAGCTGACCGATCGGGCCCGCCACCTCCAAGGCCCCGGCCAAACCAGCCAAGCCCCCCGAAATAAGCAACGCCCCCCAGACCGCGCCGCGGGCAGAAAAACCGGCATAGCGCGCAGCGGCGGGGGCCGCCCCGCTCACCGCATGTGCAAAACCAAGTTGGGTTCTGAACAAAAAGAACCAAACCAGGACCGCCTCCAGGACCGCCAGTAAAACCCCCGCATTCACGCGCGAGCCGCTGAACAAACGGGGGATTCGCGTCACGGCTTCAAACGTGGCGGTTTGCGGAAAGTTATAGCCGTGCGGGTCTTTCCAAGGTCCATTGACCAAATAAAGCAACAATTGCACAGCCACATAAACGAGCATCAAACTGACCAAAATTTCGCTGGCGTTGAAGCGGTCGCGCAAAAAAGCCGTGATGCTGGCCCAAACCAATCCCCCGGCAACGCCTGCCAAGAGCACCCCAACCACAATCCAAGACGAACTGGTTTTGTCGGCCTGAAGGGCCACGGCGCTGGCGAAAATGGCACCCAAGATGTATTGGCCTTCAGCCCCGATGTTCCACACATTGGCGCGAAAACAAACCGCCAGCCCCAAGGCCATGATGAGCAAAGGCGTGGCTTTCACCAACAATTCGCCCCAAGCATAGGCGTTTTGCATCGGCAGCCAAAAAAACATTTGCAAGCCGCGCACGGGGTCCTTGCCCAAACTCAAAAACAAAGCAATGCCGATCAGCACCGTCACCAGCAGCGCCAGAATGGGCGAGGCATAGCGCCAAAAAGCACTGGGCTGGGCTCGCACTTCAAGCTTGAACATGGGACTCCTTCGCTGGACCCACGGCGTGCCAAAGGCCGCTCATCCATTCGCCAATTTGAGCGACAGACGCCTCTGATGTCACCCGTGCAGGCGACAAACGACCTTGAGCGATGACGTGCATTTGATCGCTGATTTCAAACAACTCGTCCAATTCCTCGCTGACCACCAAGACGGCACAACCCGCATCGCGCAGGGCCAAGATTTCTGATCGAATGAGGGCTGCAGCGCCCACATCGACGCCCCAAGTCGGCTGGGAAATAATCAAGAGTTTGGGGCGGGCCGAGATCTCACGACCCACCAGAAATTTTTGCAAATTCCCCCCCGACAAAGAGCGCGCCAGCGCGTTCGGGCCGCCCGCTTTGACCTTGAACCGCTGAATGATGTCGGCGGCCTGTTGACGCAAAGAAGGAACTCGAATCCAGCCGCCCACCCAAGGCAAAGTCTGAACGGCTTCGTGGCGCGTCAAGAGCAGGTTGTTGGCCAACGATTCGTTGGGCACCGCGCCACGGCCCAAGCGTTCTTCGGGCACGAAGTGCAGACCCAAGCGCCGCCGATCGACCGGGCCCAAGCCCGACAAGTCTTGGCCGCTCAGCACCACCATGCCCGTTGTGGCACGCGGGTCTTCACCAGACAAGGCAAACATCAACTCTTGTTGGCCGTTGCCCGATACGCCCGCGATGCCCAACACTTCGCCAGCACGCACCGTGAAAGAAATACCCCGCAGATCGGTGCCAAAAGCCTGCTCTGATTTCAGGCTCAAGCCTTTGACGCTCAAGACCGGCCCACCGGCTTGACCTTGGCGTGGGGGTAAAGCCGGGGGTTCAGCGCCAATCATCAACTGGGACAAGTCGGCATTGCTCGCGCTGCTGGGGTCAATTTGGCCCGTCACCACGCCTGCCCGCAGCACGGTGCAGGCGGTGCACAAGGCGCGGATTTCATGCAACTTGTGGCTGATGTACAAAATGCTGCAGCCCTCAGCGGCCAAGCGGCGCAGCACCGCAAACAACTTTTCGACAGCCTGCGGTGTCAAGACCGAGGTGGGTTCGTCAAGAATCAGAATTTTGGGTTCACTCAACAAGGCGCGGATGATTTCGACCCGCTGCATCTCGCCCACGCTGAGGCTGTGCACCGGCCGCATGGGGTCGATGTCCAAGCCGTAATCGGCGGCCTTTTGCGCGATGCGCGCCGTGACATCAGCCAAGCTCAATTGCCGGCTCAAGCCGAGCCACACATTCTCAGCCACGCTCAGGGTATTGAAGAGGCTGAAGTGTTGAAACACCATGCTGATGCCAGCAGCCCGCGCCTCTTGGGGATTTCGAACCGGCAAGGGCACGCCATCCACCCAAATTTCACCCGCATCGGGCTTGACAGCGCCGTAAATGATTTTCATCAAGGTGGATTTGCCGGCGCCGTTCTCGCCCAAGATGGCGTGAATTTCACCCGGCATGACCTTCAGAGAGACCTGGTTGTTGGCCACCACCGCCGGGTAGCGTTTGGTGATGCCCTTGAGTTCAAGGCGAGCGGGACGTTGGTGCGATGGTTTCACTGCGGTCTCTGGGGTCCGCCAACGTCCGGGTTTGACGTTTGATGAGGGGGCTGTTTCAGTGGGGCGTCAGGAGCCACTTGGCGGCTCTTGAACCAAGCCCCCAACAGGGCGCGCTCTGGCGGCGTGATGCCCGTCGCATTGTTCATGGGCATGGCCTGGCTCACCACCACTTGTTGGTAAATATGGGCAGCGTTACTTTCAATCGCCGCATCGGAATCAAAGCGCAAATTTTTCATTTGCACCGTGGGGCCATGACAGGTCAGGCAACGCGATTGAATGACGGGGCGAACTTGGTCCAAGGTGACAACGGACGCTACCGCTTCATTGACCACAGAGGGGGCAGGCCGCAGGGCCCAGATCATCGCCAAAATCACCGCCACGCCAACGGCTGCGTAAGGCCAGGGGTGGCGATGTTTGCCCAGCAAATAACCATGGCGCAAGACAAAGAACTGGCGAATGGCCGCACCGGCGAACATCATGCCGATCAACACGAGCCAGTTGTGCGGTTGGTTATAAGTGAAGCTGTAATGGTTGGACAGCATGGCAAACAGGACCGGCAGCGTGAAGTAGGTGTTGTGTACGCTGCGCTGTTTGCCACGAATGCCGTGAATCGGGTCGACGGGTCGGCCTTCCCGAATCGATTTCACCACGGTTTTTTGCCCTGGAATGATCCAGAAAAACACGTTGGCGCTCATGCTGGTGGCCATCATGGCGCCGACCAATAAAAAGGCGGCACGTCCTGCAAACCAGTGGCAAGCCAAATAAGACGCCACGCAGACCAAGCCCAAAACCACAGCGCCGACGATGGCATCACCCTTTTCACGCGGACCAAAGACGCGGCAGACCGTGTCGTACAACAACCAAAACACCCCCAAAAATCCCAAGGCCACCGCCACTGCCTGCTCGGGCAGCCAGTTGACCAAGGACTTGTCGACCAAATAAGTGCCCGCTTGCCACAGGTAGGTCAGGGTGAACAGGGCAAAACCACTGAGCCAGGTGCTGTAGCTTTCCCAAAAAAACCAATGCAGGTGTTTGGGCAATTCAGGGGGGCTGACCGCGAACTTGACCGGGTGATAAAAGCCCCCGCCATGCACGGCCCACAGCTCACCACTGACACCTTGTTTTTTGAGTTCAGGGTCTTTTGGCGGGGTCAGGCTGCTGTCCAAAAACACAAAATAAAAGGACGAACCCACCCAAGCGATCGCCGTGATCACATGGACCCACCGCAAAAGCAAATTGCCCCAATCGAGAAAGTAACTCTCCACCACTTACTCCAAATTCATGTCACCCTGCGGTGCAAAGTTATGCATTCAAGAATCGAGCCAAGCTCGAGGCATTGGGTTCAAGAGCCCCGGTAGGTAGAGTAACTCCAGGGGCTGACCAACAAGGGCACGTGGTAGTGCTGATCGGCATGGGCGATGCCAAAGTCCAGGCTGACACGATTCAAAAAAGGGGGCTGTGGCAAGTCGACGCCCCGCTTCTCAAAATAATCAGCGACTTCAAAAACCAAGCGATAAGTCCCGACTTGGAGGCTGGCATTGTCGTAAAGGGGGGCATCGGAACGGCCGTCGGCGTTCAATTGAAAACGCCTCACGAGGGTCGCGTCGTCTTGCTCGGTGGTGAGCAACGAAACCCACATGCCCGCTGCTGGGGTGCCATGCATGGTGTCTAAAACGTGAGTGCTCAATCCCATTGGAACCCCAAAAGTCAAATCAATTGGAAAAAATTGTATACAGTTTTTACGGACTCGCTTCAAGTGCAAAAACGCAACAAAAGTAATGGGAATGGCAGGTCAATCCGCCTCCTTATGCTGTTACAGCTTGACCCACTCCTTAACCCTATATACAGTTTTGGTGCATAGTTTACCCTTTTGGCACCACGAAGCCCCTTAAACCAGGGGATTGATGCACCAAATAGGCGCAAGACAGCCTGGAATGCAGGCATTTTTCTTGCGTGTACAACGTTATAACTTTTGGATTTTGTTGCTATGAATGTCCGTCGTTCCCTCGTTTTGGCCCTTGGTTGCAGCGTGGCTGCCTTGACTGCTCCGCTGTTAACCCAGCCCGCCTTGGCGCAGAGCAGTGCACCTACCCCGATCAAATTCCAACTCGACTGGCGCTTTGAAGGCCCTTCGGCTTTTTTCTTGTTGCCCACCGCCAAAGGCTATTTCAAAGACGCCAACCTCGACGTCACGATTGATGCTGGCAACGGATCGGGCGTCGCCGTGCAACGCGTGGCCACCGGCAACTACGACATGGGCTTTGCCGATTTGGCGGCCTTGATGGAATTCTGGGCCAA
This sequence comes from uncultured Curvibacter sp., assembly GCA_903828535.1. Taxonomy (GTDB): domain Bacteria; phylum Pseudomonadota; class Gammaproteobacteria; order Burkholderiales; family Burkholderiaceae_C; genus Curvibacter. The sequence continues at coordinate 50,958 of CAIKMN010000001.1, forward strand.
CAACCCCGATGTTCCCAACAAGCCCGTGGCGGTCATGGTGGTTTACAACAACACCCCCGCTTCGGTCATGGCCCTGAAAAAATCAGGCATCCAATCGACCGCCGACCTGAGTGGCAAAAAACTGGGGGCGCCCGTGTTCGACGCCGGTCGCCGTGCCTTCCCCATTTTTGCCAAAGCCAACAATGTGGGCAGCGTGCAGTGGACCACGATGGACCCGCCCTTGCGCGAAACCATGTTGGTCCGCGGCGACGTGGACGCCATCACCGGCTTCACCTTCACCTCGCTGTTGAACTTGGAAGCCCGTGGCGTCAAGGCCGACGACGTGACCATCCTGCCCTACGCCAACCACGGCGTGAAGTTGTATGGCAACGTCATCATCGCCTCACCCAAATTGCTTAAAGAAAACCCCACCGCTGTCAAGGCCTTCCTGAAGGCTTTCACCAAAGGGGCCAAGGAAGTCATTGCCAACCCCAGTGCTGCCGTGGCATTTGTGAAAGAACGAGACGGCATCGTCAACACCGACCTGGAAACCCGTCGACTCAAATTGGCCATTGACACCGTGGTCAACAGCCCCGATGCACGCGCTGAGGGCTTTGGCCAACTGAACCCCGGTCGCTTGTCTTTGATGGCTTCACAAGTGTCGGACGCCTTTGCCACCAAGTCCCGCGTCAACCCCGATGTGCTGTGGAGCGCGGCTTACCTGCCCACGACAAAAGAGCTGGACGTTCTGCCTAAAAAATGAGTGACGCCATGAACTCGCCATTCGTTGAATTCAAAGACGTTTGGCTGGCCTACAACGACGAGCTGCTGGCCCAAGGTCACTATGCGGTCGAGGGCATCGATCTGCAAGTCCAACGGGGCGAGTTCATCGCCATCGTGGGGCCGTCAGGCTGCGGCAAATCGACCTTCATGAAGTTGACAACGGGTTTGAAAATGCCCTCCAAAGGCAGTATCCGCATCGATGGCCAAGCCGTTACCGGCCCTCTGAAAATTTCGGGCATGGCCTTTCAAGCACCGTCTTTGTTGCCATGGCGCACCACGGTCGAGAACGTGTTGTTGCCGCTGGAAATCGTGGAACCTTACCGCGGCCAGTTTAAAAAGAAACGCCCTGAATTTGAAGCAAGGGCCCGCGCCTTGCTTCAAAAGGTGGGCTTGGCCGGTTACGAGGACAAATTCCCTTGGCAGCTTTCTGGCGGTATGCAACAACGCGCCAGCATTTGCCGGGCCTTGATTCATGAGCCACAGATGCTCCTGCTTGACGAGCCTTTTGGCGCCTTGGATGCCTTCACCCGCGAGGAGCTCTGGTGCATTCTGCGTGACTTGCAGGCCGAGCAACAGTTCAACGTGATTTTGGTCACGCACGATTTGCGTGAATCTGTTTTTTTAGCCGACACGGTTTATGTGATGAGCAAAAGCCCTGGTCGATTTGTGGTGAAACGCGAAATCGATCTGCCACGGCCGCGTGAGCTGGAACTCACCTATTCCAAAGAATTTGGCGATTTGGTTTTTGAGTTGCGCGAACACATTGGCGCCGTGAGAAAGCCAGCGGTATAAAGGTTTGAACATGAACTCCAAAACCCTAGAAAAATGCTCACCTTGGGCGCTCCTTATCGCGGTGATCGTCTTGTGGCAGGTGTTGTGCACGGGCTTGAATGTGTCCGAATTCATTTTCCCAAGCCCCTTGCGCATCGCCGAACAACTCAATGAATTCAAAGGCATCATTGCCGGCCATGCTTGGCGTACCTTTTGGGTGACGATGAGCGGCTTTGGCCTGGCGATTGTGGTCGGCGTTTTGCTGGGTTTTGTGATTGGCAGTTCCCGCTTGGCCTACGCGGCTGTTTACCCCTTGATGACGGCTTTCAACGCGCTGCCCAAGGCCGCTTTTGTGCCGATCTTGGTGGTTTGGTTTGGCATTGGCGCGGGCCCCGCCATTTTGACGGCGTTTCTGATCAGCTTCTTTCCCATCATGGTGAACATTGCCACCGGACTCGCCACGCTGGAGCCAGAACTGGAGGATGTGCTGCGGGTGCTCGGTGCCAAGCGCTGGGACGTGCTCATCAAAGTGGGGCTGCCCCGCTCCTTGCCTTATTTTTATGGTTCTCTCAAAGTGGCCATCACGCTTGCTTTCGTGGGCACCACCGTGTCTGAAATGACTGCGGCCAACGAAGGCATTGGCTACCTGCTGATCTCGGCAGGCTCCTCCATGCAAATGGGCTTGGCCTTTGCCGGTTTGGTGGTGGTCGGCGCCATGGCCATGGTCATGTATGAATTGTTCAGCTGGGTCGAGCGGCACACCACCGCCTGGGCCCATCGGGGCTCCAATGCCCAATGATTTGAATTGAATCGAAATTATTTTTTGTTGTGTTTGTTTTTTTAACTAGGAGTAAGTAAATATGAAAAAGCAACTTTTGACCGCGATCACCTTGGCCGGCATGGCCTGCTTGGCGCAAGCCCAGTCTTCGGTGAAAGTCCAAGGCACGATGGACGAAGGCATTGCCTCCATCCGCATGGCCGGTGACAAAGCCGCCGCGACCACAGCGGTTAGCGGTGGTATGACCACCCCTTGGTTCGGTTTTGCGGGCACTGAAGACTTGGGCGGCGGCTTGAAGGCCAGCTTCGCTTTGGACGGCTTTTTCAACAACGCCAATGGCAGTTCAGGCCGTTTTTCCGGTGACACCTTGTTCTCACGCGACGCCAACGTGTCCTTGAGCGGTGGTTTCGGCACCGTGTTGTTGGGCCGCGGTTTGGCGCCCAACTTCTTGCCCACGGTGATCTTCAATCCCTTCGGCGATTCCTTCACCTACGCTCCTTTGGTGTTGCACGCCAACGTGCCTTTGTTCAACGGCACCGGCTGGTCGGCCACTTCCCCTTCTGACACCGGTTGGAACAACGAAGTCATTTACTCCACCCCCAACTTCGGTGGCTTGTCGGCCAACTTGCACTACCAAATCGGCGGTATTGCCGGTCAAAGCAAAAGCAACATCGGTGGTAACTTCTTGTACTTCGCCGGCCCCTTGGCTTTGACTGGTTTTGTTGAACAAGATCAGTTGTCTAACCCTGGCACCAGCAGCGCTTACAGCGTGACCAAAAACGACTGGATGATCGGCGGCTCTTACGATTTGTCCGTGGTCAAGCTCTACGCCACCACCGGTTCTGCCAAGGCCAGCGGTTCGTCCATTTCGACCAAAACCAACTCCGTGGGCGCTTCTATCCCTGCGGGCGGCGGCAGCATCATGGCCGACTACGCCAGCACCAAGGTCGATGCAGGCAAGACCCGTCAAACCGCCACCATTGGCTATGACTACAAATTGTCGGCTCGCACCGACGTTTATGCCAACTACATGAACGATAAGATCACCACTTACGCAACTGGCGACAGCTACGGCGTGGGCATTCGTCACAAGTTCTAATCACCCCTTTTTTTTAGGGCACAAGGCATTTGGGACTGGTTCCCAAATGCCTTTTTTAATGGGAAATTTTTTTCATGTCCTGGCATGCGCAACTGGATCTGCGCTACTCACTCAATGAAGCGGGCAACCAAACCGTGGCCCGCTACCTGCACCAAGGGCCGCTGCGCATCTTGCAAAGCCTTTATCCTGAAGGCCCCGCCATTTGCCATAACGTCTTGGTGCACCCCCCGAGTGGGCTTGTGGGCGGAGACACCTTAGAAATTAATGTCCAAGTCGAACCCGGTGCTCACGGCCTGATTACCACGCCCGGCGCGACGCGCTTTTACCGATCTGCTGACGCCGAAGCGGTACAAAAAACAACTTTGAATTTAGCCAACGATGCCCGCCTTGAATGGCTGCCCTTGGAGGCCATCGCCTACAGCGCCTGCCGTGGGCGCAACGAAGTGCGCGCCCACCTGGCGCCCACAGCACAGATCATGGGTTGGGACGTGACCGCCCTCGGTTTGCCCCACGCGAATCAGCCGTTTGAAACAGGCAGCCTGTGGCAACACCTGGAAGTGCCAGGGGTTTGGCTGGAGCGCGGGTGCTTATCGGCCAATACAGCCCTTGATCAACGTTGGTTGCAGAGCCCCTTGGGGTTGCACGGCATGCGTTGTGTGGGCACGCTATTTTGGTTGCGTGGCGCCGAACTCAAGCACCACAAAGGGGCCGAACTGGCCCTGACCAGCGCCCGTGAAATCAGTGCTCAAATGCCTTTGGCTGCCTTGACAGGGGTCACGTGCCCGAATGACCAAGTGGTGGTGTTGCGCGTCTTGGGCCCGCAAGTGGAGCCCGTGATGCAAACTTTGAAAGCCGTTTGGTTGCAGTGGCGCCAAGACCTGTGGGGCGTGGGTCACCAATTGAGCGACACCACGCCGCGCATTTGGGCGATGTGAAGTGAAACAGTGGCGGTCGACTTGAGATAAGCGTCAGGACTAAATCGCCACCAATTGGCGAATGCCCTTGCTTTGCATGTCGCTGCCCGGGCCGCTGGCGATCACTTCACCGCGTTCCATCACGCAGTAGTGATCGGCCAAAGCTTCTGCAAAATCGTAATACTGTTCGCACAGCAAAATGGCCATGTCGCCACGGTCTGCCAACATGCGGATCACGCGGCCAATGTCCTTGATGATGCTGGGCTGAATGCCTTCGGTGGGCTCGTCTAAGATCAGTAACTTAGGGCCTGCAGCGAGGGCTCTGGCAATCGCCAGTTGTTGCTGCTGCCCCCCCGACAAATCACCCCCGCGGCGGTGTTTCATCTGCTGCAGAATCGGGAAAAGTTCAAACAACTCAGCCGGAATTGGGGTACGGCCGGACTGGGTGGCCAAGCCCATGCGCAGGTTTTCTTCAACGGTCAACCGGGCAAAAATTTCACGCCCTTGTGGTACATAACCAATGCCTGCCTTGGCCCGTTCATAGGGCGTGAATTTCTCAATCGGCTTGCCATTCAACTGAATGTGCCCACTGCGGATGGGTACCAAGCCCATCAGGCATTTGAGCAAGGTGGTCTTACCGACGCCGTTGCGTCCCAAGAGCACCGTCACCTGGCCCAAGGGCGCTTGCAGACTCACGTCGCGCAAGATGTTGGAACCGCCGTAATATTGATGGATGTTTTGAACTGTGAGCATAGCGTTTGGCAGCCAATCAGCGACCCAAATAAACCTCAATCACACGCTCATCGGCTTGAACCTGATCCAGCGTGCCTTGAGCCAGTACCGAACCATCGCACAGCACCGTCACGATTTCAGAAATGGTTTTGATGAAGCCCATGTCGTGTTCCACCACCATCAGGGAGTGCTTGCCTTTCAGCGATAAAAACAATTCCGCTGTGCGCGCCGTTTCCTCGTCGGTCATGCCCGCCACCGGTTCGTCAAGCAACAACAGCTTGGGTTCTTGCACCAACAACATGCCAATTTCTAGCCATTGCTTTTGACCATGGCTCAGGTTACCGGCTTGCCGCGTGACATGCTCAGCCAAGTGAATGGTGTGCAAAACTTCGGCCAATCGATCGGTTTGCTCGGCGTTCAATTTGAAGAACAATGAGGCGCGAAAACCTTTGTCGGTTTTCAAGGCCAGCTCCAGATTTTCAAACACCGTCAGGTTCTCAAACACGGTGGGTTTCTGGAACTTACGGCCAATGCCCAACTGGGCAATTTCAGCCTCGCGGTAGCGCAGCAAGTCAATCGTGCTGCCAAAGAAAACCGTGCCCGAATCGGGTTTGGTTTTACCGGTGATGATGTCCATCATCGTGGTTTTGCCCGCGCCGTTGGGACCAATGATGCAACGCAACTCGCCGGGCGCAATGTCCAGCGACAGGTTGTTGATGGCTTTAAAACCGTCAAAACTCACGTTCACGTCTTCCAAATAAAGGATGCGGCCGTGATCAACATTCACGCCTTCGTCGTTGGTCACCACGCTCATGGTTGGCCCTCCCCGCGCAGTTTCTTTATTTTCTTTATCAAGCCCACCACACCGGTGGGCAAAAACAGGGTCACACCGATGAACAAAGCGCCCAAGAAATACAACCAAAATTCAGGGGCCACCACGGTCAGCCAACTCTTGGCACCGTTGACCAAGAAGGCGCCCACGATGGGGCCAATCAGGGTGGCTCGGCCCCCCACTGCCGTCCAAACCACCATCTCAATCGAGGCGGCCGTGCTCATTTCGCTGGGGTTGATGATGCCCACTTGGGGCACATACAAAGCACCGGCCACACCGCACATCACAGCCGACAAGGTCCAAATGGTGAGCTTGTAAGGCAGCGGGTTGTAGCCGGAAAACATGACCCGGGTTTCCGCGTCTCGAATGGCTTGTAAGACGCGGCCAAACTTGGATCGCATCAACCATCGGGCCATCAAATAGAAACCCAGCAAAGTCAAGCCGGTCAGCACAAACAGGCTCATGCGCATGCCCGGTGTGGCGATGGGCATGCCCAAGATTCGCTTGAAATCAGTGAAGCCATTGTTGCCGCCAAAACCGGTTTCATTGCGAAAGAACAACAGCATCGCCGCAAAAGTCAAAGCCTGCGTGATGATGGAAAAGTAAACCCCTTTGATGCGCGAGCGGAAGGCGAAGAAACCAAACACCCAAGCCACGACCGCCGGCACGGCCACCACCAAAATCAAGGTGGCGATGAAGCTGTTGGAAAAGGTCCAATGCCAAGGCAGGGTCTTCCAATCCAAAAACACCATGAAGTCGGGCAAGTCGCTTTTGTAGTTACCGTCGCGGCCAATTTGACGCATGAGATACATGCCCATGACATAGCCACCCAAGGCAAAAAACAAACCGTGGCCCAGGCTCAAAATACCCGCAAAACCCCAGATCAAGTCCATCGCCAAAGCGGCAATGGCATAGCACATAATCTTGCCAATCAAGGCGACCGCGTAGTCGCTGAGGTGCCACCAACTGCCGTCGGGGGCCAGCAAGTTCATGGCGGGTGCCAACAAGCAGATGAGCACCAAGGCCAATAAAAAAGCGCTCCAGCCCGAACGACTGAGCAAGGCAGGCGGCTTTGGAATTTCTAAGGTTGTGGTCATGTTCATGTCACCCGATCAGTCTTGTGCGGTGCGGCCCTTCACCGCAAAAATGCCTTGAGGCCGTTTTTGGATGAACACCACAATGAAGATCAGAACCGCAATCTTGGCGAGCACCGCGCCCACCCAACCCTCTAAAAATTTGTTCAAAATGCCAAGTCCCAAGGCCGCATAGACGGTGCCCACCAATTGCCCCACGCCGCCCAGGACCACAACCATGAATGAGTCAACGATGTAACCTTGTCCCAAGTCAGGCCCCACATTGCCAATTTGGCTGAGCGCACAACCCGCTAGGCCGGCGATGCCAGAGCCCAATGCAAAGGCATAGGTATCGATGCGGGCGGTGTTGACCCCCATGCACGAAGCCATGGGGCGGTTTTGAGTGACACCCCGAACAAACAAGCCCAAGCGGGTCTTGCCAATCATCAGAGACATACACAGCAGCACGAAGAAGGCAAACGCAATGATGATGATTCGGTTCCATGGCAACTGCAAGTTGCCCATCAATACGAGGCCGCCGCTCATCCAACTGGGGTTTTCAACCCCCACATTTTGAGCGCCGAAAAGCGTTCGAACCAATTGCATCAGCATCAAACTAATGCCCCAGGTGGCAAGCAGGGTTTCCAATGGACGACCGTATAAAAAGCGTATCACCCCGCGCTCCAACACCGCCCCCGCCAAGGCCGATACCAAGAAAGAGACCGGCACAGCCGCCAACAAATACCAATCAAAGGAAGCATGCAGGTATTTTTGGAAGAACACCTGAACGGTGTAGGTGGCGTAAGCGCCGAGCATCATCAACTCGCCATGCGCCATGTTGATGACGCCCATCAAGCCGTAAGTGATGGCCAGACCGAGGGCGACCAACAACAAAATGCTGCCCAAGCTAAGACCAGAAAAGACAGCCGCGGCACGCTCACTCCAGGCCAAGGCGTTGTTGATTTTGATCAAGGCCAGTTGAAGGGCCGATTGCACTTTGGGATCGGTTTCATTTTTGAGCTGCTCAACCAACAGGGTTTTGGTGGTGGCGTCGTGCTCAGTGGACAACACTTGAACGGCTTCAATGCGTTGGTCAGCTTGCGGGCTGGCCAACAAAATTCGGGCACGCACCAACCGCAGCTGACGCTGCAAATCAGGCGAGGTCTCTTGCGCCAAAGCTTTATTAAGCAGGGGCAAATGGGCTGCATCGGTTTCGTCAGCCAGGATTTTGATGGCGGCCAAACGTTGGGCGGGATTGGCATCAAAAAGTTTTAACCACGCCAAAGCGGCGTCGATTTCTCCGCGCATGCGGTTGTTGTTCACGACGTCTTCTGCGTCATCGGGCAGAGCCACCAACTCACCGCTGACTGCGTCACGGGGTTGGTTGTCATGCATCAGAAAAACACGGTCGCCTTTGAATTTCACCTCGTCGTTGGCCAAGGCCTGTATCAGCACCAAGGTGGCAGGATCAGGCGTTTGGCTCAGTTGCTCCACCGCTTGGCCCATGGCTTGAATTCGGGCATCCGAATCGGCGGTGACCAATTGTTTGGCTTGGCTGGCGGTCAGCGCTTGGGCGTGACCCGCCATCAAAAGAGCCAGCAGCCAGGCCACTGACCAACGAATGACGAGGAAAAATTTCAAAGGCATTTGGTTTTATCAGTGGCTTACTTGGTCACAGGCTCATCAGGCTTTTTGTCGTTGCCTTCGATGTAAGGGCTCCAAGGCTTGGCTTTGACGGGTGCGGGTGTTTTCCAAACCACATTGAATTGACCATCGGCCTTGATTTCGCCGATAAAGACCGATTTATGCAAGTGGTGGTTCTTGCTGTCCATCTCAGAGGTGATGCCGCTGGGCGCGGTGAACTTTTGACCCGCCATGGCCGCGATGACCTTGTCCACATCGGTGGACTTGGCTTTCTCAACCGCTTGCTTCCACATGTTGATGCCGATGTAGGTGGCTTCCATCGGGTCATTGGTCAAAGGTTTGTCTTTGTGGCCGGCGATGTTGTGGGCCTTGGCATAGGCAGACCACTTCTTGATGAAGGCATCGTTGGTGGGGTTCTTCAGGCTCATGAAGTAGTTCCAAGCGGCCAAGTGGCCCACCAAGGGTTTGGTGTCCACGCCGCGCAGTTCTTCCTCACCCACGGAGAAAGCCACCACGGGCACGTCTTTGGCCTTCAAGCCCGCATTGCCCAACTCTTTGTAGAAGGGCACGTTGGAGTCGCCATTGATGGTAGAAACCACAGCGGTTTTGCCGCCTTGCGAGAACTTCTTGATGTCAGCCACGATGGTTTGGTAATCGGAGTGACCGAAGGGGGTGTATTTTTCGTCGATGTCTTTGTCTTGAATGCCCTTGCTGTGCAAGTAAGCACGCAAGATTTTGTTGGTGGTACGGGGATACACATAGTCGGTACCCAACAGCACAAAGCGCTTGGCACCGCCACCGTCTTTGCTCATCAAATAATCAACTGCTGGGATGGCTTGTTGGTTCGGCGCAGCACCGGTGTAGAACACGTTTTTAGAGAGTTCTTCACCTTCGTATTGCACGGGGTAGAACAACAGGCCATTCATTTCTTCGACGACGGGAAGCACCGACTTGCGTGACACCGAGGTCCAGCAACCGAAGATAACAGAGACCTTGTCTTGACCCAACAATTGCTTGGTTTTTTCTGCGAACAAAGGCCAGTTAGAAGCGGGGTCGACCACCACGGGTTCAAGCTTTTTGCCCAACACGCCACCGTTGGCATTGATTTCATCAATGGCCATCAGAACGGTGTCTTTCAAGACAGTTTCAGAAATGGCCATGGTGCCAGACAAGCTGTGCAACACACCAACTTTGATGGTGTCAGCCGCAAAGGCGGGCACCAAAGATCCAACAGACAGTGCGGCCGCGACGGCCAGAGTTTTCAAACTTCCGCGACGATTCATCATGGGGTGACTCCAAACAGGTTGACTAAAAACAGAACTTAGGACTTGCCTCAAAACTTTGGCTTTGAGTGCCCAGACGCTGACGCAAAGGCCGTGCCAACTTTGGAAATATTTCTCATCAATTCAAAACAGACGGCTTGAATTGTTTACAAAAGCGGCACAATGCTTGCATGAAATTGGATGGAAAAAGACCATGGAACTCACCCCCCGAGAGAAAGACAAACTGTTGATATTTACCGCGGCGTTGCTCGCGGAGCGACGCATGGCGCGCGGTTTGAAATTGAACTATCCTGAAGCGGTGGCCCTGATCAGTGCGGCCGTCATGGAAGGTGCCCGTGACGGCAAGACGGTGGCCCAATTGATGAGCGAAGGGCGCACTATTTTGGCGCGAAACGACGTGATGGCGGGTGTGGCCGAGATGATTCCGGACATCCAAGTGGAGGCCACCTTCCCGGATGGCACCAA
>CAIKMN010000002.1 GCA_903828535.1 uncultured Curvibacter sp.
AAAAGCTGGCACGCGGCACAGCTAGTGAAGGCCGCATAATTGAACGGCTAAGAGGTACGTCTAACAGGGGCAGGTTCACTGACCCTGTAAAACGTGGCGCTACGTCCTTCCCTCGAAACACGTTAATTCATCACTATAGTGAAGCGTTGGCAAAACAATCTAAGGCGTTGGAGTCGATTTGCGACAGATTGCGGAGGGAATACGGTGCTCATTTCAGAGCAAACTCGACACACATTCCGACTTCTGTGCCTCGTGGAGCAAACGGAGTCGCTTTTGATGGAAAGCTGTGGGTTTGGTGGGACGACCTCGATTTCAATGCATCACAGTTGGAAGCACATATTCGTCTGTCATTAGACGGAGAGCATCTCGAAGCGTCATATGAAGCAATTCTTCTGGCGAATGGTCGTCATGTCTCTGGGAATGTATACGAATTCGACGTGCCCGCTACTTCGACAGAGGCCAAGTTTAAAGAAGATAGCATGCTTACTTTAGGTAAGCTAGGCCATCCAGGCATGCCTCTTGAGCGCGCTAATGCCTTGATAAAAGTTGGTGCTCCCAGGTTTGTGGGAAAGCCCGATGTACTGATGTCTCCACTATGGTCTCAGATACAAGCAAAGCTTTTGAATTTCGACCGGGCGAGGCAAAAGGCCAAGGTACAACTAGATTGCAGCTCCGAACCTAACCTTATTCCGTATCTGATTGCAAATTCATCAATTAATCTGCTTCATGATGTTTTTCTGCTTGAGACTAAAAAACCTAAGGTGTTCAATTGGAGTAAATTTAGCCAAGATATTCTCAAAGAGGTCGGAAATCCTTCAATTGCCTTGCCCGACCCTAATGCGGCTAACGCTATGGGTATTTTGCCTGCGGCGCGGCGTGGCGGTCGAGACCCGATTACACCGCTAGCGCGGGTACTGTGGGATGCCCCCACCTTAGAGAAAACGAAAGTAGGTACCGCTGCATCATCGGCCGCGATTGCGGCGTATGCCGCATCTCAACAGGGCTTAAATGCTTCTCAAGAAGCTGCTTTGCACCATGCGGCGGAACGAGCGCTTACCGTTATTTGGGGGCCGCCAGGTACTGGTAAAACTAAGACTCTCGCAGCTTTCCTCGATGCGCTCTCATATGCCGCGACTAATGAAGGTGGTTCTTTAAAAATATTGGTTACGGGACCAACTTACAAGGCTGTTGAAGAAGTTATGTTCAGGGCAGCGAATATGTTGGCCAATAGCAAACCGGCTAACGTTTCAATGTACTTTGGATATTCATCCAGCAGGCAAGCGCGCCCTCAACCGTCGTCACTACCTTCATCTGTAAAGTACACACCCATGTCGTTAGACGATAACGACCCCGATTTTCAGGCTTGCCGTCAAGCACTTTCCGGCACTACTGGGGTTGTAATTGTCGGATGTCAAATTCGACAGGCAAGACGGTTCACTAAGAGTGTAATGGGGTCCTATGTACAGCCCTTATTTGATGTGGTCGTGCTTGACGAGAGCTCTCAAGTCCCTGTGTCACAGGCCTTGGCCGCGTTGTGTGGCTTAAAAGAGATTTCCCGTTTAATCGTAGCGGGTGACCATCTGCAAATGCCGCCAATTACATCTATTGAAGCGCCTTGCGAGGCGGCTTATCTGATAGGTAGTATTCAAACCTATCTGCGTGAACGGCCATTTGCAAGCAAGGTCCCAGTGTGTGTCCTGGAAACCAACTATCGCTCAGCCAAGGATATTGTTGCCTTTGCTGTCTCTATTGGATATCCGTCGACACTTACAGCTGCTTCCCCAAACATCAGTCTGCATTTAAATGCGGCGTTACCAGATAGGGCAACTTATCCATCAACATTACCCTGGTGTGACGAATACACCGATTTGCTCTCTACGAACAATCGAGTCGTCACATTGCTTCATGACGATGAGGTTTCTTCACAAGGAAATCACTTTGAGGCAGCCATGGTTGCAGGGGCCGTTTGGATGTTGCGCCAAAGTGTGAGTAGAGCTCTAGATGGAACCCTTAATTCTGCTGCTCATGGAACTCCCACAGCCGAGGAGTTTTGGACAAAGTCCATCGGGATTGTTACCCCCCATCGTGCGCAGCGTGCTTTAATAATCCAAGAGTTGGATAGCATTTTCCCAGGGGAAAAGAATCTGATAGAGGAGGCGGTTGACACCGTAGAGAGATTTCAGGGAGGCGAGCGCCACACTATATTTGTCACGTTTGGCGTGGGTGATACAGATGTCATCGGTGGAGAAGAGGCATTCCTCATGCAACTTGAAAGAACAAATGTTGCAGTTTCTAGAGCCATGGCGAAATGCGTCATCGTAATGCCCAAGACTCTTGCAGCTTACATCCCTGAAGACAAAAGAGTCATTGCTACAGCGTACGCGTTGAAAAACTATATCGAGGACTTCTGTAACGTTGCCATCAACACCGTTTTAGAGTCCGGTACAGAAAAACGCCCGGCACAAATTAGGTATCACCGATAAAAATAATGGGCTCTTTATGGCAAGAATGATTCCACAGTTGACGGCTGAGCAGATTAAGGCATTTCCATCACGCGCTGAAGCACGATTTTATGAGGCATGCAGTACTCAATTACCTTCTGAATTGGTGGTTATTTATAGTGCTAATTGGATTTACAGAGATGTACGCGGTTACCTTAGTGAAGGAGAAGCTGACTTTACAATAGTTTCTCCGCATGCTGGCGTACTAGTAGTTGAGGTCAAGGGAGGTGGGGTTACTTTTGATGCTGCTACTGGTGCTTGGCATTCAGTAGACCGCAACGGTACAAATAACCCCATTAAAGACCCATTTAAGCAAGCGTCTCGTGAACGTCACGCACTGCTGGACCAGATTACTGGTGCTGCTTCTTGGCGGCAGTGGGGAGGTACCCGTCTGACATTAGGGCATGCAGTGATGATGCCGGACATAGGAAGTCCGGCGCCGTTACTTGGTCCCGACCGTCCCATTGAACTCATAGGAGTGAATGAGGATATTAGCAATCTAGCGCACTGGGTCCAGCGTCTAATGCAGTTTTGGCGGCGTCCGGATGATGATGCCTTAGGCACAAAGGGTGTACGCGTTGTTGAAGACATTCTATGCAGGTCTATCGAGGTTCGGCCTATTTTGCGTTCTACTATCGATGCTGTAGAACAGCAAAGAATAAAGCTTACTGCCAACCAGGCGAAGGTCTTTCGTGTTATCGGCTCTCGCCGCCGGGCAATTGTTGCGGGTGGCGCAGGAACAGGAAAAACAGTACTGGCAGTTGAAAGAGCCAGAAATTTGGCCGAGTCTGGCAAACGTGTTTTGTTGCTCTGCTACAACCGCCCTTTAGCTGATTCTTTGGCAATCGCGCTACAGGACCAATCCGCAATCTTGGTAAAGAGTTTTCATCAACTGTGTGACTATCGTATTCGCCAAGCAATTCAGAACGGGCGTGACCTTCTAAAAGAAGCAATCGAGGCTTACCCGGGTACAGAACAACAGTATCGTTTTGATGTCCAAATGCCCTACGCTCTTGCATTGTCTGCCGATGCATTAGAGGAGAAGTTTGACGCGATTATTGTCGATGAAGCCCAAGACTTTAGCGATGATTATTGGCTTGGAGTTGAGATGGTTCTTCGTGACACTACCGATGGCTATCTCTACATTTTTATCGATGAAAATCAAGCCCTTTATCCGAGAAGGTCAAAGTTGCCGATTGAGGACGAGCCCTATTATTTGACCAATAATTGTCGAAATACGGTTCCCATTCACAACGCGGCCTACTGCTACTATGAGGGTAGTCCAATCGACCCGCCAGAGCTGCTGGGCCATGACGTCATTTGGTCATCAGCTGATAAGGCTGAAGGGCAGGCTGACGCGGTTTTGAGGCGAGTTCATCAATGGGTTCATGTTGAAGGAATAAAGCCTTCAGATGTGACTATCTTGGTGGCAAAGAGACCAAAGAATCAGCAATATGATTTATTGAGGAAAAAAGCTACAGCAGAAGACATAACTTTGGAGTTCGAAGTAATGGGGAAAGGCCCGTCTGTGCTTGTAGATACAGTCGCTCGATTTAAAGGGCTAGAGTCTCAAGCGGTGGTGCTTTGGCTTGGCGACGAGGTGGTGGAAGAACAACATTGGGAGACGGTGTACGTAGGAACAACTCGGGCAAAAACGCTGCTTGCTGTTGTTGCGTCACCTTCCGCTATAAGAACCCTTCGCGATAGTTGCAAGTAGTTTCACCCGGTAGCTCGAAATTATCGAACTCGTTGCCGGTAATGGTAATCAAAATGAGGGAGGTTTTTTGTTCGTCCTCCCTTTTCCATACGCCCTGATTTTGAATAATTAATTACAGAAAATAGCGGAGCAAAGTCTGGGCCATACGATTTTCAGTTTCGCGAGCGACAGGTACGGAGCATCTGCCTCTGAGTCATGTTCAATCTCCTCAAGGGTGAGCTGTGGAAAGTGCCATAGCGCCTCCTCAACAGAAACGCGGTCAAATAGCGTAGCCCAGCGACCTTGAAGAGTCTCAGGAGCGTTGTTCGCAACCTGTACAAATAATTCTGCCGCAGCAAATGACCATGGTGCCATCTTCTCCAGGCTACGTGCGTCGTCTACCGCTGTGCTCTCCGCAATCGCCTTTGCGATTTTTTCATCAAGCCACGTTTGCAGGGGGACTCCTGCCTCATGAGCCGCGACCAATGCCGCGCCAAATACCGATGGCGAAATCGGTAGTACCGATTGAACCTCCATAGCTTTTAATTCCTCACTCATTGCTTATCTCCCATTCAACGAAAACGCATAAATTTTGCGATAAAACGTGAGAGATATAAATCTAATTCGTTTACGTAAAGGCGCGGAAAGTACCGTCCTCCATGTGGGGAATGGCGTCAAGTAATGGCGTTTGAATACGCTCATTTTCCTTCCTGTTCTCTATACGTATTGCATTCAACTGGTTGAGTGCATAACCGTTTAGAAGGACAACATGAGAGGTAGAAAAGGCATTACGTTGGTTGATGTTGTGCGTGCATGTATTTCGCTCCGCAAGCAGCACAGGAGGTTGGGTCCGTCTAATGTTCGCCTGGAGCTCGGGCGCGGCAGTATGACCACTATCAGTAACCATCTGAAAACGCTGGCGTTGCGTGATATTCAGAAGGAGAGTAGGTTGCGTCAATGATTAAAGGGCCTGCATTTTGCAGGCCCTTTGTTGTTCACTATTTCGACAAGATTGTGGCGTCTAATGTTTTTCGATGTCACCCATCGCTGGGTTTGAGTTCAGCGAGCGTCAGTTCCGGTCGCCGCTGGGCGTCGCAGTCCGGGGAAGGCAATCACGTTGGTGGGCGTATCAATGCCACGTCGCTGCTCTTCGATACGGACAGCCGGCGCTGTGGTGGCGTGGACTACCTGTTCGAGCCGGGACTTCGCAGCTTCTGGGGCGTCGGCAAGAATATCGGCCACGGACAGCCCCTGGCCTGGGCGCAAACGCTGACGACCGCGATGGACTTGAGTGGTTGCGCGCTGCCCGCCATTGGCGAAGGCGGCATCGAGTCGATGAGCCAGCTGTGTCGTACACAGGTGGGAGTAGCGCAACAACATTCTCACATCCTTGTGCCCGCTGAAGGCCTGGAGGTCGATGAGGGAGAACTTCCCCGTCTCAGCAGTTCGGCTGATACCTTCATGGCGCAGGTCATGGATATGCAGGTCTTCAATATCAGCACGGTCGCAGATGCGACGCCAGGCTTTTTTGAGTTCATTTTCCGTGAGTGGGAACACTCGCTTGTCGGTTCGCGGCAGTGTCCGCAGTATCTCGACAATTTCAGCGCGCAGTGGCAATTTGCGCGGCTTGCCGTTTTTGGTCATGGGCAGGTAAACGGTACGTGCCTCGAGGTCCACGTTGTCCCAAGTGACGTTGAGTGTTTCCCCGCGTCTGGCAGCAGTCATCAATTGGAAATCAACGAAGGCCTCGTACAAGGGGACGTGAACGTAATCAGCTTCCGCGTTGGCACGACATTCGGCCAAGGCCTCTTTGATGTATGCCTTCTTCTGGTACACGGTGCCCAGGGTAGCTGCGTGACCTCGGGCCTCTGCCATGAGCTGCTCGGTGCGAGCTGCCAGGCTGCGCTCTCGGTCTTCCTCGATGGCGGCCGCAATGAGACGTTCTTCTTCACCGGACTTCAAGCGTCGGTTGCGCTCGTTGAAATACCGGGGACGGCGCACACCGTCCATGGGGTTTTCGCCGACGCGGTACTTCCAGACCTTGATGGCCACGTTGCAGATGGCAGAGATGACGTCGATTTCGCGGTCGACGGTAGAGGGTGCGACGGTGTCGAGTCGGTCTTGGATATAGCCTTCGATGTCGGTCGTCTCGAGTTGGGCGAAGGGTTTGCTCATCCACTCCAGGCCGGTAGCGGGTTCGCGCATGGCGCCGCGTGCCGTGCGGGCCTTGCCATCGGTAGCGATTTCCGCTTCTCGAAGCGCGTCGCGGCGAGCGAGGTTGCCAGCAAGGTCATCAAGCCAGCCCTGACACTTGTACTTTTCGACCTTTTCCCAGCCTTTGTGCTTCGGACCTTCTTCTTCCATGTAGCGGCGGATGAGCTGCGCAAAGGTGACCTGGTGCGCCTTTGTGTAGTCGATGAACAGACCCTGCCGACGCTCTGCCTCGATGCGGTTGACGCTGTCCTCGGCCTCTTGGTACGAGGTGGCCGTGAAACTGAGGGGGCGGTGTCCTTTGTTCCGAATGCGCACGGCGAAGGTGTCTTCGAGCTGGGTCAGACGCGGTTTGACCCCTTGTTTGCTCAGCTTGACGCAATAGGCCTTGGCTTGGTCGAGTTGGTCATAGGGGAAGGTGCAAAGGAGGTCGTCGCGGTTCTTGACGGTGACGACATAGTTGCTGCGATTGGTGATGTTGGCCATAAAAGGTTCCCAAAAAGTTAGTGGAAACCTGTGCAGCGAATGGTTTTATCCATTCGTCATATGGGCCCGAAAAGATGCTCAGTGGAGCAGATTTGGAGCAGATGCCGACCAGAAAGCAAAAAGCCCAGCGTTTGCTGGGCTTTAAGTCCTTGATTTACAAGGGAAATTTGGTCGGGGTGAGAGGATTCGAACCTCCGGCCTCTACGTCCCGAACGTAGCGCTTTACCAGACTAAGCTACACCCCGATTGTGTAGGTTGCTCACCAATTCAAAGGCCCACTGAAGTGGGCCTTTTTTGAGGGAACGTCCCTTTTTGATTGGTTGCGCGAGAAGGATTTGAACCTCCGACCTTTGGGTTATGAGCCCAACGAGCTACCAGACTGCTCCATCGCGCGGTAAGAGGGTTATTCTAACCTATTTTGGCGGTTTACGCCACTGTTTCGGTATTTGTTTCTGTAGAAACTTCGGCGCGGTCCACCAATTCAACCAAGGCCATGGGCGCATTGTCGCCAACACGGTAACCCATTTTCAAGATGCGGGTGTAGCCGCCGGGACGGGCATTGAAACGGGGGCCCAAGTCGTTGAACAACTTGGTCACGCTGTCGCGGTCACGCAGGCGGTTGAAAGCCAAACGGCGATTGGCCAAGGTAGCTTCTTTGCTGAGGGTGATCATGGGCTCAATCACGCGGCGCAATTCTTTGGCCTTGGGCAAAGTGGTTTTGATGACTTCGTGTTCGATCAACGAGTTCATCATGTTGCGGAGCATGGCGAGGCGGTGCTCGCTGGTGCGGTTCAGTTTGCGGAGTCCGTGTCCGTGACGCATGGTGCTTTTCCCTTCTTTATTAAACAGCCCGCCGTATCAGGTACGGGCCGATGCACTGCCCAGCCGAGGCCAGGCGCTCTGGTTCAAATTAACGCTTTTCCAAACCGGCGGGTGGCCAGCTTTCCAACTTCATACCCAAGGTCAAACCACGTGAAGCCAAGACTTCCTTGATTTCGTTGAGTGACTTGCGGCCCAAGTTAGGGGTCTTCAGCAATTCGTTCTCGGTGCGCTGAATCAGATCACCGATGTAATAGATGTTTTCTGCCTTCAAGCAGTTGGCCGAACGCACGGTCAATTCCAACTCGTCAACAGGACGCAACAAGATCGGGTCGAAGGCCGCGCCACCGCGGGTAGCAGGCTGGTCGAAAGCGGCCAGTTCGCCACCTTCCAACTGGGCGAAAACCGCCAGCTGTTCCACCAAGATGCGGGCAGAAGAACGCACGGCGTCTTCGGCGCTGATGGCCCCGTTGGTTTCGATCTCGACGACCAATTTATCCAAATCAGTCCGCTGTTCCACACGGGCGCTTTCAACGGTGTAGCTGACGCGACGCACCGGCGAGAACGAGGCATCCAACAAGATGCGGCCAATCGACTTGCTGGGCTCATCGCCATAGCGGCGGATGTTGCCAGGCACGTAACCACGGCCTTTTTCAACCTTGATTTGCATGTCCAACTTGCCGCCTTGCGACAAAGTCGCGATCACGTGGTCGGGGTTGATGATTTCGACGTCGTGGGGGGTTTGTATGTCACCAGCAGTGACCACGCCTTCGCCGTCTTTGCGCAGGCTCAGGGTCACTTCGTCACGGTTGTGCAGCTTGAAAACCACGCCTTTGAGGTTCAACAAAATGTTGACCACGTCTTCTTGCACGCCGTCGATCGACGAGTACTCGTGCAAAACGCCTGCAATGGTGACTTCAGTGGCGGCATAACCGACCATTGAAGACAACAAGACGCGGCGAATGGCATTGCCCAGGGTGTGACCGTAGCCACGCTCAAACGGCTCCAAAGAAACTTTGGCGCGGTTCAAACCGACTTGTTCAACGGTAATGGCTTTGGGTTTCAGCAAGTTTGTTTGCATTCAATCTTCCTCTCAATACCCCCGGCTCGTTACACCGGTAAGGCTGGTGAAGCACCTCAGCCACGGGGTCGCCGTGGCTCAGGAACAAAATCAATGTGATGTGATCAATGAAGATCAATCAACGCGAATACAACTCAACAATCAAAGATTCGTTGATGTCTGCAGCGAACTCGTCGCGATCGGGCACTTTCTTAAAGATGCCTTCGGCTTTTTCGGCATTCACTTCAACCCAAGCAGGCATGCCCACTTGTGCGGCCAATTGCAGGGCTTCGATGACGCGGCCTTGCTTTTTGGATTTTTCGCGAACAGCCACCACGTCGCCTGTTTTTACCAGATAGGACGCAATGTTGACGGACTGGCCATTCACCGTGATGGCTTTGTGCGAGACCAATTGACGAGCTTCTGCCCGCGTGGAGCCAAAGCCCATGCGGTAGACCACGTTATCCAAACGGCATTCCAAAATGGCCAACAAGTTGGCACCTGTATTGCCACGGCGGCGATCGGCTTCGGCGAAGTAGCGGCGGAATTGCTTTTCGAGCACACCATACATGCGCTTGACTTTTTGCTTTTCGCGCAATTGAAGACCGAAGTCAGACGTACGGGCACCTGAAGTGCGACCGTGTTGACCTGGTTTCGATTCGAATTTTGACTTGTCAGCGATCGAGCGACGAGCGCTCTTCAAGAACAGGTCGGTGCCTTCACGGCGTGATAGTTTGGCCTTGGGGCCGAGGTAACGTGCCACTTGTTTCTTCCTTTATGCATCTGCCGCCAGTCACAAAACAACCTGTTTCATGCATTCGCGGGAGCTTGAGGCCACTGGCCCCAAGCGGTGGGCTTACAAAATTAAATACGACGGCGCTTTTGAGGGCGGCAACCGTTGTGCGGGACGGGTGTCACGTCAGCAATCGACGTGATGCGGATGCCCAAAGCACCCAAAGCACGCACAGACGATTCACGGCCGGGACCGGGACCCTTGATTTCGACATCGAGGTTCTTGATGCCTTGTTCCATGGCGGCACGGCCAGCCACTTCAGACGCAACTTGCGCTGCGAAAGGCGTGGACTTGCGTGAGCCTTTGAAACCTTGACCACCCGATGACGCCCACGACAAGGCGTTGCCTTGGCGATCGGTAATCGTGATGATGGTGTTGTTGAACGAGGCGTGAACGTGGGCAATACCGTCGGCGACGTTCTTGCGGACTTTCTTGCGCACACGTTGTGCTGCGGAATTAGCGGGTGACTTTGCCATGCTGTCCTCTTACTTATTTCTTCAAAGCCGCTGCGGCCTTGCGCGGACCCTTGCGAGTGCGGGCGTTGGTGCGGGTGCGTTGGCCACGCATGGGCAAGCCACGGCGGTGACGGAAGCCACGGTAGCAGCCAATGTCCATCAAACGCTTGATGTTCATCGTGGTTTCACGGCGCAAGTCACCTTCGATGGTGAAAAGCTCGATCTGCTCACGAATTTTTTCCAAATCGCCGTCCGTGAGGTCTTTGATTTTCTTGGAATACTCAATACCCGATGCATCGCAAATTTTGCGAGCGCGAGTACGACCAATGCCAAAAATGGCGGTCAAACCAATTTCCGCGTGCTTGTGGGGCGGAATGTTAATGCCAGCGATACGTGCCATGTGCGTCCTCTAAAACTAGTTGATCAACCTTGACGCTGTTTGTGGCGTAGATCTGTACAGATCACACGCACCACACCCTTGCGACGGATGATTTTGCAGTTGCGGCAAATTTTTTTGACCGAAGCCGAAACTTTCATATTGCTCTCCTAAAACTCTTTCGATTAATCAATCTCAACCACCCACCGTTGTCTTGAAGTTGGCCTTCTTGAGCAGCGATTCGTACTGTTGAGACATCAGGTAATTTTGCACTTGGGCCATGAAATCCATGGTCACGACCACAATGATCATCAACGAGGTGCCACCGAAGTAGAACGGCACGTTGTATTTCAGAATCAGGAATTCAGGCAATAAACACACGAAAGTGATGTAAATCGCACCTGCAAAGGTCAAGCGCAGCAAGATTTTGTCAATGTAGCGAGCGGTTTGTTCACCAGGGCGAATGCCAGGCACAAAGGCGCCGCTCTTCTTCAAGTTGTCTGCTGTCTCGCGGCTGTTAAACACCAAAGCCGTGTAAAAGAAGCAGAAGAAGATGATGGCCGCCGCGTACAACATGACATAGATGGGCTGACCGGGGGTCAAGGCGCTTGCAATGTCTTTCAGCCAACGCATCGAGTCGCCGGTACTGAACCAGCCGACCACGGTTGCGGGCAACAAAATGATGCTGGAGGCAAAAATGGGAGGAACCACACCCGCCATGTTCAGCTTCAAAGGCAGGTAAGACGATTGGCCGCCATACACCTTGTTGCCCACCTGGCGACGGGCGTAATTAATCAAAATCTTGCGTTGTCCGCGCTCCACGAAGACTACAAAGTAAGTGACGACCACGACCAGCAAGACCACAAATATGGCCACTGGAATCGCCATCGCGCCGGTATTAACCAACTCAAGCAGGCCACCGATGGACTTGGGCAGTCCAGAGGCAATGCCCGCGAAAATCAAAATCGAGATGCCGTTGCCCAAACCACGTTCGGTGATTTGTTCGCCCAGCCACATCAAGAACATGGTGCCAGCGGTCAGACTGACCATGGCGGTCATGCGGAAACCAAAGCCTGGGTTGATCACCAAACCGGCCGTGCCTTCCAAAGCCACGGCAATGCCCAGCGATTGGAAAATTGCCAAGCCCAAGGTGCCATAGCGGGTGTACTGGGTGATTTTGCGACGACCGGCTTCGCCTTCTTTTTTGAGCTGCTCAAACGCCGGCAACACATAGCCCATCAACTGCATGATGATGGAGGCCGAGATGTAAGGCATGATGCCCAAGGCAAACACGGTGAAGCGCGACAAAGCGCCACCAGAGAACATGTTGAACAGGTTCAAAATACCGCCAGATTGGCTTTTGAATAACTGTTGCAATTGCGCCGGATCAATGCCGGGCACAGGAATGTGTGCGCCCACGCGGTAAACCACGAGCGCCAGCAACAAAAAGACCAGCCGACGACGCAGGTCGCCAAACTTATCGGTTTTTGTCAGTGATGCGGGGGATGTAACCACGTGAACGTCTTTCTTGCGTATCGGCTAAATTTGGCTTTATTCAGCCAGGCTGCCGCCAGCGGCTTCGATGGCCGCTTTGGCGCCTGCAGTGGCACCAATGCCAATCAACTTCACGGCCTTGGTCAGGACGCCGGTTTTGACAACCTTCACGACCTTGGCCATTTCGCCGACCAGACCAGCGGCCTTGAGGCTGCCCATGTCCAGTTCGGGCAAGCCGAGCTGTTCGAGTTGACCCAAAGTCACTTCGTCGTTGTACTTCAACGTGGTTGATTTGAAACCGCGTTTAGGCAAGCGGCGTTGCAAAGGCATTTGACCGCCTTCAAAACCAACCTTGTGGTAGCCACCAGCGCGGGATTTTTGACCCTTGTGGCCACGACCGGCGGTTTTACCCAGACCGGAGCCAATGCCACGGCCGACGCGACGCTTGGCGTGTTTGGCGCCTGCTGCGGGTTTGATGCTGTTGAGTTCCATCTTGATTTCTCTCAGAGCTCTCTCAGAGCACTTTGACCAGGTAACTGATCTTGTTAATCATGCCGCGCACTTCAGGAGAATCCTTCAGTTCGCTCACGCTGTTAAGTTTGCGCAAACCCAGGCCACGCACAGTCGCACGGTGCGACTCTTTGGTGCCGATGGGGCTGCGAACCAGTTGAACCTTAACGGTTGCTTGTGTCGTCATATCGGGCTCCGTGCTTAGGAGAACAACTCTTCAACCGACTTGCCGCGCTTGGAAGCGATGTTGGCAGGGGTGGTCGAGTTCTTCAGCGCGTCAAAAGTGGCGCGAACCATGTTGTAAGGGTTGGACGAACCATGGCTCTTGGCCACGATATCGGTGATGCCCATCACTTCAAAAACAGCGCGCATGGGGCCGCCCGCGATGATGCCAGTTCCTTTGGGGGCTGGTGCCATCATCACAACGGCAGCGCCGTGGTGACCGGTCACGTTGTGGTGGATGGTGCCGTTCTTCAAAGACACATTGGTCATGTTGCGACGGGCTTCTTCCATTGCTTTTTGCACGGCAGCAGGCACTTCTTTTGATTTGCCTTTGCCCATGCCAACGCGACCATCGCCATCGCCGACCACGGTCAAGGCAGCGAAACCGAGGATACGGCCGCCCTTAACCACTTTGGTCACGCGGTTCACGGCGATCATCTTTTCGCGCATGCCGTCGTCACGACCTTCGTCTTTTACTTGGGGTGAAAATTTAGCCATTTTTGGTGTTCCCAATCAATCTGTGGTCGCTTAGAACTGCAAGCCAGCTTCGCGGGCAGCGTCGGCCAAAGCCTTGACGCGACCGTGGTAAGCAAAACCAGCGCGGTCGAAAGCCACTTTGTCAACGCCAGCAGCCTTCGCTTTTTCAGCGATGCGCTTGCCAATGACTTGAGCAGCGGTGGTGTTGCCGCCCTTGCCCGATGCACCCAAGGTGGAACGGATTTCGGGTTCGGCGGTGGACGCACTGGCCAGCACCTTGGTGCCGCAGCCAGAGATGACTTGAGCATAAATGTGCAAGTTGGTACGGTTCACCGACAGACGCGCGACGCCTTGATTGGCAATGCGGATGCGCGTTTGACGGGCACGACGCAGACGTTGTTCTTTTTTGGTCAACATACTGCAGCTCCTTACTTCTTCTTAGTCTCTTTGATCGTGATCTTCTCATCCGCATAACGGATGCCTTTGCCCTTGTAAGGCTCAGGAGGACGAACAGCACGGATCTCAGCGGCGATTTGACCAACGCGCTGACGGTCAGCGCCCTTGATCACGATTTCAGTTGGCGCCGGCGTGGCCACCGTGATGCCCGCAGGCATGTCGATGTTCACGGGGTGCGAATAACCAACAGCCAGGTTGAGCTTGGCGCCTTGAGCGGCGGCTTTGTAGCCCACGCCAATCAGGGTCAACTTCTTTTCGAAGCCTTTGCTCACACCGACCACCATGTTGTTCACCAGCTGACGCATGGTGCCGGACATGGCATTGGCTTCGCGAGATTCGTTCGCAGGAACGAAAGTCAACTTGCCATTGTCGTTGGCTACCGTGACCAAGGCGTTTTGCGCTTGGCTCAGGGTGCCACCAGTGCCTTTGACACTGATTTTTTCTGCTTGAAGGGTCACTTCCACACCTTGTGGAATGACAACAGGGGATTTTGCTACGCGGGACATTTCAGTTATTCCTCCATGCCTCGTTTAAGCCACATAGCAAAGCACTTCGCCACCGATACCGGTAGCACGTGCTTTGCGATCGGTCATCACGCCTTGGGGCGTTGTGACGATGGCCACACCCAAGCCATTCATGACTTGGGGAATGGCGTCGCGGCCTTTATACACACGCAGACCAGGGCGACTGACGCGCTCAATGCGCTCAATCACAGGGCGACCTGCGTAGTACTTCAATGAAATTTCAAGTTCGGATTTGCCATCAACGCTCTTCACTTGGAAGCCGTCGATATAACCTTCATCCTTCAACACTTGGGCAATGGCCACCTTCACTTTGGAAGAGGGGGCAGACACAGTGGCTTTGGCCACCATTTGCGCGTTGCGGATGCGAGTCAGCAAGTCAGCAATGGGATCACTCATGCTCATAATTGTTCTCCTTGCTTACCAGCTGGCCTTGGTGATACCGGGGATATCACCAGCGAAAGCCAATTCACGAATCTTGGCACGGCCCAGACCGAATTGACGGAATGTGCCACGGGGACGGCCGGTGATTTCGCAACGGTTACGCAGACGTGTGGGGTTGGCGTTGCGAGGAATCTTTTGCAGCGCCAAACGGGCTGCATCACGCTCTTCTTCGCTGCGTTTCACATCAGATGCGATGGCCTTCAGTTCTGCGTGTTTTTTCGCGAACTTTGCCACCAACTTTTCACGCTTGAGCTCACGCTCGATCAAAGCTACTTTAGCCACAAGCCACCTCAGTTCTTGAATGGGAAACGGAAGCCTGCGAGCAGTGCTTTGCACTCTTCGTCGGTCTTAGCCGTTGTGGTGATGCTGATATTGAGACCACGCAAGGCATCCACCTTGTCGTATTCAATTTCAGGGAAAATGATTTGTTCTTTGACGCCGATGTTGTAGTTGCCGCGGCCATCAAATGCACGACCGGAAATACCACGGAAGTCACGCACACGGGGCAGCGCCACGGTGACGAAACGGTCCAAGAATTCATACATCTGAACGCCACGCAAAGTCACCATGCAACCGATGGCCTGGCCTTCGCGGATTTTGAAACCCGCAATGGCTTTCTTGGCCTTGGTCACGACGGGCTTTTGACCGGCAATTTTGGTCAAGTCTGACACGGCGTTGTCCATGACTTTCTTGTCGGACACCGCTTCGCTGACACCCATGTTCAGGGTAATTTTGGACAAGCGAGGCACTTGCATGGGCGATGTATAACCGAACTTGGCGGTCAACTCGGGCGCGACTTTTTCGCGGTAATGTTGTTGCAAACGTGCCATGGTCATGCCGCCTTGATTTCTTCGCCGCTGGACTTGTAAACGCGAACGCGCTTGCCATCGGCCAGTTGTTTGATGCCCACGCGATCGGCTTTGCCGGTGGCCGCGTTGAAAATCGCCACATTGGATTGGTGGATAGGCATGGTCTTTTCGATGATGCCGCCAGTGGTTCCCTTCATGGGATTGGGCTTGGCATGCTTCTTAACGATGTTGATGCCTTCGACCACCACATGGGAGTCGTCTTTGCGCGAGGTCACTTGACCGCGCTTGCCTTTGTCGCGGCCTGCGAGCACGATGACTTGGTCACCCGTACGAATCTTGTTCATGTCTGAGTCCTCAAAGAACTTCAGGGGCCAAGGACACGATCTTCATGAACTTCTCGGTACGCAATTCACGCGTCACGGGTCCAAAGATGCGGGTGCCGATCGGCTCCAACTTGCTGTTCAGCAACACGGCTGCGTTGCCATCGAATTTGACGAGCGAGCCATCGCCACGGCGAATGCCCTTGGCTGTGCGAACCACCACAGCGCTGTAAACCTCGCCTTTTTTGACGCGGCCACGCGGAGCGGCTTCTTTGATGCTCACCTTAATGATGTCGCCGACACTGGCGTAACGACGCTTGGACCCGCCCAGCACCTTGATGCAAAGGACAGATTTGGCGCCCGTGTTGTCGGCAACCTCTAACCGAGATTCTGTTTGGATCATGTCTATATTTCCCAACTTGCACCAAGCTTGGTTTGATTTCTCAAACTCGACTCAGTCAGTCTTGGGCCCGTCGTCCACAGCTTGAAACCATTCCAAGGCGCTTTCGTTGAGCAGATATTCAATTTATACATTCGCAAAGAATGCGTTTGTAAAAAGCGAAGCCCTAGATTCTCTCCCAGTTTTTGGGGCTCGTCAACACCCAATGCACAAAAAAACCCAGAAATCCTAAAAAATTTCATTTCCAAGGTCAAAACACCCCCTGAACTCTCCCTAAAACACCCCCTTAAACCGAGTTCATTTCCCCCTCTGGTTGCCATTAACATGCTGAGCATGACGAGCGCCGTATCTCCCACAACCCCGTCCCAACAGACACGAACGCCTTATTTATTGGCCCTTGACCAAGGCACCAGCAGTTCGCGCAGTGTGTTGTTCAATCGCCAAGGCGAGGTGGTGGCCATGGCGCAACAGGAGTTGCCGGCTTTTTACCCACATCCCGGCTGGGTCGAGCAAGACCCGTTACAAATATGGACCACCCAACTCGCCACTGCCCGCATGGCGCTCAACCAAGCGGGCATCAAGGCCCGTGACATTGCGGCCATTGGCATCACCAACCAACGCGAAACCACTTTGCTGTGGCATCGCAAAACGGGCCAACCCCTGCACAACGCCTTGGTTTGGCAGGACCGCCGCACCGAGCCTTTGTGTCAAAGCCTCCGCGAGGAGGGATTCGCAAAATCGGTACGCGACAAAACCGGCTTGCTCATTGACGCTTATTTCTCGGCCACGAAGATCCGCTGGTTGTTGGACCATTTGCCAGGGGCCCGAGATTTGGCAAATCGAGGCGAATTGGCCTTTGGCACCGTGGACAGCTGGTTGCTTTGGCAGTTGACTGGCGGCAAAGTTCATGCGACCGACGTCAGCAACGCCTCGCGCACCCTGCTGTTTGATATTCACCGCAATCGCTGGGACCCCGAGCTGCTGGCGGCTTTTGACATCCCGGCCAGCCTGCTACCCGAGGTACGCCCCTCCAGCAATCACTTTGGTCTCACGCAGCCCGACTGGCTGGGCGAGGCCGTTCCCATTGGGGCTTTGGCTGGCGATCAACAAAGCGCGCTGTTTGGGCAAGGTTGTTTTCAGGCGGGGATGGCCAAAAATACCTACGGCACGGGTTGCTTTTTGTTGATGCACACGGGCACTCAGGCGCCCGTCTCCCGCAATGGCCTTCTCACCACCCGGGTTGTTCAGGCGCCCCTTCAAAGTGCGACTGTGACGAAAGCCCCGCCTGAATTTGCCCTTGAAGGCAGCGTTTTCGTCGGCGGTGCGGTGGTGCAGTGGCTGCGCGACGGCCTGCGCGCCATCCAAAGCAGCGCGGAGGTTCAAGCCTTGGCCGAAAGCGTGCCCGATGCAGGTGGCGTGATGATGGTGCCCGCTTTCACCGGCTTGGGCGCGCCGTATTGGAACCCCGAAGCCCGAGGCACCTTGACCGGGCTCACCCGGGGCACGCATTTGGGACACATCGCCCGCGCTGCCTTGGACAGCATTGCCTTGCAAAGCACCGCGCTGTTGCAAGCCATGAACCGCGACGTCCGTCAAGTTGACGGCCAAGTTGACGGCCAAGTTGGTGACAAAAAAGGCGACCACGAAGTCAGAGAACTGCGCGTCGACGGCGGCGCCTGCGCGAATGATTTACTCATGCAAACGCAGGCCGACCTGCTCGGCATTCCCGTGTTACGACCTGCCGTCATCGAAACCACGGCGCTGGGTGCGGCCAATTTAGCGGGTTTGACCGTCGGCTTTTACGGTGGTTTGGATGAACTACAAACCCAACACCGGATTGACCGCTGCTTCGAGCCGCGCATCAGCCGCGACCAAGCCGAGGCCACCTTGGCCCGTTGGGAACAAGCGGTGCGACAAGCCACTGCCCTTTGAGTGGACGACACCCCCACGCTAAATGCTTCCTTAAAAAAGAGCTTTCATTAAGATCATTGCCCATGAACCTTCAAGCCCCCCCAACCCATTCAGCCCCAGCACTGCCCGTTTTGGCCTTCATCGGCGGGGGCAATATGGCGAGCGCCATTTTGGGCGGACTGCGCCAACAAGGTGTGGCGGCTGAACAACTCTTGGTCGTAGAACCGTTTGAGCCAGCCCGCGTCGCCTTGGCTCAGCAACTGGGCATTCAATCGGTGGCCGCGCCAGGCCCCTTTTTAAGCAGAGCCGCCTTGGTGGTTTGGGCGGTGAAGCCGCAAAATTTTCGCGAAGCCACCCCGGCTGTCAAAGACCACACCACTCAAGCCCTGCACCTGAGCGTGGCCGCGGGCATTCGCTCTGACAGTCTGGCGGATTGGTTGGGCACCGAGCGCGTGGTGCGCTGCATGCCCAACACCCCCGCCTTGGTCGGGCGAGGCATGACGGGGCTGTTCGCCCGGCCCGCCGTACAAGCGGCCGACAAAGCCCTGGTCAACCAAGTTTTGCAGGCCACGGGGCAATTGATGTGGGTGGATCAAGAGCCCTTGCTCGACGCCGTCACCGCCCTTTCTGGCTCTGGCCCCGCTTATGTTTATTACTTCATCGAAGCCATGACGGCAGCGGGGGTGGGCATGGGCCTGAGCGCAGACCAAGCGAAAACCTTGGCCGTTGGTACCTTTGCCGGAGCGGCCCAATTGGCGGGCTCGTCCACCGAATCGCCCGAGGTGTTGCGCCAACGCGTCACGTCAAAAGGTGGCACGACCTTTGCGGCGCTCTCGTCCATGGAAGAAAATCAAATCAAGGCCCACTTCATGGCTGCCCTCGAAAAGGCCCGCGCCCGTGCGGTCGAATTGGGCGATGAATTCGGCGCTTGATTAAATCAGATCGGGGGCGCCATAACCCAGCGCCGTGGCGGCGAACAAAGCAAAGCCCAACCAATGGTTGGCGGTAAATGCCTTGAAACAACCTTCTCGTTGGCGCTGGCGAATCAAGCCAAAATGCCAGCAAACTTGAGCCGCCGCCAGGAACAAGCCCATGGCCAAGGCCCATTTTGGCAAATAAGGCGTCATGAGCTCCCCCCACAATGCCAAACTCAAACCATAAAAAGCCATGACCGCCGCCACGTCAAAGCGGCCCAGTGTGATGGCCGAGGTGCGCATGCCAATCTTCAAATCATCATCTCGGTCGACCATGGCGTACTCGGTGTCGTAGGCCAGCACCCAAAAGCCATTCGCCACAACCAAGCCCAACACCAAGCCCGCCTGATCAAGCGGCACCCCGCCTGATCCGGTCGTCACGGCGCTGAACGCCATCGGAATCCCCATGCTGAAAGCCAGCCCCAAAACAGCCTGCGGCATGGCCACATAGCGTTTGGCAAAGGGATAAAGCAAAGTCACCACCAAAGCCGCCAATGACCACAGCACGGTGTTCAAGTTGGTGCTCAGCACCAAACCAAACGCCACCAGCGCCAACAGCGCGCCCAAAGCCAAGGCTTCGCGGGGGGAGACTGCGCCGCTGGTCACAGGCCGTTGCGCGGTGCGTTTAACGTGGCGGTCAAAGTCTTGGTCGGCCACATCATTCACACAGCAACCAGCACTGCGCATCAAAAAAGTACCCAGCGTAAAAACGACCACCAAATGCCAACCTGGAAAGCCTTGCGCCGCGACCCAGAGCGCGCTCAAAGTCGGCCACAACAAGAGCAGCCACCCTGCTGGACGGTTCCACCGGATCAAACTCAAATACAAAGACAAGCGTTCTGACATGGGATCAATGGGGCCTCAATTTCGGCTCAATTCAGACTCAATTCACGCGCAGCACATGCGGCAAGGGGCAGGCCATGATGGCGTTGCGCAAGGCTGCAATGGCCTCGTAACGGGTGAAACTGCGCCGCCAAACCAAGACCACTCGGCGCATGGGGGGCTCACCGGCAAAGGGCACATAAACCAAAGGCAACGACGCCCCCCCCGTTTGCGGTTGGAACGGTATGCTCAAGCTCGGCACCAAGGTCACGCCCATCCCGGCGGCGACCATGTGTTTGATGGTTTCCAAAGAGGAGCCTTCAAAGTTTTTTCGAATGCCCTCAGGGTTACTGGAGAAGCGCGCAAACTCGGGGCAGACTTCCAACACATGGTCGCGAAAGCAATGACCCGAACCCAGGAGCAACAAATTTTCATGTTTTAAATCGTCTGCCGTGACCGACTCCTTTTTCGCCAAGGGATGCTGCGGTGGCGCAGCCAACCAAAAAGGCTCGTCGTAAAGCGCCGCCACAGCCAAGTTCGTGTCCGGAAAAGGCTCTGCCAGAATGGCACAGTCGATTTCACCCGCACGCAATTGTTCGAGCAATTTGACAGTGAAGTTTTCTTGCAGCATCAAGGGCATTTGCGGGTTCCGCTGCATCACTTGCTTGACCAATTCGGGCAGCAAATAAGGGCCAATCGTATAGATAACCCCCAATCGCACCGCCCCTGCCAGCGGGTCTTTGCCACGCTTGGCAATTTCTTTGATTGCCGCGGCTTGCTCCAAAACGCTCTGCGCTTGGCGCACGATTTCATCGCCTAGAGGCGTCAACCCGACTTCATTGGCACTGCGTTCAAACAGTTTGACCTCGAGTTCTTCTTCCAGCTTTTTGATGGCCACCGACAACGTGGGTTGCGACACCAGACAGGCATCGGCAGCACGGCCAAAATGCCTTTCGCGGGCCACCGCAACGATGTATTTGAGTTCGGTCAGGGTCATGAATTTTTCACGTTTTCACGCTTTGGACTTTGGAATGAAGGCTTTAGCTAAGCTTTCATTTAGCTAAGCCTTCAAATACGCTGATTTTCCACCCAACCAGCGCGCCACGTGTTGCATGACCAAATCGGGCGTTGTGTCCAACATCTGGGGCGCTGCCCATTGCGCCCAATCGAGCAAGGCGGCATCTTCGGCCAGATCGGCAAAACGCAGCATTTGCGCGCCCGATTGACGCGCCCCCAAAAATTCGCCGGGGCCGCGAATGTCCAAGTCGCGGCGGGCAATTTCAAAACCATCGTGGGTCTCGGCCATCGCCTTGAGGCGCTCGCGTGCCGTCTCTCCCAAGCGTCCACTGTCACCGGTGGCATACAAAAGGACACAGGCCGAGGCCGCCGCGCCGCGACCCACTCGGCCCCGCAGCTGGTGCAACTGGCTCAAACCAAAGCGCTCAGCATGCTCGATCACCATCAGCGAGGCATTGGGCACATCCACGCCGACTTCGATCACCGTGGTGCTGACCAGCACCCCCATGGCGCCCGAGGTGAAGGCGGCCATGACTTCTTTTTTGTCCGCGCTCGGCATGCGCGAATGCAACAAACCAATGGAGACGCCCGGCAAGGCCTCGCTCAAATCGGAATGGGTTTGGGTGGCGTTGCTCAAGTCAAGCGCCTCGCTTTCCTCAATCAGCGGACAGACCCAATAGACTTGTCGACCTTGGGCCAACTGTTCGGCCATGCGCTCAATGACTTGGTCTCGGCGGCTGTCAGAAATCACCTTGGTCACGATGGGCGTTCGACCCGGCGGCAATTCATCGAGCGTCGACACATCCAAATCGGCAAAATAACTCATCGCCAAGGTGCGCGGTATGGGGGTCGCCGTCATCATCAGAAGATGCGGTTCGCGGCCTGTGCCGTCCATCAACTTGGCTCGCAAGGCGAGGCGTTGCGCCACGCCAAAGCGGTGTTGCTCATCAATCAAAGCCAGGCCTAAATTTTTGAACTTCACCTGCTCTTGAATCACGGCATGGGTCCCAATCACCAAGGCCGCCTCGCCGGATTCAATCAAGGCCAAAGCGGCGCTGCGCTCTTTCTTCTTTTGCGCCCCCGCCAACCAAGCCACTTGATGACCTCGCGGCGCCAACAAAGGAGAGAGCCAGCCGACCAATTTGCTGAAGTGCTGCTCTGCCAGTATTTCTGTGGGGGCCATCAAAGCGCATTGCCAACCCGCGTCGATGCAGATGGCCGCAGCCAAAGCAGCGACCACGGTTTTGCCCGAGCCCACATCGCCTTGCAACAGGCGGTGCATGGGCACGCCTCGGGCCAGGTCTTTGGCAATTTCTTCACTGACTCGGCGTTGTGCAGCGGTCAAACTGAAGGGCAAGACGGCCAGCAATTGTTCAACCAAGGAAAGTGGCGCAACAAGGTTGTTTATTGAAGCTGCGGACTTCAAAACAGGCGCTTTCAGCAAGGCCCGCTCGCGTTTGGCCTGCAGCTGAGAGAGTTGTTGCGCCAACAACTCTTCGGCCTTCAAGCGCTGCCAAGCGGGGTGGCTACGGTCCTCCAATGTGGCCATCGCCACATCGGGGCTGGGGTGATGCAAAAAATGCAAGGCAGGCGCAAGCGGCCAGCAATCGGGCAACGGGTCCAGCAAAGCCGCTGGCAGGGTTTCATTCAGTGCGCCGCGTTGTTCGGCACGAGACAAACCCGTTTGCACCGCCCGTCTTAAGTAAGCTTGCGGCAAAGCCGAGGTCGTGGGATACACGGGGGTCAAGGCTTGGGGCAATTCGCCCCCGGCCAGGCGGAAAGTGGGATGCATCATTTGGCGCCCCCAAAAACCACCTTTGATTTCGCCCCGGATGCGCAAGCGCGCGCCCGCCGACAAGGTCTTTTGATGGGAGGGGTAAAAACTAAAAAACCGCAACTCGCACTCACCGGTCGCGTCCTCAACGACGACCAAGAGTTGGCGACGCGGTCGCATCACCACCTCGCTCTTGACCACAGTGGCTTCAATTTGAACCACCTCGCCATCGCGGGCCGAGCGGATGGCCACGATGCGGGTTTCGTCTTCATAGCGCAGCGGCAAGTGCAGCGCCAAATCAATGTCGCGCGTCAACCCCAACTGGCGCAAGGCCTTCTGAGGCGGCGTCAACTTGGGGGCTGGGTTGGGCAATAACGGGGAGGTCGATTGGGACTCAGCGGGCACGGTGGAAGCGGGCATGGCGTCATTTTTACCCAGATGAAGGCCATGCAGACGCAAGTCATGAGCGCGATAGGACCCTCGCCAGGCCCGGTCTTAGCTCTTAGAGGCGCCAAACCGGGTGCCGTTGTGCAGCCCCGTAAAATCCCGTTTGTCTTTCGATTCCTTTCCAACCTTATTTTCCTTGGTACGGGCTTGTCCAGCCCTCAAGTTCATGAACTTCAGCCTCAGCGACTTCGACTTCAACCTCCCGCCCGAACTCATCGCCCAGCATCCCGCCGCTGAACGAAGCGGCTCTCGGTTGTTGGATGGCCGCATCGGCGTTGTCGATCGAATTTTCAACACCCTTCCCAACCTGTTGGAAGCCGGCGATTTGCTGGTTTTCAACGACACCCAAGTGATTAAAGCGCGTCTTTTTGGGGAAAAAACCAGCGGCGGCAAAGTGGAGCTGTTGGTCGAACGGGTACTGACACCCGCCGAATTCGGCACCTATGAAGTGGTGGCCCACATGAAGGTCAGCAAGAAACCCCTGGTGGGCGGGGTGTTGAACATGGTCGGCGGCTTTAGCGCCACCCTGCTGGGGCGTTGGCCCGATGAACAAGGGGCCTTGTTTCGGTTTCGCTTCAGTGACGAGCCCCATGCCTTGATGGCGGCGCACGGCCATGTGCCGTTGCCACCCTACATTGAACACACCGACTCCAGCGACGACGAATCTCGCTACCAAACTGTCTTTGCCAAACACCCCGGCGCCGTGGCCGCGCCGACAGCCGCTTTGCATTTTGACGAGCCCTTGCTGAAAAGGCTGAAAGACCGGGGCGTTGAATCCGCCAGCGTCACCCTGCATGTCGGCGCGGGCACTTTTCAACCCGTCAAGACCGAAAATTTGAGCGACCACAAAATGCACCGCGAGTGGTTTCAAGTCCCCGCTGAAACGACGGCGGCGATTGCCGCATGCCGCGCCCGTGGTGGTCGCGTGATCGCCGTCGGCACCACCACGGTTCGGACCTTGGAATCTTGGGCTTTGAACCCTGAAAAAACCAGCGGGGACACCCAAATTTTCATCACCCCCGGTTTTGAATTCAAAGTGGTCGACTCGCTCATCACCAACTTTCACTTGCCCAAAAGCACCTTGATGATGTTGGTCAGCGCTTTTGCGGGCTACCCGCACATCATGGCTTTGTACCGCCACGCCATCGCCGAAAAATACCGTTTCTTCAGTTATGGCGACGCCATGTTTTTGAACCGCCAAACGTCAACCCCTGTTGCTCCCCATGCTTAAATTTGAACTTCTGACTACCGACGCCAACAGCCACGCCCGCCGGGGCACCTTGACGCTGAACCATGGCGTCGTTCAAACGCCCATCTTCATGCCAGTCGGCACCTACGGCACGGTCAAAGGGGTGATGCCGCGCAGCTTGGAAGAGATGGGCGCACAAATTATTCTGGGCAACACATTCCATTTGTGGATGCGCCCGGGCCTGGATGTGATGAAAAGCTTTGGCGGGTTGCACCCCTTTGAGAAATGGCAGAAACCCATCCTCACTGATTCGGGCGGCTTTCAAGTTTGGAGCTTGGGCGCGATGCGCAAAATCAGCGAAGAAGGCGTCAAGTTTTCATCGCCGGTCAATGGCGATAAATTGTTTTTAACCCCTGAAATCAGCATGCAAATTCAAACGGTGCTGAACTCCGACATCGTCATGCAATTTGACGAATGCACGCCCTATGAAACCAAGGGGGTGTTGACCACCGAGCGGGAAGCGCGCGCCTCGATGGAGCTGTCGCGACGTTGGGCCAAACGCTGCCAAGTTGAATTTGAAAAACTTGAAAACCCCAACGCTTTGTTCGGTATTGTGCAAGGCGGGATGTTCGAGAACCTGCGGGAAGAGTCATTGGCCGCCTTGGTCGAGATGGACTTCCCAGGCTACGCCGTGGGCGGCGTGAGCGTGGGCGAGCCCAAGGACGAAATGCTGCGCATCTTGGCGCACACCCCGCACTTGCTGCCCGCCAACAAGCCCCGCTACTTGATGGGCGTCGGCACGCCTGAAGATTTGGTCGAAGGCGTGGCCCAAGGCGTGGACATGTTCGACTGCGTCATGCCCACGCGCAACGCCCGCAATGGGACTATTTTTACCCGCTTTGGCGACCTGAAACTGCGCAATGCGCGCCACAAAACCGATCCTCAACCACTGGACGTCACCTGCTCCTGCTATGCCTGCGCTGGCACCGCCGGTGTGGCTTGGGCCGATGGCGGCCGTGAAGGCTTCAGCCGGGCCTACTTGCACCACCTAGACCGTTGCGCAGAGATGCTTGGCCCCATGCTGACGACCGTGCACAACCTGCACTACTACCTGAATTTAATGCGCGAGATTCGGGCCGCTTTGGACCAAGGTCGGTTTACTGAATTCAGAGCTCAGTTCAAATCAGACCGCGCCAGCGGCGTTTGAACGCGGCCCAAAAGACGCCGGTGCTGGCGAAGAACCAAATCGCAAACAACGCATTCACAGAGGCCATCGCGGCGAACACTCGCGGAATGGTCCAGCCCGCCACCAACAAAGCGCCCACACCGACCGAGCTGACGACCATGAACAAGGCATTCAATATATTGTTCGCCGCGATGATGCGGGCACGGTGATCGGGCTGCGCTTTCTCCTGAATGAGGGCGTACAAGGGCACGCTGTAAAGCCCCACGCTAGCGCTCAGCAAAAACAAGTCCAGCACCAAGTGCCCATGCGCAGGCACGGTTAAAAACGCCGTCAAACTTTGCAATTCACTGGCGGGCAATCCGCTGCTGACCGCAGATAAGTCCAGGCTAAAAACGGTCATTCCCAGCGCGCCCAAAGGCACCAGGCCGTTGGCCGATTGATGTTGGCTCAAACGCTCGCACATCAAGGCCCCTGCACCGACGCCCATCGAAAAAACCACCAACATCATCGAAGCCACTTGCGCGTCGCCGTGCAAGACCTCTTTGGCAAAGCTGGGAAACTGGCTCAAATAAACCGCGCCAAAAAACCACATCCAGCTGATGGCCAGAAGCGACCTAAACACCAAGGGGTCTTGCCTCGACAATACCAAGTTGCGCCACGTTTCGGTGAAGGGGTTCCAGTTGATGGGGCTGGGCGCTGGGGTCGACAACACTTTGGTCTTTTCAGCGTCTTCATGGGCTTTGCCCTTGGTTTCGCTGTTGGGAATTCCTTGCGCCATCCAGCGT
The DNA here is from genome assembly GCA_903828535.1 of uncultured Curvibacter sp. GTDB lineage: Bacteria > Pseudomonadota > Gammaproteobacteria > Burkholderiales > Burkholderiaceae_C > Curvibacter. The sequence continues at coordinate 26,156 of CAIKMN010000002.1, forward strand.
CCCCAGCACGCCACCAAAATGCAGGCGGCCGCACTCACCGCGACCCCAATTTCAGGCAATGTGATGAGCAAACCGCCGACCAAGTTGCCCAACAAAATCGCGACAAAAGTGCCCATCTCAACCATGCCGTTGCCACCCACCAATTCAGCGGGCTTGAGCACTTGCGGCAGGTAGGCGTATTTGGCCGGGCCAAACACCGTGGAGTGCAAGCCCATCAAAAAAACACAGGACAACAAGAGGCCGACCCAGCCCATCCAAAAGCCAAAAGCAGCGATCAACATGATGGCAATTTCGAGTGACTTGACCGCCCGAAAAATTTGCTCCTTGGGCAGCGCATCGGCCAATTGACCGGCAGTGGCCGAGAACAAAAAGAACGGCAAGATAAACAAAGCCCCAATCACCAAGCCGGCCAAGGCAGGCGGCAACCAAGCCACTTGCAGCTGGTAGGTGACCATCACTGTGAAGGCAAATTTAAACAAGTTGTCGTTGGCCGCACCCGAGAACTGGGTCCAAAAAAACGGCCCAAAGCGCCGTTCTCGAAGCAGACCAAACTGCGTGCTCAAGAAACACCCCGTTCAGGCGAAGCGAAAACCGTGAGCACGCCGGTGTAGCCATACAAAGAATGGCCTGCAATTTCGCCGCCCGCAAAAAAGCCCACCAAGGGCACATCGCCCAAGGCATGGCGAACGATTTGCAGCTCCGCACTGTCACCGCCAAAATGAGGGCCGCCGCGGCCTGAGCAGCTCACATAAACGGCGCCCCAGAGTGTTCGGTCGGGTTCGAGCTCTTCTCGAATTTCAGCGCAGATTCGCATCAAGTCGGCCCGGGCTGCATCGCGGTGGCGTTGGCAAAAGGTCAAGGTCATGCCTTCTTCGACCCAATGCGCCACGGCAACGCCGCGCCGTGCGGGGTCCAGCCCAATGATGTGGCGCACCAATACATCATCGCCGAGTTGCCCTGTTCGCAAAACCCGCTTGACTTGCAAATCAGTGGCATCGCGTTCGACCGGTTCGGTCAAGCCCACCAGCGTCGAGCGCACCACGGACAAGGCCTCTTGCACCTCCGAGGTGGGGCCGGCTGGATCGGTAAAAGTGACCTTGAGTTTCAGGTCTCGCAGCAGCACATCCAGCGCCGGCTCGTCGTCCAAAGTCAACACCAAATTGCCGTCAGCCGATGTAATTTGGTGCCTGGTCGAAACAGGTTGGCAGCCTTGTGTCACCCGGGAAACCAAGCCCACTTCTTCATGAAACGCCACCCCGCTCAAACCGCCTTCAAAGGCCCCTCGAGCAGCGCCTTGGCCTTTCAAAGTGCTGTCAGAGGCGATGGCAAATTGAATCGGAACGGTGCGACTGGCGGCCACGCCACCAAACAAATAACCCGCTGAGGTACGCTCAGCCAATTCGATCAGCAACTCAGACAATTCCGGCGTGTGACCATCGGCGTGAACCAAGGCGGTGTACGGCTCAAAGCCCAAACCCAACGGCGCGACACCTGAAAAAACCCGGAAGTGATGGGCTGGCAAATCGCAGAGCATCACCGCCAAGCCGGGCTCATCAAAATACTCCGCGTTACTGGCGGCCACTCCCACCCCGACCGTTCCGCTCCAGTCAGTGACTTCGGGCAGTTCTGAGGTCCACCAATCGAGCAGGGCTTGTGCTTGAGGGGCGTAGTGGTCGGTGATGTAGAGCAAGCCCAAAGCAGGCACACCTTCCCGCTGGGCCAATTGGGCCCGCAATTGAGCCAGCACCAAGGCAGAGGCCATTTGCCACTGCGGATGCGTCGCGTGCCCTGAGGGGAAAGTGCTCATAAGAAAGTGCTTATAACGAAGGGGACGTTTTGCCCAGCTTTTTCGCGGGCGCTTTAACGACTTTTGCTTTAACCGCGTTTGGAGATGCAGCCGCAGGCTGGGCGGCAGTCCCCTTGGTCGATGGGCGGGTCGTTTTTGACTTCAAAGTGCCTGCTTTAGGGGTGTCTGGTTTAGAGGTCCTTGTTTTAGAGGCAGTCGTTTTGGCCGCATCAGGGGGCGCTGTTTTCAGGGGCACCTCTTTCAGCACATGGGACGCAATTTGTTGGAATTGCTGAGTGACGGCACCCCACCAAGCCAAGGGGTCGACGGCGGCCTTGGGGGCTTCTGGGGCTTCTGGGGCTTCTGGGGCTTTAGAGGTTTCAGGGGTTTCAGGGGCTACAGGTTCAGGAGATACCTCAGGCGCTTCGGTTTTTGGGGTGGGTTTCACTTGGAAGGCAGAGGCCAAATCGCCCATGCTGACGTTCATGGCGTTCAAGGTACTGAGCGTCATTTTTTGCACTTCCAGTGCTTGGATGGTGGCACTTAATGCGCGTGAGTTTTGCTCCAACCAAAACTGAACGGCCTTTAATTCTTCGATCCGCTTTTGGATGTCTTCGACATTCAGGGTGGGGGCAACCCATCCAGCGGCCCCAGTGGAGGGGCTGGCATTTTTGCCGGCCGCTTGGGTCAGGTTTTGTAAAAAGTCAAATCCTGGGACCAGCTTTCCAAAATCAAAAGCCGAGGACTGATTGGCCGAGTTGCTCATAAAACCTCCTGTGCAGAGAAGACATTCAGAGAATACAGCATGAAAACAGTCAAATCAGCGACGCAAAGTGTCCGATCAGACCCCTATGATTGAAGATCCATTCATTCCATCAGGAGACATCATGCTGAAACTCTGTGGCTTCTCGGCCAGCAACTATTACAACAAAGTCAAAATCGCCTTGCTGGAAAAAGGGCTGCCCTTTGAAGAAGTGCTGGCATGGGTCGGCCAAACAGACATGAAGGCCACACCATTGGGCAAGGTGCCCTACCTGGTCACGGAACACGGCACTTTGTGTGAGTCCGAGGTCATCATGAATTACATCGAAGATGCCTTCCCCGAACACCCCTTGCTGCCCAGCGACGCTTTTGGCAAAGCCAAAGTGCGCGAACTGGACACCTTCCTCGAATTGCACTTGGAGTTGGTGGCGCGTCAACTCTATCCTCAGGCGTTCTTTGGCGGGAATGTCAGCGATGGCACCCTTGAAAAGGCCGAAGCCCAACTGACCAAAAACATCGCCGCTTTTGCCCAATTGGCCCATTTCGACGCCCCTTACCTAGCGGGTGAAAAGATGACCCTTGCCGACTGTGCGGCTTATGTGCATTTGCCCTTGATCAGCAGCGCGACCAAACTGGTCTATGGCCGCGACTTTTTGGCCGATTTTCCTGTTCGCGACTATTTGAAGCGTTTGGGCGAAAAGCCTTATATGACGAAAGTCAATGACGACCGCAAAGCCAATGCGGCTTTGATGATGCAAATGCGATCTGGCGCAAAATAAGACTTCTTTTTTGATTGCCTGCCATGACACCTGCCACTTTTACCTTGGCTTATGCCTGCGTTCTTATTGCCGCTTTGTTGCCGATCGTTTGCGCGGGGATTGCCAAATCGGGCCAACACAAAGTGCCTCGGCAACAAGGGGGCTACGACAACCATGAGCCCCGTGCTTGGATTGCACAACAGGGCAGCTGGCGAGCCCGGGCCAACGCCGCTCAAGAAAACAGCTTTGAGGGCTTGGCCTTCTTCATCGGCGGTGTCGTGATCGCCCACCAGTTGGGCGCAGCTCAAAACGTGGTGGATGCCCTGGCGGTGGCCTACATCGTTTGTCGCATCGCTTACATCGCCTGCTACCTGAAAAACTTAGCCTCCCTGCGCAGTTTGGTTTGGGTGCTTGGGTTGGCTTGCAATATTGCGTTGTTGTTCGCAGGACGCTGACACCATGCAAAACACCTTGGCAGACCTGGATGCCTTGGTGGCGTCAAAACTGCCCCTGGTTTTTATTGAAAGTGTGGAAGAAGGCCGTTTGGTCAACCACCTCAAAGCCATGGCCGCCTTGAGGCATGAGAACTTTTACCTCTGGACCTTGGCTGATGGCCTTCACAACCTCACCTTCAAGGAGACGCTGCCCAAGCTGGCTGACTTAAAAAGCGTTCTCTATTACCTGAAGGACACCTTAAAAAAAGGCGCCGTTCTGTTGCTCGACATTCAGCACCACCTGAGTGACCCCTTGATCCTTCGCCTGATCAAAGAATTCGCAGAGGAATCGGACAGCTTGACCAAAACCATGCTGTTGATGGGCGAACAGCTTGAGGTACAGCATGATTTAAAACGCTTGGGCCACTGGTACATCCCGCCTTTGCCTGACCTTGAAACCATCCGAGAAATTTATTTTGAAGAGCTTTTTGCTTGGCTGAGTGCCGATCATCACCGCCAGTTCATCCGTCCCGGCCCCATGGAAGACGAGATGGTCCAGGCCTTGGTGGGCCTGAATGAGGAAGACGTTCGCCGCTTGATTGCCGCAGCCGTCCGCGATGGAAAAATCAGCTCAGGTGATTTGAAACTGATCCTCAACTTCAAAAAAGAAGACGCTGGGGGCGATGGCTTGGTCGAGTTCGATTTTGATGTGGCCGGTTTTGACGGTGTTGGCGGCTTGGCCCAACTCAAGCATTGGCTGAGCCTGCGGCGTGAGGCCTTTTTAAACGCTCAGAAAGAAATTGAAATCGACCCCCCAAAAGGGGTTTTGTTGCTGGGCGTTCAAGGCTCAGGCAAAAGCCTGGCCGCCAAAGCCATTGCGGGCACTTGGCATGTGCCTTTGATGCGCCTGGACTTCGGTAATTTGTACAGCAAATGGCTGGGCGAATCGGAACACAACCTCAAACACGCGCTCCAACAAGCCGAAGCCATGGCGCCTTGCGTGTTGTGGATCGACGAAATTGAAAAGGGCATTGCCAACGACGGCGACTCAGCCGATGGCGGTGTTTCCAAGCGCATCTTGGGCACTTTATTGACCTGGATGGCAGAGCGGAAGGCGCGGGTTTTCATGGTCGCCACCGCCAACGATGTGTCCAAGTTACCGCCCGAGCTTTTGCGCAAAGGACGCTTCGACGAACTCTTTTTTGTCGACTTGCCGGGTGCAGGGGTGCGGCGTGACATTTTTTCAATTCATCTGAAAAAGCGAAAACTCAACCCGCGCCTCTTTGACCTCCCAGCGCTGGCCGATGCCAGCGAGGGATTTGCCGGAGCGGAAATTGAGCAGGCCGTGATTGCCGGACTTTACCGTGCGTTGGGTAATCACCAACCCCCTGCGACCCAGCACCTTTTGGACGAGTTGCACCAGACCCAACCTTTGTCGGTGTTGATGGCCGAAAAAATGACCGCCTTGCGGTCTTGGGCAGCAGGCCGAACAGTCAAAGCAGATTGAAAGACCATGCCCCTCGAATTCAAACGCTCATGGACCGATCCTGATTTGGATCAGTTTCGCAACACCGTCGTGCGCTTCATCGAGAAGGAAATGCAGCCTGACGATGAAGCCGCACGCCATCGTGGCCATGTGGGTCACGAACTCTGGCGCAAGGCCGGGGCAACCGGTTTGTTGTGCATCGATATCCCAGAGATTTGGGGCGGTGTTGGGGGCGACTTCCGGCACGAAGTGGTTTTTTATGAAGAGATGAGCCGCCGCGGCTTGACCGGTATGAATGCCTCGGTCCACGCCATCGTCGCTCATTATTTTTTAAACCACGGGACCGAGGCTCAAAAGAAACGCTACTTGCCAAAAATGGCGAGCGGTGAACTCGTGGGCGCCATTGCCATGACTGAACCCGGTACAGGCTCAGATTTACAAGGGATCCAAACCCGCGCCCAGCGTGAAGGCAATCAATATTTACTGAATGGCAACAAGACCTTTATTTCCAACGGCTTCTTGGCCGGCGTGGTCTTGGTGGTCTGCAAAACCGATCCCCATCGCGGGGCGGCAGGCACCTCGATTCTGATCGTTGAGACTGAAAACTGTCCCGGCTTCCGGGTGGGTAGCGTCCTCGACAAAATAGGGCTTAAAGCCCAAGATACCGCCGAACTTTTTTTTGACAACGTCAGCGTACCGGTCAATCAGCTCTTAGGGGGTCAAGAGGGCCAAGGTTTTTACCAGCTCATGAGCGACTTGCCCTACGAGCGCTTGATCATTGGCGTGACTGCTTTGGCGGCCATGGAAGGCGCATTTGAGCTCACACTGAACTATGTTCGTGATCGCCAAGCCTTCGGGCAACCCATCGCCAACTTTCAAAACACCAAGTTCAAGTTGGCCGAGGTGGCGACCGAGATCAAAGTGGGTCGGGCCTTCATGGACCGGTGTGTAGAAGACTTGGTCGCGGGCAAACTGGACACGGCGACCGCCTCCATGGCCAAATTATGGGGTTCAGAAACCCAGGGCCGCGTCATTGACACCTGTCTCCAGTTATTTGGAGGCTATGGCTATATGAATGAGTACCTGATCGCCCGCATGTACACCGACGCACGCATCCAGCGAATTTACGGGGGCACCAGTGAAATCATGAAAGAAGTGATTTCACGTGCACTGTAAAGCCATTTGATGCCTCTTTGATTACATTCCTAAAGGAAAAAAGCATGTCTGAAGCCTATATCGTGGCCTGCACCCGAACCGCAGGCGGTCGCCGCAATGGTCGTTTGTCGGGCTGGCACCCGACCGAATTGGCCGCCCAAGTGTTGAACGATTTGGTGGACCGCGTCCAGATGGACCCCGCCTTAGTCGAAGACGTCCTGATGGGCTGCGTCAGCCAAGTCGGCGAGCAAGCCACCAATGTGGGGCGCAATGCGGTGCTGGCCTCAAAATTACCCGAATCGGTGCCCGGCACCTCGATTGATCGGCAGTGCGGCTCCTCGCAACAAGCCGTTCACTTTGCCGCCCAATCGGTCATGTCGGGCGCCATGGACATCGTGATTGCAGCGGGGATCGAATCGATGTCCCGCGTGCCCATGTTCAGCCCCAACGCCTTGGCCCAAAAAGCCGGCATGGGCAACTACCAGAGTCCAGCCATCAATGCGCGCTACAACAACTTGGTGTTCAGTCAGTTCATGGGCGCTGAAATGATGGCGAAAAAATACAACTTGACCAAAGACGACCTGGATCGCTATGCCTTGCTGAGCCATCAACGCGCCTTGGCCGCGACCCAAAAAGGGGCCTTCAACAACGAAATTTTGAAACTGGCGGTTCGCAACGCGGATGGTTCGGACACCGCTGAAATCCATGCGACCGATGAAGGCATTCGCGCCGACGCCACGATGGAGAGCATTCAGAGTGTTAAGTTGCTGCAAGAAGGCGGCGTCATCACTGCGGCCAATGCCAGCCAAATTTGCGACGGCGCCACGGGGGTCTTGATCGTCAACGAACGCGGCCTTAAAACCTTGGGCGTTCAGCCTTTGGCGCGCATCCACCAGATGACCGTGCTCGGGCACGACCCCGTGATCATGCTCGAAGCGCCCATACCCGCCACCGAGCGCGCGCTCAAAAAAGCGGGGCTCAAAATGGAAGACATTGATTTGTACGAAGTCAACGAAGCCTTTGCCTCCGTGCCACTGGCATGGCTCAAAGCCCTGGGGGCCGACCCCGAGCGCTTGAACGTGAACGGAGGCGCCATTGCCTTGGGTCACCCCCTCGGCGCCTCGGGCATCAAGCTCATGACCACCTTGGTCAATGCCTTGGCTCAGCGCGGTAAACGCTACGGCTTGCAAACCATGTGCGAAGGCGGTGGCATGGCCAACGTGACCGTCATCGAGCGTCTGTGATACGCCTCCCCCCGCTGGGCTGAGCGACTGAGATCAAATACCCAGCCACAAAGCAAAACACCGCAGCTTCTTGCGAAACTGCGGTGTAAAACTGGTGGCCTGGGACGGGATCGAACCATCGACACGCGGATTTTCAATCCGCTGCTCTACCAACTGAGCTACCGGGCCATTAGAAATGGGAGTATAGCAGCTTACTCAGCCACAAAAAGTCAAGGTTTTGAAAAAACTTGCTCAGCCAAGGCAATCAACTCTTTGGCTTTGGCCACCAAATCGGTTAATTTGAAAGGCTTCATCAAGGAGGCCTGAACGCCGAGTTGGTTAAAGGATTCGTGCCCCATCAACTGGTCAATCACGTCGACGGCACCTGAAACGACAATCACGGGCATGTGGGGGTGGGTTTTGGTCAACCTGAGAATCAGTTCAGCGCCGTTCATGCCAGGCATCATGAGGTCGGTGATGACCAGGTCCACTTTGATTTCAGAAATCCACGTCAAGGCCTCGAGTCCGTCGCCAGCACCGACCACGTGAAAGCCCTCGACCTCCAGAATTTCTTGGACACCGCTTTTCAGCAGCTCATCGTCTTCAATCAAGAGAACCGTTTTCAATTCGACCTCTGCGCGTTATGGGTTTAAGAGCTCATTGACCAGCGCCACCAAGTCGGCCACCTTAAAGGGTTTTTTAATGTGGGCCGTGGCGCCGGGCACATCCAAGCTCTTCAGGCCAAACCGAGCCATCACCGCACCGGCGCTGCCAGATGCAATCAGAACAGGCAAATCAGGATGTGTTTCTCTGAGTTTGGCGACAAAGTCAACGCCGTCCATTTTGGGCATGACCAAGTCGGAGATGACCAAATCAAACTTCGTTTCTTGGATACTTTCCAAGGCCTCAATGCCATTAGCGGCCCCAGAGACTTGAAAGCCACTGAGCTCAAGCGCTTCCTCGATACCCTCCCTCAGCAGGGTTTCGTCTTCCACCAGCAAAATATGTTTCATTTAGTAATCGTACCTTCAAACGCCGACTCTGCCATGATTCGGAGGTTTCTGCACCCATTTTTTTAACGAATTGAGTCCAAATTCGTTAAACTTTCTCATCACAATCTTCCCCAGAAGTTTGCATTTATGAAATCAATTCTGTTTTATGTCGGCCTTTCATTGACCGCTCTGAGCGCTTGCAGCAGCACAGAGTCCAGCTCCGCTCAAGCCAACGCTCAAACACCTTACCGGGAATGCGTGACCACCACGGGGAGTCGACTTTGCCAAAGAGAGTCTTTCAATGAGAAAGCAGCCACACCAGAAAACGCGGGCACCGATCTTGACTTCATGAGCATGAGGGCCAAGCCAGCCGCGGCAACGTCCAGAAATGGGGCTGGCTCTTAAGACCAAGCTACCTCACCGGGTCTGTGTTCAGAGTCTGGTTGTAGTCCTGTTATGGGTGTTCGTGTGCATGCGCAGCTGATTCAGGGGTGCTGGTGGGAAAAACCATTTCCAGTTCGCCGGCTTTTTGAAATTTCAACTTCATCTTGAGGCTTTCACCCGGCTTGATGGGGGCTTTAACGCCCAAAATCATCAGGTGATAGGAGCCCGGTTTCAGCTCCACTGTTTTCCCGCTGGGCAGGTCAATCGCAGCCACTTCGTTCATTTTCATGACATCGCCTTGCATGCCCATGAAGTGCAACTGCACTTGATTGGCCATGCCCGTGCTGGCCGACAGGAGTTTGTCGTCGGCCCCGGTGTTGGTGATTTTTAAATAACCAGCCGAGTTAATTTGCCCTTGCACCGTGGGTTTGACATAAGCCCCTTGAATAGAGATGGCGCCAAACTGCGCCTGCTGTGCAGAAACGGGGTTGGCCGCCAACACAATGCCCCACAAAACCAGAGTGGGCCCTGCAAAACGACGACCCAGAGAAAAAAGACTTTTCATTCGCATCCTCTTCAATCCGGCGGATTGTAGCGAGACGCTTTGCTTTTTCAGGCCAGCAAATTGAACAAGTTGCCGATTTGGGCGTCGGTTGAAGCGCTGGTGCTTAAATTCGTATTGGATAAATAGCCCACCGAGGAAGTTCCACCCGACTCAATCGCGCTGATGATGGATTGCCAAGTGGTCGCCGAACTGGGCGTTCCCGGCGTGCTGGTGATGCTTTGGCCAGCGTCAGGCGCAGCGGGGTTGGGTGAGTTTGCATCGCCTGTACTCAAGGCCGAGAACAGATTGCCCGAGCCCGTCACGCCGCTTGTGCTCGTTTTGTCCATGGCACCAGAGACGAAACTTTTTTCGCTGGCGAGAGCAGCGTCTTCAATGGTTTTGATCTGCGCGGCCCAAGCACTGCCTGCCGCACTGACACTGAGGCTGCTGGACATCGCGCGTTCAGGCGAAAAGATTCAACAAAGTGCCCACCCCAGAGACACCGCCAGTGCTCAAGCCCACCAAACCTTGAACGGTCTTTTGCAGGGCCGAGGTTTCGTCATTCTTCTTGGGGGCAGCTGGCGCTTCCGGCAAAGTAAATGACGTCTTGCTGGCCACTGCCTTGGACTTGCCAGCGCCTTGCGTTTGACTCAGCATGCTCCAAGCATTGGAGGCCGAACTGATGCTGTTGATACTCATGAGGGTTCCTTTTTTCAGGCCCGTCACAGGAAGTGATTGGCCGGTAAGCGATACAAAGCACTTTTCAGGCCAAGAGAAAAACGGCAAGAGCGGCAAGTGTTTGCCCCTTCCGGGCAGAGCCCCTAGAATTTGTAACGTTCATGAACACCCCGCCTTTGCCCGCCAATCTGCCGCCGACGGCCCCACCGCCAGCCGATTGGGCGCTGCAAGAAGCCTTGGCACTCCACCAACAAGGTCAATGGGAGCCGGCGGCTCTGGCGTACCAAGCCATTTTGGCCAATGACCCGCTTCACTACAACGCTTTGCAGCTTTTGGGCACGTTGTGCGCGCAAATTGGGCAATTCAACCCCGCCGTGACTTTGTTCGAGAAAGCCCTAGAAATTGACACGCAAAATCCAACGGTCTGGAACAACCTGGGCAATGCACTGAATGCACTGGGACAATCAACGGCCGCGTTGTCCCGCTATGACCAAGCCATCGCTTTGGCCCCCGAGGTACCTGACTTTTATTTCAACCGTGGCAATGCCCACAAAGACCTCGCGCACTGGGAAGCCGCTTTACTCGACTACGCCGAAGCCCTTAGAAGGCATCCCGAATACGCACAGGCCTACAACAACCAAGGCATCGTTTTGAAGCAACTCAAGCGGCTGCCTGAGGCCCAAAGAAGCTACGAGTCGGCCTTGCAATGGCATCCACAATGGGCAGAGGCTCACAATAACTTGGGGAACGTCCTGAAAGACCTGGGGCAGTTGACCGAAGCCTTGCACCATTACGACCAGGCCTTGGCGCTGCAACCTGCCTACGCCAATGCCCATTACAACCGGGGCTTGGTGCTGAGCGAACTCAAGCGCCCAGAAGAAGCCAGAGCAGCCTACGAACAGGCCATTCGATGGGGCCCGTCGCATGCCGACAGCCACTACAACCTGGGCAAGCTGCTCCAAGATCAAGCTGATTTGGAAGCCGCATTGGCTTGCTACGACCGCGCCTTGCTTTGTCGGCCTGATTTCAGCGAGGCGCACAACAACCGCGGCAACGTCTTGCAATTACTCAAACAATGGCCAGCGGCTTTGGACGCCTACCAGCAAGCCATTGAGTTGCAGCCCACATGGCCACAAGCGCATTACAACGCCGGAGTGGTTTTTCAAGAAATGCTGCAATGGCCCCAAGCCATTGCTTGTTTTGAGCAAGCCTTGGCCTTGGACGCCGACTATCCGGAGGCCCATTACAACCTCGGCGTGGTGCGACAAGCGCAAAAGCAATTGCCGCAGGCGTTGGCGCTTTACGAACGTGCACTGGCCCTTCGGCCCGATTACGCGTACCTCAGCGGCATCCGTTTATACGCCCAATTAAATGTGGGCGATTGGACTGACTTTGAGGCCCGTCGCTTGGCTTTGGACCAGGCGGTTCGCGCAGGCCATCAAGCGTCACCGCCTTTTTCTTACCAGCCACTGAGCGACTCACCGGCGTTGCAAAAACAATGTGCGCAAACTTGGGTGGCAGATAAATACCCAGCCAATCCCATTCTGGGGCCGATCACGCTGCAGTCCGCCGAGGCCAAGACGACGGCTACAGATATTGCGGCGGTTAAACGACGCATCAAAGTGGGGTATTTTTCGCCCGACTTTCGCGAACATGCGGTGTCATTTTTGACCGCAGAGTGGTTTGAGTTGCACGACCGTGAGCAGTTTGAGACCTTTGCTTTTTCTTTGTCGCCCCCGCCACGGGATGTCGAAGGCAATGAGGTCGACCCGATGCGAACAAGGCTGCGAAAAGCCTTTGATCATTTTCTTGACGTGGACACCTTGAGCGACCTCGACATCGCCCGCCAAGCGCGGGCCTTGGGCTTGGACGTGGCGGTGGATTTGTGCGGCTTCACAGGCCAGCACCGCATGGGGGTTTTTGCCGCGCGTGCGGCGCCGCTCCAAATCAGTTACATCGGCTACCTTGGCACGACCGGTGCGCCGTACATGGATTATTTGGTGGCCGACGAGGTCCTGGTGCCCCCGCATGAGGCCGCGCATTACACCGAAAAAATACTGTATTTGCCTTGCTACCAAGTGAACGACCGGAAACGACCCCACGTACAAGTCGCCGTTGATCCCCTCCAAGCAAACAGCGACAACCCACCCAGCCCATTCGCCGAGATGCGTCTACAAGGCCTGCGCCAAGCGAATGGTTTGCCTGAAACTGGTTTTGTGTTTTGTTGCTTCAACAACCCCTACAAAATCAACCCCGAGGTGTTTGAAGATTGGATGGCCATTTTGCGTGGCGTTCCGAACAGTGTGTTGTGGTTGTTGGCAGACGACCCTGGTGGCCAAGCAGAATGCCAAGCGCAATGGCGGCAACACGCCGAACAACGCGGCGTCGCACCGACGCGGTTGGTGTTTGCACCCCGCACCGATCGCCCACGTTATTTGGCCAGGTACACCTTGGCAGATTTATTTTTGGACACGCGCCCCTACAACGCCGGCACCACCGCCAGCGATGCGTTGTGGGCCGGTTTGCCGGTGCTGACCTGCCCCGGCCGCAGCTTCAGCAGCCGCATGGCCAGCAGCTTGTTAACCGCGCTGGACAGCCCTGAGCTGATTGCCAGCGACCGCCAAGACTATGTGGGCAAAGCCATTCATTGGGGCCTCCATGGCACGAAAGCATTGAAAGCCGCTTTGAACGATCGTCGCTCAAAAGCCCCCTTGTTCGACACCCCCCGTTTTGCCCGCTCTTGGGAAGCGGCCCTCCTGAGCACCTTAAAAACCCAGCCCTTCTTGAGCCATCCCCTCTAAGGCCAACAAAGCCGCTTTGTTTTGAAGGCCACCGGCATAACCCGTCAACCGGCCATTGGCACCTATGACGCGGTGACAAGGGACGATGATGGCCACCGGATTGCGCCCATTGGCCGCGCCAACAGCACGCACTGCACTTGGATTTCCCAGGGCTTGCGCTTGCTGGCCATACGTCCAAGTGCTGCCCCAAGGGATTTGCTGCAACGCCGCCCAAGCGGCTTGTTGAAATGGGGTGCCTTGCAGGCTCAAGGGCACACTAAAAACCCGTCTTTTCCCAGAGAAAAATTCTTGTAACTCTTCTTGCGCCTGCTGCAAAACTGCGTGCTTGACGGTGGGGGAGTGCAAACCTTGGGGGTTGGCTGCTGCCGTCTTCTGGGTGCCTAAAAAACAAACTTCCGTTAAACCGAGGTCGTCTGCGCCCAAGCGCAACTCGCCCAGTGGAGACGACCAAGTGACGAACGTGCTGGCCATGGCGGGGGCCTCAGGCTTTTTTGGCTCGGCCCAAGTCAACCCCGAGTTGGCGCAACTTGCGGTAAAGGTGCGTCCGCTCCAATCCTGTCTTGTCGGCAACGCGTGTCATGGAGCCGTGCTCTTTATCCAAGTGGTATTCGAAATACGCCTTTTCGAAACTGTCACGCGCCTCGCGCAAAGGCAACTCAAAATGCGCCCAAGTGGGTGGGGATGTGGGCGTGGACGCTTGAACGGCGGATTCTTCGGCCAAAGCGGCCGCTGAGGGGGTGCCGTCCAGCAACGGCGGTGCGGACTCACCAGCCCAGGTTGTCGCCCCTTGAGTCGATGCCAAAGTCGGAGCGGGTAAAGAGGCCGAAAACGAGGAAGTGGCCGCTTTTCGCAATTGGCCCCGGGCCAGTCCTTGCTCCACGGCCTTCAACAATTTCTGCAACGTAATGGGTTTTTCAAGGAAAGAAAATGCACCAATTCGGGTGGCTTCAACAGCCGTTTCGATGGTGGCGTGACCGCTCATCATGATCACGGGCATGGTCAGGGTGGCGCTGGCCGCCCACTCCTTGAGCAAGGAAACACCGTCGGTGTCGGGCATCCAAATGTCCAACAAAACCAAATCGAATTCCGCCTTTTGACGCGCTTCTCGCGCTTGTGCGGCATTTTCTGCGAGCTCCACTTGATGACCTTCGTCATTCAAGATTTCAGAGAGCAGGTCTCGGATACCCAGTTCGTCGTCCACCACCAAAATATTGGCCATTGTTGCGTTTACTCTTTGTCAGATCGTCAGGAGGCTGGGAGTTCAAGGGGCTGTTCTGGCTTAAATGATAGCGAGACTTTGGCTCCCTTGACGGCGCTGTCTTCAACCACGTTCGACAAATCAATGCGCGCGCCGTGGTCATCAACAATTTTTTTAACCACCGCCAAACCCAAGCCGGTGCCTTTGGATTTGGTGGTGACATAAGGCTCAAAGGCCCGCTTCAAAATGGTTTCTGCAAAACCGGCGCCGTGGTCTCGAACCACCAAGCGCACGCGATGAGATGATTCGCTCCACTGGGTGCTAATTTCTACCCCCTGCGCCGTTTTATCAGCCGAGTCGCCAGCCTCACTCGCCACGCGGGTGTCTTGGGCGTCTTGGGCGTTTTGCAGCAAGTTGTGAATGACTTGTCGCAACTGCTGGGCATCGCCCAAGATGGGGGGGCAGCGGGCGTCTAGGCGCACCTGCAAACCCCCGAGGGCATCGGCTTGCGTTGGGTCAGCGCCATAAAGCTGAACCACGTCAGTGACCAAGTCATTCAGGTTCAAAGATTCCAGCTGTGCGGCGGGCAAGCGGGCGTAATCTCGGAACTCGTTCACCAATCGCTTCATGGCGTCAACCTGATCGACGATGGTTTTGACCGACTTCGTGAGGACCGCTTGTTCAGACGCAGGTACTTTGCCGGAGAGCTTCATTTCCAAGCGCTCTGCCGAGAGCTGAATGGGCGTTAAGGGGTTTTTAATTTCGTGGGCCAACCGCCGGGCGACTTCGCCCCAGGCCTGCGCCCGTTGCGCGGAAACGATCTCGGTGATGTCGTCAAACACCAGCAATTGGGCCTGACCCGGCAGAGCGGCCGCCCGTGTGACCAAGGTCAGGTGTTGGGGATCCCCTTGCACCGAGCCACTCAGGTTGCCGCCCAGATTCAACTCAAAGGATTGTTGCCAATGGTCAGAGCCATGGGGTTGAACCGGGTCACTTAAAACGGCCTTGAGTTGGGCGTCCACTCGTTCAGCAAAGGGACCTAGGTTGGGAATTTGGTCCAAGGTTTTGCCCAGGTAAGGGGTCAAAGGGACTCGCAAAATGGCCATGGCCCCAGGATTCGCCGAGAGCAGATGGCCATGCTCATCAAACACCATCACGCCGGCGGTCAGGTTGTCGAGGATGGTTTGCAAATTGGCACGCGCAGTGCTGACCTCGGCCATGGTTTGATCGACCGTGGCTCGGGCCTCAAAAAGCTGCTGGGTCATGTCGGCAAAAGCCCGCGTCAAGCCCCCCAACTCGTCTTTGTTGCTCAAAGCCGCTTTGGGGCTGAGGTTGCCCAGCGTCACCTCACGCACGCCTTCAGCCAAGACCAAAAGGGGCCGCGCCAATTGGTTGCCAAACACCACCGCAAAAATGATGGAGCCCAGCACGGCCAAAAAAAGACTCAGGGTCAAAGTGGCGATGTACATGCGTTGCAGGCCCACGCGTCCCAAAGCACGCTCTTGGTACTCACGATTGGCCACTTCGACGGCCAAAGCATTGGCCACCAAAGCCCGCGGCATGGCCACGGTCAATTGCAAAATGCGGGGCTCCGCGAACAAGCCCATGTGCGCCGCTGGCACCAAGGCATAAGCGCGAATGTGCGCCCCAGCGCCCGGCTCTGCGCTGTTGACGGCACCGGCCTCTAGTTCGTCCAAACCCTCCACCAGCGCCACAGCGGGCTCCGTCTTCAAGCGCCTGAGCACATTCGCAGAGGGTCGCTCTGGGCTGAGTTGGAATCGCGAAGCGCCTGCGCTGGCCATTGGTTTTCCACCCATGGACCAAGCCACCACATCGTCAGCGCCGAGCTGCTCACGCAGGCGATCGACGACGATAGGCAAAGCGTTGGCGTCCAGATCGCGCATCGACTCGGCGGCGACTTGGGTCTTTTTGGCCCAGTCGTTTGACAAGGTGTCCAGTGAGGCGCGTCCCAGACTGACGCCTGCCGACAAGGCACTTTCGACTTTCACATCAAACCAGCTTTCAATGGAGCGGGAGACGAATTGGTAAGACACGCCATAAATCAGCAGGCCCGGCACAAAACCGACAAAAGCAAATATTGCCGCCAGTTTCACCAACAACTGACTGCCGTATCGCCCTTGTTTGAGCCGCCAGTACAAACGCAAACCGGCGCCCACGATGACCGTCAACAGCAAACCCGCCACCACCAAGTTAAGCGCGAACAGCCGCACATAGTTGCGCTCGTAAAGCTCTTGGTTGTTGGTGGCCTGGGTCAATAAGAACAGCAGCACCAGGCCCAAAATCACCGCCACAGCCGCGCCCAGCACCAACAAGATTCGAACGGCTCGCGAACTCCAAGTCTGCCAAGCGGCGACGTTCAAAGCGGCGGGTGAGCTCAACGCAGTAACTCCTGCGTCAGCAACCCGGTTTGACTGGCCGACAAGTTCCAGTCTGCTCGGTCGCTGACGCCAAATTGAAAGGGCCTAGGCAGTTGAGAGACGTCCAACTTGAAGCTGAAATCTAATTCTTCTTTGCCGTCCGCTGCCACGTCCTTTGAGGGCGCAATTTTCCAATTGGCGATGCGCCGGACTGAGGCCAGTGCCGCGTCTAAATCGTCAAAGCTTTGCCCCAGAGTCATCCCAAGGCCGGAGTAGTTGATGGGCGTGTTACTCACTTGCAAGCGCCAACGACGCGTCAGCGGTTGAAACGCGAGGCGGTAGTAGCGGTGGGCTGCACTGACCTGTTTGTCGTACCAATACCAACGCTTTTTCAAGACGTTGGCCTCGGCCACAAAATACAGCGGAATACCCTTTTCGGCCGCTTCCTTGACCAACGGCGGTAACTCCAAACGCAAGGTGGCCGAGAGCAGAATTTGATCGTCCCCGCGCTCCAAGCGAACCTCGTTGATTTCAATGCCCGCACCCGATGAGGCTGCAGCAGAACTGGCGGAGGGGGGCGCGCTGTTTGCGTTAGAGGTGTTTGAGGCGCTAGAGGCGTTAGAGGCGCTAGAGGCGTTAGAGGCACCAGAAGAATTGGTCGAATTGGGGGCAGGTGCGTCGGCAGCCCAAGCGGTTGCGGGCCCGGTGATAAGGCCCCCCATCAAAGCCAGCGATGCCACGAAGACCAGCCACCAGAACAGCCCTTGACGCAGGACTTTCACGGCTTCAACTTTGCCGGCTTTTTTGCAGCAGGGCATAGAAAAATCCATCGTGGTCAATTGCCTCATCTTGGCTTGAATTATCGGTGGATTTGGGGGGATTCCAAGCGGCGACTGGCAGCAAATGCCCTGGCGACTCGGCAAGGCGGGCCTCTGGATGGTGGCGCAAAAAGGCCGCCACTTGGTCTTGACCCTCGGCTTTAAAGACCGAGCAGGTGCAATAAAGCAATTGGCCTCCAGGTTTGACCAAAGGCCACAACACCGCCAACAGGCCCGCCTGAATGACCGCCAATTGGTTGACATCGCTTTCTCGGCGCAGCCAACGCACATCGGGATGCCTGCGCACAATGCCCGAGGCCGTGCAGGGTGCGTCGAGCAAAATGCCGTCGTAAAGCGTTTCCGGGGTTTTCGGGCCCCACCATTGAGCGGGTTCTTGCGCATCGGCCACCAACACTTGCGCCGCGACGATCGATGAATTCAAGTTCAAACGACGCAAGGTGTCATCGATGCGGGTGCACCGCTCGGCATCGATGTCCATCGCCACGACATCGGCCGCGGTGCCGCTGGCTTGCAACAACTCGAGCAAGTGGGCGGTCTTGCCGCCGGGTGCTGCGCAAGCATCGAGCAACTTCAAACGCTCGCCGGTCGGGGCGCTGAGGCCTTGCATGAGCAAGGGGGCCGCGAGTTGCGCACCTGCATCTTGTACCGAAACGGCCCCGCTAGAAAAACCGGGTAACTCATTCACGTGACAAGGTTGGCGCAACATCAAAGCCTGTTCGCCGACCCGCACCGAAGACTTGCCCGCTGACACCAACAAGTCTTGGTAATCACTCAAGCGGTGCTGACTCGTGTTGACACGCAGGGTCATGCTGGCACGGCCCGCGTTGGTCTGCAAAATGCCTTGCCAGTGTTGGGGATGGTCCTTGCGCAAGCGGTCAATCCACCAGCGCGGGTGATTCCAATGCGCCACGGGCTCTAGCGCGACGCTTTGCAACAATTCATGCTCTTCCCTCAAAAAACGGCGCAAACAGGCATTGACAAACGAGGCTTGCCCACGGGTGGCGCTTTGGCGCTTGGCCGCTTCGACGGTTTGGTCCACCAAGGTAAAGGGTTCGTAAGGCGCCTGCTCAGCGTCCAGCGCCAAGGCCAGCGCGGTGCACAACAAGGCATCGACAGGCGGCGGCGGGTTGCGGGGGGCGAGTTTGCGGCGCAAGGCCTCGGCCTGACCCAGCACGCGGAGCACATGAAAAAGCAAGGACTGCACCCCTGGCCGCAAGGCGGCCGGCACGTTCGTCAAGGCACGCGTTGCAGAGGCGCCGCCTCGAACCGATTGCAACACCTGGGCGGTGAGTTGCAGTTGCTGCCAGAGGGGGACCGATTGGGGCGGTGCGGAAGTCACACTCAAATTCACACTCATTTGGGGTTGTTTTGCACCCATTCCATCGGAACGGCAGGTTGGTAATTCAAAAGTTTCGCCAATAAAAGGGCTGGAAATTGGCCGATGGCTTGGTTGTATTGCGCCACCGCTTGGTTGAAGGCCGCCACCGCCAACTGGTCTTGTTGCAACAAAGCCACCAAGGCCTGGGGTGGCGTGCCAATCACGTTGACATCTTCCATTTTGGCCTTGACCTCGGTCCAGGCGGCACTGAGTGAGCGCATCAAAGCGGGGTCCAGCGGTTTGAGTTTGGCGGCTTGCAGGGCTTTCTTAAACGGCTCTAAATCCATGCTCACCGGACGCGCCCATGCGTCTAACAGCAACACAGAAGCAGAGGCGTGCACCTCCATCCAAGCCAAGTGCATGAACCATTGCGATTCCAACAAACCAAAAGCCTGGCGTGCTGCCGCGCGCAGCCGCACGATGCGGTTGTTGGCCCCCAAGACCCAGCACAACAAGCCAACCAGTGTCAGCCAAACCCACCAGGGCTGGTCCCAAATGGCAAAGTTGCCCACCCGTTCCACCGTGTCGGCCGCATCCCCTGCCTCTACGGTGTCTGGCCCCACGGCCACGGCTTGCGCGTCCATCGACTGGTTCTCCAAAAAAATGTCCCCGCCGATCGTACGACATTCGCACGACACGACGGGGAGGGATCAGGAAGACTGAACCGAATTACTCGGCTGCAGCCCCTTCGCTGGCTTCACGGGCTTCTTGATCGGAAGCGAGGTCGGCGGCTTCGGCTTCGGCAATCGCACGGCGCTCGGCGTCGTCCATCAAGTCCTTGGCCTTGCGGGCTTGGTGATAAGCCATGCCCGTGCCGGCTGGGATCAAGCGACCGACGATGACGTTTTCCTTCAAGCCACGCAACTCGTCGCGTTTGCCCATGATGGCCGCTTCGGTCAAGACGCGGGTGGTTTCCTGGAAGGAAGCCGCGGAGATGAACGAATCGGTCGACAACGAGGCCTTGGTAATGCCCAACAACAAGTTGGTGTACGTCGCGGGCACTTTGCCGTCGCGCAACAAAGCTTCGTTGGTGTTCAAGATCTCGGAGCGCTCGACTTGTTCGCCGCCGATGTAGTTCGAATCGCCGGCGTTTTCGACGACGACGCGACGCAACATCTGACGCACGATCACTTCGATGTGCTTGTCATTGATCTTCACACCTTGCAAACGGTAAACGTCTTGCACTTCATCCACGATGTAGCGCGAGAGTTCTTCGATGCCCAGCAAGCGCAAGATGTCTTGTGGGTCGGCGGGGCCGTCCACAATCGATTCGCCCTTGTTGACCACTTGGCCTTCGTGCACCAAGATGTTCTTTTCCTTGGGCACGAGTTCTTCCCAGATCTTGCCTTCGGGGTCGGTGATTTGCAGACGCACCTTGCCTTTGGTTTCTTTACCAAAGGACACCGTACCGGTCATTTCGGCCAAGGTGCCCTTGTCTTTGGGCGTACGGGCTTCAAACAGCTCGGCCACACGGGGCAAACCGCCGGTAATGTCGCGGGTCTTTTGACCCTCGATTGGAATGCGCGCCAGCACTTCGCCAGGGCCCACGTCTTGGCCGTCTCGCACTTGGATCAGCGCGCCGACTTGGAAGCCAATCGTCACGGCATGGTCGGTGCCAGGAATCTTGACTTCGGCGCCAGAGGCGTCGATCAATTTCACTTGCGGACGAACCACCTTGGCAGAACCCCGGCGCTTCGGATCGATCACCACCAACGTTGACAAGCCCGTGACTTCGTCGACCTGCTTGGCAACTGTCAGACCTTCTTCGACATTTTCGAACTTCACCTGACCGGCGAATTCGGTAATGATCGGACGGGTCAACGGATCCCAGTTGGCCAAAATGGTACCGGCCTTGATGGTTTGATCGGCCTTGACCGCCAAGATCGCGCCGTAAGGCACTTTGTGGCGTTCGCGCTCACGGCCATGTTCGTCTTGGATGACGATTTCGCCCGAACGGGAAATGACCACCAACTCACCCTTGGTGTTGCTGACGTAGCGCATGGTGGCATTGAAGCCAATCACGCCATTCGACTTGGCTTCCACGCTCGAGGCGATGGCGGCACGTGAAGCGGCGCCACCAATGTGGAAGGTCCGCATGGTCAGCTGGGTACCGGGTTCGCCGATGGACTGCGCTGCGATCACCCCCACGGCTTCGCCGAGGTTGATCAGACCGCCACGACCCAAGTCGCGGCCGTAGCACATGGCGCACAAACCAAAGCGGGTGTCACAGTTCAACGCGGTGCGCACGCGCACTTCGTCGACGCCGGCAGCTTCCAACTCTTCGATCAGGTCTTCGTCCAGCATCTGACCGGCCTTGGCCAGCACCGAGCGGTTTTCAGGGTGCAAGATGTCGTCGGCGGAGGTGCGGCCCAAGATGCGGTCGCGCAGCGATTCGATGACTTCACCACCTTCAACAATGGCGCGCATGAGCGAGCCGTTGCCGGTGCCGCAATCTTGCTCGGTGACGACCAAATCTTGCGTCACATCCACCAAACGGCGGGTCAGGTAACCCGAGTTGGCGGTCTTCAAAGCCGTGTCGGCCAAGCCCTTACGAGCCCCGTGGGTAGAAATAAAGTACTGCAACACATTCAGACCTTCACGGAAGTTGGCCGTGATGGGGGTCTCAATGATGGAGCCGTCCGGCTTGGCCATCAGGCCACGCATACCGGCCAACTGGCGGATCTGAGCGGCAGAACCGCGAGCGCCCGAGTCGGCCATCATGTAGATGGAGTTGAAAGACTCTTGGTCCACTTCGTTGCCATGGCGGTCGATGGTTTTTTGTTTGGCCAGTTGGGCCATCATCACCTTCGAGACTTCGTCACCGGCCTTGCCCCAAATGTCCACCACCTTGTTGTAGCGTTCACCCGAAGTCACCAGACCCGACACATATTGCTGTTGGATTTCTTTGACTTCTTTTTCGGCACGTTCGATGATTTCGGGCTTCTCGGTGGGCACCAACATGTCGTCGATGCAAATCGAGATACCGGCCTTGGTCGCCAAGCGGAAACCGTTTTGCAGCAGTTTGTCGGCAAAGACCACGGTTTCTTTCAAACCGCACTTGCGGAAGGAGACGTTGATCAGCTTCGAGATCTCTTTCTTCTTCAGCGCCTTGTTCATGTTGGAGAAAGGCAAGCCCTTGGGCAAGATTTCTGACAACAGCGCACGGCCGGCCGTGGTTTCCACCAGACTGGTGTGGGGCGTGAATTCGCCCGTCACCTTGTTCTTCACCCATTCTGTAATGCGCACGGTGACGCGGGCGGTCAAGTCGACTTGGCCAGCGTCAAAAGCACGTTGCACTTCAGGAACGTCGGAGAACACCAAACCTTCGCCCTTGGCATTGATGCGGTCGCGGGTCGTGTAGTACAGACCCAGCACCACGTCTTGCGAAGGCACGATGGAAGGTTCGCCCGAAGCGGGGAACAAGATGTTGTTGGAGGCCAGCATCAAGGTGCGGGCTTCCATTTGCGCTTCGACGGACAAGGGCACGTGAACGGCCATTTGGTCACCGTCAAAGTCGGCGTTGAAGGCCGCGCAGACCAAGGGGTGCAGCTGAATGGCCTTGCCTTCGATCAAGATGGGTTCAAAGGCCTGGATGCCCAGACGGTGCAGCGTGGGCGCACGGTTCAGCATGACAGGGTGTTCTTTGATGACCTCTTCCAAAATGTCCCACACCACGGGGGTGCCCAATTCAACTTCCTTCTTCGCGGCCTTGATGGTGGTGGCGATGCCCATGGATTCGAGGCGCGAGAAGATGAAAGGTTTGAACAATTCGAGCGCCATCAGCTTGGGCAAACCGCACTGATGCAACTTGAGTGTCGGGCCCACGGTAATGACCGAGCGACCGGAGTAGTCGACACGTTTGCCCAGCAAGTTTTGACGGAAACGACCGCTCTTGCCTTTGATCATGTCGGCCAACGACTTGAGGGCACGCTTGTTGGCGCCCGTCATGGCCTTGCCACGGCGGCCGTTGTCCAGCAAGCTGTCGACGGCTTCTTGCAACATGCGCTTTTCATTGCGGGCAATGATTTCAGGCGCTTTCAGTTCCAACAAGCGGCGCAAACGGCTGTTGCGGTTGATCACGCGGCGGTACAGGTCGTTCAAATCAGACGTGGCGAAGCGGCCACCGTCCAGCGGCACCAAAGGACGCAAGTCGGGTGGCAACACGGGCAGCACTTCGAGCACCATCCAGCCGGGCTTGATGCCCGACTTCTTGAAAGCCTCCAAGACCTTGAGGCGCTTGGCGTTCTTCTTGATTTTGACTTCGGAACCGGTCAAGTCGCCCCGCAGGCGCTCAATTTCGGATTCGATGTCGATGGCTTCGAGCAGGTCTTTGATGCCTTCGGCGCCCATCTTGGCGACGAACTCATCGCCGAATTCTTTTTGCTTCGCGTCGAACTCGTCTTCGGACATGATGCTGAACTTCTTCAGGGGGGTCATGCCGGGGTCGGTCACCACATAAGCTTCAAAGTACAACACGCGTTCGATGTCGCGCAGGGTCATGTCAAGCACCAAGCCCAAGCGCGAAGGCAGGGACTTCAGGAACCAGATGTGGGCGCAAGGCGCGGCCAAATCGATGTGGCCCATGCGCTCGCGACGCACCTTGGTTTGGGTCACTTCAACGCCGCACTTTTCACAAATCACGCCACGGTGTTTCAGGCGTTTGTACTTGCCGCACAAGCATTCATAGTCTTTGATGGGGCCAAAAATCTTGGCGCAAAAAAGACCATCGCGCTCGGGCTTGAAGGTGCGGTAGTTGATGGTTTCAGGTTTTTTCACCTCACCGAAAGACCACGAACGGATCTTTTCAGGGGATGCCATGCCAATTTTGATGGCATCAAAGTGCTCATCCGGCGTGAATTGCTTGAACAGGTCGAGTAGGGATTTCATAAAACTCTATCCTTTTCTTGCTTAAGAACGTTCGAGTTCAATGTCGAGACCCAAGGAACGGATTTCCTTGACCAACACATTGAACGATTCCGGCATCCCGGCTTCGATGGCGTGTTCGCCCTTGACAATGCTTTCGTACACCTTGGTACGGCCTTGCACGTCGTCGGACTTAACGGTGAGCATTTCCTGCAACACGTAAGAGGCGCCATAAGCTTCCAGCGCCCAGACTTCCATTTCCCCGAAACGCTGACCACCGAACTGGGCCTTGCCGCCCAAAGGTTGTTGCGTGACCAAGGAGTAAGGACCGGTGGAGCGAGCGTGCATCTTGTCGTCGACCAAATGGTGCAACTTCAAGAAGTGCATGTACCCAATGGTGGTGGGACGCTCGAACGATTCACCGGTGCGACCATCGATCAGGTTGGCTTGGGTGCGCGTGGCCGTCAAGCCCTTGGCCGTGGCGATGTCGTCGGGGTAAGCCAACTTCAACATGGCGCGGATGTCTTCCTCGGCGGCACCGTCAAACACGGGGCTGGCGAATGGCACACCCGACTTCAGGTTGTCGGCCATTTCGAGCACTTGGTCGTCGCTCAACAAGGACAGTTCTTCCTTGCGACCGGTCGAGTTGTAGAGCTCTTCCATGAATTGGCGCAGTTCGGCCACACGGCTTTCGGCCTGCAGCATGTCACCAATGCGTTGGCCAATGCCCTTGCCGGCCCAACCCAAGTGAACCTCCAGCACCTGACCCACGTTCATCCGGGAAGGAACGCCCAAGGGGTTCAAGACGATGTCCGCTGGGGTACCGTCGGCCATGTAAGGCATGTCTTCAACCGGCACGATCTTGGAGACCACCCCCTTGTTACCGTGACGGCCGGCCATCTTGTCCCCTGGCTGCAAGCGGCGCTTGACAGCCAAGTAGACCTTGACCATCTTCAACACACCGGCTGGCAACTCGTCGCCTTGGGTGAGCTTTTTGCGCTTTTCTTCAAAAGCCAAGTCGAAGCTGTGACGGGTTTGCTCCAGCGAGTTCTTGATGGATTCGAGTTGTGCGGCGACTTCATCTTCCGCAGGACGGATGTCAAACCAGTGGAACTTCTCGACTGAAGCCAAGTAGGCGGCGTCAATCTTGCTGCCCTTGGTCAACTTGTTGGGTCCGCCGTTGGCAGCGCGGTTCAACAGCAGTTTTTCGATACGCGCAAAAGCGTCGGCTTCAACGATGCGCAATTGGTCGTTCAAATCCAAACGGAAGCGCTTCAACTCATCGTCAATAATTTGTTGAGCGCGCTTGTCGCGGGTAATGCCTTCACGGGTGAAAACTTGCACGTCGATGACCGTGCCTTGCGAGCCTTGGTCCACGCGCAATGAGGTGTCTTTCACATCGCTGGCTTTTTCGCCAAAGATGGCGCGCAACAGTTTTTCTTCGGGGGTCAACGTGGTCTCGCCCTTGGGGGTGACCTTGCCGACCAACACGTCGCCAGGCTGCACTTCAGCGCCGACGAAGATGATGCCCGAATCGTCCAGACGGTTCAGTTGGGTTTCAGCCAAGTTGGGGATGTCGCGGGAGATTTCTTCCGCGCCCAGCTTGGTGTCACGCGCCATGACCACCAACTCTTCGATGTGAATCGAGGTGTAGCGGTCATCAGCGACCACGCGCTCGGAGATCAAAATCGAGTCTTCGAAGTTGTAGCCGTTCCATGGCATGAAGGCGATCAGCATGTTTTGACCGATGGCGATTTCGCCCAGGTCCGTCGAAGCGCCGTCGGCAATGACATCGCCCTTGGCCAACACATCGCCCTTTTTGACGATGGGGCGCTGGTGAATGTTGGTGTTTTGGTTGGACCGTTGGAACTTAATCAAGTTATAAATGTCCACACCGACTTCGCCCGCCACCGCTTCGGCGTCGTTCACGCGCACCACGATGCGGGTGGCGTCAACATAATCGACCACGCCGCCGCGGTTGGCCGTGACCACCGTGCCCGAATCGACCGCGGCAACGCGCTCGATCCCAGTACCGACCATGGGTTTCTCAGGACGCAACACGGGCACGGCTTGGCGTGACATGTTGGCACCCATCAACGCGCGGTTGGCGTCATCGTGCTCCAAAAACGGCACCAAGGAGGCCGCCACGGAGACGATCTGAGCGGGCGACACGTCCATGTACTGCACGCGATCGGCCGGTACCAATGTCGATTCACCCTTTTCACGGGCAGAGACCAAATCACCGGTCAGCAAGCCGTCTTTGTTCAAAGCCGCATTGGCCTGAGCAATGACGTACTTGCCTTCTTCGATGGCCGACAGGTAGTCGATTTCCATGGTGACCTTGCCTTCGATCACTCGACGGTAAGGGGTTTCAATGAAACCATATTCATTCAAGCGGGCATACAAAGCCAGCGAGTTGATCAGGCCAATGTTAGGACCTTCAGGCGTTTCAATCGGGCAGACGCGGCCGTAGTGGGTCACGTGCACGTCGCGCACTTCAAAGCCAGCACGTTCGCGGGTCAAACCACCTGGGCCCAAGGCAGAGACGCGGCGCTTGTGGGTAATTTCGGCCAGGGGGTTGGTTTGGTCCATGAACTGCGACAGTTGCGAGGCGCCAAAGAACTCTTTCAGAGCCGCAGAAATGGGCTTGGAGTTGATCAAGTCGTGCGGCATCAAGGGCTCTTGCTCGGCTTGACCCAAGCGCTCCTTGACCGCCTTTTCAATGCGCGCCAAACCAGTGCGGTATTGGTTTTCGGCCAACTCACCAACGCAACGCACACGGCGATTGCCCAAGTGGTCAATGTCGTCCACTTCACCGTTGCCGTTGCGCAAGTCCACCAAGATTTTGACCACCGACAAAATGTCTTCGTTGGTCAAAACCATGGGACCCGTGGATTCAGGACGACCCACTTTGGCATTGAACTTCATGCGGCCAACACGCGACAAGTCGTAGGTGTCGGGGTTGTAGAACAAGCGTTGGAACAGGGCTTGGACGGCGTCTTCGGTCGGGGGTTCGCCAGGACGCATCATGCGGTAGATGGCGACGCGGGCGGCAAATTCGTCCGTCGTTTCATCGGTGCGCAAGGTTTGCGAAATGTAGGCGCCTTGATCCAGCTCGTTGGTGTAGATGGCTTGCAGGTCTTTGATGCCAGCGCTGCGCAGTTTTTTCAACAGCACTTCGGTCAACTCGTCGTTGGCCTTGGCAATGAATTCGCCCGTTTCAGGGTCGATGATGTTGCGCGCCACGACACGGCCAATCAGGAAGTCTTCAGGGACGCTGATGTGGGTGGTGCCCGATTGCTCGAGTTCGCGGGTGTGGCGTGCGGTGATGCGCTTGTCTTTGGCCACAATGACTTTGCCTGACTTGTCGGTGATGTCAAAGCGTGCCACTTCGCCGCGCAGTCGCTCGGTCACAAATTCCATTTGCGCGCCACTGTCCATCAAACGGAAGTTGTCGTTCACGAAGAAGTGCGCCAAGATGGATTCGGCGTTCAAGCCGATGGCCTTGAGCAGCGTGGTGACAGGCATCTTGCGACGACGGTCCACGCGGAAGTACAGCAGGTCTTTGGGGTCGAATTCGAAGTCGAGCCAAGAGCCGCGGTAAGGGATCACGCGGGCCGAGAACAGCAACTTACCCGAGCTGTGGGTTTTGCCCTTGTCGTGTTCAAAGAAGACGCCGGGTGAACGGTGCAACTGAGACACGATGACGCGCTCGGTGCCGTTGATGATGAAAGAGCCTTTGTCGGTCATCAGGGGCACTTCGCCCATGTAGACCTCTTGCTCTTTCACTTCCTTGATGACCTTGGAGGTGCTGGTCGACGACTCGCGGTCATAGATGAACAACTGCACCTTGGCGCGCACGGCCGAAGCATAAGTCAAGCCGCGGGTTTGGCATTCGCGCACGTCGAAGGCGGGTTTGGCCAAGTTGTATTCAACAAACTTCATCTCGACAAAACCATTGTGCGAAATGATCGGGAAGG
Source organism: uncultured Curvibacter sp. (assembly GCA_903828535.1). Classification (GTDB taxonomy): domain Bacteria; phylum Pseudomonadota; class Gammaproteobacteria; order Burkholderiales; family Burkholderiaceae_C; genus Curvibacter. Next base: position 53,795 of record CAIKMN010000002.1, read on the forward strand.
CGGCTTCAAAGGCGGCCTGCAGACCTTCATTGGTGCGTTTTTTAGGGGCAACGTTTGCTTGCAAGAAAGCGGTATACGCGTCCTTTTGCATCTGCAACAGATAAGGCACTTCGAGCACGCTCGGGCGTGTGCCAAAACTCTTGCGGATGCGTTTGCGTTCGGTAAATGAGTAAGCCATTAAATCTCCGGGCAAAGACATGAAAACCAACGTGAGCTTGGTGGTTGGCCACTACCAACCCTGGCTGACAACAGTGCGTTGCACACTGTCCGAACCAAGGTACCTTCTTGTTAAGAAGGCACTCAAAAGACGTGGGGCGTGGCCCTTTGGCTTTTGGGTGCGCTCTTAAAAAGCACGAATGTTCAAAGCACCAAAGGCTGGAGGCCCTTTGGGACACTCCAGCCTCTGAGCAAAACCCAATTACTTGAGTTCGACCTTGGCGCCAGCTTCTTCGAGCTTCTTCTTGGCGGCTTCGGCGTCGGCCTTGGACACGCCTTCTTTAACGGCCTTGGGAGCGCCGTCAACCATGTCCTTGGCTTCTTTCAAGCCCAGACCGGTGATTTCGCGAACGGCCTTAATGACCGACACCTTGTTGGCGCCCGCTTCAAGCAAGACCACGTTGAACTCGGTCTTTTCTTCAGCAGCCGCTGGTGCAGCACCGCCGCCACCCGCAGCAGGAGCGGCCATAGCGGCTGCGCTCACACCAAATTTCTCTTCGATGGCTTTCACCAGGTCGTTGAGTTCCATGACCGACATGCTGTCCAGTGCGGTCAAAAATGCGTCTTTATCGAATGCCATTTTTAATTTCCTAACAATTGGTTAATACACCGCGTCCGCTTTAAGCGGCCGCAGCTTCGGCTGGTGCAGGTTCAGCAGCAACGCTGTCACCGGCACCTGTGCCTTCGCCTTTTTTCGCCGCCAAAGCACCCAACACCACGGCGGTGCGAGCAATCGGCGACATCAACAAGCCGCACAACTGGGCCAGCAACACTTCCTTAGAAGGAATGTTGGCCAATTGCTTAACGCCGTTGACATCCAAAGCTTTGCCAGAAATGGCGCCAGCGCGAATCACCAACTTGTCGTTGGTTTTCGCGAAGTCGGCCACCACCTTAGCGGCGGCCACAGCGTCTTCTGAGAAGCCATAGATGAGCGGACCGGTCATCTGGTCGGCGACAACCTCAAACGAGCTGCCCGTCACAGCACGGCGAGCCAGGGTGTTTTTCAACACACTCAGGGTCACGCCTTTGCTGCGAGCGTCAACGCGCAGTTTGGTCATGTCAGCGACCGTGATGCCACGGTATTCCGCGATCACCAGCGTTTGAGCTTTTGCGGCGAGGCTGGTCACTTCAGAAATGACCGCTTCTTTCTCACTGCGATTCAGACTCAAGGTCTAACTCCTTTTTATGCGTATTGGGCACAATGCCCGCTACGCGCCTAGTTGCAGCGACCAACTGTTTGGAACAGTGGGATCGCCATCTGCGTTGGCCCCTTTCGGGTTTAAAGGGCTGTCGTTTGAAACGACCTCCCCTACCAACGGTCTTGGATGGCCTCTGTGTTGAGCAACGCCTTGCGTTGTCGCTCTCCACAGAGCCCACCACACCAGAGAGCAAGCCCTCCGGCGATTTCTGCTCACCGACTGAAGATCAGCCAGCGATGGTTTGTGTGTCGACTCGAACGCCCACGCCCATGGTGGACGAGACGGCCACTTTGCGCAGGTAAACCCCTTTGCTCGAGGCCGGTTTGGCCTTGTTCAAAGCGTCCACCAACGCAGCCAAGTTGCCTTGCAACTTGTCGGTGTCGAATGAGCGAAGACCAATGGTGGAGTGAACAATACCTGCCTTGTCGACACGGAATTGCACTTGACCCGCTTTGGCGTTCTTGACCGCCGTTGCCACGTCAGGGGTCACGGTACCCACCTTGGGGTTAGGCATCAGGCCACGGGGGCCCAAAATTTGACCCAAAGTACCAACGACGCGCATCGCGTCGGGTGCCGCAATGACCACGTCAAAAGGCATGTCACCGGCTTTGACTTGAGCAGCCAAGTCGTCCATACCGACCACGTCGGCGCCTGCAGCACGGGCTTCATCCGCCTTGGCGCCTTGAGCAAACACCGCAACGCGCTTGGTTTTGCCGGTGCCATTGGGCAACACGACGGCGCCGCGCACCACTTGGTCAGACTTCTTGGCGTCAATGCCAAGCTGAACGGCCACGTCGATGGATTCATCAAATTTGGCGGTGGCACACTCTTTCACCAAGGTGATGGCGTCGTTCAAAGCGTACAGCTTGTTGGTATCGACCTTGCCTTGCAAGGCTTTTGCTTTTTTGGTGAGCTTAGTCATTACAGACCCTCCACCGTCACGCCCATGGAGCGTGCGGAACCGGCTATGGTGCGAACAGCGGCATCAACGCTGGCCGCGTTCATGTCCTTCATTTTGGTTTTGGCGATTTCCTCGAGCTGAGCGCGGGTAATTTTGCCCACCTTGTCAGCGTGAGGCCGCGCAGAACCCTTGTCCAGCTTGATGGCCTTCTTGATCAAGGTCGTCGCAGGGGGCGTCTTGATGATGAAGGTAAAGCTCTTGTCAGCGAAAGCCGTGATCACCACTGGCAGTGGCAGTCCGGGCTCTACGCCTTGAGTCTGCGCGTTAAACGCCTTGCAGAACTCCATGATGTTCAAACCGCGTTGGCCCAATGCGGGACCAATCGGTGGTGAGGGGTTGGCCTTGCCAGCTGGCACTTGCAGCTTCACAAAACCGACGATTTTCTTCGCCATGCTTTTCTCCTTGCGGGTCAAACGCCTTGGCTTTTAGGCCTTTAGCTTCCCGGGGTTAACAACTCTCGGATTTGACGCCCCACCGAGTCGGTAAGTGGGACAACTGGCCCTCGTTAGACAGACCAGCCAAAACTTTCAAAACACCAATCAGGTCTTTTCGATCTGGTTGAAGTCCAGTTCAACCGGCGTCGAGCGACCAAAAATGGTGACCGACACACGGACTTTGTTCTTTTCGTAGTTGACGTCTTCGACCGATCCATTGAAGTCGGTAAAAGGACCTTCCTTGACACGGACGTATTCGCCCACTTGGAATTCCACCTTGTGGCGTGGCTTGTCCGAGCCTTCTTTCATCTGGCCGACAATTTTCTCAACTTCGGCCTGAGAAATCGCGACAGGACGGTTTTTCGCGCCACCCACAAAGCCAGTGACCTTGTTGGTGTGCTTGACCAAGTGCCAAGATTCGTCGTCCATGATCATTTCGACCAGCACGTAGCCCGGAAAGAAACGGCGCTCGGTGGTGCGGCGCTGGCCATTCTTCATCTCGACCACTTCTTCAGTGGGAACCAGAATCCGGCCAAATTTACTTTGCATGCCCGCGCGGTTGATGCGCTCCAAGATGTTGCGCTCAACCGCTTTTTCCATGCCCGAATAAGCATGAACCACGTACCAGCGCAGATCGGGATGGGCCGGCGCCGCCAACACGCCCGTGTTGGTATTTTCCGAAACTTCGGTCGTTGCCTCGGTGATCGCGTCGGTCATTATTTTCTCCAACCCAAAATCAAATCGAAAAAGACCCAGTCAATGGTCTTGTCGGTAACCCACAAAAACAGCGCCATGATGACCACAAAGCCAAACACATAGGCCGTCATTTGGGTGGCTTCTTTGCGGGTCGGCCACACCACTTTTCGCACTTCACGCTCGGATTCACGACCGAAGGCAATCAACTGACGCCCTGTTTCGGACGACAAGAAGGCAGCCGCCGCCAAAGCCAGCAACACGAGCAAAGCGCCCCATTGAGCCAACTGCCCTTGGGGAGCCAAGAAGTAGTAGGCCGTTAAGCCGACCATCACCAGCGCCAACGCAGCCGCGAGCTTGGCTTTGTCAGCACCGGTGCTGACTGTTTCTACATGAGTACTTGCCATCTTGGGCCAAATTCACTTTCAACCATCGTTGCTCTTGAGACACCGAAGCCCGTCAGGTTGTGACGGGCTTTGCGTGTTGCGAAATCAAAGATTTCGCGGGCGCCACACTCAAGTGGCAGGGGCAGTAGGAATCGAACCTACAACCTTCGGTTTTGGAGACCGACGCTCTGCCAATTGAGCTATACCCCTGTGTTTGATTAAGCCAAGATCGTGGCCACGACACCGGCGCCCACGGTACGACCGCCTTCGCGGATTGCGAAGCGCAGACCTTCTTCCATGGCAATGGGGTTGATCAGCTTGACCGTGATCGTCACGTTGTCGCCAGGCATCACCATTTCTTTGCCTTCAGGCAACTCAATCGCAC
>CAIKMN010000003.1 GCA_903828535.1 uncultured Curvibacter sp.
CTCGTCGCGCGTCTCAAAAGTCTGGATCGCCAGGTTTGACAACAGCTTTTCTACTTCCCGATCCGTCAGTTTGCTGCCCTCGATTCGGGTGGAAGATCCAATGCTTTCAATGGTGGCCACCCTGCGCAAGGCAATCAGACGGTCGGGCGCGAGGCTCCCAAGGGCACGCCAGGCACCTTTGAACTCGTCGATCCGAGCAATCAGGCGCAAAATCTCTGGCGAGATGTGGAAGGTATCGGTGCGGAACATGGAACCAATAATACACCCAATTACACCCAATTAGAAGCCCGTATCCCGGCAATTACAAGGCGAAAATGGGCGTCAATGGGCGCTTTAATGGGATCAGCCTCTTGCCATGTCTTAAATCAAGCAAGGTGGGTACCTGCGGCAACTATTCGGACCGCCTTCGCACCCTGCGTCTCTGCCTGCGGTCTATTACAGGAAAACAGCGCGTCGAGACTGCCGCAACGAGGCAAGATGAGCACGCGCTCAACCAAGCAGAATGGCAGCACCCACAGGCGCAGGCCATTGGACTTAGGGAAATCGAACACAGGCAGTGCCTGGTCGAAGGTATCCGTCCTGGGGTAGATTAGCACCACATCGCCTTCGCCATCGAGGTAGCATTGGCCATAGGCGTGCAGTTGATAAAAGTCGCCTTGATCTAGCCCGTACTTTTTCGAGCCCGTGGATTTCTTGTCATCGAGCAGCTTCCATTTGGTATCCAGAACCAAGCAGTTCTCGCCCGATTTCTGAACGAGCAAATCCGGCTTTAGGCGAAACCAATCCTGCCCGAGATGGGTGACGAGCGAGAAGCTGCGCGCCTGCGTCTTGAGCGTGAAAGGATGTGCCAGCTGCCACGCTAAATGCTTGGCGACGTACGCCTCGAAAACCGCCTCCATCGGGAAAAGCAGAGAGGGCGCACGATGACCGCCCGCACCAGTTAGCGGTGATTCATCTCCCAGGATCAACCTCGCCCATGCCAGCGCATCAGCGTAGTGCCCCATGCCACGATCTAGCCGAACCTTGGAGAAGTCCATCTCTGCCTGTTCGGATTCGGGCACATCGGCGAACACGAAGCATAGCTCGCGCGCGAGTTGCTGGTTCGCCTGCGATGCCGCCCAAGCCAGCGCCCGGCGCAGTGCCGCGTGCAGCAATCGGTTCTCCGGACGATTGGTAGAGAACTCGTCAAACTCCGCAAAGAACCGATCCCGCCTGCACAAGTTCTGCCGCAGGTGCGTGGCGATCTGCAGCTTGCCGCGCAGCGCGAACACGTTGTCCCGCCTGAAAGCGTAGTCACTGCGCAGACCTTGTTTGACAATGTGCTCGACGGTGAGCAGGAATTCACCGATGAAGACTTCCAGCAATGGCATGCGCGTGGCCACGAGCTTGGCGCTGTCGGTCTGGACGTGTCGGAACCCGCCCAGGCATCGCAGCATATCGATCAGCAGTCGACGAGCCTGTGCATCGCCACCGCCGATCGCCTTGCCAACCTTCGGCAGCACCTCGATCTGAAAACCGTCTGGCGACCGAATCACGCCGACGAAATTGGTGACCTGGGCGGCACGGTGACCACGCCGCTGCGTAAGGCGCAACCAAGCCGACGCGCCGGCCTCGGCCGCCCGCAGCGCTTGCAGTTCCAACCAGTCGAATACGCCGGGCGGCACGACACGTTGACCGCCAACATCCGGCACGCCGGGTGCTGCTGCCACCAGCGCATCAAACTCGTAGATCGTGATGCCAGACATCAGCACACTTCGGCCGTCAGGCCGGTGCCTGGTAGATGCGGATGTAGGCCTCCGGCCGTGAAAAGGCCGAATCCTGAACACTATAGCGACGTTTAGTGACGTAACTGTCCAACCCATGGTCAGTGCCAAACAGAGCCGTCAGATCCTGCTCGTGGTCCATGCTCTCGCGGATGAACTGAATCGCAGTGTCGCTCTTCTGGTTGTCCGCCAGCACCAATCGGATCTTTCGCCAATCCTCGAAAAAGTACTCCTCAATCAGCGGCACGATGCGGTTGCGGAAGGTCGCAGCAAGCGCCCTGAAACGCAATGGCCCATCTTCCACGCTGGCCAGCCCGGTCAGATAAGCGTGACCGATGCCGTGGTCACGGTCAAATAAGGCCTGGATGCGCTCGTTCATTCGAAGCAGCAGTAGCCGAACGTCGATCACGCCGACGTCCGTCGTAACCACCAGCTCGGCCAGCGGCGCACTGTCTTGGTCGGCAGGGTCTTTCTCGGCACGCGTATCGGGCATCAGGGGCACGAACTCGAAGCGGCGGCGCAGGGCCGTGTCGAGCAAGGCCAGAGATCGATCCGCCGTGTTCATCGTGCCAATGATGTCCACGTTGGCGGGCACGGAGAATTTCTCGCCCGAATAGGCCAAAGTGTGACCACCCAAATTGCAGCCCTGCCGACGCTCCCGATGGTCGATCTGTGGACGCTGTGGGATGCGCATTTCCCGCGTCGACCCAGCCATCGCAACCGCAGTTACGTCGAATCCAGGCTTGCCTACAGGATTCAGGAACGGGCCTACGGCGCACTGCCTACTGCCATGCGCCGCATGCTGGTAGAAGCCGGACCCAAGCACTCCAAGATCAAGACCCAGATCGGGCAAAGTAGGCGCGGCATCCAAATGCATCTGATGCCAGGCACCACGTTGATCCGCGAGTGGGACGAGCGCCAGCATCGCGTGACGGTCACCCGGGATGGTCTGTACGAGATCGACGGTCAGATGTTCAAGAGTCTGTCGGCAGCGGCGCGGCACATCACAGGCACGCAATGGAATGGCCCGAAGTTCTTTGGACTGCGTGATGACAAGGGGGCTGCCCAATGAGCAGAGCCTTGACAACCCCAGCGGTGCCGCCCAAACGCTGCGCGGTCTACTGCCGCGTGTCCAGCGACGAACGCCTGGACCAGTCCTTCAATTCCATAGACGCTCAAAAAGAAGCTGGCCACGCATTCATCAAAAGCCAGACTCACGAAGGCTGGATCCCGGTGGCCGACGACTATGAGGACGGAGGATTCTCTGGCGGCAATATGGAGCGACCCGCCCTGCGCCGGTTAATGGCTGACATTGAGGCAGGACGGATCGACATCGTGGTGGTATACAAGATTGACCGCTTGTCCCGTTCACTGGCGGATTTCGCACGGATGGTGGATGTGTTTGACCGCTGTCGCGTTAGTTTCAGCGCGGTCACCCAGCAGATCAATTCAGCCACATCGATGGGGCGGTTGATGCTGAACATCCTGCTGTCTTTCGCGCAGTTCGAACGCGAGGTCACAGGCGAACGGATCCGCGACAAGATTGCCGCCAGCAAGGCCAAGGGAATATGGATGGGTGGCCCTTTGTCATTGGGCTACGACGTGCGCAACCGCTTGTTGGTAGTCAATGAGGTTGAAGCTGCATTGGTGCGCCGAATCTTCAATGACTTCGTCACTGTTGGCTCCTCCACGATGATGGCGCGCATCTATGGTGCCGAAGGACTCACGAACAAGGGCGGCAAACCCTTTGCCAAGCAGATGATCTTCAAGTTGGTTTACAACCGGATGTACTTGGGCGAGATTGTTCACAAGGGGCAAAGCTATCCTGGTCAGCATAAGGCCATCATTACCCCGGCACAGTGGGATGCCGTGCACGCGCTGATTGCCAAGGATGCGGTGGAGCGTCGGCGAACGACCTACGATCGAGTTAAAGAACCCGTTCTGCTTCGCGGCCTGTTGTTCATGTCCGATGGCGAACGACTGGTGCCAAGCTACACCATCAAAGATGGCAGCACCTATCGGTACTACACGCCAGTCACGCGCAGGCGCTTTGGCGCTTGGGCCAGCAAACATGTCCCGCTGCCAGCAGCGCCAATCGAAGAATTGGTCGTGCAGCAGATCGAGTCGGCATTATCAGCGCCGCATGTCGTGCAGTCCGTGTGGGATCGCGTACGGGAAATCCAACCAGCTATCACGGAGCCGGAAGTCGTCCTGCCCTTGCGCAGGCTGGCCACGGTGTGGCAGCAACTGTTTCCAATCGAGCAATGCCGATTGGCGCAATTACTGATCGAGCGCGTCGTGATTGCCAATGACGGACTGGAGGTCATTTGGCGCGACCAGGGCTGGCAGAACCTAGCGGGTGAACTGATGCCCGGAGCCATCGGTGCGGAATTGCAGGAACTGGAGGAAGCCGTATGAGGGCGACGATCCATGTAACGGGCGCCGCAGTCGCCCGGGAGCGCAAGGATGGCGCTCAGATCAAACTTTCCACCTTCATTCCGCTGAAGATCAAGAAGCGTGGCGGGAGCGCAGTGGTTGTGCGTCCGAATGGGGACGTGGGGACGCAGGTCCAAGTCGCGTCCCATCATGACCAGCCTCTGCAAGTGGCATTGACTCGCGCGTTCTATTGGCAGCAACTGCTCGACGATGGCGTGGTGGCCAGTGGCAGTGACATCGCCAAGCGGGAAGGTTTGCACCACTCCACGGTCAACGAGCTGCTGCGGCTATGCCTGCTGGACCCGGAGATTATTCAAACCATCCTCGCGGGGCAGCAGCCGCGTTGCATGAGCCTGTTGTGGTTCCAGCGGAACCCACTGCCGACCGATTGGATGGCGCAGCGGGAGGTGGTGGCGAGGTTTGATGCCTGAAATCGCACCGCCTTTGTTCTGGCGAGCTACCAGTTTGAAACAAAACGGTCAGTCGGCTGCCTTTGGCAACCACTTGATACCGGCGACACCCAAATTGTTCTGGTGAATGTGATCACTGAATAGGGGCACCAAGTTCCGTACATTGCCATCGAAACTGCTTCGCCACATGGCGTGTAGCTTTTTCAATGCGTTTTCATTTCGGTAAATACTGCCATCCCAGTCGATCACCATCATCGCGACATCACCGTCATCGGCCAATACACACAGCAGCGCGTCGTCGGCGTCCTTGTTCAGCGAATCTTTGAGCTCTTGTTCGTGGTCAGCCAGTGCTTCAACGTACAGATCAATGCTCAATAGCTTCTGCCCAGTCAAGGCTGAGTGCAGATCGCTGGCTATTTTCTTTTTGCTTGCCATCGGTGTTCAGATTATTGGTCGGCAGGCATTTACCCTGCTTCGATCAGCCGCGCCACATCACTGTGGCATTGAGCACACTTGCCTACCACCAGCAGGTCACCACCTTTGATGGTGCCGCTGAAATTGGTGATCGTAGTTTCGTGGCTGCAATGGCCGCACCAGACATTGGACAGCAACCGCTGACGGATTTCAGCGGGGATAGATTCCCAGTGCTGGCGCGCAGGCTTGGTGAAAGTCGGCAGTGATTCGATGGGCATGGTTCAGCGGACCCAGCGACGGGCGTCCTTCAAGAGCAGCAGCAATTGCTGCTCGCGCAGCGGTGACGCGATGAACCCGAACCGGGTGTAGAACCTCGCCGCTTCTTCATCGATGGGGTGAGTCAGCATGGCACGGATGCCAGCCTGTTCGGCAATAAGCATCGTGCGGCGAATCGCATCCTGTAGCAGGCCAGAGCCAATGCCTCGCCCCTGATCGTGAATTGAAACTGCCAGCCTCGCCAAGATCACCACTGGCAGCGGGTACTGCCCCATCCCCTTGCGGATGCGCTCCGACGCCTGCAGCGTATCGACTTGGCCCACGGTCAGGCTGAAGTAGCCTGCCACTGGTCCATCATCCTCGACAACGACGAATGTCTTGGCGGAGCCACTGCCCTGGGCTTGGCGGGCATGGCGCAACAGCCAGTCGTTCAACGCAGGCTTGCCGCAATCAAAGCCCTCAAGCCGATGCTGCGCGGCCAGAGGCTCCGGTGCGCGCAACGTCACTTTGCGTCCCAGGGGGCCTTGTGGGTAAACAGGTCACGCAAACCCTCATTGGCCTGTTCGGGGCGATCCAGCAGATCCATCAGAGCCTGATACTGACTGCCAGAGACCATGAACAATCGTTGATCGAGCAGGGTCTGCTCGGCGGCCACGCACGCGCTGTCAAGAATGAAGTCGGTCAGCGACTTGTGGGCCACCTCGGCGGCACGACGCAGCACCACCTCCTGTTCAGGGGTGGCGCGCAGACCAAGTCGGGCAGAGCGGGCGGAAGGCGACGATGCAACGGCAGTCATGGCAGTACCTTTTTTGTTAGATCAATTGGCGTAATGTTAGTACAAGAGACGTACATTGTCAAGTTGCAATGGTGACCGGTGTCCTTGGTTGACAACGAACCGGAGCTCGTAACGTGTTGATTTTGCAGAGCGGCCTTCTGCGCCCACCCGCAGGCCAAACAGAGATAAGAGACAGGTCTGGCGCTATTGGAGGTCAAGTTGGGCCAGTTTGGCAGGATGGCACCCGCAGTACCGCTGGCCGGAACCCCGCGCCACGCGGGGATTTCAAGCAGAAAAAAGGGCCCGGAGATTTTCCGAGCCCTTGTGAATGGTGGAGCTGGGGGGAATTGAACCCCCGTCCACAAGTCTTTTTCGTACAGTTCTACATGTGTAGTCGTCTGATTTGGGTCTCGTCTCTTGCGCCGCGCAGCGACACGCTGTGCAAGAAACCAGCATCCTTAAATCTCATTTGACGCCAAGGTGCCCGGCGCCAAACCAGCCAATGAAAATAACCTCACAGCCTGGACGCCTTACGACACCCTTGCCCAGCCCATTGGCCTGCTGTTGTGAGGCTCACCGGTGTTTAAGCGGCGAGTGCGAAACGTTCGTCGTTTGCAGTTAGTTTTTTTGAATCAGTTTTACGAGCACATTCAGCTCGACATGCCCTGCCACGCGTCCGAACCCATGTCGAAACCAGTGCAGCCCCAAGAATCGTTATTTTAGTCTGCCCACGCCGAGCTTGGGGGTTTGGCTGTTGTCCACCTTTTGGTTGCAGGCGATTCCCCAGGCCACTTCGATGGCACTTTCTGGGGGCACTTGGTGCCATTTGGCGTGGGCATAGGTTTTGTCGGAGACCGTTTTGCCGGTGCCTAAATGGTCGCTGAACAGGGTCAGTGAATTTTGTTTGTAGCGCATGTCCTTGCAGCTGAACAGGTAATCGCCCGCCAAGGACTGCACTTTCGAGCCCATGGGGTCTTGTTGCGCTTGGAAATAATCCATCATCAGGCTCATCTTGGCGCGGTTGCCACTGCGCTCAATGGACTCCATGTCGGCGTAGGAGGCGCTCAGCTGATCGGTTGTGATTCTGGTCCAAGCGGCCATGGCCGCTGGGCTGGCGAAACCGCAGACCATTAGGCAAGACAGGAGCAGGGCGCTGAAAAGGCGTTTTTGCATGGCTTGGGTTCGAAAAAACGTCAATTGTTTTTGAACTGGGCAGGGCGCTTGTTTACAAATGCGTCCATGCCTTCTTTTTGGTCTTGTGTGGCAAACAGCGCATGAAAGAGGCGGCGCTCGAACATGATGCCGTCGGCCAAGCTGCTCTCGAAGGCCCGGTTGACCGACTCTTTGTTGGCCATCACAGCGATTTGCGACAAGGCACAAATTTGCAGGGCCGCGCCCATGGCTTCATCCATCAATTTGTCCAAGGGCACCACGCGGCTCACCAAATTGGACCGTTCGGCTTCTTCGGCGTTCATCATGCGGCCGGTCAGGGCCATGTCCATGGCCTTGGATTTACCGACCGCTCTGGGCAAGCGTTGCGTGCCGCCTGCGCCGGGCATCACGCCAAGCTTGATTTCGGGTTGACCAAATTTGGCATTGTCTGCAGCGATGATGAAGTCGCACATCATGGCGAGCTCGCAGCCCCCACCGAGAGCAAAGCCTGAAACGGCGGCAATGACGGGCTTGCGCACGGCTTTGATGCGTTCCCAATTGCGTGTGATGAAGTCGCCTTTATAGGCGTCCTGGAAAGAATAGGTGGCCATGGCGCCAATGTCGGCGCCTGCGGCAAAGGCTTTTTCGCTGCCGGTGACGATGATGCAGCCGATGGCGGGGTCGGCATCGAAGGCCTGCAGGGCGTCGCCGAGCTCGGTCATGAGCTGGTCGTTCAACGCATTCAGTTGTTTGGGGCGGTTGAGGGTCACGATGCCCACTTTTTCTGCTTCGGTTCGGACCAAAATGGTTTCATAAGTTGGTGCGCTGGGGGTGGCTTGGGTCATGCGTCAAGTCTCTCAGTTAACAGAAGGTGGTTCACTATACCGAATCTTGCCTTCAAAATAGCAAAAAACAGGAGACCCACTATGAGCACCCCATCCGCCACACCCGCTGCAACCCCGCACAGCACCGCAGCGTCTGAGCCCACGGTTTTGTATGAAAAGCGCCTGGGAGAGGATCCGTCCGGCCCCGCGGTGGCTTTGCTAACTTTGAACCGCCCGACTTTGTTGAACAGTTTTTCACCCGCCATGCACGAAGCCATTTGGCAGGCGCTCGATCAAGCCGAGGCCGACCCTTCGGTGCGGGCGGTGGTGATCACCGGCGCCGGTCGGGGGTTTTGTGCCGGCGCTGACTTGGGCGGTATCAGCTTCACTTCCAAAGAAGAGTTCATGCAAAAGTCCGATCCCGGTCCGATGATTGAGCGTTATTTCAACACCACGGCCCGTCGATTGCAGTCCTTGAAGCGCCCCACTTTGGCGGCCGTGAATGGCGTGGCAGCTGGGGCGGGTATGTCCTTGGTGATGAGCTGTGATGTGGCGATTGCGTCACCCCAGGCCAGCTTTATTCAGGCGTTCAGCAAAATTGGTTTGATACCAGATGCCGGCAGCACGTGGTTATTGCCTCGCCGCGTGGGGCTGGCGCGTGCCATGGTCTTGGCCATGACGGGCGACAAGCTGAGCGCTGCCAAAGCCTTGGAATGGGGTTTGTTGTGGGACGTTCAAGAAGACTTTTTAGGCGCGACCCTGGCCCTGGCGCACCGCTTGGCCGCGATGCCGACCCAAGCGCTGGTGGCCACGCGCCATTTGCTGCGCGATGGCACCGGCGTGGATTTGAACACCCAACTGGACGCCGAGCGAGACGCTCAGTCTCGATTGGGCAAAACCAACGACCACTTCGAAGGCGTGGCGGCTTTTCTGCAAAAGCGACCCGCCGTTTTTAAGGGTCATTGACCCTCAGTGACTTTTAGTGAACCTTGGCTTTGGGTCCAGGTGGCCATTTTGGCCGCGTCGGCCATTGCCAAGCGCACGGTGTTGACCGTGGGCAGTCCCAAGGGCAGGCGCAACACCTGCTGGTCGCGAGCCACCCAAGCCACCCCTTTTTTGGCGGTGCCCATGTAGAGCGGCAAGTCTTCGAGCTGGTTCAACCGCCAAATTTTGGGGTTTTTTTTTGGGCCCACTTCGATGGCCAACCACTCGTCACCAGCGGCCATGCCGGCCTTTTCTGCTGCCCCACCGCGCAGCACCGATTTGAGACGCAGCGGGCTGCCGCTTTCCAGGCGCAAGCCCAAGCGTTGGGCCATTTGAGCAGGGTCTTCGTGCCAAACGATGCCGTGCTTTTCGAGCAAGGCCTTCAAAGGCAAGTCGGTCTTGCCGTGCACCCAGGCTTTGATTTCTTTGGCAAAAGAGCGGCCGCCCAGCTCGCTCAACACAGCGGCAAAGTCGGCCTCTGTGAGGGGGCCGCCGTCGACTGTTCCGGCCTTTGTGCGCTGCCAAAGGTGGCGCATGACTTGGTCTAAATGGGTCTTGCCTTCAGCCCGCAGGAGGAGGTCAAAGCACAGCGCCACCAAGGCCCCTTTGGTGTAGTAGCTGATGGTGGCGTTGGGGGTGTTTTCATCTTGGCGGTAGTACTTCACCCAAGCGTCAAAACTGGCCTCTGCCACGCTTTGCACCAAACGGCCGGGGGCTTGTAAAACTTGGTTCAGGGTTTTGTTGAGCAGCTTCAAATACGCGGCGTCGTCCAGCAAACTAGCGCGGCGCAACAACAAGTCGTCGTAGTAGCTGGTGAAGCCTTCAAAGAACCACAAGAGCTCGGTGTAATTTTCTTGGCTGTAGTCGTAGCGGGCGAATGCTTGCGGGCGCAGGCGTTTGACGTTCCAGCTGTGAAAGTATTCATGGCTGATCAAGCCCAGCAAGGTGTTGTAGCCTTCGGGTTGGCGCTTGGAGCCCAAGCCATCCGCCAGGCGAGGCAGGTCACGGCGGCCACAAATCAGCGCGGTGCTGGCGCGGTGTTCAAGGCCACCGTAGTTGTCGTCCACCGCATTGAGCAGAAAAAGATAATTTTTAAAAGGCGGCGGGTTGACCTGTCCTTGGTCTGGGCCCTTTGTTGGCGTCCCTTCAGCCAGAGAGGGGTGCCAAAAACGGAGGGCGGTTTCGCAAATTTTTTGAGCGTCCGCCAGCAAACGGGCGCCGTCAAAAGAGGCGCTGGCCCCTGCCACGACAAAGCGATGTGGCACGCCGTGCGCTTCAAAAGCGCCTTCCCAAAAGTCACCCAGCTCGAAAGGTGAGTCGGCCAACTCGTCGTAATCAGCGGCCAGGTAAAGACCAAAACCACGCCGATCGACCTGGCGAGCGGGCAATGCCGTGGCGACGCGCCAAGGCATTTGAGGGGCCAGCAGGCGCAAGGCGTGCGGCCATTCCGTTTGGCCGTCCACGCGCAGGCACAAACTCGTGGCATTGAAAAAGCCACGTTGACTGTCTAGCCAGGCGGTGCGGACGGAGGCGTCATGGGCATAAATCTGGTAACGAATCACCAGCGGCACCTGCGGCTTGGCATCAACCACCCAAGTGCATTTATCGAGTTGTTCAAAGCGCACGGAGCGGCCGTTTTGTTGGGCGCTGAATCCCTGCAGGTTTTTGGAAAATTCACGCACCAAGTAGCTGCCCGGAATCCAAACCGGCAAGCTCAGCATTTGTTTGGCCTGGGGAGAAGAAACGGTCAGCGTGACGTCATAGAGATGGGCTTCAAATTGGTCGCAATCAATTTGAAATTCAGGGCCACTGCGGGGGGCATCGTGTGGCTTTTTAACGGATTCGTTTTGGGATTCTTTTTTTGAGGCCATGTTCAGGGTCAATCCATTTCTGTGAATCAAGTCACGATGGCGCCCAACAAGCAACTCAGCACCGCGACCACGGTGGCGCGAAAGCGCAAGGTCAACCAGGGTCGAAGTGCGGGGGAAAGCCAAGTGCGGCGATCGACTGCGTAGCAAACCGCCAAGAGCAACGCCAAAACAGGCAGCCCAGCAAAGGCGGGCATGACCACAGCAATCCAAGCCACCAAGGCCGGAACCACACCCCAGACAAAGTGAAAGCCGGTGCCTCGGACCAAATGGCCGGGGTCGTCTTCTAGGAAAGCAATGCCCCAATGAATGCCGCCCAAAAAGGAGCAAATGACGGCGGCATAAGCCGACAAACCAATCGCCACAAAGGGTTGAAATTCGGGGGCCACCAGCCACATGAGGGACGAAAGGGCCACAAAAGGAATCAAGCCGGCATAGCCCAAGCGGTTGATGACAGAGGCGTGAGGGGACATGTTATTTTTTGAAGTTGGCTAAATTGGCAGCGGCTTGGGCCAGCTGTTTTTCAATGGCTTCCGGCGGAATGGCCCCGGGCACGCGGCTGCCGTCGACAAAGAACAAGGTCGGGGTGCCGTTGATTTTGTGTGCTTTGCCAAATTCGACATTTCGCTTGAGGGCGTTGGTGTCGCAAGGCGTCAATGGCGCTGGGGTGGGTTTTTGCGCATGCATCCAATCATTCCAGGCGGCAGGCTTGTCCTTGGCGCACCAAAGGCGGCGGGATTTTTCGACCGAGTCTTCGCCCAATATGGGGTACAAAAACACGTGAACAGTGATGTTGTTGACCTTCAACAGCGACTGCTCGAAGCGTTTGCAATAGCCGCAGTTGGGGTCTTCGAAAACCGCTAATTTCCGTTCGCCATTGCCGCGCACCAAGGTAAAAGCGTCACCGAATGGGAGTTTGCTGAACTCAACCGTGTTGAGTTCGGCCACGCGCTCGGCACTCAAATTGCGCTGGGCCTTGGTGTCGATCAACTCGCCCTGAATCAGGTAGTTGCCTTGGGCATCGGTGTAAAAAAGATCGTTGCCGCTGCGCACTTCCCAAATGCCTGGCATGGGGGTTTTACGGACTTCGTCGATTTCTTGCAACTCGCTGAGGCGGCTGCTGAGGTTTTTTCGAATCAAAGCTTCCGGGCCGCCTGAGTTGATGCCAGTGCTGGCGGTTGTGCTTGTGCTTGTGCTTGTGCTCACCTCTGAGACAGCGGCCAAAGCGGTTGAAGGGGCCCCAAAACCAGCCAGGGCCAGTGTGGTCAGGCTCGTCAGGGTCGAGAAGGTGAGGGTCAACCGGGTCATAAGCGGCAAGCTCAATTTCATGTCAATCCCATGGCGATTTTGGTCGCCCATTGTTTCAGGGGGCCGCTGCGGTCAAAGGCGCTCAGGCCCCAGTTGCGAGCGGTTTGCAAAGGCGCTGGGCTCAACTCAAACAGCAACTGCAAGCCATCGGTGGTCCAGCTCATGGGCCAAATGCCGGCTTTTCGTTCGCGCTCATAAGCCCGCAATCCTTTTAGATCGGCCAGGCTGCGCCAATAGGGACGATCGCGCAAGCGGCGGGTCAAGGCCGCGGCGTCGGCCAAGCCAAGGTTCAAGCCTTGGCCGGCCAAGGGGTGCACCGTGTGGGCCGCATCACCGGCCAGCACCCAGGCGCTGGAAGGGGACTGGGTTTCAAGGGCAGCGCCACACCAGCGCACCGCTTGCGAAAAGTAAAGTGGCCAGCCCATGACGTCGCTGGTCAACGACAGGCCCCCCGGATTGCCAGACCCCGGGGCCCATTTTTCAAGAAGCTGGTTCAGGTGCGCGCTAAAGGCCTCGGCGCCCAAGGTTTGTAAAACCGCCGCTGGTGCATGAGGGGCTGACCACACCAAGGCATAGGTGTCGCCTTCAGGTCCGCCGGTGGGCAAAAGGGCCAAAATTTGGTTTTCAAAAAACCACTGGTGCGCCGTTTGTTGATGCGGTCGACTGGCATGCAAACGAGCGGCCAAGGCCGTTTGAGGGTAAGGCCGGCTGTTGAAAGGAACCCCCAATTCGGCCCGAGTGGCGCTTTGACGGCCTTCTGTGATCACGGTCAGTGTGGCGTGAATCGGCTCGTGGTGCGAATGAGCCCCTGCAGGTTCACCCTCGAGGCGGGTGATGCCCGGTTGGTAGCGAATGGCCTCTGAGAGCTGTTGTTCCAGCGCCGGTACTTTGACCATCCAAGCCAAGGCGCTTTGGTTGATCTCAGAAGCAGAAAAAGTCAAATGGCCCAAGGGGTTCTGGGTGGCAGGGTTGCCTGAATGGCTTTGTCCGCCATGCACCTTCATGCGGGCCATCGGGGTGACTGCCGAGCCCTCGGGCCAGGCGCGCAGGTCCAACAACAATTGGTGTGAAGCGGCGTTCAGCGCATAAGCACGAACATCTTGCTGGCTGGGCACGGCGGGCCCGCTGGAGCCGACCAGGGCGACCCGGAATTTCTCGCGCGCCAAGAGCAGGGCGAGGGTTTGGCCCACAATGCCAGCGCCACGAACACAGATGTCAAAGCTTTGCGTCATGGGGGCATTCTAGAAGCCCAGCGCCATGACACGGGGGGCTGCCTTAAAATGGCCCCTTGACAACTCAGGTCCCTTCATGAACGCCCCCACCGCGATCGCTGCCCTCATTGAACCCGCTCAAGTTTCGAACCGGCTGCGCGAAATTCCCTACAACTACACCTCATTCTCGGACCGCGAAATCGTGATCCGATTGTTGGGTGAGCGCGGCTGGGCCTTGCTGAGTGAGTTGCGGGGTGAACGCCAAACGGGCCGCTCTTCGCGCATGTTGTATGAAGTGTTGGGCGACATTTGGGTGGTGCAGCGCAATCCCTATTTGCAAGACGACCTGCTCGACAACCCCAAACGGCGTGCCCAATTGGTGGAGGCCATGCGCCACCGATTGGCTGAAGTGTCCAAACGCCGACAACCTGCCGATAACCCCAAAGACCAAGACCGCGACGCCAAAGTGGTGGAGTTGCTGGGCATGGCGGAGAAAGCCGTGCAAGCCTTTGACGACCACTTTGCATGGGTCGCCACCTTGCGTCGTCAAACCACCAAAAAGTTGCGCCGTGTGACGGCCCACGACAACATCAAGTTTGATGGGCTCTCGCGCGTTTCGCATGTGACCGACGCCACCGATTGGCGCGTTGAATACCCCTTCGTCGTTTTGACGCCCGACAGCGAAGCCGAGATGGCCGCCTTGGTGCGCGCCTCCATCGAATTGGGCCTGACCATCATCCCGCGTGGCGGCGGCACGGGTTACACCGGCGGCGCGATTCCCCTCACCTGGAAGAGCGTCGTCATCAACACCGAAAAGCTGGAGGCCATGACCGAGGTCGAGCTCGTCCAGTTGCCCGGCCTTGACGAACCTGTCGCGACCATTTGGACCGAAGCCGGTGTGGTGACACAGCGGGTGGCAGATGCCGCCGAGCGCGGCGGTTTTGTGTTCGCAGTCGACCCCACTTCGGCCGAAGCTTCTTGCATTGGTGGCAACATTGCCATGAATGCGGGCGGTAAAAAAGCCGTGCTCTGGGGGACGGCCTTGGACAATTTAGCCAGCTGGCGCATGGTGACCCCCGATTCGCAGTGGCTCGAAGTCACGCGTCTGAATCACAACTTGGGCAAGATTCACGACGCCGCAATGGCCAGCTTTGAGCTGCGCTACTTTGAAGCCGATGGCAAGACCCCGATCCGCACCGAGCGCCTGGACATTCCCGGTCCGTCCTTCCGAAAAGAGGGCTTGGGCAAAGACGTGACCGACAAGTTCTTGTCGGGTTTACCAGGCATTCAAAAAGAAGGTTGTGATGGTCTGATCACCAGCGCCCGTTGGATCGTTCACCGCATGCCCGAGCACACCCGCACTGTTTGTCTGGAGTTTTTCGGCAACGCCAAAGACGCTGTGCCCAGCATTGTTGACATCAAAGACTTCATGTTTGCCGAGCAAAAGCGCAGTGGCGTGCTGTTGGCGGGCTTGGAGCACTTGGACGACCGTTACCTCAAGGCTGTGGGCTACGCCACCAAGAGCAAAAAAGGCAACGGCGGACTGCCCAAAATGGTTTTGATTGGTGACATTGCCGGCGACAACGCCGACGATGTGGCCCGCATCACCTCGGAAGTGGTGCGACTGGCCAACACCCGCTCCGGAGAAGGCTTTATCGCCATCAGCGCCGAGGCGCGCAAGAAATTCTGGGCCGACCGCAAAAAAACCGCCGCCATCAGCCGCCACACCAACGCTTTCAAAATCAACGAAGACGTTGTGATTCCGTTGCCCCGGATGGCCGAGTACACCGATGGCATTGAGCGCATCAACATCGAGTTGAGCCTGCAAAACAAGATCGAGCTGACCGAGAAATTGTTGGCATTCTTTCAGGCGGGCCGATTGCCGTTGGGTAAAACCGACGACGCCAGCGAGGTGCCTTCACCGGAACAGCTCGAAGACCGCGTGGCCCAAGCGGTTGAGGTTTTGGAAAACGTGCGGGCGCAATGGCAAGGCTGGTTACAAGGCATTGACGACCACTTTTTGGCCCTGCAAGACCACCGTTTGCGGGCCAGTTGGAAGACTCAAATTCGCGCGCCGCTGCAAGGCATTTTTGTCGGCACCGCCTACGCCCCGATTCTGAAAGAAGTCACGCAAATTCACCAAGAGGTGCTGCGTGGCCGGGTTTGGGCCGCCTTGCACATGCACGCGGGCGACGGCAACGTCCACACCAACCTGCCCGTCAACAGCGACAACTACGCCATGCTGCAAACAGCGCACGGCGCCGTGGCGCGCATCATGGCCCTGGCCCGGCGTTTGAACGGCGTCATCTCCGGCGAGCACGGCATTGGCATCACCAAACTCGAATTCTTAAGCGATGCCGAGCTGAAGCCCTTTGCCGACTACAAAGCCAAGGTCGACCCGCATGGGCACTTCAACAAAGGCAAGTTGCTGCGGGATGGCGACGGCGTCGGCGATCTGACCAACGCCTACACCCCCAGCTTTGGGTTGATGGGCCACGAATCGCTCATCATGCAGCAGTCCGATATTGGGGCGATTGCCGACTCAGTCAAGGACTGTTTGCGTTGTGGCAAGTGCAAACCCGTTTGCGCCACCCACGTGCCGCGCGCCAATTTGCTTTACAGCCCCCGCAACAAAATTTTGGCGACCAGCTTGTTGGTCGAGGCGTTTTTGTACGAAGAGCAAACCCGACGTGGCGTCTCGATCAAGCATTGGGAAGAGTTTGAAGACGTGTCGGACCACTGCACGGTTTGCCACAAATGCCTGAACCCCTGCCCGGTGAAAATCGACTTTGGCGATGTCACCATGAACATGCGCAACCTGCTGCGCAAGATGGGCCAAAAGTCCTTCCGTCCTGGCAATGCGGCGGCGATGTTCATGCTCAATGCCACCAACCCCGACACCATCAAGTTGGCGCGGACCTTGTTGGTCAACGTCGGCATGAAGGCGCAGCGCTTGGCCCACGATCTCTTCAAGCGAGCGGCCAAGGCCCAAACCAGCCATCCGCCGGCCACGTTCAAGGTGCCACCGTTGCGTGAAGAGGTGATTTTTTTCGTCAACAAAAAATTGCCCGGAAATTTGCCCAAGCGCACGGCACGTGCTTTGTTGGACATTGAAAACAAAGACTACGTGCCGATCATCCGCAACCCGAAGGGCACGACGTCCGACTCTGAGGCGGTGTTTTACTTCCCCGGTTGCGGCTCAGAACGCTTGTTCAGTCAAGTCGGATTGGCAACCCAAGCCATGCTGTGGCATGCCGGTGTTCAAACCGTATTGCCGCCGGGTTATTTGTGTTGCGGTTACCCGCAGCGCGGCAGCGGCCAGTTTGACAAGGCCGACAAAATCATCACCGACAATCGGGTCTTGTTCCACCGCGTCGCCAACACGCTGAACTACCTCGACATCAAAACGGTGGTGGTCAGTTGCGGCACGTGCTACGACCAGTTGCAAGGCTACGAATTTGACAAAATTTTCCCCGGTTGCCGCATCATCGACATCCATGAATTTTTGCTAGAAAAAGGCATCACGCTCGACGCGCACGATCAAGGTGCTTACCTGTATCACGACCCTTGCCATACCCCCATGAAGCTACAGGAGCCGATGAAAACGGTGCGCGCCTTGGTGGGGCCTGATGTGCTGAAGAGTGAGCGCTGCTGTGGCGAGTCAGGCACTTTGGGCGTGACGCGCCCCGACATTGCCACCCAAGTGCGCTTTCGCAAAGAAGAAGAACTCCGCCAAGATGAAGTGGCTTTGCGCGAGCGCCAAAAGGTTGCTGGCCACACAGATTTGAGCAAAAAAGGGCAAGACAACATCAAGATTTTGACCAGCTGCCCCAGCTGTTTGCAAGGCCTGAGCCGTTACCAAGACGACCTGCAAAACGGCCTGCTCGAAGCCGATTACATCGTGGTTGAAATGGCCCGCAAAATTTTGGGCGAGCAATGGATGCCCGAGTATGTGAAGGCGGCCAACAACGGTGGCATTGAGCGGGTGTTGGTGTGAGCGCTGTCACGCCAAACAACGCCCCAGCAGCGGTGCCCACCGACCTAACGGTCCACGCCCAATCGCAGGTCTTGGAAGTGACCTTTGACGATGGCGCGGTGTTCAAGCTGCCTTTTGAGTTGATGCGTGTTTATTCACCCTCTGCCGAAGTGCAAGGCCACGGCCCGGGTCAGGCGGTGCTGCAAACCGGCAAGCGTGGCGTGACGCTGACGGCCTTGGAGCCGGTCGGTCACTACGCCGTGCGCCCGCGTTTCAGCGATGGGCACGACAGTGGCATCTTCACCTGGCCCCTGCTTTATCAATTGGGTCGCGATCAAACCGCGCTGTGGGCCGATTACGAAGCGCGCTTGTCGGCAGCGGGCGCCAGCCGGGACGCTTAAGTCGAAGTTCAGCCAGGCGCTTCACCTCCGCTGACGTTTAAACTCCAAACATTATGAGCACAACCCATTTTGGATTTCAGTCGGTCGATGAGACCGAAAAAGCCAGCCGCGTGCGCGGCGTTTTTGACTCTGTGGCTTCCAAATACGACGTCATGAATGACCTGATGTCCATGGGCTTGCACCGGGTCTGGAAGGCCTACACCGTGATGGTGGCGAACTTGAAGCCCGGCCAACAAGTTTTGGACATTGCGGGGGGCACCGGTGACTTGGCCATGGCCTTTGCCAAGCAGGTCGGCGCCACTGGCCAAGTGGTGCACACCGACATCAACGAAGCCATGTTGCGCGTGGGTCGTGAGCGGTTGATCAACCACGGCTTGGCTTTGCCCACCTTGGTTTGCGACGCCGAAAAGTTGCCCTTTCCCGACGCGCACTTTGATTTGGTCAGTGTCGCCTTTGGCCTGCGCAACATGACGCACAAAGACGCGGCCTTGCGCGAAATGGCACGGGTGCTGAAACCCCGTGGTCGCTTGCTGGTGTTGGAGTTTTCGAAAGTGGCCGAGCCTTTGCGCAAGCCCTATGACTGGTACTCTTTCAAAATCTTGCCGAAATTAGGTCAGCTCGTGGCCGGTGACGCCAACAGTTACCGTTACTTGGCTGAGTCGATTCGCATGCACCCCGATCAAAAAGAACTCAAGGCTTTGATGAAAGCCAATGGCTTTGGCCATGTTGACGTGCACAACTTGACCGCCGGTGTCGTCGCCTTGCACGTGGGGGTCAAATGCTGAACACCTTTTTAAAAAGTTTTCAGCCTCCCGCTTGGTTGCTGGCCGAAGCCCAGCAAAAAGCCTTGCTGTTGGTCAACCATGTTTTGATGCAAGAACCCGAAGCCATGACCCGCATTGCCCGCCATCAGGGGCGAAGCGTCCAGGTCGTTTGGCGTCAAATCACGGTGCCCTTAATGGCCACCCCGGCGGGTTTGTTTGATTGGATGGAAGCCCCTGTTGGCTCAACATTAACGCCCGATTTGACCCTGACGGTGGTGGAAGAAGCCCCTTTGAATTTGCTGCAAATCGCCTTGGCAGGTGAAAAACCCCAGGTCCGCATTGAGGGTGATATTCAATGGGCGGCCGAGCTCAATTGGTTGGTCGACCATGTGCGCTGGGACTTGGAAGAAGACCTTTCTCGATGGATCGGGGATGCGCCAGCCCACACGCTGGTGAGCGGTGCAAAACAACTGGCCGATGCCTTGAGAGCCTTTGTGGCGCGGCGCACAGCATGAGCCGATTATTTCGAGGCGCTTTTATTTTGTGCGTGGTTTGGCGCTTTGGGCTGGACCAAATTGTCCTGTCCAGTTTTGGTCCTGCTTGGCTGCGAGCATGGGCCCCGCGACTCTCCATGGGTCGTGACTTGTCCGCGCCGCGCGGTGCTCGATTGCGTCAAGCACTTGAGCAACTCGGCCCTATTTTTATTAAATTGGGGCAGGTCCTGTCGACGCGCCGTGATTTGCTGGCCCCCGATTTGGCTGAAGAATTGGCCTACCTCCAAGAGCGGGTGCCACCGTTTCCGACCGAAGTCGCCGTGGCCACCATTGAGCGCGTCTTTAAAAAACCCATCGACGGTATTTTTGTTGAATTTGACCGCACTCCGATTGCCAGTGCCTCCATTGCGCAGGTGCATTTTGGGGTGATCCAAACCCCAAATGGCCTTCGAGATGTGGCCATCAAAGTGTTGCGCCCAGGCATGCTGAGTGTGATCGAAAAAGACTTGGCCTTGATGCGTTGGATGGCGGGTTGGGTCGAGCGTTTGAGCGCCGATGGCCGCCGCTTGCGACCCCGCGAAGTGGTGGCAGAGTTTGACAAATACCTGCACGACGAACTCGATTTGGTGCGCGAGGCTTCGAATGCAGCGCAATTGCGCCGCAACATGACCGGCCTTGATTTGGTGATGATCCCTGAAATGTTCTGGGACTTTTGCTACGCCGAAGTGCTGGTCATGGAGCGCATGAAAGGCGTGCCGATCAGTCAAATCGAAAAATTACGAGAGGCGGGGGTTGACATCCCTCAGTTGGCGCGCGACGGCGTCACCTTGTTTTTTACCCAGGTCTTCCGCGACGGCGTGTTCCATGCCGACATGCACCCCGGCAACATCCAAGTGAGCTTGGAGCCAGCCACTTTTGGCCGCTACATTTCGCTCGACTTTGGCATTGTTGGCACGCTGACCTCGGTCGATAAAGAATACTTGGCGCAAAACTTCACCGCCTTTTTTCAGCGCGATTACAAGCGTGTGGCGGAGCTTCACGTGGAGAGCGGTTGGGTGCCCAGCAACACCCGCGTTGACGAGCTCGAGAGCGCCATTCGGTCGGTCTGCGAGCCTTACTTTGACCGGCCCTTAAAAGAAATTTCTTTGGGCATGGTGTTGCTTCGTTTGTTCCAGACCTCGCGCCGCTTCAATGTCGAAATTCAGCCTCAATTGGTGCTGCTGCAAAAGACCTTGCTGAACATCGAAGGATTGGGACGCCAACTCGATCCCGAACTCGATTTGTGGAGCACCGCCAAGCCGTTTTTAGAGACTTGGATGCTGGAGCAAATGGGGCCCAAGCGCTTGCTCAAACAACTGCGGGCGCAGTGGCCCAGCTACATCAAAATCTTGCCTGAGTTGCCCCGCTTGATGGCTGATTATTTGCAGGCCGGACACAAAACGGGCGCCGAACAGGGTTTGCTGGAATTGGTTGAAGAGCAAAAGCGCACGAACCGCTTGCTGCGCGGGATGGCTTGGGGTGCCGTGGCCTTTGGGGTCACTTTTTTGTTTTTGCAATGGCTGTTGCGCACCCGTTTTCACTGACTTGAGGACATTGAAGCGATGCTGTTGACCTTGGTAATTGCTTATTTGCTGGTGACGATTGCGATTGGATTGGTGGCGGCCAAGCGGGTCAAAACCACCGCCGACTTCGCCGTGGCCGGCCGACATTTGCCCTTGGCCATGATTGTGACCACCACCTTTGCGACCTGGTTTGGTTCCGAAACCGTCTTGGGCATCCCGGCGAAGTTCATTGGGGGCGGCTTGAACGGCGTGATCGAAGACCCCTTTGGAGCGGGTACCTGTTTGATTTTGGTGGGTGTGTTTTTTGCCGGCAAGCTTTACCGCATGAACCTCTTGACCATCAGTGACTATTACCGCGAACGCTTCGGGCGCCCAGTGGAAGTGGTGGCCTCGCTGATCATCATGCTGAGTTATTTAGGCTGGGTTTCGGCCCAGGTGACCGCCCTGGGCTTGGTTTTTAATGTGTTGTCAGGCGGCGCCATTACGGTGCCGCTGGGCATGGTGATCGGGGTGGTTTCCATCTTGGCCTACACCTTGTTTGGCGGCATGTGGTCGGTGGCGATCACCGACTTTATGCAGATGATTATTTTGGTTTCGGGCTTGGCCATTCTGGCTTTTTTTGCCGCACACCAAGCCGGTGGCGCAGACAAAGTCGTGGCCTTGGTGGTGAGCCGAGATTTGTTTCGTTTCCTACCCGAGCCGAACTTCAAAGAGGCGGTGTTCTTTTTGGCCGCGGCCATCACCATGATGCTCGGCTCGATTCCACAACAAGATGTGTTTCAGCGCGTCATGTCGGCCAACAACCTGTATTCAGCCACCCGGGGCCCCGTGATTGGAGGCCTTTGCTACATCGTCTTTGCCTTTGTGCCCATGTTCTTGGTGGCCAGCGCCTTGATCATCATGCCCGAGCGGGCACAAATGCTGCTCGAACAAGACCCGCAAAAAGTCCTTCCCACCTTGGTCTTGGAGCGCATGCCTTTTGTCATGCAAGTCTTGTTTTTTGGGGCCTTGTTATCGGCCATCAAATCAACGGCCTCAGCCACTTTGTTAGCGCCCAGTGTGACCTTCACTGAAAACATTTGGCGCCAGTTCCGACCCAAGCTGTCGGACCGACAAGAACTCAAAACCATGCGCATCACGGTTTTGGTGTTCAGCACCTTGGTGCTGATTTATGCCATTTCCATGCAGGGCACTTCGATTTACGAAATGGTTTCTGGGGCCTACCAAGTCACCTTGGTGGGGGCGTTTGTGCCTTTGGTCGCTGGGCTTTACTGGTCCCGAGCCACGACGCAGGGCGCTGTTTTCTCCATCGTCCTTGGCATTTTGACTTGGCTCTTGTTCCTGGTGACCCCTGCGGGGGACGAGTTCCCGGCCCAGCTGGCGGGCTTGCTGGCCGCTGTGGTGGGCCTGTTGATCGGGTCTTTGGGCCCCCAGGCCTTGCCAGATCAGCGGGCCTCGCACCACAAATTGGTGGTGTCTTGACCGCCCATTTCTGCCTTTGATGGCCAGTCGCCCCGCCTTGAAAAAGCACCGAGCGGCCTATAATTAAGGGTTTCACCCCGGTTATAAAGCCCTTAATAAACCAGTCACCATGCCAATTTACGCCTACAAATGTCAATCATGCGGGCATAACAAAGATGTGCTCCAAAAAATGTCGGATGCGCCTTTGACGGTGTGTCCTGCCTGTGGCGCTGCCGCATTTGCCAAACAAGTCACTGCAGCCGGGTTTCAGTTGAAGGGCTCTGGTTGGTACGTGACCGACTTCCGAGGTGGCTCTGACGCCAAATCGGCACCTGCAACCGGCGTCCCAGGGGCCGCGTCAGCGAGCTCGGCGGCTGCCAGCGCAGGCGAAACTGGCGGAGCCGCTTCATCGGAGTCAGGCGGAAGCGCTGCTTCTGCTGCCACCGATTCGGGCCCTTCATCGACCTCTGCCTCTGCCCCTGCCTCCGCAACTGCTGCCTCGGCGTCTTGCGGTTCCGGTTGTGGCTGTCACTGAAAGAAAACCATGATTTCGATGCGCAAATGGCTGATTTCAGGTTTGCTGGTGGTAGTACCCGTGGCCATCACGGTGTGGGTGCTTCGCTCCATCATTGGCGCGTTGGACCAAACGCTGTTGATTCTGCCCATTGACTGGCGTCCCACTGCTTTGCTGGGCCATGACATCCCTGGCTTTGGCGCGCTCCTGACCTTGTTTACCTTGTTGGTGGTGGGTGCCATAGCCAGCAATTTCATTGGCAAAAGTTTGGTTCGATGGGGCGACAAGGTGGTCAGCCGTATTCCTGTGGTGCGCTCCATTTATTCCAGCGTCAAGCAGGTGTCGGACACCTTATTTTCTGAAAACGGCAATGCCTTTCGCAAAGCCGTTTTGGTGCAATTCCCGCGTGAAGGGGTTTGGACGATTGCCTTTGTCACCGGCAACCCGGGCGGGGACGTGGCCACTTACCTCAAAGACGAATTTGTCAGTGTTTACGTGCCCACCACGCCGAATCCGACGGGCGGCTACTTTTTGATGTTGCGCCGTGCCGAGTGCATTGAACTCAACATGAGCGTGGACGAGGCTTTGAAATACATTGTGTCGATGGGCGTGGTGACACCGCCCGTCCACCCGTTGTCGGGTTCAGCGCCCGAGGAAGCGCAGTCCCCCTAAAACAGCTTGGGGCCTGATCGGGCCGTTTTGCTTTATTTTTTTCTTTTGAGCGCTCTGGCGCAGGTGTTTTTTATGTCGATGCGTTCTCATTATTGTGGTTTGGTGACTGAAGCCCTGTTGGGCCAACCCGTGACTTTGGCTGGTTGGGTCAACCGCCGGCGTGACCACGGTGGCGTCATTTTCATTGACCTGCGCGACCGCGAAGGCTATGTGCAAGTGGTCTGTGACCCCGACCGCGCCGAGATGTTCAAAGTGGCCGAAGAAGTCCGCAATGAATTCTGTGTCCAAGTCAAAGGCATGGTGCGGGCGCGTCCCGCTGGCACCACCAACGACAAGCTGAAGAGCGGTCAAATTGAGGTCTTGTGCCACGAATTGACCGTGCTGAACCCATCGGTCACCCCGCCGTTCCAGATCGACGAAGACAACCTGTCTGAAACCACCCGCCTCACGCACCGCGTGCTCGACCTGCGCCGTCCTTATATGCAAAACAACTTGATGCTGCGCTACCGCGTGTCAATGGAGGTGCGCAAGTTCTTGGACGCCAATGGGTTTGTCGACATCGAAACCCCGATGCTGACCAAGTCCACACCCGAAGGCGCCCGTGATTACTTGGTGCCCAGCCGGGTGCACGATGGCCACTTCTTCGCCTTGCCCCAGTCGCCCCAGTTGTTCAAGCAGCTTTTGATGGTGGCCGGTTTTGACCGTTACTACCAAATCACCAAGTGCTTCCGCGACGAAGACTTGCGCGCCGACCGCCAGCCCGAATTCACGCAAATCGATATTGAGACCTCGTTCATGGACGAGCAAGAGATTCGCGACATGTTCCAAGGCATGATCAAAACGGTGTTCCAAAACACCTTGGGCGTTGACTTGGGCGAATTCCCTGTCATGAGCTACCAAGAAGCCGCGCACCGTTTTGGCTCTGACAAGCCCGACCTGCGCGTCAAGCTGGAGTTCACTGAATTGACCGATGTGATGGCCGATGTGGACTTCAAAGTCTTCTCGACCCCCGCCACCACCAAGGGCGGTCGCGTGGTCGCCTTGCGCGTGCCTGGTGGTGCCAAAGAAGGTTCGGGCCTGTCTCGGGGTGAAATCGACAGCTACACCGAGTTCGTCAAAATCTACGGTGCCAAGGGCTTGGCTTGGGTCAAGGTCAACGACCTGAGCAAGGGCCGTGACGGCTTGCAAAGCCCCATCGTCAAGAATCTGCACGACAAAGCCATTGCCGACATCCTGGCCCGTACCGGCGCGCAGGACGGTGACTTGTTGTTCTTCGGCGCTGATAAAGAAAAAATCGTCAACGACGCCATCGGTGCTTTGCGCATCAAAATTGGCCACAGTGAATTTGGCAAAAAGAACGGCTTGTTCGATGACCGTTGGGCCCCCTTGTGGGTGGTCGACTTCCCCATGTTCGAATTCGACGAAGACGGCCAACGTTGGAACGCGGTGCACCACCCCTTCACAGCGCCCAAAGACGGCCATGAAGACTGGATGGTGACTGCGCCCGAAAAGTGCATTTCCAAGGGCTACGACATGGTCCTGAACGGCTGGGAAATGGGGGGGGGCTCGGTCCGTATCCACCGCGCCGATGTGCAGCAAAAGGTGTTTGACGCGCTGAAAATCACGCCGGAAGAAGCCCAGCAAAAATTCGGCTTCTTGCTGGATGCCTTGCAATACGGCGCACCGCCGCACGGTGGTTTGGCCTTTGGCTTGGACCGCATCGTCACGCTGATGACGGGCGCCGAGTCGATTCGTGACGTCATTGCCTTTCCCAAGACCCAACGCGCACAGTGCTTGTTGACCCAAGCGCCCAGCTTGGTTGACGAAAAACAGTTGCGCGAGTTGCACATCCGTTTGCGCAATCCAGCGGCCGCCGAGGCCTGAGTTGCCCGATTTGCGGGTTGCCACCTGGAACATCCACAAAGGGGTGCGCGGGGTGGGTCCGCTCAAGCGGCTCGAGATCCACGGCATCGCCGAGCACCTGCCAGCGCTGCAGGCCGATTTGATTTTTTTGCAAGAGGTTCGCGCCGAACACCGACGCGATGCCGCCCGTTTTGCCGCATGGCCCGGCCTTCCCCAAGCCGATTTTTTGGCCACCAAAGGCTATCACGCGGTTTACCGCACCAACGCCGTCACCCGCCATGGGGAGCATGGCAACGCATTGCTTTCGCGGTGGCCGATTTTGCGGCACCAGCACGAGGACATGTCCGACCACCGCTTGGAGCAACGCGGTTTGCTGCATGTAGAACTCAATACGGGGCTCGAGCGGCTTGGCCATTTGCATGCCATCGTGGTTCACTTGGGGCTCATCCCGTCCAGCCGAACCCGCCAGTTGGCCCAACTCATGGCCTACATTCAGCGCCACATTCCGGCGCAAGATCCGGTCTTGGTGGCCGGTGACTTCAACGATTGGGGGGCACGTCAGCGCCAAAGCATGGCCCAAAGTGGCTTGTTTGAATGTGAAGATGCTGGCAAAGGCAAGGGCCTGACTTTTCCCTCGGCGTTGCCTTTAGTCGCCTATGACCATGTCTATGTCAGGGGTTTGCGGCCCGATTCGGTTGAAGTCCCGCGCGGCCCCCCTTGGAGCCGTTTGTCTGACCATTTGCCCTTGATTGCCAACCTGATTTAACAAGGTCCTATCGCCAGTTTGAACAACATCAGAGATACTTAAGGGGTCTTTGACTCCTTTGCCCCTTCAGCACCTCCTTTCCATGAACCCAAATTTGACCGACGAAGGC
This sequence comes from uncultured Curvibacter sp., assembly GCA_903828535.1. GTDB lineage: Bacteria > Pseudomonadota > Gammaproteobacteria > Burkholderiales > Burkholderiaceae_C > Curvibacter. The sequence goes on from CAIKMN010000003.1 coordinate 26,004, forward strand.
ACCCCCGTCTCCGTCAAAATTCGAGAGCGCATTCAGGCCGCTCGTAAGCGTTTTCATGCCAATGACAACATTGCCGACTTCATTGAGCCCGGCGAGCTGAGTGCCTTGATCGACGAGGTCGAAGACAAAATGAAAGGCGTTTTGGAAAGCTTGGTGATCGACACCGAGGGCGATCACAACACGGGCGAAACAGCCCGGCGCGTGGCCAAAATGTATTTGACCGAGGTTTTCAAAGGCCGATACGTTGAGCAACCGCCTTTGACCGAATTTCCGAATGCGGAGCATTTGAACGAACTGATGATCGTCGGCCCCTTGACCGTTCGCAGCGCTTGCAGCCACCATTTTTGCCCGGTCATCGGCCAAATTTGGATTGGTGTCATGCCCAACGAGCACACCAACGTGATTGGTTTGTCGAAATACGCTCGCCTGGTCGATTGGATCATGGGGCGCCCTCAAATTCAAGAAGAGGCCGTGGTTCAGTTGGCCGATCTGATTCAAGAAAAAACCCAACCCGATGGTCTGGCCATTGTCATGGAAGCCAGCCATTTCTGCATGTCTTGGCGTGGCGTGCGCGAGATGAACAGCAAAATGCTCAACTCGGTCATGCGGGGTGTCTTTTTGAAAGACCCCAACCTGCGCCGCGAATTCCTTGCCTTGATTCCTCGAACCTCTTCTTAAGACCACTATGCTCGTTCGACTACTTTATGCCAGCCGGGTCAAAGACGCCACCCCGGATGCGATCGACAAAATTTTGTCCCAATCCCGCAGCCACAACCCCAGCACCGGCATCACCGGCATTCTTTGCTATGGCGGGGGCATTTTTCTGCAAGCCATCGAAGGCGGTCGCGGACCGGTCAATGAGTTGTACGGCATGATTCAAAAAGACCCCCGTCACGAGCAGGTCGAATTGCTGTATTACGAAGAAATTTCGGAGCGCCGCTTCGGAGGCTGGACCATGGGGCAAGTCAATTTGTCGAAATTGAACACCTCCATCTTGTTGAAATACTCTGAGCGACCCGAGCTGGATCCTTATGCCGTTTCAGGCAAGGTCTCTTTGGCCTTGCTGGAAGAGTTGATGGCCACCGCTTCCATCATCGGTCGGGTTTAAGCAGGACACTGACATGGCTTTGATGATCACCGAGGAGTGCATCAACTGCGATGTTTGCGAGCCCGAATGCCCCAATCAGGCCATCTTCATGGGGGCCAGCATTTACGAGATCAACCCCGCTCTTTGCACGGAGTGTGTCGGGCATTTTGACGAACCCCAATGCGTGCAGGTGTGCCCCGTTTCTTGTATTCCCAAGCACCCTGAACACCTCGAAAGCCAAGAGGTGTTGCTTAAAAAATACGAAAACCTACAGGCGGCTGTCAAAAACTAGGGAAAACCCTATAATGTTGACATGTTGCTTACAAATACCTGGTTTAAATCTTATGTGGAATCCCTCCAAAGCTGGATGCTGCCGGCCGTGGACTGGCAGGGGGCGGGCGCTATGGTGGGGTCCGGTGCAACCGCAGGCGCTCTCGCCTCAAGATCAGGTTCAGGTTCAGGTTCAGGTTCAGGTTCAGGTTCAGGCTCAGGTTCTCGCATGAACCCCGCTCGGTCAAGCGCTGTCACGGTGCCCATGGTGGAGTTGGGCAGCGACAACCGTTCGGCCATTTTGGCCCACCTGCTCAATTTAGACGCCACTGACCGCTACTTGCGCTTTGGCTACATGGCAAATGACGAACAAGTCACCCGTTATGTGAACGGCTTGGATTTCGAGCGTGACGATGTGTTCGGCATTTTCGACCGTGGCCTGAACTTGGTCGCTGTGGCGCATTTGGCCTTTGCCGAGGGGCAAAATCACGATTCTTGCGCCGAGTTTGGCGTCTCCGTTTTGAACGAAGCCCGTGGTCGCGGCTATGGCGGCTGGCTGTTTGAACGTGCCGCTCAGCACGCCCGCAACCAAGGGGTGTCGATGTTGTTCATCCACGCCTTGAGCGAAAACACCCCCATGCTCCGGATCGCCCGAAACGCCGGGGCGACGGTGGAGCGAGAGGGTTCTGAAGCGGAGGCTTATTTGAAGTTGCCACCCGCCAACTTGGACAGCCGCATGGCCGAAATCGTCGAGAACCGCATGGCTGAAATGGACTACAGCTTGAAGTTGCAGGCCAAACAGTTTTGGGACACCCTGGCCTCGTTGCAAAACCTTCGCCAAGGTGGGGGCAAGACGACCTTGACGACCTCAACTTGATGTCACGAGAATCCGTTATCCTTGAGGCTTATTGACTCTCTCGCATGATCCGCCACGATCTGCGCTTAACAGGCTGTGTCCGACAAAGAAGAAAAACGCACGTTTTTCAAAAAACTCACCGAGCTGATCCGGCCCGGTCTTGAATCCCGAGAAGAACTCTTGGCCGCTTTGGCCGAAGCTGAAGAGCACGAACTCATTGGCGCCGATTCACGCGCCATGCTAGAGGGCGTGATCCGCATGGCCGACATGACCGCCGGCGACGTCATGGTGGCCGCCCCGCGCATGGACCTGCTCAACATCGATGCCCCGTTTGACGACTTGCTCTATACGGTGATCGACACCGGGCATTCGCGTTTCCCGGTTTACAGCGGCGAGCGCGAAAACATCATTGGCATTTTGATGGCCAAAGACCTGCTCAAACTGCAACGTGCCCCCGAGCTCAATTTAAGAACCCTGCTTCGACCTGTTGTCTATGTGCCTGAGAGCAAAGGGTTGAATGACCTGTTGCGTGAGTTCCGCGCGAGTCGATACCACTTGGCGGTGGTGATTGATGAGTTTGGCCAAGTGGCCGGCCTGATCACCATTGAAGACGTGTTGGAGCAAATCGTCGGTGAAATCGAAGACGAATTCGACATTGAAGAAGACGCGGGCGATATTTTTGGCTTGGCCGACCAAACCTTCCGCGTCAGCGGCGACACAGACATCGAGCGGGTCAACGAAGCCTTTGACGTTCAGCTGGAGGCTTTGGCGCCCGATGAGACCTTTGACACCATCGGCGGCCTGGTCGCTCATTTGATGGGCCATGTGCCCAAACGGGGCGAGCGCTTCACGTTGGGCGGTCTGAACATTGTCGTGCTGCACACCAAGGGCGGGGCGGTCAAGTGGTTCAAGGTGTCCAAGGCGTAAGGGCCTCGGCGACTTGTTCAACAAGCCCCTTTTGATGCGCATGCCCCCGAGCCCGCGCCCTGGCCCCCGCCCCCGCTTTAGTCACCAATTGCCCTCCCTCGCACCTGGCCACCTGACTTTCTTGGCAGCCATCCTCTTGGGCGGCTTGCAGGCCTTGTCCATGAACTTGCCGCTGAACTGGGGCGCCGCCGCAGCGCTGCTTCAGGGGCTCAGCTTGTGCGGTTTGGTGGTGCTGCTGAATGCGGTCGATCAACCGCTGCGCCCTGGGCGACGGGGTTTCTTTTTGGGCTGGGCTTTCGCCACGGCCTGGTTGTCCGGCAGCTTTTGGTGGCTCTTCATTTCCATGAATCGTTTTGGCGGCCTGGCCGCCCCGTTGGCGGCGTTGGCGGTGCTGGCGCTGGCCGCTGCGCTTTCGATTTATTCCGCCTTGGCGGCCGCGTTCTATACCCACTGGCGCGCTGCCAGTGCTCACCACTCTGCAGGTTCTGCAGGTTCTGCTCATTTGCCCCTTGCTGCCTCCACGGCGATTTTTGCTTTTACTTTTAGTCAGACCCGTCGAGCGCGCCACGCCCAGGGGCCACGCCACCCACTTTGGGCCGCTTTGGTGTTCGCCTCGGCTTGGACCTTGGCTGAACTGGCGCGGGGCACTTGGTTCACTGGATTCCCTTGGGGCGCCGGGGGCTACGCCCAAGTCGATGGGCTGGCCCCTTTACTGGCCCCCTGGGTGGGGGTTTATGGTGTCGGCGCGGTGGTCGCGTTCTGGGCAGCGGGGATGGCCTTTGCCTTGGCCAATGGGTTCACCTCTCAAAAAGGGGGATGGGGATGGGGATGGGGGTGGGTGGGGCTCTTTCTGGTCTTTCTTGGCTGGGTCGTCATGGCGAGAATGGATGTTGCCTTTGCACACCCCAGCACCCCAGAAAAACCCAGCGCCCAAGAAAAACCCAGCGCCCAAGAAAAACCCAGCGCCCATTTGGCCTTGACCTTGTTGCAAGGCGACATTCCCCAGGACGAAAAGTTTGAGGGCCACAGCGGCGTGCCACGGGCTTTGGCCTGGTACCGAGATCAAATTCAAGCGGCCGTCACTTCGGCCGCCGCATTGGGCAAGCCCAGCTTGGTCATCACACCCGAAACGGCGGTGCCCTTGTTGCCGCAAGACTTGCCCGCTGGCTATTGGGAGGGCCTCACCACATTGCCCCCCAATCAAGCGCTTTTGCTGGGGCTTCCCTTGGGCGATTGGCAGCGGGGCTACAGCAATTCGGTGTTGGGTTTTCAGGGCGGTGCAATTTACCGCTACGACAAACACCACTTGGTGCCCTTTGGTGAGTTCATTCCTATCGGCTTTCGCTGGTTTACAGACCTGCTGCACATTCCCATGGGCGACTTCAAACGAGGGGCCTTGTCGCAACCCCCATTCGATTGGCAAGGCCAGCGTTTGGCGCCCTTGATTTGCTATGAAGATTTGTTCGGCGAAGAATTGGGGCCGCTTTTTGAAAGCGCAGCCCCTGAATCGGGTGACAAGGCCCCCACCATCTTGGTGAGCATGAGCAACCTGGCTTGGTTCGGCGACAGCACGGCCGTCACCCAACACCTACAAATTTCCCGCATGCGAGCGATGGAATTCGCGCGGCCGGTGGTGCGCGCCACCAACACCGGGGCGACGGCGGTGATCGACGCGCAAGGGCAAGTGACCGACCTCTTGCCCCCCTTGACTCGGGGCCTCTTAAAAACCGAAGTGACCGGTGGCAACGGCCTGACGCCTTACGCTTGGTGGGTTTCGCGCTGGGGCTTGCTGCCTTTGGCGGGCTTGGCGCTGTTGATTTGTGGGGTGGCTTTCGGAACTCAGCGCGGCTTAAAATCACAGATTCGCCCAATTTGACTGTGAGAACAGCCTTGAGGCCTTTGTTTTTGGACCCCCCTGTGTGCCACCTTTTCCCTTGAAGACCCCATGTTGACCTTCCAACAAATCATTTTGAAACTGCAGTCTTACTGGGACGCCCAGGGCTGCGCCTTGTTGCAGCCCTACGACATGGAGGTCGGCGCAGGCACCTCGCACACCGCCACCTTTTTGCGCGCCCTGGGCCCTGAGCCCTGGAAGGCGGCTTATGTCCAGCCCAGTCGCCGGCCCAAGGACGGGCGTTACGGCGAAAACCCAAACCGCTTGCAGCACTATTACCAATACCAAGTGGTCTTGAAGCCCGCACCCAGTAATATTTTGGAGTTGTACTTGGGCAGCCTCGAAGCCTTGGGCTTTGACTTGAAAAAGAACGACATCCGCTTCGTTGAAGACGATTGGGAAAATCCAACGCTCGGCGCTTGGGGCTTGGGTTGGGAAGTTTGGTTGAACGGCATGGAGGTGACGCAGTTCACTTATTTCCAGCAAGTTGGCGGCATCGATTGCCGCCCCATCACCGGTGAAATCACCTACGGCCTAGAGCGCTTGGCCATGTACTTGCAGGGCGTCGACAACGTCTACGACTTGAAGTGGACGCAGACGCTCCATTACGGCGACGTCTATCATCAAAACGAAGTCGAGCAATCGACCTACAACTTCGAGCACAGCGATGCGGCGTTCTTGTTCACCGCCTTTGGTGCGCATGAAAAGCAAGCCCAATACCTGATCGAGCAGCAACTCGCCTTGCCAGCCTACGAGCAAGTCCTGAAGGCCGCCCACACCTTCAATTTGTTGGATGCCCGTGGCGCCATTTCAGTGACCGAACGCGCTGCCTACATTGGCCGCATTCGCAACTTGGCGCGCGCCGTGGCGCAAGCTTATTTTGAGAGCCGTGAGCGGCTCGGCTTCCCCATGGCCCCGCGCGAGTGGGTTGAACAACTCACGCAGTTGGCAAAAAAAGCCGCCTGAAACCAAGTTGCCAGAATCAAAGAGCACCCCCCATGAGCGTACAAAATTTGTTGGTTGAATTGTTTGTCGAAGAACTGCCGCCCAAGGCGCTTAAGAAGTTAGGTGACGCCTTTGCCGGTGTCCTGGCCGAGCAACTCAAAGCGCAAGGCTTGGCCACGGACGCCAGTGTGGTCACGGCCTTTGCCTCGCCGAGACGTTTGGCGGCGCACGTCACGCAGGTGGCCGGCAAGGCCGCCGACAGGGCAGTTCAACAAAAACTCATGCCGGTGAGTGTCGGTCTGGATGCGGCAGGACAAGCCACCCCCGCCTTGCTGAAAAAGCTCGCCGCTTTGGGCGCAGACGCCACCGCGGTGCCCGGCCTCAAGCGCGCCATGGACGGCAAGGCCGAAGCCTTGTTTTACGACAGCGTGGCCAGTGGCGCCTCGCTCGAGGTGGGTTTACAAAAAGCCCTGGAAGAGTCGCTGGCCAAGCTGCCGATCCCCAAGGTCATGACCTACCAGCTCGAAACCGATTGCGAATTGCCCGGCTGGAGCAGTGTGAATTTTGTGCGTCCCGCGCATGGCGTCTTGGCGCTGCACGGCAGCAGCGTGGTGCCGCTGAAGGTGTTGGGCTTGAAGTCTGGCAATACAACGACGGGTCACCGCTTTGAAGCCGCCCAGCCCGTCGTCACCGTGGCCCATGCCGACGACTATGCCGACACCCTTCGCCGGGACGGTGCGGTCATTGCCAGCTTTGCAGAGCGCCGCGCTGAGATTGTTCGCCAACTCGCCGCGGCGGCCGCTCAGGTCGGCAACGGGGTGCGCCCGATCGATGACGAAGCCTTGCTCGACGAAGTCACGGCCTTGGTTGAACGCCCCAATGTGTTGATTTGTGAGTTCGAAAAGCAGTTCTTGGCGGTGCCGCAAGAGTGCCTGATTTTGACCATGAAGGCCAATCAAAAATACTTCCCCTTGCTGGATGAATCGGGCAAGTTGACGCACCAGTTTTTGGTCGTTAGCAACATCAGCCCTGCCGACGCCAGCGCGGTGATTGGCGGCAACGAGCGCGTGGTTCGTCCCCGCTTGGCCGATGCCAAATTCTTCTTCGACCAAGACCGTAAAAAACCCCTGCTTTCCCGTGTCGAAGGTCTGGGCAAAGTGGTTTATCACAACAAGTTGGGCACCCAAGGCGAGCGCGTGACTCGGGTTCGTGAGATCGCCAAGTCGATCGCCAACGCGTTGTCCACGCAAGGGGGTGAGTCCAATGGGGTCGAGCAAGTGGATCTGGCCGCACAGTTGGCAAAAACCGATTTGGTCACTGACATGGTCGGTGAGTTCCCAGAACTCCAAGGCACCATGGGCCGCTATTACGCGCTGAACGACGGCTTGCCTGAATCGGTGGCCGATGCCATTGAAGACCACTACAAACCCCGTTTTGCTGGCGACACTTTGCCGCGAGGCCGTGTCGGCGTGGTGGTGGCTTTGGCCGACAAACTCGAAACCCTCACCGGCATGTTCGGCATTGGCAACTTGCCCACCGGCGACAAAGACCCGTTTGCACTGCGTCGACACGCTTTGGGCGTGGTGCGTTTGCTGATCGAGAACCAATTGGACTTGGCCTTGCCCGCGTTGCTCCAAGCCGCGACGGCCGTCTTTGGCGACAAGATCACCGACCCGGCGCAGACCGTGCAAGCCTTGTCCGACTTCATTTTCGACCGCTTGGCTGTGAGTTTGCGTGACCCGCAACAAGCTGGCGGTTGCTTCACTGCGCAAGAGGTCGAGGCGGTGCTGGCGCTGCGTCCGGCACGATTGTCCTGGGTGTCTCAGCGCTTGGCCGCGGTCCGCGCCTTCTCGGCTTTGCCCGAAGCCCCGGCCTTGGCGGCGGCGAACAAGCGCATCGGTAACATCTTGAAAAAATCCGAAGAGGCCAGCGAGCGCCTGAAGGAATCGGGTTCAGTTCAAGCCAACCTCTTGCAAGAAGCCGCCGAAAAAGACCTTTTCGCGGCCCTGCAAAACACGGTGCCCTTGGCGAACCAACAATTCGACGCGGGTGAAGTCACCGCCTCTTTGCAAACCTTGGCCGCTTTGCGTGCGCCGGTCGATGCTTTCTTTGAGGGCGTGATGGTGAACGCACCTGACCCCGCGCTGCGGCGCAATCGTTTGGCCTTGTTGCAATCTTTGCACTTGGCGATGAATCGAGTGGCTGACTTGTCGCGCTTGGCCGCTTAAACTGGCCTAAGGAATTTTCATGCCCATCAAACTCGTCATTCTGGACCGCGACGGCACCATCAATGAGGCCAGCGACGAGTTTGTCAAAAGCCCCGAAGAATGGCGTCCCTTGCCCGGGGCTTTGGAGGCCATAGCGCGCTTGAACCATGCAGGCTATCAGGTCGTCGTGGTCTCTAACCAAGCTGGCCTGGGACGGGGCTTGTTGGACATGGTGCAAATCAACGCCATGCACGCCAAGATGCACAAAATGTTGGCGGCCGTGGGTGGCCGCGTTGAGGCGATTTTTCTCTGTCCCCACACGCCTGAAGAGGCCTGCTCATGCCGCATGCCCGCGCCGGGTTTGTTTGAGCAAATTGCCGAGCGTTGGGGCCTTTCCCTCAAGGGGGTGCCTGTCTTGGGCGATCAACTTTGTGATGTGCAAGCCGGCAGCATGGCAGGTTGCGAGCCGCATTTGGTGTTGACAGGCCTTGGCGCCCAATGGCGCGATCAACCCCTGGCGGTCGGATTTCCTCCAGAGACCCAGGTTCATCAAGACTTGCCCGCTTTTGTCGATGATTTCTTGGCCAAACAAGCCGTGCAGATCAAACAAAGCAAAGTGGCCAAAGACGCGCTGAAGGCCAAGGCGGCCCCATTGATCTCCTCTGATTGACAACATGGCGACCGTTTTGGCTTGGGCCCGTTCCCTGTTGTTTGCGCTGTGGTTGGTGGTCACCGTGATCCCTTGGGCCCTCTATTTGTTGTCGGTTTCGTTGCGGATTCGAGGCACGCCTTTGTGGTGGGTCGCGGCGGGTTGGTTGTCGGTGGCGATTTGGGGGGCTCGTTTCATCTGTGGTGTCCGCGTGCGCATCAGTGGGCAAGAAAATTTGCCTTTGGGTGACATCAACCCCACCGTTTTGTTGCTCAAGCACCAGTCCACTTTTGAGACTTTTTTGATGCCGACCTTGATGCCGCATCCGTTGGCTTATGTCTTTAAAAAAGAGCTGCTGAGTGTGCCCTTTTTTGGTTGGGCCATGGGGCGTTTGGACATGATCCACATAGACCGCTCGCAAAGAACCCAAGCCTTCAACAAAGTGGTCGCCCAAGGCCGGCGTCTGTTGGCGCAAGGGGTATGGGTCATCATGTTCCCCGAAGGCACCCGCATTCCACGTGGCCAAAAAGGCCAATACAAATCGGGCGGCACGCGCTTGGCCATAGAAACCGGCGCCCAGGTCGTGCCCATCGCCGTCACCTCCGCCAAATGCTGGCCCCTCAAATCGTTCATCTTGCGTCCGGGCGTGGTGGACGTGTCAATTGGCTTGCCCATTCCTTCTGAAGGGCGCAAGCCCGACGAGATGATGCAGCAGGTCGAGACTTGGATAGAAGCGGAAATGCACCGCCTCGATCCAGAGGCCTACGCCTGATGCCAAGTTGGTGGCAGTTGACCCTCGACTGGTTCGGCCGGGATGCTCTTGCGCCAACCACCGCCCCTGCATTTAAAAACGGCCCTGGTTTTCAGCACCCACAAGCCAATCGAACGTTGGACTTGTCGGGGGTTCCGGTGGCCTACCGATTGGTGCGTTGTCAACGGCGCAGCATTGGTTTTGTGATTCGGGCCGAAGGCTTGGAAGTGCGGGCCCCGAAGTGGGTCACTTTGAGCCAAATGGAAGGGGCGTTGCGCGAACGAAGCCCCTGGATTTTGAAGAAGCTGCAAGAAACCCAGCAGCGGCAAACGGCCTCGCTAAACCAGGCCCAAAGCTGGGGACTGGGCACGGTCTTTCCATTGCACGGTCACCCCATCGTCTTGCGCGGCGAGCCTGCTGATTCGTCTGAACCCGCACCCCCCAAAAAGGGCGTTTTCACTGTATGGCCCACTTGGCAAGAGGCCTTGGCGTCTCGCGAATTGGTGTTGCCCAAGAACTGGGAGCGCAAAGCCAAAAAGACGGCTGAAGACCCCTTGCGTGAGGTGGTTTTAAATTGGGTTCGGGATCAATCGCAAGGCTACTTTGTTTCGCGCTTGAACCATTTCGCCCCTCAGTTGGCTGTCCGTTGGACGGCACTCAGCCTGTCGCAGGCCCGCACCCGTTGGGGGACGGCGCGTCAGGACGGTGCCATTCGCCTGAATTGGCGCCTCATGCATTTGTCGCCCGATTTGATTGACTATGTCGTGGTGCACGAGTTGTCTCACCTGCGGGTCATGAACCACAGCCCGCAGTTTTGGGCCACCGTGGCCAGCGTGTTGCCCGATGTGCACCAATTGCGTCGCCGGTTGCGCGACAGCTCGGTGCCTTGACCCTCTAAGATGAATGGAAGGAGTTTCCCATGAGCTATGCCGGTGACATCACGGTTCAGACCGCTTTTGATTGGTGGCAATCGGGCGAAGCCGTGTTGGTGGATGTGCGCACCGATGCGGAGCGAGAGTATGTGGGCTTTGTGCCAGGTGCTGTCAACGTCGCTTGGAAACAATGGCCCGGCATGGCCATGAACCCCGTGTTTGACGCGCAAATTCTGGCCGCAGCGCAATCCCCAAAAGGGCGTCAAAAAGTCTTGTTGCTGTGCCGCAGCGGCGTGCGCTCGGTCGCCGCTGCCAAGCGCGCCACGGAACTCGGCCTAGAGGCTTACAACATTTTGCAAGGCTTTGAGGGCGATCTGGACGCAGAGGGCCACCGCGGCCAATTGGGCGGATGGCGACAGGCCTGCCTGCCTTGGCGTCAACTTTGACCGACTGTGATTAACGTGGAGAATCCATGGCATTTCTGACCATTGACATTGGCAACACGCGCTTGAAATGGGCGCTCTACGAAGGCGCGGAACCTGGCGCCAATTTGATGGAACACGGTGCCGAATTTTTAGAGAACATCGACCGTTTGGCCGAGGGCGCCTGGGCTGACCTGCCGCCCCCCCGCGGCATGCTCGGATGCGTGGTGGCGGGTGAAGCCGTGCGCCGCCGTGTCGAGGCCCAAATGGAAATTTGGGACATCGTGCCGAATTGGGTGGTGCCACAGGCCGCTGAGGCGGGCGTTAAAAATGGCTACGACTTTCCGGGGCGCTTGGGGGCTGACCGTTGGGTGGCCGTGATTGGCGCGCGCCACCGTTTGTTGCGACGCGGCCAAACCGGTCCTCTGGTGGTGGTCATGGTGGGCACCGCCGTCACGGTCGAGGCGGTGGATGCCGAGGGTCAATTTCTGGGGGGTCTTATTTTGCCCGGGCACGGCATCATGCTGAAGGCCTTGGAGTCGGGCACCTCGGGTCTGCATGTGCCGACGGGCGAGGTCGTGACCTTTCCCACCAACACCAGCGACGCGTTGACCAGTGGCGGCACTTTTGCCATTGCGGGGGCCGTCCACCGCATGGTGGCGCATCTGCGTGAGCACACTGGCCAAGAGCCGGTCTGCTTCATGACGGGCGGCGCGGGCTGGAAGATGGCGCCCAGCATGGGTTTGTCTTTCGAGTTGGTCGATCACCTGATTTTTGATGGCCTGCTTGACATCGCCCAAAGCCGCCAACTTCGGGTTTGAAATGGCTCAGGCCGTTCAGGCGGTTCAGGCCGTTCCGGCCTGAAAGGGCATTACCTGCTCTAACATCAAGCCCATGATCCGCGCTTGTGAAGACTCGGCTTGCTCGGGTTCCAGCGCTTGGCGAGGCGCTTGGATGTATTCTTCACTGATCCAATGAGTCAAAAGCAGGCTCATTACTTTGGCAATTTGACCCACCTGTTCAGCTTGAAGCTTTAAACAACCTTGCTCATGGAGGTTTTGCAAGCACTGGCTGAAAAAATCGGATTTCCCACGAATGAGTTTGGGAAATTCCAACTCAAGGTGCCGATTCTTACTCAGAAAATGACTTAAGTCGCGAAACAAAAATCGATAATCCCATATCTGTTTGACCAAAGCAAAGAATGTTGTTTTGGCCTCTTCTAAATTAGAAGGAAGCGCACTGTGAAGTAAGACCTCAAATCGGGTTTCAAAATGTTCAAAAAGAACATTAATTAATTCTTCTTTGGTCGGGAAATGGTAGTAAAGATTACCGGGGCTGATGCCCATTTGAGAGGCAATTAAGGTGGTGGTGACGTTCAGTTCACCAAACCGATTGAATAAGCTCAGGGTGGTTTCGAGAATGCGCTCGGCAGTTCGACGGGGTGCCTTTTTGGCCATTGATGATTGGACGCATCCGTGCAGAGGTAGAAGTCAAATTGTCTACGACCAAGACGGTGTTTGTGTGTCTTTTAAAGACAATCGGCCAATTTTAGGTTTTTGACTCTAAAAACTTCTTGGGTTTAAACCCCCTTCGGGTTCAGGCCGAAAAACGGTAAATCCCATCGGGCCCCTTGGCTCTTTTCACCCGACCGCGGTACCAAAGCGCGTGCAAGTGGGCCACCGCTTCACCGAAAGCGAAAGTCATTTGGTGGTCGTCCAAGTTTCTTTTGAACAAAATCGGAATGGCGTCGATACCGCACAAGGCATTTTCTCGGCAAGCTTCTTCCAGCTCCGCCAAACGTTCTTGATGGTGCTCGTGAAGTTGCTCGATTCGGTGGTGCAAACCTTGAAAAGGCTTGCCATGCGCCGGCAAAGTGAGCGTCTCGGCTGATAAAGGTTTGAACAAGTCAATCGAGTCCAAAAATTGCTGAACCGGATTACTCAAGGGTTCCGTCTCATACACACTGACATTGGTGGAAATGCGCGGCAACATCATGTCACCGCCGATCAGCAAGTGCCTTGATTCGCAGGACAAAGCCATGTGTTCCGGAGAATGCCCAAAGCCAGGAATGCAACGCCAACGATCGCTGCCGATGGTGATCACATCGCCCGCGTGAAGGCGCACATACCGAGGCGGCACCCGAGGTGTTAGTTTCGAATAGAAGGCCGCGCGGTAATGCATGTGCTCCACGGCTTTTTGATTCGTCAGGCCGTTCTGGCTGCAAAAGTCGGTGGCGTTTTGTAGGCTGGCGGGTTCGGCTTTTTGGGTGGCTTTGGCGGCCGACAGGTACTCCGCGGCGCTGATCCAAAGGTTGACACCCCAGCGTTCACAAAACCAATGCGCCAAACCCAGGTGGTCGGGGTGCATGTGGGTGGCAATGACGCGAAGAATCGGCAGGCCTTGGAGTTCGTTGTTGAAAATGGTTTCCCAATGCGCGCGGGTGGTGGGGTTGTCGATGCCGCAGTCCACCACCGTCCAACCTTTGACGCCGTCCATCTCATCGGCCAACAGCCACAAATTGATGTGGTTCAGCTCGAACGGCAATGGCATGCGCAACCAACGCACGCCAGGCGCCACTTCGAAGGTCGTACCCGGCTCGGGCAGGGTTTCCTCAAAGGGGTAATGAAGTTCAGGTGTCAAAGTGTTCATCCGGCGATTATGATTGACGTTAACGTCAACGTCACCTCGTTTTCCGATTTTTCCCCCTTCCCATGTCTCCTGTGTTGCCGACCCTTCAGTTTTCGATCAGCGAATTGGCGCAAGAATTCGATCTGACCACGCGGGCCATTCGTTTTTACGAAGACATGGGCCTGCTGCAACCGCACCGAACCGGCCCGGGTGGACGGACCCGGGTTTACAGCGCCCGTGACCGGGCTCGGCTCAAATTGACGTTGCGCGCCAAACGGCTCGGGTTGTCCTTGTTGGGCGCCAAGGCCATTTTGGACATGTACGACAGCCCGCGCGACACGGTGCCGCAGTTGGAGAAATTTGCCGAAATTTTGAGTCAGCACAAGCAACAACTTCAAGCCCAAATGGCCGATCTTCAAGCCAACTTAGACGAAGTCAAGGCGCAGGAAAAAGAAGTGCTGGCCTTGTTGAACAAACACCTGAAAACCGCCAAAAGGAGACCTTCATGAGCCATGCAGCCCCCAGCCAATTACCCGGCTTGAACTTCCAGTTGGGCGAAGAGGTCGACGCTTTGCGCGAGGCGGTGTTCGACTTTGCCCAAGCCGAAATAGCCCCGCGTGCCGCCGAGATCGACCGCCACGACCAGTTTCCCATGGACCTTTGGCGCAAGATGGGCGACTTGGGCTTACTCGGCATCACCGTTTCTGAAGCCGACGGCGGGGCCAATATGGGCTACTTGGCCCACATGGTCGCGATGGAGGAAATCAGCCGTGCCAGCGCTTCAGTGGGTTTGTCCTACGGCGCGCACAGCAACCTGTGTGTGAACCAAATCAACCGCAATGGCACCGCAGCGCAAAAGGCCAAATACCTGCCCAAGCTGATTTCAGGTGAACACGTGGGCGCCTTGGCGATGAGCGAGCCGGGTGCAGGTTCAGACGTTATCAGCATGAAGCTGAAAGCCGAATGGAAAGAACCCAGCGCTTCAGGGGGCGGCTACTTCTTGCTGAATGGCAGCAAGATGTGGATCACCAACGGCCCTGACGCCGATACGCTGGTCGTCTACGCCAAGAGCGAGCCTGAACTCGGTGCCCGTGGCGTCACGGCCTTTTTGATTGAAAAGGGCATGAAAGGCTTTTCAATTGCGCAAAAGCTCGACAAGCTCGGCATGCGCGGCAGCCACACGGGCGAGTTGGTGTTTGACAACGTGGAGGTGCCCGCCGAGAACGTGTTGGGCGGCCTGAACATGGGTGCCAAGGTGCTCATGAGCGGCTTGGACTATGAGCGCGCCGTGCTCACTGGCGGGCCACTCGGCATCATGCAATCGGTGATGGACAACGTCATTCCCTACATCCACGACCGCAAACAATTTGGCCAGAGCATCGGTGAGTTTCAGCTCATCCAAGGCAAGGTGGCCGACCTTTACACCGTCCTCCAAGCCGGTCGCTCATTTGCTTACACCGTTGCTAAAAACCTGGATTTGCTCGGCACCGAGCATGTGCGTCAAGTGCGCAAAGACTGCGCCTCGGTCATTTTGTGGTGCGCCGAAAAAGCCACCTGGATGGCGGGCGAAGGCGTGCAAATTTTTGGCGGCAATGGCTACATCAACGACTACCCCTTGGGCCGTTTGTGGCGCGATGCCAAGTTGTACGAAATAGGCGCTGGCACCAGCGAAATTCGACGCATGTTGATTGGGCGAGAGTTGTTTGCCGAGACGCTTTGAGACCCTGAAAAGGGGATGGTTTTTTAGAAAAAATGAGGGTGAAGCTAAACTCTTTTCCATGACCACTAGCATCCAAAGTCTGATTCAAAACAACCGCGACTGGGCGGCCCGCATGGAGGCCGATCGTCCCGGGTTTTTTTACAAGCTCTCGCAGCAACAAACGCCCAAGTACTTGTGGATTGGTTGTGCCGACAGCCGCGTCCCCGCCAATGAAATCATTGGTCTCGATCCGGGTGAGATTTTTGTCCACAGAAACGTCGCCAACGTCGTGGTGCACTCTGATTTGAACGCCTTGTCGGTGATTCAATTCGCCGTCGATCATTTGAAGGTCGAGCACATCATTGTGGTCGGCCACTATGGCTGCGGCGGCGTCTTGGCAAGCTTGCGGGGGACACGTGTCGGCCTGGCCGACAACTGGTTGCGCCATGTGCACGACGTCAAAATTCGCCACCGCCAACGCTTGGACCATTTGCCGGTCAAGGAACAAGAAGACGTGTTGTGCGAAATGAACGTGATTGAGCAAGTGGGCAACGTGGCCTTGTCCAATGTCATGCAAGACGCCTGGAGCCGGGGCCAAAAAGTCACGGTGCACGGTTGGTGTTATGGGTTGAAAGACGGTTTGGTGAACGACCTCAAAGTCAGCATGAGCCGCCCAGAAGAAGTCATGCCCGTTTTCCGCGCTGCGTTCAAGCGCTATCCGCGCGGTTAAGAACCGGCCGCTGCTGATCGATCGCAAACCCCCGCCCCACATCCGGAGATTTTTCCCATGAGCACTGCCACTTCCCCCCTTCAAAATGACCCCATCGTCATCGTCAGCGCGGTGCGCACCCCCATGGGGTCTTTTCAGGGCGATTTTTCAGGCTTGGCAGCCCATGATTTGGGGGGCGCCGCCATCGGCGCGGCAGTCGCACGCGCTGGCATTTCTCCAGAAGACGTGGGGGAGGTTTTGTTTGGCAACTGCTTGATGGCTGGCCAAGGCCAAGCCCCAGCGCGCCAAGCGGCGTTCAAAGGCGGCTTGCCCAAAGAAGCGGGTGCGGTGACGTTGAGCAAAATGTGCGGCTCGGGCATGAAGGCCACGATGATGGCCCACGACATGATCTTGGCCGGCAGCCACGAGGTGATGATTTCAGGTGGCATGGAGAGCATGACCAACGCGCCTTATTTGCTGCAAAAAGGGCGGGGCGGTTACCGCATGGGCCACGACCGCATTTTTGACCACATGATGCTCGATGGTCTGGAAGACGCTTATGAGCCCGGCCGTTCGATGGGCACCTTTGGCGAAGATTGCGCGGCGAAATACAACTTCACCCGTGCCGATCAGGACGCCTTTGCCAGCACCAGCGTGACACGTGCGCGCGCGGCCATTGCGAGCGGGGCTTTTCAAGCTGAAATCACCCCCGTGACGGTCAAAGACCGCAGCGGTGAGCGCGTCGTGAGCACCGACGAAGGCCCTGGCAAGGTCAAGCTCGACAAAATGACCAGCCTGAAACCCGCCTTCAAAAAGGACGGCACCATCACCGCCGCTTCAAGCTCGTCCATCAACGACGGCGCCGCCGCTTTGGTGCTCATGCGTGCCAGCACCGCAGCCGCCAAAGGCCTGAAACCCTTGGCCAAAATTGTCAGCCATGCTACCCACGCTCAAGAACCCAATTGGTTTGCCACCGCGCCATTGGGTGCCACGCAAAAGGCCTTGACCAAAGCCGGTTGGCAAGTGGGTGATGTCGATTTGTGGGAAATCAACGAGGCCTTTGCGGTCGTGCCCATGGCCTTGATGGCCGAGCTCAAATTACCCCACGAGATCGTCAATGTCAATGGCGGCGCTTGTGCTTTGGGGCACCCCATCGGCGCCTCGGGTGCCCGCATCATCGTGACCTTGATCCATGCTTTAAAAGCGCGCGGCTTGCGACGTGGCTTGGCCACCTTGTGCATCGGCGGCGGCGAAGCGACCGCGTTGGCGTTGGCGTTGGTTTAAGCCGCATTCAAAATCAGGACGCGTGCTTGAAAACGCAGGTGCTGGTGCCAGAAACTTGGCGCATCGAATTGACCCCCAGCGGTGCGCATTGGGTCGCCAAAGCCGATACGCCCTTGCTCTTGAGCGCCGAGGCGGCCGGGATCGCATTGGCCAGTTCATGTCGCAACGGGACGTGCCGAACCTGCCTTTGCCGCCTGCGAACAGGTCAAGTGGCCTATGGCATTGAATGGCCTGGGCTCAGCGCCGAAGAAAAAAGCGAAGGCTGGATTCTGCCTTGTTTGGCCCTGCCGCGCAGCGACTGCGTTCTGGAAGCACGACCGGTTTCGTTTTAAAAGCCGGACCAGCCTCCGCCCAACACCTTCACCAATTGAACGGTGTTGACGAGTTGTTGGCCTTGGTTTTGTAATAACTGGCGCTCGTAGCTCAGCCAGACTTGTTCGTTGGTCAAAGCGTCTAAATAGCTCGAGGCGCCTTGCTCGTAGCGGGCTTGGGTCAATTCGTAAGCCTGACGGGCACTCTGGGCGCCCCGCTTTAAAGTGCTTTGACTGCGTGCCAAGGTGTCACGGGTATTGATCGCGTTTTGCACTTCTTCAAACGCGCTCAGCACCGTTTGTTGGTAAGCGCTCACGGTTTGTTGGTTGGCGGCTTTGGCGCTGCTGACATTGGCGTCTATGCGGCCACCGTCCAACAAGGTCAAGCCCGCATTCAGCCCCAGTGACCACAGCCCCGCCGGACCGGTGAACAGCAAAGGCGTTTTGTTGGCATCGGTGCCGAGCAAAGCACCCAAGGTCAAGCTGGGCAGGTAAGCGCTGCGGGCCACGCCGATGTGCGCGTTGGCCGCAGCGACTGCACGTTCGGCGCTCGCCACATCGGGGCGCCGTTCCAGCACGGCGGCAGGGCTGCCTAATGGCACGGGGGGCACGGCGGGCAACGATTCGGCGGGTGAGCCCCAAGTCGCTAACTCAAAGCGGGGGGCGGCTTGACCTGACACGGTGGCGATGGCATTTTGAAAGTGACTGCGCTGGTCTTGTGAATTCAGTATTTGGTTTTCAACCAAGGCGGTGAGCGCCTTTTGTTGTTCCAAATCCAGACCCGAAGTCAAACCTTGTTGATGGCGATCTTCCAGCAGGGCGATCAGCTTTTTCTGGTCGTGCAGGGTGCGGTTTAAAAGCGCCAGATCGGCATCCAAAGCGCGCAATGAGAAATACGAAGTGGCCAGTTGGGCGGTCAGCAGCAGCCGAGTGTTTTCAAAATCAGCGCCGCTTTTGACTTCCAGCGCTTTGGCGTTGTCAATTTGGCTGCGCACGCGACCGCTCAAGTCAATTTCATACGACGTCGTGAAAGCCGCATTGAAATCATTTTGCGTGACCCGTTGATTGACCACGGCGTAATTGCCTTGAGGCCGAGCGGCCGAGGTTTCAAAACGAGAGGTGCCTGCAGCGACGCCGACCGTGGGGCTTTGAGCCCCCAGGGCCAAAGCGGTTTGCGCTTTGGCTTGGTCCAACCTGAATTGCGCTTGCGCCAGACTGGGGTTGTGCGCCAAAGTGGCTTCAGCCAAGGCGTTTAAAACAGGGTCATTGAAAATTTTCCACCAAGCCCCCTTGGCTTCACTGTCGCGCGGTTGAGCCGCTTGCCAGCCCGGCTCGGTGGCGGCCTCTTGCCAGTGAGCAGGTGCATTCGCTTTGGGCGCATGGTACTCGGGCGCCAGCGAGCCGCAGGCGCACAAGGCAGCCAGCAGCCATGCCGCCAACCCGAGCGAACTCAGCTTGAAGGCCTGGCGCATCACGAGGCCCCTCCCGCTTTGGCAGGCGGTGTACCCGGTGCTGCAGCGGGTGTTGGCGCCGCTTTGACCACGACCACATCGCCCTCGGTGATGGAGTCGGGGGGGTTGATGATGAAGGCATCGTCCGGTGTCAGGCCGCTGGCCACCTCCAAACGTTGGCCCATGTCGCGGCTGATTTTGATGGTTTGTAAATGCACCTTGTTGTCTTTCACCAAGGCCAATTGCGTGCCTTCGGGTCGGAACAGCAGGGCATTGTTGGGGATGGTCAACACCGTGGCGTCTACTTTCAAGCCTTTTAAGGTCACTTGCGCATAAGCGCCGGGCAAGAGTTGGCCCTTGGGGTTGGCCAAGTTGACTTCCACTGGCAACGTGCGGGTGCTGGTGTCAATGGCGCCGGCCGTGCGGACCACCTTTGCTTTGAAAACCTCGCCGGGCAATTCGCTGAGTCGGACCTCGGCCGGAATACCCACTTTGATCATTTGTGAGTAGGTTTGAGGCGCGGCGACAAAAATGCGGAGCTGGTCAATTTGAGCCAAGGTGTAGAGCGCCTTGGGGGCGCCCCCATTGCCAGCGTCAACCAAATGGCCGACATCCACCAGGCGCTTGGTCACGATGCCACTGAAGGGCGCGGCGATGTGGTTGTAGCTCAGCAAATCTTCAAGCCGTTGCACATTGGCTTGGCTGGCATTCAAGCTGGCTTCGGCCGACTTCAAGGTGGTTTGACGCTCGTCCAATTCTTGTTGCGAAACGGCGTCTTTTTGACGCAGTGCTTTCCAGCGCTCAAAAGAGGTTCGGGCCAGTTGGACCGTTTGCTCAATTTGACGGCGCGTGGCGCGGGCTTCGGTCAGTTGTTGTTCAATTTCTGGCGTGGCAATGTCCAGCAAGGCATCCCCCTTCT
This sequence comes from uncultured Curvibacter sp., assembly GCA_903828535.1. Classification (GTDB taxonomy): domain Bacteria; phylum Pseudomonadota; class Gammaproteobacteria; order Burkholderiales; family Burkholderiaceae_C; genus Curvibacter. The sequence goes on from CAIKMN010000003.1 coordinate 45,885, forward strand.
TGACGGCTTGGCCCAAGTCTTTGTACCAATGCGTCACATAGCCTGAAGTGCGGGCAAAAATTGGGCTTTCGATGTAGCCTTGCAAGGTGCCGGGCAACTCAATGCCGTTCTGGCTTTTGGCGGTTTGAGGCTTGGCCACGACGACATAAATTTTGGCGCCTTCTGCCGTCACACCTTGAAGTTCTTTGGACTGCGCGGCTCGCTGCCCCAGGATGCTCAGAGCCCCTGCGCCAAGCAAGAGAACGCCAATCGCTGCAAATAAATGGGTGCGCTTGAGCAAAGTCAGGCGGCGCAAATGGTGAGCGGCCGCGTGGGACTGCAGGCCGTGGATGCCAAGGGATTCATGACGGTTGGACATTGGACGATTCCTCAAATCTCAAGATGTTGTTGTTTTGAGTGCGCGGCCTGCTGGCTTCGCTTGCCGGTCTTTGCGTTCTTGGCGAAGTTGCAATCGGCGGTGAATCGAGGCAAAAACGAGCGGCACAAAGAACAAAGTCGACAAGGTGGCGAACAACAAGCCGCCGATCGTGGCACGACCCAGAGGCGCATTTTGTTCGCCCCCTTCGCCCATACCCAAGGCCATGGGCAGCATGCCGATGATCATGGCCAATGCCGTCATCAGGACGGGTCGTAATCGGGTGGTACCCGCTTCAAGGGCGGCGGCCAAGGGCGGCTCGCCGGCCAGTAACCGTTCTCGCGCAAAGGACACCATCAAAATGCTGTTCGCCGTGGCCACCCCCATGGTCATGATGGCCCCGGTGAGGGCCGGTACCGACAAGGAGGTGCCCGTTAAGAACAGCATCCATGCAATCCCGGCCAGAGCGGCCGGCAAGGCGGTGATGATGATGAAGGGGTCAACCCAAGATTGGAAGTTCACCACGATCAGCAGGTAGACCAAGACAATCGCTATCGCCAAACCCACGCCCAATCCGGTGAAGGAGGTTTGCATGGTTTTAACTTGACCCATCATGTTCACGCTGGTGCCGCGGGGCAGTTGGTCGCGAATTTTGTCGATGGCTTTTTCAACCTCGACGGCCACCGAACCCAGGTCTTTGCCCGACACGCTGACGTAAATGTCGACCGCAGGTTGGATGTTGTAGCGCGAAGCCACCGCTTGCTCGCGGCTGGGGGTGATCGTCACCAAATTGCCTGCCACTTGGGGTGTGGCCGTGGCGTTGCTAACTGGGGTTTGCAGGAGTTTGTCAACCGAATCCACTTCGTATTGTGGCGTTTGAACGGTGATGTTGTAAACGATGTCGTTGCTCGGGTTCAGCCAGAACGCTGGCGCTGTTTGGAAGCTGCCCGACAGCGACACCAACAGGCTTTGCGCCAGGTCTTGGGCGCTCAAGCCCACTTGCTGCAAGCGACTGCGGTCCATGGTCAGCTTCTTGGTGGGTTGATCCAACCGTTGCTGAATGTGAACATCCACCGCGCCGTCGATTTTTTTCAGTTCACGCTGGAGCAAAGCCGCCAGACGGAAATTGTCTTCGACCTTGTTGCCAGTGAACTTGATGTCAATCGCGGCGGGTTGGCCAAAGTTCAAAATCTGCGTGATGATGTCGGCGGGTTGAAAGAAAATTTCAACCCCTGGGAATTGGCCGGGCAATTCGGCCCGCAACCGTTTGATGTAGTCGTCGGTGGGGCGGTGGCCATCATTCAAAGCGATTTGGATTTCACCATCCAACGTACCGATCACGCCTGAATTGCTGTAAGACAAGTTCAGGCCGCTGTAGGGCACGCCTAAGTTGTCGAGCACGGTGCCAATTTCTTCCTTGGGAATGGTTTGCCGAATCGCCGCTTCAATGCCATCGGCCAAGCGGGCGGTTTCTTCGATGCGGGTGCCCGTGGGGGCCCGGAAGTGAAGCCGGATCAAACCCGCATCAACGGTCGGGAAAAAGTCACGGCCCATGACCGCGTAAAGACCGCAAGAGGCCAAGCAAAACGCCAAGAAGCCCGCCATGTAGCGTCCGCGCCGGGGCAATAAGGCGCTCAAGATGACCATGTAGCCGCCGCGCATGCGCTCAAAGCCGGCGTCAAAAGCCAAGTAAATGCGCTTGAAAAAAGACACCTTGGCCGTGGGCGCTGATCCATATTCGTGTCCCGACATCATCAATTTGAACATGGTCGGTACCAAGGTCCGGGACAATACATAAGAGGCGAGCATGGCAAAAATGACCGCCTCGGCCAAAGGCACAAACAGGTAGCGCGCCACGCCCGTCAAGAAGAACATGGGCACGAACACAATACAAATACAAAGCGTTGAAACCAGCGCAGGAATGGCAATTTCACCGGCGCCGCTCAGAATGGATTCTTCCAAGGGCTTGCCCAGCTGCATGTAACGCTCGATGTTCTCTATCGTGACCGTGGCATCGTCCACCAAGATGCCCACCGCCAAGGCCAAGCCGCCCAGCGTCATCAGATTGATGGTTTCACCCAGCGCAAACATGATCAAAATCGACGACAAAACCGACAGCGGAATCGACACCGCGATGATGACCGTGCTGCGCCAATTGCCCAAAAACAACAAAATCATCAGGGCCGTTAAAGCCGCCGCAATCAGGGCTTCATGCAGGACGCCGTTGATGGCCGATTTCACAAACAAAGACTGGTCAAACAGCGGGGTGATGGTCAAGTCTGGAGGCAAGGTCTTGGCCGCTTCGGGCAACATTTCACGCAGGGTTTTGACGATGTCCAAGGTCGACGCCCCGCCATTTTTTAGAACCGAGATCAACACGCCGCGCTGGCCATTGGTGCGGGCGATGTTGGTTTGGGGTGTAAAGCCATCGCGCACATGGGCGATGTCACCCAAATAACGCGTGGCGCCGTTGATGGTTTTGACGGGGATGCGGTTCAGCTCCTCAATCGAGTTGGGCGAGCCGTTTAATTTCACGGTGAACTCGGTCCCGCCGATCTTGGTGGTGCCGGAGGGCAGCGTCAGGTTTTGGGCGTTGATGGCGGCCACGATGTCGCCGGGCGCCAAGCCATTGGCTTGCAAGGCTTGGGTGTTCAGATCGACCGAAATAGTGCGGCTTTTGCCTCCATAGGGATAAGGCACCGCGGCCCCCGGAATGGTGATGAGACGTGGTCTCAAGAAGTTGACGGCGGTGTCAAACAAGGTGGATTCTGAAAGCGTCGAGCTCGACAAGCCCAACTGAATCACCGGGATGCTGGATGCCGAGTACTTGATGATGAAGGGCGGCACGGTGCCGGTGGGCATTTGGCGCAGTACCGCTTGCTCCACCGCGGTCACTTGGGCCAATGCCGTTTGGATGTTGGCGTTGGGCTGGAAGAACACCTTGATGACCGAAACCCCCGACAACGATTGAGACTCAATGTGCTCGATGTCGTTGACCGTGGTTGTCAACGCCCGCTCGTTGACTGAGGTGATGCGGGCGCCCATCTCTTGGGCCGACAAGCCGGTGTAGTTCCAGACAATGCTGATGACCGGAATGTTGATGTCCGGAAAAATGTCGGTCGCCATGCGCATCAGCGCCAAAGGGGAGGCGAGCAAGATAAGGATCGCCATCACCACAAAGGTATACGGCCGACGCAAGGCTATGTTGACGATCCACATGGGCTCAATATCCGCTTCAAAGACAAATTAATTGTCCATTTTCAACCATTTTGTGGGTCGCTCAGGTGTCCGGGTTGGCCCCTTGGTGACCTTCCACCACGAAAGTCACCAAAGTCACCAAAGTCGGATGCGCTCGCCAGGGGCTTTGTACATGCCGTCGCCAGGCTGGGTGCCAAAGGTTTGATGGAATCCATCGTGGTTCACGGCGGCGCCGTTGGCCCGGAAAGGCTCGGGCGAGTGGGGGTCCGAGGTCAGGCGTTGCAGCAAGCGCTCATCGCGGCTCTTGGAGCGCCAGACTTGTGCCCAGCCATAAAAGAAGCGTTGCTCCCCCGTGAGCCCGTCAATCACGGGGGCGGGTTGGCCCTTCAAAGACCGCACATAGGCTTTGTAGGCGATTTGCAAGCCCGACAAGTCGGCAATGTTTTCACCCAAAGTCAGTTTGCCGTTGAGGTGGGTGCCAGGCAAGGGCACATAGGCTTCGTATTGATTCACCAGTTGGGTGGTGAGGGCTTCAAAGGCTTGGCGATCTTCGGGGGTCCACCAATTGTTCAAAGCGCCGGTGCCATCGAACTGGCTGCCTTGGTCGTCAAAGCCGTGGCTGATTTCGTGGCCGATCACCGCGCCAATGCCACCGTAATTGACCGCATCGTCGGCTTGGCTGTTGAAGAAAGGGGGCTCCAAAATGGCGGCAGGGAACACAATTTCGTTGGCCGACGGGTTGTAATAGGCGTTCACCGTTTGGGGTGTCATGTGCCACTCGGTTCGGTCTACCGGCTGGCCTAACTTGGCCGTGGTGCGGTTCCACAGGAAGGTGGCAGCACGCATTTCATTGCCCGCCGCTTCACCGGCCACCACCTGCAGCGGGCTGTAGTCGCGCCAGTGATTCGGGTAGCCAATTTTGATGCTGTATTGCGACAACTTTTCTTGCGCTTTGGCCTTGGTGGCGGGCGTCATCCAAGACAATTTGTCAATCGATTCTTTGTAGGCGGCCATCAAGTTGGCCACCAGTGATTCCATGCGGGTCTTGGATGACGCAGGAAAGTAACGTTCCACATAAAGCTGTCCCACCGCTTCACCCAGAGCCCCGTTCAAAGCGGCCGTGGCTTTTTGCCAACGCGGACGTTCTTCTTTGGCGCCCGACAAGGCGGTGCCATGGAAGGCAAAACTGGCCTCGCGCACCGGCTTGGGCAGGACGCTCGACAAACCATCCAGGGCGCGCAGCTGCAAATAAAGTCGCCAGTCTGCCAAGGGCACCTCGGCGGTGAGTTTGGCGGTGCCGGCCACTTCACTGGGCTGTGAGACGGACAGCGTGTCGATGCCTTTGAGCTGCGCTGCCTTAAAGAAAAGCGACCAATCCAGCTCAGGGGCCAAGCCTTGCAGCTGCTTCACGGTCATGGGGTTGTAGGTTTTGACCGGATCGCGGTTATCGACTTTGTCCCAATGGGCTTGGGCTATTTTGAACTCAAGGGCCATCACCCGCTGGGCGGCTTGCTTCGCGTTTTGCCCAGGTGCCAGGTGGGCCCACTCGATGAGTTGGGTCAAATAGGTTTCATAGGCAGAGCGGGCTTTGGCGAAGCGCTCGTTGTCGGTGATCAGGTAGTAATCCCGGTCGGGCAGCCCCAAGCCGCCTTGCCACGTTTGCGTAAGATTCTCCAAGGGGTGTTTGGGGTCGGCCTCGACGCCCACGCCCACAGGCGTGTTGATGAGCAGCCCTTGCGCCTTGCCCAGAAATTCTGATAACGCAGCCCGGGTTTTGATGGCTTCAATTTCAGCCAGCAAGGGTTGAATGGGCGCGGCGCCAAGGGCGTCTATTTTGTCGGTGTCCAGGTAGCTGGCATAAAACAGGCTCACTTTTTGGGCCATGGTCTGAGGGGTCTTGGCTTTGTCGCTGGACGCCTTGTCGGAAGGGGCTGTTTGGGTGGCCAATTCGTCCAGCAGGGTTTTAACCCGCAAATCCGACTGATCGCGCAATTGAATGAAGGTGCCGAAGGTTGATTTGTCAGCAGGGATTTCGGTGTTTTTCAGCCAGGTGCCATTCACACTGTTGAACAAATTGTCCTGCACCCGAACGCTGGGGTCAGCGGCGTTGGCTTCAATGCCTGAGCTCACGACCGAGGCCGCCTGAACGGTCTGAAGGGGGGTGAGCCAAAGGCCGCTGCAAAGGCCGCTGGAAAGGCCGGCACTGACCAGAAGGCGAAAAATAAGGCGTTGCTGAAATCGCATGTGTGGGCGTCCCCGTTAGAAGGCATAAAGCATAAATAATAGTGCACCCATGCGCAATTCGAGATTTTCATGCCCCTGTCACGCAAAGGTGATTAGATGTTTTCAAACGGCCAGCCCATGAAAAGAACAAGATCCCCCTCGGTGAACAGTCAAGTCAATCGCCACGCGCCGTGGCCTGAAACTATTGGGGACTTGCGCGCCGTTTTCTGGCGGGCTTTACCGCTGGCTGTGTGGCGCCTGCTGTTGTTGAAGTCGCTGACGTTGCTGGCGTTGCTGGCGATGCTGACAGTGATGCCAACCCAAGCCGTTGCCCAAAATGGGCCTCAATGGGTGGCACAAAGCGCCGCGAAACCCCCTGCAACCCCAGCGGAAGTTTTGGGTTTCCATGAATTTTTTCAAACACCCATCGGACCCCGTGGCTTGGCATTGAGCGCCAAAACCCGATCCCTTCAAGATCAACGGGTCAGCCTGACGGGTTACCGCGTCAAAACCGATGTCCCCACGGTGGGTTGGTTCTTGTTGGCCCCTTTGCCCAATCAGGTCAGCCCAGAAGAAGACGGTGACGCCAACGACTTGCCTGCCAACACCGTGCTGGTGACATTGGCCCCCTTGCAAAAGGGGGAAAAGGGGGTGTCGGTTTCGCCCACGCCAATCCTTGGTGAATCAGAGCGAATGACTTTAAAAGGCCGCTTCCATTGGGGCGCCGAACGGGCACCCGATGGACAAACGTATTGGTTTTCTTTGCAATTGAATGAACCCTGAATTGAGGATTGAACATGTCTTTGGCCTTCCCCCCCCTTTTAGTCAACCCCCGTTTTGAACTCAGCCAACTGACCCTTGGCGCGTTGCTGATGTGCGCCAGTGCAGCGTCCTGGGCAGCGCCCAGCGTCACGCGACTCACGCCGCCGAGCGAGTTGTTCAGCCAAGGTCAGGGGCACACCCAGGTCGGTATCAACTCGAGTGCCCCTGTCGTTGCGCGTTTCTTGCCGGGGCAAAAATTTGACTTGCAAGCGACCCTGGTTCCTGATTCAGCGCAAGGGCAGATCTCCGATGTTCGCTTCCTGCTCGACGGTCAACCCCTCAAAGCCCCTACCAGCCTGCGTTCTTGTGAGGAAGGTTGTTTGGCCTCTGTGCCAAAAAACGCCACGATTGCCACCCTGCGCGCTTTGCAAGTTGAAAAGCCGGGCGTCCACAATTTTTCAGTGACCGCTCAGCAAAACGACAGTCAAACCGTCACCGCACAAGGCCAGTTTGAAGTGGTGGCTTGGCAGGCGGTTGAATTGGGCAAGTTGGGGAATTCCGCAAAAGCCAAGGTCAAAAACGTGATCATTTTGCTGGGCGACGGCATGGGCGCAGCCCATCGAACCGCTGCCCGCATTGTGTCGGGCGGTTATGCGCAAGGCAAAGCCAACCAGCCTTTGGCGATGGATTTGTTGCCCATCACCGGCATGGTGAAAACCTCTTCTCTGAATGCGTTGGTGACCGACTCCTCACCTGGGATGTCAAGCTATGTCACCGGCAACAAGCACAACAACAACGAAGAAGGCGTTTTTCCGGACGACACCATCGACCCCTTTGACAACCCCCGCATGGAATATTTGAGCGAATACCTGCACCGCACCCAAGGCAAGTCGCTGGGCTTGGTGACCACCGCCGATGTTTTTGACGCGACGCCCGCAGCCAATGCCGTGCACACCAGCAACCGCGGTGCCGGCACCGGCATCGTCGACCAGTATTTGGACGACAGCGGCTTAACGGGTCTGTCGGTGTTGATGGGCGGGGGGCGCAAATGGTTCTTGCCCGCCAGTGTGCCTGGCTCGGCGCGCGCTTTGAGCAACGACTATGCCTTTGCCACCGAGGCGAATCCCGCTTTGGCCCACACCGCCAATTTGGTGAAAGCCTGGGGCATCTCGCCCGGTCAACGCGACCCCGAGCGCGATTTGATTGCCGACTTTGAGCGCGCAGGCTTTGTCTACGCACCCGACAAGACGACATTGGACGCGATCTCCGTTGACAAAACAGACCGCCTGTTGGGCCTGTTTTCCTACGCCAACATGAACGTTGCGCTGGACAAAATCAATGGCCGACGCGCTAAAACGACCGTTACAGCAGGGACGTCTGTGGGGGGCGGTCAAAGCGGCGCCAGCATTGTCGAGGAGTTTGGCTTCCCCGATCAGCCCATGTTGGACGAAATGACCACCAAGGCCCTGGCTGTTTTGGAGAAAAATAAAAAAGGCTTTGTATTGATGGTGGAAGGGGCGTCGATCGACAAGCAAGCCCACAACATGGATACCGAGCGTTGGATTCTGGAAACCCTCGAATTTGACAAAGCGGTGGGCGTGGCCCGTGCCTACGCGCTGAAGCATCCCGACACTTTGGTCATCGTCACCGCCGACCATGAGACCGCAGGCGCGTCGTTGATTGGCGCCTCCAAAGTGACGGATCAAAAACTGCAAGAACTCATCCAAGCGGGCGGCACTGAGAACGTTCGCGACAAAGTCGTGGGCGTTTATGAACAAGCCAAATTCCCACGCTACCACTTCTCGGCCGATGGCTATCCACAGACAGAAGACATCGATTTTCGCATTTTGGTCGGTTACGGCGCCAACGCCGATCGCTATGAAGATTGGCGCACGAACCCACAACCCATCACCGATCCTCAGCAGCCCTTTGCGAATCAAGCGCCCCAATCCACTTATCCCAGCAACCCGCTGAAGCGGGATGTGGCTGGGCGGTATCTGGTGACCGGTCAAGTGCCCGGCAACAGCGCCGTCCACACGGCCACCGATGTGCCCTTGTCGGCCATGGGGCGAGGCGCTTGGGCGTTTACCGGCGTGATGGACAACACCGATGTCTTCTTCAAAATTGGCCAAGCCGTTAGCAAGGGTGTGCCGGTGTTCAAAGACCGCTAACAGAAAGAAAGAAAGAAAGAAAGAAAGAACCAGAACCCCCTTACCAGGGAATCGTTCCGTTCTCGCCGATGTAGGCCTTGTTGAGTCGCCCTTGGCGGCACAAGCGGGCGGCTTCGAGCACGATGGCCGCCCCTTGCTCTGGCGATTTGCCGTCGGCGCGGCCCATGGAGGTCCTCATCCAACCGGGTGAAGGCATGCAAATCTGGATGCCCAGGGGCGTCAACACACGAGACCATTGCAAGCTGAGCATGTTGAGGGCTGCTTTAGAAGTGCAATAGCAAAGCGCGTCCATGTGTTGCACGGCATTGAGCGCCAACGAGCCATAGCCAGAGGAGACATTCACCACAGCCGGGTTTTGACCCAGTTGCAACCAAGGAAAGGCGGCTTGAATGACCGAATGTACCCCGCCGACGTTGACGGCGAGGGTGTCCATGAGGAGGGACTCAGGCTGGGTTTGGGGGTACTCATCACCCGACGGGTAAATGCCGGCGTTGTTGATCAGCAAGTCCAGTTTGTCATCTGCCAGCGCCACCACTTGCAGGGCTTTCTTGACTGAATCGGGCACCGTGACGTCCATTTCCACCACCGCCACTTCGCCGGGCAGGCGCTGAGCCAAAGCGCGTCCGGCCGCTGTGTCTCGACAGGCCATCCAAACTTTGAAGCCCTCTTGGGCCAATTGTTTGCACAGGGCCAAGCCCAAACCTCGGCTTCCGCCGGTTACCAGGGCATTTGATTGAGTCGTCATCGGTCGATTCCTTTCGGTGGATTGCGTTGTTTAACGCTTTAACGCGCCCATGATGAGCGCATGGGTGCGCGTACGCTGGATCCAAATGACTGATGGCGCTTTTCGATGCACCAAGCCGAGCCGCCGATTTAATAAGACGCGATAAACGTATTGCTCATAAGTAATCAGGACACCCGTTCAGGACATCAGTCCATGACATCGGTCCATGACATCGGTCGGTCCGTTTTTCCGTTTTGTGATAGCCGCTCGACCCCGCATTGCCTTAACGATTGCCTTACCCATTGCCTTAACGGCAGGCCAAGCCTTTGAGTGGGGGTTGGTTTTGAGCGTTTTTGTTGAATGGCGGAAGCGGTGAGATTCGAACTCACGGACGTCGTAAAACGTCGCCGGTTTTCAAGACCGGTGCATTCAACCGCTCTGCCACGCTTCCTTGGGTCGGCATTGTAGCCGCTGGCGTGCTGCGTTTTTAGCAGCCCAGTTGATCGGCCAAATCTAAAAAGCTTTTGGCATGAAAGTCGTTGCCGGCTTGCGGTGAAACGTCTTTGGCGTGGTGGGGGCCGTATTCCAGCGGCCGCTCAATATAGGCGGTGACCAAGCCGCAGGCGCGGGCGGCGGCGAGGTCGTCGTGGTGAGCGGCGACCAAAGCCGTTTGCGCTGGTTTGACATTGAAAACATCGGCCACGCCCAAGTAAGTGGCGGGGTCGGGCTTGTAGGCGCGAAAAACTTCGGCGCTCAATAAACAGTCCCAGGGCAATTGGCCGTGTTTGGACAAGGCCGTCAACAAGCCCAGATTGCCGTTCGACAAGGTGCACAAGGTGTATTGGGTTTTCAGCCGATGCAGGCCCGCCACCACATCGGGCCAAGGGTCAAGTCGGTGCCAGGCCCTGTTCAGGTTTTGGCGTTCCGCTTGCGTCAAATGGGTGAGCCCGAAAGTGGGCAACAAGGTTTCCAGAATGAGTCGATGCAAGTCGTCAATGCGGGTCCAGCCCAACTCGCCCGAGCGCACACGCTGCATAGCAGGCACATAACCAGCGCGCCAAGCGAGGGCGAAGGCGTCACCATCGATTTGAGGCCAGTGGGCATTCACCTCGCGCTGAATGCTGCCGTGCCAATCGACCACCGTGCCAAAGACATCAAAGGCCAAAATTTTCAGGTTCTCACGCATGGGGGGCCTCATTTTTTCTGCCGATAGGCTTCTTCAGCTCAAAAGCCCAGGGGTCTTGCAAGCTTTGCAAGCCACTTGGTACAGACGCGGATTTTCCGTGCCGATTTCGCAAGCACTTAAATGGCCTCCCCACACGCAGCCGGTGTCCATGCTGATGAGGTCAGGGCGGTTCAACCAGCCCAAGCGCGACCAGTGCCCAAAGGCCACAGTGGTGTTTGCGGTTTGGCGGTTAAGGGCTTCAAACCAAGGCACGTAGCCCGAAGGGGCACTGGCGGCCGACTCCGTGCTGTCAAATTCCATGGCGCCTTGCGGGGTGCAAAAGCGCAAGCGCGTCAAGGCGTTCACGATGACCCGCAGGCGGTCTGGGCCGGTCAGGTGTTCGTGCCATGCGTTGGGCAGGTTGCCGTACATCTGACGCAAAAAGTGGGGCAAAGCAGAACTGCTGAGGGCTTCTTGAACTTCTTTGGCCAGCGACAGGGTTTGCACCACATCCCAGCTGGGTAAAACGCCGGCATGAACCATCAAAACCTGGTGCTCATAACGGGCCAAAGGTTGTTGAGCCAACCAACCCAAGACGCTTTGGCGAATGGCTTTGGGCGCGCTGAGCACGTCTTGAAAAGTGTCTTTGGCGCTGGGTTTGCGCACCCCTTCCGAGGCAGCCAACAAGTGGAAATCGTGATTGCCGAGAACACAACGGGCGGCGTCGCCCAGGGCCATCAGTCGCTTCAAGACCGCCAAAGAAGCGGGCCCCCGATTGACCAAGTCGCCCAGGAAATAGGCCACATCTCGGCTCGGTGAGAAGTCGATTTTTTGCAAAAGATCGCCCAAAGCGGTGTCGCAACCTTGAACGTCACCAATCAAGTAAAGTGACATGCCTCTATTTTGCCGGTTGAATTCATGGAATTTTTGCTCATCACTTTGCTGACCTTGCTCAACGCGGCATTTGCCATGTCTGAGTTGGCCTTGGCATCCAGCCGAAAAACCCGGCTCACGGCCATGGCGGAGGCCGGTGATGGCGGGGCCCAAGCCGCCTTGAAGTTGCTCGAAACCCCGACAGAGTTTTTGTCTTCGGTGCAAGTTGGCATTACCTCGATAGGCATGTTGAACGGCATTTTGGGGGAGGCAGCTTATAGCGAAGGCGTCGCCAAAAGCCTCCAAGCCATGGGGGTGCCCAGCTCGGTGGCGGGTTGGCTGGCCACGGTTTTGGTGGTGACCCTGATCACCTACATCACCATTGTTTTCGGAGAACTCGTGCCCAAGCGGATTGGACAGATGTACCCCGAAATGGTGGCGCGTTGGGTGTCGCGCCCCATGGTCTGGGTGGCCAAAGTGGCCAGGCCCTTTGTGCGCATGCTCACCTGGAGTACAGAAACCACGTTGCGCCTCATGCGCTTGGACAAACAAGATGGGCAGGTGGTGACCGAAGCAGAGATCAGCGCGAGTCTGGAGGAGGGCTTGGATGCGGGGGTGATCGAGGAGCATGAGCACCAAATGGTGCACAACGTCTTTCGTCTCGATGACCGCACCTTGACGTCTTTGATGCTGCCCCGGACTGAAATTCAGTGGCTGGAGGCTTCCTACACCGCCGCGGTTTGTTTGAAAAAAATCAGCGATGCCGAACTCAACTCGCAGCCGACTTTTAGCCATTCTTGGTACCCCGTTTGCCGAGGCTCATTGGACGAAGTGGTGGGCTTGATCAGTGTGGCGCGTTTGTTGGCTCTGGACCCCAAGGGCGAGGAGCCCATTGAAGCGCATACCGTGCCAGCGGCTTTTCTGCCAGAGACCTTGACGGGGATGGAATTGCTGGAGCAGTTTCGCGGGGCGGCGGCGCGCATGGTTTTGGTGGTGGACGAATATGGGGTGGTCCAAGGGTTGATGACCCCACGCGATTTGTTGGAGGCCATCACTGGTGAATTACAGCCCGCTGAACAGACCGAAGCTTGGGCCCTGCCATTGCCGCATGGTTGTTGGGAATTGGACGGTTTGATGCCCATTGAAGAACTCAAGTCGCGTTTGGATATTGAGCAGCTACCCGAAGAAGATAAAGGCCGCTACAACACCTTGGCGGGGTTATTGATGTTTGAAACAGGGCACTTGCCTGTGCCCGAAGAGAAAATACTCTGTGTGGGTTGGTCTTTTGAGGTTTTGAGTTTGGAAGGCCGCCGAATTGATAAAGTGTTGGCAACGCCACTGAATTAGAACTCGGTTACTTATTTGCAAGAACTTACAATAAGTTCCCAATTAACCGTATAATCTTTGTTGTATTCGATTAATATTCAACCTCGCCGCAGACATTCAAATTGTCTGGTGTGCAAGATTCAATTGAACTCACTTGATTTCAATTTTTCATTTTATTATCTTAAAGGCAATCAACATGACCAATTCTTATAAAGACCTGCTGCAACAGCGTGAGGCGTTGGAGAAACAAATTGCGGAAGCCCGTCGCAACGAAACTTCTGCTGCAGTGGCCCAAATCCGCGCTTTGGTGGCTGAATTTGGTTTAACGGTCAATGACGTTTTCACTTCGGGTCGTGCACCCCGCGGTGCGGCTTCTAGCCTGGGTTCTAAGGTGGCCCCCAAATACCGCAACGCCGCTACTGGCGAAACCTGGACTGGCCGAGGCAAAGCACCTAAGTGGATTGCCGGCCAAGACCGCAGCAAGTTCCTGATCGCTTAAGTTAACATCCTATTCGCCAGATCACGTCAAAACCTGAATCACCAGATTGTTTGATCTTTCGAAACCAGCCCTGCTTTGTGTTCACGGCAGGGCTTTTTAATTGGGCACTGTGAATTCTGATTTAAGGGTCGTGGGTGCGGGTATTGGTGGCTTGTCCTTGGCCTTGGCCCATATTCGTCCCCCTCGCGGGCTCGGGCGTGATGAGCGTCGCCTTGTTATTCAAGAGAAAACCCCTGTCTTGAGTGAAGTGGGGGCTGGTCTGCAACTCGGCCCCAATGCCGTTCGGCATTTGTTTTCTTGGGGTTTGGCATCTGCATTGCGGTCAGTGGCATTTGAGCCTCAACGTTTAATCATTCACTCGTTTTTGAATGGCCAGATATTGGCTCAACTGCCATTGGCTGAGCAGGGTCGTATTCTGAATCAGTATGGCGCCCCTTATCTCACCCTGCGCCGAGCGGATTTACAGCAGATATTGTTACAAGCAGTTAATGAAACCGGCGCAGTAGAGCTCCAACTGAATCAAGCCTGGCAGCCAGAATCTGGGGTCGGGTCAGGGCCTTGCGTGATCGGTGGGGACGGACTTTGGAGTGCAGTTCGAGCCTCGGTATGGCCCGAGGCTCAAGCGCCAAAGGCCACGGGCCACGTGGCTTGGCGGGCTTTGGTGAGTCAAAAGGCGCTGCCCGCCGCGTGGCGTAGTGATTCGGTTCGGGTTTGGCTCGGACCGAGGTGTCATGTGGTGGCCTATCCGGTGGCGGCGGGTGAGCAACTGAACCTGGTGGCGATTGCCAATCAAAAGGACTTGCAAGCCATCGCCTCAACGACCGCCAATTGGGATCAAGAGGCCGATTTGAATGGGGTCAGGACCCTTCTTTTGCCGCAAGCGCCTGCCGCGCTGCGCGCCCTTTTGGAAGCGGTGCCGGCGTGGCGTCAATGGCCTTTGTTTGATCGGCCTCTGGTTCGGTCGGCCGCCGACATGGCGCGGGGACGCGTGGCTTTGTTGGGGGATGCGGCCCACCCGATGCGCCCCTATTTTGCGCAAGGAGCCGCCATGGCCATCGAAGATGCCTCCGAATTGGCCGCCGCCTTATCGGAATGTCCTACCGAGTTGGCCTTGTCTCGTTATGCAGAACGTCGCTGGCAACGCTGTGCGCGCGTGCAGTTTGCCTCAGTGCGCAACGGGCGGATTTTTCATGCCAATGGACCTTTTGGCTGGGTCCAAAAAGCCCGAGATGCTTCGCTGCGCCTGTTCGGGCCCCAGCTGCTGGATCCCGCTTGGTTGTATGGCGGTGGCCCGCCATTGAGTTGACCGAGTCATTTACTGAGAAATTTCGCGAGCCGCTTCAACTTGAGACTCAAAATACCGTTGGGCTGAATACACCACGCTCGACATCAAGACCACGGTGCCCATCAAAAGCGCCACCACAATGGCACCGATCGTGCCCCAGTGGGTGTTGCCAGCCGATGCATCCAAAGCGCTTTGCGGATTGAAGCGCGCGTTCCATTTTTCTGGCGTTTGCAGACCATACAAAATGGCCATGAAAGCGCTGCTGGCCAAAGCGATGCCAAAGAGGGGCAACAAAAACCAACTCACCGGGTCGTCAAGTCCGTACTCATTAACGCGGCGCACCCCCAAAAGTCCCATCAAAGTGGGCAGCCAGAGTGCATATCCCAAGGGGTCGCGAAGGCCATGCAGGTAAAAACGGTGCAGTCCGAAGCCACCCCCCAAAAGGGCCAACCAAGCTGCGGTGGTTTTGTTTTTGATCACGTTGTTGAGTTCCCGTTGAGAGGCGTTATAATAGTGGGCTTTTCTGCGTGTCGCTGGCCGGGTGGCCATGTCGCGTGTCTCAAACGCTAGAAAAATTACGGAAGCAATTCCACCACCCAAGGATAAATCATGGTCGTCATTCGACTTTCTCGCGGCGGCTCCAAAGCACGCCCTTTTTACAACATCGTCGTCGCCGACAAGCGCGAGCGCCGTGACGGCCGTTTCATCGAGCGTCTGGGTTATTACAACCCCGGTGCCAAGGCCACTGAAGAAGGTCTGCGCATTGCCCAAGACCGTTTGACCTACTGGCAAGGTGTGGGTGCCCAAGCGTCTGACACCGTGACCCGCTTGGTCAAGCAATTGGCTGCCAAAGCCGCTTGAGCGACACGCCCGAATTTCCCCGCTTAGACGCGGTGGAATTGCCCGCCGACGCCATCGAAGTGGCTCGCATCGGCGAGGCCTGGGGCATCAAGGGATGGTTCAAAGTCATCCCATTCAGCGCCCAACCCGAGGCGCTTTTTTCTTCAAAACGCTGGTATTTGCAGCCCCCTGAACGAGGCGCCAAGCCCTTCAATGGCACTGTTTTGTTGCCTATCAAAGAAGCCAAAGACCATTCTGGGTCGGTGGTGGCTTGCGCCCATGAGGTAGCCGATCGCACCGCTGCTGAGCTGCTCAAGGGCGCTCGCGTGTGGGTGGCTCGCTCCAGTTTTCCAACCGCTGCCACCGATGAATATTATTGGGTTGACCTGATCGGCTTGTCCGTCGTCAACCGCGAGGGCGTTGATTTGGGGGTCGTCTCTGAATTGTTATCGACGGGCCCACAAACCGTATTGGTGATTCAATATGCGGGCCCGGAAGGCAAAACCTCGGAGCGCATGATTCCTTTCGTTGCCGCGTTCATCGACGAAGTCGAGCTGGCAAAACGGCAAATTCGGGTCGATTGGCAACCTGATTATTGACCTGACAGTCCCCGTGCGCTTTGACGTCATCACTTTATTCCCCGAGCTGTTTGAGCCCTTTTTGACCTTGGGCGTGACCCGTCGCGCCTTTGCCTCGGGTGAGATGGACGTGCGTTTGTGGAACCTGAGAGATTTTGCGGAGGGCGCCTACCGAAGGGTGGACGACCGGCCCTTTGGCGGCGGGCCGGGGATGGTGTTGATGCCTGAGCCCCTGAGCCGGTGCGTGGCCCATATTCGCGCCGATCGTTCTGAACATGCTGATCCCTACCGCCGTCAAGCGCCTTTGTGGTTGTTTTCTCCCTTGGGCCGTTTGATCGACCATGCGTTTGTGGCGTCTTTGGCGAACCCCCAACGCACTGAGTCGCCTGAAGCGGCTTCTCTTGCGGCGAAGGACCCGGGGGCATTGCTGCTTTGTGGCCGCTATGAGGGCGTTGACCAGCGCTTCATCGACAGCCAAGTCGACGGCCAACTCAGTTTGGGCGACTTCGTCTTGTCGGGCGGTGAAATTGCCGCGCTGGCTTTGTTGGATGCGGTTGCCCGATTGCGTCCTGGCGTGCTCAATGACCCCGAGAGCCACCACCAAGACAGTTTTAATCCAGCGCTCGATGGCTTGCTCGACAGTCCTCACTACACCCGCCCCGAGGTCTGGACCAATCCCGCTGGCGAAGCCATGGCGGTCCCACCCGCCCTGATGTCCGGCCACCACGCCCAAATTGAGGCGTGGCGTCGCGCGCAAAGCCTTCGCTTGAGCGCTGAATTGCGCCCCGACCTGATTGCCAAGGCCAGATCGGCTGGGCGTTTGACGCCACAAGAGGAGCTACAACTGGCCAAGCCTACTGAACCCGGCTTGGCAAACAGCAAAGACTTGCTATAATCGCTGGCTCTGCTGATCCTCTACCCGGCCGTTGCCAGACCAATTCCGTTCTGGCCGAATTTCAGCCATCTTGGCGCGGGCAAGAACAGAACAGAAAAACAGGTAGCTTGAAATGAACCTCATTCAAATCCTTGAGCAAGAAGAAATTGCTCGTCTGAACAAAACCGTTCCCGACTTTTCCCCTGGCGACACCGTGATCGTGAGCGTCAACGTGGTTGAAGGTAACCGCAAGCGCGTTCAAGCGTTCGAAGGCGTCGTGATTGCCAAGCGCAACCGCGGTCTGAACAGCGGCTTCATCGTTCGCAAGATGTCCAGCGGCGAAGGCGTTGAACGTACTTTCCAAACCTACAGCCCTTTGATCGCCAGCATCGAAGTCAAGCGCCGTGGTGACGTGCGCCGTGCCAAGTTGTACTACCTGCGTGAACGCAGCGGCAAGTCGGCCCGTATCAAAGAAAAACTGCCTTCACGCGCCAAGGTGGCTGCTGTCGCCGCTTAACAGCGTCTTCCCCAAGCCTCCAGCCTCAAAAAGGCCTCAAAAAACCGCTGCAGCCCCTCGCTTGCAGCGGTTTTTTTTTGGTCTTTCATTTTCTTTGTCCAATCGCTCATTTCAAATCACCAATCGCCTTAAACCATGGATGCTCGTCACGTTCCCAGTCAAGGTCGAGACCACCATCTGCCGGCCGTGGCGGCCGCTGCGTTGAACCCCTCGGCCTTGCGGCAACGATTCTTGACCCCCCCCGCGTGGTCGCCGGAGGTGCGAAAAGAGCCTCCGTACTTGAACCGACCCATGGCTTTGGCGTCGGTTTTGGTTCCCATACTGACCCGTTCTGAGCCGACTGTGTTGTTGACCGAGCGCACCGCGCACTTGTCAACGCACTCGGGTCAAGTCGCCTTTCCTGGCGGGCGGCAAGACGAGCAAGACACGGATGCGGTGGCCGCCGCCCTGCGCGAGGCGCAGGAAGAGGTGGGCTTAGAACCCTCGGCTGTGCAGGTCCTGGGTCAGTTGCCGATTTACCAAACCGGCTCCGCCTACCAGGTCACTCCGGTGGTGGCCTTGGTCGATCCCTTGGCCACTTTAAGACCCAATCCCCATGAAGTGGCGCGCGTCTTTGAAGTGCCACTGGCCTTTTTGATGAACCCCGCCAACCACCACCGGCATCAGCTGCTCAGCGAGGGGGGGCAGCGAGATTGGTTTTCCATGCCTTACCAAAACGAGGGCCAAGAATTCTTCATCTGGGGTGCCACGGCCGGCATGCTTCGAAACCTTTACCGGTTTTTGATCGCTTAAAAAGTAGACTTAACTCGAACAACCGGTATCAATGGGTATCAATCGTTATCATTAGGACCCATGACTTTCTTTTCCTTGTTGTTGGCCTTCTTGCTTGAACAAGCGCGCCCTTTGGGTCAACGCCACCCTTTGAACAATTCGCTCAAAAGATGGGCGCGCTGGGTCAGCGATCATTTTGACGCAGACAAACCCCGCTCCTCTTGGATGGCGTGGTCCCTGCTGGTGCTGGGACCGGCGTTGCTGAGTGTCGTCATTCATTGGACTTTGTGGCTGACTTTGGGCTGGCCTTCGGCCATGCTGTTCCAAGTGGCGGTGCTTTATTTGACCTTGGGTTTTCGACAATTCAGTCACCACTTCACCGCCATCCGGGATGCCCTGGCCGAAGGCGACGAGGCCTTGGCGCGTGGACTGTTGTCGGAATGGAAGCACGTCGATGCCAGTGATTTATCGCGCACTGAAATTGTTCGCCACGTGATTGAGTACTCCATTTTGGCCGCCCATCGGCACGTGTTTGGGGTCTTGTCGAGCTACGCCATCTTGGCGGCTTTGGGGGGCGGCCCTGCGGGCGCGCTGATTTACCGCATGGCTCAATTTGCCAAACAAGCCTGGTGTCAGCGCGCCCACAATGCCATGTACCCCATCAGCCTGGCTTTGCAGGAGCGCACGCTGCGTTTGTGGCTCCTGGTGGATTGGCTGCCGGCCCGCCTGACCGCTTTGGTTTTTGCCGTCGTGGGCAACTTTGAAGAGGCCATCGAAGGCTGGCGCACCCAAGCCCGGCGCGACCCTGAAGATGGCAATGGCATCGTTTTAGCCGCCGCAGCAGGGGCTTTGAATGTGCGTTTGGGCGGTGAGGCACTGCGCCGCAAGCCGCGCACCAATTGGTTGGCGCAAAACACAACCTCGGCCAAGGCGGCTGGCGCTGAAAACGATTTGGGGCTGGAAAATTTGGAAGACCAGGCGCCAGAACTGGGTCCTCTGGATCCCACTGGACAAACGCCTGAAGTCGGCCACTTGGTTCAGGTGGTGGGCTTGGTTTGGCGCTCGGTGGTGGTTTGGTTGGTGCTCTTGGCCTTGCTGACGCTGGCCCGATTGGTTGGCTGACCCGATCGCCGCTGAACCCAATTTCGTTCAAATCCTGTCTTAAATCCTGTCTTAATACCGGGGCGCTTGACTCAATTCAGCGTGCAGGTCTTGGTAGATTTTGTAACGGGCCGCGCTGACACCAGCACCCGCTGCCAAAGCGGCGGTCACGGAACAGCCAGGCTCGTGCAAATGGCTGCAGTTGTAAAAACGACAGTCCGCCGCGTGTGCCGAGATATCGGGCATGAGGGAGGCGAGACGCGCGACCGGAATGTGGTGCAAACCAAATTCTTGAAACCCCGGAGAGTCCACCAATGCCGTTGTTTTGGCCTCATCCACCCAATACCAGGTGGTGCTGGTGGTCGTGTGTTTACCAGAATTCAGCGCTTGTGAAATTTCGCCGGTGGCTGCACTGGCCCCTGGCACCCAGCGGTTAATTAATGTACTTTTGCCCGATCCCGATGGGCCCAGAACGAGTGTGGTTTTGCCTTTTAGGGTCGCCCAGAGTGTCTCGGCGTCGCCGGTTTCACTTTGGCTTGGACTTTCACTGGGGTCCTCTTCTTTGGGCTTTAATGCCACGGGCAATACCGCGTAATTCATGTCGCGATAGGGCGCCAAACGCTGCCAAGCGCGCCCGAAGGGTTCTTTCAGATCGCGCTTGTTCAAGGCAATCAAGACCGGAATTTTTTCGGCTTCAGCAGCCACCAAAGCCCGTGACAGTTGGTGCGCTGAGAACTCAGGCTCAGCCGCAATGAGCACCAAGACTTGGTCCAAGTTGGCCGCAAAGGATTTGGTCCTGATTTCGTCTTGGCGGTAAAACAAATTGCGCCGAGGCAATACCTGCTCGATCGTGCCTTCATCGCTTTGGCCTTGAGCACCGGCCAGCCACAAGACTTGGTCGCCCACCACCACTTGGTTTTTTTTGCCGCGGGGGTGACACAACAAACGTGTGCCGTCAGGCCTTTCCACCATGCAATGGCGGCCATGCGTGGTGACGACCAATCCCGAATTGAGCCCCGCGTTCATTTTTTCATTTCGTTGATGCAGCCAATCTTGCCAAACGCTGTGTGGCGGGGGGGTGTGAGTAATAAAACTTCACATAAACCGGGTCCGGGGTCAGGGTGCTGGCGTTGTCCTCAATGAGCTTGAGCAAGGCTTGGCGCAGAGCCAGTCCGCTGGTTTGGGATTTGGCGTAAGCATCCGCTTCAAACTCGTGTTGGCGTGAACTCGCCGACATCAGGGGGGTCATAAAAAAGCCAAACACCGGGACCACGGATAAGAACAAAATCAGCGCCAAAGCGTTGTTGGGCGCACCAAAGTTTGGTTCTATGCCCAAGCCCGCATAGAACCAAACTTGGGTAGCCGCCCAGCCCAATAAGGCAAAGCCCAAACCGCTAATGGCGAACATCGTGAAGATGCGTTTAAGTATGTGTTTGTGCTTGAAATGACCCAGCTCGTGGGCCAACACCGCATCCACTTCGTCGGGTGTTAATTTCTCCAGCAGGGTGTCAAAGAACACCACCCGCTTGGCACGCCCAAAACCGGTGAAATAAGCGTTTGCGTGACCGCTGCGGCGGCTGCCGTCCATGACAAAAAAGCCCTTGGCCGAAAAGTCACAACGCGCCATCAGCGCATTCACACGCGCCACCAACTCGGGGTTGTCGAGCGGTTTGAATTGGTTGAACAAGGGGGCAATCCAAGTCGGGTAAATCACCAGCATCAAGAGGTTGAAAGCCATCCAGACGAACCAAGCCCAAAACCACCACCGATTGCCCAGGCTGCCCATTAGCCACAGCATCAAGGCGGCCAAAGGCAGACCCACCAAAGCACCGAGCACGCTCGATTTCAGCAAGTCGCTGAGCCAGAGTTTCAAGCTCATTTTGTTAAAGCCAAAACGCGCCTCGATGACAAAGGTTTGGTAGAGGCTGAAAGGCAAATCAATCAGGCCGCTGAGGGTAGTGAAGGCAAACAAGAGCAACAGCTGTTGCGCCAAGGGGTGCTCAGCCACAGGCAGCCAGGCGTTAAGGGCCTGGTTCAAGCTGCTGAGTCCTCCGAGCAAGGTCCAGCCCACCAAAACCGCTGCGTTAAAGACCAACCCATAGAGGCCAAAACTGGTTTTGGCCAAGGTGTAGTCGGCGGCTTTTTGGTGCGACGCCAAACTGACCGAGGTTTCAAATTCGGCAGGCACTTGAGCACGGTGTTGGCTCACGTGGCGCATTTGGCGCAAACTCAACCAAATTTTTAAGCCCACACTGAGGAGCAAGGCGGCGGCAAACAGGCCGCTGAACAGCAAAGGGGCATTCAAAGACGCTTGCACCAACCAACTCCTGAAAAGCTCAAAAGGGGGATTCTCGCAGTAAAGGAGGGCTTTGGGGTCATTCTGTTCGGCGACAATGCACACCATGAGCGACCCAATTGCCCTTCCAACGTCCCAAGACCTCCCCCCCAAATTGGCCAAGTCCGACCAAAACTTGGTTTGGCTCGATTGCGAAATGACCGGCTTGGACCCGGAGCGTGAGCGTTTGATCGAAATCGCAGTCGTCGTGACGGGCCCGCATTTAACGCCCCGCATCGAAGGTCCGGTGCTGGTGATTCACCAATCCGATGAGATTTTGAACAAAATGGCCGCTTGGAACAAAGGCACCCATGGCCGCAGTGGCTTGATCGACAAGGTCAAGGCTTCCAGCGTCAGCGAGGCCGAAGCCGAGCAAACGATGATTGCATTTTTATCCCAATACGTGCCCAAAGGCACCACACCCCTGTGCGGCAATACGATTGGTCAAGATCGTCGTTTCTTGGTCAAGTACATGCCCAAGCTAGAGGCTTTTTTCCATTACCGGAACCTCGACGTCAGTACGCTCAAAGAGCTTTCCAAGCGTTGGCGTCCCGAGGTTTACAGCGCATTCAAGAAAGCCCAAAAGCACACCGCTTTGGCCGATGTTCATGAATCCATCGACGAAATGGCGCACTACCGTGAGCATTTTTTGAAGTTGTAAAACCGAGCCTTCTTGTAAATTTTTGTACATAGGACTTGCGGGAAAACCCGAAGTCTTTTACAATACGTGCCGGTACTGATTAACAGTGCCTATGTTGCATCTCCCTTCATGCTCGGGTTCATTTAAAGAAACCCACCGCTGACGCTAGGCCCTTAAGTTTCTTTAACGTTCTTAAGCGGCTCGCCTCATTTGGCTTTGTTTGATGGTTGATGTTGTTGAACCACAAACGAAGCGCGCATTGCCTTAATTTTTAAAGAATCCGTCAGGATTCAAGGCATTGGGCTTTTCGATTTTTAAAAATTGAGAACTTATGAACGACTCATCCCCAGTGATCAGCAATGACGCGTCTTCTGAAAACAATCTCCCTACTTCCCCTACTTCCCCTACTTCCCCTACTTCCCCTAATCCCTTGCAATCGCTTGTCGACAGGGCCGTCGAGGCCGTTGCCGATGCTGTGCAAGTCCCCACCGTGGAAGCGCCAACTGGACCCAACCCGTTCGCTGCATTGGGTTTAGCGGCCCCCTTGGTGCAAGCCGCCATTGATTTGGGTTACACGGCCCCCACGCAGGTGCAAATGCAGGTCATTCCCTTGGCCTTGCCCAGTGCTCAAGCCGACGGAGCCAAAAACAACTTCATCGATTTGATGGTTTCCAGCCAAACGGGCAGCGGCAAAACCGCCGCCTTTTTGCTGCCCGTCTTGCACACCTTGCTCGAACGCCAAGCCCAAGCGCAGGCCAAAGACCGCGCTGAATGGGAAGCGGTTGTGGCGGCTGCTTTGGCCAAGGGAGAACCAGCGCCCAAGCGCCCAAAACGCAAAGACCCCACCAACGCCCGTCATTTCAAGGCCGCCACCCCTGGCGCTTTGGTGCTGTGCCCGACCCGCGAATTGGCCCAACAAGTGGCCCACGACGCGATTGACTTGGTGCGCCATTGCCAAGGTCTGCGCGTGGCCAACGTGGTCGGTGGCATGCCTTACCAACTGCAAATCGCCAAGCTGCAAAATGCCGACTTGGTCGTTGCCACGCCCGGTCGTTTGCTCGACTTGCAACGCTCACAGCAAATCAAACTCGATCAAGTTAAGTTCCTGGTGGTGGACGAAGCCGACCGCATGTTGGACTTGGGCTTCTCCGACGACTTGGCTGAACTGAATCAACTGACCATTGGTCGCCAACAAACCATGATGTTCAGCGCTACTTTTGCGCCGCGCATTCAGCAATTGGCTTCCCGCGTCATGCGCACACCGCAAAAGATTCAGATCGATTCGCCACAAGAAAAGCACGCCAACATCAAACAAGTGCTGTTCTGGGCCGACAACGCCCAACACAAGCGTCAAATGCTGGATCATTGGTTGCGTGACACCACCATCGACCAAGCCATCGTTTTTGCCAGCACCCAAGTGGAATGTGACGGCTTGGCCACAGACTTGCAACAAGCCGGCTTCTCGGCCGTGGCTTTGCACGGTGCTTTGAGCCAAGGTTTGCGCAATCGCCGCTTGATGGCTTTGCGCAACGGACAAGTTCAGATTTTGGTGGCGACCGATGTCGCGGCGCGCGGCATTGACGTGCCCACGATCACCCACGTCTTCAACTTTGGTCTGCCCATGAAGGCCGAAGACTACACCCACCGCATTGGCCGAACCGGCCGGGCTGGACGCGATGGTCTGGCCGTGACGTTTGCCGAGTTCCGCGATCGCCGCAAGATTTTTGACATTGAAGCCTACAGCAAGCAGAGTTTCAAAGCCGAAGTGTTGCCCGGTTTGGAGCCCAAACAGCGCTTTCCTGAATCACGCCCCGGCGGTCAATTTGGCGGCAAGGGTCGCGAAAACCGCGAGTTCGGTTCCCGCGACCGCAAGTTCGGCGGCGGTCACGCCCCGAGCGGTGCTGGCGGCGGCTTCCGTGGCAAAGACAGTTTCCGTGGTGACCGCGAAGGAGGTCGCGAAGGGGGTCGTGAAGGGGGTCGTGACTCACAAGGTTATGGCCGCAAGCCTGGCTTTGGCGATCGCCCCAGCTTCGGTGACCGTCCTCAGTTTGGCGCGCGCCCCGGTTTTGGCGAGCGCAACAACTTTGGGGGCGACCGTCCCAACTTCGGAGATCGCCCCCAACGACCTGAACGCGCCGACCGCGGCCCACGACCTGAAGGACGCGGCGGCAACTTTGGTGGCCGCCCAGAAGGACGCGCTGACGGGCGCTCCGAAGGTCGCGCTGAGAGGTTAGGCGGCGGGGGCACTCGCGTGGCCCGGGCCCCGGCCGGTGGCAGCTTCGCCCCTTACGAAGGCCGCAAACGCACAGCGCGTTAACCGCTGGCCCGGTTCAAGGCGGGCGTGCCCGCACACAAAAAAGCGCCCTATAGGGGCGCTTTTTTTTAGCCAAAGTCGACCTCACCGGGTTTTGGTCTTTGGCTCTTTGCTCTTGCCTCTTACATCTTGTCCTTTAACCCGCTACTTTTCGAGCCAAATGGGCGAGCGCTTCTTCCACTTGGTCCACCAGCACCAAGCACAGGTCGCCGGGTTCGAGGCGGCCCAGGGCCAAGTCGATGGCGTTGAATTCGCCTTGCACTTCGTCAATCTGACGGGTTCGTACCGCACCGCTGAGGCCTTGGCGCAGCAGGGCCACGACCTCGCCGTCGGCGCGTCCGCGTTGGCAGGCGTCTTCATAAAGCACCACCGAATCAAAGGCCTGGCCCAAGATCGATGTTTGCTCTGTGATGTCTTCGTCTCGCCGATCACCGGCGCCGCTGATCACCACGCTGCGTCGTTGCGCGGGCATGGCTTCGACGGCGGACACCAAAGCCCGCATGGCGTCTGGGTTGTGACCGTAGTCGGCAATCACCGTGGCGCCATTGAACTCCATCACATTAAAGCGACCGGGCGCGTTGTCTGAGTCGTTCACAAAGCTGGCGACGCCGCGGCGAATGGTGTCCCAATTGAGGCCCACACCCCACGCCGCCGCTGCCGCCGCCATGACGTTGTCGATTTGAAAGCCAATGGTGCCGTTGCGGGTGATGGGCACGTCGCGCAAGGGCAACTGTTCACGCCAAGAACCTTCGGCAAAAATGATCGCGTCCCCGTCCACATAGACGGTGCGACGCCCTTGTGCGCGGTGCGTCGCCATGACGGGGTGGTTGCGGTCACGGGCAAAAAAGATCACTTGGCCCGGGCAGCTGTCTGCCATGGCGGCCACCACGGGGTCGGCGGCGTTCAGCACGGCAAAGCCGTCTTCGGCCACGTTTTGCACAATCACCCGCTTGACCACCGCCAAGTCTTCGATGGTATTGATGTAATTCAAGCCCAAATGGTCGCCTTGGCCCACGTTGGTCACCACCGCCACTTGGCAGCGGTCAAAGCCCAGGCCTTCACGCAAAATGCCGCCGCGGGCGGTTTCAAACACCGCCGCGTCCACATCGGGATTCAGCAGGACGTTGCGGGCGCTCTTGGGGCCACTGCAATCGCCGCTGTCAATTTGGCGGCCATTCACATAAACGCCGTCGGTATTGGTCATGCCGACGCGCCAACCGTTGGCCGAGAACAAGTGACTCAGCAAACGCGCGGTGGTGGTTTTGCCATTCGTTCCAGTGACAGCCACGACCGGAATGCGGCCGGCGTCGTTGGTTTCGTAGAGGTGCGAAATCATGGCTTCGCCCACTTGGCGGCCTTTGCCATAAGAGGGCGCCAAGTGCATGCGCAAGCCCGGGGCGGCATTCACTTCAACGATGCCGCCGTGCTGTTCTTCCAGGGGGCGCAGCACGCTTTCACACACCACATCGACGCCGCAAATGTGCATACCGACCATTTGGGCAGCGGCCACGGCCCGGGCAGCCACTTCAGGGTGGACATCGTCGGTCACGTCGGTGGCGGTGCCACCGGTGCTCAAGTTCGCGTTGTTGCGCAAAATGACACGCTGGCCTTTGGTGGGCACCGAGTCAGGCGCTAAATTTTGCAGGCCCAGACGGGCTATGGCAATGTCGTCAAAACGAATTTTGGTGAGCGAGGTGCTGTGGCCAGTCCCCCGGCGTGGATCGGCGTTGACGATCTCCACCAATTGACGCACGCTGTGGACGCCGTCCCCAATGACTTGGGGGGGGTCGCGGCGGGCAGCCGCCACCAATTTGTCACCCACTACCAGCAACCGAAAGTCGTTGCCGGGCAGAAACTTTTCCACCAACACCTCACCAATGTCAACGGCGGCTTTGTAGGCCAAATCGAGCTGTTCACGGTTGGTGATGTTGACGGTCACGCCCTTGCCTTGATTGCCGTCTTGGGGCTTGACCACCACCGGCAAGCCGATTTCAAGGGCTGCGGCCCAGGCGTCGTCCACATCAGTGGCGGGGCGACCCAAGGGCACCGGCACCCCAGCAGCGCGCAACAGCGTTTTGGTCAGGTCTTTGTCTTGGGCAATGGATTCGGCCACCGCGCTGGTGGTGTCCACCTCCGCGGCTTGAATGCGGCGTTGCTTGGCGCCCCAACCAAATTGCACCAAACTGCCACTGGTCAGGCGGCGATAGGGGATTTTGCGTTTGACGGCGGCTTCCACAATCGCGCCAGTGCTGGGCCCCAAGCGCTCGTCTTCGTCGAGTTCGCGCAATTCGGCAATGGCACTTTCGATGTCAAAGTCACGTTCGCTTGGGTTTTCGTTTTCGCTTCCTTTTTCACCTTCTGATGCGGACAGGGCCGTCTGAATCAAATCTTGGGCCAAAGCAAATGCGCGGCGCCCGACGTTTTCTTCGGTGTACTCGATCACCACTTGGTAAATGCCGGGCTCGGC
Organism: uncultured Curvibacter sp.; assembly: GCA_903828535.1. Classification (GTDB taxonomy): domain Bacteria; phylum Pseudomonadota; class Gammaproteobacteria; order Burkholderiales; family Burkholderiaceae_C; genus Curvibacter. The sequence continues at coordinate 72,903 of CAIKMN010000003.1, forward strand.
CGTGGCCGTGGTGCGGCTGTAGGTGACGGGGCAACCGGCTTGCGATTGCAAGGACAGGCCAGCGGCTTCGAGCACGTGGGCCAAAGAGGCGGGCCCCGCTTGGCTGTCGTGGCGCAAAGGGCCAATGCCCGGAAAGAGGGCGCGAAGTCGTTTTTCAAAGCCTTCCAGTTGGTTGACCGAGCGCTCTAAATCGGTGCAGGCCACCACGGCTTCAATGGCCGTGTGACGGCTCCAGATGTTGGGGCCGCGCAGGGCACGAATGCGAGAAACTTCCATAGCAGTCTCTTGTTCTCTTGGTATTTATTTGAAAAAAGCAGTGGCCCCCACGGGGCGCTGGGCTTGGGGATGGGGGTCAAAAGTTTCAATGCCCGCTGAAATTAATTCGGGCGAAATGTCCAAAGCCCAGGCCGTGGCCACTGCCGCCAACAAGGCTTCTGCGCCCATGGGGTAAGTTTGGTTTTGCCGCTGACCGATGTCGCCCAAATCAGACAACACCCGTTCATGGTCGCCATTGGCCAGAACAATCTGACCTTGTTTTAAATAAACCGCACGCCCTTTGTCGGCCAAGTGGGCGCCCATGGCGGCAGCGCTTTTGTCCAGCCCAAACAAGATGACCGACCCATCGCACAACGACGCCAAATCGGACACCCGGGGGTCAGCGGTGTTCAAAACGGCCACGCCGTCGCTCAGGACCACATCGACCTGGGTGCGGAGCACCTTGCTAAGTTGGTCAGAAGTTTGAATGTCAAATTCGGCCAATTGCCCTGCGCCTTCCATGTCGACCACCACACCGACTTGGCAGCGGTCATAGGGCAAGCCGTGGCGAAGGATGGTTTGGGCGCTGTTTTCTATGACCACCGATTCGACCGAGTGGTTCATCAAAAGGCGATGCCCCGATTCCCAGTTATTGCAAGGGCCTTTTTCGACCTTGCGCCGGTCCAAGAACAAACCTTCTTGGCAGGCCAAACCTGTTTGACGGCCGCTCAAATGCACCAACCAGGCGACCATGCGGGCAATTTTGTCGGTCTCTCGTGTGCCAGCAATACCGACCACAGGAATGCGGCCTGGTTTTTGGTCTGCGTCGGCGTCGTTGAACAGATGGTCGACGATGGCCCGACCCACGGGGCGCGGAGAGCCCTCGGCGGGCTTCAAGTGCATCAACAAGCCGGGGCCGGCGTTCACTTCGACAATGGCGCCGCCTTGGGCTTGCAGGGGTTTGGAAATGTCCAGCGCCACCAGATCGATGCCGGCAATGTCCAAGCCCACCACGCGGGCGGCCAAGGCCGCGGCGTGTTGCACTTCGGGGTGCACGGCGTCGGTGCAGTCGATGGCCATGTTGCCGTTGCGTTCAATCACCACAAAGCGACCCGCTTCGGGCACCGAGTCGGGTGTCAAGCCTTGGCGCTGAATTTCGAGTTGCACCTTGGTGTTGGTGGCAATTTCAATGGTTTCGAGGGGGAATTCTTCTTCAATGCCGCGGCGGGGGTCGGTGTTGAGTTGACTCTCAATCAACTCGCTCACGCTCGTTGCGCCGTCACCGGTGATGCCGATGATCTCGCCGCGCGCCGCCGCCACCACCTTGTTGCCCACCACCAACAAACGGTGTTCGTGGCCCGGAATAAAGCGCTCGACCATGACGTCGCTGCCCTCGGGGTAGGCCACGTGGAAGGCCGCTTCGATTTCGGCTTGGCTGCTCAGGTCCAGCGTGACCCCTCGGCCGTGGTTGGCATCGGAGGGTTTGACCACCACGGGCAAGCCAATGTCTTGCGCGGCTTCCCAGGCTTCTTCGGGGCTGTTGACAATTTGGCCCTCAGGCACCGGCACGCCACATGACTTGAGCAGGGATTTGGTGAGGTCTTTGTCACTGGCAATGCCTTCGGCGATGGCGCTGGTGAATTCGGTTTCTGCCGTCCAAATGCGGCGTTGGCTGGCGCCGTAGCCCAGTTGCACCAGATTGCCGTCGTTCAGGCGAATGTGGGGAATGCGCCGGTCCGTGGCGGCGTCCACGATCGAGGCCGTGCTGGGGCCGAGGTAACAGTTGTCGACCTCGGTGCGCACGCGTTTGACCGCGGCATCCACGTCAAAAGGCTGGTTTTTGATGCAAGCGATTAAGAGGGCATGGCCTTCGCGCAAAGCGGTGCGCGCCACTCGCTCTTCGCGAGCCCGAAACACCATGCGGTAAATGCCTGTCTGGCTGGTGCTGCGGGTTTGGCCAAAGCCGGTGGGCATGCCGCCCAAATTCAGCAATTCGATGACCACGTGCTCGAGAATGTGGCCTGCCCAAGTGCCCTCATCCAAGCGCATGACAAAGCCACCGCGCTCACCGACGCCGCAATGGTGTTCGATCAAAGCGGGCAGGGCGGCGCTGAGTCGCTCTTTCAAGCCAGGTATTTTGTTGGAGGGAAATTCTTCAAGCCGACCCAGATCGAGCCAGACTTCCAAAACAGAGCGGTAGGTCCAGATATTGGGCCCCCGCAGAAAATTGATGCGCAAGAGCTTTAGGTCGTCGGCAGGAATCATTGTGTGGGTGTGGCTGTCAGCAGGGGCCGGGAGGTAAATGGGCTTGCCCTGCATTGTCTCAGGTTGGCGGTGGGACTTTGGGCGAATTTTTCAGCGAAAATCGCTAAGACATGCATTCTGATCTTTTATCTCAGCTCCTTCCCCAAGAAAACGTTTTGGCCAGCCTCCCGGTTGACTTGGACGCCGACCTGCACTTCTCAGTCGGGCAATTGGTGGTGACAGAAGGGCGTTTTTTGTCCTCTACCCGCCCCGAAGGCGCGAAAGTCTGGAGCTTGACGCCGGGCCTGACCCTTCGCCATTCTGACCATGCGGGGGTGGGCACCTTGCAGTTGTGCGACCCACATCGGCTTTTGGCCCGATGGCATTTCACCCTGAGCAACGACGCCCAGGCGCTGCGTTTGGTGCAGATCTTTGAACGTCAGGTGAATGCGCTTGATCTTGAGGTCAATCTGCTTTCTGACGTCGAGGGCCGCTGGACAGGGGCGTCTGAGCCCTCGCTGGAAATCGAAGAAGGTCAAGATGGCCTCGAAGCGGAGGCCGAAAGCAAGCCCGCTTCCACTTGGGTGCTCCTGCGCTTGTGGCGTTTTGCCAAGCCCTATCAAAAGCAACTGCTGCTGGGCTTTGCCTTGACCATGGCGTCAACCGCTGCCCACTTGGTGCCGCCTTATCTGACCATTCCTTTGATGGACGACATTCTGATTCCCTACCAAAACGGGCAGCACATTGATCCTTATTTGGTGGTGATGTATTTGGGCGGATTGCTGCTCGCCTCGCTGGCCGCTTGGGGTTTGGGCTGGGCCCGAACTTATGTTTTGGCCTTGGTCTCCGAACGCATCGGTGCCGACTTGCGCACCACCACTTACGAACATTTGCTGCGCCTGTCGCTGGATTATTTTGGCGGCAAACGCACCGGCGACCTGATGAACCGCATTGGCTCTGAGACCGACCGCATCAATGTGTTTTTGTCGTTGCACGCGCTGGACTTCATTACCGACGTGCTGATGATGGTCATGACCGCGGTGATTTTGTTCAGCATCAACCACTGGCTGGCCCTCGTCACTTTGCTGCCTTTGCCCTTCATTGCTTGGTTGATTCATGTGGTGCGCGACCGTTTGCGCACGGGCTTCGAGCGCATTGACCGGGTTTGGTCGCAGGTCACCAATGTCTTGGCCGACACCATTCCGGGCATTCGAGTTGTCAAGGCTTTCGCCCAGGAAAAACGCGAGGCCGATCGGTTTCGTTTGGCCAACCGCTTCAACCTGGAAGTGAACGACCGACTGAACCGCACCTGGTCTTTGTTTTCGCCCACGGTGTCCTTGATGACCGAAATTGGCTTGCTCGTGGTCTGGGCTTTTGGTATTTGGTTGGTGGCCAAAAATCAAATCACGGTCGGTGTTTTGACTGCCTTCATCGCCTACATCGGGCGCTTTTACACCCGACTGGATTCAATGAGCCGGATCGTTTCGGTGACCCAAAAAGCGGCCGCTGGCGCCAAGCGAATATTTGACATTTTGGACCACGTCAGCAACGTGCCCGAACCGGTCCAACCGCTGGCCTTAAGCCATGTTCGCGGCGGCATTGAGTTGTCGAACATTGGTTTTCGCTACGGCACGCGTTCGGTGATTCGTGATGTAAGCCTGAAAATTCAGCCTGGTGAAATGATTGGCTTGGTTGGCCACAGCGGCTCGGGCAAGAGCACCTTGGTGAATTTAATTTGTCGTTTTTACGACGTCAGCGACGGCGCCATTCGCTTGGACGGCACCGACATTCGCCGCTACAAATTGGCCGACTACCGAAGCCAAATGGGCTTGGTCTTACAAGAGCCCTTTTTGTTTTTTGGCACGATTGCAGAAAACATCGCCTACGGTAAACCCCTGGCCAGTCGAGCTGAAATTGTGGCTGCGGCGCGCGCTGCCCATGCCCATGATTTTATTTTGCGTTTGCCACAAGGCTATGACTCCCTGGTGGGTGAACGTGGCCAAGGTTTGTCGGGCGGCGAGCGTCAACGGATATCGATAGCCCGCGCCTTGCTGATCGATCCGCGCATCTTGATTTTGGACGAAGCCACTTCGGCGGTGGACACCGAAACCGAAAAAGAAATTCAACGGGCCTTGGACAATTTGGTGCAAGGCCGCACGACCATCGCCATTGCCCACCGACTGTCCACCTTGCGCAAAGCCGACCGACTGGTGGTGATGGACCGCGGACAAATTGTCGAGGTCGGCTCACACGACGCCCTGATGGCCCAACAAGGGGCTTATTGGCGCTTGTACGAGGCCCAGCTGAGAAAAGAAAATGAACTCAATTGAAGCAAGCCCTGGGGCGATGAACTCGATGACCGACGCCTCCCAATGCGTTTGGGGCCGTTTGGCACAAGACGCCTATGGCCAATTGGTTTTGATACCGGTCTCGTCCGAAGCTGCGGCCAATGCGCAAGTGCTTAAAAGCGACCGCATTCCCTCAATGCCTGCCAATCGCTCCCCGGCTTTCATTCCGGTCATCCCCGTCCGCGCCTTCCCAATCGCGGCCCCCGATGAGGGCTTGTCCTTGGTCGGCACCGATGGCCGTGAGGTGCTCTGGATTGACCGGCTCACCGACTTGCCCGCCGATCAACTGAAACTGGTCCTGGCGGCGCTGCACGCCCGTGAATTCAGCCCCATGATTCAAAAACTGGTGTCGGTATCGGGCTTCTCGACGCCCTGCACTTGGCGTGTTCAAACCGACCGAGGCGCTACCGAATTTGTGCTTAAAACCGAAGACGACATTCGGCGATTGGATGCCCACCAACTCTTGATCACGGGCAGCCAAGGCATCACCTACCGCGTGCCCGATCGGCAGGCTTTGGACAGCGCGTCCAAGCGTTTGCTCGAGCGGTTTTTATAAAAAATTTCTGAAGTCTTGAAGCCATGAGCGCTGTCCCCACACCGTCGCAATACCCCTTGCACCGCAGTGCCTTGGTGCTTTTTTCAGGCGGCCAAGATTCCACCACCTGCTTGGCCCATGCTTTGAGCCGATACGAGCGCGTTGAAACCGTCGCCTTCGATTACCGTCAGCGGCACTTGGTGGAATTAACGGCGCGGGTCAATGTGTTGAATGCCCTCAAACAAGAATTCCCGCATTGGGCCCACAAACTGGGTGAAGACCATTTGCTGGATTTGGGGGTGTTGGGCCAAGTCAGCGAAACCTCGCTGACACGCCAAGTGGCCTTCAAGATGGAGCAAAACGGCCTGCCGAATACCTTCGTGCCGGGGCGCAATTTGTTGTTCCTGACCTTGGCTGCGGCCTTGGCGTATCGGCGTGATTTGCAGGCCATCGTGACGGGCGTTTGCGAAGCGGATTTTTCGGGCTACCCCGATTGCCGAGACGACACCATGAAGGCCATGCAACTGGCCTTGTCCTTGGGCATGGACAAACGTTTTTTAATTGAAACCCCGCTGATGTGGATCGACAAGGCCGACACTTGGGCGTTGGCGCACCAACTCGGTGGGTCGGCCCTGGTGGATTTGATTGTTGAGCACTCGCACACCTGTTATTTGGGCGACCGCGAGCACCGCCACGCCTGGGGTTACGGTTGCGGCGATTGCCCCGCTTGTCTGCTCAGGGCGCGGGGTTTTGAGCTTTATTCGTCACGCCACTGCTGACGTGGCCGCTTGGCACATGGCGCGCGGCTTTTTGCACATGACCCGTTTGGTCATCAAAGAAAAAGTCGGGCTCAAATTCCCGCAAGAAACCGGTCTTTTCCAGGCCGCCTAAAAACATCGCCTCATCCACCGTGATGTGCCAATCCATCAAGGTTCGAATCGCGCGTTCGTGCGCGGGCGCGCTCCGTGCGGTCACCAAAGCGGTGCGAATGCGCATGCGGGGTGTGCCCGCTTGCTGCAGTCGGTGCAGGGCCATGAGCAAGGGTTTGAAGGGCCCTTCGGGCAATGGGTGGCTGGCCTTGCTGGACTCGTGGCGCTGAAATGCATCCAAGCCTTGGCTTTGAAACACCCGCTCGGCTTCGTCGGAAAACAACACCGCGTCGCCGTCAAAAGCAATCCGCACTTCGGTCGGGTGGCTGTTGCTGGCCTGTACCGATTCGGTCAACACCCGCGCGGCCGGAAAGCCCATCTCAAGGGCTTGGCGTACATCGTTTTCGTTGGCCGATAAAAACAGGTGCGCCCCCAAAGGTCGCAAATAACCAAAGGGCTCTCGGCCTTGTGTGAAGACGCCGCGTTGCATTGGAATGCCCGTGCTTTGCGCCGAGCGAAAAATCCGCATGCCACTCACGGGGTCGTTGCGTGAGAGCATCACCACTTCAACGCGGTGGGCCTCAGGGGTATTGAAGGCCAGCAGTTTTTTGACCAAAGAAAAAGCCACGCCGGGGGCAGCGGGTTGTTCGAGTCGATCGAGTTGCAAGCGCATATAGCCTTGCTCGTCGCCCGTTTCAAAGAGGCGGTTTTCTTCTTCAAAATCGAACAAGGCGCGCGAAGAAATCGCCACCACCAATTGATCGTCAAGGGTCACGGCCATGTCGATTGCCTCATCTTGTGGGGGTTATTTCACCAGTTGGTTGAGCTGCATGATGGGCATCAAAACCGCCAACACAATCAGCATCACCACCAAGCCCATGCCAACGATCAACAAAGGCTCCAACAAGGTGGCGAGTTGCATGGCGCGGCGTTGCACCTCGCCAGAAAGTTGCTGGGCGGCACGTTGCAGCATGGCGGGCAGTTGCCCGGTTTGTTCGCCGAGTCTGGCAAACATGGCGAGCAGACCGGGAAAGTTTTTCTTTTGTGCCAAGGCCGAGCCCAAAGGCGCGCCTTCGCGCACCAACACCAAAGCATCCAGCGCATCGGCGCGGAGGGCTTGGTTCGACAAGGTTTGTGCGGCCGCTTGCAGGGCTTTCAAAATCGGCACCCCAGCCCCCACCAGCATGGCCAAGGTGCTGGCAAAACGCGCCGCGTTATAGCCCCTGGTGAGTTTGCCCAAAAGAGGCAACTTGAGCCAAGCCGCGTCAAAGCGCAGGCGAAAATCGTCTTGTTTCAGGGCTTTCAAAAAAGCCCATCCACCGACCACCAAAAACAGCAGGAACCAGCCACCATAAGCCCGAACGCCGTCGCTGGCGGCGAGCATGACGACCGTCAGAAAGGGCAAGGCATGTTTAGAGCCCGCAAACACATGGGCCACCTGCGGCACCACATAGCCCATCAAGAACAGAACAATGGCCACCGCGACCAAGCTGACGATGGCGGGGTAAAGCGCCGCCCCGATGAGTTGGTTGCGCAAGGCTTGGCCTGCTTCCAGATCATCTGCCAGGTTGTTGAGTACTTGGCCGAGGTGACCACTTTGTTCACCAGCACCAATCACCGCGACATAAATGGGGGCGAATTCATGCGGGTGCTGGGCCAAGGCGCGACCGAAAGGCGCGCCGGCATTGACCTCGGCGCGCAAGGCGGCCATCAAATTGCGTTCGAGCTCGGTGTCGGCCTCGTCCATCAGCGCGGTGAGGGCGCGCTCCAAGGTCAGCCCCGCGCTGACCAGACCCGCCAATTGTCGCGTCCAAATGGCCAGTCGCGCGCCGTTGAATACCTTGGCAGTGAACCAGCCAGCCGTGCGAATACCAGCGGCATCGGTGCTGGCGCCCAAGCCAGCGTTCACCGGTTCCACTGCCATCGGAATCAGGCCTTGCGAGCGCAATTGACTGCGGGCGCTGCGGGCCGTATCGGCTTCGACCACGCCCTTGCGGGCATGGCCTTGGTCGTCAACGGCTTCAAAGGAATAGGCTGGCATGTGGCTTTGGGTCCGCTTTAATCGCGTGTCACGCGGAGCACTTCTTCGCGGGTGGTGATGCCAGAGGCAATCAACCTTTGGGCGTCGTCGCGCATGAGCGTCATGCCACTGGCCAGGGCAGCGCTGCGGATGTCGGCTTCTGAAGCTTTGTTGTGAATTTGTGCGCGCATGGCGTCGTCGGTGATGAGTAATTCAAAAACGCCAGTGCGCCCCGCATAGCCGGTCTGGCCACACACGTCACACCCCTCACCTTGGCAAGCCACACAAACTTTCCTCACCAAGCGCTGGGCCAAAACGCCGAGCAAGGAAGACGACAACAAGAAGGGTTCCACCCCCATGTCGGTCAAGCGTGTGATGGCGCTGGCCGCGTCGTTGGTGTGCAAGGTGGCCAACACCAAGTGGCCGGTTAGCGAGGCTTGAATGGCAATTTGCGCGGTCTCAAAATCGCGAATTTCGCCGATCATGATGACGTCGGGGTCTTGCCGCAGAAGGGCCCGCAAGGCCTTGGCAAAGGTCAGGTCAATTTTCGGGTTCACCTGCGTTTGACCCACGCCCGCGAGTTCGTATTCGATCGGGTCTTCGACGGTCATGATGTTGTTTTGCATCGCGTCCAAGCGCTGCAAGGCCGCATACAACGTGGTGGTTTTGCCAGACCCGGTGGGGCCTGTCACCAACAAAATACCGTGCGGTTGTTGGATACATTGTTCAAAACGGGCCAGCACATCGCCTTGCATCCCCACAGATTCCAGGCTCAGTTTGTTGTCAGACTTGTCGAGCAAGCGCAGGACCGCGCGTTCGCCATGGGCGCTGGGCAAGGTTGAAACGCGCACATCGATGGCGCGGGTGCCCAAACGCAGGCTGATGCGCCCGTCTTGGGGCAAGCGTTTTTCTGATATGTCAAGGTCGGCCATGATCTTCAAGCGTGAGATCAAGGCCGCGTGCAGGGCGCGGTTGGGCGTCACCACTTCGCGCAGACTGCCGTCAATGCGAAAACGCACGCTGGAATGGCGCTCATAAGGCTCGATGTGGATGTCGCTGGCTTCATCTCGGGCCGCTTGGGTCAATAAGGCATTCAGCATGCGGATGATGGGCGCATCGTCGGCCGAGGCCAGCAAGTCTTCCACGGCCGGCAGTTCTTGCATGATGCGCGACAAATCAGCGTCCGACTCGACTTCGCTGACCACGCTGGCCGCGCTCGATTCGTTGTTGGCGTAGGCCGCAGAAATGCGTTGCGACAAAGCGGCAGGCGTTAACGATTGCACTTGAGACACCGGGTGGCAACGCATGACTTCAGAAAGGGCTGAGGCCATCCCTTCAGGGCCTGCGCCATCGCTGATCATCAAAACGCCGCTGGTGTTCGGGTCATGACCTTCGCGCTCCAACAACATTTGAAAACGGCGCGCAAAAGCGTAGGGCAGGGGGTGGGAGAGCGGCTGCATGGCGGTTCAGGTTTCAATCAGCGGGAAGGGGGCGTTGCGCTCGGCGGTAAAGGGGGAATCACCGCAGCGCCGCTGATGCCCGGCAAACCAAAGGTGGGTGTGGGTTGAGTCGCTTCTTCCCAGCCTTTGGCCGCATCGTAACGCTCGGTCGTCAAGCGATCGAGGGTGTCTTTGTCCCGAACCACAATGGGGCGCAAGAAGATCATCAAATTGGTTTTGTTGCGGGTGCGGTTGTCGCTGCGAAACAGACTGCCCAGCACCGGCACATCGCCCAAGCCGGGCACTTTGTCTTGGGTGCCAGAATAGGTGTCTTGCAACAAGCCCCCCAACACCACGATGTTGCCATCGTCCACCAGCACATTCGTTTCGATCGCGCGCTTGTTGGTGGTCGGGCCATTGCCGGTGTTGATGACGGCGGTGTTGATGCTCGAGACCTCTTGGTAGATGGCCATTTTGACGGTGCCGTTTTCGCTGATTTGAGGCTTCACGCGCAGTGTCAGGCCCACGTCTTGTCGGTCCACGGTTTGAAAGGGGTTGCTGGCGCCGCTGACCGTGGTGGTGTAGGTGCCGGTCACGAAGGGCACGTTTTGGCCCACGATGATGCGGGCTTCTTCGTTGTCCAGGGTCAACAAATTCGGCGTGGCCAAGACGTTGCCGTCGCCGTTTTGTTGCAGAAAGTTGGCCAAAGCGCCCAGCACCAAGCGGCCCCCAATTTTGCTGGCGTAGCCAAAGTTCATGCCTGGGGGCAAAGACGCCACCGCGCTGGCTGCGGTGCTGGCGGTGGTGGCCGATAAATTGATGATGTTGGCGCCGGTGAGGTTGGAGCTGTTGCCCAGATAACCGTTATTGCCCAACAGGGTTTGCCACTGCACGCCGAATTGCGCGAGCTTGGTGCTGTTGACTTCAACAATCAAACTTTCCACCAGCACTTGGGCGCGGCGTTTATCGAGTTGGTCGATCACCGCCAAAAGTTGGCGCATGACCGGATCGGGCGCGCTGATGATCAACGAGTTGGTGGCGGGGTCGGCCTGAATTTGACCGCCGGTAGAAGGCAGGGCCAAATTGCTGTTGCCAAAATTACCGGATGCCCCTGAGCCCAAACCGCCTTTGCCGCCGCTGGCGTTGGCCAAGGTGTTATTGGCCGAGGCCAAGTTGTTTGGTGAACTGCTGCCACTCGAGCTGCCGCCGCTGGCAGTGGCGCTGTTCGCCGCTGATGAACCGGGTGTTCCTGCCATGGCCGAGGCCAAGGCAGCTCGCAAAGTAATGGCCAATTTAGTGGCTTCTGCGTTCTTTAAATAGACCACATGGATGTTGCCACTGGGCGATTCGCCGGGGGTGGCTTGGTCCAACTTGGCCACCAAAGATCGCACCAAGGCCGCACGTGTCGGGTTGGCGGCGCGCAGGATCAAGGTGTTCGAGCGCGGCTCGGCGATCACGGTGGTGCGGTACCCATTGCCATCGCTGTTGGGCGAGGCGCTGGGGTTGGCCACCGCATTGGCATTTGCATTCGAATTGCTGCCACTGTTGTCGAGCAAGCGGTTGATGATCGGGGCCACGTCCACAGCCAGGCTGTGATGAAGGGTCAGGATGTCCACATCACCCGCATTGGGCACATCCAGGGTGGCGATGATTTGGGCCAAACGGCGCAGGTTGTCGGCGTAGTCGGTGATGACCAACGAGTTGTTGCCCGCGTTCACGTTGATGGTGTTGTTGGCGCTGATCAAGGGGCGCAACGTGGGCACCAAATTGGTCGGGTTTTCGTAGTTCAGCTTGAAAATTTGCGTCACGATTTCGTTGCCGCTGGTTTTCTTGCTGGCCGTGCTGTTGACAGAAACCGGCCCTGGTTGCAATTTGGCGTCGGCTTCAGGCACCACCTTGTACAAACCTTCGGCCTCCACCACCGTGAAACCTTGCAGCCTCAAGGTCGACAAGAACTGTTCGTAAGCCAAGCTGGGCTTGACGGGGTTTTCACTGGTCAACGTCATCGTGCCTTTGACGCGGGGGTCGACCACCATGTTGCGCCCCGTGATCAGGCCCATGGTGCGCGCCACGCCTTCGATTTCGGCGTTGTTGAAATTCAAGGTGATGGGCTCACCGGGTTTGGCGGGTTTGGTGGCTGCAGTTTCAGCCCGCAGTGGATGCATGGCGAAGGGGCCAACCCACAATAAGGCCGCCAGTAAAGGCAGTGTCCCCCAGACGTCCTTGCTCAAGCCCAAAGAGAAGCGCTTTAAAACGGGCGGGCGTTGGCTGAAATGGCGGGGAATTTGGTTGTCGTGGGACATGGTGGATTTCGATAAAACAGGTGTGAATTTTGGCGTGGAATGAATCAGGGTCATCCCAACGAAATACGGGCATGGTTGCCATCGCGCAGGCCGATGACGTTCAGTAAATTATTCAAGGCATTTTCGCGCTCTTCGGTCGCTTTGGCCTGACCTCGGAAGTGAAGCTGTCCGTCCACCCACTGGCCTTCTCCTTCCAGCAACAAACTGCCCCGCAAGGTGCTCAGGTTGAGTTCAGGGGTTTTGCCGCCAGAGACCACCAGTTGGTAACTTCCCAGCGGCTTCAAGGTCGACAGTTTGGATGAAATGTCCAACGCTTGCAAGCGGGCCTTGCCTTCGACTTGCAGCCGACCTTGAGACAAGATCAACCGCAATGGCTCGCTGTCTAGTTGCAGCTGACCTTGCAGGGTCAAGGTGTTCCAAGGGGCGCCCAAGCCCGACAAGATGTCAGCCGAGCCCAAAAAATGGCTGTCTGCCAACGTCACCGTGGTTTGTCCAAACCCGGGCTGGACTTGGAAGTTCAACGTTTGAGGGGTGCAACAGGGCATTTGAACGCCCAATGCCAAGCTCGGCAGAGTTTGCCAATGGAACTGGCTGGCCAACCGCCATTCAATTCTGCCCGGTAGCCGGCGCGCGTCTTGGCTGCCTTCGCCGCCACGCAACCAAAGTTCGGCAGAGCCTTGCCAAGCCGTGCCGCGGGCGGCCTCTAGGCTCAGATGCCCTTGTGTCGCAAGGGACAGCAGTTGGCCGACCCAGCGGGCTGGCGCGAAGAGAAACAAAGCCAGCAAGCCGCCGAGCAGGGCCCCAAAAAGGGCCTGTTTTCGGGCGGTTTGTCTGGGGTGGCGCAACGCGTGGGTCATGTTGGCGGGTTAGAACGGGTCCGAACTCAAAGGGTTGGCAAGCTCATCAGCAGCCGGCCTTCCCATTGACCTGCGGCATTGCGCTGCAACTTGGTTTCGATAGGCAGGGCATGGGCATTCAGGCGCGCTTGTTCGAGCCAGCCCAGCAAGACCTCGGGGGCGGTGCTGGGCAAAATCAGGGTGGCGTGGTCGTTTTGAATTTGCAACTCGGCTTTGGCGCCAAGCTGGTTTTTGACACTGGCTTGTAGGGCCGACAGGCTGGTTTGTCGGTCAATGGCCGGGCGCCCCTGCAAGGCCAGGGCCTGAGCGCGGGCATTCAGCATGGCTTGCCGCTGGGCCTCTGTTTGGGCTTGGTTTTGTAGGGCCTGCGCCAAAGTTTGGCGGGCCGGCGCAATGCCCACCCACCAAAGGAGGGCCAAGCCACAACACAGCGCGGCGAAGCGCACCAAGAGGCGCTCGCGTGCTGACAAGGACGTCCACATTTCACGCCAAGCCTGCAAGGCGGCTTGAGACGATGTTCGGGGTGCGTTGTTTGACGAAGTGGCCATGGGACTCTTTGGTTTTCTCAAAGGGCGTCGCTTCGGACAACGAGTTGCTCGCCCTGTTGGCTGGCCGCCAGGCCTTTGGCGCGCAGCCTTTGGGCGACGGCGTTGAAGTCATTGGGGTTCAAATCCAGCCCTTTCAATTTGAGCACGCCATTGATGTAGTCGATTTCGCGGGGTGGGCGTTGAGCGCCAGCGGTGCCTTGCAGCGACGTTTGCACGGCCCCAAGCAGGCTTTCAAAATCAGTTGGGCCCAGCTCGCCTGTTTTTTGTCTCAAGCGCTGCAGCTCGCCCTTCATTTGCGCGGGGGCATCGACGACGACCTGCACCGAGGGGAAGGTGCTGGTCAGCCAACCCGCCATTTGAATTTGAAGTTGCTGCTGATCGTGCCGGGTACGCCAGGCTTGGACATTCAAGCCCAAAATTTGCAGCAAGGCCAATACCACCAAACCCCAACGCGCCCAAGCCCAATCGGGGCTGTTCATGAAGGTGTTGCCAAGTTGAACCAAGCGCCTGAGGGCGCGGTCTCGTGGCGATCGCGCCAAACTGTGCTGCGCTAAGTTCCAGGGGCTTTGGGCTGCTTGTAGCCAACGCGCGGGCGCTGTTTGCAAGGTCACTTGGCCCCCCTTTTCCACCTTCCCGAAATGACTGTCCTTGCCTCGGGTTGGGGCTTCGGGGTGGGTATTTAAGGCTTGCTCGACGCTCAAGGCCAAAGCGGGCTCAGACAAAACGGTCAAAGACCCCGGCACACCTTGTCCTGTTCCTTGCAACCACCCGTCGGGCGGCAGGTCGCTGAGGCCATTTTTTTGCAAGGGCCAGCGCAACACTTGGGTCGCGTTAGCCACCACCCATTCAGCCTGCTGAGGGCCTTGAACGGCCAGCAACAGCGGTTCGTGATGGCCATTTTCGTGGCCCATGCCAGGCCAAACTTCAGGCACGATGCGGTGCACCGTCACGCCCTGGTTTTCAAGTCGCTGCAAGGCACCTTGCAGCCAAGCCCGGTTGACGGCCGCCACGCAGTCTTGGTCGGGGCCTAAAGCCAAATGGAGCTGTTGGGGTTCGCTCAATAAATGGTCTTCCAACAACCCCTCGAGCAAGGCCTGCCCTCGATTGGTTTGTCGGTTAAACGTTCGGTTCTGAGGCGGGAGTTGAACCCGGTGCCAAGACAAAGCCTGCAAGGGCACCACCGCGACCACCTCATCTCCCCGCCCCGCTGGGGGCAGCAAGGCGGCTGCGGCTGAGCCCTGCCGAGTGATCGTCAAACGATCTTCCGACGCCACATAAGGCCACTCTCCCGTGGCGGGGTCGAAGGGGCTGGGCAAGTAAATGAGGAGCAGGCTCATGCAAAGGAAGAGTGAAGGGGCTTACGGACTGATTGTAGAGAGACTGGCCGGAATTCCCTGAGGCCCGCGCACGCGCCAAAGGGTGTTCACCTGGCTGCCGTTGCGCCAGACCAAGGAGGTCTCTTGAACCACCAAGTTGTCCCAACGCAATCGCCCCACCACTTGAAAGTATTGGCTGGAAACGCCGTGGTCGGTGCTGTTGACCGCGGTCCCCAACGTGCCCAACCATTTTTGGGCATCGGCCAAATTGCCAAAAGGGCGGGTCGTTCGGTGGTTGATTAAGTTCTGGGCACCGGCCGAATCGAGGCCAGGAATGCTTGCTTGAATCGCCAAGGCGGGCGCGGTGTTCAGGTTCAGGGAGGTCGCCATCGGCAAAATCGTGGCATAGGGCAACAAGGCATTGAGTGTGTTGGGGCTCAATCCGACGTTCGCTAATTCTGCCCAGCGTTGTGGGGCAATGGGTACATCGCTTTTTGGGCCATTTGTTTTGAGACTCAATAAGTTCTGCTCCAGGCTGTTCAGTTCTTGGGCGGGCAAGCCCAAACTTTCGAACAACTTGGCAAACGCGTTGTGCGCACTCGGGTTGATGCCGCCAGAGGTCAAGACCAAGTTGGTCACATTCAGAAGGCCTTGCTGATCGGTGATGCCACCCGACAAAAATGCGTTTTCCAGGTCTTTGCCTTCATCGGCCGCATTGGCGTTGTTGCCCGCCAAAAAGCTCGACAGCTTGGATTCCTGCAAAGGCACGGCCCAAGGCTCGGACAAAAAATCCGCGCCGCCATTCAGCCCGTCTTCGCGCAAAATCAAGCGCGACCAATCGAGTGCGCCGGTCAGCAGCCAGCTGGCCTGCACCCGCACGCGCTCGCTGCGCTCGACCTCAATGGCCCGCCACTGCTGCCAAGCGGCGGCACTGGCCAAAGTGGCGACCAGGGTGACGGTGAGCATGGCCGCCAACAGCGCCGCACCGCGGTCTGGCCTCATGATTTACCCCCGCCCACGACCGGGCGCACCCAATCACGGGTGATGGCGCCGCTGAGGGTTTGGCCATTCGACAAGGTCAAAATCATTTTGATGGCCAGGGGCAGTTTGCTGTTGCTGGCCGTTTGAGGCGATGTGACGCCATTGCCCGTCCCGCCTGCGCCGAAGCCCGGCCAGGGTCCTGAACCCGATCCTGTTCCCGAAGGGGTATCCGCCAAGGCGTTGTTGGTGTTTGCGTTGGCATCGCTAGACAGTGAATTTGTCCAAGCATTCCCTCGGTAATAAAACAATTGCCAAGCATCGGCCTTCGCCATGCGCACGCTTTGTTGTTGGGCATTGGCATCAGCGCCTTGGCCCCAGGTGCTGGCTTGTTGCCAAGCGGCCTGCCAATCGGCAAGGCGGGTCAAAGGCGCCGATTGCCAGCGCTGCCATCCGCCTTGGCGCAGGCTCCAAGCGGTGACCAAAAATGAACTCGAAGCACCGGACACGCCGGAAGATCCAGCAGGATCGGCCACACCACTGGGCCCCGTGCGGGTGATGCGCAAGGTATTGCCATCCCAGTCTAGGGCGGTGGTGTTCGGGGTTTCGATCAAGGCGTCCAGGTCGGTTTGCCATTGCGCCAAAGCGGCGTTCAGACTCAGCACTTGATCGGCATTTTGCGAGGTGCTTTGCAAGGTGCGCACCATGCCGTCCAGGCCTTGCCAACTCATCACAGCCATGAGCGCCATGATGACCAAGGCCACCAGCAACTCAACGAGCGTGAAGCCCGGAGAATTTTTCGCCATCTCAGTACTTACCCAAAATGGTGGACAGGGTCACCATGGGGTTGTTGGATTCATCCAAGGCGGTGGCGTCGATGCGCCGAAAGCTGGGGTTGGGTGTGGCTTGAACGGACAGCCGAACCCCTAAATTTCGACCTGCTTGCTCACAGCGCACTTGGCTCTCGCCGATCGGGGGCATCACGGCACTCAAGCGCTGAGCGACCAGTTGGTTCTCCACACACAAATGGCCGAGCAGCAAATCGGCTTGCCGGCTGGCATGGCGTGTCAAAGCGCCGCTGGCTTGCAGGCCAGCGATCAAAGCCACAGCCACTATGGCCAACGCCACCAGGACCTCAATCAAAGTGAAGCCTCGGTTTTTCAAGGGGCCTCACTGCGCATGGCAAAGGGGTGCAGCCCATCGCTGCTGATGCGCAGTTGGTGTTGGGGCTGGCTGAGGTCGATTAAGGTGATTTGTTGGGGCGCCATCACCGGCTCAGGTCCTAGGCTCAGTTGCGCTTGTGGGTCGGTGGTGCTGGTGTTGGGGTGGAGCCATGGCTGAATGCTGACTTGACCATTGGCGTTCAAGCCCCTGAATTCAAAACCGCCGGGGCGGACTTGCCAAGTCACCGCGGCCCCTTGGGTTTGAGACGTGTGTCGTGCGCTCTCAAGCAGGGCGGCCAGGCGTTGGCCTTCGCGTTCAAGTTGGGCTTGTTGCCCATCGCCGATGTAAAAGAGAACCCCCGCCGTGGCCAGGGCCATGATGACCAAGATCACCATCAGCTCGATCAGGGTGAAGCCAAGGGCGCTTGATCGGGCGGTTGGTTTATTGCCAGCTGCCAATGTCGGCATCTTTGCCTTGCCCGCCGGATTGACCGTCGGCCCCATAAGACATGACGTCAATTTCGCCCTTGATGCCCGGGTTCAAATACACATAAGGGTGGCCCCAAGGGTCGCTGGGCAGCTTGTCTAAATAAGGCTTCCAGTTGGTTGGCTCCGGCCCCGAAGTCGGGCGCACCACCAAAGCTTGCAGGCCTTGTTCGGCGCTGGGGTAACGCTGGTTGTCAAGCCGATAGAGTTTCAGCGCTTGCACCAGGTTGTTGACGTCTGTGCGCGCGGCCGTGATGCGGGCGTCGTCGGCGCGCTCCATCACATTGGGCACGATGAGCGCAGCCAAAACACCAATGATGACCAACACCACCATCAACTCAATCAAAGTAAAGCCACTCGCTAAGCCTTCAAGACGCTGAGGTCTTTGCCGACCTTGGGTGGATGGCAAGCGATCTAATGGGTCGAGTGCAGGCGCGAGATTGACAGGGGTATTCATGGAGGAAGTTGTCAAACTGGGTGACAAAAAAGAACATCATAATCGGGTCTTATGAAGTTATCCATCAACGCATCGGCTTGGGCCTTGCCCCAACTCAGCACCTTCGTCGTTTGGGCTTTGGTGGCGGCCAGTGCGTGCTTTTGGTTTTTGCGTTGGACCGATCCGCTGAGCAACCCGAATCCAGTGGCCCAAGCCGAGCCGGAGCCTGCGGTTGACCGTGCTGCCACCGCGCAGTGGCTGGGTGCCGGCGCTGGCGTCAAGGCCACATCGCCTTTGGCCGGTCGTTTCAAAGTGATGGGCGTGGTGGCCGATCGTCAAGGCGTGGGCGCCGCCCTGATTGGCATGGATGGCAAGTCTGCGCGCCCCTACCGCGTGGGCGCTGAGGTCGAGCCGGGTTTATGGGTGCAAAAACTGCTGCCCCGTTCGGTTCAATTGGGGGTGTCCTTGACGGGCCCCAGCTTGCTCGATTTGGAGCTGCCCGAGGTCAAAAAACCGGCTGAAGCACCCCGAAAGACGCCGCTTTGAATTCAGGGTTTTAAGAACATCCGGTAAACCGGGTTTTGCGTTTCTTCCACGAACGGGTAATCGAGTTGTTTTAAGAACCGATCGAAGGCCTTGTCGGCTTTGGCGGGCACCTGAACGCCCACCAAAATGCGGCCATAGTCTGCGCCTTGGTTGCGGTAATGGAACAGGCTGATGTTCCACTCAGGCTGCATGCCGTTCAAAAACTTCAACAAAGCGCCCGGTCGCTCCGGAAATACAAAACGCAACAGACGCTCGTTTTGTGCCAGCGCTGAAATGCCGCCCACCATGTGGCGAATGTGCTCGGTGGCCAATTCGTTGTGGGTTAAGTCCAAGGTTTTGAAGCCTTGCTTTTCGAAGTTCTTGGCAATCTTGCTCGACTCGCCCTTGCCTTGTGTGGTCAAACCCACAAACACATGCGCTTGTTGGGCGTCGCTGATGCGGTAGTTGAACTCGGTCACATTGCGGGGCCCGCCGGGCAGTTGCGCCACGGTTTCGCAAAAGCGTCGGAAGCTGCCGCGCTCTTCGGGAATGGTGACGGCGAGCAAGGCCTCGCGTTCTTCGCCCATTTCGGCGCGTTCCGCAACGAAGCGAAGGCGGTCAAAATTCATGTTCGCGCCGCACAAAATGGCCGCGTAAGTTTGGCCTTTCACTTTGTGTTGCGCCACGTATTGTTTGATGGCCGCGACCGCCAAGGCACCGGCGGGCTCGACAATGCTGCGTGTGTCCACAAACACATCTTTGATGGCCGCGCACACCGAGTCGGTGTCCACGGTCATGAACTCGTCGACCAAGTCGCTGGCGATGCGGAAGGTTTCTGCGCCCACTTGCTTGACCGCGGTGCCGTCAGAAAAAAGACCCACATCGCTCAAGGTCACGCGCTCATGGGCCTTGACCGATTGAAGCATGGCGTCCGAATCGTTCATTTGAACGCCGATTACCCTGATTTCAGGGCGCACCGCTTTGATGTAATTGGCCACGCCAGAAATCAAGCCGCCGCCGCCAATCGCCACAAACACCGCGTCAAGGCGAGAGCCTTGGCCCAGCGCTTGGAGCTGGCGCAAGATTTCCATGGCAATCGTGCCTTGGCCGGCAATCACATCGGGGTCGTCAAAGGGGTGAACAAAGGTCAGGCCTTGGGCTTTTTCCAACTTCAAGGAATGGGTGTAGGCGTCTGAGTAGCTGTCGCCAAACAAAACGACCTCGCCGCCAAAACCCTTGACGGCGTCCACTTTGAGTTGGGGCGTGGTGGTGGGCATGACGATCACCGCGCGGCAACCCATTTTGCGGGCACTCAAGGCCACGCCTTGGGCATGGTTACCCGCCGAGGCGCAAATGACGCCGCGCTTGAGTTGCTCGGGGCTCAGGTGCGCCATCTTGTTGTAGGCCCCCCGCAGCTTGAAGCTGAAAACAGGCTGCTGGTCTTCGCGTTTGAACAAAACGGTGTTGTGTAAGCGACGACTGAGTTGCGAGGCGACCTGCAAACTGGACTCAACCGCCACGTCATAGACGCGGGCGTTTAGGATTTTTTGCAGGTAGTCAGCGGGTTGAAGCGCAACGCGGACCGGAGAAGGCGAAGGTGTTTTTTTGGCAGTCATGTCAGACTGAAATGTATATAAAAAAACCCCGAGTCGTGAGACTCGGGGTTAAATCCACCTAAGGAAGAGGTGGAGGAGACAACCTTTAAACAAGCGCTGAGCTCATTTGTCAGATGATTCATTCTACGGTGTCTATTGCTGCGATGCAACAATAAAAGCAGGAAATAATCTGAAATTGTTTAAATTAATGACAGGAAAACAACATGGAATGCACAGTCAGTTGGACCGGTCAATCGGGTGCCCGATCCCAAATGGGTTTTGTGGCCGAAACCGGCAGCGGTCATGTCTTGATGATGGACGGGGCGCCTGACCCCGCCAAACCTGAAAACGGCGGCCAAAACCTAGCACCGCGGCCGATGGAAACCGTTTTGGCGGGCGCCGGCGGCTGCACGGCCTACGATGTGGTCTTAATTTTGAAGCGGGGCCGCCACGACGTGCGCGGTTGCTCCGTCAAGCTCACCAGCGAGCGCGCCGACACCGACCCCAAAGTTTTTACCAAAATTCACATGCAGTTCACTGTGACCGGCCAAGGCATTCCGACCAGCGCGGTGGAGCGCGCCATCGCGATGAGCCACGACAAATACTGCTCAGCCAGCATCATGCTGGGCAAAACCGCTGAAATCACCACCGGTTTTGATTTGATCGAGGTCTAAATTCGGTGCGCCACGGTGGTCATCACCTTGGCGGCTGAGCGCATCAGCCATTTAACGGGTCCGGGCAACGCCACCCCGCCTGCTTGGGCGGCATGGCGGGCGTGGGCCAATTCATCGGCCTTCATTTGCGCCACGATCCGGCGTGAAGCACGGTCTTTTTCAGGCAAGCGGCTCAAATGGCTTTGCAAGTGCTCGGCCACTTGCTTTTCAGTTTCCACCACAAAGCCCAAACTCACACGTTCACCCATCCGGCCGGCCAACAGCCCCAAGGCGTAAGCCCCAGCAAACCAAACGGGGTTGAGCAGGCTGGGGCGGTCGCCCAACTCGGCCAAACGTTGCTCGGTCCAGGCCA
The DNA here is from genome assembly GCA_903828535.1 of uncultured Curvibacter sp. Classification (GTDB taxonomy): domain Bacteria; phylum Pseudomonadota; class Gammaproteobacteria; order Burkholderiales; family Burkholderiaceae_C; genus Curvibacter. Next base: position 93,846 of record CAIKMN010000003.1, read on the forward strand.
AGTGGTCCACCTCGTCCAGCGCCGCCTCTGCGAATTGGGCTTTAAGGGCTGGGGAGTGGGCTATTTGCCCCTGAGCAATGTAGAGCGCCTGGGCGCAAACCTCGCCCACGTGGTTCACCCGCATCAAGGCCCCTGAGAGCTGGCGTTCCGTGGGCGTGAGTTCTGAGGGGGCCTGTGCCGACGCGCTGGCGGGTCGGGCGGGATAGCTTCGGCGGCTGTGATGGGGCGCCCACAGGGTGCGCAAGACCTGATCTGCGGTGTTCAACAAGGTGTCCATGAGTCGATTTTGCCTGGAGTGTTGCGTAACAGCAACGTTTTTATTTGGTGAAAACCCGAGGTACGAAGGAGATTTGATTTATATCACTTGTTTCCTTTGATTCAATTTGTTTTAATTCAGTTACAGCGAAAGTTGTATCTAAATGCAAAGCATTAGAAGTCTTGTTTAACCAACGGAGAAATCAATGAAAAAAACCCTCGTAGCCATCGCCGCTTTGGCCTCTTTCGGTGCTTACGCTCAATCCAGCGTGAAACTTGGTGGCGTTCTTGACGCTGGCGTTGCAACCTACAGCTCGCAAGCTGGGGGCAAGTCTTTGACCAGCGCAACTGGCGGTGGTTTGTTTGCTCCTTCCAATTTCAACCTGTCCGGTTCAGAAGATCTGGGCGGTGGCTTGAAGGCCAACTTCATGCTGGAAAGCGGTATTTCTGCCAACAACGGCGCTTACGCTAACTCCAATGGCGGCCTGTTTGGTCGGATGGCTTATGCCGGTTTGAGCGGTGGTTTTGGTAGCGTGAACCTCGGTTTGCAATTTGACCCCGCTTTTGTGGCCACCTTGCACACGGACCCCTTGGGCGCCACTGAATACGCTGCTGGCGTGAGCCAATGGCTGAACACAGTGACCTTGACAGGCAACACGGGTGCGTCCACGGCTGGTATTTTCGATTCCAACGCCGTTTCGTATTCGACCCCAAAAATGAATGGCTTTGACGCCACCGTTTTGTACAGCCTGGGTGGTGTGTCTGGCAACAGCAGCGCCAACTCGGTCACATCTTTCGGTGCCAAGTATGACGGCGTTAAGGGCCTGTTGATCAGCGTTGGTGCCTTGCAAACCAAGGGCGCTACCGGCAGCAATGGTCAAAACGAATCCAGCATTGGCGCTTCCTACAACATGGGTGCCTTTACCGTGGCTGCCAACTACATGGAAGCCAAATCCACTGGCTTGTCCACCAACACCAAACGGACTTCCACCAACTTCGGCGGTTCTTACCAAATCAACGGCAACCTGAAGGTGATGGCTGGGTACTATGACGTGGAAAACAAGACCGCTAATGCTAATGGTTCTTTGAAGACCACCACAGCCATGTTTGACTATTCTTTGAGCAAGCAAACGGGTATCTATTTCGGCGGCCAAAGCGCCAAGAACACTGCATTTGTTGGTGGCTTCTTGGACGCTGGTGGCGTGGGCAACAGCATCAGCGGCACCACTTCAACCGGTTTCGTGGCTGGTTTGCACAAGGCTTTCTAATCTAACGCAGGCCCGAACCCATCGTAGCGATACGGTGGGTTTTTTTTCGTCTGGCTGCATTGGCAAGACGGGCTTTGTCAGGCCCTGGCGTGCTGAAAATGCCTCATGAACTCCGCCAAAACCAAAGTTGCTTCCAGGGTCACGCCGTTGTAGAGCGAGGCGCGCAAGCCGCCTGTGCTGCGGTGGCCCGCCAGGCCGGTGAAGCCTGCCGCGCTGGCTTGGGTCAGGAATTGCGCTTCCAGCTCGGTGCTGGGTAGGCGAAAACACACATTCATGAGCGAGCGGTCAGCGGCGTGGGCACGGCCCTGGTAAAAGCCCCCGCTCTGATCGATCACTTGGTACAAGTGCTGTGCCTTGGTTTGGTTGAGCTGTCCCATTCTCACCAGCCCCCCGACCTCTTCCTGCAGCCAGCGCAGCACCAGATGCACCACGTAAATGGCCAACACGGGGGGCGTGTTGAAGTTGGAATGGGCGTCAATTTGCGTGTGGTAGTTCAAGAAACCCGGCACATTTCTTTGCGCCTTTTGCAGCAGATCGTCGCTCATCACCACGACCGTCACGCCAGCGGGGCCCAGGTTCTTTTGTGCGTGGGCGTAAATCAGATCAAAGCGATCGGCGTGCAGGGGACGCGACAAAAAATCGGAGGACATGTCACACACCCGAGGCACCCCCTCTAAGCCCAAGACCTGATGGTGTTGCAAGCCTTCAACGGTTTCATTGCTGACGTAATGAAAATAAGTGGCCTTGGGGTTGAGGCGCAGCTCCTCTGGCTGTGGCAAACGGGTATAGCCGTTGTCTTGACCCTCCCAGACCTGTTGGATGGCCCCTTGTTGACGCGCATCAACGAGGGCTTTTTGGCTCCAGTAGCCGGTCGTCAAATAATCGGCCTGGCTGCCTGGCCGATTCAAAAAAGCCATGGGCACCATGGAGAACTGCTGGGTGGCGCCGCCTTGCAAAAACAAGACATGATGAGCTGAGTCGAGGCCCAGCAATTGTTTGACTTGGCTTTCGGCTTGCTCAACCAGGGCCTTGAACCAGTCGCTGCGGTGGCTGATGCCCAATATGGACAGTCCGACACCAGGCACTTCCAGCACAGCCTCTTGGAGTTGACGGAGCACCCGGTCAGGCAAGGCGCCAGGGCCGCCAGAAAAATTCAATTGGTTGGGGTGCATCCCCAAATTATGCTGATGTTTTGGCGTCGCCCATAAAAAAAGCCCCAACCAATGAGGTCGGGGCTGTGAGTCAAGCGCTTAAGCGCGCTTCGCGGGGCAAAGCCGCTTTGTTGTTGGAGTGTCGGATCAGAACTTGTGATTCAAGCCCAGCACCACGCCGTTGGAAGTCATGCCGTATTGGTTGATGGTGCCGCTTTGGGTCAGGGTGGCGCCGGTGCCGGTGCCGGGGACGGTGCTGTCGCCAAAGCCGTTGCCGCCGCCGTTGCGTGAAGAACCATACAAGGCATACAGACCGGTGCGCTTGCTCAGCTCATAGTCCAAGCCCAAGGCCACCATGCGAACATGGCCGCCCAAGGTTTGGTCTTTGGTGGCGTAGTAAGCCGCGTTAAAGGACAGGGCATTCGACCACTTGTAAGTACCACCGATGCCAATGGTTTGGTACTCATCAATGCCAGCCAGGCCGTTGTTGAAGCCCAGGTTGGATTCGCGGTTAGGCTTCACATCCATCCAATAGCCCTTGACGGTCCAGTCGCTCCAGGAGTAGCCTGCACCCACGTTGTACTCGGTCACATTGGTGTAGGTGTAGTTGTTTCGGCTGTTGACCACAATCGGCCCGTTGGTTTGGTCGTGGAAAGTACCCACACCGATCACCAAGCCACCATTTTTGTAGGTACCACCTGCGGAGAAGAGGCTGTTGTGGCTGCTTCCCCCGGAAGTGCCGCCCAAGGCATACAAAACGCCTACATCGAAACCGTAGCCATTGAAGCCGTAGCTGATGGCGTTTTGGTCGAAGATGTTCAGCGTGGTGGTTTGGACGGGGCTGCTTGAGTCATAAACATTGCCCAAGCCCACCATGTACTTGGTGGAGTTGATCCAGGTTTGCAAGCCTGAGAAGGACTGCTTGCCGCCCCGTGGATCGGTGGCCACCATGCTCAGGAAGGCCGGGTCTTCTTGCAGACCCAGTTTCACAGTGCCCCAACCACCGCTCAGACCCACAAAGGCTTGACGGCCAAAAAGCCCGCCATCGCTGTTCAGGGGCGTATGGATGGAATTGCTCGTGCCTTGGCCGCTGCCCATGTTCATGGTGCCTTCCAGGTTGAAGATGGCTTTTGTTCCGCCGCCCAGGTCTTCCGAGCCTTTCAGGCCCCAAAGGTTGGGCAACTCGCCGCCATTGCCAGAGAAGCGGGTTCTGGAGCTGTTGTTGTCTTGGTTGGTGAATGACTCAACGCCCGCATCAACAATGCCATAGAGGGTGACGCTGCTTTGGGCCTGAGCCAGACTGCCAAAGGCTGCCAAAGTTGTAAAGGTGGCCAGGGCCACAGCGGATTTTTTCATATAGAGACTCTCCGAAGAAGAAACGGTACTCATGGCTTGATAACCATGACCCCTCGAATGAGGAGGTGTGTTTATTCGACTTGATCTGCCCAACTTTGGCGAAGCATGGCAGATTGACGGTTGGTTTTTCTGATAAGCGGGTTGCATAAAAACAACTATCTGGATAATTGTTGGTATTTGAATAAATTGTTAATTTTTGTTATTAAATATTTATTGACTTACATCTTTTGCTGCTGATTTCATAAATAAAAATGGCTGCCTGCTACTATTTTGCAGCCAAGCACGCAGATCGGTCGGTCTGTGTGGACTTTGAATTTTCGGATCAATTATTTAACCAGAGGAAATATGCAAAAAAGCAATCGAAATGTGATCGTACTCAAGGCGGTCGCTTGTGCCGCCATGGTGGCCATGCTCAGCCAGTCTGCCATGGCTTGCACTCGAATTTTGTGGAATGACAACAAAATGGGCGTTTATGTGGGGCGAACCATGGACTGGCCTACCAGCACAGCCCCCCGTTTGATGGTGTTTCCCAAGGGCATTTCACGGGATGGTGGTCAATTTGATGGAAAAATCGTCGTGAAAGAGAATCCAGCCAAGTGGACTTCCAAATATGGCAGCATGGGCACCAGTTTGTTTGGCATGGGCACCATCGATGGGATCAATGAAAAAGGCCTGGCCGTTCATGCCTTGTTTTTGAAAGTCACCGATTTTGGTGATCGGGATGCCAGCAAAGCAGGTGTGCAGGCCGGTTTATTTCCTCAATATATTCTGGATAATGCGGCCAACGTCAATGAAGCACTCAGCCAATTGGAAAAAATTCAACCAGTGATGGTGGGTTCACAGGGGAGTAATGCCACTTTGCATTTTGCCATTGAGGATGCCAGTGGCGATTCGGCCATTTTGGAATACGTCAAAGGTAAATTACTGGTGCACCATGGCCGTCAATATCGGATCATGACCAATGACCCAACCTATGATGAGCAGCTCGCCAACCGTGCAAAATACAATTTTGTGAATGCCACTCGTGAAACACCGCTGCCGGGCAATACAGGCCCGAAAGATCGTTTTATCCGTGCCGATTACTTCTTGCAAATGCTGCAAGAACCGCACAATGAGCGGGAAGCTGTTTCGGATGTGTTGGCCATTGCTCGCAATGCCTCGGTGCCTTTCTATGCACCGGCAGACAAACACGATTCCTACTACACCACCGAGTACCGCACTGCGCTTGATTTGACCAACCGTGTTTATTTCTTTGAATTGACCCGCTCGCCCAGCTTGGTGTGGGCTGGCTTGTCGAGCTTCAATCTGAGTGTTGGTGCGCCCGTCATGGAGTTGAACCCCGACGATCCAACTTTGGCTGGCAATGTGACCGGTAAATTCAAGGCATTGGATAAAACCCCTTATTGATGGGGCCTGATGGCTTTCAAACCATCATAAAAAACAGCCCCCTCGGGGGCTGTTTTTATTTGACAAGCTGAACCAACTCGTCCTGGCTGCAGCGCATCAAAATGAGTGATGCATGCCCAAGACCACGCCGTTGGCTGTGTCGCCATAGGGAATCGTCGCGTCGCTCATGGTGATCAGATTGCCGCCACCAAAATTCTTGCCACCGCCTTCGCGGGCCGAGCCAATCATGCCGTAGAGCCCGGTGTGTTTGCTGAGGGCATAGTCGGCGCCCAGCGCAAACATGCGCATGTGACCGCCTTGAGTGGAGTCGTGGTTTTGGTAATAGGCCGCATTGAAAGACAGTGCGGGTGACCATTTATAAGCGCCCCCGACGCCCACGTTGGAGAATTTGTCATAGCCCAGCACGCCTGTGCCCAGAACGGTGGTGAAGGGCGGCTGGGTCTCGTGGTTGGGACCGGCTTGCATCCAGAAGCCCTTGACCGACCAGTCGCTCCAAGAATAGCCAAGGCCGAGGTGGTATTCGGACAAAGAGTTGTAAACCCGCGATGTGTCGGCATTGGCCGTGCGGTCATGGTAAGCCCCCGCACTGATGACCAAGCCCCCCTCTTGGTAAGTGGCCCCTACAGAAAAGATCGAGCCATTGCTGCTGCCCGCCGTTTGCCCGCCAAACCCGTAGAGCAGACCCAGATCGAAATGACCTGCTTTGATTCGGTAGCCCACCGCGTTGGAGTCAAAAATATTGAAATACGTGTTGGGCAAGTCCCCGGCCACGCCCGATGTGTAGCTGGAGTTGACCCAGGTTTGCAAACCCGAGAAAGATTGAGCGGTGCCCCGTGGGTCGGTAGCGACAAAGCTGACAAAGGCGGGGTCTGCTTGTTGTCCCAAGGTGATCAGGCCCCAAGGTGCGATCAGGCCCACAAAGGCTTGGCGACCAAACAGGCCCCCGTTGCTGTTCAGGTCCAAACCCGTGCCCCTGCCGTTGGCCAGATTCGGCGCCCCCTCCAAGGTGTAAACAACTTTCATGCCGCTCCCAATGTCTTCTATGCCCTTGAGGCCCCAGGCGTTGGACAGCTCACCGCCATTGCCAGCAAAGGTGGTGTTGGAATGGTTGGTTAAATTTTGGTTGCTGAAGGACTGTATGCCCGCGTCCAAAACCCCATACAAGGTCACGCCACTTTGAGCTTGCGCCCATTGATGGAAAGAGCTGAGTGCAGCCAAAGTGGCCAGTGCCACGGTTGTTTTTTTCATGTTTTTTTTCCTAAAAGTTAAACAATCCCATTAAGGGTGGCTCTATTCGAATCGAAGGCGGGGAACTGGAGATTGACTGACGGATCAGTGGAGGCGAACGCTGAGACGAATGGGTTGTTAAAAAACAACAAAATGAATCCCCTCAGACATCCATGAACAGACAACATGACAAATCTTTAACTTGATCTGGGTCAGGGTGCCTTGAAAAATGAGGGCATGCAAAAACACACTCGGCTTTTAAAAATTGGTTTCTTGGTTATGGGCCTCTTGGGCGCGCCTTGGTTGGCTTGGGGGAATGATTCGGTGTCCGTGAACACCTTGCCCGCCCAGGCCGGATTGGTGTCGTCGCATGAAAAAACCCGGACTGAAGTGAACGCTGAACTGGTTCAAGCCCAGCGCTGCGGCAATGTCTGGAATGGTGACAGTGATTACCCCAGCAGCAAGCGGGAGTTGCACCCGAAGCAATACCCCAGCACGGCGGATTGTCGTTCGTCCGCTGCTGGGCGTGGTCACTGAACAGGGTGACTTAGAAGCTTAGAAGCGAACTTGTAGACCCGCTGCAAAGCCGGTGTCGCTGGTGGCTTGAGCCGAGGTGTGGGTGGCGGCGATGCCGCCGCTGTTGGATTGGTCCAGTTCGGCGTAAAGCCCCGTGGTTTTGCTCAAAGCGTAACGAGCACGAATCACATAAGTGTTCAGCTTGGTGCTGTTGATGCCATCGGCGGACAGGAGGGTTTGGTAGTAAGCCCCGACCACATTCAAGGCGGGCGTCAGGTCGTAAGCCAGTCCCACATCGGCCACGCTGAGTTTGACGCCCTGGGTGGCTGAAGTGGCCCCATACACATAAGCGTAAATGGGCGTGGGCGTCGCCCCGGCCAAGACCCCCGAAGAGGTCACAAAGCCCGCATCGGCGCGCTGTTCGGTGTAACCCAAGGTCAGTTTCAGACCAGAGAAGTCGTAATTGCCGCCCAGGCTGTAGGTTTTTAAATGTTTGGTGGCCGTGCTGTCTGTCAAATCATCGTAGGTGGTGGCGGCATCCAAGCCACGAACCGTGTAGCGGACCAGTGCCTGAAGGGAGGCATTGGCGCTGGACGACCCTGCCCCCAAGGCATACGCAAGCCCCAAACTCACATCACCGAATTGACCCAGGTATTTGATGGCGTTGTCCCGTCGGATGGTGGTGGCATGGCCGCTGTAAAGCATGGTCAACGGGTTGATGTTCCAGATTTTTTTCAATGTCCCTTGCTTCCTGCTCGAAAGCTCCTGTCCCAGCGGGTCAAGCACATAACCAGCAGCCACGTCATAGCCAAAAGTCGTGTTGCGCCCCAAATCCAAGCGCCCCCAGTCACCTGCCAAGCCAAGGGTGGCACGGCGCTCAAACAACGAAGCCCGGTCCAGTGCCGCGCCGGTGGTGGCAGAAAAACCGGACTCCAGGTTAAAGCTGGCTTTTAAGTCGTTGCCCAGGTTTTCGGAACCCTTCAAGCCCCAGCGCGACGCATTCAAAATGCCGCTGCCCAATGAGGTCAAAGTGCTGGCGCCGCCCGGTGGGGCTTGAGGGGCTTTGCTGTCCACGCGAACACCCGCATCCAAAAGACCATAGAAGTTGGTGACCGATTGGGCATCCACCTCAAACGGGGTGCCAAGCGCTCCCACCAGGATGAACAACGGGGCGGTGACGCGATGGAAAGCCGACCGGTTGGCTTTTGTGGGGGTGGGCATGTAGAAGTCCTCGGAAAGAAACGGCATCCTAAGAAAATCAGCCCGCCAAAATGTTTGAAACTGTAGTTAACAACTCAAAACGTCGCCACCCCAGGCCAAAGCCCTCATTCAGTCAGAAGCGAACTTGCAAGCCGGCGGCAACCCCGGTGTCGTTGGTGGCTTTGCCCGCAGTGGCAGCAGCGGAAATGCCACTGCTGTTGGATTGGTCCGCCTCGGCGTACAGGTCGGTTTGCTTGCTCAAGGCGTAACGCGCGCGAACCACATAGGTATTGAGTTTGCTGCTGTTGACGCCGTGAGCCGACAAATTGGTCTGGTAGTAAGCCCCCACCACATTCAAGGCTGGCGTGAAGTTGTAAGACAAACCCAGGTCGGCCACGCTGAGTTTGACGCCGGTCACGGTGGCTGCATTGGCGGCGGAGAGGGCTGCAACGCCCGGAATATAGGCATCAGGAGCGGTCGCGGTGGCCCCCGTTAAAGCAGCCGGTGAGCTGGTAAAGCCTGGGTCGGCTTGTTGCTGCGTGTAGCCCACAATGAATTTCAGGCCGGAATGGGTGTAGTTGCCACCGACGTTGGCGGTCTTCAAGTGTTTGGTGCCGGTGCTGTCTTTCAGGTCGTCGTAAGTGCCGGCCAGATCAAAACCGGCGCCTGTGTAACGCAGCAGGCCCTGGATGGAAGCATTGGCGCTGGACGAACCCGCCACACCGCCCAGGGCGTAAGCAAGCCCCACGCTGAAATCATCGAAACTGCCCAAGTATTTGAGGCCGTTGTCACGGCGAATGGTCGTGAAGTTGGTGCTGTAAAGGGTCGACAAAGGGTTGAGGGTCCAGGCCTTGTTCAATGTCCCTTGTTTGTTGTTGGACAACTCCTGTCCCAGCGGATCTGTGACGTAAGAGGCCGTGATGTCATAGCCAAAAGTGGTGTTGCGCCCCAGATCCAGGCGCCCCCAAGCGCCCGACAAACCCACAACGGCGCGCCGGTCAAACAAAGAGGCACTGTTTGAAGACGCGCCTGTGGCGTCAGAAATGCCACCCTCCAGGTTGAAGTTGGCCTTCAAGCCATCGCCCAGGTCTTCAGAACCCTTCAGACCAAAACGCGAGGTGTTCAAAATGCCGCTGCCGAAGGCGGTCAGGGAGGCGGGACCTGTTGCCCCAGCAGGGGGTGCCGAAGTGTTGTGGTCTGCGCGAAGGCCGGCGTCCAATATGCCATACAAGGTCATGACCGTTTGGGCATGAACCGGCAAAGGGGCCATGAAAGCGACGGTCGTTGCCACCAAGCCGTGCGTGACGAGGCGGAGGGCTGGGTAAGCTGTTTTTTTGGTGTTTTGCATGACGTGCTCCTGTGAAAGAAGCTGAATCGTAGAAACGATGCGAACTCATGAAAACGAATGAAATGGCATTTGGAAACTCGAAATCCAACTAAGGCAGTGAGAGGGGACAAAGGCCACTCTGGCCGATTCGTGCCTCACGTTGGCCGAAATGATTCACCGCTTATCGATAGCATGAACACAGCCGTAGTGCCTAGCGAGTTTTTTACGGCACGTACTTTTCAATCTAAGGAGACAAAAATGTTCACAAAGAGAGTGCCTGCTTCCGTAGGCAGTGTTTTTTGGTCGTGTTTGGCTTGTTGCCTGACCCTGTTTTGTATGGGACTGGCCCAGGCCAACTCCGATGTGGAAAAACAAATCGCCAATCCCGGCAACTGGGCTGTACAAGGGGGTAATTTTGCCAACCAGCGCTACAGCACCCTCAACAAAATCAACAAGGACAACGTCAAGAATTTGCAGGTGGCTTGGACTTTTTCCACCGGTGTGTTGCGTGGTCACGAAGGCTCCCCCTTGGTCATCGGTGACACCATGTACATCCACACGCCGTTCCCGAACAAAGTGTTTGCCTTGGACTTGAACACGCAAGAAATCAAATGGAAATATGTGCCCACGCAAGACACATCGGTCATCGCGCAAATGTGCTGCGACACGGTCTACCGTGGCTTGGCTTATGCCGAGGGCAAAATCTTCTTGCAACAGGCCGACTCCAAGTTGGTGGCACTGGATGCCAAAACCGGCAAAGTGATTTGGTCGATCGTCAATGGCGACCCGAAATCCGGGGCCGTCAACACCAACGCGCCGCACATCTTTAAAGACAAAGTCATCACAGGCATCAGTGGTGGCGAGTGGGGTGTCCGGGGTTTCTTGGCCGCGTATGACATCAACACGGGCAAGCAGGTCTGGAAGGCCTACAGCACCGGACCTGATGCGGAAATGCTGGTCAATCCCACCAAAACCATGACCTGGACCAATGGCAGCATGCAGCCTGTGGGCAAAGACTCATCGGTCAAAACCTGGAAGGGCGATCAATGGAAGCATGGCGGCGGCACCACATGGGGGTGGTACAGCTACGACAAAGATTTGAACATGCTCTACTACGGCACCGGCAATCCTTCCACCTGGAACCCCGCACAACGCCCGGGCGACAACCGGTGGTCATTGGCAATTTTTGCCCGCGACTTGGACACGGGTGAAGCCAAGTGGGTGTTCCAGATGACACCTCACGACGAGTGGGATTACGACGGCATCAATGAAATGATTCTGGCTGACATTCCTGTCAAAGGCCGCATGACCAAGGCCTTGGTGCACTTTGACCGCAACGGTTTTGGCTACACCCTGGACCGGACCACCGGCGCTTTGTTGGTGGCTGAAAAATTTGACCCTGCAGTCAACTGGGCCTCGCACATCGACATGAAGACGGGTCGCCCTCAAGTGGTGGCCAAATACTCAACGGAACATGGTGGCGCTGACGTCAACACCAAAGGCATTTGTCCCGCAGCCTTGGGCAGCAAAGACCAGCAACCGGCTTCCTTTGACCCCAACACCAAGCTGTTCTACGTGCCCACCAACCATGTGTGCATGGACTACGAGCCCTTTGCCATTGACTATGTGGCGGGTCAGCCCTATGTTGGCGCAACGCTTTCCATGTTCCCTGGCCCCGGCGGTCACATGGGCAACTTCATTACCTGGGACGCTTCCACAGGCAAAGTGGTGCAAAGCAAGGCTGAGAAGTTCTCGGTCTGGAGCGGTGTGCTGAATACGGCGGGTGGCATCTCTTGCTATGGCACTTTGGAGGGTTATTTGAAGTGTGTGGATGCGCAAGACATCAACAAGGAGTTGTACCGCTTCAAAACCCCATCGGGCATCATTGGCAACGTCTTTACCTATGAACACGCTGGCCAGCAATACATTGGCGTGTTCTCGGGCATTGGCGGCTGGGCCGGGATTGGCATGGCCGCAGGCCTGGAAAAACCCAACGATGGTTTAGGGGCTGTGGGTGGCTACGCCGAGTTGAGCCGCTACACCGAACTGGGCGGGTCCCTCACCGTTTTTGCTCTGCCAAAGCGTTGATTTGGCTTTGAACGAAAGACTCACAACATGAACGTGCTTCGTTATTTCTGTTGGACGGGGTGTGTTGTGCTGGGGCTGAGCGCTGCGGCGCTTGGCCAGGCACAAGGGGCACCTTTGTACAAAGTGGTGGATGGCTACAAAGTCGATGCGGAGACCTACAAAGGCTTTCAAACTTGGCGCGCCGCGGCCTGTGACCGCTGCCACGGCGCCAACCAAGAGGGCATGGTGGGGCCTTCTTTGATCAACAGCCTGAAGACTTTGAGCCAGGCCGATTTTGACAAAACCGTGCGCGACGGACGCTTGGACAAAGGCATGGTCAGCTTTTCTGCCAATCAGCAAGTCATGGCTAACCTGCCCCAGCTTTACGCCTACCTCAAAGGGCGTTCTGATGGGGCCATTACACGCTCCAGGGTGGAGCGTCTGCCGTGAGGGTGCGGGCTTTCGCTGTGGCGTTTGGCTCAGGTCTGTTGGCCTTGTTGCCCGCATTGGCTCTGGCACAAACGCCACGCAGCGCCCTCAAAATTTGCCAAGACCCCAATAACCTGCCGTTTGCCAACGCGGCCGGTCAGGGCTTTGAAAACCGCATCGCTGAGTTGATGGGCCAGGCCATGAACTTGCCTGTGACCTACTACAACTTTCCCAACCGTTTGGCCTTTGTGCGCAATACCTTGCGCTATAAACTGCCCGACGAAGACTATCCTTGTGACCTGATCTTGGGTGTACCGCAAGGCTTCGATCAGGTGGCCACGACCCAGCCCTATTACCGATCCAGTTTTGTGGCCTTGTTGCCCAAGGGGTCGCCTTGGGACTCGGTGCACAACAGCGCTGAATTGGCGGGTTTGTTGCAAGACGCGTCCCAGGCCAATTTGCGAATTGGCGTGATGGACCGAAGCCCCGCCTCGACTTGGTTGGGCAAACATGGCTTGGACAAGTTGGGCGTCCCTTATCAGCTGATGAACCCCAATGCCGACCAAGCCCCTTGGGTGCCATTGACCCAAGATTTGCAAGCCAACAAACTCAATTTGGCGATTTTGTGGGGGCCGATTGCCGCGCAAGTGGTTCAGCAAGATGGCCGTTTCCGCGTGTTGCCCATGGTGTCTGAAAATGGGGTGAAGTTTGATTTCTCAATTGCCATGGGCTTGCGCTACGGTGAACCCGCTTGGAAACAAGAGGTGCAAGCTGCGCTGGATGCCGAACAAGAGGCCATCAAGCAGGTGCTGACACAGGCGGGGGTGCCTCTGTTGCCTTTGGCGTCCGCATCAGCTGCGGCTCCCAGCAAGCCCTAAGAATCAATGTCCACCCAGAGGCCCACACAAAAATGGAAATTGCGGTGACCCACGATGTCAGCGAGAGACCACAAGAGGACGGTTTTTTGAGAATGGCACCGACGTCTTACGGCTCGCTAGGCGAAAACAGGGAGAAGACCATGTCGCTTTGGAATGGACCCGCCCGCGTTGGGGGGCTCGTGCTCTTGTGCAGCGCTTTGGCGCAAGCCGCCCTGGCCAATGACTTCCCTACCAGTGCACGTGTTTTGTATGTGAACAGCTGCATTGTGGGCGGCAAGGCCAGTTATTTTGAAATGCTCAGCAAATGCGCTTGTGCACTGGATGAGCTGGCTGAGCATGTGACCTATGATGATTACGACACCATGCAAACCGTGGTCAACGCGATGACGATTGGCGGTGAGCGGGGCAATGAGTTGCGGGGCAACGAGGGGCTCAAGCCCTTGCAGAAACGCTACGCTGAGCTCAACGCGCAAGCGCGCGAACATTGCTTTTTGAACCCTCAGTAAGCCCCCGATAGGGACGTAAGCGGGCACCTAGGCATACCAGCGGTGCTGCATCATCAGGACAAGACCCCTACTATAAAGACAAGGTTCATTTTGGGAGCGTTGTCATGAATTGCTCTGTGCCCAGTAGCTCAGACTTGGCCCACCGCGAAGACGAAAAACGAATTGATTTTGTGGTTTATCCAGGCTTCAAGGCCCTAGAAACCATGGGTGCCATGAGTGTCTTCAAGCACACCAATCTGCATCTGTCGCAAGAGGGATGCGGCCCCAAGTACCGAATTCAAATTGTCGCCCCCAAGCCGGGGCGGGTGGCCTCAGACACTTTCATGACGCTAGAGGCTCAAGCATTGCCTGATTTGCAGAACTTGCCGGACACGGCCATTGTTGTGGGGTCACGCACCATTGCTTCGGCCTTGGCCGATCACCCTGGCATTGTGGATTGGGTGGCAAGGGCCGAGCCCCTGCTGGGGCGCTTGGTCGCCATTTGTTCAGGGTCGCTTTTTTTGACGACAGCGGGTGTGACGGCCAGCGTTACCCCCGATGCACCTGAGGGCGCGTCGGGGGTGAACATCGGGATTGATTTGGCCTTGTCCTTGGTCGAATCCGACCTCGGGCATGAAACGGCGCTCGCCGTGGCACGCAACATGGCGGTCTACCTCAAACGCCCTGGCGGTCAATCGTTGTTGAATATCCATTTGAGCAGTCAAAGAACCCGGCATCCCGGCATCCGCGAAGCGCAAGACTGGATTCTGAACAACCTGTCACGGCCACTTTCTTTGCCGGAGCTGGCGGACAAGGAGCACATGAGCGAGCGTAATTTTCGCCGAGTCTTCACCAAAGAAGTGGGGCAGGGTCCGCATGACTTCATCGAATCGGCCCGCCTGCAGGCGGCGCGGATGTTGCTCGAAGAAAGCAACCTGGCGCTCAAAAGCATTGCCCACCGCGTCGGGTTCTCCTCAGAGCAATCCTTGCGCAAACTTTTCTTGAACAGCTTGAAGATCACGCCCAAGGAATACCGTGAGCGTTTCAATGGCACGCAGCGGACTTAATCCAGTTGCAAGCGGTGGTGTGCGATGTGGTCGGCGATGAAACTCTGAATGAAAAAATAGCTGTGGTCATAACCGGCGAGGCGACGCAGCTGCAACGTTTGGCCCACCTTGTTGCACGCTGTTTCGAAATGCTCGGGCATGAGTTGTTTGTTCAAGAAGGGGTCCGCCAAGCCAAAGTCAAGCAAAATTCCCTGGGGATAGGGTGGGCTTGACTGGCCTTGCATCAAGGCGCTGCTGTCGTGTTGCAGCCATGAGCTCAGCGCCTCGGTGCGTGGCCCCAAATAACCGTTGAATGCCTTCTGGCCCCAAGGGCACAGACTGGGTGCGCAAATGGCTGAAAAAGCGGAGAGGCTTTTAAAAACCCCGGGGTGGCGCAGCGCCAGACTCAATGCCCCATGTCCCCCCATGGAGTGCCCCATGATGCCGATGCGTTTTTTGTCTAGACTGAACTCTGTGATCAGGCTGGGCAGCAAATCTTCCAGCAGATAGCTTTCCATGCGGTAATGACCGCGCCAGGGGGACTGCGTGGCGTCGAGGTAAAAACCTGCGCCGAGCCCAAAATCCCAGCTCTCCGACTCACCCGCCAGATTGGCGCCCCGTGGACTGGTGTCGGGGGCAATCAACACCAAACCAGCCTGGGCCGCATGGGCCTGCGCCCCGGCCTTGATGATGAAATTTTCGTCGTTACAAGTCAAACCCGCCAAGTACAACACCGCCGCGCCACTGAAACGTGACGCCGGCGGCAGGTAGATGGAAAAGCGCATCGGCAAGCCGATGTTGGGGGCAAAGTGCTGGTAACGAAGTTGCCGCCCACCAAAGCAGCGATGCTCTTCAAGCAATTCCAACACTTGAATTTAAACCTCGATGCCAGGCATGGGAATGAATTTTGGAATGTGCTTCATGCGGTCAATCCAACGCACCACATTGGGGTAGGGGCCCAGTGAAATGCCCCCCTGTTCGGCCATGGCGGTGTAGGGGAAGCAGGCAATGTCACCGATGGTGGGGTGGTCCAGCGCCAGGAAATTGCGTCCCAGCAAGTGGGCATTCATGATGCCAAAAACCCGGTTGGCACCGGCTTGCAGGCTGGGCAAGTCCAAGGTGTAGTTGAGGATTTTGACCAAACGGGCCCCGGCGGCATTCATGACCTCGCCCCCTCCGGTGGCCAGCCATTGCTGAATTTGACCCATGGAGGTCGGGTCATTGGGATACCACTTGCCACTGGTGTCGTATTTTTTGGCCAGATAGACCATGATGGCTTGGGCATCTCGCAAGCGCAGGTTGCCGTCTTCAAAAATGGGGATTTCACCAAATGGGTTCAACGCCAGATAGGGAGCGGTTTTGTGCTCCTTGTGCACAAAATCGACATTGACCTTGTCGTAAGGGAGACCCAGGATGTTCATGAACAGACGGATCTTGTAGCAACTGCCGGACAGTTCAAAGTCATAAAGTTTCATCATCGTCATTCCCCTTTTCTATCGGTTAAAAAGCAAGGTACTTCGTTCAGTACAAAACCACCGAGCGAATGGACTCGCCCCGGTGCATCAGGTCAAAACCTTCATTGATTTGGTCCAGGCGCAAACGGTGGGTAATCAAATCTTTGATGTTGATCTTGCCCTCCATATACCAATCGACGATGCGTGGCACATCGGTGCGGCCACGCGCGCCACCAAAGGCCGAGCCTTCCCATTTGCGCCCCGTGACAAGTTGGAAAGGGCGTGTGCTGATTTCTGCGCCGGCCTCGGCCACGCCAATGATGATGCTGCGCCCCCATCCCTTGTGGACACATTCCAGCGCTTGGCGCATCAGCGTGGTATTGCCCACGCACTCAAAACTGTAATCAGCGCCACCATCGGTGAGCTGCACGATCTCGTCCACCACATTGCCCACCTTTTTGGGGTTGATGAAGTGCGTCATGCCAAAGCGGCGGGCCATGTCCTCGCGCCCCGGGTTGACGTCGACGCCGATGATTTTGTTGGCGCCCACCAGTTTGCAGCCCTGGATGACGTTGAGGCCAATGCCCCCCAGGCCAAACACCACGACATTGGTTTCAGGTTCAACCTTGGCGCTGAAAAGCACCGCCCCCACGCCGGTGGTGACCCCGCAACCGATGTAGCAAATGGTGTCGAACGGCGCATCTTTGCGAACTTTGGCGACTGCAATTTCGGGCACCACAATGAAGTTGCTGAAAGTGCTGGTGCCCATGTAGTGCGCAATGGGCTTGCCGTTCATTGAAAAGCGGCTGGTGCCGTCGGGCATTTGACCGCGCCCTTGCGTGACCCTGATTTTTTGACACAAATTGGTCTTGCGTGACAGGCAAAATTTGCACTCCCGACACTCCGGTGTGTAGAGGGGGATCACATGGTCGTCGACTTGCACCGACTTGACCCCAGCCCCCACCTCCCGCACCACGCCAGCACCTTCATGACCCAGCACGGCGGGGAAAATGCCTTCCGGGTCGGCCCCGGAAAGGGTGTAGGCATCAGTGTGACAAATTCCTGTGGCTTTGACCTCAATCAGGACTTCGCCCGCTTTGGGGCCTTCCAGGTCCAGGGTTTCAATGGTCAATGGCGCTCCGGCCTGCCAAGCCACTGCTGCACGTGTTTTCATGAGTGGGTTTCCTTTGAAGACATCCTATGCCGGAGGCCTCAATCGAATCGGCCAAAGTGCATGGCGATTCGGCCAACCCGAAAACCGGTGTGAAAACTAGGCGGGCAACAAAGGGGCCAACAAACGGGCCAGCGAGCCCGTGGGGGGCGTGGCTTGAAGGCTGAATTCAAACTGGTGCAGATGAACAATCGCCTCAATCAGGTTCAGGCCCATGCCATGGCCTTGGGTGCCCAGTGGCGCGGGGTTGCCCAGGCCAATGCCAGAGTCGCTCAGCTCCAAGCACGCGCGCTCCTGCTGGATGCTCAGGCGCAAACGCAAGCAACCGCCGGGCGGGGTGAATTTGATGGCGTTGTCGACCAGGTTGCTGAGCACCTCCAGCAACAAATCCGGGTCGCCTAAAACTTGGGGCGTGGACTCTAACAACAACTCAAAGCGAAGCCCTTTGTCTTCCACCAAGGGTTCGTAGAGCTCATAGACCTGGGTGGCGCAGTGCGCCAGATCGACCGAGCGAAAGCCCGCTTTGCGCAAATCGTTGTTGATTTCCGAAATGCGCAGCAAGGCTTTGAAGCGATTCAGCAAGGCATCGATTTCTTCCAGCGCCTTGTCCAAAACCGGGGCCAGCTCGGTGCCTTGGTGGCGTTGTTGGGCGCGGTCGAGCAGCAGGCGCAAGCGGGTCAGGGGGGTGCGTAAATCATGGGCCAGGTTTTGCGTCACGCCCTTGACTTCGGCCAATAAGCGCTCGACTTCGTCCAGCATCCAATTGACCGTGTTGGCCAGTTGGTCAATTTCATCACGGCGCTGCCCCACGGGCAGGCGCAGGCCGAGTTCGCCGTGGGTGATGCGTTGAGCGATGGCTCGGATGTGGTTGACGCGGCGCAGCTGGCCGTTGGTCAGAACGGCACCCAATAACAAGCCCAGCAGCAGCATGACGCTGCCACCCAGAGCCATCGCACGCAGCAAAATTTGGCGAATTTCAGCCAGCTCACCGAGGTCGCGTCCCACCACCAGTTGCTCGCCGTTGGCCAAGGGGATGATGACGCCCCGGGCGGCACCCGTTCGTTGGGCCTGTACCAAGGCACCACCGCTCTTCAATTGGGGCACTTGAGGCAAATTGCCCGCCAGTGTGTGGCCCTCGCGGTCGAACAAGCCATACAACTCCAGGTGGCGCAAATCACTGGCTTGGGCTTGTGCAATGGCCTGGGGCAGGTCGGCTCGGGGAATTTGGGTCAGGTGCTGGGCATTGAGCTCAATCAGGGTGTCGACCCGGCGCTCTAAAAATGCCGAGGCCTGACCATAGATCCAGACCATCATGGCCACAATGCTGGTCACGAACAAGGCCCCAAAAAGGGCCGCCAAACGCAAGGAGGAAATGCGCCAACGCGCCTGCCAGTGGTCGGGAAATTCAGCCCTGGTCATGGTCACTGGGTTGGGTCAAACGGTAGCCCGAACCGCGCAGGGTTTGGATCAAAGGCGTCATGCCCGGCAGATCTATTTTTTTGCGCAAACGCCCAATGTGGACTTCAATCAAATTGGTGGAAGGGTCAAAGTGCAAATTCCACACCCCCTCCAACAGCAGGCGTTTGGGCAGTATCTGATTCACATTGCGCATCAGGAAGACCAGCAATTGAAACTCTTTGGCCATCAGCGACAAGGGCTGACCGGCCCGACTGGCTTGGCGGGCAATCAAGTCCAACGTCAAATCACCCACCGTCAGTTGCGTGGCTGGCGGGCTGTTGTGGCGGCGCAGCAGGACCTCAACCCGGGCCGTCAGTTCGGCCAAATCAAAGGGTTTGGTGAGGTAGTCGTCCCCGCCGGCGCGCAGGCCTTTGACGCGTTCGTCCACATCACTCAAAGCGCTGATCATCAGCACGGGGGTGTTTTGACCCGCGTCGCGCAAGCGCTTGACCAGGCTCAGGCCGTCCAGCCCTGGCAACATGCGGTCCAGTGTGATGAGGTCAAACCCACCTTGCAAAGCCAAGGCCAGTCCTTGGGGCCCTTCGCCGCAAGTGGTCACGGTCATGCCGTGCGCACCGAGTTCGAGCGCGATTTCAGAGGCCGTGGCGGCATCGTCTTCAAGCGTGAGGATCTGGACCATGGCTGTGATTATGGCGTTGGCTGCCAACCCCCGCCCAAGGCGCGCACCAGCCCCACACCGGCCAGCAGGTTTTGGGTTTGTAAATTCAAGGCGCTGCGCTGGATTTGCAGCCAGGTGGTCTGGGCTTGAACCACGTCCAGGTAGTTCACCGCGCCATCGCGGTAACGGGTCATGGACAGCTTGAGGGTTCGTTCAGCCGCTTGCGTGGCGTCTTGTTGGTCGCGGTTTTCTTGTTCGTACTGGGTCAGTCTGGCCAATTGGTCTTCGGTTTCCTGAAAGGCGGTCATGGCCACGGCCTTGTAGCGGGCCGTGGTTTCATCCAGATTGGCTTGGGCTATTTTGAGTTGGGCATCGCGCAAGCCGCCATCCAATAAGTTGAGCACAGCCGCCGGGCCGATGGACCAAAAGCTGTTGGGCTTGCTCAGCCATTCGGGGCCGCCGGTGTTTTGGTAACCATAGGCCATGCCCAAGGTGAAGTTGGGAAAGAAGGCGGCTTTCGCCAAACCGATGCGGGCATTGGCTGCGGCCACTTGGCGCTCGGCCACCGCCACATCGGGCCGGTGTTGCAGCAACGTGGAAGGCAATCCCACCGGCACTTTGAACCGGGCCACTTGCGCCGCAGGTGCCAGGGAGAAGCCGGTGGCGGGTTGACCCAGCAAGGCCGCGATGGCGTGTTCGTATTGGGCGGTTTGCCAAGCCAGTTCCGAGCGCTCGGTCCGCACCTGGCTCAGTTGGGTTTGCGCGCGCGAAACATCCAGCCCCGAGGCCAGGCCGCCCCGGTGACGGCGCTCGGTAAAGTCCAAGGCCCGCTGGTATTCACCCAAGGTCCGGTCCAGCAGCGCCGTCTGCGCTTGAAGGCCGCGCAGTCGCAAATAATTTTCGGCCAACGCGGCGGTCAAGCTGAGTTGAACGCCGGCCAAATCGGCCTGGGCCGCTTCGGCTTGGGCCTGTCCTGCGGCCACCGCGCTGCGCACGCGGCCCCAGAGGTCAAATTCATAGTTGAAGTTGAGCCCCAGGGTATCGACGTCGTAGTCGTTGGGCTGGTTGGACCCGCGCAAGGGCCGGTTTTTGGACTGCTTGTTGTTGGTGACGGCGCCACTGGCATTCACACTGGCCGACTGCGCGGCTTGGGCTTGCTGCACATAGGCGTTGGCGGCATCGGCCCGGGCCACGGCCGCCGCCAGTCCCGGCGAGTGCGCCAGCAATTGGGCTTCCAGGTCACTCAACACCTCGTCGTTCAGCAAAACCCACCACTTCGCGGGCAGTGGTTTTTCCTCGCCGGTCACGGGCTGCCAGAGCAGGCTTGAGTCGGCATCCGGTCGGGGGCTGCGCGGCGCTTGCTCATTCCATTGAATAGCCGGGCTTGGGGCTTGTGGGGCGTGGTAGGGGGGCATTTGCGAGCACCCCAACAGGCCCAGGCTGGTCAGCGCAGCGATTGACGCCGGCCGTAAAGCACGAAGCGGGCGTTTCATGGTTGGGCGCTCACGGCTTGGACCACGTCACCGTCCCGCAACGATTCGCTGGGGTTGTCAATCAAGGTGTCCTGGGTCGACAAGCCTTGAAGCACCTCGATGCTGCTGCCCAAATCACGGGCAATTTGGATCGGTTGAAACCGCACCTTGTGGTCGGCTTGCAGCAAGGCCACCTGCATCCCGGTTTGTTGATCCTGGAGCCGCAAGACCAAGGCGCTGGCAGGGATGAGGACGGTGCCGTGCAGCGCGGGGAGTTGGAAAACGACCTCGGCAAAATCACCGGGAGACAAACGTTGTTGCGGGTTGTCCAAGGCCAACTCCACCAAGACCGTGCCTGAAGATTCCGTGGTGGCGCGGGCGTTGTTGACCAGTTTGGCGCTGAAGTGCTGGCCCGGGAATTGGGGCACGCTGAGCTGCGCATTCATGCCCGGCGCCAACTGATCGGCCAAGGCCTGGGGCACGCTGACGTACAGGCGCAAACGACGGGTGTCGGCCACGGTGAACATTTCCTTGCCCGCCGCCCCCGCATTGACCAAGGCCCCGATGTCGGTGTTGCGGGTGGTGACAATTCCGTCAAAAGGCGCGGTGATGCGGCGAAAGGCTTGCAGTGAACGCAAGCGGTCCACATTGGCCTGGGCCTCGGCGACCATGGCCTCTTTGGCGCTGAAATCGCCGGTTTTTTCATCGGCCTCTTGGCGCGACACCGCATCTTCCCGCAGCTGAGACTGCCAGCGTTTGGCGGTGATTTCAGCCAGGTTGGCGTGGGCTTTGGCGGTCTCCAGCGCGGCCAGGGCCTGGCGCAACTGGTCATCCAGCTCGGGGGTGTCGATTTCGGCCAGCAGCGTGCCGGCTTTGACACTCTGACCAATGTCCACAAACCACTGCTTCACATAGCCGCTGACACGGGGGTAAATCAAAGCACTGCTGTAGGCTTCCAGGTTGCCCGGCAAGACCAGGCGACTGGCTTGGCTGTCGGCCTTGGGGTGCAAGGTGTTGACCACGGTGATTTTGTTTTGTTCACTGTCTAAGGTCAGGCTTTTCAGTTCAGTGGCTCTGCCATGGATGCCGCCCACGGCCACGCCGATGGCGGCGGCCAGGGTCATGCCACCGATCAAGACAACACGCGAACTCAAGCGCTTGGGCTCAGGGGTTTTGAGTTCGTGGGAAGAGGACTCGTTTTGACTCACAGGGTTTCCTTCGATTGATTCTGGCCTTGGTGGACCCAGCTGAACAGCACCGGCACCAGCAACAGGGTGGCAACGGTGGCAAACAACAAGCCACCAATCACCGCACGGCCCAAGGGGGCGTTTTGTTCACCGCCTTCACCCCACCCCAAAGCCATGGGGGCCATGCCAATGATCATGGCCAGTGCCGTCATCAGCACCGGGCGAAAGCGGGTAAAGCCGGCTTCGAGGGCCGCTCTGACCGGGTTGTGGTTGTAGCTCAGGCGTTCCCGCGCAAAACTCACCACCAAAATGCTGTTGGCGGTGGCCACCCCCATGCACAAAATGGCGCCCGTCAAGGCGGGGACCGACATCGGGGTTTGGGTGGCAAACAGCATCCAGACAATGCCTGCCAAAGCGGCGGGCAGGGCCAGGACAATCACAAACGGGTCGCTCCAGGACTGGAAATTCACCACGATCAGCAGGTAAATCAGCACCACCGCTGCCAGCAAGCCCAGCAACAGGCCGGTGAAAGCACTGTTCATGGTCTGCACCTGACCGCGCAGGCTGATGGTTGCCCCTTTGGGGCGCTCGGCGGCATGGGCTTTGAGCACCGCTTCTATGCGGTTGGCCACGGCGCCCAGGTCGGCTCGGTCGGGCGTGGCATACAGGTCGATCACGGGTTGCACGGCGTAATGCGACACCACGGCGGGCACGTTCGTGCGCTCAATGCTGGCCACGCTGCTCAGAATTTGCGGCGCACGGCCATCCACACCCGAGAGGGGAATGCCCGACAAATCATCCAAAGACTGGATGCGGTACTCCGGCGTTTGCGCCACGATGGGATAGGACACGCCGTTCTTTTTGTTCAGCCAGAACGAAGGCGCCACCTGCCCGCTGCCCGCCATGGACACCACCAGGCTGTTGGTCACATCGCGCTCCGACAAGCCCAAACGGGCGGCTTGCGTGCGGTCCACATCGACCCGCAGTGCCGGGTAGTTGTTCGCTTGCTGAATGCGGGCGTCGGCAATGCCGGGCAAGCCTTTGATTTCACGCAAGAGCATCTGGGCATAAGCCATATCGGCTTGGCCATCAGGGCCCATGACTTGGATGTCAATCGGTGCCGGGGCCCCAAAGTTCAAAATCTGACTGACCATGTCGGCTGGCAGAAAGGCGAAAGTGACGCTCGGGTAATGGGCGTTCAAATAAGAGCGCAGGCGCTGCACATGGTGTTCGGTGGGGGCATGGTTTTCATTCAATGAAATCAACATGTCGCCGTCTTGGGGGCCAATCGTGCCGGTGTTGCTGTACACCATGTTGATGCCACTGACCGTTAAGCCCAGGTTGGTCACGATGCTGCCCAATTCCTCGGGTGGAATCAAATGGCGGATGTCGGTTTCGATTTTTTGGGCCAGCTGGGTGGTGGCTTCCAGTCGGGTGCCCACTTTGGCACGCAGGTGGATTTTGATTTGTCCGGCATCCACTGCGGGGAAGAAATCGCGGCCCAGCCAGGGCACCAACACAAAGGACAAGGCCACACAAGCAAAGAAGCCGATCACAAAACGGCGTCGATGGGTCATGGCTGCGGTCAGTCCATGGAAGTAAGCGGCCCGAAAAACATCAAAGCCCTGTTCAAACCGGCGTTGCAGTCGCACCAGGGGATTGCGGCTTTGGGGGCGCTGGTGGTGGGTGGTCGCCAACACCTCGTCCAGGTGGGTGGAATCGTGCGGGCGCAACAAATAGGCGGCCATGGTGGGCACCAGGGTGCGCGACAAAAAGAAGGACGAAACCATGGCAAACATCACCGCCTCGGCCATCGGTACGAATAAAAAGCGCGCCACGCCGTTCAGGAAAAACATGGGCACAAACACAATGCAGATGCACAGCAGGGACACAAACGCAGGCGCCACGATTTGCTGGCCGCCTTCCAAAATGGCCTGCTGCACCGGCTTGCCCTGCTCCAGGTGCCAGTTGATGTTTTCAATGGTCACGGTGGCATCGTCCACCAAAATCCCCACTGCCAGCGCCAGTCCCCCCAGAGTCATGATGTTCAGGGTTTCACCCAGGGCACTCAGGGCCGTGATGGACGCCAGAATCGCCAGCGGGATGGAGGTGGCAATGATCAGGGTCGAACGCCAGCTGCCCAAGAACAGCAAAATCATCAAACTCGTCAGCGCCGCCGACAGCACGGCCTCGCGTGCCACGCCTGTCACGGCGGCCTTGACGAAAACCGATTGGTCGCCCAGGGTGTCGAGCCGCACCGAGGCGGGCAAGGTCTCTTTCAGTTTGGGCAACAGCTCGCGGGTTTCACGCACAATGTCCAGCGTCGAAGCCGCACCGTTCTTGAGCACCGTCATCAGCACGGCGGGCCCGCCATTGACGCTCACCCGGTTCACCTGGGGCGGGCTGCCATCGCGCACGCTGGCCACATCGCGCAAGTAAATCACCTGGTTGCCGTTGCCATTGCTGCTGGCGGCGGCGATGGTTTTGATGGGCAGGTTTTCCAGCTCCTGAAACGCCTCAGGGCTGTTGTTCAATTTCACACTGTATTCAAAAGCCCCGATTTTTTGGGTGCCCACAGGCGTGATTTGGGTTTGGGACGCCAGCGCGTTTTGCACATCTTGGGGAGACAGGTGCTTGGACTGCAGGGCCTGAGGGTTCAGGTCAATTTGAATCTGCCGCACCTTGCCGCCGTAAGGCGAGGGAATGGTCGAGCCTGCCACCGAAGCCAGCTGGGGGCGCAAAAAATTCTGGCCCAAGTCAAACAAACGCTGTTCTGCCAAGCTGGGGCTGGACAGGGCCAATTGCAAAATCGGCACGGTCGAGGCGTTGTAATTCAAAATCAGCGGCGGGGTCATGCCCGCAGGCATTTGCTTCAACACGGTTTGCGAAATCGACGTCACCTGGGCCGTGGCGGTGCGGATGTCCACATTGGGCTGAAAGAAAATCTTGACAATACCCACGCCCGGCAAGGACGTCGATTCGATGTGGTCAATGTCGTTGACGGTCGAACTCAGGGCGCGTTCATGGGCGTAAATGACGCGTCCGGCCATTTCATCGGGGGGCAGGCCGGTGTAAGTCCAGACCGCGCTGATGACGGGAATTTTGATGTCGGGAAAGATGTCGGTCGGTGTGCGCAAGGCAGCGAGGGGACCGAAGATCAGAATTAACAGGGCCAGCACCACAAAGGTGTAGGGCTTTTGCAAAGCAACACGGACCAACCAAAGCATGGGGACTTTCTTAGAACAGGCCCGGATGATAGAGAGACTTTGAAACTTATTTAACGCATATGAAATGAAATTTTTGTCAGCCGCTGACCCCCCTGTTGCCCCGTCAATGCCCATGAAAAAAGCCGCTGTGTTGCCACAGCGGCTTTTGTGAGACCAAACCTCAAGCTGACTTAAGTCAGCGTGGGGATTAGAACTTCACGCGCAGGCCAGCACCAACGATGCTGTTGCTGGAGTACACGCCAGAAGCGTAGGCGTTGCCCTTGTACTGAGAATAAGCCAAGCCACCGTACACGTCGGTCATCTTGCTGAACTTGTAAGAAGCCAACAAAGAGTAGGTGTAGATGTCACCGGCAGCGTTGCCCGTCACGCTGTTTTGAGTGGCCGAAGCCTTTTGCTTTTGGTCATAGAAACCAGCGGCCAGGTTGAACGCGGGGGTGATGCTGTAATCACCGCCAAGCCACATCACGTCGGTGGTCTGAGCTGCACCAGCGAAGTTGGTTTGTGACTGGATGGTTTGACCATAGTAAGAGGCCGTGATGGTGTCAGAAGGCGCAGACAAGGTGTACTCTTCATAACCAGCCTTGATGTTGGCTTTGTCCAAAGCGTAGGTTGCTGCAACCATGGCGGCCTTGGTGTTGTAAACCGTCACTTTGACTTGGTTGGCAACGGTGCCGGAAGCGCCCTTGACGGCGTCACGGAACTCTTGGTAAGCAGCTTGGATGCTCAAAGGACCAGTGACATAGCCAGCGTTGATGGCAGCGCCGGTACCGGCTGTGCTGTTGCCAGCCACACCACCCAATTTGTACATGCCGCCGTAGTTGAAAGCACCGGTTTTGTTGGTGTACTTCAAGCTGTTGTCAACGCGGGTGTCTTCCGACACGCCGCCGCCGCCGCCGATGGTGCCGGAGAAGCCCAAGGGTGAAAACAGTTGTGAACCGTTCAGGGGATCGTTGGCAACCGTCACATCAAAGATGGGGGCGTAGTTGCGGCCCAAAGCGATTTGACCCAACTTGCTGTCAGACAAACCCACCCAGGCTTGGCGGTTGAACAATTGGCCGTCGATCGAGCTGTTGGCAGCCACAGTGGTCGCGGTGCCAGCGTTGGAGGCCAAAGCGCCAGCGGCATTGGAGAGTTGGCCCGTAGGCAGGTTGAAACCAGATTCCAAAGTGAACACGGCCTTCATGCCGCCGCCCAGGTCTTCAGAACCCTTGACGCCCCAACGGGAAGGCGATTCGCCACCGTTGAACATGCCGGTCACGCTTGAATGAACTGCCGATGTCTTGACTGCGCTGATGGGGTTCACAGAACCAGGGAATTGAGGGTCAACGCTCAAAGAGTGTTCGACGTGACCAACGGTCGCATCAACAACGCCATAAAACTGAACGCTAGAACCGTCAGCGTGGGCAGCAACAGCGGCCAGAGCGGCCAAAGCAACGAGGGACTTTTTCATTTATTAACTCCAATGGATTAAATGGATGAACCAAGATTGGTTCGCGCGGTAACAAGGGATTACCCTTAATTACTCGACAGACTGAACTTTAGTGACAAAATATGACAGTTCTGTCATTTTTGGGTTTGAGCCCGTGGTTTTAGCGATTTTCTTGATTGATTGTTGTTTTTTTACAACTTTTTAGTTGTTTTTTTGCAACAAATTTCAAGCGTAGCGCTTGCTGCGCAGGTTTTTCTTCATCTCTTTGAGGCCACCTTGCAGGGTGGGGCCAATGCGCAAAGCCACGCCCGTCGCCAAAATGTCAATGATCAACAGGTGTAACAAACGTGAAACCATGGGGCTGTATCGGTCGTAGCCTTCGGGGTGATCGGCGGCCAAGTGCAGGCTACCGGCTTGGGCCAAAGGCGAACCACTCGCGGTGATGACCAAGGTGGTGGCGCCATTGATCCGCGCAATGTCAGCGGCGTCCATTAAGTCGCGTGTGCGGCCCGAATTGGAGATGATGACCGCGCAGTCGCCGGGTTTGAGCATCGAGGCGCTCATCACCTGCATGTGGCCGTCGCTGTAAGCGATGGTGCTCATGCCCAAGCGAAAAAACTTGTGTTGAGCGTCTTGTGCCACGATGCCAGAATTGCCGACGCCATAAAACTCGATGCGGCGCCCCAAAGTGTGGGTGCTGGCCAAAATTTCGATGGCGCGGTCCAAGGCGCTGGCACTCGCCTCGTTGCGGTATTTCAAAAAAGCAGCGACCGTGTTGTCGATCACCTTGACCATGATGTCGCCGGTTTTGTCGTCGGCGTCCACGCTTCGGTGGACGAAAGGAACGCCTTCACTGACATTGCCGGCCAGCTTGAGCTTGAAGTCAGACAAGCCGTCGTAGCCAACGCTGCGACAAAAACGAACCACGGTGGGCTTGCTGACGTGGGCTCGCTCGGCCAGTTCAGTCACGGGCAAGTTGGCAAAACTGCGCGGGTCGTTCAAGACCAATTGCGCCACCCGCTGTTCGGCGGGGGCTAAGGAGGGCAAAGAGGCTTTGATTCGATCGAGCATGATGGCAATATTACCGCTCTTCGTTCCAGCAGTGACCGTCGCGGGCGATCATGGCGCTGGCGGCTGGCGGCCCCCAAGTGCCGGCGGCATAGGATCGGATGGGGTTGCTGTCGGTTTGCCAATTTTCCAAAATGGGTTGCACCCAACGCCAAGCGGCTTCTTGCTCGTCGCTGCGAACAAACAAATTCAAGCGGCCGTCAATCACATCCAAGAGCAAGCGCTCGTAGGCGCCGACGCGGCCTGAACCAAAGCGGGTGTCAAAGTCGAGGTCGAGTTGCACCGGGGCCAAGGTCTGGCTGCTGCCGGGGGTTCGGGTTTGCCGTTGCGCTTGGCCTTCTGCCAGCAGGTGCATTTCCAACCCGTCGTTCGGCTGCAGGTTGATCACCAGCTGGTTGTTGGCGCGTTGCGGGGCTTTGAAAATGGCGTGGGGTGTGGGCCTGAAATTCACCACGATGCGGGCCTCGCGTCCGGCCAAGCGTTTGCCCGTGCGGATGTAGAAAGGCACGCCGGCCCAGCGCCAGTTGTCGATTTCGGTGCGCAAGGCCACATAGGTTTCGGTGTGGCTGTGTGGCGGAACACCGGGCTCTTGCAAATAGCCATTGACGGCTTTGCCAAAGCTCATGCCAGCGCTGTATTGGCCGCGCACCACGTGTTGATTCAGTGTTTCAGGCGTCCAACGGCGCAGGGAGCGCAGAACCTTGAGCTTTTCGTCGCGGATCGCGTCTGCATGCGCGTTGATGGGCGGCTCCATCGCAATGGCGCACAGCAACTGCAAGGCGTGGTTTTGCACCATGTCACGCAGGGCGCCGGTGTTGTCGTAGAACTCGCCGCGCTTTTCCACGCCCAGTTCCTCGGCAATGGTAATTTCGACGCTGGCAATGTTTTCGCGCCGCCAAAGGGGCTCAAACAAGGCATTGCCAAAACGCAGGGCAAACAGGTTTTGCACCGAGGGCTTGCCCAAGTAATGGTCAATGCGGAAAATTTGTGATTCGCTGAAAACTTGCCGCACTGTGCGGTTGATGGCCCGATTGGAGTCGAGGTCGTGGCCCAGCGGTTTTTCGAGAACCACCCGTGTTTTTGGGGTGTTCAAGCCAGCGGCGGCCAACTGTTCCACGACCACAGTGAATAAGCTGGGGGCGGTGGCCACATACATGACCACAGTTTCCGTGTTGCGCTCGGCCAAGGTGCTGGCCAAGGCTTGGTAGTCATCGGGCTTGCTCAGGTCCATGCGCAAATAGAACAACTGCTGAGCAAAGGCGGCGAACTCGTCGTCTCGGGGTTGTTTCGCGTTGTCGACTTCGCGGAAGCGGGCCGAAATGCGCTCGCGGTATTGCTCGTGAGTCAGGTCTTCACGCCCCACGCCCAAGATGCGCCCGCCGGCAGGCAAGGTGCCATGTCGGAAAGCCTGAAACAAGGCCGGGATGAGCTTGCGCCAGGTCAAGTCGCCGGTGCCGCCAAAGAGAATCAAATCAAAGCCTTCAGGCTTCAATGGCTTCACAATAGAGGGGTTTTGCTGAGGGGTTGTTTGCTCAGAGGTCATTGGGGTTGTCTTTGTTTAAAAGTATGTAACTTGGTTTCTAGAATTTTTGTTGCTGCCCATGATTTCATTGCGATTTTCTCATGTAAAACCAAGAAAACACAAGAAATTTTCAAAAAATTTATGTAATCTAATTACAATTCACCGGTAGCCTGTCTGCCAGAAAGACATCCCCGCATGACGTCCGTTTCCCCCAACACGGTGCCCAACACTTTGCCCACCGCCTTGCAACAACTCGCCGCCCTCAAACAGTTCACCACCGTCGTGGCGGATACAGGCGACTTCAAGCAACTGAGCGCCTTTCAGCCGCAAGACGCAACCACCAATCCCTCTTTGATCTTAAAGGCGGTGCAAAAGCCCGATTACCTGCCCCTGCTCGAGCAAACCGTGAGCGAGTCGAAGGGTCAGCACATGGACATCATCGTCGACCGGCTCTTGGTCCGTTTTGGTCGTGAAATTTTGTCTTTGATCCCCGGCCGCGTCTCCACCGAAGTCGACGCCCGTTTGAGCTTTGATACCGCGGCCACGGTGGCGCGGGCGCGTTACATCATGGGCTTGTATGAAGCCTACGGTGTGCCCCGAGAACGTGTGTTGATCAAGATCGCCGCCACCTGGGAAGGCATTCAAGCCGCCGCCGAACTGGAGCGCAGCGGCATTCGCACCAACTTGACCTTGCTGTTTTCATTTGCACAGGCGGTCGCTTGCGGAGAGGCCAAAGTGCAGTTGATTTCTCCCTTTGTCGGTCGTATTTACGACTGGTACAAAAAGACCGCAGGCGCGGCTTGGGTTGAAGCGGATCAATCGGGTGCCAATGACCCCGGCGTGAGGTCAGTGACCCAGATCTACAACTACTACAAGCACTTTGACATTGCCACCGAAGTCATGGGCGCGAGCTTTCGCAATGTGGGGCAAATTTTGGCTTTGGCGGGCTGCGATTTGTTGACCATTTCGCCCGATCTCTTGGCCCAATTGGCCGACACGCAGAACCAGCCAGAACTGAATCCCGCCTTGACCCTCGCTGCCGCCAAGGCCGTTGCTTTTGAGCGCCTTCATCTCAATGAGGCGGCCTTTCGTTTCGCCTTGAACGAAGACGCCATGGCCACGGAAAAGCTGGCCGAAGGCATTCGCGCGTTTGCGGCCGACGCCATCAAACTAGAAAAATTGATTTTGGACGCCCAAAAGAATTAAAGACCTTCAATTAAAGCCTTTTAAATCAAATCCATTCAACAAGCCTCTCAATCAGGAGACCTTTCCCGTGACTGCACCAGAAGCCCCATCGCTGGCCACCCCCCAAAATGCCTTAATGGACTCATTCAGCCGTGGCCCCCGCGCGGATCAAACCCCGGCATGGCAGGCTTTGCAAGCCCATTTTGAGCAAAGTGGGCAAGGTTTTGATTTGCGTGAAGCCTTTGCCGAGCCTGAGCAAGGTCAACAGCGTTTTGACCAGTTCAGCCAGCAAGCGCCGCATATTTTTGCGGATCTGTCTAAGAATTTAGTGGATTCAAAAACAGAGTCTTTGTTGTTTGATTTGGCTCGACAAACTGGTTTGGAGCCCCATCGCCAAGCGATGTTTTCCGGCGAAAAAGTCAATGCGACCGAACAACGTCAAGTCATGCACTTTTTGCTGCGCAACCCCGAACAAGGCGGCTTTGAAGGCTCGGCACTGAGTGAAGGCCAGCAAGAGGTTCAAACCACCCTCAAAGCCATGCTGGCTTATGCAGAAAGCGTGCGGGCAGACAAATCGTTGACCGACATCGTCAACATCGGCATTGGCGGCTCTGACCTGGGCCCGCAAATGGCGGTGTTGGCGCTGCAAGCGCAGGCCATGCCCGGCAAGCGCTTTCATTTTGTTGCGAACATCGATGGCGACGAGTTGGGTGAGGTTTTGGCTCAAGTCAAGCCCCAAAACACCTTGTTTTTAATCGCCTCCAAAACCTTTACCACCCGCGAGACCATGACCAACGCCAATACCGCCAAGGCTTGGTTTTTGCGCGAAGGGGCGGCCCAAGGTTTGGGTGAGGCAGATATTGCCCGGCACTTTGCCGCCTTGACCACGAATGTCCCCGCGGCCAAGGTGTTTGGCATCAGCACTTGTTTTGGTTTCAAAGATTGGGTGGGGGGGCGCTATTCCATGTGGTCGGCGATTGGCCTGCCCATTGCGATTGCCATTGGCGCCAAAGGGTTTCAAGAACTCTTGGCCGGCGCACACGCCATGGACCAGCACTTTGCCACGGCGCCGTTGCAACAAAATTTACCCGTTCGTTTGGCTTTGCTCGACATTTGGTACCGCAATTTCCATGGCTTCTCCAGCCGAAATGTGGCCCCTTACCAACATGCTTTGAACCGCTTGCCGGCTTATCTGCAGCAATTGGAAATGGAAAGCAACGGCAAGCGGGTCGACATCGAAGGCCGCCCTTTGCCCTTTTCCACCTCGCCGGTGGTGTGGGGCGAGCCGGGCACCAATGGGCAGCATGCGTTCTTCCAGATGTTGCATCAAGGCACGGATGTGATTCCGGTGGAGTTCATCGCCTTCAAACAACCCGCCTATGACTTACCCGGCCACCATGCTCAACTGACTGCAAATGCCCTGGCTCAAGCCCAGGCATTGATGGTGGGCAAGAGCGACGCCGGTGGACACCGCCATTTCACGGGCAACCGACCCAGCACATTCTTGATGCTCGAAAAACTCGACCCTGCGAGCTTGGGCGCTTTGATTGCACTCTACGAGCACCGCGTTTTTGTCTCGGGCAGCGTTTGGGGCCTTAACTCCTTTGACCAATGGGGCGTTGAATTGGGTAAGGTCTTGGCGCAAGACATTGAGCCGCGCTTGGCCTCGGGCGATGCGGCCGGTTTAGACGCCTCCACAGCGGGTTTGTTGGCGCTTTTTAGGGCTTAATAGGGGGCTTCACATCAGGAAGCCCATCAGCATGCCCATGACGGATTTGAAATCAAGAAGCGCCCCTGGTGACGCCTTGTTGCTGCGCTTTGCGCTTGCTTCAATGCTTTTCATCATGGGCATCCCTTGCCACGCACAGTGGGTCAAGGTGACTGAAAACAACATCGGTAATTTTTTTGTCGACCCCAGCGCTGTGGTGATACGCGGGCCGATTCGTGAAGTGACCGAGATTCACAACCTGAATCAAGTGACGCGCATGTTTAAGTATTTGTCTGTTGTGATTCAAGCCGAATACGACTGCGATAAAAAACGCTACAGAAACCGCCACCGCCAAGAGTTTTCAGACCACATGGGCAAAGGAACGCTGATGGCCACTATCGACATGCAGGAAGACTGGAGTGACATTTATCCTTATTCGCCGGTCGATATGACGATGAAGTTTGTTTGTGCTGAGCGTTCTGATTCGGGTGCCACAAAATAATCAAAAAAGCCCTTCAAGCCCCCAACATGTCGGCCCAAATGTTGTGCGCCCAAGCTTGGGCGTATTGCCCTTCTAGCTCCGTCGGGCCTGTACTCAAGCCGCCCGAGCCCGGTACCACTTTGTAGGTGTTTTCGCTGGCGATGTATTCGTGCACGCTGGCGACGTGGATCACCCGTTTGTCATCGACAAAGCTGTAGCAGGTGTTGTTCAACAAGGGGGTTGAATTGACGGGCAAGTCCATCAGTTCGCTGACGATGGCGCTGGCGGCCACCTTGGCATGGCTGTTGGCCATGTGACCGCTTTTTGGCATCAAGGGCGCCGACTGAACGGAGTCGCCCAAGACATGGACGTCCTTGTGCTCGATGGCGGCGAAGGTTTTGAAATCGACGCCGCACCAGCGTTGGTTGGCCTTGTTGTTGAGGCCCATGGTTTGGGCAATCAGGCCCGCCCGCATCGGCGGCAAGGCGTTGATGACGTCGGCTTTCACTTCGCCTTGCACCTCAAAGTTCATCCAGTGGCCTGAGCCACTCACCGCCATTAGTTTGTGCAGGGGTCTGTACTCCACCATGCCGGGATAGGCCTCGGCCCAGACTTTTTTAAACAAAGCGGCTTTGGAGGTGATGTCCGGGTTTTCGTCCAACACCAACACCTTGCTCTTGGGTTTGTGGTTTTTGAAATACCACGCCACTTGGCAAGCCCGCTCGTAAGGTCCCGGTGGGCAGCGGTAGGGCGCTTCAGGGATGGTGATGGCGAAAACCCCGCCGTCGGGCATGGCTTCAAGTTGGCGCCGCAACGCCAAGGTTTCAGGTCCGGCTTTCCATGCCTGCAAAATCAAGCCTTGGTCGTGACTTTCCGACAAGCCTTGCACCTTGTCCATCATGAGTTCCACCCCCGGGGAGACGATCAGCTTGTCATAGCTGACCTGGAGGTAGTTGTCCAGGCTGATTGTTTTGGCCTGCGTGTCCACGCGCTTCGCGCGGGCTTTGACCACCGTGACACCGTACTTTTTCTGTAGCAAGTCATAGGAGCTGGTCAAGGACGCCAGGGTCGTGGCGCCAGACAAGACCAAGTTCGATAAGGGGCATGAAATGAATTGAGCGTCGGGCTCGATCAACATGACCTGCACATTTTGGCGGCTCAGGAGTCGGATGTATTTGGCCGCGGTGGCGCCGCCAAAGCCGCCGCCGATGATCACGACCTGGGCCTTCGCAGCGCCGCTCATGGCCAGGGCGCTAAAGGGGTGAGCGCCAAGCGCCAGCGATCCACCGGCCCATTTCAAAAAGTCTCGGCGAAGTGATGGGTTTGGGTGCTTCATGGTTTGACCGCCGCAAAGTATTGGGCCAAGGCCTCCAGCTGCTCGTCGCTGTAGCCCTTGGCGATTTGGTGCATGACGGTCGCAGGCCGCTGGCCGGCCTTAAAGGCTTTCAACTGCGCCATCAAGTCGTCCTGTGGCTTTCCGGCGATGGTTTGGCTGGCATATCCCGGCGCAGAAATCCCTTGAGTGCCATGACAACTCGCGCAGGTTGCGGCCAAGCCCTCGGTTTTAAGTTGCTCGGCGCTCAAAGGTTGGGCCCCAAGAGGCGATGCATGAAGTAGGCCAATGACCATCACCCCAACAAGGGTTTTGGCGCTGAAAAACAGGGGGTTCATGCGCATGAATTAAAAATGGATGAAAGTAAAAAAGCCAATGAAACCAATGAAATCAATGAAACCAATGGACCGAGAGAAAATTACCTTTAAAGTGGTGTCCACTCTACAACAGACTCGTTCCCCGCGCT
Source organism: uncultured Curvibacter sp. (assembly GCA_903828535.1). Taxonomy (GTDB): domain Bacteria; phylum Pseudomonadota; class Gammaproteobacteria; order Burkholderiales; family Burkholderiaceae_C; genus Curvibacter. Next base: position 128,238 of record CAIKMN010000003.1, read on the forward strand.
TCCTGTTAATCCCCTAGTTCTCCCTGTTCATGAATGGCCAGTTCAAGCCCTTCATTTTCAAAGGAAGGCGCAAAGTTTGATAATCCAACCATGAGTTCATTCAAATCATGGCGGCGCGCACCTGAAAATTTTTTGAGCGCGCAGACCCTGGAAGACATCCAGCGCTCCGGCTTTGATGCGCAACGTCGCGAGCTGGTGGCCAAGGCTTTCTTGGCGGCCACTGGCTCAGCGGCCATGGTGCTCAGCAAGTCGGCGAGTGGCGCGTCGGCTGCTCAAGAGGTGTTGCCGGCAGGGGCCAGAACCACTGTGAGTGAAGACGACCCGAACATCGTCCAATTGCCACCGCACACCACCCACCTCGGCAACCCAGTGGCGTTGCGGGGTTATGGCCTGCCTTCGAAATATGAAGGGGCGACATTGCGCCGAGAGTCACCGGGCTTGACCAAGGTGCGAGAGTCATCGGTGGCGTTCACGCCGCTGCAAAATCTGTTCGGTATCGTGACGCCCAGCGGGCTGCATTTTGAGCGCCACCACTCGGGTTGGTCTGACATCGACCCGAAGCACCATCGGCTGATGGTTCACGGCTTGGTCAAAAAACCCAAGGTCTACACCATGGACGACCTCATGCGCTTGCCCAGTGTGTCAAGAATTCACTTTTTGGAGTGCGGCGCCAACACCTCGATGGAATGGGCCAGTCCTGCTGTGCCCACTGTCCAGTACACACACGGCATGCTCAGTTGCAGTGAATTTACCGGTGTGCCTTTGTCGGTGCTGTTGGACGACTGTGGTGCCGATCTGAGCCAGGCCCAGGCGGTTTTGGCCGAAGGCGCTGATGGCAGTTCGCTCACCCGCTCGATCCCAATGGACCACGCCTTGGACGACGTGTTGGTTGCTTGGGGCATGAACGGTGAAATGCTGCGCCCCGAAAATGGGTATCCTTTGCGCTTGGTCGTCCCGGGCGTGCAAGGCGTCTCTTGGGTGAAGTGGTTGCGTCGCCTCAAGTTGGGCGACCAAAAATTTGCCACCCGCGATGAATCCATTCATTACGTCGACGCCCTGCCCAATGGTCTTTATCGCCAATACAGCGGGATTCAAGAATGCAAGTCGGTGATCACCACACCCTCGGGGGGGCAGCGGCTCATCGAGCACGGTTTTTACAACATCACGGGGCTGGCTTGGTCGGGGCGCGGCAAAATCAAAAGGGTCGACGTTTCGGTCGACGGCGGCCGCAACTGGCAAACGGCCGCGCTGCAAGAGCCCGTGTTGACCAAGTGCTTGACGCGCTTTAACCTGCCTTGGCGCTGGAACGGCGAGCGTTGCATCTTGCAATCGCGCGCCATCGACGAGACCGGTTACGTCCAACCCACTTACGCCGCCTTGCGGGCGGTTCGGGGTAGCCAATCGGTTCACCACAACAACGCCATCCAATCTTGGCGGCTCGACGCCACCGGCGAGGTGCTGAATGTGCAAGTCGGTTGAAATGACGCCGCTCATTCGATTCGCCATGGGCTGGATGGTCATGGGTGCGCTGTTGCTCACCTGGAGTTCCCGGCTCGTCGCCCAAGAGATAAAACCCGACCTCAGCGGTTTGGGCCGAGCGGCCAGGCCGAACGAGTTGGCCGCTTGGAACATCGATGTGCGCGCCGATTTTCAGGGGTTACCGCCCGGCCATGGCAGCGTGAAAGAGGGGGAGGTGGTTTGGGAGCAAAAGTGCGCGCGCTGTCACGGCAGCTTTGGCGAAAGCCATTCCCACACCAACCCGCTGCTGGGCGGCATTACCCCCGACGACGTGAAAAAAGGCCGTGTTGCTGCCCAAGCGCCCGACAGCAAGGTGCCGGTTTCAACCCTCATGAAGGTCGCGACCGTCTCGACCTTGTGGGACTTTGTTCGGCGCGCCATGCCTTGGGATGCGCCCAAATCCTTGAGCACCAACGAGGTTTACGCCAGCCTCGCCTACCTTTTTTACCTCGCCGATCTGGTTGAAGCCGACTTTGTGCTGTCAGACAAAACCCTGCCGAAAATTCAAAGCCTGCTCCCCAATCGGTTCGGCATGACACTCGATCACGGACTCGGCTCGGTGAATGGCAAACCCGACGTCAACCAGCCAGCCTGCATGAAGGACTGCGTGGTGGACGAACCCAAGGTGAAAGTCATGCCCACCCGAATGAAGCAAATTCATGGCAACTTGGAAGACCAAATGCGCGACTTCGGCCCCTTCAGAGGCGTGACCTTAGAAACCAAGGCTGCTAAGCCATGACCCCCAGACGACATTGGCTACAAGTGTCTTCCGCTTTGGCGTTGGCCTTGACCAGCGGACTGCTGAAGCCTGAAGACGTTTTCGGTCAAAGCAACACCCCCACCCCATCCGCCAAGGACTCTAAAAAACCGGGCATCTTGACCCCTTTGGGCATGGGCCCCTATGAGGCCGAATGGAACGGCAAAATTTACACCGCGCGGCGAGTTGAGTTCATGATTCGAGCCTTTGGTGACCCCGAGGTTTGGCAAGAAACCGACTTGATCACCGTCAAAGCCCCTGAACTGGTTGAGAACGGCGCGGTGGTGCCGGTCTCGTTGAACTCGGCGCTAGAGGGCACAGACTTTTTGGCCCTGATCGCGACCTTGAATCCTTACCCGGTTTGCTTGGGTTTTTACGTCTTGCCCGGCACTTTGCCTGAATACGCGACCCGCATCAAGGTCTCGGAATCGTCCACCTTGGTGGCCTTGGCGCGGGCCAAGGGCAAGTGGTACACCGGCAGCACCGAGGTGGCTGTCATCGTCGGTGGGTGCCTGCGATGAGTCCTTGGTTTGAACCGATGGAGGCCCGCTCCCATGGCTGAACCCATGAAAATTCGCGCGACCCTGACCGGTGACACCGTGGAGGTGAAAATTCTCTTTCGTCACCCCATGATCAGCCACCTCCGCTGGACCAGTTCGCTGGGCTCGCTGCCCACTCAAATCATCGAAACCATCAGTGGCACGTGCAACGGCCGCTTGGTCTTGTTTATGCACTTTGGGTTTTCAGTCTCCCGCGACCCTTTCTTCTCGTTCAAATTCAAAGGCGCTTCGTTGGGGGATGAAGTGGAAGTGACTTGGTTGGACTCCGACGGAGAAACCCAAACCAACCGCACGCGGGTCGTGGGTTAAAGGGCTGAAGGCCCTCACTGGGCTCAAAATTCAGCCATAAAAAAGGGCTCCGAGAGGAGCCCTTTTTTGAGTCAAACGCAGCGATTAGGCTTTGCTCAACACCTCAGCGGTGATGGGCAGGCTGCGCACGCGCTTGCCTGTCAGCGTGGCCACCGCGTTGGCGATGGCAGGGCCAATCACCGCCGTGGCGGGCTCACCAATGCCGCCGGGCTTTTCGCTGCTCTTCACGAGGATGACGTCGACGTGAGGGGCTTCGTAAGCGCGAATCGGCTCGTAGGTGTTGAAGTTTTGCTCTTGCACTTCGCCGTTCTTGATGTGGATTCGGTTCTTCAAGGCGGGGCCCATGCCCAAAATGATGGCGCCTTGAACTTGTGCTTCCACGGTGTCGGGGTTGATCAACATGCCAGCGTCGACCGCCACTGTGACCTTGTGCACGCGGACCACGCCGTTGGTGACACTGACTTCAGCCACTTGCGCCATGTAGGTGTCGTAACCTTCCATCAAGGCAATGCCGTGGGCACGGCCAGCAGGCAGGGGCTTGCCCCAACCGGCTTTTTCAGCGGCCAGCTTCAGCACATTGGCGTGGCGGGGGCTGTTTTGGAGCAAAGCCATGCGATAAGCATAGGGGTCTTTGCCAGCGGCCTTGGCCATTTCGTCAATGAAGCTTTCATTGGCGAAGGCGTTGTGGTTGTGGCTCACGGCGCGCATGTAACCGACACGAGCACCGGTGTCGTGGATCATCAGGTCGAACTTGGCGTTCGGGATGTTGTAACCCGGCACAGCGGCTTCGACCATGAACGGATCCAAGGTGTCTTTTGGCAAGCCGAAGGCACGTTGGGTCACCGATTGTGAGCCCACCTTGAATTCATAAGCCACGGGCATGCCAGACTTGTCCATCGCGCCCTTCAGTTGGTTCACGGCCATAGGACGGTAGAAGTCGTGGGTCATGTCGTCTTCGCGGGACCACACCAGCTTGACGGGTTTGCCAACTGATTTTGAGATTTGAGCCGCTTGAACAATGAAGTCCAACTCAATGCGACGGCCAAAACCGCCGCCCAAGTAAGTGGTCTTCAAAGTGATGTCTTCGGGCTTGACGCCGAGGGCAGCGGCCACCGAACCTTGAGCACCTTGCTGGAACTGGGTGGGGCCGACCAAGGTCACTTTGTCGCCTTTGACGTCGGCGGTAAAGTTCATGGGCTCCAGTGGTGAGTGCGATTGCCAGTACTGAAGGTACTCGGCTTGCAATGTTTTGGCGGCGCCCTTCATGGCTTCGTCCACGTTGCCGACAGGCTTGGTGATTTCAATCACTTTGCCTGAAGCGATGGCCTTGCGGGTGCCCGCAAAAGCGCTTTCGTCGCTGAGGTTGGCGCCAGCGCCACGGTCCCAAGTCACGGTCAAAGTGTCTTTGGCTTTCTTGGCGCGCCACCAGGTGTCGGCCACGACGGCAACGCCGTCCGCGATCTTGACCACGGCGATCACGCCAGGCATGGCCTTGGCTTTGGAGTCGTCAAAGCTGACGGGTGTGCCGCCAATCACGGGGCACTGAGCCAACGCAGCGTAGACCATGCCAGGCAAAGTGGCGTCGATACCGAATTGAGCAGTGCCGTTGGTCTTGATCATCAGGTCCACTCGGGGGGCACGGGTGCCCACCAAACGGAAGTCCTTGGGGTCTTTCAACGCCACTTTTTCGGGGACGGGCAGTTTAGAAGCCGCATCGGCCAATTCGCCATAGGTCGCGGTTTTGCCGCCGGGGCCGGACACGATGCCGCGGCTGGAGGTGAGCTGGCTCTTGTCGACGCCCCATTTAGCGGCGGCGGCAGAAAACAACATTTCACGCACTTGGGCGCCTGCGACGCGCAATTTTTCCCAGCCGTCACGCACCGAGGTGGAACCACCGGTGATTTGAGCACCCAACAAAGCGTTGACATACACCGCAGCAGGGGGTGCGGAGACGACGTTGACTTGGTCCAAGTCAACGTTCAGTTCTTCAGCCACCAGCATCGACATCGAGGTGTAAACGCCTTGACCCATTTCAGAGTGAGCGTTCAACAAGGTGATGCTGTTGTCGTCGCCGATGTGCACCCAAGCGTTGGGTGTGTGAACGGTGCCAGCGGCCATGGATTTGCCAGCCACAACGGGCAGGCTCATGGCGAGCATCAAGCCACCGGCGGAGGTGGAGCTGGTTTTCAGGAAGCCGCGACGCGAGGTTTGTGTTTCGATCATGTAAGTTCTCCGTCCTTGATTAAGCATTGCGCATCAAAGCGGCGGCATCATGGATGGCGGCGCGCATGCGTTGGTAGGTGCCGCAACGGCAGATGTTGCCGCTCATGGCAGCGTCGATGTCGGCGTCGGTTGGGTTCTTGTTGGTTTCCAACAGAGCCGCTGCGCTCATCAATTGACCCGATTGGCAGTAGCCGCACTGAGGAACTTGGTGTTGAATCCAGGTCATTTGGAGTGGGTGCAGTTTGCCGTTGGTGCCCAAACCTTCGATGGTCGCCACCGATTTGCCGGCCACCGAAGCCAAAGGAGTTTGGCAAGAACGCACGGGCTGGCCGTTGACGTGCACGGTGCAAGCGCCGCACAGTGCGGCGCCGCAACCAAATTTGGTGCCGGTCATGCCCAGCTCGTCACGCAGCACCCACAACAAGGGGGTGTCTGTCTCGGCACTGGCCTTGGCAGCCTTGCCATTCACTTTGAACTCAACGCTCATGAAGGATCTCCTGTATAAAAAACAAAATTCATCGGTATGACATGGATGAGCATATCGAGAAATTTACAATTTGGCATAGTGATTACCCTTGCTCGACAACCTCTCCGGGCAAACCCCAAGGGGTTCATGAACTTGGATTAAGATGCCACTGCCGACCCAGGTCGCTACCACCCCCTTTATGACCCTTCCTTCCCCGAGTGACCACGCTGACGACAGTCAAGAAAGCGCTGCTGCCCGTGCCAAGGCCGCTCAAAAAAGCACTTGGGTCAGTGTGGTTGTCAATTTGGGGCTCAGTTGTGCCCAGGTGACCACAGGACTGATCACTTCATCGCAGGCCTTGGTGGCCGATGGGGTTCATTCCCTGTCTGATTTGGTGGCTGATTTTGTGGTTTTGGTGGCCAGTCATCAAAGCCAAAAAGCCCCCGACGAGGACCATCCCTACGGGCACCATCGCTTTGAAACCGGGGCCTCTTTGGCTTTAGGGCTCCTGTTGCTGGGGGTGGGTGGGGGCATGTTGTGGCAATCGGTGTTGCGCTTGGAAACCCCAGGCCAAGTGCCCCAGGTTCACATTGCTGCCTTGTGGATGGCCTTGCTGGCTTTGCTTGCCAAGGAAACGCTGTTTCGTTACATGTTGTCAGTGGCCAAGCGAGTTCGCTCCAGCTTGCTGGTGGCCAACGCTTGGCACGCGCGGTCTGACGCTGCGTCGTCTTTGGTGGTGGGTTTGGGTATTTTGGGGAACTTACTGGGCTACCCCATTTTCGACCCCATTGCCGCTGCGATTGTGGGCTTCATGGTGGCACGCATGGGCTGGACTTTTGCCTGGGCCGCCCTGCATGACTTGATGGACCGGTCTGCGGATGAACAAGAGGTCAAATCGATCCGTTTGACCTTGTCTGAAACCCCCGGTGTTATTGATGTCCACGATGTGCGCACCCGAAAAATGGGCGACATGATCGTCGTCGATGCGCACCTGGAGGTGGATGCGGACATCACCGTCGAGGCCGGCCACGACATTGCGGTGGCGGCTCAGCAGCGGGTTTTGAGTCGACACAACGTCATCAGCATGATGACCCACGTTGACCCCCATAAAAGACCCGATTTAGATCACATTGAACCGCTCGGTTCGCTTGAGAGTCTGCAAAATGAACGATAAATCACGCGTTTTTTCAGCCGCCACCAAACCGGTCAAGGAACATGCCGAAGGGCGCCATGCCTCTGGTTTGGCGGCCCTTACTTTGGGCGCGCTCGGGGTGGTTTACGGCGACATCGGTACCAGCCCTTTGTACACGGTTCAGGAAATTTTCAAGCCCGGAACCGGCATTGCATTGGACGCAGTGGGCATCATTGGATCGGTCTCCGCCATTTTTTGGGCCTTGATGCTGATCGTCACTTTTAAGTATGTGGTGCTCATTTTGCGGGCCGATAACCGAGGTGAAGGCGGCAGTTTGGCGCTGACCGCTTTGGCCGCGATGACGGTCCGTCACAAACCCAAATTGCGATTGGCTTTGCTAACCGTTGGCGTCTTTGGGGCCACCCTTTTTTACGGCGACAGCATCATCACACCGGCCATTTCGGTGCTCGGGGCTGTCGAAGGCCTCGAAGTCGTGACGCCCGGGTTGAAGTCTTTTGTCGTGCCCATTTCATTGGGTGTTTTGTTGGCTTTGTTTCTGATTCAACGCCACGGCACCGCTTTGGTGGGCAAGCTTTTTGGCCCCGTGATCGGCCTGTGGTTCGCCACGCTGGCGGTGATTGGTGTGATTCACATCGCTCAAGAACCTGGCATTTTGGTGGCACTCAACCCCCTGTACGCGTTGCACTTTTTGATGGACCGAGGTTGGCAAGTGTTTGCGGCTTTGGGGGCCATTGTGCTGGCGTTAACCGGGGCCGAGGCTTTGTATGCCGACATGGGTCATTTCGGCCGCAAGCCCATTCAGTTGGCTTGGCTGGGTTTGGTCATGCCCGCCTTGGCCTTGAACTACATGGGCCAAGGGGCCTTGTTGATGCACGATGCCAGTGCCATAGAGAATCCTTTTTTCAAAATGTTCCCGACCGAATGGGTCATGCCCATGGTGGTATTGGCCACTTTGGCCGCCATCATTGCGTCCCAAGCGGTGATCTCGGGCGCTTTTTCAATGACCAAGCAAGCCATTCAATTGGGCTACTTGCCGCGCATGGTGGTGCGCTACACGTCCTCCAAAGAGGCCGGTCAAATTTATTTACCCGCCGTTAACTGGGCCTTGTTGATGGGCGTGGTGGCCGCGGTGATTGGTTTTGGCAGTTCATCCGCTTTGGCTGGCGCTTATGGCATTGCTGTCACCATCACCATGTTGATCACCACCTTCATGACCTTCTTTGTGGTGCGTCGACGTTGGCATCTGCCTGCGGTTGTGGCTTGGGGCGCCACCTTGTTTTTCATGGTCATCGACTTGGCTTTTGTGGCAGGTTGTGCCATCAAATTCTTTGACGGCGGTTGGTTCCCCTTGGCCATGGGCGTGGGCTTGTTTGTGGTCATGAGCACCTGGTCAAGAGGCCGCGAATTGGTGATGGAAAGCGTCAACAGCGAAGGGTTGGAATTGAAGCCCTTTATTGCTGATTTGCACGTCGAGGGCATTAACCGCGTGCCTCGCACAGCGGTTTTTGCTGTGGCCAACCCCAAGTCAGTGCCACAAGCGCTGCTGCACAACTTGAAGCACAACAACGTGCTGCACGCTTGCAACATTGTGATGACCGTGGTTTTTCATGAAGTCCCTTGGATTCATGAAGACGAACGAATCGAGTTGAAAGCCCTGGGACACAGTTTTTGGAGCCTGAAGGTGCATTACGGGTTCATGGACTCGCCCGATGTGCCCCATGCGCTCACTTTGTGCCAGGCCAAGGGCCTGCCGGTGAGCCATTTCGAAACCAGCTATTTCCTGAGTCGTGAAACCGTGGTGCCCACGCCGGGTTCGGGCATGGCCGATTGGCGCGAACATTTATTCGCCACCATGAACCGCAATGCCAGTGGCGTGGTGGAGTTCTTCCGCTTGCCCGACAACGCGGTGGTGGAGTTGGGCACCCGCGTTCAAATTTAAGTTTCAAAGGGTCCCAATAACCCTGTCCACTCCGTTAACCCCATTCAAGGCTTTACGGTTTGGCCTTGGCCTGGCACTTGTTTTTGCCGATGTTTTTGTCTTTGTAGCCGCAGCAGGCATTGACCGCACAGGAATTGCACTGGGGGCTGCGTGCCGTACAAACATAGCGACCGTGCAAGATCAGCCAGTGGTGGGCATGCACCATATAGGCTTTTGGGATTCTTTTTAACAAAGCCTTTTCCACCGCCAAGGGTGTTTTCCCAGGGGCCAATTGGGTTCGGTTACTGACCCGAAAAATATGCGTGTCCACCGCCATGGTGGGCTCCCCAAAGGCCACATTCAACACCACATTGGCGGTTTTACGGCCCACGCCCGGCAGCGCTTCTAAAGCCTCGCGGTCACGAGGGACTTGGCCGCCATGACGCTCAACCAGCATGGCGCAAGTGGCCAGCAGGTGCTTGGCTTTGCTGTGATAAAGGCCAATGGTTTTGATGTGTTGTTCTAAGCCATCGAGCCCCAGGTCGAGTATTTTTTGCGGTGAGTTGGCGACTGCAAACAAACCACGTGTGGCCTTGTTGACGCCGACATCGGTCGCTTGGGCAGACAGGAGGACAGCGGTCAGCAGTTCAAAATGATTGCTGTATTCCAGCTCGGTTCTGGGCTCGGGGTTCGCCGCTTGAAGGGTTGCAAAAAAGGTCTCGATTTGGGGCTTTTTCATAGGCGACAATCATGCCTGAAACCCTTCATTACAAAAGCCCAACCCCTCAACGCCATGAGTTCTGCTTCAATCCAAGCCACCCCTGCAGGTTTTGTTCAATTTGCTGACCGCCTGAAGAACGTCGAGACTTCGGCCATCCGGGAGTTGTTCAAGCTCTTGGGCAAGCCCGGCATCATCAGCTTTGCTGGCGGCTTCCCCGACAGCGCCTTGTTTGATGTCGAGGGCATTCGTGAAGCCAGCCAGCAAGCCTTGATCGAACAACCTGGTGCCGCCCTGCAATACGGTGCCACGGAAGGTTTTAACCCACTTCGTGAGGAATTAGCGGCCTTCATGCAAAGCAAGGGCGTTCACTCGCTTCAGCCTCAGGATTTGATCGTCACCACGGGCAGCCAGCAGGCCCTGGACTTGCTGGGCAAAACCTTGATCAGCCCCGGTGACAAAGTGATCGTCGAAGGCCCGACTTTCTTGGCCACGATCCAGTGCTTTCGTTTGTATGGGGCCGAGCTGATCAGCGCCCCCATCGACGCCGACGGTGTGCAGACCGACCGCTTAGAGGCCTTGATCGCGGAGCATAAACCCAAGTTCGTTTACTTGATCCCGACCTTTGGAAATCCCAGCGGGGGGCTGCTGAGCTTGGCGCGTCGTCGCAAGGTCTTGGAATTGGCGCTGCGTTACAACACCCTCATTGTCGAAGACGACCCCTATGGCGACTTGTACTTTGGCGAGGCGCCTCCCCCCAGCTTGCTGGCACTGAGCGAGCAGGTCCCAGGCAGTCGTGAGGCCTTGGTGCACTGCGGCTCCTTGTCCAAAGTGTTGTCGCCTGGCCTGCGTGTGGGCTGGATGGTGGCGCCACCGGCTTTGCTGGCCGCCGCCACGATGTGCAAGCAATTCAGTGATGCCCACACAAGCACCTTTGCCCAAGCCACGGCCGCGGCCTATTTGAAGTCAGGCCGCATGCCTGCGACCTTGGCCCGGGTGCGTTCAGTTTATGCCGAACGCGCTCAGGCCATGGGACAAGCCCTGAAGCAACGTTTGGGAGGCACCCTGGCGTTTGTCGCGCCCCAAGGCGGTCTTTTCGTGTGGGCCCGGTTGACCGGACAAGACGGCGCCTTGACAGACGGCGCGACCTTCGCTAAACAAGCCATTGAACAGGGTGTGGCCTTCGTGCCAGGGGCCCCTTTTTACTGCGCTGAGCCCGACTTATCGACCCTGCGACTGTCGTTTGCCACCGCCGACATCGGCCAAATTGAAGAAGGCGTCGCGCGCCTAAGCCGAGCTGTTGCTAGGCATTCCAATTAAGCCGAGCGCTCGGCAATCATCGAAGCGGCGCGGGGCAGGCGCTGAAAAGCCAACGCCCCGATCAAGAGTAAAACCGCAATCGCCAGGTTGACCGACCGGTATATTGGCCAGCCTTGGCTCTGAGCCCAAGACGCGACCGCTCCGGTGATGCCCTGCATGAAAGCGACGCCTAAAAACATGGACATGGTGAACAAGGCCATGGCCCGGCCAATTTGCTGGGGGGTGTAGGACGCCCGCACATCGGCGTATTGCAGCACCATGTAGCCACCACTCAGGGCAATCAGAAAGCAGGTGACGACGCTGACCCAAGCCGAGGGCGACACGGCCAATACCAAGTAGCCCACTGCCGTGCCGACCGTGGCCTGCACAATCAATCGGCGTCGGTTCAAGCCATGCACCGACACGCGCCCAAAAAACGGCGGACTGAACAAGCCCAGCACCGAGAAGGCCAAAGCGACTTGACCCGCCTCGCTCAAGCTGAAGTCAAGTTGCTGCATCAGCATGGGGCCCAGCCACAGACCCCGCAGCGTCATGAAAGAGGCGTAGGTCATGCTGCCCAGCAGCAAGATGCCGAGGGTCTGAGGCGCCAAAATCAGCGCTTTGAATTCAGACCAAATCTCGGCTCGGGTGGGGTAACCCGCAGGCAAGGTGTGTTGACCTTGATTCGGCTCCGGGTTGTTTTTTTCTTCTTGCACCTGCCAATAAATCGCAGCCATCGCAAACACCGAGCCAATGCCCAACACCACAAAACCAGCGCGCCACGAGTCGTGTTCGATCAGCCAAGCCAAGGGGGAGCCGGTGAACAGCATACCGACGCCGCCCACGCCCAACACCAACCCCGAAACAGCGGCAAATTCCTGCGGACGAAAGCGTTTGGCAATGAACACGGTACAGACCAAAAAAGCCGGCGCACAGCCCATCCCAATCAGCACCTGAGCCACCACCAGCCAAGCAAAGCTGGGCGCCAAGAAAGAAAGTACGGCGCCGACGATGGTCAGCGGCATGGCGAACAGAACCGTGCGCCGAATGCCATACCGGTCAATGCCGATGCCCATCAAAATTTGCGGCAATCCAAAGGCGAAATGAAAGCTGGCGGCAAACAGACCCAGGTCGCTCGCAAGCAAGCCAAATTCGTTTTGCACAGCGGGCGCCATCAAAGCCGCCACGCTGCGATAGCCTTGGCTGACGGTGAAGCCCAGGCCCAAACAAGTCAGCATGATCCACAAGGTGCGGCGGTGTGGGGTGATGGCGGTCATGTCCGTGTTGCCTTTGGATTCAGGTCAGCTCAAGCAAGCGGTCCAAGCCGCCTTGGTTGATGGCCACCATGGCCTGCTCGCGCACCTTGGGTTTGGCGTGGTAAGCCACCGACAAACCGGCGACCCCCATCATCGGCAAGTCGTTGGCACCGTCGCCCATGGCAATGCATTGTGCGGGCGAAATGCGCATCAGACTGGTCACTTCCAGCAAGGTTCGGCGCTTCTCCGCGCCGTCGCAAATGTCACCCCAGCATTGAGGCACCAAGGTGCCAGTGAGTCGCCCTTGCGTGTCGGTGGCCAATTCATTGGCGCGCACAAAATCGATGTTCAGTCGGTCGGCCACCGCGTTGGCAAAGTAGGTAAAACCACCGCTCACCAACAACACCTTGAGGCCGGCAGCTTGGCAGGCTTGTACCAAATTTTGCGCGCCGGGGTTGAGTTGCAGACGGTGCTCTAAAACCGATTGCAAATGACCGACTGGCACGCCCTTCAACAAGGCCAGCCGCCGCTGCAAGCTGTCTTTGAAATCGGCAATCTCTCCCCGCATGGCCGCCTCCGTGATCGCCGCGACTTCGGCTTTGAGGCCTGCGGCGTCGGCCACTTCGTCAATGCACTCGATGTTGATGAGGGTCGAGTCCATGTCGAATGCAATCAAGCGGTAGTCGCTCAAACGGAAAGGCCTGTGCAGGTTTTGCACGACCAAGCCGGGGGGGGTTGAGGAAAGGGCGGTTTCTGTCATGGTTCGTTGGCTTCATAAAGCCGCTGTTTTTTTCGGTGTGGGCGCTGGGAGCGGCTGGCCCAAGTTGCGCAAAATATCGCGGACCAATTGGGCGCGGTCTTTGGGCTCTTTCAATTCCCGCTCGATCCGCAGCTTTTCATTGCCGACCAATTTGATGTGGCGATTTTTTTGGATGAGTTCCAAAATTCGCATCGGGTCAATGGGGGCATTGGCACGGAAAGTGATGTGCGTCACCCCCGGTGCGGCATCGACTTTGACGACGCCATATGGCGCGCTCAAGACCCGCAGACGGTGCACGTCGATAAGGGTTTGCGTTTGCGAAGGCGGCTTGCCAAAGCGGTCGACAATTTCTTCCAGCAAGCGGTCGATCTGATCGGCGTTTTTGGCGGTTGCCAATTTTTTGTAGAAAGACAAGCGCAGGTGCACGTCGCCGCAATAGTCGTCGGGCAGCAGGGCCGGCGCGTGTAAGTTGATGTCGGTGTTGACTGACAGCGGAGACAGCAAATCAGGCACTTCGCCGGCCTTCAGGGCGCGCACCGCTTCGCTAAGCATTTCGTTGTAAAGCTGAAAGCCCACTTCAAGCATGTTGCCGCTTTGGTTCTCGCCCAATACCTCGCCCGCACCGCGAATTTCCAGGTCGTGCATGGCCAGATAAAAACCACTGCCCAGCTCTTCCATGGCTTGAATGGCGTCGAGGCGTTGCTGAGCGTGTTTGGTCAGCCCTTCGGTGTCGGGCACCATCAGGTAGGCATAGGCTTGGTGGTGACTTCGGCCCACGCGGCCGCGCAATTGGTGCAGTTGGGCCAAGCCAAATTTGTCGGCGCGGCTCATCAAAATGGTGTTGGCGCTGGGCACGTCGATACCGGTTTCGATGATGGTCGAGCAGAGCAGCAGGTTAAAGCGTTGGGCCACAAAATCACGCATCACACGTTCTAATTCGCGTTCGGGCATTTGACCGTGGGCCACAGCGATGCGAGCTTCAGGCAGGATTTCTTGCAGTTTTTGGCGACGATTTTCGATGGTCTCGACTTCGTTGTGCAGGAAGTAAACCTGCCCGCCGCGCTTCAATTCACGCAGCACGGCCTCCCGAATCACGCCCGTGCCCTCGTTGCGCACAAAAGTCTTGATGGCCAAGCGGCGTTGCGGTGCGGTGGCGATGACGCTGAGATCGCGAAGGCCTTCCAAGGCCATGCCCAGCGTGCGCGGAATGGGCGTTGCGGTGAGGGTCAGCACATCGACCTCGGCGCGAAAGGCCTTCATGGCCTCTTTGTGGCGCACGCCAAAGCGGTGTTCTTCGTCGATGATCAAGAGGCCCAAGTCTTTGAATTTGACCGACTCGCTCAGCAACTTGTGGGTGCCCACCACAATGTCCACCGAACCGTCGGCCAGCCCTTTGATGGCGGCGTTGATTTCTTTGGTGGAGCGAAAGCGGCTCATCTCAGCGACCCGAATCGGCCATTTACTGAAGCGGTCGACCAAGGTTTGGTAATGCTGCTCGGCGAGCAAGGTGGTCGGGGCCAAAAAGGCAACTTGGCGACCCCCGGTGACGGCGACGAAAGCGGCCCGCAAAGCCACCTCGGTTTTGCCAAATCCCACGTCGCCGCAGACCAGTCGGTCCATCGGGCGCGGGCTGATCATGTCTTGAATCACCGCATGAATCGCGGCGCGTTGGTCGGCGGTCTCTTCAAAGCCAAAGTCGGTGGCAAAGGTTTCGTAGTCTTTGGGCGAGTAGCGGAAGGCATGGCCTTCGCGGGCGGCGCGACGGGCATACAGATTTAGCAATTCAGCGGCCGCGTCGCGTACCTGTTCGGCGGCTCGGCGCTTGGCCTTTTCCCACTGGCCGCTACCCAGTTTGTGCAGCGGCGCTTCGTCAGCACTCACGCCGGTGTAGCGGCTGATTTGCTGGAGCTGGCTGACCGGCACATAGAGCACCGCTTTGTCGGCGTATTCCAGGTGCAAAAATTCTTGCATCTCGGGCTGCTCGTTTGAGCCCAAGTTCATGTGCAGTAGGCCCCGGTAGCGGCCAATGCCGTGCTGGGCATGCACCACAGGGTCACCCACATTCAGCTCCGACAGGTCTTTGATGAGGGCTTCGACATCGCTGGTTTGCTCTTGTTTTTGACGTCGGCGCACCGTCACGCCGGTGGCAAAGAGTTCCGTTTCAGTGATCAGGTCCAAACCCGCCAAAGGCCATGAAAAGCCCTGGCTCAGGGCGGCGGTGGCGATGCCGATTCGCTCCGGCATTTCACCGGTTGCTGCCGCTTTCTCTGGGGGGGCGGTGTCGAGGAATTCAGCCAGCGAATCAAAGGCCGGCGGGTTCACTCCGCTGGCGCGTAAAAAGTCGAGCAGGCTCTCGCGACGGCCATCGCTTTCAGCCAAGATCAAGAGCCGTTGCGGGGCGTTCTTCAGATGGCTTTTGAGACGGCCCAGTGGCTCGTCGCTGCCCCGTTGAACAGACAGGTCAGGCAAGGCCAAGAAGGAAGAAACGGTCGCCTGATCTGGGCTCGCCTCCTGCGCCTTGACTGAACCTGGCCTCAGGCTCAATTGCGGGTGTTCATTGGCCTGCAAATAAAACTGCTCAGCCGTTAAAAATAAGGCTTCAGGCGGCAGCAAGGGCCGCTCGGCGTCGCCTTGGCCTAAGCGGAAACGTTCTCGCGCATCTTGCCAAAAGCCTTGAAAAGGCTGCTCTAAATCGCCGTGCAAAACCCAAGTCGCGTCGGGCCCGAGGTAATCAAATACGGTGGCGGTTTCTTCAAAAAACAGCGGCAAGTAATACTCGATGCCCGCCGTCGCCACGCCATTGCCCATGTCTTTGTAGAGCCGGCTTTTGGTCGGGTCGCCTTCCAGCATTTCGCGCCAACGTTGGCGGAATTTGGCGCGGGCGTTGTCGTCCATCGGGAACTCGCGGCCGGGCAAGAGCCGGACCTCAGGCACCGGATAAAGGCTGCGCTGGGTGTCGGGGTCGAAGGTGCGGATGGAGTCGATTTCGTTGTCAAACAAATCAACCCGAAAGGGCATTGGCGAGCCCATGGGGTACAAATCAATCAAGCTGCCGCGCACCGCATATTCGCCGGGACTGACCACTTGGGTGACGTGGCTGTAACCTGCCAAGGTCAGTTGGCTTTTGAGTTTGGCCTCGTCCAAGGCTTGTTTGACCTTGAAGTGAAAGGTGTATCCCGCCATAAAGCCAGGCGGAGCCAGCCGGTACAAGGCCGTGGCAGCCGGGACGATGACCACATCAGCGCCGTTGTCGCGGTCGCGTTGTTGAATGCGCCAAAGCGTCGCCAAACGCTCAGAAATCAGGTCTTGGTGCGGTGAAAAAGAATCGTAGGGCAAAGTTTCCCAATCGGGAAACAAAGCCAAACGCAACTCGGGCGCAAAAAACGCCATTTCTTCCATGAGCCGCTGGGCGTCGCTGGCGTCCGCGCAGACGATGGCGGTGGGGCGTCCTGCCTCTTTTTCTCGTTGCGCCAGTTGGGCCAACATCAAAGCGTCTGCTGAGCCGGGGGGGCGGGGCAGCGTGAAGCGTTTGCCGGTGCTGAGTTTGGGCAGCGGGACGGGGGTCAGGGCCGGGAAAGGGGAAATAGAAGAATCGGTCATGGGGTTCTAGCAACTGATTCTAGAATGCCCCGATGCCATCGCCTGTCAATTCCTCAGCCGCCACCTTAGACGCTGCGCCTGAGGCCCGTTTTTGGGCCCTGATTCCGTGCGCGGGTTCTGGTTCCAGGGCGGGGACGGCCCAGCCTAAGCAGTATCAGCCCTTGGCGGGCAAGGCCATGGTCTTGCATACTTTGGCGGCGTTTCAATCCGTCTCCGAGTTAACGGGTGTGCTGCTGGTGTTGGCGCCCGGAGACGATGTCGGTGCCGACTTGCTGCGGGAACACCAGCCCGTTTTTTGCGGCGGCGAGACCCGCGCCGACAGCGTGGCGAATGGTTTGGCGCATTTGCAGACCGTTCTGCAGGCCCGCGACGCCGACTGGGTCTTGGTTCACGACGCGGCCCGTTGCCTGATTACGCCCCCCCAAATTCAACGTTTGATCGCTGCCTGCGTGCACGATCCGGTGGGCGGGCTGTTGGCCCAGCCCTTGGCCGATACGCTCAAGGTCTCTGGGGCTGGGCTTAATCGGGTCAGCGCCACGCTGGACCGAAGTGACAAATGGCTGGCCCAAACGCCTCAAATGTTCCGATTGGGCGAGCTGCGTCAAGCTTTGGCGAGCGCATTTTCCGAAGGGCTCGCTGTCACCGATGAAGCCTCTGCGATGGAGGCGCAAGGCTTGTCCCCCTTGCTGGTGCCCCCTCTGGGGCCCAACCTTAAAGTCACCTACCCAGAGGACTTTGCTTTGGCCGAGGCGTTGTTGCAGACTCGACAAGCCCTTTAACCACTTTAAAAAGCCAATTTTCAAAGCCTATTTATGGCCAAAACCCCTTCCTCCCCTTCCTCCATTTCCTCTACTTCCGCTCCAACCTCTCCAACCTCTGCATTCGACATGTCCAACGGACTTTCCGTCTCCACGTCAACGACAACTCACTCTGTGGCGTCACCCCCCTTGCCCCAGATCCGCGTTGGCGAAGGTTGGGATGTGCATGCCTTGGTGCCGGGGCGGCGTTTGATTTTGGGGGGGGTGGAGATTCCCCACCCCACGGGGTTGTTGGGCCACTCTGATGCCGATGCCTTGCTACACGCCATCACCGATGCGGTCTTGGGCGCTGCGGGTTTGGGAGACATTGGGCGCCATTTCTCAGACACCGACCCGCAGTTCAGCGGGGCCGATTCCCTTGTTTTATTGGCCGAAGCCATGGCCCGGGTGCGCGCTGCAGGCTGGGAACTGGTGAACCTGGACAGCACGGTGGTGGCCCAGGCGCCTAAGTTGGCGCCCCACCTACCGGCGATGTGTGAGCGCATTGCCAAGGCCTTGGGTATCGATTTGGCCCGCGTCAATGTCAAGGCCAAGACCGCTGAAAAAATGGGCCCGGTGGGGCAAGGCTTGAGCATCGAAGCCAGAGCGATTGTGCTGCTTTGCGCGACAGTGCGCTGAATCAAGCTGCGCGAATTTTCAGCGTCGCCACCAACCCCCCCTCAGGGTGATTGCTGAATTCGATGTTGCCTTTCATGCGCTTGAGGGTTTTGTCCACAATCGCCAGCCCCAGCCCGGATCCATTGGCTTGCGACCTGGCGGTGTCCCCTCGGTAAAACGGCTCTGTCAGTCGGGTCAGTGTGCTGGCTTCCACACCCGGGCCGTGGTCTCGAACGGTCAGAACAATCCAAGGGTCTTCCAGCTTCAAGACCACATCGACCACGGACATGAATTCTTCGGGAAAGCGGCCATAACGGGCCGCGTTCTCGATCAAATTGCTCAAAATTCGTTTCAATTCCACGGCATCAACGATGGCGTTGGGGCCGGGTTCGGGGGGCATTTCCAGGTTGAGTTGCAATTGAGGGTCATGCGCAAAGACCTGACAAGCCTGTTCGATGAGGGGGGCGATCGGCAAGGCAATCAAGGTCTTGTACAGGGGCCGTGCGTAGTCTAAAAATTTATCGATGATGTGGTTGAGCTGCTCAATGTCTTGGGCAATCATTTCACGCGCCAAGGGGTCTGTCACGCTCAGCTCCAGCTCCAGCCGAATGCGGGCCAGGGGTGTGCGCAAATCATGCGAGATGCCCGCCAGCATGAGCGTCCGGTCGGCTTCGACCTTGGCCAGCCTGGCCGTCATTTCGTTGAAGCGCCGGTTGACGATGCTGACCTCGTGGATCAGGACGTTTTCATCCAATTGGGCTTGATGAAATTGACCGTTTTGAACGCTGGCGGTGGCGTCCACAATTTGCGTCAGGGGGCGGTTCAGCAGCTGGGCAATGGCGGCGGCACCTGCCAAAGAAAAAATGCCGGCAATGCCAATCCAAAACAGCCAGGTCCGGTCGCTCGGCTCTGATTGTCTGAGGTCGTTGAGGGTCAGCCAAATGTCGTTTTGTTGCACATGAATGCGCACCCAAATGCCGTGGATGCCGTTGACCGATTCAGCCAAAATCATCGGCCTGTCAAGGGCCGATGCGATGGCCGATGCCAGCGCCACCCCGAAGGCGTCTTGGGGTTTGAAGGGGCGAATCACATCCTCTGAGAGCGCCGTTTTAAAGCGCACATTTTGGGAGTTGCCCAAGACCTTAAAAACCTGCTTCTCGTTTTCTTCGGGCAAGAGGTCTAGGAGGGTCGCGTTGACGCGCAACAACTCGGCCACTTGGGCGGCGACCGCCCGATTTTGCGGCGCCAACTCCAAGATGCGGTAGGTTTGTAGCCAAGCCAAGGTGCCTCCCCCCAGCAAGACCACGAGCAAGATGAAGGTGCGCCAAAACAAGTTCAGTTTTGGCGGGTTGCGCTTCATGAGCTGCCGTCGGGAACGAACACGTAGCCGACACCCCAAACGGTCTGAATGTAGCGCGGGGTGGAGGCGTCCACTTCAATCAATTTGCGCAATCTGGAGACTTGCACGTCCAGGCTGCGATCAAAGGGTTCGAACTCCCGCCCCCTTGCCAGCAAGGCCAACTTTTCACGCGACAGCGGTTGGCGCGGATGGCGCACCAAGGCTTTGAG
Source organism: uncultured Curvibacter sp. (assembly GCA_903828535.1). Taxonomy (GTDB): domain Bacteria; phylum Pseudomonadota; class Gammaproteobacteria; order Burkholderiales; family Burkholderiaceae_C; genus Curvibacter. The sequence goes on from CAIKMN010000003.1 coordinate 147,759, forward strand.
CATGGCAAATTCGCCGGTTGTCAGGGGCAGATCTTCGTCGCCACGAGACAGCGCGCGGGCGCCCATGTCAAAGTTGAAGGGTCCAAAGTGAATTTGTTGGTTTTCGCCAGAAGGTGCCCCAGGGGCTTCGGTGGGCGGGCGACGCCGCAGCACGGCGTGGACACGGGCCAGCAATTCACGCGGGTTGAAAGGTTTGCCGAGGTAATCGTCGGCCCCCACTTCCAAGCCCACAATGCGGTCGACGTCTTCGCTTTTGGCCGTCAGCATGATGATGGGCGTGCGGTCGTTCAAGGCCCTTAGTCGGCGGCAAATGGACAGGCCATCTTCGCCGGGCATCATCAAATCCAAGATCAGCAAATCCATGGATTCACGCAGCATGATGCGGTTCAAGGCCTTCGCGTCTTCAGCAACCGACACTTCAAAGCCTTCTTGGCTTAGATACCGACGTAATAAATCTCGAATGCGCGCATCGTCGTCAAGAACCACGATTTTGTCTGGGCGGTGGTGGGTCGTTGTCATGGCACTTCCTGTTGTTGGTGTGTGCGCATTTTGGAACTTGTAACAATTCAAAAAGCGCATTCCCAAGCAAATCTGACCCAATGTTATGACTGTTACATATACAAACAGTCATCCGCCACACGGCATTAGTTTTCCTACTCTAAAGTGAGCAGAAAAGAGGTGATTATTGTGCGGTCCAGCCCCCATCCATCGCCCAAGCCACGCCGCGTGTGTTATTAGCGCCCGGCGAGCAAAAGAACACCGTCAAAGCGCCCAACTCTTCTGGGGTGGTGAACTGGAGCGAAGGCTCTTTTTCTGCCAGCAGTTCTTGAGTGGCTTGGGCGTTCGTCCAGTGGTTGGCGGCGGCGCGGGCGTCAACCTGTTTTTGCACCAAGGGCGTCAAGACCCAGCCGGGGCAAATGGCGTTGCAAGTCACGCCGGAAGTGGCAGTTTCCAATGCCACCACTTTGGTCAAACCGACGATGCCGTGTTTGGCCGCGACGTAAGCGGCTTTTTCTGCCGAGCCCACCAAACCGTGCGCGGAGGCCACATTGATGATGCGGCCCCAGTTGGCCTTCAGCATGGCTGGGAGAGCCAACTTAGTGGTGTGAAACGCGCTGCTGAGGTTGATGGCCAAAATAGCGTCCCACTTTTCGTTGGGGAAGTCTTGCACCGGCGCCACATACTGAATGCCTGCGTTGTTAACCAAGATGTCGACTTGGCCCTTCTCAGCGGCTGCAAAAGCCATCATGTCGGCAATTTGGCTGGGTTGGCTCATGTCGGCGGCATGGAACAAAACTTGGATGTCGTGGCCTGCTGCCGACGCGGCGGCTTTGACCTCTGCCATCGGGCCGCTGGCGTCGCCAAAGCCATTGAGAATTAAATCGGCCCCTTGGGCGGCCAGGCTTTTGGCGATACCCAAACCAATTCCGCTGGTGGATCCTGTGACAAGGGCTACTTTGTTCTTCAACATGGGGGTCTTTCTAAAAAGGGGAAAATAATAGAAATGATGACTTAGGATGCGCTGATGGTCATTATCTCGCCCAAAAACGATATTCCGATCCCTGTTTCTTTGACGGCTCAGGCGCGTCAATTTGCCGAACCCTTCATTGGGCATGAACGATTGCTTTCAGGCGAAAACGAACTCAGCCATGCGGACGCTGAGTCGGCGATTTTGCAATCCTTGGGGGGCGCCGATGAGTTGTTGGCTGCGCCCTATTTGGTCTACGCCTGCGCCCATTTGAGTCGTCCGCAGGAGGTGCTGACCAAGGTTTTTGGCGCGCCACTGGCCAGTTTGGCCGTCACCACGCACCAGTTGATCCGAGTCCAGGCCCAAGCGCGGGGTTCCGCTCCCGCCAAAATCGATACCGTCCGCAAAATGCTGTTGGCCTTTTCGCGTGATTTGCGCGTGGTGTTGATGCGCTTGGCGTCTCGCTTGCAAACCTTGCGCTTCCACGCGGCGAACAAGTTGCCACTGGACCCCGCGATGGCTGCAGAGTCTTTGCAGGTATTTGCCCCTTTGGCGAACCGGTTGGGTATCTGGCAAATCAAATGGGAGCTGGAAGACCTGGCGTTTCGTTTTTCTGAGCCCGAGGTGTACCGAGACATTGCGGCCAAGTTGCAGCAAAAGCGTGGTGAACGCGAGCAGGGCATTCAGGCGCTGACCGATGCCATTTTGCGCGGCCTCACCGGCCAGGGCCCAGGTCAGGCGCAATTGAACGCGAATGGGCTGGAGGTGCAGGGTCGCCCCAAGCACATTTACAGCATCGTCAAAAAAATGAGGGGCAAATCACTGTCCTTTGACCGCGTGTTCGACGTCCAGGCCCTGCGCATCATCACCCCCAGCGTGACCGATTGCTATGCCGCCTTGAGCTGGGTGCACGAGCACTTTACGCCCATTGAAAGTGAGTTCGACGACTACATCGCCCGCCCCAAGCCAAATGGCTACCAATCGTTGCACACCGTGGTTCGCGATGACCGTGGCGTACCGATAGAAGTGCAAATTCGCACCCGTGCCATGCACGAGCACGCAGAGAGCGGAGTGGCGGCGCATTGGGCCTACAAAGAGGCGGGTACCAAAGGCTACGCCGGCGTATTGGCCAACAGCGATTACGACAGCAAAATTGCCATGCTGCGCCAACTCTTGGCCTGGGAGCGCGACTTGTCGGGCAGTTTGGCCACCGAAGGCATTTCGAATGCGGGGCTCTTTGACGACCGAATTTACGTGTTGACCCCAGAAGCCGCCGTGGTTGATTTGCCCCGAGGCGCGACCCCCGTGGACTTTGCCTATACCTTACACACCGACTTGGGCCATCGCTGCCGAGGGGCGCACGTGGACGGTGTTTTGGTGCCCTTGAACACGGCTTTACAAAACGGCCAGACGGTCTCCATTGTGGCCGCCAAAGACGGAGGCCCTTCGCGGGATTGGCTGAATTTCGAGTTGGGTTTTGTGGTCAGTTCCAGAGCGAAGACCAAAATTCGTGCTTGGTTCAATGCGCAGGCCTTGCAATCGACCATCGCCAAAGGCCGCGAGGCGGTTGAAAAGTTGTTGCAACGTGAAGGTAAAACCGCGCTGAAGCTGGATGCTTTGGCCGAGCAACTGGGCTTCAAAGGCGCCGACGCTTTGTTTGAAGTCGTGGGGAAAGACGAGTTGTCTTTGCGCAGCATTGAAACGGTACTGCGCCCCCCTGAAGCTTTGCCACCGCCAGATGAGCGTTTGTTAAAAAGAGCGGCTTCTGAGGCGTTAACGCCGAAAGGCGGCATCTTGGTGGTGGGCATTGATTCGCTCATGACGCAACTGGCCAAATGCTGTAAACCCGCGCCCCCTGACCCGATTGGCGGCTTCGTGACCCGAGGCAAAGGCGTTAGCGTCCACCGACTGGATTGCCGCAACTTCAAAGAGTTGGTTCAACGCAGCCAAGAGCGCGTGATTCAAGTGACGTGGGGCAAGCCGGCCAAGAACGCCAACGGATCGGGGGCGTACCTGGCCAAGTACCCCGTTGACGTGGCGGTGGAGGCGAATGACCGCCAAGGCTTGCTGCGCGACGTTTCTGATGTGTTCTCTCGCCAAAAGACCAATGTGATTGGCGTGCAGACTCAGACCATTCAAGACGTGGCGTGGATGACGTTCACGGTGGAGGTGAGCGACTCCACCCGCCTTGACAAGGTTTTGCATGAACTCAAGGGCGTCAAAGGCGTGACATCCGCCAAACGTCGTTAAGACCGAATTAAAGTGGGCTATAATTGACGGTTTAGAAGTCCCCAGGCGCGTAGCTCAGTTGGTTAGAGCATCACCTTGACATGGTGGGGGTCGTTGGTTCGAATCCAATCGCGCCTACCAAACACATCAGCCCCAAATCGCAAGATCTGGGGCTTTTTTCATGGTGTTTTCTCTGGGTCTGTGGTCATGAAAAATGACGCAAAATCAAACGACCTATCAAGGAGACAACGTGAACACCAAAACCAAATTCTTACAAACTGCGCTGCTGGGCTTGGCGCTCAGTGCCAGCTTATTCGGTGGGGCCCAAGCCAATGAAAAAGGAGGCGCCAGCATGAACGTCTTGAAGATTGAGGGCGGTCAGATTGCCCAGCCCGCCGCCAACGACCAGGGCCTGCACATTTACAAAGGCATCCCTTTTGCGGCCCCGCCGGTCGGTGATTTGCGCTGGAAACCGCCTCAAGCGGTGAACCCTTGGCAAGGGACTTTGGCCGTTGACCAATGGGGCGCACGTTGCTACCAAAGCCAACGTTTGGGCGCCCTGGACCCGAACAACCCCAACATGAGTGAAGACTGTCTTTACCTCAATGTTTGGGCACCGAGCAAAGCCAAGGGCTTGCCGGTCATGGTTTGGATTCATGGCGGCAGCAACTTGAATGGCGCTGCCTCCCAGCCCGAATTCGATGCAGCCGCATGGGCCAAGCGCGGTGTGGTGGCGGTCAGCATCAACTACCGCGTTGATGTTTTTGGCTTCATGGCGCACCCCGAACTGACCGCTGAGTCGGGTACCCAGTCCTCCGGTAACTATGGGCTGTTGGATCAAATCGCGGCCTTGAAGTGGGTGCAACGCAACATCACCCAGTTTGGAGGCGACCCCAAAAACGTCACCATTTTGGGTGAATCTGCGGGGGCCATTGATGTCAGCCTGTTGCTCGTTTCACCCCTGAGCAAAGGCCTCTTCCAAAAAGCCGTGGGACAAAGCGGTAGCGCTTTGGTGCCCATCGGCCTTTTCAGCCCCAGGCCTTTGGCGCAAGGCGAAGCCCACGGGCTGCGCATGGCCGATGCTTTGGGTGCAAAAAGCGTTGCACAAATGCGTCAAGCGACTTCTGCTGAGGTGTTGCAAGCTTCAGCCAAGCAGCCCAGCATTGTGGGATTGGGCGTGATCGACGGCTATGTGGTGCCTGAATCCCCGACCCGCTTGATGCTGCAAGGCAAAGGCGCCGATGTCCCTCTGCTGCTGGGCAGCAACGCCGATGAAGGCAGCTTGTTTTCAGCCCGCATGCCATTGCCCCCCAATGCCGCGGCCTATGAGGCGTTGATCACGGCGCAGTTCAAGGGCCAAGCACCCAAGGCCTTGGCGTTGTATCCGGCAGGCGCGCAAGGCGAGTTGATCAAGTCGTCTTTCAGCGATTTGATTGGTGACCAAATCATCAATTACGGGACGTGGGCGTGGGCCGATCGCGCGGCTAAAAACAACCGTGCGCCGGTGTACCGTTACTTTTTTAGCCGCCGTCCGCCTTTGGCGCCCGAGTTGTCGATTTATCCACTGACTGCACCAGGTTCCTATCACTTCGCAGAGGTGGTCTACGCCTTTGATAATTTGGCCGTTCGACCCGATTGGGGCTGGCAAAAGGCCGACCACACCTTGGCCAAGACCATGGCCGATTACTGGACCAACTTTGCCAAAACCGGTAACCCCAACGGGTCTGGTCTGCCTCAATGGCCGGCCTACAAGGCCCCTTCAAATCAGGTCATGGGGTTGGGTGAAAACATCGGCGTGGTATCCGAGCCCCATCCAGATCGGTATCAGTTCTTGGATTCGTTTTACACCAGCGCCGCGCCTTAAATTGACAAACTCATAGACAAACTCATAGACAAACTTTAAAGGCCTTTAGCGAGTCAGCCGTTCAGAACACAGGGCGGTTGACTTTTGAGCCGGGTTGCTTGGGGCCAGCTCCCAGCGCAACAAGGCCGTTTGGTTCTGCTTCAAAGTGGTTTTGAGTTGGCTTAGCCATGGATCGGACTGGGCCTCTTTCTCACTGGCCAAAATCCAGGCCCTTGGCGCCGCGCAGAGTTGCTGGTGAAATTCGTCAACCTCAATCAGGTTGCGGGCGCTGTTCGAATCCGAAGCAAAGTCACGCGCATCGACCAGTTCACGTTGCCAGTTGTCGTGGGCTCGAACCGCCTCACCCGACCAAAGGCCAACCACTCGGGCTGGCGATTCGAGATGGGCATACAAAGGCAGGTCGTAGTAGTAGTGATGCCACATGTAAACCGGCTCATCCGAGGTGCGTTCGCGTCGCAATTGTTGACCAAGTGCCTGGGTGGATTTGGGTGCCTCGAGCGTAAAAAAAGCAACCAAGATCAAACCCAATAAACCGCTCAAGATCACCCAGATTTTGAAGGTTTTGGCGGAAAGCCCCGACAAACTTTGAGCCATCAAGAAGGCCAGTGGCGCGGCTGCAGGCAACACATAGCCCACTAATTTAGAAGCAGGCAAAGAGAAGAACACAAGCACCACCAGCACCGTGCAGCCCATCAGGGCGTTCAAACGAGGGTTTGTTGTCTCATGCCCTTTGTCATGGAGGCCCGCTTGGTCATGTGGGTTGTCACTGTCATTGGCGGCCCGTTGAGGTGCCCGCCAAAGTTTGAAGAGTTGCCATGCACTGACAAGGGTCCAGGGCAGGCAAAACAACCACAGCACAGCCGGATAGAACCAGAAGGGCTGAACGTTGTTAAAGCCCTGGGTTGCAAAGCGTTGGAAATGTTGCACCACAAAAAAGTAATGCAAGAAGTCGGGGAATGCCCTTTCCATCAGCAAAAACCAAGGCGCTGCCAAGACCAAAAAAACAAAGCAACCCACCCCATCAAACAAGTCTGTCATCAGACGCCATTGGCGCTGCCAAGCCAACCACAAGATCAAACTGGCCGCCGGTATCACGGCGCCAATCAAACCTTTGGCCAACACCCCCAGCGCCGCCATGGCGTAGGCCCCCCACAAAGCACGACGGGCGTGGTTTTTTTGTTTTTCGCTCATTCGCAGCAGGCAAGCATGCGCGGCCAAGGCCACCGTGGCGCTGATGAAGCCGGCCACCAACATGTCGAGGTTGGCGTATTGGCTGGCTAAAAACAGCAAAGGGGTGGTCGCAGCCACGGCCAGCACCCGCTGGGCCAACGCAGGGCTGGCCCATCGCCAGGCCAGTGCCACTACAGAGCCGATGGCCAGGCAGCCACCCAAAACAGACGCCACTCGGGCTGCAGCCGCATGAAAGCCCAGCATTTTTAAGCTGAACGCGGTAATCCAGTAGAACAACGGTGGCTTGTGAAAGAACGGCATGCCGTCCAAAGTGGGCACCCCCCATTGACCTGATTGCGCCATCTCCCATGCGACACCCACATAACGCCCCTCGTCCGGCAGTGCCATGGGGCGAGCCCAGATCGAAAGGCACAGCCAAAACACCAATCCGAAGGCCAGAATGCCTCTGTCCACCAGACTAAAAGAGGCCGAGCGGGCGCGGAGCGAAGGGGGAGATGGGTTCAAAACACGGATCAGGGACCAGCCCCTGAGAAACAAGATTGACTTCATGATAAGGGCCTAAAGAGACCTCGTTCATCCCCTCTCTTTAGCCCCTCTCATTACCGCTCCTGCTTGACGGAGGCCATCAGATGACTTCACAGCCGTTCACTCCGCATCCTCCTCAGGCTGGGCCTGCATCTCCTGCTTCTCCTGCTTCTCCTGCTTCTCCTGCTTCTCGGGCGAGCCCCAATCGGCCCCCTTGGGTCCAGGTGTTGAGGCAAACCAAGTGCTTGCCTGGGGATGATTGGGGCGGCTCGATGGCGGCTTTGATAGAGGCGGGCCACCTCAGCGCGGCGCTCTTGGCTGAAACCTTGGCCCAGTCATTTAATGTGGCGTATTCGCCCAATGCGGCTGGCAATTTTGATCCCTTGCCGTTCTTGGATTGGCGTTTTACCGCCAACTGGCCGGTCTATTTGCTGGGTTTAAAAGGAGGACGGGTACAAGTGGCCACCGCCGATCCTTCCAACCGCCTGCATTTGAGCGCAATTGAATTCACCACCGGCATTGGCGCTGATTATGTCGTGCTGCCTTTGGATGTGTTGGAAGCCGCGATTAGCAACCGCGAGGCGAAAAGCCAGGCCAAACAGGTGGCCAGCGCGAAAGCAGATCGGGTGCGCCAAGAGCGCCACGACATGGCGGATTTTGTCGCCCAAACCCTCACCTCGGAGGGGACGGCTGAAGGCAGAGCCGCCCATGATCTGTCCGATTCAGACAGCACCCCCGTGGTGAAGTTTTTGGATCAAGCTTTGTGGTCGGCTTGGCAACAAGGGGCGTCCGATTTGCATTTTGAGCCCTTTGAAGGTTGTTACCGACTGCGCTTCCGATTGGACGGTGCGTTGCATGATCAAGAAGCGCCGCCATTGGGGGCCAAAGACCAATTGACATCGCGCATCAAGGTCATGGCGAATCTGGATATTTCCGAAAGGCGTTTACCGCAAGACGGCGGCATGAAATTGCTACTGACCCCGCCCGCTGGCCAGGGGCCCGCCCGGGCAGTGGATTTTCGTGTCAGCACCTTGCCCACTCTGTTCGGAGAAAAAGTGGTCATTCGTATTTTGGAGGGCGGCGCAAAGCGTTTGACCTTGGATGAGTTGGGCTACCTGCCTGCCCAAAAGCAAGCATTGCTGGAGGCCATCGCCAAGCCTCAGGGCATGGTCTTGGTGACGGGCCCGACAGGTTCAGGAAAAACGGTGTCTTTGTACGCTTGTTTGGACTTGTTGAATCAAAAAGCATTGAACATTTCAACCGTCGAAGACCCCTGCGAAATTCAACTCAGCGGGGTGAATCAGGTGCACGTGAATGAGCGGGCAGGATTAACGTTTGCCGTCGCGCTGCGGGCTTTCTTGAGGCAAGACCCGGATGTGTTGATGGTCGGTGAAATTCGCGATTTGGAAACCGCCGATGTCGCTTTGAAAGCCGCTCAGACCGGTCATTTGGTGCTCAGCACCTTGCACACGAATGACGCCCCAGGCGTCCTCACCCGTTTGCGCCACATGGGGGTCTTGCCCTTTCACATCGCCACCAGCCTGACCTTGGTGACGGCCCAACGATTGCTCAGGCGTCTGTGCGAGGTTTGCAAAGCGCCCCGTGTTTGGAGTGGGTCTGCCTTGCAAGCCGCTGGGCTGACCTCACTTGAGCTTGAAACAGGGGAGAAAAAGGAGCCGGGAGGCCTCAACGCAAGCGTCAAGTTGTTCCATCCCGTTGGCTGCGCTGCGTGCCACCGTGGTTACAAAGGACGGTTGGGCATTTACCAGGTGATGCCCATGACCGAGGATTTGCAGCAAATCGTTTTACGCGACGGCAACGCCACAGAATTGGCTGCACAAGCGGCCCGTGACGGCGTCTTGACGCTGCGGCAATCGGCTTGGCTGCAAGTGCTGGCCGGGCAGACCTCTCCTGAAGAAGTGATGCAAACCACGCCAGACTGAGCTGAAGAATTTCACACCTGAACGGGTCGCCCTTGCGCATGTCACGCCAAATCAAGTCCAAAGACATCGCGCTCTTCACCCGTCAACTGGCGGCCATGATGCACGCCGGCGTGCCCGTCTTGCAAGCCTTCGATTTGTTAAGAAGGGGGCAACAAAACAAGGCCCTTTTGCACTTGGTCAACCAACTCAAAATCCAAGTGGCGGCCGGCACTTCTTTGAGTCAGGCCTTGGCCAAGTACCCGCAGCAATTTGGCACGCTTTATGTCAGTTTGGTCGCGGCCGGTGAGTTGGGCGGCGTGTTGGACACGGTCTTGGATCGGTTGGCCTTGTACCTTGAAAAAACCCAAGCGCTCAAAGCCAAGGTGCGTGGTGCCTTGTTGTACCCAATGGCTGTCTTGGTGGTGGCCTTGGGCGTGGTCTTGGTGGTGTTGGGTTGGGTGATTCCGAGTTTCAAAACGGTTTTTTCATCACTTGGGGCCGAGTTGCCCGCGCCGACCCGTTTGCTGCTGGCTTTGAGTGATGGCCTCTGGGCTTATGGTCTGTGGTGGTTGCTCGCCCTGATGGCGGGCGTGTGGGGCCTGAGACGGGCATTGCGACAATGGCCCCGCTGGCGACGGTCATGGGACGCTGCATGGCTGAGGTTTCCTGTCTTGGGTCCGCTCTTGCGCGATGCTGCCGTGGCCAGATGGGCGAGGACCTTGGCCACGCTGTTGGCCGCTGGCGTGCCTTTGGTTGACGCCTTGGTTCCGGTCGGACGGGTGGCTGGGCATCTTTTGTTTGAGGAAGCCACGCAAGCTTTGAGGTTGGCCGTGGTCCGCGGATCCAGTGTGAACACGGCATTGCTGGAGGCCAAGGTTTTTCCTGCCATGTTGGTTCAGTTGGTGGCCATTGGCGAGGCTTCGGGCACCTTGGACGCCATGTTGGCCAAAGCAGCCGAGTACCACGAGCGCGCCGTTGATGAGCAAGTCGCGGGACTTTCAACTTTATTGGAGCCGGTGATCATCGTGGTTTTAGGTGGCATCATTGGGGGCATGGTGGTGGCCATGTACCTCCCCATCTTCCAATTGGGACAAGTTTTATAGATGTTAGATTTTGATGTTGGCAGCGGTCTCGGCTTGTGGAGTGGCTTGTCTTTGGGCTTGTTGGTGGGCAGTTTTTTGAGCATGTTGGTACACCGTTTGCCCAAAATCTTGACCGAAGAAAACACCCTCAGCAACGGTCAACCCCTCTCTCTTTGGTGGCCGGGCTCGCATTGCCCTTTGTGTGAATCCCCCTTGCGCTGGTTTGATAATCTGCCCCTGCTGGGCTTTTTGTGGCAGCGAGGACACTGCCGCCATTGTGGTGGGGCGATTGCTTGGCGATACCCTTTGATGGAATTGAGCAATGCGCTTTTGTGGGGCTTTTGTGTGGCGCATGCTTTCAGCACCCAAGGCACCCAAGGCAGCTTTATCGCCCTGGGTGCCTCTGTCGCGACGAGCCATGGGCCGGGTGCGCTTTGGGTGGGCATGGCTTGGTGCCTTTTTTCCAGCACCTTATTGGCGCTTGCTTGGATCGACTGGAAAACCCTTTACCTGCCTTCCGAATTAACCCAGCCCCTGCTTTGGGGCGGATTCATCGCGGCTGAATTTCACCTGACAGGACTGAGCTTGTCCGCCGCTTTGTGGGGTGCTGTCTTGGGATTCGGTATTTTGTGGGGTGTTGCCAAGGCCTTCAAGGGCTTGACTGACAAGGAAGGCATGGGGGCGGGCGACTTCAAGTTGCTTGCGGCTTTGGGGGCTTGGTTAGGGCCTTTGAATTTATTGCCGCTGCTTTTATTCGCCTCCATGGTGGGGGCTGCCGTGGGGCTGGTGTTGCGGGCCCGCTCTCAGTTGCGTGAGGGCGGTTACGTGCCGTTCGGCCCCTTTTTGGCAGCCGCGGGTTGGTTGATTTATGCCTTGGGACCTGTTGGGATGCAGCGTTTTTTCTGGAGGTTTTTAGGTGTCTGAAGCCGAAAAAAAGCGGGTTTTTCGTCTGGGGTTGACGGGCGGCATTGGCTCGGGCAAAAGCGCTGTTGCCCAGGTTTGGTTGTCACAAGACCCCGGCATCGCCCTGATTGATGCCGACAGCATTTCGAGGGGTTTAACCGCCCCCGGCGGCGCGGCCATGCCCGAAGTCGCGCGCCTGTTTGGGGCCAGCATGGTGGCCGCTGATGGGGGGCTTGACCGCGAAGCCATGCGGCAGGCTGTCTTTGCCGAGCCTGAGGTGCGCGGACAACTCGAGGCTTTGTTGCACCCCTTAATTGGCCAGGCCATTCAGGCCCAGGTTGAAGACAAAGTTCGCCAAGGGGCGCAGCGCCTGTTGTTCGACATTCCCTTGTTGGTCGAGGGCAAAGCCCGCTGGTTGACCCAACTGGACGCGGTGGTGGTCGTCGACTGCCAGCCTGAAACCCAAATTCAACGGGTCATGCAGCGCAACGGTTTGAGCCGCCAGGCGGTCGAAAGCATCTTGGTTGCCCAAGCCAGCCGTTCACAAAGACGGGCTTGCGCGGACGTCGTCCTCTACAACGACCAACTCAGCTGGGCCGAATTGACCCAACAAATCTCCGATTTGGCCGCTCACTTCAGGCTATGATCTTGTCCATCCATGGTGCAAGACGGAAGCGGCGGAGTGATCCTTTACGAATACCCCTTCAACGAGCGCGTTCGAACTTATTTGCGTTTGGAGCAGCTCTTTAGGCGATTGGGCGACTTGATTTCCCGCGATTCGGCGGTCGATCACCACTTTGCCTTGGTCACGATTTTTGAAATCATGGAAGTTGCGTCGCGTTCAGACCTCAAAGGCGAGGTCATGAAAGACTTGGACAAACAAAAGCAACTGCTCAACAGTTACCGGGGCAACCCCAACATCTCGGAAGGCGTGCTGGACGACATCGTCGCACAGTTGGACGCTTGCTTTGAAGCCGTTAACACCCCGTCGGGCCGCACCGCCCAAGCGTTGACTGAAAACGAGTGGCTGATGGCCATTCGCAGCCGCATCAGAATTCCCGGTGGGACCTGCAACTTTGATTTGCCCGCCTACCATGCCTGGCAGCAAACCAGCGGTCCTGTTCGCCAATCGGATTTGCAAAAATGGGCTTCCACTTTGGGGCCTTTGGCCGACTCGGTGTTCATCTTGCTGAAAATGTTGCGCGACAACGGGACGCCTAAAAAGATGATGGCCGAACAGGGCCAGTTGCAACAAAATCTGCCACAAGGCCGTGCCTTCCAATTGCTGCGGTTGCGCATCGATTCGCAGCTGGGTTTGATCCCTGAAATCAGTGCCAACCGGCTGTTGGTTTCGCTGCGCTTCTTGCAGCAAGCAGAAGATTTAACCAGCCCCGCCACCCAGGTCACACCGGACGATGTGGCCTTTGAAATGGCTTTGTGCGCTTGAGGCTCAACCGTGTCGGCGCCCCAAAACGTGACATCCCGGAAATTACCCGAGGGCGCGCGCTTGGTGACGTGCCCAGCTTGTCAGGGCAATAGTCTCTACCACGCCAGCAACCCGTTTCGCCCCTTTTGCAGCGAGCGTTGCAAGCACAACGACTTCGGCGCTTGGGCCAGCGAAGCCTTCCGCATGCCCACCGAAGCCCCGCCGGATGAAGCGCCTTTTGGTGACCCTCGCTTGCAATAAGCGATTGGACCGTTATTGAACCGGGCGACCCCTTGAACCGCGGGGCAAAATAGTGCCTTAAAAGGATACTTTTGAAGGGCGCCTTAAACGCCGGCCTGTTTGGCTTCTGCTTCCAACCAGTCCAACACCGGATAAGCCCCTGCCAAGACCGGGCTGACGGTCAGTGGGAACGTTTGCCACGCCATCGCTTGGCCTTCGCGCATCTCGAATTCACCCTGCCAAGCATGCACTTTGCACCAGTGCAAGCGAACGTGGGCGTGCTCGTATTGGTGTTCTGTGACTCGCCAAACCTCGGTGTCAGCGATGGTGATGCCCAACTCTTCAATCAGTTCACGGCGCAACGCTTGCTCGACTGTTTCGCCGGCTTCTAGCTTGCCGCCGGGGAATTCCCAAAAGCCCGGGTAAGGCTTGCCTTCAGGGCGGGTGCTGAGCAGCAAGGCGCCGTCTTGGCGGATCAAAATGCCCACGGCGACTTCAATGATTGTTGGGTTCACGATGGGTGCAGGTTTAGAGGTTCGGCTTTAGGCCACTTGGCGTCCGACATAGTCGCGGGAAAACTGGTAGGCCACTCGGCCACTGCGCGAGCCGCGTTCTAAAGCCCAAACCAAGGCCTCGGGGTGCGACGCTTCAATGGCCGATTCAGACAACCCTTGTGAGCGCAGCCATTGGCCCACAATCGCCAAGTACTCGGCTTGGCTGAACGGGTAAAAACTGACCCACAAACCGAAGCGCTCGGAGAGCGACACTTTTTCTTCGGTGGCTTCACCCGGGTGGACTTCACCGTCGGCCGTGTGGGTGTAGCGCTCGTTTTCCTTCAGGTACTCGGGCAGCAAGTGGCGACGGTTGCTGGTGGCGTAAATCAAGACATTGGCCGTGGACGCGGCGACGCTGCCGTCCAAAATGGATTTGAGTGCTTTGTAACTGGACTCGCCGTCTTCAAAGCTCAGGTCGTCGCAAAAAATGATGAATTTTTCGGGTCGAGCTGACACCACTTCGACCATGTCGGGCAGGTCAACCAGGTCGGATTTATCGACTTCAATCAAGCGCAAACCACGCGGCGCATAGGTGTTCAGGCAGGCCTTAATGAGGGACGATTTGCCAGTGCCCCGCGCGCCTGTGAGCAACACGTTGTTGGCAGGTTTGCCATTCACAAATTGCTCGGTGTTGCGCTGGATTTTTTCTTTTTGCGGTTCAATCTGGACCAACTCGTCCAGACCCAGTGGGGCCACATGGCGCACCGGTTCAAGCAGGGCTTGTCCTGTGCTGCGACGGCGGTAGCGCCATGCGATGGACTCGTTCCAGTCCTTGGGTTCTTGCAAAGGCAGCGGTAGCACCTGCTCGATGCGGCTGATGAGGGCCTCGGCGCGCTCAATCAGGCGCTCTAATGAGGGGTTGGTGAACACGCTCATGCTCAAAATTAGGCAGGTGCTCAGGACCGGTAATCGGCGTTGATGCTCACGTACTCGTGGCTGAGGTCGCAAGACCAAACCGTGGCCTTGGCCTCGCCGCGGCCCAAACGCACCCGAACAGTAATTTCGCTTTGCTTCATGACCCGTTGGCCGTCCTCTTCGCGATAGGCGGTGTTGCGCCCGCCTTGTACCGCCACCAACACATCGTCCAAATACAAGTCAATCGCGGTCGGGTCCAAGTCGGCAATGCCGGCATAGCCAACCGCCGCCAAGATGCGGCCCAAATTGGGATCGCTGGCAAAGAAGGCCGTTTTGACCAAAGGCGAGTGGGCAATCGCATAGGCCACTTGTCGGCATTCGTCGATGGTTTTTCCGCCTTCAATTTGCAAAGTGATGAATTTGGTCGCCCCTTCGCCGTCGCGCACAATGGCTTGGGCCAACAGGCGGGCTACTTCGGCCATGGCGGCTTTGAGGACAGCGCCGTCACCGCTCTCGAATTGGCTGATCGACGGGTTGCCTGCTTGGTTCGTCGCCATGACGATAAAGGAGTCGTTGGTCGAGGTGTCGCCATCGATGCTGATGCAATTGAATGAGGCGTCGGCCAAGTCGGTGCACAAGCCATTCATCAAGGCCGGCTCAATGGCCGCGTCGGTGGCCAAGAAGCCCAGCATGGTGGCCATGTTGGGACGAATCATGCCGGCGCCCTTGCTGATGCCCGTGATCGTGACCGGGTGACCCGATAACACCACGGTTTTGCTGAACGCTTTTGGCAAGGTGTCGGTGGTCATGATGCCTTCCGATGCGCGACCCCAATGGGTGCGGCCTGCTTCTGAATGGGCATCGGCCAAGGCAGCGGGCAAGCCCGCCACAATGCGGTCCACCGGCAGCGGCTCCATGATCACCCCGGTCGAGAAGGGCAAGACTTGCTGGTGCGCCACACCCAATAATTCGGCCATGGCTTGGCAGGTGGTGTTGGCATCGGCCAAGCCAGCTTCCCCGGTGCCAGCATTGGCGTTGCCCGTGTTGATGACCAAGGCGCGAATTTCTGCCCCTGAATTCAAGTGCGAGCGGCAAACCTGAACCGGCGCGGCGCAAAAACGGTTGGTGGTGAAGACGCCGCCGACTGCAGTGCCTTCGTCCAAAAGGAAAACAGTCAGGTCTTTGCGGTTGGCTTTGCGCACGCCCGCTTCAACCACCCCAATTCGAACCCCTTTGACGGGCGACAGCGTTGTGGGGTCAGGGGCAATCAGGTTGACGGGCATTCAAGGCTCCAACGAATTGGGATAGGGAAGGGTGGAGAAGTAACGAAGTAACGGGCTTTTAAGCCAGCTTGCCATGACATTGTTTGAATTTTTTGCCGCTGCCGCAGGGGCAGGGGTCGTTGCGGCCGACGGGCATGGCCGCCACCAAGGTCGCGGGGTCGACAACGGTTTCCACGTCGCCATTTTCGTTGGGAGCGGAATAGCTGACGTTGTGCAGCGTGTCTGGGTTCATTTCTTCGGCGGCGCCTTCGACTTGAGCGGTCGATTGCAAACGCACCGTCATCAACAATCGGGTCACTTCATTTTTGATGGAGTCGAGCATCTGACCAAACAACTCAAAAGCCTCGCGCTTGTATTCTTGTTTGGGTTGTTTTTGTGCATAGCCGCGCAAGTGAATGCCTTGGCGCAAGTGGTCGAGTGAGCTCAGGTGTTCACGCCAATGGCTGTCGATGGTTTGAAGCAAGATGGCGCGCTCAAATCCGGTGAAAGCCTCTCCACCAATGATGGCCACCTTCGCCTCATAGGTGCTGTTGGCGGCCTGCAAAACCGCCTGAATAATGTCTTCGTCAGTGAGGCTGTCGTTGGCATCCAGCAGGGCTTGAAAATTCACTTCCAATTGCCACTCAGAGGCCAAAGCCTGTTGAAGGGCAGGCAAATTCCATTGCTCTTCGACCGATTCGGGGGGCACAAAGGCGTGCACCAAATCTTCAAAGCAGCCTTGGCGCAAGGCGCTGATTTGGGCGCTCAAATCGGCGGCATCCAAAATGTCGTTGCGCTGTTGGTAAATCACTTTGCGCTGGTCGTTGGACACATCGTCGTATTCGAGCAGTTGCTTGCGCATGTCGAAATTGCGTGCCTCGACTTTGCGTTGCGCGGACTCAATGCTGCGGGTCACCATGCCGGCTTCGATGGCTTCGCCTTCCGGCATCTTCAGCCGGTCCATGATGGCTTTGACGCGCTCGCCGGCAAAGATGCGCATGAGGGCATCGTCCAAGCTCAAATAAAAACGCGAGGAACCGGGGTCGCCTTGACGACCTGAGCGGCCGCGCAATTGGTTGTCGATGCGCCGTGATTCGTGGCGTTCGGTGGCGATGATGCGCAAGCCACCCAGCGACTTGACCAACTCGTGGTCGGCACGCCAAGCTTGGCGCAGGGCCTCGATTTGCTGTTGACGTTCAGTTTCGGACAGTCCGGTATGGGCTTCGATTTCAGACAAAGCCCGCTCGATGTTGCCGCCCAACACAATGTCGGTGCCCCGACCCGCCATGTTGGTCGCAATGGTGATCATTTTTGAACGACCCGCTTGGGCAATGATGTCGGCTTCACGTAAGTGTTGCTTGGCGTTCAAGACTTGGTGAGGCAATTTTTCGCGGTTCAACAAGTCAGAAATGAGCTCTGAATTTTCAATCGACGTCGTGCCGACCAACACCGGTTGGCCGCGCTCAAAACATTCGCGAATGTCTTGTACGGCGGCTTGGTATTTTTCCGGTGTGGTTTTGTAAACCCGGTCGAGTTGGTCTTGACGGCTGCTCGGCTTGTTGGGTGGAATGACCACGGTTTCCAAGCCGTAAATTTCTTGGAATTCGTAAGCTTCGGTGTCGGCCGTGCCGGTCATGCCGCCCAGCTTGTTGTAGAGACGGAAATAATTCTGGAACGTGATCGAGGCCAGGGTTTGGTTTTCGGCCTGAATTTGAACGCCTTCTTTGGCCTCAACCGCTTGGTGCAGGCCTTCGCTCCAGCGGCGGCCCGTCATCAAACGACCGGTGAATTCATCAACGATGACGATTTCACCTTCTTGCACCACGTAATGTTGGTCGCGTTGGTAGAGGTGATGCGCGCGCAGAGCGGCATTCAAATGGTTCATCAACTGGATGTTGGCGGGGTCGTACAAAGACGCGCCTTCAGGAAACAAGCCGTTGGCGGCCAAAATGCGCTCGGCATTTTCGTGACCGGCTTCGGTGAGGAAGACTTGGTGCGATTTTTCGTCGACCGTGAAGTCGCCAGGGGTTATGACGCCTTCGCCTGTGCGCGGGTCGGCCTCGCCAATTTGCTTTTTCAACAAGGGCACGATTTGGTTGATCGCCAAATATTGGGCGGTGTGGTCGTCCGCTTGACCGCTGATGATCAAAGGCGTGCGCGCTTCGTCAATCAAGATCGAGTCCACCTCGTCGACGATGGCGAAGTTCAGGCCGCGTTGAACGCGGTCGCTGACCTCATAGACCATGTTGTCGCGCAGATAGTCGAAACCGTATTCGTTGTTGGTGCCGTAGGTAATGTCGGCGGCATAAGCCGCTTGCTTTTCCGCACGGGGCCTGTTGGGCAGGTTGACGCCCACCGACAAGCCCAAGAAGTTGTACAAACGGCCCATGTTGGCGGCGTCGCGGCCGGCCAAGTAGTCGTTCACCGTGACCAAGTGGACGCCACGTCCCGACAAGGCATTCAAATAAACCGCCAAAGTCGCGGTCAAGGTCTTTCCTTCCCCGGTTCGCATTTCGGCAATTTTGCCGTTGTGCAAAGCAATGCCGCCCACCAGCTGGACATCAAAGTGGCGCATTTTGAGGGCGCGCTTGGCCCCCTCTCGGACCACCGCAAAAGCTTCAGGTAGCAGGGCGTCCAGGGTTTCACCTGCTTGGACGCGGGCCTTGAATTCGTTCGTTTTGGCTTGCAGTTCAGCGTCGGTCAGGCCCTGAAATTGGGCCTCCAAAGCGTTGATGGTTGCCACCGTTTTGCGGTATTGGCGCAGCAAGCGGTCATTGCGGCTGCCGAAAATTTTGGTGAGAAAGTTGGTGGCCATGGATCAGAGAGCTAAGGGGACGCAAATAGCGAAAGCAAATAGGGAGGCGAAATGAGCAAAAGTGGGGGCTCGAAAGCGCCAAACTGGGCATTCTACCGGCTCACATGCCCTTCAATGCCCCAGTCATAATGAGGTCATGGCGCAACAAATCAAGACGAACCAAGTGTTTTCCATCGCCCAAGCAGCACGAGGCTCGGACACCTTGGCGCGTTTGTCCGATTTGGCGGCCGATTCGGCCCGTCGTTTGCAAGCGATTGCCCCTTTGCTGCCGCCCACCCTTCGGGGGGCGTTGAGGGCAGGCCCGATTGAGGACGGCAGCTGGTGCTTGCTGGTCAGCTCGAACGCGGTGGCGGCCAAGTTGCGCCAACAACTGCCCGCTTTACTGGCGCATTTGCGCAGCCAAGGCTGGGAAGTGACGGCTATTCGCCTGAAGGTATCGGTGCCGACTTGAGGCGCAGGGCCAGCGCGCTCATGATTTTGTAGGCTTCACCGCTGAGCGCGTCCCAGTTTTGGACCACTTGGCCTTGTTGGGCCAGAACCGCTAGGTCGCCCCGTGCGGCCGGCCCGGTTAAAGCCGCCTGCGGCCCTAAGGCCAGCACATTGTTGACGGCACTCTGGAGCAGGGCTTGGGTGAGGGGTTTGACCCATTCAGCAGGCACACCGGCGCTTTGCCAAGCTGCTTGAGCCACCCCCTGTAAAACCACGGTGAAATTATTCGAGAAGACAGCGGCTGCGTGATAAAGCGCTTTTTGGTCGGGCTGAATCTCAAAGCAGCGGGCTTCTAAAGCCTCAAACAAGGGCTTCAAAGTGCCCAGTGCCGCGGGCGAGCCTTCCAAGGCGCAGGGGGTTCCAGCAAATTGACCCATGGCCAAAGCGGGGCTGGCGAAGCTCAAAACGGGGTGCAAGCTCGCAGCCGCCCAACCCAGCGCGCTGAGTGGCGATAAAACCGCCGAGCTCAAAAAACCGCTGCAATGGAAAACGATCGGGGGAGTGTCGGGCGCCTGGCCCCGTTTGGGGTCCCTCATTAACCCCGCTAATTGCAGTGCCACTGGGCCAATTTGTGAATCGGGCACAGCGAGCAACCAAATGTCAGCCGATGGCATGTCTGACAAGTTCGCACTCGGGGTGCCACCGCCCATGAAGTCAACAGCAGTCTGTCTGCTGGCCGCGCTGAGGGCGTACAAGTTTTGCAGGTGGACGCGCTGAGACAGCAATCGTCCCAAGGTCTGACCAACGCGGCCACAGCCGATGAGGTTGAAGGTAGGGCGCACCATGGCGGGATTGTGGCAAACTTTCTTGGCATGAATTTCCTGGCTTGAAATTCATACAACTTCACCTAAACGAAACGGACTTTTAACGGTGCCCCGCCACAATGGATTCACCGTCTTTTCGGAACTAAAGGAGTTTTTATATGTTGAACACACGTCATTGGGGGGGTGCTTTGGCCGCTGGGGTTCTGGTTTTTAGCGCTTGGACCGCGCAGGCACAAAGTCAGGAACCTTCGCCACGTCCACCCGAAAGGGCGCATTCGGGGCCAGGAAATGGGGGCTATCAACACGAACAAGCGCAGCACCTGAAACACATGCTCAAGGCAGTGGGCGCGACGGATGCCCAACGGGATGCCGTGAAAAAGATCGCCATGGCCGCTCATGAAGACATGAAGTCACAACGCCAAGCCGCCGAAGAACTCCACCGCGAAGGCATGGCGCTGTTCACGGCTGCCAAACTGGACCCCGCGGCCATTGAAGCGCATCGCCAAAAAACCATGGCCTTTCAAGATGCCATGTCCAAGCGGCGCACCCAAATGCGCATCGACATTGCGAATGTGCTCACCCCTGAGCAACGCGCGAAATTAGCCACCTGGATGCAGGCGCACCCTCATCACGATGGCCACGAGCACGGAAAAGGCGAACACGGGCACGACTGACCCGAGGCGGATGCCGTCTTAACGACGCGGCAAGTTATTGGGCAATCTTGGCAGCAGTTGTCCGCCATTGGGCAATGGGTACTGCGCCAAGTTCAGCTCCATGGCGAGCAGGGTGTAGTAACCGCAAATACCGGCGATGTCGACCGTGCCCGCTTTGCCAAAGCGTTTCTCAGCCCGAGCAAAAGTGGCCTCTGAGACACCCTTGTTTTGATGCAACTCGGTGGCAAAGTTGTAAACAATCTCTTCGTCTTCGCTCATTTTGGCGGGGCGTTCCCCTTGGGCGATGGCTTGGGTGATTTCAACAGAAATCCCCTGTTTGACGGCCAAAGGTTGGTGCACATACCACTCGTAATCCTGAGTCCAGACGCGGGCGGTGACCAAGATCACCAACTCGCTCAAAGTGGTGCCAATGGCCGAGCCATATCGCAAGTAATCGCCCATCGCACGTGCCTGACTCATCAGCTTGGGGCTGTGCATCAAGGGCTCAAACGGGCCGAAAACGGCTGTTTTGCGGGCCGCCTCAAATTCAACAGAGGCTTGTTTTTGGGCTTCGTTGTATTGGGCTGGCGGAATCGTGGGCAAACGCTCTTGGGCCTGCAGGGGCGAGCTCATGAGAAGACCTGCAGCACAGGCAGCGAGTGAGGGGAGGGCAAGGGCATGTTTGAGTAAGCGATGAGGTGTCATGGCGCGTTTTTAACCTCATTGTCCTGAGCCTGGTGTCGCAGGCGTGCCAGCAGGTCCCGTCGATGGCGAAGGCATGCCATTCGGCGCGACCACCACGACCGCGGTGTTCGGGGCACCTGCAGGAGGAGGTACCACCGTGGTCGGGCCAAAGGGACCTTGGGGTCGGCCCTGGGCGCTGGTGCCAACATCTTCCCGGGGCGGCGGGGGTGGCGCGGGCTTGTCTCCCACAAAATCAACCGACTTCGCGTCCAACAGCTCATCAAAAATGCCATTGACTCGAACGGTGTCCGCAGTTCCTAGCCATTGGGGGCTGTTGCCAGCGATGTATTGAATTTGAGGCAGGGTGCAGGCGCTGCCGTTCGCTTTCAGCCACGCCAAAACTGCGGTTTCACGCTCGATGGGGTCGTGGGTGGTCAGCGCCATGGTTCGAAATTGGCGCGTGGCACAACCACTGGGTTTGGTGGGAGCAGACTTGTCGTTCGCTTTGTCCTTGGCAGTGGCCGCCAGCAGGCTCGAGCCCAAACCGCTGGTCATCAACATCACGCAGGCCAGCAACCAAGTCAGGGGTGTTGTTCGGTGAAATTTCATGGCGTTGCTTAATTTAACTTAACTTAATTTAATTTAATTGTGGGGGGCGCATTGAGGGTGGCAAAAGAGGCACATGTCGCAGGATCAAGAGGGGTTGTCGCCCAAATGTCGCATCAAGGCGGGGTTGGTATGAAGTGAACCGTTAAAGTGGTAATCGGCAGCAGTCCATAAATCTTCAGTCTAAAAGCGGTTCCCATGGGGTTTTCTGGCAGGGCCCTTGACTGAAAAGCGGTGCTTGGGTCGGGCTGCTCACGTCTGTTTTGATTTTTTGAAAGGCTGTAGGTGCAAATCGACTTTCCTCTTTCTTCCGCCCCCCTGTCAGAAGCGCCGCTCGATTTAACCGCTTTTGAACAGCTAGAAGCGCTGATTCAAACGCACTTGGCCGAGGGCCGGTACCCGGGTTGCCAGGTGGCCTTGGCTTACAAGGGACATCTGCTTTTTGACAAGGGCTATGGCGATGCCAGGCTGGCCGAGCCCATGGGGTCAGAGACGCAAGGCCGCCTTCAAGGCGACCCAACCGGTCAAATTTCACCGCCTGGTTCGCAGTCTTCCCAGACAGCCAAGTCTGCACAGACTGCGGCCGTGCCCGCTCAATCCGACACCCTGTGGGCGCTGTATTCGAACACCAAGATCATGGTGGCCACGACTTTGTGGAAACTCATGGAGCAGGGCCAGTTGCGTTTTTCAGACAAAGTGGCTGACCATTTGCCTGAATTTGCAGCGCATGGAAAAGGCGACATCACCCTATTTCAAGTGATCACGCACCAAGGCGGCTTTCCCAACGCCGATGTCCCACCTGCGCTTTGGCAGGACCGTGCCCAAGTGCGTGCAGCCGTGGCCGATTTTCGGCTTGAATGGCCCGCCGGGAGTCGGGTGCACTACCACTCTCTCAGTGCGCATTGGGTGTTGGCCATGGTGATCGAGGCCATCACGGGGCAGGATTTTCGCGAGGCTGTGAACGAGCGGGTGCTGAAGCCTCTGGGGTTGAACCAAGATTTGTTTGTGGGTTTGCCCAATCGGTTGTTGCCGGCGCATTCAAACCGCATGGCGTATTTGTACGAACCTTCTGAAAATAAAGCGCACCCTCATCAATTGCGTTCTGAAAGCACCAGCACCTTGTGGCAGCAAGCCGGCGTCCCTGGCGCTGGGGCTTACGGCACGGCACGTGGCATGGTGGCGTTGTACCAAATGATGTTGCAGGGCGGCACGCTGAACGGCGTGAGGTTGTTGTCGCCCCGCACCTTGGCTTACGCCCTTCGAAATTACACCGAAGAGCGGGTGGATGAATTCATGGGCCTGCCCATGCACCGGGGTTTAGGGCCGCATTTTCGGGGCGAGTCCATCGCCATTCGTGGATTAGGCAGTTTGGCGCCTGCGAACGTTTACGGCCATGGCGGGGTTGGGACGTCGTATGTTTGGGCCGACCCGAACACGGGCATTTCATTCGCCTACATCAGCAATTCGCGCGTGCCCGACCCCTGGCATTCGATTCGATTGGATCAAATCAGCAACGCGGTGCATGCAGCAATTCGAACCCCATCCGCTTCAGCTTAAACAAGCCCATCAAGCGGGCCGGCTAGACCAGACGAAGTTGCATTTTTCGCAGCAACTGTGAACAACCGCCGCTTCTGCCGCGGTTTTGACCTGCGTGGTGTTTGGGTGATTCGGCGTGTTGGGGTTGACCAAATTGCCAATGTGGCGGCCTTCGGTATCGGTAATGCGGGTCGATGTTTCTGGCGGTTTGTCAGGCGGTGGGGGGCGAACCAGTTGATCGGCAACCTTGATGCGGACAAAGGCCTGACCGCACTGGGGGCAAAGCGTGTTGTTGCGCAGAACCCACAAGGCCACCATCGCCATGGTGCTGCCCAATAACACCACCAAACTGGGGTGTTCGTTGGTGAAGCCCCAACGAACAATCAACCACTCAATCATCAAAAACAAAGCATAAAAACCGAATTGCAAGGCCCGTTGGTTAAAAAATGACGTGCTGGTTTTGCGTTCTTGAGCCACTTTTCGTATTTGCGCCGTTTGGGTCAATTTATCTAAAAAGCCCCGGACATCGTTTGAAAATGAATTCAACTGACGCAGGCACAAGGCACGTTCCCCGTCGCTGCCGCCAAATTGCCAAACAGCACTGAGTTCTTGGCGGGGCGCGACCATGCCTTCTAAGGTCATTTTTTCGAAGCCGTCCATCAAGCTGTGGTCTTGTAGTGCACCCAACACCAAGCAAGCGTTGATGTCATTGACTTCCATTCGCAGCGCGCCCAGCAGTTCTTGGCGCACCAAGCGACGCATGCGCTGGGTGCGCCGCTGAGCTGGCTGCGTCAGGTCAAGCAGATCTTGAGCGGCTGCCGCCAGCGCGTGCATGATTTTGCTTTGGTAAATTTTTAAGGCTTCGGGAAGACGGGTTCCTAGGTGCAATAACCGCTGATCTGCTTCGATGCAGCGCTCTAATTCGGCAATGGCCGTATTCGTTTGGGCCAGCAAAAAGGGCGTTTCGTCGATCAGGTTTTCGATCAAAGCCAGTCGGAGTGTCAGAGCGAAATGCGCCGCGGCCTCGCGACCGATGGGGTGAATCGAGGGCAGACGGTTGTTTTTGGCATATTGGTCCAACAACAAGGACAGCTGGTTGATTTTCTCCAGGCTTTCAGCGGACAACTCGTTGGGGGCTTGATGGCGAGCGCGCATGGTTTCCTTTAGGGTTCCTGGTAAGGCCGCAAGCAGGGCATGGGGATGCGGTGTATGGTAATCACCAGAGGGCAGTGGGCAGAGGGCTTGTAGGAGAAAAACCAGCGTGTTATGATAGCGGGCTCTGCGGCGTCTTCATCCGTGATCTCGCCCTGAGACTTCTATTTTCTCAATGAAGAGGTTTATATGTACGCGGTCATAAAAACCGGCGGCAAACAGTATCGTGTTGCTGCTGGCGAAAAAATTAAAGTAGAACAGATTGCTGCGGACGTTGGCCAGGAAATTGTGATTGACCAAGTTTTGGCCGTCGGTAACGGCGCTGAAATCAAGGTTGGTACGCCCCTGGTGTCCGGCGCCACTGTGAAAGCCACGGTTGTGGCCCACGGTAAGCACGACAAAGTGCGCATTTTCAAAATGCGTCGTCGTAAGCATTATCAAAAGCGCCAAGGGCACCGTCAGCAGTTCACTGAACTGCAGATCAGCGCCATCTTGGGTTGAACTTAAACTCAATCTGAAACAGTCAAGGAGCACATCTCATGGCACAGAAAAAAGGCGGCGGCTCTACGCGAAATGGGCGCGATTCGAAGCCCAAAATGCTCGGTGTGAAAGCTTTCGGTGGCGAATTGGTCTCGGCTGGTTCCATCATCGTTCGCCAACGCGGCACCCGCATGCACCCGGGCAACAATGTTGGCATCGGCAAAGACCACACTTTGTTTGCCTTGGTTGAAGGCCAAGTTGGTTTCACCACCAAAGGCGCTTTGAGCAAGCACACGGTCAATGTGACACCGGTGGCTTGAGTTCAAGCCAAGTGCGCAAAAGCCCCGAACCCTCGGGGCTTTTTTATTTAAACTGGGAACACCATGAAGTTCGTTGACGAAGCCTATATCGACATTGCCGCCGGTGATGGGGGCAATGGCTGCGTCTCCTTCCGGCACGAAAAATACAAAGAATTTGGCGGCCCGAACGGGGGCGACGGTGGCCGTGGCGGCCACGTTTACGCGGTGGCCGACCCCAATTTGAATACGCTGGTTGACTTTCGTTTTTCGCGTCGGCACGAAGCCAAACGCGGCGAACATGGCATGGGCTCGGACATGTTCGGCGCAGCGGGCGATGACATCACCCTGAAGATGCCTGTGGGCACCCTGATCACAGATGCCGAAACCGGCGAGTTGCTTTATGAGTTGTTGGTGCCCGGCGAGGTGATCACCATTGCCAAAGGCGGAGACGGTGGCTTTGGCAACTTGCGTTTCAAGAGCGCCATGAACCGCGCCCCACGCCAAAAAACGCCCGGCTGGCCGGGTGAGAAAAAAGAACTCAAACTGGAACTGAAGGTGTTGGCCGATGTGGGGTTGTTGGGCTTGCCCAATGCCGGCAAATCCACCTTGATTTCCGCCATTTCCAATGCGCGCCCCAAGATTGCAGACTACCCCTTCACCACCTTGCACCCGAACTTGGGCGTGGTGCGCGTCGGTCCTGAGCAGAGCTTCGTGGTCGCCGACATTCCTGGTTTGATCGAAGGGGCATCAGAAGGCGCGGGCTTGGGGCATCAGTTTTTGCGCCATTTGCAGCGCACCCGTTTGTTGCTGCATGTGATTGACATCGCCCCCTTTGAAGACGGGGCCGATCCTGTTAAACAAGCCAAAGGCATCGTGGCAGAGTTGAAGAAATACGACCAAGCCTTGTTCGACAAGCCGCGTTGGGTGGTCTTGAACAAGCTGGACATGGTGCCCGAAGACGAGCGTGTGGCGAAGGTCAAAGACTTCGTGAAGCGCTACAAGTTCAAGGGTCCGGTCTATGAAATTTCGGCTTTGACTCACCAAGGTTGTGACACCTTGATCAAGGACGTCTTCCAATACGTCAAGGCGCAACAAAAAGCAGAGCAGCCTGTTTTGGACGTTGATCCCCGTTTTGTCTCTCTTCCCTTAGATGAGGGATCAGCGGAAGGCGCGGATGAGTGAGGTGTTGGCCCATGCGCGTCGCATTGTGGTCAAGGTGGGCTCCAGCCTGGTGACCAACGAGGGCAAAGGTCTGGATGAGGCCGCCATCAGCGAGTGGTGCCGCCAATTGGCCACTTTGGTGCACAGCGGGCGCGAAGTCATCATGGTCAGCAGTGGGGCCATCGCCGAAGGCATGAAGCGCCTCGGCTGGTCTATCCGTCCCAAAGAAATCAATGAGCTCCAGGCCGCTGCCGCTGTCGGTCAAATGGGCTTGGCACAAATGTACGAAACCAAGCTCCGTGAGAACCAGCTCGGCAGTGCCCAAGTGCTCCTCACGCACGCCGATTTGGCCGATCGCGAGCGCTATTTGAATGCCCGCTCCACTTTGCTGACGCTTTTGGTTCATCAAGTTGTGCCGGTCATCAATGAGAACGATACGGTCGTCAATGACGAAATCAAGTTCGGCGACAACGACACCTTGGGTGCCTTGGTGGCCAACTTGGTCGAAGCCGATGCCTTGGTGATCTTGACCGATCAAAAAGGGCTGTTCAGCGCCGATCCCCGACGCGACCCGACTGCTGAATTGGTGCGCCAAGCCCAAGCGGGCGACCCGGCCTTAGAGGCCATGGCAGGCGGCGCGGGCTCCAGCATTGGCAGCGGCGGCATGATCACCAAAATTTTGGCGGCCAAACGCGCCGCTGGCTCTGGGGCCTCCACGGTCATTGCTTGGGGCCGGGAGCCTGATGTTTTGGTGCGCTTGAGCCAAGGGGAAGCCATTGGTACTTTGTTGGTGGCGCAAACCGCCAAAATGCAGGCGCGCAAACAGTGGATGGCTGACCATTTGCAACTGCGCGGGGCGGTGTGCATTGACGCCGGTGCTTTGGTCAAGTTGCAAAGCGAGGGCAAGAGCCTGTTGCCGATCGGCATGATCGCCGTGGAGGGCGACTTCAGACGCGGCGACGTGATCGCCATTAAAGGCCCTCAAGGCGAGGTGCTGGGCCGCGGGTTGGCCAATTACGCCAGCGCCGAGGCGCGGTTGATATGCCGCAAGCCCTCCGCCGACTTCGAAGCCCTGTTGGGGTTTGTGGCCGAGCCTGAGATGGTCCACCGCGACAACTTGGTCTTGCAGCGTTAGTCTCTGTTCGCAAGCCTAGGGCTTGCGTTTGGGCTTGCTTTTGGGCTTGTGTTTGGGCTTGTGTTTGGGCTTGTGCTAGGTAAGCCCCTATTCTTCTTTCTTAAGAGGACTTAAGACTCATTGCCGTTGGCCGAGGACGGGTTGGGGTCAAAACTGCCCCCTGGGGGCAGCTCAAAGTGCGCGGACATGTTGAAGCCGAATGCACCCGAGGAGCCCGAGGAGCCAGCGGTGCCTGAAGTGCCAGAAACTTCAAAGCGGGCCTCGAACGAGCGCTGACGGGGTGGGTTGGAATGGCGCGAAAAACCCTCGTGTCTCGGCAAGTACCGTGACAACTCGGTCAACGCCATTTCGTAAACGCCCCGTTTGAATTCCACCACCACATCCAGCGGCACCCAGTAATCGTTCCAACGCCAAGCGTCAAATTCTGGGTGATCGGTGGCGCGCAGATTTAAATCCCAGTCGTTACCAACCAGTTGCAATAGATACCAAATTTGTTTTTGGCCTCGGTAGTGGCCACGCGCTTCGCGTCGTATAAATCGATCTGGCACCTCGTAGCGCAACCAGTCTCGGGTCCGTGCAACGATGCGCACATGTTCTGGAAACAAACCCACTTCTTCGTGCAGTTCGCGGTACATCGCCTGCTCTGGGCTTTCTCCCCGGTCAATGCCGCCTTGTGGAAACTGCCAACTGTGCGTGCGGATGCGTTTGCCCCAAAAAACCTGATTTTTCTGGTTGAGCAAGACGATGCCGACGTTGGGCCTAAAGCCTTCGCGGTCAAGCATAATCAACCCCAATTTTTAAATTGAAACCATTATGCACGGCTAACACTTTGCAACAAGTGGTTTTGCACTTTGTGATAGCGAAATTTTCCCGATGAAAGCCTCCCAATTTTTTATCTCCACCCTCAAAGAGGCCCCCGCCGACGCTGAGGTCGTTAGCCACCGATTGATGACCCGTGCCGGCATGATCAAGAAACTGGGCGCAGGCGTTTACAACTACATGCCCTTGGGCTTGCGCGTCATCCGCAAGGTAGAAGCCATTGTGCGCGAAGAGATGAACCGCGCCGGCGCGATTGAGCTCACCATGCCTGTGGTGCAACCCGCCGAGTTGTGGCAAGAAACCGGCCGCTTCGAGAAAATGGGCCCTGAACTCTTGCGCATCAAAGACCGACACGACCGTGACTTCGTTATCCAGCCCACCTCCGAAGAAGTGGTGACTGACCTCGTTCGTCAAGAAATTCGCAGCTACAAACAGCTGCCCAAAAACTTTTATCAAATTCAGACCAAATTCCGAGACGAGCGCCGCCCTCGATTTGGCCTGATGCGTGGGCGCGAGTTCATCATGAAAGATGCCTACAGTTTTGACCGCGACATGGTCAGCGCCAAAGCCAGCTACCAGGTCATGGCCAGCGCTTACCGAGCGATTTTTGACCGTTTTGGCTTGCGCTACCGCGCCGTCGCCGCTGACAGCGGGGCCATTGGGGGTGACTTGAGCGAAGAGTTTCAGGTGATTGCCGCCACGGGCGAAGACGCCATCGTCTATTGCCCCACCAGTGACTACGCGGCCAACATGGAAAAGGCAGAAAGCCTGGCCCCCGCTCAAGCCCGAGGCGCCGCCACCGAAGCCTTGAACCGACTGCCCACACCCGGCGTCAGCACCTGCGCTGGCGTGGCTGACTTGTTGAAATTGCCCTTGAGCCGAACCGTCAAATCACTGGTTCTGGCCACCGACCGTTTGAACGACCACGGCGAAGTGGTGCAAAGCCAAATCTATTTGCTTTTGCTTCGCGGTGACCATGAGATGAACGAAGTCAAGGTGGGTAAATTGCCCGGTTTTGAAGGCGGTTTCCGCTTTGCCACCACCGCCGAAATTGAAGACCACTTTGGCTGTGTGCCGGGTTATCTCGGCCCCATTGGCTTGCAAAGCACGTCCCGTCCGGACGGCTCACTCAGTGGGGTGACGGTCATCGCCGACCGCGAAGTGGCTGTCATGGCCGATTGGATTTGCGGCGCCAATGCGGTTGACTTTCACCTGACCGGCGTGAACTGGGGCCGCGATCTGGCCGAACCCGCGCGGGTCGCTGACCTGCGCAATGTCGTCGCCGGCGACGCCTCACCTGACGGTCAAGGCGTGCTGGCCATTGAGCGCGGCATCGAGGTGGGTCACGTGTTTTATTTGGGCACCAAGTACTCCAAGGCCATGAGCGCTACTTTCCTGAATGAAGACGGCAAGCCCAGTCACTTTGAAATGGGCTGCTACGGGATTGGTGTGACCCGATTGCCCGCCGCTGCGATTGAGCAAAACCACGATGAACGCGGCATCATTTGGCCCGACGCCATTGCCCCCTTCACGGTCGTGCTGTGCCCCATCGGGATGGACCGCAGCCCTGAAGTCAAGGCGGCTGCCGAGCGGTTGCACACCGAACTCTTGGCCTTGGGCATCGACGTGCTACTGGATGACCGAGGCGAGCGTCCGGGCGCCATGTTCGCTGATTGGGAGTTGATTGGTGTGCCGCACCGGGTCGTTTTGTCGGATCGCGGTCTAAAAGAAGGGCAGGTCGAATACCAACACCGCCGTGCGACCGAGGCCAGCAAAATGGCCTTGGGCGAGGTGGTGGGTTATCTGCAACAGCAACTGGCGCATCTGAGCCCTGCCAAGGTTCCCCATTGAGTTGAGTTTCAGGCGACATTTTTGATGTCCTTGCGAACGCCTCGGCCTTGATGACCCCTATGAACTCAATGGCCTCCCGCGTTCTCGTCAACCGGGTCTTGGCCAT
The DNA here is from genome assembly GCA_903828535.1 of uncultured Curvibacter sp. GTDB lineage: Bacteria > Pseudomonadota > Gammaproteobacteria > Burkholderiales > Burkholderiaceae_C > Curvibacter. The sequence continues at coordinate 177,830 of CAIKMN010000003.1, forward strand.
TGTTTGCATGCGCTTTGGGGGTGTCGTTGGTCTCGTTTTAATGATGGGTCAGGCCAACGCCGGGCAGCAAGCGGAAGAAGCGCTGTCGGATTCGGTTCGCACCGCTTTGACGGCGGCCCTCAAGGCACCGGCTCCACCGAGTTTGGTTTTCGTTGACGAGGCCGCGCGTCAACGCCACGAAGCGTGGGTAGCGCGCACACTCGTGACCTTGAAGTCAAAAACCGCCGACTGGACTAAGGCGCAGCGGTTGGAATTCTTGCAAACCGTTTGGTACGAGAGCAAACGCGCCAGCCTGTCGCCGTCTTTGGTGATGGGTTTAATTGAAGTGGAGAGCGGTTTTCGCAAATTTGCCGTGTCCAGCAGCAGCGCGCGTGGCTACATGCAGGTGATGCCTTTTTGGGCCCGCTTGCTCTCGGGAGCGGGCACAGGCATGAATAAAAGTGCGGAAGTGAACGCCGGGGTGGAACAAGCCAATCTGTTCCATGAGCAAACGAATTTGCGCTTCGGCTGCGTCATCTTGCGCCACTATTTGGCGTTGGAGGGCGGTCAGTTAGAAATGGCGCTGGGTCGTTACAACGGCAGCCGAGGGCAGATGGCCTACCCCCGAGCCGTGCTGGCCGCCCAATCGCGCTGGCAATAGTTTGCAATAGTTTGCAATGGTTGGCACTGGATGGCACTGTCTAGGCCACTGCAACGACCAGGGCTTTGATGGGGCCCTCAATTAGCGACCCACCATCAGGCTGCGTTGCCGCTGATGACTTGTTGCAGTTCGCCAGATTCGTACAGGTCCATCATGATGTCCGAGCCGCCGATGAACTCGCCTTTGACGTACAACTGGGGAATGGTGGGCCACTGGCTGTAATCCTTGATGCCAGCGCGAATTTCGGGGTCTTCCAACACGTTCACTGTTTTGATGGCTTTGGGTTCAACGCCGCAGGCCTTCAAAATTTGAATGGCGCGGCCAGAAAAACCACATTGGGGAAAGCTGGCTGTGCCTTTCATGAAGAGCAGCACGTCGTTTTGCTTCACGAGGTCGTCGATGCGTTGTTGGGTAGCGTCCATGGATTCGGGTCCTTTGATCAATGACCGCTATTATCTCGAATTCGGCCAAAAGCCGCCGCTGCAGCGTTCAATACCTGCCAAGTCTTTGCGGCTTTTCACGTCTAAAAAGCCCGCCGAGGAGAGTAGACGGCGTACCTTTTGGGCTTGGTCCCAACCGTGTTCGAGCAAGAGCCAGGCGCCGGGTTTTAAGTGATTTGGCGCCTGGCTGATCAGATGGCGTAAATCGTCCAGGCCCTCTGGGCCGCTCACCAAGGCGCTGAGCGGCTCGAATTTCAGGGCCGGCAAATGCACATCCCCTTCAGCGAGGTAGGGGGGGTTGGAGACGATGAGGTCAAATTGCAGACCGGCCAAGGGCTCAAACCAGGATCCTTGGTAAAAGTGGATGGGCAAAACAGGCGCAGCCGTGGTGGCAGCAGAAGCCCGCAAACGCGCCTCGTTGTGTCTGGCCACCGCCAACGCCTCGGGACTGGCGTCGACGGCGCTGACTTGGGCGCGCAAGCATTGGTGTTGAATCGCCAGGGCGATGGCCCCACTGCCCGTGCCCAGGTCCAGCACGTGAGGCGCCCACTTCGATGGCGCCGTTTGCCCGTGCGCTTGCGTTTCAGCAGGGGATTCATGCTTTGAATCCCCAAAGACCGTGGGTTCCAAGCATTCCAAAGCCCATTCCACCAAGGTTTCGGTATCGGGCCTGGGGTCCAGCACCCGAGCATCGACTTGAAGCGACAAACCAAAAAAACCTCGCTCACCCGTCAGATAGGCGACGGGCTCGCCGGCCAAACGGCGCTGCACCAAACCCTCAAAAGCCACCAGCGCCTCATTTGAAAGCGGGTCTTGGTCGTGGCTCAAAAGCCAAGCGCGACCTTGTTTGACGCCCAGCACATGCAACATCAAAAGCGAGGCTTCAAGGCGGTCTAGACCTTGTTGAAAAGCCTGCTCTAAAGCTTGCTTCAAGGTCATGCGTTTTTCAAGGCAAGGCCCCCAATTCAAGCTCGGCCAATTGCTCGGCTTCTTGGGCGTGGCGCAGGGCGGTGAGGGGTTCGTCCAGATCGCCTTCGATAATAAAGTTGAGCTTATAGAGCGTCAGGTTGATGCGGTGGTCGGTCCAGCGGCCTTGCGGAAAGTTGTAAGTGCGGATGCGGTCGCTGCGGTCGCCGCTGCCAATCAAGCCCTTGCGGGTCGCCGCGTCTTTGGCCGCTCGCTCGCTGCGTTCTTTTTCTTGAATGCGGGCCGACAACACTTGCAAAGCCTTGGCCTTGTTGCGGTGCTGGCTGCGGTCGTCTTGGCATTCGGCCACGATGCCGGTGGGCAGGTGGGTGATGCGCACCGCCGAGTCGGTTTTATTGATGTGCTGGCCGCCCGCACCGCTGGCACGGTAGGTGTCGATGCGCAGGTCAGCGGGGTTGATCTGCACCGCTTGGGCCTCGTCGGGTTCAGGCAGCACGGCGACGGTGCAGGCGCTGGTGTGAATGCGGCTCTGCGTTTCGGTGGCGGGCACCCGCTGCACGCGGTGACCGCCCGACTCAAACTTCAAGGCGCCGTAAACGTGATCGCCTTCCAACCGAAGCACCACCTCTTTGTAGCCGCCCAATTCACTCTCATTTGCGCTGACGATTTCGCAGCGCCATCCCACTTTTTCGGCGTAGCGGGTGTACATGCGAGCCAAGTCGGCCGCGAACAAGGCCGATTCATCGCCGCCGGTGCCGGCCCGGATTTCCAAAAAGGCGTTGCGGACATCGTCGGGGTCTTTGGGCAACAGCAGTCGTTGTAATTCGGCTTCAAGTTGGCTCAACTCGCTTTGTGCATCGGCCATTTCTTCTGATGCCATTTCGGCCATTTCCGCCATTTCCGATATAACGGGGTCTTTGAGCATGGCTTGGGCGTTGCTCAGATCGGCTTCGCGTTGTTGGTAACGGGCATAGCGCCCGGCAATTTGAGTCACTTCCGCGTGCTCGCGCGACAGCAGGCGGTACTGGGCCATGTCCGACATGATGTCTTCACGCGACAACAAAAAATCGATTTCTTGGAGTCGCACCGCGTAGCGGTCGAGCTGTTGACGCAGAAAGGTTTTCAACGTTTTTATTTCAACGCTCGGGTCGCAAGAAAAACTTTTGCACGGCCAAGGCCGCTTGCTCTCGGTCTTGGGCTTGAGCGGTGTTCAATTCCATCAATGCACCGTGCAGCATTTTTTGCGACAAGCCTTTGGCCAAGCCTTGCAGCACTTGTTCAAGGTCGTCGCCTTTGGCTAAATTCTTGCGGGCCCTTGCTAACTCGGATTCACGCCATTGCTCAGCTTGGGCGTTTAGTTCGCGAATCACGGGCACGCTGGCGCGTTGATGTTGCCATTGAATAAAACTTTGCACGCCTGCATCCACAATTTGCTCGGCATCGGCCACCGCGGCTTGGCGTTGGGCCTGACCGGTTTGCACCACTTGAGCCAAATCGTCGACGGTGTAAAGGTACACATCACGAAGGCCTTTCACCTCGGCTTCGATGTCTCGAGGTACCGCCAAGTCAACCATGAAAAGCGGGCGATGGCGACGTGCTTTCAGCGCACGTTCGACGGCGCCCAGTCCGATCAAGGGCAGGGTGGACGCGGTGCAGCTGATGATGGCGTCGAACTCGTGCAGGCGACTCGGCATTTGCGCCAGGGGCATGACCTCGGCCTTGATTTTTTGCGCCAATGCCTCGCCACGGGCCGCAGTTCGGTTAGCGACCGCCATTTTTTGAGGCTGCTGCGCGGCAAAGTGGGCGCTGGCCAACTCAATCATTTCACCTGCACCCACAAACAAGACTTTGATCTTGCTCAGGTCTTCAAAAAGCTGAGCCGCCAAGCGAACCGACGCCGCGGCCATGCTAATGGAATGTTGACCAATCTCGGTGTGGGTGCGCACCTCTTTGGCCACAGAAAAACTGCGCTGGAATAATTGATTCAGTGTGGTGCCGAGGGCGCCGGCGTTTTCGGCGGCGCGAACCGCGTCTTTCATCTGTCCCAAAATTTGCACCTCGCCCAAGACCATGGAATCGAGGCCACTGGCGACCCGAAAAGCATGCCGGGCCACGGCTTCGTTTTCAAAGGTGTAGGCGTGCGAACGAAGGTCTTGCAGGTCCACACCCCCTGTTTTGGCCAACCATTGCAAAGTGTGCTCCAACGCACTGTGCTCGCCGGCGCAATAAATTTCTGTGCGGTTGCAAGTGGACAATATGGCGGCCTCCACGTCGGGGTGCCTTGCCGCTTGGCCAGCGCCAAACGATTGACGAAAGCCTTGCAAGGTGGGCGCTATTTGGTCAATCGCAAAGGCCAAGCGCCCGCGCAAATCCAGCGACGCGGTGTTGTGATTGATGCCTAAAGCCCAGACTGCCATCCTCGAATTATAAAATCTCGATCATGGACGGCGTGTCTCTTTTTTTGGATGTGGCTTGGCAGGCCCTCAATGGTTTGGCCCCCGCCGCTGCATTGGCTGTCTTGCTGGCTTTGATCAGCACCCTAAAAAAACCAATTCGACCCTTGATGCGCTCCGCAGGATGGCGATTGATACTGAACTTTCTGGCCGGTGCGGTCGTCATGGTGGGGGGGTGGTTTGTCTTCGGCCACGACGGCATGATGGCCACCTACGCCGTCCTGGTTGCGGTCATGGGCACCAGTCAGTGGTTGCTGACGGGTGGCTGGCGTTGAAAATCCAACTTAACCGACCAGGGCTTTGACTGCCAAATAAAGCACAGACGGGCCCATCAGACAGCCCAGGCCTGTGTGGAATGTGGCGACCAAAGCACCGTAAGGCACCAAACGGCGGTCGGTCGCGGCCAGCCCGGCTGAGACGCCGCTCACGGTACCCGCCAGACCGCCAAACACCATGGCGGAGCGGGGTGAGTTGAGCCCCATGAAGCGCGCCAACATGGGCGTGAATACCATCACCATGATGGCTTTGACAACGCCGGTTGCAATCGACAGGGCCATGATGTCGGAACTGGCGCCAATGGCGGCGCCGGTCACGGGGCCGACGATGTAGGTCACCGCGCCGGCGCCGATGGTGGTCATGTCAATCGCGCTGGTGTAGCCCATGCTGTAAGCCACGCTGGCGCCGAAGATAAAGGGAATGAGGGTTCCTAAGAACAATGAAACGACGCCAATCAGACCGGCTTTGCGGGCTTGGATGACGTTGACCTCAAACGCGGTGGCCACGATGGCAAAGTCTCGCATCATGGCGCCACCCATCAACCCAATGCCACCAAAAATTTTTATATCGGACAAACCTTTGGTGCCACCTGTTTCAAGGCCGCCCCAATAGGCCAAGCCAAGCCCCATCAGGATCGCGATGGCCGAGCCGTGAACGCGGCCCAATGTCAGGTAGCGCGACAGTTTGCCGGAGATATAAACAATCAGGCCAATGAAGGCAAAGGCGAATATGAGGCTGTTGCTGGTGAGGGCGTTTTGTAATTCGTGCATGGTGTTCTTTGACCGTAATTTTCTCTTTGTAGGTGGGGCTTTAGAGGCGCAATGGGGTTGATTCAGACGCTTGGTAATTAAGCGTGTGATTCCTTTGCGGCGGACTCTTTCCAAGATTCATCTTGGTCTTGGGGGCCTAAGCGGTTGATCAAAGCAATCGTGCCAGCGCACAAGAGCACAGAGCCCAAGGCGGCGATGACCGCCACAGGGCCGCCACGCATCGCCGCCATGACGTTTTGCTGAGCAGCCATGGCCACCACGACGGGGATGTACATGAGGGACCAAAACTCAACACCGGCTTCGGTCATTTTGGTCATCAAGCCCTGCTGACGCATCCAAAGCCGAACTGAAATCAGCAAGATCATGGCAATCCCCACCCCCCCGACGTTGGCTTTGACGCCAATCGCGATGCCCAGCAGATCGCCAATGTAGGCGCCCAGCAGGTGACAAGCGGCCAAGAGAGCGGTTCCGTAAATGATCATGGTGTTTCCTTTTTTGATTTTTGGGATTATAATTATCCATAATTATTTGTAATTAAGGGTAATTACCAATGTCCTCTGACCCCAAGTTCCAGTCTTTGCACCAAGAAGTCGCGGACCGTTTGCGGGAGCAAATTTTTTGTGGGCAGTTGTTACCCGGTGATTTTTTAGAGGAAAGCCAACTCTGCGAAGTGCTTTCCATCTCCCGCACCCCCCTTCGTGAGGCGCTGAAAGTGTTGACCGCCGAAGGCCTGTTGCGCCACGAACCGAGGCGCGGGTGTTTTGTGAACCAAGTGACCGAACAAGATTTGGACGACATCTTTCCGGCCTTGGCTTTGCTCGAAGGCCGTTGTGCATTTGAGGCAACGAACCGCGCCACCGAGGCAGACCTCTCGGCGCTCGAGGTCATGCACCAAGCCTTAGAGGCCTTTGGCAAGTCGGGTCAACTGAATGAGTACTACACCATGAATTTTCAGATTCATGAGGTGTTCATCGCCCTGGCTGGGAATCGCTGGATCAGCCAAATGATTGGCGACTTGAGAAAAGTCTTGAAGTTGTCCAGGCAACAGCAACTCCGTGTTCCCGGTCGTTTAGAAAGCAGTCTGCAAGAGCACTTGGCCCTCTTTAAGGCCATGAAAGCCAGAGATCCAAAGGCCGCGGAGCAAACCATGCGCCATCACATCGAGTCTCAGCGTGAGGCCTTAAAGCAACTTCAAAGTTCGGTGCTGAATCCGGCCATTCAACTTCTTGAAAGAAAGGGCGCTCTCCAATGAACACACCCACTTGGTTAAGCCGTGGTGTCGGCAAATTGTTGTCTGCCAAAGAGGGGCAGCGGTCTTGCGCTGAGCGCATGGAAGCCACCTTGCGCCAAGGCCAAGAGGCCATGTCACCGCGCATGCTTCGCCGGACCTATGAGTTGCTTCGGGGCATCATCGATCCGCGTGTCAGTGAAGTGGAAGGCGGTCGACGCGCTGAAGCCTTTGCTGCGCTCTACCAAGCTGGAACGATCGAACGACGCAAAGACGTTTGGCTCTTGATGAGCGAAATGTTTGTGGCCGACCAAAAGAAAACCAAAGAAGCCCAAGACAAATTTGCCGCGGCCATCGGCACGCCCGATGAAGCGGTCGCTGAGGTGCATTACCGCCGCGCCACGGTGTCGCCGCGTCGTCGTTTGTTGCAACGCTTCAGCGTCTACCCCGACGGCGTTCAATTTTTGGTGGATTTGCGGGCGGAGTTGCAAAGCGCTTTGAAATCCGACAAGCGCCTCGAAGCACTCGACGTTGAGATGGAATACATGTTCTCAACTTGGTTCGATGTGGGCTTCTTGGAACTGCGTCGCATGAGCTGGAACTCGCCAGCCTCTTTGATCGAAAAGCTGATTCAATACGAAGCCGTCCACGACATCAAAAGCTGGGCCGATGTCAAAAATCGGCTCGACAGTGACCGCCGTTGCTATGGCTTCTTTCACCCGCGTTTGCCCGACATTCCTCTGATTTTTGTGGAAGTCGCCTTGGTCGATGAAATCGCCAGTGACATCGTTCCTTTGCTTGACGAACTGGGTGCCGAGGCCGATTTGCAAAAGGCCACCACCGCTATTTTTTATTCCATCAGCAATACCCAAGTGGGCTTGCGCGGAGTGAGCTTTGGCGACTCGCTCATCAAAGCCGTGGTTGAGAAATTAAAACAAGAATTCCCGCGCCTCAAGGTCTTTGCCACGCTGTCGCCCATTCCGGGTTACCGCGCTTGGTTGGAGAAAAACATCGCCGGCTTGCTTGAAAAGCTCGACGCCAAAGAGCGCCGGGCTTTGGGTCGGGCCGTGGGCTTTGAGCCGCCAGCGGCGACTCACTTTTTGGCAGCCTTGGCGTCGCCCTTGCAGCTGCCTGAAAAATCACTGGTGCGCCAATACCTCATGCGCTTTGCCGCCGAGTATTTGGGCCGCCTGAACGCGAAAGGGCAGCCCAATGACCCCGTGGCCCGTTTCCATTTGGGCAACGGCGCACGCGTCGATCGGTTGAATTGGGCGGGCGACCCCTCCCCCAAAGGCCTCAAGCAGTCTTACGGTTTGATGGTGAATTATTTGTACGACCTCAAACGCTTGGATAAAAATCGAGCGCTGTTGGCCGACGGTACTGTGCCGGTTTCAGGTGACGTTGAAGATTTGATGCTGAATTAAAAAAGGAAAGAAATGACAACCCCGACTCAAAATTCCAACCTGTTCAACGCCATCCGTTCCGCCTTCCCTGAAGACCTCAGCGCCGTGGCGGTGGAGGCTGACAACGGCAAAACCTACAGCTGGGCCGACTTGGATGCACAGTCCGCGCAAATGGCCAATTTACTGGCTTCTTTGAACCTGCCGGCGGGCTCTCGGGTCGCGGTGCAGGTTGAAAAATCGGTCGAGGCCATGATGTTGTACTTGGCGACTTTGCGAACCGGTTTGGTTTTTTTGCCCCTTAACACCGCCTATCAAAGCGCTGAAATGGCTTATTTCATTGGCAACGCGGAGCCCGGAGTGCTGGTCTGCACGTCGAAGAATTTACCTTGGGTCAGTGAGTTGGCAAAGGCGGCCGGTACGCAACACGTCTGGACCCTGGACGACAACCAAACCGGCACTTTGCTGGAATCGGCCAAAGCACAAAGCCCCGTTCACACCCCGGTCGTCAGTGCCTCAGAAGAACTGGCCGCCATCCTCTACACCAGTGGCACGACAGGTCGCAGCAAAGGCGCGATGCTCAGCCATGGCAACTTGCTCAGCAATGCACAAACTTTGAAGCACTATTGGGGTTGGCAACAGGGTGATGTGCTGATCCATGCACTGCCGATTTTTCACGTGCATGGCTTGTTTGTGGCCATTCATGGCGCTTTGTTGAATGGCAGCAAGATGATTTGGTTGTCAAAGTTTGACCCCAAGGTCGTCCTCGCGCATCTGCCCAATGCGACCGTGTTCATGGGCGTCCCCACGCTCTATGTCCGCTTACTTGGTGAAGCCGGTTTGACCCGTGAAGCCACTCAAAACATGCGCCTGTTTGTGGCCGGCTCGGCCCCGTTATTGACCGAAACGTTCAAAGAATGGCAAGACCGCACCGGCCACACCATTTTGGAGCGCTACGGCATGAGCGAAACGGGCATGCTGACCTCCAACCCCTATGCCTTGGACGACCGATACGCCGAGTCCGAGCGCCGTGGGGGCACGGTGGGCTTTCCGTTGCCCGGCGTGACTTTGCGCGTACAGGACGACGAGGGCGCCACCTTGGGCGTCGATGACATTGGGGGCATTCAGGTCAAAGGCCCGAATGTGTTCCAAGGCTATTGGCGCATGCCCGAAAAAACCGCCGAAGAATTCACTTCAGACGGGTATTTCAAAACCGGTGACGTGGGCAAGGTCGACGCCCGGGGCTATGTGCAAATTGTTGGCCGCGCCAAAGACTTGATCATCAGCGGGGGCTACAACGTTTACCCCGCTGAAATTGAAAGTTACATGAACGACATGCCCGGCGTGGCTGAAAGCGCCTTGGTTGGCGTTCCACACCCTGATTTCGGAGAAGTCGGCGTGGCCGTGGTGATCGCCAAACCCGGCGCTGACTTGCAAGCCGATGCGTTGATTGGGGCCCTCAAATCGCAAGTGGCAAACTTCAAAGTGCCTAAAAAATGCTTCGTCCTCAATGAGTTGCCCCGCAATGCCATGGGCAAGGTGCAAAAGAACCTGCTGCGTGATCAATACAAAGGGTTGTTCCAAATTTAAGAGGTCATCGCCTATAGTTGTTTTGTGATTCAACGTCTTGGCCTCTTTCTTCTGTTGACTTTTTCTTTGCTGTTCTCCCAGCAAGGCTTGGTTTTGCACGAGTTGAAGCACCATGATCATCTGTCTTCGAACTCACTTCAAACACAAACCAAGCGTTTTGAGATAGAACAACCCAATTCAACATTGGGGGCCCTTTGTGATCTTTGCTTGGCCTTTGCGACTCTGGCATCCGGGCTGCTGCCCAGCGGGACAGGCGTTTGCATTCAGCTGCCCTCTGAGGTCCTTCAACAAGCATTTTCTTTGCCATGGCCGCTTGACAATTCAAGACACCCCCCTAACCGAGGTCCCCCGAATTCCTGAAACCCCATGAGGACTGTTCAAGCGTTCCTGGCATCGCTTGTTTCATCTTTTTTTAGGAATCAGAATGCCCCTGTTTTCAAAGCGCAGTTTGTCCCTGTGTTTGCTGGCTGCAGTGCCTCTTTTTTCTGAGGCACAAACTTTAAACCCCAACGATTCGTCGACTGAGTTGACGTCGATTGCCGTCACTGCGAAAAAGTTAGACGCTGCCCGCAACAGCCTCTCTCCTTCCATTGGCAGTTCTCAATTCACTTTTGATCAGTCCGATTTGGAGGCCCTTCCATTGGGGGCCAGCACCCCTCTCAATCAAGTCCTGCTTCAAGCACCTGGGGTCGTTCAAGATGCCTATGGCCAACTCCACATTCGAGGGGATCATGCCAATGTGCAATACCGAATCGACGGCGTGATGATCCCAGAGCCCATTACAGGATTTGGTCCCGCGCTGGATACTCGATTTGCCAATCAAATCGAATTGTTAACGGGGGCCCTTCCGGCTCAATACGGCTATCGAACTGCAGGGGTTATCAACATCACGACCCAAGGACTTGAGAGTGAGCCTGGCGGAGAGGTGGGCGCCGTATTCGGAACCGTCAAGCACCAAGAGCTCAATGGCACTCTTAGCGGGGGTGAAGCAGGATGGCATTATTTTGTTTCGGCTTCTGCCCTACAGAATAACTTAGGCATTGAAAACCCCACTGCCAGCAAATATCCTTTGCATGATCACACGGTTCAAGACAAAGAATTTGGCTATTTGTCCTATGTCATCGACCCCACCAGTCGGCTCAGCTTCGTGGCGGGCTATTCAGAATCCAGCTTTCAAATTCCAAACCTGCAGGGTCAAGTCCCAGCGTTCAAACTGCTCAACAGCGGCCCGCTCGCCTCTGCTTTTTTAAATGCCAACCAAAACGAATTGAATCAGTTCGAGGTCATGACCTACCAACGTACCCGATGGGGCGACTGGGATTTTCAAGCGTCGCTTTTTCACAGGCGCAGTGAAGTGAATTACGCGCCTGATCCAGTGGGTGACCTGACCTACTTTGGCATTGCAAGTCAGATTCACCACCAAGACGAGGTGATTGGCACTCAGATTGACAGCCGTTATGCCTTGAATCAGCACCACACCTTCAGAGCCGGGTTGTTCGCTCAACGAGACCAGATGCGAATTAACAACAACTCTGCGGTTTTTCCGGCTGATGTGAATGGCCATCAAACCAGTTTGGTGCCGATGTCTCTGGTCGATAACGCCTCTGTTAATGGCTATCTGGCGGGCGTCTATCTCCAAGATGAATGGAAATTACGCCCAGAACTCACGTTGAATTACGGGGTCCGATACGACCAAGTCAACACAGTGACCCACGAGCAACAATGGAGCCCCCGTTTGGGGGCCGTTTACGATTTAACCGAATCCACGCGACTCCATGCAGGTTTTGCCCGCTATTTCACCCCGCCTCCAACAGAAAAAATCAGCACCACCTCTGTCGCCTTGTTTGCCAACACAACCAATGCCCTTCCCTCAGATGCCAACACAACTGTCAAAGCGGAGCGGTCCAACTACTTTGATATTGGCATTTCTTCCGTTCTCTTGCCCCACTTAACGGTTGGTTTAGACGCTTATGGACGCGAAGTTAAAAACCTCCAGGATGAAGGCCAATTTGGCAATGCCCTCATTTATTCGGCATTTAACTATGCGCAAGGCAAAGTGACTGGGATCGAGTTAACAGCCCATTACCACCAAAAAGATTTTTCAGCTTATGCGAATTTGTCTCGCTCTCAGGCCATGGGCAAAAATGTGTCGACAGGTCAGTTTAATTTTTCTTCAGAAAAACTGGACTACATTTCTCAAAACTGGGTTCACCTAGACCACGACCAATCGGTGACGGGTTCGGGGGGCATCAGCTACAAGAAAAGTGGCGTCAGCTACTTTCTCGATGCGATTTTCGGCACTGGATTGCGAAATGGCTTTGCAAACACGGGGCATTTGCCCGCTTATACGCAGGTGAATTTGGCTTTAGCCAACCCTTGGGAAAGTCGATTTTTAGGAAAACTGGACACACGCGTCTCGGTCTTAAATGCCTTTGACCGTGTTTACCAACTCCGGGATGGCTCAGGCATTGGCCTGGGGGCACCGCAATTTGGCCAGCGAAGGACGCTGTATTTGAGTTTGTCCAGGTCTTTCAGCTCATGAACCCACTCCCAGTTCGCTTCGAGGTGGTTGGCGTGGCCGATTTTGATTGGCTTGATTAGTACAATGCAAAGTCTTTGCCAGCGGGGGGCGTTTGCACCTGGGGGCTTGATTTACTAGGAATTTTTATGAGCCTCCAATGTGGCATCGTGGGTTTGCCCAACGTCGGCAAATCCACCCTTTTTAATGCGCTGACCAAGGCGGGTATTGCCGCTGAAAACTACCCTTTTTGCACCATTGAACCGAATGTAGGCACTGTGGAAGTGCCTGATCCGCGCCTAGATCAACTGGCCAAAATCATCTCGCCCGAGCGCATTGTTCCGGCCATTGTGGAGTTTGTTGACATCGCCGGTTTGGTGGCCGGTGCCAGTCAAGGTGAAGGGTTGGGCAACCAGTTTTTGGCGCACATCCGAGAAACCGATGCCATCGTCAACGTGGTGAGGTGCTTTGAAGACGACAACGTGATTCATGTGGCGGGCAAGGTCGATCCGATTGCGGACATCGAAGTCATCCAAACCGAGTTGTGTTTGGCCGACATGACCACCGTTGAAAAAAGCCTGCACCGCTACAACAAAGCGGCTCGTTCGGGCAACGACAAAGAAGCCGCCAAGCTGGTGGCCTTGCTGACCCGTTTGCAAGCGGTGTTGGACCAAGGTAAACCCGCCCGCAGTTTGGAGTTCAGTAAAGAAGAGCAAGTGTTGCTCAAGCCCTTGTGCCTGATCACTGCCAAACCCGCCATGTTCGTCGGGAATGTGAGTGAGGACGGTTTTGAAAATAACCCTTTGCTCGAGCGTCTGAAAGAATATGCAGCGGGCCAGAATGCGCCCGTGGTGGCCATTTGCGCCAAGATGGAAGCCGACATGGCGGACATGGAAGACGATGACAAAGCCATGTTCTTGGCCGAGCTCGGTCAAGACGAACCTGGCCTGAACCGTTTGATTCGCGCCGCCTTCCGCTTGCTGGGCTTGCAAACCTACTTCACTGCCGGCGTGAAAGAAGTGCGCGCCTGGACCATCCGCATCGGAGACACCGCCCCGCAAGCCGCCGGCGTGATTCACGGTGATTTTGAGCGTGGCTTCATTCGCGCTCAAACCATTGCATTTGAAGACTTCATTGCGCTCGGGGGTGAACAAGCCGCCAAAGACGCCGGCAAGATGCGTGCCGAAGGCAAGGAATACGTCGTCAAAGACGGCGATGTGCTGAATTTCTTATTCAACGTTTAAGCGGCCTTTTCGCTGTAAACCACGTCACTGAGGCGCGCGCTTCGAGCGATACAATCGTGCCTCTTTTTTATGCAAATCGGTCAGCACACCCTTCCCAATAACCTGTTTGTCGCGCCCATGGCGGGCGTGACCGACCGGCCTTTTCGCATGCTTTGCAAGCGCTTGGGCGCGGGCTATGCGGTCAGCGAAATGGTGACTTCGCGCCCCGATTTGTGGCACAGCCTCAAGACCTCACGTCGCGCCAATCATGCGGGCGAATCCGCGCCGATCGCGGTGCAAATCGCCGGTACCGAGGCGCAGATGATGGCCGATGCGGCACGTCATAACATCGACAACGGGGCCCAGATCATCGACATCAACATGGGCTGTCCCGCCAAAAAAGTTTGTAATAAATGGGCCGGGTCGGCCTTGATGCAAGACGAAGCGTTGGCGGTTTCCATCGTCGCCGCCGTGGTGGAAGCCTGCGCGCCGCACGGTGTTCCAGTCACCTTGAAGATGCGCACGGGTTGGTGTCAAGCCCATCAAAACGCCTTGACCTTGGCTTTGGCCTTTGAGCAGGTAGGGGTGCAAATGCTGACCGTGCATGGCCGCACCCGAGAGCAGGGCTACAGCGGTCAAGCCGAATACAACACCATCGCGGCGGTGAAAGCGGCCGTCCGTATTCCCGTGGTCGCCAATGGGGACATCGATTCCCCGCAAAAAGCCCAGCAGGTGTTGGCCGAGACCGGCGCCGACGCCATCATGGTGGGCCGGGCGGCGCAAGGGCGCCCTTGGATTTTTCGGGAAATCGACCACTTTTTACAGCACGGCACCGTCATGGCGCCGCCCTTGGTGGCGGAGGTGCGTCGATTGCTGTTGGAACATTTGCAAGACCACTACAGTCTCTACGGCGAATCGGTGGGCGTGCGCAGCGCGCGCAAGCACATTGGCTGGTATGTCCACGCCCTGCCAGGATGCCAAGCCTTTAGAGCGCGCATGAATGCCCTCGACAGCACGGTAAAGCAATGGGCAGCAGTGGCCGACTATTTTGATGAATTGAGTCAGTGCATGGACCGATTGCCCAAGCCCGACCAAAGCGATATCCTTCACAAAAAAACAACGAGACATGCCCCTTCGGCGACCCTTTCATGACCCCCCAAAACATTGAAACTTGCATCCGCGAAAAATTAGAAAACTACTTTCGCGATCTGGAGGGTGAAACCCCCCATCACCTGCATGACATGGTGATTCGCCTGGTCGAAAAACCCGTGCTCGAATTGGTCATGCAAAAGGCCGACAACAACCAGTCACGCGCTGCCGAATGGTTGGGCCTGAACCGAAATACCCTGCGCAAGAAGTTGGTCGAACACGGACTGATTGCCTAAATTTATTTTTCATTTATAGCCATGAACGCACTTCTATCCGTCTCTGACAAAACCGGCATTGTTGAACTGGCCAAGCGCCTGAACGCCTTGGGTATTCGCTTGCTGTCCACGGGCGGCACCGCCAAATTGCTGGCTGAACAAGGCTTGCCGGTGACGGAAGTGGCCGAAGTCACGGGCTTCCCAGAAATGCTCGACGGCCGCGTCAAAACCCTGCACCCCAAGGTGCATGGCGGCTTGTTGGCGCGCCGCGATTTGCCCGAGCACATGGCGGCTTTGGCGACGCACGGCATTGACACCATTGACATCTTGGTGGTCAACCTCTATCCCTTTGAGGCGACAGTTGCCAAGCCGGGCTGCACCTTGGCCGATGCGATTGAAAACATCGACATTGGTGGCCCCGCCATGGTTCGCAGCGCCGCTAAAAATTGGCAAGATGTGGCGGTCTTGACCGACGCGTCGCAATACGCTGGCGTCATCGCCGAGTTGCAGCAGGGGCAAAAAATCAGCGACGCCACCCGCTTCGTTTTGTCGGTAGCTGCCTTCAACCGCATCAGCCAATACGATGGGGCCATCAGCGACTATTTGTCCTCGATTCAATTGAGCGCGGAGGTGTTGAATGGCGCTGCCCTTGAATCTGAAAAAGCCCCCGAACGATCGGTCTTTCCCAGTCAAAGCAATGGCCGTTTCATCAAGCTGCAAGACCTGCGCTACGGCGAAAACCCGCACCAAGCCGCCGCTTATTACCGCGACCTTCACCCCGCCCCCGGCTCTTTGGTGACCGGCCAGCAAGTGCAAGGAAAAGAACTGAGCTACAACAACCTCGCCGATGCCGACGCGGCCTGGGAGTGCGTGAAGAGTTTTGACGCGCCCGCCTGCGTCATCGTGAAGCATGCCAATCCTTGCGGCGTTGCTGTGGGGGCCAACCCCTTGGAGGCCTACAGCAAGGCCTTTCAAACCGACCCGACTTCTGCCTTTGGCGGCATCATCGCTTTCAACCGGGTGGTGGACGGCCTCGCCGCTCAAGAAGTGGCGAAACAATTTGTCGAAGTGTTAATGGCTCCCGACTTCACGATTGAGGCCTTGGAGGTATTCAAAAACAAGGCCAATGTGCGTTTGCTCAAAATTGAATTGCCGGCATCGCTCAAGTCGGGTGCCACGCCTTGGGACCGTGGTCAGAACGCGACCGATATCAAACGCATTGGGTCAGGGCTTTTGATCCAAACCGCCGATGACCACGAATTGTCTTTGGGCGACTTGAAGGTCGTGACCCAGCTTCATCCCAGCCCCGAACAGTTGCAGGATTTGCTGTTCGCATGGAAAGTGGCCAAGTTCGTCAAGAGCAACGCCATTGTGTTTTGCAAAGACGGCATGACCATGGGCGTCGGCGCTGGCCAAATGAGCCGCTTGGATTCGGCCCGCATTGCCAGCATCAAGGCCGGCCATGCCCACCTGAGTTTGCAAGGCACGGTGGTGGCCAGCGACGCCTTCTTCCCTTTCCGCGATGGCCTGGATGTGGTGGTCGATGCGGGGGCCACTTGCGTCATTCAACCGGGCGGCTCCCTGCGGGACCCAGAAGTCATTGACGCCGCCAATGAGCGCGGTGTGGCGATGGTTTTCAGTGGCGTTCGCCACTTCCGACATTAAGGCCAAATGACCAAAACCAAGGCGCTGCTTTTTTAGGCCATTTGCTCAAACACGACTTTGGCGGCTGCAATGGTTTCTTCGATGTCGGCGGCGGTGTGGGCGCTGCTCACGAACCCGGCTTCATATAAAGCAGGGGCAATGTAGACCCCCCGCTCGAGCAGGCCATGGAAAAGGGCGTTGAACTTCGCGCCGTCGCTTTTCATGACTTCGCCGTAATTGGTGGGCAGTTGATTCAGCAAGAAAAAGCCAAACATGCCGCCTTGGCAATCCGCACTGAAGGGCACGCCCGCGGCGTCTGCAGCGGCCTTCAGGCCGTCGACCAGGCTTTGGGTGCGCGCCGACAAGGCGTCAAAGAAACCCGGTTTTTTGATTTCACGCAGGGTGGCCAATCCGCAAGCCGTGGCCACGGGGTTGCCTGACAGCGTGCCCGCTTGGTAAACCGGTCCGAGTGGCGCCAGCTGCTCCATCACCGCACGAGAGCCCCCAAATGCCGCCAGTGGCATGCCGCCACCAATCACCTTGCCCAGCACGGTGACGTCGGGTTTGAAACCAGGAAGCGATTGTGCATAAAGGCTTTGCGCACTGCCCAGCGCCACGCGGAAACCGGTCATGACTTCATCGAACACCAACAGCGCGCCGTACTCGGTGCACAACTCGCGGGCCCGCTTCATGAAGGCCACGCTGGTGCGCACCAAATTCATGTTGCCTGCAATCGGCTCGATCATCACGCACGCCAGTTTGCGGCCATGCAGGGCGAAGGCTTCCTCAAGTTGGGCGATGTTGTTGTATTCCAGCACCAAAGTGTCGCGCACCACTTCGGCGGGCACGCCGGCGCTGGTGGGGTTGCCAAAGGTGGCCAGCCCCGATCCGGCTTTCACCAACAAGGCATCGGCGTGGCCGTGGTAGCAGCCTTCAAATTTGATGAATTTGGTGCGGCCGGTGGCACCGCGTGCCAGGCGAATGGCCGTCATGCCGGCTTCGGTGCCGGAGCTGACCAAACGCACCATGTCCATGGAGGGCACGAGGCTCAAAATTTCTTCAGCGAGTTCAATTTCTCGCTCGGTCGGAGCGCCAAAAGAAAAACCATCGAGGGCTGCTTTTTGTACGGCTTCCATCACCGCGGGGTGGCCGTGGCCCAAAATCATGGGGCCCCAAGAGCCGATGTAATCAATGAAACGTTGGTCGTTGGCGTCCCAAAAGTGCGCCCCTTGGGCGCGTTGCACAAAACGCGGCGTGCCGCCCACGGCGCGGAAAGCCCGAACGGGCGAGTTCACGCCACCGGGAATCACGCGCTTGGCTCGTTCGAAAAGGGGAAGATTCAGGTCGGTCAAAACGGGCTCCATTCCAGTGAAGTCAATGGGGTTCAATGTTGAATGTCATGCGGTGGCAAAACGAAACCCGCCAAAGGGTCCACACCTGAAGCCTCGGCTTCTTCGGTGGCTTCAGCGTCTTCGTCGGGTTCGGCCCAGAAGAAACGGTCTGGGATGACGTGGCCCATGCCAGGCCGAAAACCGTCGTGCAGGCAACGGTCCAAGTAACTCAGGGCTTCGGTGCTGGCTTCGGTCAAGTCCATGCCGGTTGCCAGCAAGGCGGCGAGGGCGGCAGACAGCGTGTCGCCCGCGCCGGTGAAGACCGCGTCAAAAAGTTCAAACGGCACATGGGCCAAAATGGTTTCTGGGCTGGCCAGCACGTTGTCCACGTGTTGGTTGGGCAGGGCCATGCCAGTCACCAAGGTGTAAGGGGCCCCTTTTTCAGCGGCGGCTGCAGCAATGTCGCGCGCGCTCGGCGCTCGTTGTTGAGACCAGTTCGGCAAAAGCCAGCGGGCGAGGGTACTGTGATTGCCCACCAACACCGAGGTCTGCGGCAAGAGCAGTTCCTCAAAGGCATCCAGGTAGTTTTCGATCGCGTCGTCGTTCCACCAAGACAGGTTGGGCATGTAGGCAACGACCGGAATGTCGGGGTAATCGGAGCTGATTTCGGCCACGGCCGCAATGTTTTCTGGGTTGCCCACAAACCCCACTTTAAAAATCTGCACCGGGACATCTTCCAAGGCCATGCGGGCTTGTTCGGTGACAGCTTCTTCGTCGAGCGAAAAATGCTCAAAGACTTGGGAGGTGTCTCGCACATAGGTGCCCGTCATGATCGACAAGGCGTGCCCACCGACGGAGGAGATGGTCGCAATGTCGGCGGACAGACCGCCCGCGCCGCTGGGGTCGTTGGCGTTGAAAGCCATGACACAAGCCGGGCTGGAGTCTTCAGGGTCTTCGAGAGGCGAGGGGGTGGTCATGGGCTATTACAATCTTTTTTTATTCTAATTGGCGCCGTTGGCGCGTGACGACAAGTGACTGACTATAAAACCTGGATGTGTCTGATTTGCGGTTGGATGTACGACGAGGCCCTCGGCTGTCCTGAAGACGGTATTGCCCCCGGTACTTTGTGGGCCGACGTGCCAATGAACTGGGTTTGCCCAGAATGTGGCGCGCGCAAAGAAGACTTTGAAATGGTTCAAATTTAAAGTCCCTCGCTTTTTGAGTTTTTGACCACCGCGTAGCGGGCCAGTGTGCGCTCGCGGGCTTCTGCGTGGTCCACCAGGGGCAAAGGGTATTGACCTTCCTCATGACCGAACACCACCCCCGCCGCCTGCAGCTCCAACGGGGCCGCCAGCCAGGGCGCATGGATGGCCTTGTCTGAGAGGCCCGCCAATACCGGGATGTAGCGCCGAATGAATTGCCCCTTGGGGTCGAACTTTTCACTTTGGCTGATTGGGTTGAAGATGCGAAAGTACGGCTGAGCATCGCATCCACTGGAGGAGGCCCACTGCCAGCCGCCATTGTTGGCGCTCAAATCAAAGTCATTCAGTTGGCGGGCAAAATAGGCCTCCCCCCAACGCCAATCAATCCCCAAGTCTTTCACCAAAAAGCTGGCCACCACCATGCGCAGGCGGTTGTGCATGTAGCCACTGTGGTTGAGTTGGTTCATGGCAGCGTCCACCAAGGGGTAGCCTGTGCGTCCTTCGCACCAACGCCTGAAATTTTGTTCAGCTTGGGGGCCTTGCTCCCATTCAATGGCGTCGTATTCGCGCTTGTAACTCTGGCCAACCACTTGCGGATGGTTGGCCAATATCTGCGCATAAAAATCTCGCCAAATGAGTTCACTGAGCCAAGTGGCCGCGCCGGGATTTGTCGTGGCCAGTTGGCTGGCACGAGCGGGTTGGTTGTCCAAGGCCGCACGGGCCAAGGCGCGAATGCTGATCGTGCCAAAACGCAAATGGACGCTCAAATAACTGGGTCCTTTAATGGCCGGATAGTTACGCGCCTCCTCGTAGGCGTTCAGCCGCGGCAGAAAGTCTTGCAGCAAGCGTTGCGCGGCCAAGGCGCCGCCGTGGATCCCCAGTGCACTGAGTTCGGTGGGCTCAAAGCCCAGTTCGGCCAAAGGGGGCAAGTGGGTTTGATGAGGAAAGTGAGGAATTTGGGAAATTTCGGGAATTTCGGGAAACGGGGTTGGTTGTGTTGATTGTGTGGGCTGAGCGCGAGGCGCCAAGCGCACGCTGTTGGCCGGCGTCAACCCCCCCCGATCGGCCAAAGCGGATTCGTCCAGTTTTTTAAGCCAGGCGTTTTTGTAAGGCGTGAAGACACCGTAAACACCGCCGCTTTGGGTCAATATTTCGCGTCGCTCAAACACGACATGGTCTTTGAAGGTGAAAAAGTCTTGACCTTGTTGAGACAGGTGGGTGCGCACTTGGGCGTCACGCGCCAAGGCGGCGGGCTCATCGTCGTGGTTGGTGAACACCGCTTGGACGCCCAATTGCTGGGACAACTGGCGGATTTCATCGGCCGCCACACCGTGCAACACCCACAAGCCCGTGTTTGGGTTTTGGCTGCGCGCCCGAATCTGCTCGTCCAGCTCTTGGAGGCTTTGCCAGATGAATTCGACACGCCGGTCTCGACGTGGCAGTTGCGCCAAGAGGACGGTGTCAAAAACAAACACCAAATGCACTTGCTTGCAGCGCGCCAAGGCCTGGGCCAAGCCGGTGTTGTCGTCGAGGCGCAAGTCACGGCGGAACCAAAACAGGCCACTGGAAAATTCAGACTGAAGTTCAGGATGCAAAGGA
The DNA here is from genome assembly GCA_903828535.1 of uncultured Curvibacter sp. Taxonomy (GTDB): domain Bacteria; phylum Pseudomonadota; class Gammaproteobacteria; order Burkholderiales; family Burkholderiaceae_C; genus Curvibacter. The sequence goes on from CAIKMN010000003.1 coordinate 198,435, forward strand.
GCGTTCATGTTGAGTAATGGGGTCTTGGATGGGGTCTTGAATGGGGATCGGCGGGCTGTAAGCGGGGCGTTAAAATAAGCGCATGGCTGCCGATTCTGCCCCGATCAACCTCACCAATCATTTTTTGATCGCCATGCCCCGTTTGGAGGATGAGCAATTTTCCCGCAGTGTGGTCTATTTGTGCGACCACAGCGAGCGAGGTGCTTTGGGGCTCATCATCAATCGGCCCAGCGACATCAACCTCCAATCTCTGTTCCAAAAAGTCGACTTGAACTTAGGTCGAGGCGACTTGGTCGACGCCCCGGTGTTCCACGGCGGTCCGGTGCAAACGGAGCGCGGCTTTGTGCTGCACGAGGCGGTCAAAGGCCAGTCAAGCGAGGGGCAAGAAGCCAGCGACGCGGTCTATGCCTCGACCATGACCATCCCCGGTGGCCTCGAAATGACCACCTCGCGCGATGTGTTGGAAGCCTTGTCGCACGGCGGTGGCCCGCAGCGTGTCATCGTGACCCTGGGCTACGCCTCTTGGGGCGGCGGTCAACTCGAATCTGAGATTGCGGAAAACGCGTGGCTCACCGTCGGCGCCGACAAGCGCTTGATCTTCGACACCCCTGTCGCCGATCGATGGGATCAGGCCTTGGCCTTGCTCGGCCTGCAAAGCTGGATGTTGTCGCCCGATGTGGGGCATTCATGAGCCTCATCTCGAGCGCAGGCCTGATCACCAGCACGATGTCCCCCCCTTCCTTGGCGGCCGTGCCCGCTCATTTCAAAACCTTTTTGGCCTTTGATTATGGTCAGAAGCGCACTGGCGTGGCGGTGGGCAATCGGCTCACCAAAACCGCTACGCCGCAATCCACGCTGGTGGCCGAGGGCGACAAACGCTTTGCCTTGGTTCAGCAGCGCATCCAAGAATGGGACCCCGATGCCCTGGTCGTCGGTGTGCCTTTTCACCCCGATGGGGTGGCCCATGAAAACACCTTGCGTGCCCGCAAATTTGCCCGTCAATTGAATGGCCGGTTTGGCCTGACGGTGTTTGAGGTCGACGAGCGTTACAGCACCACCGAGGCCCATTCTCAAGGGGCTCGGGATGCCGATGCCGCCTCGGCTTGCATTATCTTGGAGCAATTTTTAAGGAGCTTGCCATGAGCAACCGCCAAGAATCAGGGCCTTCATCTTCATTTGCACCCCCTTCCTCTGCAACACCTTCACCCGCCTTGGATGCAGAAGCCTTGTACCCAGCGTTGCTGCAAGGTGTACGGGCCCTGTTGACAAATTCAAGCGTCCCCACCGAATCAAAAACTCGGCCCCATTTGGTGGGCATCGCCAGCGGCGGGGTTTGGTTGGCCGATCGATTGCAAGCCGATTTGAAAGACCTCGTGGCTGCTGGCCAACTCGGCGGGCAGGGCGTGATTTCTTCGACGATGCACCGCGATGACTTTGCGCAACGCGGCCTGTCCTCGAACGCCCAAACCACCTTGCCCTTTGATGTGGACGGCGCCGACCTCATTTTGGTGGACGATGTGCTCTACACCGGCCGCACCTTGCGGGCCGTTCTCAACGAGTTGTTTGACTACGGCCGACCCCGTCGGGTTCGCTTGGCCGTGCTGGTCGACCGCGGCGGGCGTCAATTGCCCATTCAAGCCGATGTGGTGGCGGCCAGTCTCAACTTGCATGCCGAACTGTCTTTGCGGTTTTTACGTGACGAAGAAGGCCGCTTCAGTTTCAGTTTTAATTCTGGAGTTCAATGACCATGCGCTACAAACGCAATCCCCAATTGAACAGCCACGGCGAATTGGTTCACTTGTTGTCGATCGAAGGGCTGCCCAAAGACACCCTGACCCACCTCTTGGACACGGCCGCTAACTTTGTCAGCGTGAACGACCGCGAGGTCAAAAAAGTCCCCTTGTTGCGTGGCAAAAGTGTTTTCAATTTGTTTTTTGAAAACTCCACCCGCACCCGCACCACCTTTGAAATTGCAGCCAAGCGCTTGTCGGCGGACGTCATCAATTTGGACATCGCCAAGTCGTCGGCGGCCAAGGGGGAGTCCTTGTTGGACACCATCGCCAACCTGTCGGCGATGGCCGCTGATTTGTTTGTGGTGCGCCACAGCGAGTCGGGCGCTCCCTATCTGATCGCGCAGCATGTGGCTCCCCATGTGCATGTCATCAACGCCGGCGACGGCCGCCATGCCCACCCGACACAGGGCTTGCTGGACATGTACACCATCCGTCACTACAAGAAAGACTTCGCCAACCTGACGGTGGCCATCGTCGGAGACGTCTTGCATTCGCGGGTGGCGCGTTCTGACATTCACGGTTTGACGACGCTGGGTTGTGCCGAGGTGCGCGTGGTCGGCCCCAAAACCCTGGTGCCTACGGACATGGCGCAAATGGGTGTGCGGGTTTGCCACAGCTTGGAAGAAGGCCTCAAAGGCTGTGATGTGGTCATCATGCTGCGCCTGCAAAACGAGCGCATGAGCGGGGCCATGCTGCCCTCCAGTCAAGAATTTTTCAAGAGTTTTGGCTTGACGCCGGAAAAGTTGCAGCTGGCCAAACCCGACGCCATAGTCATGCACCCCGGGCCCATTAACCGCGGGGTCGAAATTGACTCCGCCGTGGTCGACGGCGCTCAATCGGTGATCTTGCCGCAAGTGACCTTTGGCATCGCTGTTCGCATGGCGGCGATGAGCATCGTGGCTGGCAACGAGGCCAATTGAGTTTGATGAAAGCAAGGTAAACCATGAATTTGCTGATCAAAAATGGCCGCGTTGTTTGCCCCACAACGGCCTTGGACCAACTGGCCGATGTGGCCATTGCCTACGGGAAAATCCTCGCCATCGTTCCTGCGGGCGAGGTGCCCAAAGGCTTTGTCGCCAATCGAACGCTCGACGCCACCGGTCTGATCGTTGCCCCTGGTTTGGTCGATTTGGCGGTGCGCCTGCGGGAGCCAGGCCAAGAACACGAAGGCATGCTGGCCTCTGAGCTGGCGGCTGCCGTCGCCGGCGGTGTGACCAGTTTGGTTTGCTTGCCCGACACCGACCCGGTATTGGACGAGCCCGGTTTGGTGGAGATGTTGAAGTTTCGTGCTGAAAAACTCCACCAATCGCGCATCCTGCCGCTCGGGGCTTTGACGCGGCAATTGGCCGGCGAGGTGTTGACCGAAATGGCCGCTTTGACCGACGCCGGTTGCGTGGGTTTCACGCAAGCCGAAGTGCCCATTGCCAGCACCCAAGTGTTGCAACGTGCCATGCAGTACGCCAGCACCTTTGGTTACACGCTGTGGCTGCGCCCACAAGAACTGAACTTGGGCAAGGGCGTCGCCGCCAGTGGCCCGCTGGCGACCCGGATGGGCCTCAGTGGTGTGCCGGTGGCCGCCGAAACGATTGCTCTGCACACGATTTTTGAATTGCAGCGCGCCACCCAAGCCCGTGTGCACCTTTGTCGCATCAGCAGCGCGCAGGGCGTGGCTTTGGTACGACAGGCCAAGGCCGAGGGTTTGGCGGTGACGGCCGATGTGAGCATCAACTCCTTGCATTTGACCGATGCCGACATTGGCTTCTTTGACAGCCGCGCCCGGTTGAACCCGCCCTTGCGCCAACAGCGTGACCGCGACGCTTTGCGCGCAGGTTTGCAAGACGGCACGCTAGACGCCTTGGTGTCTGACCACAACCCAGTCGATGCCGACGCCAAAGACCTGCCTTTTGCCGAAAGCGAGCCCGGTGCCACCGGCCTGGAGTTGTTGCTCAGCTTGGCCCTGAAATGGGGACAAGACCAAGGGTTGGGGCTGGCCGCTACGCTGGCCACCGTCACTCAGGGTCCCGCTCAAGTGTTGGGGCTCTCCGTGGGGCCCGCCTTGCAAGCATCGCTTGGGCGTTTGAGTGTGGGCGGCGTGGCCGACCTTTGCTTGTTTGACCCGGCGGCGCAATGGTCGGTCAACGCCACCGAATGGGTCAGCCAAGGCCGCCACACGCCTTTCGACTTTGATTTGACCGGCACTTGGTTACCAGGCCGCGTGATGGCGACCGTGGTCGGCGGGGCGCTTGCTTATGAGCGAACGCCTCAAGCGTAAAAGCCTCGCCGCGGTGCGGGTGCTGCTGGCGGTTTGGCATGTGTTGATGGGGGCTTGGGAAGTTTGGCGCGACTTTGGGCCGCTCGACCCCAACCAACGCATGCACCGCGCCCACCTCTGGGCCCAGCGTTTCTTTAAGCGCTTGCACTTGGAACTGCAGGTCGAAGGGCGGCCCCAATCGGCCCCAACCCTGTGGGTGGCGAACCACATTTCTTGGCTCGATATCCTGGTTTTGTTGGCCGCGGCGCCTTGCCGCTTGGTGTCTAAATCCGACGTGAAGGCTTGGCCGGTGATTGGCCACTTGGCCGATTCTGCCGGCACCTTGTTCATAGAGCGCCGGCAACGACGAGACGCGATGCGGGTCGTGCACGACATGGCGGCGGCCTTGACGGAGGGGCAGGTTTTGGCGGTGTTCCCCGAAGGCACCACCAGCAATGGCGAAGCATTGTTGCCTTTTCACGCCAATTTGTTGCAGTCGGCCATTCATGCCCAAGTGCCGGTGCAACCGGTCGCCATCACGTATTGGGATTTGGAGCACAAAAAACGGTCCTTGGCGCCTGCCTACGTCGGCGATGACACCTTGGTGACTTCGCTTTGGCGCTGCATGCAACTGCCCCGATTGGGGGTGAAGGTTCGCTTCTTACCGCCTGAAACCCAGCAAGGACGCGACCGACGGGCTTGGTCGGTCGATTTGCACCAGCGCTTGGCGCAGGCGCTGGCCGACTGAGCTTGTGAGAATGCGTAGTTTCCACCGCATCGAATCCGTCCCATCAAGCTAGAGCAGACGTAGAATACGGGTGGATTTTAACATTATCTTTTTGATAATGATTTAAATTTAGACTCCTTTTCATCGGCTCAACCTCTCTCTGAAATACCCAAAATGGAAAAACAAGCGGGTGCTTACATGCGGTTTCTTAATCTGGTTCATGCCCTGCGCGGTTTGCCCAGCTTTATCGCCATGGACGCGACCGAAGAGCGGTTGATGAACCAATTGGCGGTGTTGTGGCATGAAGGCCGAAAAGTGCCGGTTTTGGAGGCCATGAAAATGTCCCCTGACGCCTCGCCGACCACCGTCCACCGCCGGCTGAAAACCCTGCGCAAAAAGGGTCTGATTGACCTGTTGCCGGATGAAACCGACAACCGCATTCGCTACATCGTTCCGACCGCTGAAACTGATCGTTACTTTTCCGAAATGGGCCAATGCTTGTCGAACGCCCTCGACCCGGTGAAGGTTTAAATCCTCGGCTTGGTCAGGCTGCTGAGGTTGAGGTTGAGGTTGAGTTGACGTTGTGGGGGGTTAGATTTCGGCCCGCCAGCGGGCGTCCCAATCCACTCGGTCTAAATCTCGGCGCTGGCGTTTGGTGGGGCGTCCTTGCGTGATCCCCAAGGCGGGTTCGGGTGCCAGTCGCAGCTGTTCCCTGGATTGTTGGGCCAAGGCCAAGCTTTCAGCCGTTTCCTCGTAAAGCGTTTGCGCTTGAACCGCTGGCCCGCGCTGGGCGCTGAGGCCCAAAACGCGCACGGTTCGGGGAAGGCTCTGGTGTCTCAAAACCAACTCGTCTCCTGGCTTGACTTCACGCGAGGCTTTGGCGACAGCCCCATTCACTTGAACCCGGCCTTTGCCAATTTCTTCGCTGGCGAGGCTCCTGGTTTTGTAAAACCGGGCCGCCCAAAGCCATTTGTCCAAGCGCATGCGGGGCTCTGCGTTATTGTTTGTCGGCTTCGCTGGTGAACGAATCGGCAAAAAATTCGTCCTCTGGCAAACCGCGTTGGGCGGTGAAACTGCTTTGCGCCGAGTTCACCACGATGGGGGCGCCGCAGGCATAAACCTGGTGGCCCGACAAGTCGGCAAAATCGTCCAGCACCGCTTGGTGCACAAAGCCCGTGCGGCCCTGCCAAGCGTCCTCAGTCAACGCATCGGACACCACGGGGATGTAGTGCAGTTGGGGCATTTTGGGCAGTTGGGCTTTCACCCAATCGTCCAAGTACAAGTCGCTGGGGCGCCGTCCACCCCAATAAAAATGGATGGGACGCAAAGCCTGTGCGGCCCCCAGCGCCGGGTCGGCCGAGTGTTCGGCGACGTATTGAATGTGCTCCAACAAGGCCTTGATCGGCGCAAAGCCGGTGCCGGACGCGACGAAAACCATCGGTTTGAGGGAGTCTTCGCGCAAATAAAAGCTGCCAAATGGCCCTTCAATCCGTTGTATTTCTTTTTCCTTCATGGCGCCAAACACATGGTCGGTGAACTTGCCGCCGGGCAGGTGTCGGATGTGCAAATCAAGGCCAGGGGTTTGGACTTGGGTGTGCGGTGCGTTGGCCATCGAGTAGGCGCGGCGTGAACCATCGCGCAAGATGAATTCAATGTACTGACCGGCGTGGTAACGGAATTGCTCGGTTGCGGGCAATTGCAGTCGAACGGCCATGACGTCGGCCGACTTCTTTTCCAAACCCGCAACCCGTGCGGGCATTTTCTTGATGGGGAATGCACTCGCGTCGGTCACTTGGCGCGACTCCAAGGTCACATCGCTTTGGGCCACGGCGCAGCAGGTCAGTATGAAGCCATTGGCCTCTTCCTCGGGTGACAGTGCCTTGGCTTGATGTTCGCCGTGAACCACCGTGCCGCTGATTTTTTTGCATTTGCAAGAGCCACAGGCACCGTCTTTGCAGCCGTAGGGCAGGCCGACGCCGGCGCGGATGCCGGCGCTCAAAATGGTTTCTTCGGCTTCAGTGGCAAATTGGCGACCGCTGGGTTGAACCGTGATTTGGTAGGTCATGTCTGGTCTTCGCTCTCTAAACGTTATCCTAGGGGCTTCGGTTTTTTACAACAACGTCAATTTTGCCTTCAAACCAGACCCCTCTTGGCGCTTTGCCGGCTCGCTTCCGGCGGGAACGTGTTTTGATCGTGGGTTGCGGTGATGTGGGGCTGCGCGCGGCGCGCCGACTTTCGGGCGTGAAATTGATCGCTTTGACCTCTTCACCCGATCGAATCGCTGACTTGCGGCGTGCGGGCATCACCCCGCTGGTGGGGCAGTTGGACCAACCCAAGACTTTGCAGCGTTTGGCCGGAATTGCCCAACGGGTGTTGCATCTGGCCCCGCCGCCCGGTGAAGGGCGCGCCGATTGGTGGCGTGACCCGCGCACGCACGCGCTGCTGCAGGTGTTGCGCAAACGGTCTGCGCCCCAAACCTTGGTTTACGGCAGCACCAGCGGTGTTTATGGTGACTGCGATGGGGCTTGGGTCAACGAATCCCAGTCGCTTCAACCCAGCACCCACCGGGCCCAACGGCGCGTCGATGCCGAGAACCGTGTGCGGCATTTCGGGCGACAAAGCGCCGGTCGTTCGGCGCAGGGCGCTGCGGTGAGAACCTGCATTTTGCGAATCCCCGGCATCTACGCCCCCGACCGTGTCGGCGGCACACCACGGGAACGCCTGCAGCGAGGCACACCCGTGCTGCGGCGTGAAGACGATGTGTTCACGAACCACATCCATGCCGACGACTTGGCCAGGGCCTGTGTTTTAGCGCTCTGGCGCGGAAAAGCCCAGCGGGTCTACAACGTGAATGACGACACCGAGTTGCGCATGGGGGATTACGTGGACTTGGCCGCCGCCCTCTACGGCATGGCCAAGCCGCCCAGATTGTCGAGAGCCGAGGCTCAGAAAACCTTGCCTTTGAATTTGTTGAGCTTCATGGGCGAGTCACGCCGCTTGGTCAACACCCGCATGAAAAAAGAACTTCGATTGGTTTTGCACTTTCCGACGGTTCGGGAAGGCCTGCAACCGCAAGTGGGACTTGATTTGTGACCGCCAACGCTTCCATGCCAGCCACCTCCGCAACGCCAACGAATGCGATGGCCAAAGACAAACGGTTCGATCCCCAGCAACCCCAGGCGTTTTTGCGCTACCTGTTCGACGTGGCCGTGGCCCGCGCTCAACCCTTGTTGACCCTGCCTGATTACTTGCCCCCGCCCCCCAAGGGCCGCACCTTGGTGCTGGGTGCTGGCAAGGCCGCCGGGGCCATGGCACAGGCGCTTGAAAAATGGTGGCCAGCGGAGGCCCCCCTTTCCGGTTTGGTGGTGACGCGCTATGGCCACACGCCGCCGCGTGAAGCGCCCGTTTCTGAAGCTGAAGAGGGCCTTGCGGCGCTTCCTCGAACGCCGCGAATTGACATCGTGGAAGCCGCTCACCCCGTGCCGGATGCAAATGGCTTGGCGGCTGCCGAGCGCATCTTGGCTTTAACCCAAGGACTGACCGCCGATGATTTGGTCATCTGCCTCATGTCGGGCGGCGCCTCGTCGTTGCTGACCTTGCCGGCCGAGGGATTGAGCTTGGCCGATAAACAGGCGGTGAACCAAGCCCTGTTGGCCAGCGGCGCACACATCGCAGAAATGAATTGCGTTCGCAAACATTTGTCTCGCATCAAGGGCGGGCGATTGGCGGCGGCCTGTGCGCCTGCCAGGGTGCTGACCTTGGCCATCAGCGACGTGCCAGGCGATGACCCTTCCGTGATCGGCAGCGGCCCGACCGTGCCCGACGCCACCACCTGTGCCGATGCCTTGGCTATTTTGAAGCGCTACCAAATTGAACTGCCGCCAGTGGCTTGGGCGGCTCTGGAAAGTGGTGCCCGCAAAACGGGCGCTTGGGAAACGCCAAAACCCAGCGACCCCTGCTTTGTCCACAACCAAGTGCAGTTGATGGCCACGCCCCGCGCGTCTTTGTTGGCGGCCGCCGCGGCGGCCGAGGCGGCGGGGGTGACGGCCTATGTCTTGTCCGATGAAATTGAAGGGGAATCGCGCGAGGTCGGCAAGGTGCATGCGGCTTTGGCCAAGAGTGTGGCGCGCCATGGACAGCCTTTTGCCAAACCCGCCCCGGGAAAGGCCTGCGTGATTTTGTCGGGGGGCGAAACGACGGTGACCCTGCGCCCCCGTCAACCCGGTGCAGCCAAAGGGCGGGGCGGGCGAGCAGGGGAGTTTTGCATGGGTTTGGCACAGGCGCTGCAAGGCGAAGCGGGCCTTTGGGCATTGGCCGCGGACACCGATGGCATTGATGGGGTCGAGGACAACGCGGGCGCTTTTGTCATGCCGGACACCTTGGCTCGGGCCGAGGCCATGGGCCTGAAGGTGGCCGATTTCCTGGACCGCAACGACGCCTATGGGTTCTTTCAAGCATTGGACGACTTGCTGGTGACGGGTCCTACCCACACGAATGTGAACGATTTTCGGGCGATGCTGGTACAAACCCCTGGTCCGTTATAAGTCCTTTGTAGGGGCCTCATGGGCCATTAAGGGGGGCGGGGTCAGCCAATCGTCAGCAGATGTGTCAACAATTCGTGGCAGAATGCCAAGTGCAATCAGGCCCTCTCACAGCCACTGTCGCATCCGCTAACCGGTCCAGCCGTGTCGCGGGAGGTTATCCACCAACTTATGCTTTCTGAAGGAAAGCGGAGGTCAGCGTAATATGAGCAGCCCGTCAACGGTCTACACCGCCTACCAAGGCAACACCTATCTCTTCGGGGGCAACGCGCCTTATGTGGAAGAGATGTATGAAAACTACTTGGCCAACCCCGGTAGCGTGCCCACCAATTGGCGCGAGTATTTCGATGCCCTGCAACACGTGCCCGCCGTCGACGGCTCTCAAGCCCGCGATGTGCCGCACTTGCCGGTCATCAATGCTTTTGCCGAGCGCGCCAAACAAGGTCAAACGAAGGTGGTGGTCGCCAGCGCCGACGCGGAGTTGGGCCGCAAACGCACCGCCGTACAACAGCTGATCGCTGCCTACCGCAACGTGGGCACCCGCTGGGCCAACCTGGACCCGCTGCAACGCACCGAGCGCGCCCACATTCCCCAGCTTGAAACGTCTTACTACGGTTTCACCGACGCTGACCAAGAAACCATATTCAACATCAGCAACACCTTCTTTGGCAAGGACACGATGCCCTTGCGCGAGGTGTTGAATGCGCTGCGTGAAACTTATTGCGGCACCATTGGCGCCGAGTTCATGCACACCACCGACCAAGACCAAAAGGCTTGGTGGCAAAAGAAGCTGGAAAGCATTCGCAGCAAACCCAACTTCACCGCCGATAAAAAGAAGCAAATTCTGGACCGCCTGACGGCCGCCGAAGGCTTGGAGCGTTACTTGCACACCAAGTACGTGGGTCAAAAACGCTTCTCGCTCGAAGGGGGCGAAAGCTTCATTGCCGCCATGGACGAACTGATCCAAGCAGCTGGCACCCAAGGCGTGCAAGAAATTGTGATCGGCATGGCCCACCGGGGCCGCTTGAATGTGTTGGTGAATACCCTGGGCAAGAAACCCGGTGATTTGTTTGCCGAGTTCGACCACACCGCCCCCGAAGACCTGCCTTCTGGCGACGTGAAGTACCACCAAGGTTTCAGCTCGGACGTCGCCACCCCCGGCGGCCCGGTCCACTTGAGTTTGGCGTTCAATCCGTCGCACTTGGAGATTGTGAACCCCGTGGTTGAAGGCTCGGTGCGTTCGCGCATGGACCGCCGCGGTGACCCCCAAGGCAAACAAGTGTTGCCCGTGTTGGTCCACGGCGACGCGGCCTTTGGCGGCCAGGGTGTGAACCAAGAAACCTTGGCCTTGGCCCAAACCCGCGGTTACACCACCGGCGGCACGGTGCACATCATCATCAACAACCAAATTGGCTTCACCACCAGCGATCCCCGCGACATGCGCTCCAGCGCCTATTGCACCGACATCGTGAAAATGGTCGAAGCACCGGTGTTGCACGTCAATGGCGACGACCCTGAAGCCGTGGTGTTGTGCATGCAACTCGCCCTCGAGTTCCGCATGACCTTCAGCCAAGACATCGTGGTCGACATCACTTGCTTCCGCAAACTGGGGCACAACGAGCAAGACACCCCGAGCCTGACCCAGCCGCTGATGTACAAAAAAATCGCTGCTCACCCAGGTACCCGCAGGCTCTACGCCGACAAGCTGGCCGCGCAAGGCTTGGGCGCCACGTTGGGCGATGACATGGTCAAGGCCTACCGCGCAGCCCTCGAGGAGGGCCGTCACACGGTGGACCCCGTGGTGGCGAATTTCCAAAGCAAATTTGCGGTAGATTGGTCGCCTTATTTGGGCAAAAAGTGGACCGATGCGGGCGACACGTCGATTCCGTTGTCCGAGTGGCACCGCTTGGCCAAGAGCGTCACCACTTTGCCTGAGGGCTTGACACCGCATCAGTTGGTGAAAAAGGTGTATGACGACCGCGCCGCCATGGGCCGGGGTGACCTGCCGGTCGATTGGGGCATGGGCGAGTTGATGGCCTTCGCCTCTTTGGTCGCCAGTGGCTACCCTGTGCGCTTGTCGGGCGAAGACTCGGGTCGTGGCACCTTCACCCACCGCCACTCGGTGATTCACGATCAGAACCGTGAAAAATGGGACATCGGCACCTACGTGCCTTTGCAAAACGTGGCCCCGAACCAAGCCCCGTTTGTGGTGATTGACTCCATCTTGTCCGAAGAAGCGGTGCTGGGTTTTGAGTACGGCTACGCTTCCAACGACCCCACCACGCTGGTGATTTGGGAAGCCCAGTTTGGTGACTTCGCCAACGGCGCTCAAGTGGTGATTGACCAGTTCATTGCCTCTGGAGAAGTGAAGTGGGGTCGTGTCAATGGCCTGACTTTGATGCTGCCGCACGGCTATGAAGGACAAGGCCCAGAGCACAGCTCGGCGCGTTTGGAGCGTTTCATGCAATTGGCCGCGGACACCAATATGCAGATCGTCCAACCCACCACGGCCAGCCAGATCTTCCACGTGTTGCGTCGTCAAATGGTGCGCAATTTGCGCAAGCCGTTGATCATCATGACGCCCAAGTCCTTGTTGCGCAACAAGGATGCGACATCGCCTTTGTCTGAGTTCACCAAAGGCTCTTTCCAGACCATCATTCCTGAGACCAAAGAACTCAAGGCCGACAAAGTCAAGCGCGTTTTGGCCTGCTCTGGCAAGGTCTATTACGACTTGGTCAAGAAGCGCGAAGAAAAAGGCCATGACGACACCGCCATTTTGCGGGTTGAACAGCTCTACCCCTTCCCGCACAAGGCCTTTGCCGCTGAACTCAAAAAATACCCGAACGCCACCGAAGTGGTTTGGGTACAAGACGAGCCTCAAAACCAAGGCGCTTGGTTCTTCGTGCAGCACTACATCCACGAAAACATGGCTGAAGGCCAAAAACTGGGCTACTCAGGCCGTGCCGCCTCGGCGTCGCCTGCAGTGGGTTATTCGCACCTGCACCAAGAGCAACAAAAAGCCTTGGTCGACGGCGCGTTCGCCAAGCTCAAAGGCTTTGTGTTGACCAAATAAGTCAACCTTCCTCTCCAACGTATTTATTGAAAGAATCCCATGGCAATCGTAGAAGTCAAAGTTCCTCAGCTGTCTGAATCCGTGGCCGAAGCCACCATGATGAACTGGAAGAAAAAAGTCGGCGAAGCGGTCAAAGAAGACGAAATCCTGATTGAAATTGAAACCGACAAAGTGGTGCTTGAAGTGCCTGCTCCCGCCGCTGGCGTGTTGGCTGAGTTGGTGGTGGGCGACGGTGGCACTGTGGCCTCCGATCAATTGATCGCCCGCATCGACACCGAAGGCAAGGCCGGCGCCAGCGTCTCTGCTTCGGCTTCTGCCCCCGCTGCAGCACCGGCAGCCGTAGCCAGCACCGCCGTCAATGCGGTGGGTTCCGCCAGTGGCTCTAAAGGCGACGTCGCAATGCCTGCGGCCGCCAAGCTGCTGGCTGACAACGGTTTGTCTGTGTCGGCGGTGAGCGGCTCTGGCAAAGACGGCCGCGTTACCAAGGGCGATGTCTTGGCGGCGGTGGCAGGTGGTGCCAAGCCCGCCACTGCGGTGAGCATCCCAACGGGTACGCCCACGCAGTCGTTGCCTCAAGTGGCGGCGCCCAGCGTCGACTTGGGCGATCGTCCTGAACAACGTGTGCCCATGACCCGACTGCGCGCCCGCATTGCCGAGCGCCTGTTGCAATCGCAATCCACCAACGCCATCCTGACCACGTTCAATGAAGTCAACATGGCCCCGGTAATGGAAATGCGCAAGCGCTTCCAAGAAAAGTTTGAAAAAGAACACGGTGTGAAGATTGGCTTCATGAGCTTCTTCGTCAAAGCCGCAGTCCATGCGCTGAAGAAATACCCCGTCTTGAACGCCTCGGTGGACGGCAACGACATTGTTTACCACGGCTACTTTGACATCGGTATTGCCGTGGGTTCTCCCCGTGGTTTGGTGGTGCCGATTTTGCGCAACGCCGATCAAATGAGCTTTGCCGACATCGAAAAGAAAATTGCCGAATACGGCGCCAAAGCCCGTGACGGCAAGTTGGGCATTGAAGAAATGACCGGCGGCACGTTCTCGATTTCCAATGGGGGCACCTTCGGCTCCATGCTGTCGACCCCCATCATCAACCCGCCACAGTCGGCCATTTTGGGCGTGCATGCGACCAAAGACCGCGCGGTGGTGGAGAACGGTCAAATCGTGATCCGACCCATGAATTACCTCGCCATGTCTTATGACCACCGCATCATCGACGGCCGCGAAGCCGTGCTGGGCTTGGTGGCCATGAAAGAAGCGCTGGAAGACCCCGCACGCTTGTTGTTCGAAATCTGATTTTTAAAGGCTGAACAACATGAGTCAACAATTTGATGTGGTCGTCATCGGTGGCGGCCCCGGCGGTTATGTGGCGGCCATTCGGGCGTCCCAATTGGGCTTCAAAGTCGCATGTATCGACGAGTGGAAGAATGCGGCCGGGGGCCCTGCGCCCGGCGGCACTTGCACCAACGTGGGTTGCATTCCTTCGAAGGCCTTGCTGCAATCGAGTGAACACTATGAGCAAGCAAATCACCACTTTGCCGAACACGGCATCACGGTGAAGGGCCTGGGCCTCGATGTGGGCACCATGATCGGTCGCAAAGACACCGTCGTGAAGCAAAACAACGACGGCATCTTGTATTTGTTTAAAAAGAACAAAATTGCTTTCTTCCATGGCCGTGGCTCATTCGTGAAAGCGGTTGAAGGCGGCTACGAAATTCAGGTGGCGGGCGCCTCTGAAGAAACCCTGGTCGGCAAACAAATCATCATCGCCACGGGCTCCAATGCCCGCGCATTACCGGGCACGCCATTCGACGAAGTGAATGTGCTGTCCAACGATGGCGCTTTGCGTTTGGGCGCGGTGCCCAAGAAGCTGGGCCTGATTGGCTCGGGTGTGATTGGCTTGGAGATGGGCTCGGTTTGGCGTCGTTTGGGCGCCGAGGTCACCATCCTCGAAGGGTTGCCCACCTTCTTGGGCGCGGTTGACGAACAAATTGCCAAGGAAGCCAAAAAAGCCTTTGACAAGCAAGGTTTGAAGATTGAACTCGGCGTCAAAGTCGGCGAGATCAAGACGAGCAAAAAAGGCGTTAGCGTGGCTTACACCAATGCCAAGGGCGAGGCCATTGACTTGGAAGTCGATAAGCTGATTGTCTCGATTGGCCGTGTGCCCAACACCATTGGCCTCAACACCGAAGCCGTTGGGTTGCAACTCGACGAGCGCGGCGCGATTGTGGTTGACGCCGATTGCAAGACCAATTTGCCCGGCGTCTGGGCCGTGGGCGATGTGGTGCGTGGCCCCATGTTGGCCCACAAGGCCGAGGAAGAGGGCGTTGCAGTGGCCGAACGCATTGCCGGCCAGCACGGGCACGTTAATTTCAACACCATTCCTTGGGTCATTTACACCAGCCCCGAAATCGCTTGGGTCGGCCGCACGGAGCAGCAGCTCAAGGCGGACGGCGTCGCCTACAAGGCCGGCACATTCCCTTTCTTGGCGAATGGCCGCGCCCGTGCTTTGGGCGACACGACCGGCATGGTTAAATTTTTGGCCGATGCCACGACCGATGAAATCTTGGGCGTCCACATCGTCGGCCCGATGGCCAGCGAGTTGATTGCCGAGGCTGTGGTGGCGATGGAGTTCAAGGCCAGTGCTGAAGACATCGCCCGCATCTGCCACGCGCACCCCTCGTTGTCTGAAGCCACCAAGGAAGCCGCTTTGGCGGTGGACAAACGCACTTTGAATTTCTAATTCATGGTGAATCCAGCGGGCGCGCCTGCCGATTCAAGGGCCTCAGAGGTTCAGGGGGCGGTGCGTCAAGCCTACGAGGCAGAGCTGCAAGCACGCGGCTTCGAGAGCGACCCCGCGCAGCGGCAGGCCGTCGAGGCGTTGCAGCGCTGTGCTGACGATTGGGCGGCTTACAAATCGAAGCGTTCGAGCCCGCTAAAAAAACTCCTGAACCGCCCCGAGGTGCCCAAAGGGGTTTATCTTTATGGCGGCGTTGGACGGGGCAAAAGCTTTTTGATGGATTGCTTTTTCAATGCAGTGCCCATCAAGCGCAAGGTGCGTTTGCATTTCCATGAATTCATGCGCGAGGTGCACCGCGAACTGCGCGCCTTGCAAGGCACGCAAAACCCGTTAAGCGTTTTGGGCGCCCAAATCGCCAAACGCTACAAGTTGATTTGCTTTGACGAGTTCCACGTGGCAGACATCACCGACGCGATGATTTTGCACCGCTTGCTTGAGGCCTTGTTCGCCAATGGGGTTGGCCTGGTGACCACGTCCAATTTCAAGCCCGACGCGCTGTACCCCAATGGCCTGCACCGCGACCGCATCTTGCCCGCCATTGCCTTGTTGAACCAAAAGATGGCAGTCTTGAACGTCGATCACGGCGTGGACTACCGACGACGTACGTTGGAGCAAGTCCCCACCTACCTCACCCCTTGGGGCCCCGAGGCCACCGCCACCTTGGATGCCACCTTCACTCGGTTGGCTGAAACGGCCGACGAGTCGCCCCTTCTCAAGATTGAAAACCGCGAAATTCAGGCCCTGCGCCGGGCTGGCGGGGTGGTCTGGTTTGACTTCAAGACCTTGTGCGGCGGCCCCCGCTCGCAAAATGACTACCTGGAATTGGCGAGCCAATTTCACACGATTGTGCTCAGCGATGTACCGCACATGCCGGTGAGCAAGGCCTCAGAGGCCCGCCGCTTTACGTGGCTGGTTGATGTGCTCTACGACCGCCGAGTTAAGCTCATTTTGTCGGCCGAAGTGCCACCGGAAGCCCTCTATACCGAAGGCCCTTTGGCCCATGAATTCCCGCGCACCGTGTCGCGTTTGCAAGAGATGCAATCGGCCGAATTTTTGGCGCTGGAGCGACGCACCGTCGACACCGGGTTGACCTGATGCTGCACTTTAAAAGGCAAGCCCCGCTGTCAAACCCGGAAAGATCAGGAAGTCTAAGGCGTTTTTCTTGGCCTTTGCTGCTGTGCTTGTCGGTCGCGCCGAGTTGGCTTTGGGCGCAGGCGCCTTCGATTTCGACCTCTCCTTTTGAAGTCATTGCCGCCACCCGTGAATCGCTGCGACTTCAACAAATTCAGCTCGAAGCCGAGTGTTACCAGCGGTTTGCCGTGAACGATTGCTTGGAAGCCCGTCGACTGAATTACCGCGCGCAACTGAACGATTTAAAACGCCAAGAAAACAGTTTGAAAGCGGAGCAACGGCGCACCCTTGGCGCGCTTGAGTTGGAGCGCTTGGACGCCCATTTTTCCAGCGACCTGCTAGACCATGAGCAAGCCCACCGGCAGCAAAAAGCAGACGCCAATGGGGCTCATCTATTGGAATTAGAGCAATCGCATGGGGCCGACGAGATCGCCCGTGAACAGGCCAGGTTACAGCGCCAAGCCCAAGCGGAAGCCCGACAAAAACAGCATGAACAGGTGTTGAGTGATTTGCGCGCTCGGCAGGCGGATGAGGCCAAACAGCGAGCAGCCTATCAAGAAAAGCGGGAAGCCGCTGCCAAAAGACAAGCCGAGCAAGTGGCCAAAGACGGCGATAAAAAAGGGGCTGTCGCCCCTTTGTTGCCTAAGTAACGCCGTCAGCCCGGCCCACGAACTTACCAAATTTTCCACCACGCGGATTTTTGGGGGCGCAGGCTGGTCAGGTAGGGGCTGTTGGGGTAGTTGAGTTCCAAGACGCGCAAGGCGTCATCGCGCATCTGGGGCATGGCCAAAGCGTCGTAAGACTTGACCATCAGGCTCAGGGCTTCTTCGGTGGCGGGCACATTCGGGAATTCCGTCACCGCATACTGAGCCCGGTTGATCGCCGCCACATAGGCCCCGCGGGTGAAGTAGTAACGCGCCACATGCACCTCAGATTGCGCCAGAGAATTCACAATGTAATTCATGCGCAACCTGGCGTCAGACGCGTAAATGGAGTCGGGGAAACGACTGACCAATTCTTTGAAAGCGTCAAAAGAATCTTTGGCCGCCTTTTGATCGCGCTCCGACAAATCTTGCTGAATGATGCTGGCAAATAAGCCCAGGTTATCGTTGAAGTTCACCACCCCTTTGAGGTAAAGCGCATAGTCCATGCCCGGACTGCTGGGGTGCAAACGGATGAACCGGTCGAGTGTGGTGACGGCCTGAGTGGGTTCGCCGGATTTGTATTGGGCGTAGGCTTTTTCAATTTCCGCTTGCTGGGCCAAAGGGGTGCCCGCTGCGCGACCCTCGAGTTTTTCAAACAGGGGAATGGCCTTGTCGTAGGCGCCACTCTTGGCTTCGTCTTTGGCTTCGGCGTAAAGTTTTTCGTTCGACCATTTGGCGGTGGAGTCGGTGGCGCCGCCATCGGCACAACCACTCAGGACAACCAGGGAGCCCGCACCGAAGGCAAGCCAAAATGCGTTGCCCCACGAACTGAATGCAAACGCGGATAATTTGGCACGAACGGTCAATGGAAGCCCCTTGAAACAAAGCAAAAACATTATATCGACGCTCAACCCTGAGCCCTCCGAATCCAGTCCTGAATTGTTGGACCTGAGTGAACCCAGCGAGCCCAATGAAGAGGAGGGTGAGCACCGCTCTTGGCGCGTGGATGCAGCTGGCCATGGCCAGCGCTTAGACAAGGTGTTGACTCAGGCCTTGCAGGAATTTTCTCGTAATTATTTGCAACAGTTGATCGAGGAGGGCGCTGTGACCTGGCGCGGGGCGGTGGTCACCAAGCCCGCCAGCAAGGTGCTGGCGGGCGATGAACTGGCCATCCACATTCGACCGACACCGCAAAGCCAAGCCTTTAAACCCGAAGCCATGTCCTTGGCCATCGTTTTTGAAGATGAACACCTGATGGTCATCAACAAACCCGCTGGGCTGGTGGTTCACCCGGCGCCGGGGCACTGGAGTGGCACCTTGTTGAATGGCCTGCTGGCCCACCACGCCGGGGCAGCCCAGATGCCTCGTGCGGGCATCGTCCACCGCTTGGACCGTGACACCAGTGGCTTGATGGTGGTGGCCAAAACCCGGGCCAGCATGGATCGGTTGGTGCAACAGATCGCCGCCCGCGAGGTGAGTCGTCAGTATTTGGCCTTGGCCCATCACACTTGGGAAGGCGGCAAAAAAGCCACGGTCGAAGCCCCCATTGGTCGAGACCCTCGACAGCGCTTGCGCATGGCCGTGGTGGATTTGGAGCACCATGCCGGCAAAACGGCCAAAACGGACATTTATTTCTTGGCCAACAGCCACGAAGTCAGCCCCTTGGTGACCCTGAAAGCCAGTCATGCGGCCCTCAGCAAATCGTTCAAGGACGAATCGGTTTGCTCGGTGCGCTGCGTGTTGCACACCGGACGCACCCACCAGATTCGGGTCCACATGGCCAGCTTGGGCCACCCCTTGGTGGGCGATGCGCTGTATGGAGGCCAACCGGCCGGTGGCTTGAATCGTCAGGCTTTACACGCCTGGCGCTTGGCATTTGTTCACCCCATCACCCAAGAACCCCTGTCATTTGAAGCCGCTGTCCCCGAAGATTTTCAGGCTGGCTTGGCGTTCTGGCAGTTCGAAACTGAAACTTGATTGGTTTCAAGGACTCGGCTGTGGGGCAAGGCCGGGTAAATCGAGCGGTCTAAGCTAGAATCGCACCCACTGCAGGGGGCTCGCCGCTTGACTTCAAGCCGTTTTAAGGTCGTCCTGTTTTTAATCGCCATGAACCGCCCGGTCAAACCGGGGCGGGGCCCATGGGCCTTCTGGATCCTGAACCATGAATACGACACATGCACGGCGCATTCTGGAAACCGCTCTGATTTGTGCCAGCCAACCTTTGTCCATCCGAGACATGCGGGTGCTGTTCAACGACGAGTTGGGTGCCGATACTTTGAAAACTTTGCTTGCCGAACTGCAAGCCGAATGGGCCCATCGTGGCGTCGAGTTGGTCATGATTGCCTCGGGTTGGCGCTTCCAAAGCCGCCCCGAGATGCGCCCTTACCTCGACCGGCTGAACCCAGAAAAACCACCCCGCTACACCCGCGCGGTGTTGGAGACCTTGGCCATCGTGGCTTACCGACAGCCGGTGACCCGGGGCGATATTGAAGACATCCGTGGTGTGACAGTCAACGCCTTGATCATCAAACAACTGGAAGACCGGGGCTGGATTGAGGTCATCGGCCACAGAGAAACAGTGGGACGCCCCGCCTTGTTTGCGACCACGCAACAGTTTTTAGACGATCTGGGCTTGGCTGCGCTGGATCAATTGCCGGCCTTGACCTCGCCAGAACCTTCGGACCAATTGCGCCAGGCCATGGCCGACGCCGCTGACCCCGAGTCGGCGGCGTTTCCTTTTGATGAACCTGAATTGCCCTTGGACCAGGTTTTTACCTTGCCTGCAGTGGAATCCCACGCCGTAGTCCCAGAATGGTCTGAGGTAGAGACCGAACCTGTCCCGAAAGAGCCGCCCCATGACCCAGAATGACAACCCCTTAAATCCCGAAGCGACTCAGTCCGCCCTCGTTCCAGACCCCCTAAACCTTCAGGCCAAGCGGGTCAACCCGTCTGGCGTCGAGCCGGGCAGTGAATCCCAATCGTCCCAATCGCTGCGATTTGAGGACGTGGTGTCGGGGCAGTTCGATGCTGACGAGGCCTCACCCGATGTCTTGCCTTTGAAGCGCGTGCTGTTGCCGCAAGTTGAAACCCCCAAATTACACAAAGTGCTGGCCCAAGCGGGCTTGGGGTCGCGTCTGGAGATGGAGCAACTGATTTTGGAAGGCCGAATTTCGGTCAATAACGAGCCGGCTCACATTGGCCAACGCGTGCAATATGGTGACCAGGTCAAGGTCAATGGAAAGCCCATTCGCTACCGCATTGACCCGCCGCCGCCGCGTGTCATCGCTTACCACAAGCCCGCCGGCGAAGTGGTGACCCACGACGACCCCCAAAATCGCCCCACGGTGTTTCGTCGCTTGCCCCGTTTGGCCCAAGGCAAATGGCAGTCGGTTGGTCGCCTGGACTTGAACACCGAAGGCCTGTTGCTTTTCACCAGCTCGGGCGAATTGGCCAATCAACTGATGCACCCGCGCTTTGGTTTGGAGCGTGAATATGCGGTTCGCGTTTTGGGCGCTTTGAGCGCTGAAGAAAAACAACGCCTGTTATCGGGCGTCCAACTTGACGATGGTTTGGCCCAATTTGGTTCGATCGAAGAGGGCGGTGGCGAAGGTTCTAACTGCTGGTACCGCGTCACCATTTCCGAAGGCCGTAACCGCGAAGTGCGTCGCATGATGGAGGCGGTGGGCCATGCGGTGAGCCGACTGATCCGCATTCGTTACGGCGCCATGATGCTGCCCCGTGGCCTCAAGCGGGGTGCCTTTATGGAGTTGGACGAGCGCGACATTCAAGCCCTCATGCGGGCTGCCCGAGCCCCTCGTGAAGACAATCATTTCAAGGGCGTGGAGGGGGGCGATGGTGATACCAGCATGGGCGCAACCCCCGGCCAAGATCACCGCCGTGCTGGACCCAGCCGCAGCGATGCCAACCGCCGACGTCGACCCGCAGGGCCTGGGCCGCGGGGTGATGGCGCACGAGCCCGACAGCCCGACCCGCTCAAAACCAATGTGTCGGCGGGCGGCTTGGGCACCGGCCCAGGCCGTCGCAAACCGAAAGCCACCGGGCAACCTGACCCCATGCGCACCTCTTTGGGCTACATTGGGGGCGACAGTTTGTCTCGCCAGCGTCAAAGCCAGAAACAAAACAAAGGCCCAAGGCGAGGGGGGGGTGGATTCAGTGGGGGGGGATCGTTCGGCGGTGGCGGTCGATCCCGCTAAGCCGAACCCAGCCCAATCGATCCCATAACCTGATCTTTATTCGAGGGAGATCGAATTCTCACGGGTTAGAATAACGGGCTTTTTTTAGTATTTTTACTGTCCAGGAAATCACATGGCAATCGAACGCACTCTCTCCATCATCAAACCCGACGCCGTTGCTAAGAACGTCATCGGTCAAATTTATGCCCGTTTTGAAGCCGCTGGCCTGAAAATCGCCGCCGCTCGCATGGTTCACCTGTCCCGCGCTGACGCTGAACAGTTTTACGCCGTCCACGCTGCCCGTCCTTTCTTTAAAGACCTGGTCGATTTCATGATTTCTGGCCCCGTCATGGTGCAAGTGCTCGAAGGCGAAGGCGCGATTCTGAAGAACCGTGACCTGATGGGCGCCACCGACCCCAAGAAGGCAGCCCCCGGCACCATCCGTGCCGACTTCGCCGACAGCATCGACGCCAACGCCGTGCACGGTTCTGACGCCGCTGAAACAGCTGCCGTTGAAATCGCCACCTTCTTCCCCGCTTTGAACGTCTACGCACGTTGAGTCGGTGACCTCCAGCGCCACCAACCTGCTCGAATTTGACCTCGACGGTCTGGCGGGTTTTTGTGAGCGCTTGGGGGAAAAACGCTTTCGCGCCACGCAACTGTTTCGTTGGATTCACCAGCGCGGAGAATCCGATTTTGATGGCATGAGCGACTTGGCCAAGTCGCTGCGCGAAAAGCTCAAAACCACCGCCGTGATTCAAGCCTTGCCGGTTTTGAGTCAGCATGAATCAGCCGACGGTACGATCAAGTGGTTGTTTGATGTGGGCAACGGGGACGCCGTCGAGGCCGTTTTCATCCCTGAGGACGACCGAGGCACTTTGTGTGTTTCATCACAAGCCGGTTGTGCCGTGGGCTGCCGTTTTTGCGCCACCGGTCACCAAGGCTTTAGCCGAAATCTAACGACCGCTGAAATCCTGGCCCAGCTCTGGTTTGCCGAGCATTTTTTGCGGCGTCATTTGAATCGCAGTGGCAAAAATGCCGACGAGCGCGTGATCTCCAACGTGGTCATGATGGGCATGGGCGAGCCTTTGCAAAATTACAGCGCCTTGGTGCCTGCCCTGCGCACCATGCTGGACGACCACGCTTACGGCCTCTCTCGCCGACGTGTGACGGTGTCCACCTCCGGTGTGGTGCCGATGATGGACCGCCTCTCTCAAGAAGTGCCTGTGGCCTTGGCTGTTTCGCTGCACGCCCCCAACGACAGCTTGCGCGACGGGCTGGTGCCTTTGAATAAAAAATACCCCTTGGCCGAACTGATGTCGGCTTGTCAGCGTTATTTGGAATTCGCACCGCGCGACTTCATCACCTTCGAATACTGCATGCTCGATGGCGTGAACGACAGCCCCGAACAGGCGCGCCAGTTGATTGACTTGGTTTCGTCCTTTGTGCCCACCCAATCGGGTCGGCGTGATTGGTGCAAGTTCAATCTGATCCCCTTTAACCCTTTCGCCGCCTCGGGGCTGCACCGATCTTCCGCCGCGGCCGTCCAGCAATTTAGCCAGGTCTTGATTGAAGCCGGCTGGGTCACCACGGTGCGCAAGACCCGGGGCGATGACATTGACGCCGCGTGCGGTCAGTTGGCCGGCGATGTGAAGGACCGTACGCGAGCCCAAGACCGCATGGCCGCGCTGCGTCAAAACGGCGTCATCCCCCTTCACCCTGTCACGGACTTATAGGCCGCTTCATGGGCGCAGAATCATTCAAGCGCGCTGGGTCCCTCGTTGCCTCTTGTGTCCGGCGAGCGGCGGCTCCTTGGCGGACTTTTTCCTTGGCATTGGGCTTTGTGCTTTTTTTGTCAGGGCCTGAATTCAGTTCGGCCGCCCCGGTGGAACTGAGCAGGGGAGCCCAGCCAGCAGATTTGCACTTGGCCCTGGCGGTTCATTACTTCACAGCCGGGCAAAACTCGGTCGCTCTTGAAGAAGTCGATCGCTCCTTGCATGCCAACCCCCACCCCGCGGAGGCCCACAGTCTGCGTGGGCTGATCGAATGGCATTTGCGCCACTATCCCTCGGCGGCTGCCAGTTTCCAGACGTCGTTGGCGTTGGAGCCGAGCAACCCCAACGTCTTGCAAAATGCGGCTTGGTGGCAATGCCAGCAAGGCCATTTAGCGCAGGCATTGCCTTTTTACGAAGCGGCTTTGGCGCTCAGCGATGGCGTTGATGCCCTGCGTTTGGGGAGTGCCAAAGCGGCTTGCCAACGGCAAGCTCGTCAATTTGAGGCGGCACAAGCCAGTTATTTGAGCGTTTTGGCCCTTGCAGCCGACCAGCCAGTGGACCAAAGACCCTCCAATGAGGCGCAAAACAGATTGATTTGGGAGGCAAATCGGGCTTTAGCAGAGATAATGTTCAACCGGGGTGCATTTGCTGAAGCAAACCCCTATATTCGCCAAGTGAACCAGTCGCGATGGGCCGATGCAGGCACCTTGTGGTTAGGGGTTCAAATCGAACGAGGCCTGGGCGTGAACGAAGCGAGTGGTGTGTGGTTAGACCGTTTAAAACGTCAGTTTCCTGAATCCAGGGAATCTGCAAAGCCGTAATAAAGCGAACGAGGTACTGAATGACTGAGGATGTCAAAAGCGCAGAGACAGCCGGCAGCTTGCTCCGATCGGCCCGTCAGGCCTCTGGGGTGCACATCTCCGTCTTGGCGATGCGACTCAAAGTCCCCGTCAGCAAAATTGAGTGCTTGGAAAACAACCAGTGGGATCTGTTCGCTGATCTTGTTTTTGCCCGGACTTTGGCCATCAGTACCTGCAAACAACTTCGCATCGACCCCGCTCCCGTTTTGGCTTTGTTGCCTAAGGCTGCCCCACCTCGGCTGAATGTAGAAGAATCGGGTTTAAACCAACGTTTTCTGAACGCAACGATCAAGCGGGATCGGCCTTGGTGGTTGGTATTCAAAACCCCCTTGGGCTTGGCGGTGCCGATCCTCGTCATCGCGGCCTTTTTGCTTTATTTCTGGGGGACATGGTTTCCCAGTCAACCCGCTCCTGAAGAGCCGGCGATGCCGCCCGATAGTCCCTTGCAAATGGAGGCGCCCAAAGAGGCCGGCGGACCAGACGCCGCACCTGCTGCACCGCCAACCGTCGCAGCGCCATCCATTTCACCGCCATCGGCTTCGCCCAAAGCGCCTCCGCCCCCTTTAGCCACAGCCAATTCGGCCGCGGTCGCTTTTACCGCCACGGCGACCAGTTGGATTCAAGTCAGTGACGCCACGGGCCAGGTTGTTTTTTCAAAAACGCTGCAAGCCGGTGAGACTGCCGATGCCCAAGGACAAGCCCCCCTCAAGGTGGTGTTGGGTAATGCGGGCGGAACGCATGTTTTGGTTAAAAACCAGGCTTTCGATACCCAACCCTTTGTGGTCAACAACGTCGCTCGTTTTGAGATTCAGCCATGATTGATCCACCCGCCTCCGAATTGTTGTCGTCTTCTCCCGTGGCGATCCCCCAACCGGCCCGAAGTCAAACCCTTCAAGCCCGCGTTGTATGGGGCGATCAAGTCGTGACCGTGGGCGGTAATGCGCCGGTGCGCGTTCAGTCCATGACCAACACCGACACCGTCGACGTGATTGGCACGGCCATCCAAGTGAAAGAACTGGCGCTGTCGGGCTCTGAAATGGTGCGCCTGACCGTGAATACCCTGGAGGCGGCACAAGCCGTCCCGCACATCCGTGATCAGATCGACAAAATGGGCATTTCGGTCCCTTTGATTGGCGACTTCCATTACAACGGCCACCGTTTGCTGACGGAAGTGCCGGCCTGTGCGCAGGCCTTGTCCAAATACCGCATCAATCCCGGCAATGTGGGCAAGGGCGACAAACACGACGTCCAATTCGGCCAGATGATTGAGGCGGCTTTGCGCTTCGATAAACCGGTGCGGATCGGCGTCAACTGGGGCAGCTTGGATCAGGAACTGTTGGCCGATTTGATGGATCAAAACAGCCAGCGGGCCCAACCTTGGGAGGCGCGTCAAGTCATGTACGAAGCCTTGATGGCTTCTGCCTTGCAATCGGCCCAGTTGGCCGAAAGCATGGGCATGGCCCCCAATCAAATCATTTTGTCTTGCAAAGTCAGCGGCGTGCAAGACCTGATCGCGGTCTACCAATCCTTGTCAAAACGCTGTCATTACCCTTTGCATTTGGGCTTGACAGAGGCCGGTATGGGCACCAAGGGCACCGTGGCTTCAAGCACCGCGCTGGGCATTTTGTTGCAGCAAGGCATCGGCGACACCATCCGCGTTTCCTTGACGCCGCAGCCCGGCGAATCGCGTACCCAAGAGGTGGTGATTGCCAACGAAATTTTGCAGTCGCTGGGCCTGCGCGTGTTTGTGCCCAGCGTCACGGCCTGCCCCGGTTGCGGCCGAACCACCAGCACCACTTTCCAAGAGTTGGCCAAACAAATTGACGACCATTTGCGGGCCCAAATGCCGGTCTGGCGCGTGAAGTACCCCGGCGTTGAGAACTTGAAACTGGCGGTGATGGGTTGCATCGTGAACGGCCCCGGTGAGAGCAAACACGCCGACATCGGTATCAGTTTGCCTGGCACGGGTGAAGCGCCTGCCGCCCCGGTCTTCATTGACGGCGAAAAAGCGTTGACCTTGCGCGGCGAGAACATCGCCCAAGAATTCCACCAAATCGTGGAAAACTACATTCAAAAACGTTTTGCGCCGGCCTGATTGGCTTTGGGCATTCGTTTTTTCCAGAGATATGACTGAAAAGAAATTTGAGAAGTTGACTGCCGTTAAAGGCATGAACGACATTTTGCCGCCCGAATCTGCCCGCTGGGAGTGGTTGGAGGGCAAGGTGCGGGGATTGATGGCCCGTTATGCTTACCACAACATTCGCACGCCCATCGTCGAACACACGCCCTTGTTTGTGCGGGGGTTGGGTGAGGTGACGGATGTGGTTGAAAAGGAGATGTACTCTTTTGAAGACCGTTTGAATGGCGAAGCACTCACTTTGCGCCCTGAAAACACTGCGGGCGTGGTCCGAGCGGTGGCCGAGCACTCGCTGCTTTACGACGGCGGCAAGCGCCTTTATTACATGGGCCCGATGTTCCGCCATGAGCGGCCTCAACGAGGACGATACCGGCAGTTTCATCAAATTGGCGCCGAAGCCTTGGGTTTTCCGGGCCCCGAAGTCGATGCAGAACTGATTTTGCTCGCGCACCACCTGT
The DNA here is from genome assembly GCA_903828535.1 of uncultured Curvibacter sp. GTDB lineage: Bacteria > Pseudomonadota > Gammaproteobacteria > Burkholderiales > Burkholderiaceae_C > Curvibacter. The sequence continues at coordinate 224,827 of CAIKMN010000003.1, forward strand.
GGCAAGAGTTGGCGCTGAAGGACGTGAGGCTGGAGCTGAACAGCTTGGGGCAGCCGCCCGAGCGCCAGGCGCACCGCGTCGCCTTGATTGCTTACCTAGAAGCCCATGCCGATCAGCTCGATGAGGATGCCAAACGACGACTTCACAGCAACCCGCTGCGCATTTTGGACACCAAGAACCCCGCCATGAAATCCTTGGTGGAAGGTGCGCCGCGTTTGTTGGATTACTTGGGTGAAGCTTCTTTGGCGCATTTAAATGCTTTAAGGGCTATTTTGGATGCCAATGGCGTTACTTACACCATCAATCCCCGCTTGGTGCGTGGCCTGGACTACTACAACCTGACCGTCTTTGAATTCATCACCGACAGTTTGGGGTCGCAAGGCACCCTTTGCGCGGGCGGCCGTTACGACGACTTGATTGCCCAAATTGGCGGCAAGGCAGCCCCGGCGGTGGGCTGGGCGTTTGGCGTTGAACGCGTGCTGGAGTTGCTCAAAGAGCAGGCGTCCATCCCGGAGCCCCTGCCTTTGGTCTATGCCATCGCGCCCGATGCGCAGGCGATGCCCCAAGTGATGCGCGCCTTAAACGAGGTGCGTCGCGCCGGCATTGCAGTCCAAATGCACGCGGGATCAGCAGACGCTTGGGGCAGCATGAAATCGCAATTTAAGAAAGCCGACGCCAGCGGGGCCGTGTGGGCATTGATTTTTGGAGCCGATGAAATGGCCCGCGGCGAGCTCACCCTCAAAGCGCTGCGTGACGGTGTTGGCGCGCAAAGTACCTTGCCTTTGACCGGCTTGGCGGCTTGGGCCAGCGCACTGAGCCCCGCAGCGCCAAGCCCTGCGTGAACCTTGGCCTGAACCTTGACAGGACATCAGTCAACCTACAATCACCCCAAATCATCACGGAATCCCATGGCGCATCTCGACCTCGAAGAACAAGAACAGCTCGACCAGCTGAAGCATTTTTGGAAACAATACGGCAACGCCATCTCTTGGGTGGTGACGGCTGCTTTGGTGTTGGTCGCCGGCTGGAATGCTTATCAGTACTGGCAAAACAAGCAAGCGGTTCAAGCTTCCGCCCTGTTTGATCAATTGGATCAAGCCAGCCAGGCCAAGGACGTGGCCAAAACCAGCCGAATGGCGCTGGATCTGAATGGCCAATTTGGATCAACCGCCTATGCGGCCCAAGCCCAATTATTGGCCGCTGAAGTCTTGGTGAACAAGGGCGATTTGTCTGCCGCCTCCACCGCTTTGCAATCGTTGGTCGAACACAGTGCAGACAAAGGCCTTCAATCGGTCGCTCGTTTGCGCTTGGCCTCTTTGCAGGCAGAAAGCAAGGCCTTTGACGTCGCTTTGAACACGCTCCAAGCCAGTTTCCCCAAAGAATTTGAAGCCTTGGCGGCCGACCGCCGTGGTGATTTGTGGATGTTGCAAAACAAGCCCGATCAAGCGCAAGCGGAATACCAAAAAGCCTACGACGGCTTGACCGAACGTTCTGAGTTGCGTCGCTTGGTTGAGGTCAAACTCAATGCCTTGGGTGTCAAGCCAGCGCCCGCAGGAGCTGCCTCTTGAATCGATCCACATTCCGATTGGCCGGTCTTCTGACCGCCTTGACCTTGGCCCTGTCTGCCTGCAGCACCGACAACGCGCCCAAGCCCTCGCCTTTGCAAACGCTGACGCCCGCCTTCGAGGTCAAATCGATTTGGGCGGTCCCCGTGGGCGAGGTGGGCTTTCCTCTGATGGTGCCAACGACCAGCAACACGCTGGCGGTGGCCAATGACAAAGGGCAAATGGCTGTTTTGGCCTTGAACAACGGCAACGCCTTGCTGCGCGCTGATGTGGCCAAACACCTGACCGCTGGGGTGGGCTTGGGTGCGGCGCAAAACCAAGCCGGCGAAACCCGTTTGGCCGTGGTAAACGACGCCAATCAACTGGTTGTTTTGGAGGGTGAGCGAGAAATTTGGCGCAAAACCTTGCCAGCCACCACCTACACCCCCCCCTTGGTCGCAGGCGGTCGGGTCTTTATTTTGACGGGCGAACGCACCGTGATGGCCTTTGATGGCCAAAAAGGCTTTCAGCTCTGGACCCAGCAACGCCCCAGCGAGGCCTTGACCTTGAAATTGCCCGGGGTCTTGATGGCCGTGGGCGACACTTTGGTGGTTGGTTTTTCGGGGCGCTTGGTCGGCTTAAACCCGGACAACGGGAGTGGCCGCTGGGAGGCGCCGATTGGCACCCCTCGGGGGGTTAACGACGTCGAGCGATTGGTCGACTTGGTGGGCCACGTCTCCCGTCAACCCGACACACTTTGTGCGCGTGCCTATTCTTCAGCGGTGGGTTGTGTGAACGTGGCCAGTGGCCGAACGACCTGGAGCCATGCGGCTAATGGATTCACCGGTTTGGCGGGTGACGCCAATGCCGTTTATGGCACCGAGGCCGATGGCAAAGTGGTGGCTTGGCGTCGGGGCGACGGCGAAGCCATTTGGACCTCTGACCAGTTCAAATACCGCCAATTAACGGCGCCAGTCCGGCTCGGTCAAGCGGTGGTCTTTGGTGACGCTGAAGGCTATTTGCACTTCTTGGCCAGCGACGATGGTCGGACGCTCAACCGGTTGAGCACCGATGGCTCGGGTTTTGCAGCGCCGCCCGTGGTTCAAGGACAAACTTTGTTGGTGGTGACGCGCAAGGGCAATGTGATGGCGTTTTCAATCTAATGAAACCCGTTATTGCCTTGGTTGGCCGACCCAATGTCGGCAAATCCACCTTGTTCAATCGCCTGACCAAATCACGCGATGCGATTGTGGCTGACTTCGCCGGACTGACGCGCGACCGCCACTATGGCAACGGCAAGCAAGGTCGCTACGAGTACATCGTCATCGATACAGGCGGCTTTGAGCCGGACGCCAGCAGCGGCATTTACAAAGAAATGGCCAAGCAAACCCAGCAGGCGGTGGCCGAAGCGGACGTGGTGGTGTTTGTGGTTGACGCTCGCGCTGGTTTGTCGGGCCAAGACCACGACATCGCCAATTACCTGCGTCGCCTGGGTAAACCCACCTTGCTGGTCGCCAACAAGGCCGAGGGCATGGTGGAAGGCGTTCAACTCAGCGAGTTTTACGAACTCGGCTTGGGGGACGTGACGCCGGTTTCAGCGGCCCACGGCCAAGGCATTCGCAGCTTGGTCGAGCTGGCCTTGGATCCATTGAACTTGCCTGAAGACGACGAGGTTGTTGAAGAAAATTCAGCGATCAAATTGGCCGTGGCAGGGCGCCCGAATGTGGGCAAATCCACCCTGATCAACACCTGGCTGGGCGAAGAGCGCTTGGTCGCTTTTGACATGCCCGGCACCACCCGCGATGCCATCAGTGTGCCCTTTGAGCGCAATGGACAGCGCTTCGAGCTGATTGACACAGCGGGTCTGCGCCGCAAGGGCAAGGTCTTTGAGGCCATTGAAAAATTCTCGGTGGTCAAAACCCTGCAAGCCATTGAATCGGCCAATGTGGTGCTGCTGCTGTTGGACGCCACCCAAGGCATCACCGACCAAGACGCCCACATTGCGGGCTACATTTTGGAAAGTGGCCGTGCCGTGGTGATCGCGATCAACAAATGGGACGCGGTCGACGATTACCAGCGCCAATTGGTCGAGCGCGCCATCGAAACCCGTTTGTCATTCTTGAAGTTCGCGTCGGTCCACTTCATTTCTGCCAAAAAACGCCAAGGCTTGGGCCCACTCTGGACGTCGATTGCCGAAGCCCATCGCTCGGCGACGGTCAAAATGCCGACCCCCATTTTGACGCGCTTGCTCCTAGAAGCGGTTCAGTTCCAAACCCCCAAGAAAACAGGCATGTACCGTCCGAAGTTGCGCTATGCCCACCAAGGCGGCATGAACCCGCCTTTGATCGTGGTTCATGGCAATTCTTTGGAACATGTGACCGAAGCCTACAAACGCTTTTTGGAAGGCCGCTTCCGCAAAGAGTTCAAACTGGTGGGCACGCCATTGCGCATTGAAATGAAGACTTCTGAGAACCCTTTCGCGGACAGGGAGTCTCGTTGAGAAGCGCCTTTGAGGCGTTTGTATGTGTTATGTTCTCGGCTTATTTACTTAGAATATTTTTATTCAGAACACGGAGAATATCGTGAGCAACAAAGGTCAACTTCTGCAGGACCCCTTCTTAAACGCACTGCGCCGTGAGCATGTCCCGGTCTCCATCTACTTGGTCAACGGCATCAAGCTGCAGGGTCAAATTGAGTCGTTCGACCAGTACGTGGTGTTGCTGCGCAACACGGTCACGCAGATGGTCTACAAGCACGCCATTTCAACCATCGTGCCAGGCCGAGCCGTCAACTTTTCTGCCGGTGATGCGGCCGAAACCGAAACCCCTTGATTGCTGACGAACCCTCCAAGACCAACCGTGTTTTGTTGGTGGGCGTTGATCTGGGGCTGCCGCACTTTGACGCCGAGTTAGAAGAGTTGGGGCAACTCGCCCTGACCGCTGGTTTGAACCCGGTGCATCGCCTGACTTGCAAGCGCAAAGCGCCCGATGCGGCCCTGTTCGTGGGCAGCGGCAAAGCCGATGAAATCAAGTTTTTGGCCGAGCAATACGAAGCCGCTGAAGTCTTGTTTGACCAGTCCTTGAGCCCGGCCCAGCAACGCAATTTAGAGCGACATTTGGGATTGCCGGTGAACGACCGGACTTTGCTGATTCTGGAGATTTTTGCCCAACGCGCCCGCAGTTTTGAGGGCAAGTTGCAAGTGGAATTGGCCCGCCTTCAATACCTCAGTACCCGCCTGGTCAGGCGATGGTCCCACTTAGAAAGACAACGCGGGGGCATTGGCGCACGCGGGGGCCCTGGTGAAACCCAAATTGAGTTGGACCGTCGCATGATCAACGAGTCCATCAAGCGCACCAAAGAACGGTTAATCAAGGTGAAACGCCAGCGCGGCACCCAGCGGCGTCAGCGAGAGCGGCGTGAGACCTTCAATATTTCTTTGGTGGGTTACACCAATGCCGGCAAGTCGAGCTTGTTCAATGCCTTGGTCAAAGCCCGCACCTATGCGGCCGACCAGTTGTTCGCCACCCTAGACACCACCACCCGCCAGTTGTATTTGGGCGAGGCCGGGCGAACCGTCTCGTTGTCGGACACCGTGGGTTTTATTCGCGACCTGCCGCACGGCTTGGTTGAGGCCTTTGAGTCCACCTTGCAAGAATCCATAGAAGCCGACTTGCTGCTGCATGTGATCGACGCCGCCAACCCCGATTACCCCGAGCAAATGGTCCAAGTGCAAAAGGTTTTGGCCGACATCGGGGCCGACCAAGTCCCCCAGATTTTGGTCTTCAACAAGTTGGACGCGGTGCCTACCGAGTCGCGTCCTCTCAAAATGGTTGACACCCTCGAAATGGCCGGCCACCAAATTCCACGCCTCTTTGTCAGCGCCCGCGAGGGAGACGGTTTGCCCGCCTTGCGCTCGGCTTTGGCCGAACGTGTTCAGTCGGCGGTACCCCAATTGACGGCCGATGAACAAGCGCTTGCCAGTTTTGGGCACAATCTAGGGCAGCATGAAAATGAGCTGAAAGAGCCATCCGAATGAATTTCTCAAATTTCTCAACAAAATGGGGCGTTCAAGCCCAACGCGCTCAACGCGCCCTGCGTTCTCTGAGCGTGGCACGCGCATGGGGCCGGGTTTTCAATCAAGGCCAGCAACCGCCTGACTTGGAAGAAATCTGGCGGGACTTGAACCGCAAGTGGGGTCAGTGGTTTGGCGGAAAAGGCACGGGCACCGCCTCCGGGGCCTCTGAACCGCCCCAAGGTCCAGGCCCCAACGGGGGAGGAGGAAATGGGGGTGGCCCTGGTAGTCCCTTTGGCTCGCCCGGCAAGCGGGGTCCTTTGCAAGGCGCTTTCATGGTGGTTTTGTTGGTGGCGGTTTTGATTTGGTTGGGGACGGGCTTCTTCATTGTTCAAGAAGGCCAACAAGCGGTCATCACCCAATTCGGACGCTACAAAGAAACCGTCGGAGCGGGCTTCAATTGGCGACTGCCTTATCCCATTCAACGCCATGAACTCGTCTTTGTGACCCAGGTTCGTTCGGTCGATGTGGGGCATGACACCATCATCAAGGCCACGGGCCTGCGTGATTCGGCCATGCTCACGCAGGACGAAAACATTGTGGAAATCAAGTTTGCGGTTCAATACCGTTTGAACGATGCGCGGGCGTGGTTGTTTGAAAGCCGCAACCCCAGTGAAGCCGTGGTGCAAGCCGCTGAGACCGCCGTGCGCGAAGTGGTCGGCAAGATGCGCATGGACTCGGCCTTGGCAGAAGAGCGCGATCAAATTGCCCCGCGCATCCGTGCCTTGATGCAAACCATCCTGGACCGCTACAAAGTCGGCGTTGAAATCGTCGGCATCAATTTACAACAAGGGGGTGTTCGCCCCCCTGAGCCAGTGCAAGCCGCCTTTGACGATGTGCTGAAGGCCGGTCAAGAGCGTGAACGCACCAAGAATGAAGCCGAAGCCTACGCCAATGATGTGGTGCCCCGCGCGGTCGGTTCGGCCTCGCGTTTGAAGCAAGAAGCCGATGCATACAAGGCGCGAATTGTGGCGCAGGCCACGGGGGACGCCGACCGCTTTAAATCGGTGCTCACTGAATACCAAAAAGCCCCACAAGTGACGCGGGACCGCATGTACACCGACACCATGCAGCAAATCTACTCCAATGTCGGCAAGGTCTTGGTGGATTCACGTCAAGGCAGCAATTTGCTTTATTTGCCTTTGGACAAATTAATGGCCGCTTCTGCCGCCGCCAATTCAGCGAACAATGCGGCGAATAATTCAGCCAATGCCTCGGCGTCCAATGCCACCACGCCCACCGGCAATGATGCGGCTGCGGGCTCTGTCAACAACGCCTCAAACAACGGTTCCGCGAATGCGCCCCCCATGGATATCCGCAACCGCGACCTGAGTCGCAGCCGAGACCGAGACGGTCGTTGATCGAATAGCTTAGGAGTTCTTTCGTGAACAAAATTGGTTTTGTGGTTTCTTCGGTGCTGGTGGTCGTCGTGCTGCTCAGTTCCATGTTGTTCGTGGTCGACCAGCGCCAATTTGGTGTGGTTTTTTCCTTGGGTCAAATCAAAGAAGTGATCACTGAACCCGGGTTGAATTTCAAACTTCCCCCGCCTTTCCAGAATGTTCGATACGTCGACAAACGGTTATTGACTTTGGACAGCCCGGACTCGGAATCCATGCTCACAGCCGAGAAGCAGCGGGTGGTGATTGATTGGTATTTGCGTTGGCGCATTTCCAACCCCAGCCAGTACATTCGCAACGTGGGCACCGATGAAGCGTCTGGGGCCACTCAGCTCAGCCGGGTGGTACGCAATGCTTTTCAAGTAGAAATCAACAAGCACACGTTGGCGGAGCTGTTGGATACCCGTCGTGAAGAATTAATGGCCGATGTGCTGCGCAGCGTTCAAGCGTTTGTGAACGGCGAAAAGCCTTGGGGCATCGACGTGGTCGACGTGCGCATCACCCGCGTCGACTATGTGGAGGCCATCACCGAGTCGGTCTATCGCCGCATGGAAGCCGAACGCAAACGGGTCGCCAACGAGCTGCGCTCCACGGGGGCTGCAGAAGGAGAAAAAATTCGTGCCGACGCCGACCGCCAGCGCGAAGTGACGATTGCCAACGCCTACCGAGATGCCCAAAACATCAAGGGCGAAGGCGATGCAGAGGCGGCCCACATCTATGCCCAAGCCTTCGGACGCGACCCTCAGTTTGCGCAGTTTTATCGTAATTTGGACGCCTACAAATCCACCTTCTCCAAAAAGGGCGACTTGATGGTGGTGGATCCCAATTCGAGCGAATTTTTCCGCATTTTCCGTAATGGTGGCGGCAATGGCGGCAATGGCGGCAATGGCGGCGCTGGCGGAAATGGCGGCGCTGGTGGCTCTGGTGGTCCTGTTTCTGCGCCTGCTCACAAATAAGACCGCTGTGCAAGCCGATGATTTCTGGTGTGCGCTGGCCTTGGTCTTGGTGATCGAAGGGCTGCTGCCCTTCGTGGCGCCGGCGGTTTGGCGAGAAACCTTCACCAAAATTTTGGCCCTTCAAGACGGCCAAATTCGGTTCATTGGCTTGGTGGCCGTGGCGCTCGGCTTGGGCGCCATTTGGCTGCTGAGCTGAAGCCTTTAAAATCTCTGTTTTAACCCCCCTCCATTGACCATGTCCGCTTGGGTCCTCCCGGATCACATTGCCGATGTCTTGCCTTCTGAGGCTCGCCACATCGAAGAACTTCGCCGCCAACTGTTGGACACCGCTCGCCGCTACGGCTATGAGCTGGTCATGCCGCCTTTGTTGGAGCATTTGGAGTCTTTGCTCACCGGCACCGGTGAAGCCTTGGACTTGCAAACCTTCAAATTGGTCGATCAGCTTTCAGGGCGCAGCTTGGGGCTGCGTGCTGACACCACGCCCCAAGTGGCCCGCATCGATGCCCATTTGCTGAACCGCCAAGGCGTGACGCGCCTTTGTTACTGTGGCCCGGTGTTGCACACCCGCCCCGAGCGTCCGCATGCGACGCGTGAGCCCATGCAATTGGGCGCCGAAATCTATGGCCATGCGGGTGGCGAGGCCGACTTAGAAAGCCTGCTGCTGGCGCTGGAATGCCTCCAAACCGCTGGCGTGCACCAGGTCAAAGTGGACTTGGGCGATGCCCGAATTCTGGACCACCTGCTGTCTGCAGCCCATGTCGGGTTTGCATTGAACCCCGAATTGGAAAACGGCATTGAACAAGCACTCGCCGCCAAAGACGGCGCTGCGCTGGTGGCGTTGAGTTTGGGCCTGCCCGAGTCGATCCGGGCGCCCTTGTGTGCTTTGCCCGACTTGTACGGCGACGCCAGCCTCCTGAATCGAGCCGCCCAATTGCTGGCCTCCGTGCCTGGCATTCAGACCGTTCTGGATGAACTCGCCGCCTTGGCCTCCCAATTAAAGGGCATGGCGGGCGTCGAGGTCAGTTTTGATTTGTCCGATGTGCGCGGTTACGCCTACTACAGCGGTGCCCGCTTTGCTTTGTTTGTGCCCGGCGCCTCCGATGCGGTGGTTCGCGGCGGTCGCTACGACGAGGTGGGGGCGGTATTTGGCCGCAAACGCCCAGCGGTCGGTTTTAGTTTGGACCTGCGCGAATTGGTCGGCTTGGTGCCCGCCCCCGTTTTGAAGGCCGCCATTCGCGCGCCTTGGGGGCAAGAGCCCGGTTTGCGCCAAGCGATTGCAGCTTTGCGCGCTGCTGGTGAAACGGTGGTGGGCGTCATGCCCGGTCATGAAAGTGAAGTCGATGAATTTCACTGCGACCGCGAGTTGAAGCTCAGTCGCGAGGACGGTGCATCGTGGGTGGTGGTTCCGCTCTAAGTCCGTCCTTCAAAAACTTACTTTTCCATTTTCTAAGATTTGAGAAACGCATGAAAAAAACGAGTGGCCGTAACGTGGTCGTAGTGGGCACCCAGTGGGGTGATGAAGGCAAGGGAAAATTGGTCGATTGGTTGACCGAGAGTGCACATGGCGTGGTGCGTTTTCAAGGCGGTCACAACGCGGGCCACACCTTGGTCATCAATGGCGTCAAAACCGCGCTGCACCTGATTCCCAGCGGCATCATGCGCCCCGGGGTGAAGTGTTACATCGGGAATGGTGTGGTGTTGTCGGCGGCCAAGTTGTTCGAGGAAATTGAAGGCCTTGAAAAAGCCGGGGTCGAAGTCCGTGACCGTCTTCGCATCAGTGAAGCCTGCCCCTTGATTCTGCCTTTCCATGCGGCATTGGATGTGGCGCGTGAAGCGGCCCGCGAACAAGGGGGCACCGAAAAAATCGGGACCACTGGCCGCGGCATCGGACCCGCTTACGAAGACAAAATTGCCCGCCGTGCCTTGCGCGTGCAAGACTTGAAACACCCCGACCGCTTTGCGTCCAAATTGCGCGAACTGTTGAACCTGCACAACCACGTGCTGACCACTTATTTGGGTTCAGAAAAATTTGACTTTGGCCCGCACCTGGCGCCCTACCTCAAAAACGGCGAAGTGCAATTTGTCGTGGTTTTTGAAGAAGCCATGCGCCACGCCGAATTGCTCAAGCCCATGATGGCCGATGTGTCGCGCGAGTTGAATGAAGCCCATTTGAAGGGTGCCAACCTCTTGTTTGAAGGCGCCCAAGGCACTTTGCTGGATGTGGACCACGGCACCTATCCTTACGTGACCTCGAGCAACTGCGTGGCCGGTAATGCGGCGGCGGGTTCAGGCGTCGGCCCCGGCCTCTTGCATTACATCCTGGGCATCACCAAGGCCTATTGCACCCGCGTCGGCGGCGGCCCTTTCCCGACCGAATTGGACTGGGAAGTCGAAGGCACCCCCGGCTGGCACATGAGCACCATTGGCGCAGAAAAAGGCGTTACCACCGGCCGCAGCCGCCGTTGCGGTTGGTTTGACGCGGCCTTGTTAAAGCGCAGCGCCCAAGTCAATGGCTTGACGGGCTTGTGCATCACCAAGCTCGATGTGCTCGACGGCTTGAAAGAACTCAAGCTGTGCACGGGCTACGAGCTTGACGGCGAACTCGTCGACATCCTGCCCTTGGGCGCTGACGACATTGCCCGCTGTGTGCCCGTCTATGAAACCATTGAAGGTTGGACCGACAGCACCGTCGGCGTGACCCAATACGACAAGCTGCCGGTCAACGCCCGCTTGTATTTGCAGCGCATCGAGCAGGTCACGGGCGTGCCCATCCACGTCATTTCGACCAGTCCCGATCGTGACCACACGATCATGATGCGCCACCCGTATTTGGCTTGAACATTTTGTCCACCGAGCTGATTCACCACCCTTACCAAGCCCCAGAAGGGTTTGAATCTCCGGTGACACCGGTCTACAAGGGCTCGACGGTCATCTTCAAAAATGTGGCCGCGATGCGCCAACGCGATTGGCGCAGCCGCAATGGCTACACCTACGGTCTGCACGGCACCCCCACCACCTTCACCCTAGAAGAGCGCTTGAGCTCGCTTGAAGGCGGTCAGCATTGCGTCTTGTTGCCCAGTGGCTTGGCGGCTTTGGCGAATGTGGCTTTGGCTTTGCTGAAGACGGGCGACGAGGTCTTGCTGCCTGACAATGTCTACGGCCCGAACAAGGCTTTGGCCGAGCACGAGTTGGCGCATTGGGGCATCAGCCACCAATACTACGACCCCTTAAACCCCGCCGATTTGGCGTCGCGTTTGTCGAGCAAAACCCGCTTGGTTTGGCTGGAAGCCCCCGGCTCGGTGACGATGGAGTTCCCGGACCTGTTGGGTTTGGTGCAAGTTTGCCGCGAGTTCGAGGCCGCCTCCCCGATTTTGGCGTTGGACAACACTTGGGGTGCCGGTTTGGCGTTCAAGCCGTTTGCTTTGGGTTGGTCGTCTGGCCACCGTTCTGCCCCACCGACCCTGCTCGGTGTCGACGTCTCGGTGCACGCGCTCACCAAATACCCCAGTGGCGGCGGCGATGTGCTGATGGGCAGCGTCGTCACGTGCGACGAAGCTTTGCACCTTCGCCTCAAAGCCACCCACATGCGGATGGGTTGGGGCGTCGCGGCAAATGACTGCGAAACCCTCCTGCGTTCTTTGCCCTCGATGGCCTTGCGATACGAAGCCCAAGACGCCAGCGCCCGCCAGTTGGCACAGTGGTTGGGCGCGAAAAAAGACGTGGTGCAAGTGCTGCACCCCGCCTTGCCGGGTGGCCCTGGATACGACCATTGGGTGGCATTGTGTGAAGGCCAAGGTGGTTTGGCCGCTGGCTTGTTCAGCGTCCTGCTCGACCCTGCTTGGCGCCCGGCCCAAGTCGATGCCTTTTGCGATGCATTGAAGCTGTTCAAAATTGGCTACAGCTGGGGTGGCCCCATCAGCTTGGTCATGCCCTACGACTTAAAGGGCATGCGCCACTTGCCCACCACTGCCTTGAAGCCCGGCCATTTGGTGCGTTTTTCGGTGGGCTTAGAGCGCCCAGCCGATTTGCAGGCCGACCTCGCGCAAGCCTTGGCCCGCTCAAAGCGGCCTGAGCCCCTTTAATTTCTGAATTTCTGGCCACACATTGGCCAGCATTTGGGGGTGTTCTGAGGCTTTCGGATGGATGCCATCGGCCTGGAAATGCGCGGCGGCTTGTGGCACGTCGGCCACACCTTTCAACAAAAAAGGCACCAAGCCACTGTGCGTGCTTTGCGCCACTTGAACAAAGAGTTTGGCGAATTGCTCGGTGTAAGGGCGCCCATAGTTGGGGGGCACTTGCATCCCAATCAGCAGCACTTGGGCCCCTGCCTCTTGGCCCAGCGCCACCATGGCGCGCAGATTGTCTTCGGTGGCTTTCAGGGGTAACCCCCGCAGGGCGTCATTGCCGCCGAGTTCAATGATCAGCAAGGTGGGCGGGTGTTGCGCCAAAACGGCGGGCAGGCGCGAGCGTCCGCCGGCGGTCGTGTCACCGCTGATGCTGGCGTTGACGACTTCTTCGGTCCGGTGTGCTGCTTGAAGTTTTTGTTCTAGCAGCGCCACCCAGCCTTGCCCGTGGGCCAAGCCATATTCAGCGCTCAAAGAGTCGCCCAAGACCACGATGCGGGGCGTTTTGTTGGGGGGGCTGGCAGAGTGGGCTGGGCTGGTGCTGAGTGCACAGATCAAAAAAACATTCACCGCGAAAGCAGCCCCTCCCCTGCAAAACCGATAGAAAAATCGCACACCCCACCAGAGACCAAAGGGCCATCCAAAAGCACACCGCCTCAAAAGGGCGGCAGCCAGTCCCAGTCTCGTTATGATCCACTCGTGTTTTGAGTTCGTTTCTTGACGGCAGTTCCTATTTCTCATTGCTGATTTCTCTTTCCTCTTTCCTCATGCCATCCTTATCGTCGTCCCTGGTGATCCAAGTGGATCATGTGTTCAAAAGCGTCACCGATGCCACCGGCACGTTGACCATTTTGAAGGACATTCACTTCAATTTGTTGGCGGGTGAGACCGTTGCCATTGTCGGCGCATCGGGCTCGGGCAAAAGCACCTTGTTGGCGATCATGGCGGGTTTGGATGTGCCCACGCAAGGGACGGTCTGGCTGCAGGGGCAAAACATTTTTTCTCTGAACGAAGACCAGCGTGCCGCCCTCAGAGCGGGTCATGTCGGTTTTGTCTTTCAAAGCTTTCAGTTGATGGCCAACCTGACCGCCTTGGAAAACGTCATGCTGCCATTGGAATTGGCGGGCAGGCGCGATGCACGCCAAACCGCCAAAGCCATGTTGGAGCGGGTGGGCTTGGGGCAACGTCTCGGGCATTACCCCAAACTCTTGTCAGGTGGAGAGCAGCAAAGGGTGGCTTTGGCGCGGGCCTTTGTCGTCAAACCAGCCCTCTTGTTGGCCGATGAGCCCACCGGCAGCTTGGACTTTGCGACCGGCCAAGCCATCATGGATTTGATGTTTGAACTGAACCGTGAACAAGGCACCACCTTGGTTTTGGTCACGCACGACCCCGGTATTGCAGTGCGCTGTGAGCGCGTCATCACCATTGAGGCGGGGCAAGCGCGGTCAGCCAAGCAGAAGGAATAAGAAGGAGAAGGCTAACCAGGTAAACTCCCTCATTGGGTCTGGCGACTGTGCTTAGGACTGTGCTTATTCCTGCGCCTTGAGGCGCAATTTCACCGATTCAACCGCTTCGCGCGCCTCTGCCTTGTCGGCCACACTGGCAAACTGGCTGTATTTGCTGAGCAATGGCACCAACTGGGCGTAGACCTTGGGGCTGGCGGCCAAACATTCTTTTTGGTAGAGGTAATCGGCTTCGCCTGTGAAGTTGCCGACCAAACCACCCGCCTCGGTGACCAACAAGGTGCCGGCGGCCATGTCCCAGGCTTGCAAACCGGTTTCAAAGAAACCATCGGTGTAACCAGCGGCCACGTAGGCCAAATCAAGCGCGGCAGCCCCTGGGCGGCGCAGGCCAGCGGTCTTGGGCATGATCTCGGCCATCAGCGCCAAGTAGCGGTTGAAGTTGTCATCGGGGCGGAAGGGAAAGCCGGTGCTCAATAAACATTCGTTCAAGCGAATGCGTTTGCTGACGCGAATGCGGCGGTCGTTCAAGAAAGCGCCGCGCCCCTTGGTGGCCGTGAACAAGTCGTTGCGGGTGGGGTCGTAAACGACAGCGTGTTCCACTTTTCCGCGCACTTCCAGCGCGATGCTGACGCAGTAAACCGGAAAACCGTGGATGAAATTGGTGGTGCCGTCCAGCGGATCGATGATCCAAACGAATTCGGAATTTTTGGCGCCGTGTTCTTGGCCCGATTCTTCGGCCAGAATGCCGTGTCCGGGGTAGGCGGTCAACAAGGTTTCGATGATGGCCATCTCGGCACCTTTGTCCACCTCGGTCACAAAATCGTTGGCTTGCTTTTGTGAAACCCGGACCGATTCCACATCGAGGGCCGCGCGGTTGATGATGCTGCCAGCAGCGCGAGCGGCCTTGATGGCCACGTTGATCATGGGATGCAGAGTAGAGGACATTGAAGGGTGATGAAAGAGCGTGGCCCTGAAGCCGGAGCCTAAGACACGGGCCAACGAGAGCCCGTGAACGGCGACAATATGGCCATTTTACCCGTCCCATGAAGACCCGTTTTGTTTTAATTCAAACCAGCCATGCCGGCAATGTGGGTGCGGTTGCCCGTGCCATGAAGGTCATGGGGTTTGACGATTTGGTCTTGGTCGCACCGCGTTGGCCCAACGTGTTGCGCAAAGAGGAAACCATTCAGCGCGCCAGCGGGGCCTTGGATGTGCTCAAAAACGCCCGCGTGGTCGAAACCGTGGAAGAAGCCTTGGATGGCATGACCCACCTCTGCGCCACCGCCATGACGCCACGCGACTTTGGCCCCCCTTTAACGACCCCGCGTGCGCATTTTTCGGCCTTGACCCATCCGGTTCATGAACAGGCGGTTCCAAAGGCGGGCGGCGTTGCCTTTCTTTTTGGCTCCGAGCGCTTTGGCATGCAAAACGAAGACGTTTACCGTTGCCATACGTGCTTGTCGATCCCGACCAACCCCCAATTTGGCTCTCTGAATCTGGCCGCGGCGGTGCAGGTCATCGCCTATGAATGGCGGATGGCACTGGGAGGATTTCAGGGATTAAGCGGCTCCGAGGGCATTCCCGCCGAACGAGCCGCAAAAGCCACTCAAGCCGAACTCGCGGATGCCCAGCAAATCAGCGGCATGTTGCAACATTGGCAAGAAGCCTTGGTAGCGATCGAATTTTTAGACCCCGAAGCCCCCAAAAAACTCATGCCCCGCTTGAATCAACTCTTCAACCGAGCCCAACTCACTGAAGAAGAAATCCACATTTTGCGTGGGGTCGCCAAAGCCATGTTGAGGTCGGCCGCGAAAGATCAAGCTTAGACTTCATGACTTCATGCTTTCATCCAAGGCTAGACTGTCTTCTTTATAACAATTCCAAGGAATGGGCCAACCCCATGTTCAAGCGACTCCGCTCTGATATTCAATGCATTTTGGACCGCGACCCAGCGGCCCGCACCGGCTGGGAAGTGTTGACTTGCTATCCCGGCTTGCACGCGGTCATCCTGCACCGCCCCGCGCACTGGTTTTGGAACCACCGCTTGAAGTGGGTAGGGCGCTTTATTTCCTACCTTTCACGCTTTTTCACCGGCATTGAAATTCACCCCGGCGCCAAAATTGGTGACCGTGTTTTTTTTGACCATGCCATGGGCGTGGTGGTCGGTGAAACCGCCGAAATCGGCGACGGCTGCACCATTTACCAAGGCGTGACCTTAGGGGGGACATCGCTCTACAAAGGCACCAAACGCCACCCCACACTGGGCAAGAACGTGGTGGTCAGCGCAGGCGCCAAGGTGTTGGGCGGCTTTACAGTGGGCGACGGCGCGAAAATTGGCTCGAACGCAGTGGTCATCAAGCCCGTGCCGGCAGGGGCGACGGCGGTGGGCATTCCAGCGCGCATCTTGCCTTCTAAAAACGGCAGCAGCGCCGACGCGATGCAAGACGCTTCGCGTTTCACGGCCTACGGCATCTCCTCCGACCCTTCTGCCGATGAAGCCTTTAACCCCGAGTGGGTGAATCAAACCTTGAAAACACTGCAAGCCACGGTGGCCGCTCAAGAGGCCGAAATTAAAAGCCTGCGAGACGCACAGACCCAGGTCAGCTGAACACAAACGCCAGCATCGCCGCGTCATCCAACAGGCTCATGGTGAGTGTCCAGCTGATTTGATGGACCCAAAAAAGCCCCTGCTCAGCACGCATCCGTGCCATGGCCCGGGGCGGCTTGGGTAGGGACAGCGTGGCGTAACGCCACTTGCTGGTTCTTTTCGTCTACAAACACCAATTGAGGCTCATGGGTCGCGACTTGGTCTTCATGGACTTGGGCAAAAGCGGCGATGATGAGCAAATCGCCGACGGCGGCGCGGCGGGCGGCCGAGCCGTTGACCGAAATCATGCCCGAGCCGCGCTCGCCCTTGATGGCGTAAGTGACAAAGCGTTCGCCGTTGTCGACGTTCCAAATGTGGACTTGCTCGTTGGCGCAGATGTTGGCGGCTTCAAGCAGGTTTTCGTCAATCGCACAAGAGCCTTCGTAGTGAAGCTCACACTGGGTGGTTTTGACGCGGTGAATTTTTGATTTGAGCAGGGTACGGAACACAACGGAATCCTCAAAACCGCTATGGTAGCCGAGACGACGGTTGCCTGCCGCCGGCCCGTTACAAAGAGATGACCAAAGCGATGCCCCCGAGCACGGCGAGGCCGCAGAGGACCAACTGGTCGCTCAAAGGCTCTCCCAGCAACAAGACCCCCCCCAAGGCGGCCAACACGGGCGCGCTGAGTTGGAGTGTGGCCGCCGTGGTGGCTTTGAGGTGGCCCATCGCCATGTACCAAAGCGCATAACCACAACCCGAGGCGAGCGCGCCTGAGGCGATCGCGAAGTAAACCCCTTCGGCGGGGCTGCGCACCGGGTTCACACCGTCGAGCAGGCTCATGGCCAGCAAAAGCAAACTGCCCAAAACAGCGGCGCGTGCAAAATTACCCGCTGTGACTTGGGTGGGGTCACCTGCCTTTTTGCCCAGCAAGGTGTAAGCGGCCCAAGCCATCCCCGCCAGAATCATGGCGACGCAAGCCCAAAGCGGGGGCGCCTGCAGGCCCGGCAACAGCAGTCCGATCAAGCCCAACAGCGCCGTCACAAAGCCCACTGTCTGGCCTTTGCTGAAACGTTCGCCACGCCAAAAGGCGTAGCTCAACATGGTTATTTGGACGGCAGCAAAGAGGATCAGGGCCCCGGTGGCTGTGCTGAGTTGGAGGTAGGCCCAAGAAAAGCCCGCCGCATAAATGAACAAGGCCCATGCCGAGCGCCAACCGCCTTTGCCAAAGCCCGCTGGGCCGTCTCGACGCCAGACCAAAAAGTTCAACATCAAGGCCCCGGACAACAGTCGAATCCACGTGAACGTGGTGGGGTCGATGGGCGTGGTTTTAAGCGCCAAGCGGCACAGCAGTGAATTGCCGGCGAAGCAAATCAGGGCCATCGCCGTGACCGCCCCCAATTGATGGCGTGTCAAACTGGGCAGGGCGTTGGGTGCCGACATGGAATGGCCTTACAAGCCCAAGTCGGACAGGCTGGGGTGATCGTCCGGGCGCCTTCCGGCCCGGTCCATGGGCCAGTGAAACAAACGTTCTTTTTCTTGAATCGGCAGGTCGTTGATGCTGGCAAAGCGCTGTTGCATATAGCCTTCGGCGTTAAACGCCCAGTTTTCGTTGCCGTAGCTTCGAAACCATTGCCCTGAATCGTCGTGCCACTCATAGGCAAAGCGCACCGCAATGCGGTTCTCCGTGAAGGCCCAGAGTTCTTTAATGAGCCGGTAGTCCAGTTCTTTGGTCCACTTGCGCTGCAAAAATGCTTTGACTTGTTCACGGCCTTTGGGGAATTCGGCGCGGTTGCGCCACAGCGTGTCTTCGGTGTAAACCAGCGAGACGCGCTCGGGGTCGCGAGAATTCCAGGCGTCCTCCGCCATGCGCACCTTTTGAGCAGCCGATTCGGCGGTGAAAGGGGGGAGTGGGGGCTTGGGGGTCATGGTTTATTCAATTCGCTCGGCGTGGAAGGCGGGTTGGTTTCGCCCGAAGTGGGGGGGGATGAGTTGGGCGATGAATCGGGTAGGGTGTTGGACGTGGCGTGGGGTGTTGTATTGGCAGTCGCATTGGCAGTCGTATTCGCAGTCGTATTCGCAGTCGTGCTCACGCTGAGTTGGGTGATGACCAAGCCCAGAATCAAAATGGCAATACCGCCAATTCGGACCCCATCGGCTGGCCGAACCGGCGCCCCAAACAAGCCCAACTGATCCACCAAAGTGGCACAAACAATCTGAGCGACGACGGCAAACAAAATAAAGTTACCGACGCCCATGCGCGGTGCGACGAGGGTCGCGCTCAGCACATAAAAGCCCACGATCAAACCACCAGCGAAGTCGATGGGTTGGGCTTGGCTCAATTTAGAGAGGTTCGGCAACGTCGAGGTCAGGGACAAAGCAGCGAACAGCAACGCCACAAAACCCACGCTGAAGAGCACCACCGGCGCGTGAAGGGGTTCACCCAAAGCACGGCCCAGCCGGGCATTCAAGACCGCCATGATCGGAATCAAAGCGCCCGCTGCTGCTGCCCACAAAGCCAAACGTATAGATAACATGGTTTATCAAAAAAAGGAGAGAGAAGCGATCTGACCGAAGCGGGGGCCGCGTTCTTTTAGTTGGCCTTGCTTGGCATTGTTTTGGCGGTGACGATGCCCCGGTAAATGAGGGTCGTGGCGATGAGGCCAAAGGCCCCGGCCATGCCCATCCAGTAGCCGGGAGCGGCTTTGTCACCCGTGGTTTCGATCAGCCATGTGACCACCAAAGGCGTCAGTCCGCCGAACAAGGCGGTGGCCAAGCTGTAAGCCAACGAAAAACCGGTGGTGCGGATTTTCAGCGGAATGATTTCTGTCAGCGCCGCGATGGTGGCGCCGTTGTAGCTGGCGTATAAAAACGACAACCAGAGCTCGACCCCCAGCATGCGCTCAAAGCTGGGTTCGCTGACCAACCAAGACAACAGGGGATAGGCCGTCACCAAGGTGAGGCCGGAGCTCGTGGCCATGATGGGCCAGCGACCCACCCGATCAGACAGGGCGCCAAAAATGGGCAACCAAGCAAAGTTGGAAACCCCAACACACAAAGTCACCAAGAGGCTGTCCAAGGTGCTGAGTTTCAGCACGCTTTTGCCAAAAGTGGGTGTGTAAACCGTGATCAGGTAAAAAGACACGGTGGTCATCACAATCAGCATCATGCCGGTCAAGACCAAGCGCCAATTCAGGGTCAACGCCGACAGCATTTCGCGGGTGCTCGGGTGTGATTTTTGACTCAAAAATTCATCGGTTTCTTGCAGCGATTTTCGAATGTAAAAAACGATGGGGATGATCATGCAGCCGATGTAAAAGGGAATTCTCCAACCCCAATCGGCAATCTCGGCTTTGCTCATGTGGTCGTTGATCAGGTAACCCAACAGGGCCGCAAAAATGATGGCCACTTGCTGGCTGGCCGATTGCCAACTGGTGTAGAAGCCCTTGTGGCCCGGGGTCGCCATTTCGGACAAATAAACCGACACGCCGCCCAGTTCAACGCCCGCCGAAAAGCCTTGTAGCAAGCGACCGATCAACACCAAAAAAGGCGCTGCCAAACCAATTGAGGCGTAACTGGGCACAAAGGCCATCAGCGCTGTGCCAGAGGCCATGATGCTCAGCGTCAGCACCAAGCCTTTGCGTCGCCCAATGCGGTCGATGTAACTCCCCAAAATGATGGCGCCCAGCGGCCGCATCAAAAAGCCGGCGCCAAAGGTGGCGAAGGTGAGCATCAGCGATGCGTATTCGCTGTCGGTCGGAAAAAACGCCTTGGAAATGTAGGTGGCGTAAAAACCGAACAAGAAAAAATCGAACATCTCGATGAAGTTGCCACTGGTCACGCGGATCACGGCGTTGAACTTCGAGTGAGGGGTCGTTGGGGCGAGGTCGGGTCTACTCATCAGCCCATCTTAGGCCAGAGCCCAGCCCAGTGGCATGGGGATTAACACTCAGAGCGAGGCAAAATTCGGCGCTGTGTTCTCTGATGCCGCGAGGGCTTTAGGCGCGTCGTTCTAAAAGCTGAGAGGCCAATTGCCAGAGCGCTTGAGTGAAGGCGTTTTGTGGCAGCGGGCTCAAAGCTTGCATTGCGCGTTCCGCCTCTTGGTGCGCCGCCGCTTGCGAAGCCTGCAGTGCGCCGGAGCTTTGGACGATTTGAACAATTTGCGACAACTTGCTGGTGTCGCCATTTTCAATCGCACTGCGGATCATGGCGGCTTCTTCCGCGTTACCGCGTTGCATGCCAATGATCAGGGGCAAGGTGGCTTTGCCTTCGCGCAAATCGTCGCCCACATTTTTGCCCATTTCTTCGGGGTTGCCCGCATAGTCAAGCACGTCGTCGATCACTTGAAACGCGGTGCCCAAAGCCTGTCCATAGGTGGCGCAGGCGGCTTCGATGGCCGGCGATGCGTTCACCAACAAAGCGGCAAGGCGGCTACTGGCCTCAAACAATTTGGCGGTTTTGGAGCGGATCACATACAAGTAGCCCGCTTCATCTAGAGAAGCGTCGTGCATGTTCATCAACTGCTGCACTTCGCCTTCGGCGATGACGTTGGTGGCATCGGCCAAGGTTTGCATGATGCGCATGTTGTCGGCGTCGACCATCATTTGGAAGGCGCGGGAATACAAAAAGTCGCCCACCAAAACGCTCGCTGGATTGCCGAAGGCTTCATTCGCAGTCGCTCGCCCGCGGCGCAAGGTGGATTCGTCGACCACGTCGTCGTGCAGCAGCGTGGCGGTGTGGATGAACTCGACCACGGCCGCTAAGTTGTGGTGCTGTCGGCCGATGTAGCCCAAGGCATTTGCCATCAAGAGCAAGACCACGGGGCGCAAACGCTTGCCACCGGCGGCAATGATGTAGTGAGAAATTTGGCCGACCAAGGGCACCCCGGAAGACAGGCGCTGTGCAATCACCGTGTCCACCGCCTGCAGGTCTGGTGCGACCAAAGCCAATGGATTGGGGGGATCCATGGGGGCGTTGATCGTGGACAGAATGGGGCTGGACATGAAGCTAGGGGAAGCTAAAGGAAAGGCTAAAAGGGAAGGCTAAAAGGAAAGGCTAAAAGGAAAGGCTCAAAAGGAATGTTCAAAACGGCTGAATCACAAAAAAGCGCCGGGGCGTTTGAAAAACTCGGCCGATTATAGGGGCCTCGGCAAAAACAAAAGGTCCAAAAAAGGCAGAAAAAAGGCTCAACAGAGCCCTTAAAAGTACCTAGAAAGAACCTAGAAAGAACCTCAAAAGGGCCACATTGGGCCACTGCTCGAGGCGACTTCCGATGGTTTTGAAGCAGAAGATCAGGCGGCATTTAACAAGCCCTTGGTTTCAATAAAAGACACGACCTCTTGCAGTCCTGTGAGCGTTTTGAGGTTGGTCATGACAAAAGGCTTGGCCCCGCGCATGCGCAAGGTGTCGCTGCGCATGACTTCCAAATTCGCGCCGACATGCGGGGCCAGGTCGGTTTTGTTGATGACAAACAAATCGCTCTTGGTGATGCCAGGACCGCCTTTACGGGGGATCTTTTCGCCAGCCGCCACATCAATCACATAGATCGTTAAATCGCTCAACTCAGGGCTGAAGGTGGCGGCCAAGTTGTCGCCGCCCGATTCGATGAAGACGATGTCGGCATTGGGGAACTGAGCCAGCATGCGATCGATGGCCTCCAAGTTGATGGAAGCGTCTTCGCGAATCGCCGTGTGGGGACACCCACCGGTTTCGACGCCCAAGATGCGCTCAGCGGGTAACGCGCCGCTGACGGTCAGCAGACGCTGGTCTTCTTTGGTGTAGATGTCGTTGGTGATTGCAATCAGGTCGTACTGCTCGCGCATGGCTTTGCACAGCATTTCGAGCAAGGTGGTTTTGCCGGAACCCACAGGGCCGCCAATGCCCACCCGCAGGGGAGGTAGTTTTTTAGAACGGCCAGGAATATGGTGCAGTGCTGAGGTCATGGTTAGCTCCGAAAGAGTCGTGAATATTGTTGTTCGTGTTGGGCCGAGAGAATGGCCAAGCGGGGTGTAAAAGCTTGTCTTTCCTCATCCTTCAAAGCGCAAGCGAGGGCCACGGCTTCAGGAATTTCGCGAGCCAGGCGCAACAAGATTCGCTGACCCGCACTTTGCCCCAAGGGAATGGATTTAACCGCTGTTTGACTCATGTTTTCACACCAAGCAAAGGCGTAGGCGCTGACGGTTTGGTGCCCGTCGGCCTCGCCGCTTGGGTGATGCAGCCCCTGGTTTTGCAGCCCTTGGTTTTGTAGGGCCCATGCGGCTATCGCAAACGCCACGGGGTAAGTGGCCTTCCAATGGTGGGGCAGGTCGAGTGACTTGGCGGCTTCAGGGGCCAAGTTACGCAACCAATCCATCAGCGAGCGACCCATTTGCAAACTTTGTAAACGAAATTCTGCGGTTTCACGGGTTTGTAAAACCCAATCATTCAGTGCGCTGAGGCGCTGAATATCGACTGTGGCCATGGCCAAGGCCTTGGCTGAGGCCGCCACCACCGACAAATCGCCGCGCGCCAAACTGAAAATCAATTGGTCGCTCAGCCATTCCGCCGCGTTGGCTTCGGTGGTCACCCCCGCCCATTCGGTCGCTGCTTCGAATCCTTCTGAATAAGAAAACCCGCCCACCGGCAAAGCAGGCGAGGCCAGCCAAAGCAGGTGCAAAAGGGATTGCGATTGCGAAGTATTTTCAGTGGGCGTGATCATGCGAATGACCGTGACCGTGATCGTGATCGTGACCCTGTGAATGCCCATGTGAATGCCCATGATGACCATAGGCGCCGTTCTCGGGCTCAAAGGATTCGTTGACGGCCTTCACAATCAGGTGCATGGCGCGCAGCATGTCGGCCAGCACATGGTCGGGTTCAATTTTTAAATGGTCCGGCTTGAGCTCAATCGGCACATGTCGATTGCCCAAGTGGTAGGCCGCGCGCACCAAGTCAAAGGGACTGCCGTGTTGTGGGCAGGGCGTGATGCGCAGAACGGCTTGTGGCGCGGCGATCACACGCACCATCGAGCCGTCCTCGGCCACCAACACATCGCCGCCGCGCACCACTTGGCCGCGTGTCAAGAAAATACCCAAATGGCGTCCCTGAGAATCGGTGGCGTCAAAGCGGCTTTTTTGGCGCACATCCCAATCCAATTCGACAGTGGCCGCGCGCTTCAACAGCACGGCGGCCAAGCCTTGGCCTTGGGGCAACAGCTTAGAAATTTGCAACATGGGCTCTGATCTGTCCTGATTTAAAACAAGAAATAGCGCTGCGCCATGGGCAGGCTGGTGGCCGGTTCGCAAACCAACAACTGGCCGTCGGCGCGCACTTGGTAAGTTTGCGCGTCGACTTCCATGCGCGGTGCGTAGTGGTTAAGCACCATGTCGCGCTTGCCGATGTTGCGGGTGTTTTTGACCACAGCCAAGGTTTTCTTCAAGCCCATTTTTTGACCCACCCCCTGCGCCATGCCGGCTTGCGAGATGAAGGTCAAAGAGCTGTGACTGAGCGAGCCACCAAAGGCGCCAAACATCGGCCGGTAATGCACCGGTTGTGGCGTCGGGATGGAGGCATTGGGGTCTCCCATCGCGGCCATGGCAATCGTGCCGCCTTTCAAAATCAGGGCGGGTTTGACGCCGAAAAAGGCCGGTTTCCAAATCACCAAGTCGGCCCATTTGCCGGCTTCAATGCTGCCCACTTCGTGGCTGATGCCGTGGGTAATTGCGGGGTTAATGGTGTATTTGGCAACGTAGCGGCGTGCGCGAAAGTTGTCGTTGCGCTCGGTGTCTGCGCCTTCCACGTCGTTCAATTTGCCGCGTTGTTGTTTCATCTTGTGGGCCGTTTGCCAGCAACGCAAAATGACCTCGCCAACGCGGCCCATGGCTTGGCTGTCTGAGCTAAAGAGACTGATGGCACCAAGGTCATGCAAGATGTCTTCAGCGGCAATGGTCTCTTTGCGGATGCGACTTTCTGCGAATGCCAGGTCTTCGGCGATGGACGGATCCAAATGGTGGCAGACCATGAGCATGTCCACATGCTCGTCCAAGGTGTTGATGGTGTAGGGCCGGGTTGGGTTGGTGGAACTCGGCAGCACATTGGCTTCCCCGACCACTTTCAAAATGTCAGGGGCATGGCCACCGCCCGCGCCTTCGGTGTGAAAGGTGTGGATGGTGCGTCCCTTGAAGGCGGCCACGGTGTCTTCGACAAAGCCCGACTCGTTCAAGGTGTCGGTGTGGATGGCCACTTGCGTGTCAGTGGCCTCGGCCACATTCAAACAGTTGTCGATCGCCGCCGGGGTGGTGCCCCAGTCTTCATGGAGTTTTAAGCCAATCGCACCGGCCTCAATTTGTTCGTGCAAGGCGCCCGGCAAACTCGCGTTGCCCTTGCCCAAAAATCCCAGGTTCATTGGAAAAGCGTCGGCGGCTTGCAGCATGCGTTCAAGGTGCCAAGGTCCAGGTGTGCAGGTGGTGGCAAAGGTGCCCGTTGCAGGGCCGGTGCCGCCGCCAATCATGGTGGTGACGCCGCTGCACAGGGCTTCTTCAATTTGTTGCGGCGCGATGAAGTGAATGTGCGTGTCGATGCCATCCGCGGTGACGATGTTGCCTTCGCAACTGATGACTTCGGTGCCAGGGCCAATCACGATGTCCACGCCCGGTTGCGTGTCGGGGTTGCCCGCTTTGCCAATTTTGACAATGCGCCCCCCTTTCAAACCAATGTCGGCTTTCACGATGCCCCAATGGTCCAGGATGACGGCGTTGGTGAGGACGGTGTCGACGGCACCTTCAGCGCGGCTGAATTGGCTTTGGGCCATGCCATCACGGATGGTTTTGCCGCCACCAAACTTGACTTCTTCGCCGTAACTGCCCGCCGCGAGGGTGAAGTCTTTTTCAATTTCAATGACCAAATCGGTATCGGCCAGGCGCAGGCGGTCACCCACGGTGGGGCCAAAAATTTCGGCATAAGCACGGCGTGAAATGCTGCTCATCACAAGGCCCCTTGAACCAGGCCGCGAAAGCCAAAAATGCGGCGGTCTCCGCCAATCTCCACCAACGTCACGGTGCGTTCTTGGCCCGGCTCGAAGCGCACCGCAGTGCCCGACGCAATGTTCAAACGCATGCCTTGAGCCACTTGGCGGTCAAAACCCAACGCGGCGTTGGTTTCGGCAAAGTGGTAGTGGGAGCCGACTTGAATCGGGCGATCGCCCGTGTTTTTCACCAGGATGGTGCAAGTGCGCCGGCCGGTGTTGAGGGGGTGTTCGCCGGGGTCGGTGATCAGTTCGCCTGGAATCATGCGTGCCTCTTGTGCCAAAGGAAGGTGAAGGGAGTAAAGGGAGGGGAAAGGGGGAAAGGGGGCAAGGGGGAAAGGGGGGGTCAAATAATGGGTTGGTGAACGGTCACCAATTTGGTGCCATCCGGGA
>CAIKMN010000004.1 GCA_903828535.1 uncultured Curvibacter sp.
ATTTGGGGGCATTACTTTGGCCTGTTTAGTATCCTATTCCCTCTCCCATTGGGGTTTGGATCGACACTCCCCTTTGCCATTTCTTGAGGCCTCACCAGTGACCCTGGCTTATGTACTGGGGACTTTGGTGTTTTCGGTGGTTTGCAGTTTGTGTGTCTTGGCCTATTTGCATTTGATGATCAAATTTCCCTCTTGGTCGTGGCCAAAGAAAGTGCCCATTGAGGTCCGCCCCTTGGTGCCCGCCTTATTGCTCTTTGCCATATCACCCTGGCTGCCTCAGTTGCTCGGGGCCGGCGTTTCTTCAGCTCATCTGGCCATGGCCGGTGCATTGACTGTTGACCTCCTGCTGACTTTGGCTTTGAGCAAAGTGTTGATGACGCCGTTTTGCTTTGGCTTTGGATTCATGGGCGGCATCGTTGGGCCCGCGCTTTTTATTGGCGCCATGGTGGGGGCGTTGGCTGACCAATCGGGCTTGCTGGCACAAAGCACCCACTTTTCCCTGATCGGCGCCGCCATCGGGGTCGGCGCTGTGATTGGTGCACCGCTTAGCGCCTGCATCATGCTGGCTGAAATGACCGCTTGCCCGAGCGACGCCTTGTTCGCTTTGTTGGGCTGTGCTGTCGCCATTCCGATCATCAAAAGGCTGTTTGCTCCCTCGTTGTTGTTCAAACAATTGGCCGTCAGGGGCTTGTTGCTGCCTGAGTGACGCTTGACTCATGAGTAACTCTTGACCTATTCGACCTATCCGACCTGCCGCTTATCCACATGACCCCCCTGCGTTTGATCTCCTCGATGGCTACCAAATCTTTGTTGGCTGGCCTCGTTGCCTTGTATGAAGAAAATTTCCCTGACGTCCAAGTTTTGGTGGAATCCGTGGGCGGGGTAGACGCCACCCAACGTGTGCAGTCAGGAGAGGCCTTTGATGGGGTGGTGCTGGCCAACAACGCCGTCGACAAGCTCATTGAAGAAGGGCATGTGGTGAGGGGCAGCCGGGTTGATTTGGTGAAGTCTGGCGTGGCGGTGGCGGTACCTGCCGGACAGCCGTTGCCGAATATTTCAAATGAAGCCGCTTTGAAGGCCGCCATCTTGGCGGCCCCTACTTTGGGCTATTCAACCGGGCCCAGCGGGGTGCAATTGGACAAGCAATTCGAGGCCTGGGGCATCACGGCGCAAATTGCCACCAAGCTCATCCGGGCCCAACCTGGCGTGCCTGTGGCGGCTTCAATTGCCAAAGGCGATGTGCTGTTGGGCTTTCAGCAATTGAGTGAAATGTTGGGTGTAGAAGGCATCACCATCGTCGGCCCACTGCCGCCCGAGGTCCAAATCATCACTACTTTTTCAGGCAGTGTCAGCGCCAGCAGCCAACAACCTCAAGCCATGCAGGCGTTGCTTGAATTCTGGCGTTCTTCAGCCTGCGATGCACTCAAGCGCCAGCATGGGATGGACCCCGCCTAAGGCTGACTGTCAGGAAATTCTGGCCTTCTGGCCGTTTCAATCCCCGCTGGTCGGTGTGGGGCATTCATTGGGGGCGATTTGGGGTATGAAGGCATTCTTAATGTGCCCGCCCCATGAACCTAAACGAACTATTGAACCAATGCGTCGAGCGGGGTGCCTCTGACTTGCACCTGTCTTCTGGCGTCACGGCCTTGGTTCGACGGGACGGCGATTTGGAGCCCGCCTCCGAAAAGCCGCTGACCCATGAGGCGCTCAATCTGGCGTTGAGGGCCATCATGGCGCCAGATCAGCAAAGCCAATTTGACAAAAACAGGGAATGTGATTTTTCGTTTATCGTGCCAGGCTTGGCTCGCTTTCGGGCCAACGTCTTCACTCAACTCCGAGGCATAGCCGCAGCGTTCAGGCCCATTCCGATGCAAATGCCCAGCCTGCAAGCTTTGGAGGCCCCTGGCATTTTGTCGGCGTTGGTGCAAAGTACCCGCGGTTTGATTTTGGTCACCGGGCCAACAGGTTCTGGTAAATCAACGACCTTGGCCGCGATGATCGACCACCTCAATCACAACTCGTCCAAGCACATTTTGACGATTGAAGATCCGATTGAGTTTGTGCACAGCCCCGACCGATCCTTGATTCAGCAGCGGGAAGTGGGCACTCAAACTTTGAGCTTTGAAAACGCTTTGCGCTCTGCCTTGCGGGAGGATCCCGACGTGATCTTGGTGGGAGAATTGCGTGACTTGGCCACCATCCGATTGGCCATCAC
Source organism: uncultured Curvibacter sp. (assembly GCA_903828535.1). Taxonomy (GTDB): domain Bacteria; phylum Pseudomonadota; class Gammaproteobacteria; order Burkholderiales; family Burkholderiaceae_C; genus Curvibacter. Next base: position 2,216 of record CAIKMN010000004.1, read on the forward strand.
CGCCGCTGAAACAGGCCATTTGGTGTTGGCGACGCTTCATACCTCAGGCGCCGCCAAAAGCATTGACCGCATCATTGATGTGTTTCCGTCTGATGAGAAAAGCATGGTTCGCAGCATGCTGTCGGAGTCGCTGAATGCGGTGATTTCGCAAAACTTGCTCAAACGTTTGGGGGCCAGTGGCCGGGTGGCTGCGCATGAAATCATGGTGGCAACACCTGCCATCCGAAACCTCATCCGAGAAGGCAAAGTGGCCCAGATGGTCTCAGCCATTCAAACCGGCGCTGCGGTGGGCATGCAAACTTTGGATCAAAGCCTGTCGGCTTTGGTGAAGCAGGGAAGGGTCTCTTTACAAGAAGCCAAGGCCAAGGCCCACCATCCTGATCAATTGACATCCGCTCACGCTTGACCCCTTGAGCTTCCACCCGAGAAGGGCACCGGTTTTGGGTTTTTAAGAACTGCGCTTTTTAGCCGCAGCTGGGGCAGGGGCTGGGGTGGACTTGGTGGTTGAATTGCTGACTGTTTTAGCAGCTGACACGGTCGCGCTCAAAGCCGAGTCGGCCGCGGCGTTGAAGTTGGCATGGGCCAAGTCATGGGCTTGTTTGACTGCTTTTTGCACCGATTCGAAAGCGCTGCTGGCGGCGGCAGCAGCCGACTTGACCAAGGCCACGGCGTGTTCGGTGCCAGCGGGCGGGTTTTGGGTGGCGTTGTCGAGGTAGTTGGTTAAACCTTGTCGAACTTCTGCAGATCTTGCCTCGGTCACTTTGCTGAATTCACCCTGGATCTGGGTGCTGATGTCGTACAAGTGGCGGCTGTAAGCGGCGGTTTTTTCAGCCAAGGGTTGGAGCAGGGCAGCTTGTAAGGACAACAACTCTTGCGCGTCTTTCGCGCTCATGCAGGCTTGTGCATGCGCTTCACTTTCTTGCATGGCGGCCCGAGCCACGCTCAGATGCAAGGCCAATAATTTTTCAATGCCTGCAAAGGCTTGATTGGTCAGCCCATAGAGGGTTTCCACATTGGCTTTCTGTGCGGCCAGGATTTGTTCAGTGGTTAAGGTCATGTTGGTTTCCCCATAAAACGTTAAATCAAGGCCTGTCGGTGGAAGGGTTCCAAGGGATGCTGCTGCAGGCCTGTTTGGGTTAACCATAGCCATTCCTCAAGGGGCTTGCCGCCTCTATTGCAATTAAATGCAACAGTGTCCTTAGTTCTTTCTGGCCGCCCAAAAGACCGCCCCCTCAGCGCCATACTTTTCAGAGTGCTCGAGTCCACGGGCGACCTGAAAGCAGTCCCCCACCTTGAGATGGCGGGTGGCGCCGTCAATGGTCAGCCAATACTCGCCTTGTGCCACCAGCGCGTCGGTGTCAAAAGGATGGGCGTGGGGGGCGTTTTCAAAATGGGGAGCCCATTCACGGACCAAAACCTCGTCAAAGCCTTCTTGCAATTTTTGCTTTTTGTATTCTTCAAAGTCGGTGTTTATCATGGTTTCCCCTAATCCCTTGGTTCTGCCAGATTAGAATAGCAGGCTATCTGCCACCACCAAAATGAGACGTCAAAATTTTCAGCGACTGCCTTTGATCGATGGCTTTAAAGGCGTGGCCTGTCTGGTCATTGTGCTGCATCACCTGGTGGCTTACGGCCCCCTCTCTGAGGCCGTCATGCCTGCGCTGCCCGATGTTTTGACTTGGCTTTTTGAATACGGCCGCATGGCGGTGCAGGTCTTTTTAGTCGTTTCGGGTTACCTGATGGCGCGCCAACTCAGCCAATTGGCCCGCCAAGAGCGCCAGTCGTCCTGGTTTCAGCTGGTCCAAAAGCGCTACAACCGTTTGGCCATTCCCTTCGTCTTGGCTTTGCTGTTTGGCGTGGCCCTTAGCAGCGAGGTCCATTGGCTGACAGGGGAAGATTCTTTTGAGTCCATCGACAGCTGGCCGCAGTGGATCGCCCATGTTTTTTTCTTGCAAACCTGGTTACACCAACCCGCCATCGCCGCCGGGGCTTGGTATGTCGCGATTGATTTCCAACTCTATGCTTTGATGGCGGGCGTTTTTTGCCTGTGTCAACGTCACAGGGCAGAAACACAGACCTTGTGGATGAGGCCAGACGCCGATCCCCACTCCTTGATTGCCTTGGTTGTGTCTTGGGTTTTGGTCTTGACCCTGTTGGCCTTGGTCTATTTCAATCGGCACCCCTTCTATGACGCCTCGGCCCTTTATTTCATGGGGGCTTATGGATTGGGCATGTTGGCGCGCTGGTTCTCTACCCGCCCCAAGGCCCTGGTTTGGGTGGCGGGACTGGCCTTACTCATTGGCTTTGCCTTGTGGTTTGATTTTCGCTGGCGCCTTGTGGTGGCCGGCGTCACGGCCTTGGTGCTGTGCAGCGAGTCTTTGATTTCAGAGGCAACGCATGGTTTCTTGCTGAAGCTGCGTTTGTCTGGTTTGGGCAAAATTTCCTATTCTGTTTTCCTGGTTCATTTCCCCATCTGCATGGCTTTCAACACCGTCTGGCCTTTGTTCGTCCCCGAGGACGCCGTTTTGGGCAATGGCATGGGCCTTTTGGCGGCCCTGATGACCAGCGTGGGCATGGGGTACGTTTTCTGGCGTTGGGTTGAAAGCCAAGTGCCGCAATGGCTAAACCAATCGGGTGAGTGGCTCAAAGCCCTACCAGTGCAACGCTGAAGATTGACGTTGGTCAAGCTTTGTCCTTACAAAGCCCCTGACGACCCCTCAAATGCGTGGGGTTCCCTTAGTATGGAACTTCTGTGGGATCTCCCATGGAATGCCACCAACTGCCGACAGGACCTCATGCCAAACGCCAATCACGCCAATCAACCCGCTCACCCCGCTCACTCCGCTCATGCCTCAGGCGCTTCCGCTCCGATGGCCAAAGACGACGACACTCAAACCCTCAACCAACGCCTCACCCAACTCAAGCAGTTGCTTCAAGAGCGTGCCAATGAAGCAGAGCCGGATGTCACCCGCCTCATTGCTCAAGTCGAAAGCACCCTACAAAGCTTGGGTGAAAACGCCCAAGAATCCGCTGACGCTTTGGTGGAACGCCTGAAGTTTGCCAAGATTAACGCGGATCGCTACGCCCGTGAGCGCCCTTGGCAGGTGGCAGGCATGGCCATAGGTCTTGGCACGGTGCTTGGTTTTTTGATGGGTCGTTGCAAAAATAAATGATCAGCAAAATCATCCACATGACTGCCGGTGTTTTGGGGGTCATGCGCCTCAAGAAGAAGCTCAACGAAGGGGTGCAAGACCTAGAGATTCGGGCTGAAATCCTTCAGGTCGAGTGGCAACTCATGCTGCGCCGATGGATCTTGACGGCCATTTGGAGTCTGGTGGCAGCGGTTGCCTTGTTCATGACCGCCTTGGTCGTCACCTTGTTGGTGGTGGCTTACTTCTGGGATACGGGTGACCGCCTCAATGCCTTGCTGGGGGTCGGGGGCTTTTGGGTCTTGGTGTCCTGTTTGGCTGTTTTTTTTGGATGGCGCACCGCCCGCTCAGGGCAGCCGCCTTTTGAGGTCAGCCGTTCGCTGTTCAAAAGCCAATGGCGACAGTGGCGTCGGCATTTGGACAATTAAATCAAGGTTAAACCAAAGCGCCAAGCGATTCGAGTTCACTCGTCAAAGCCAACCAACGTTCTTCTAGTGGGCCCAAGTTGTCAGACAGGGCCTGATGTTCCCGGCTGAGCTCCACCAACTCCGCAGGGTCTTGGCTCTTGGCCAACTGGGTTTCCAGCATTTCTTTCTTCGCATTCAGCGGTGCCAACTTGGCTTCAACGGCGGCCAATTCCTTTTTAAGGGGGCGAGTCATCTCAATGGGTGCGACAATTTTGGCTTCTTTCTTGGCCTCTACTTTGGCCTCTAGTTTGGCCACTACTTTGGCATCTTCTTTTGCTTCTTCGCGCAGACGTTTTGACTCGTCCAGCAAATAGCGTTGGTAGTCGTCCAGGTCGCCGTCAAATGGCGTCACGACGCCGCGGCCCACCATCCAGAATTCATCACACACAGAGCGCAGCAAAGCACGGTCGTGGCTGACCAGCATCACCGTGCCTTCAAACTCGTTGAGCGCCATCGACAGGGCTTCACGGGTGGCCAAATCCAAGTGGTTGGTGGGCTCGTCCAGCAGCAAGAGGTTGGGGCGTTGCCAAACGATCATGGCCAACACCAGACGGGCTTTTTCTCCGCCACTCATGGTGCCCACTTTTTGTTTGACCATGTCACCACTGAAGTTGAAACTGCCCAAGTAGCTGCGCAAGTCTTGCTCACGGGTGGGCTCTTTGGCAGCGGCGCCCAAGTCACGCGCCAAACGAATCATGTGTTCGAGCGGGTTGTCATCCGGTCGCAGCACGTCGAGTTCCTGCTGAGCAAAATAGCCAATCGACAAGCCTTTTCCCTCGGTAATGGTGCCACCCAAGGCTTTTAAGTCGCGGGCAATGGTTTTAACCAAGGTCGATTTGCCTTGTCCGTTTGCGCCCAAAATGCCAATGCGCTGTCCCGCCAAAACGCTTTTGTTGACGCCCGACAAAATCCGCTTTCGACCTGTTTCTTCGCCGTCTTCGTTCAAACTGAGGTAGCCAAACTCCCCGTCGCTGAGGGTCAGCATGGGGTTCGGCAAGTTGGTGGGCTCTTTGAATTCAAAGGTGAATTCCGCCTCGGCCAAGAGCGGCGCAATTTTCTCCATGCGCTCCAAAGCTTTGACGCGGCTTTGGGCTTGTTTGGCTTTGCTTGCCTTGGCCTTGAAGCGGTCAATGAACTTTTGCAAGTGCGCCATCTTCTCTTGTTGCTTAGAAAAAGCCGCTTGTTGCAACTCCATTTGTTGCGATTTGAGAATTTCAAATGCGCTGTAGTTGCCGCCGTAGCGCGTCAGTTGAGCGCTCTCAATTTGCAATGTGACATGGGTCACCGCGTCTAAAAATTCGCGGTCGTGACTGATCACGATCATGGTGCCAGCGTAGCGTTTTAACCAGGCTTCAAGCCAGACCAGGGCATCCAAGTCCAAGTGGTTGGTCGGCTCATCGAGCAACAGCAAATCGGAAGGGCACATCAATGCGCGAGCCAGTTGAAGGCGCATGCGCCAGCCGCCTGAAAAGCTGTTGACGGGGCGCTCGAGTTCGTCGTTGTGAAAGCCCAAACCCAAAATCAAAGCCTGAGCGCGGGGCACGGCATCGTGTTCGCCCGCGTCGGCCAAGTCGGTGTAAGCCTGTGCAATGGCCATGCCATGGTCCATGTCGTCCAAGGCCACATCGGCTTGTTCGAGCTCGGTCAAGGTCTGTCTCAAGTCGGCCAGGCGCGTGTCACCACCCAGCACAAATTCGGTGGCGCTCTCCGAGGTTTCTGGCATGTTTTGCGCCACTTGCGCCATCAACCATTGCTTGGGCTTGTAGAAGTCGCCACCGTCCTCGTGCAGAGCGCCGCTGAAGAGCGCGAATAAGGTGGATTTGCCGGCCCCATTGCGGCCCACCAAGCCCACCTTTTCGCCGGGATTCAAGGTCACGGTCACGTTGTCGAGCAAGACCTTGGCGCTGCGTCGCAGGACAATGTTTTTTAAGCTAATCATGGAAACAATTCAATTTAGGTAGGCCAAGGCATCGCGGGTAATGAGCAGCACTTGGTCGTCTCCCGCACTGGTGGACAACCAAAAAACCGGCAATTGAGGAAAGGCCGCCTCAAAGTGGTCGCGTTCGTTGCCGATCTCCAGCACCAACACACTGTCGCGCCCCATGACTTGGGGCGCATCTTGGAGCAGTTGACGGACAAAGTCCATGCCGTCGGTGCCCCCCGCCAACGCCAAAGCCGGTTCAGCCCGGTATTCGGCGGGCAAGGCGGCCATGCTTTGGGCATTCACATAAGGTGGGTTGCACAAAATAAGGTCAAAAGTTTGGGGCGGTAAGAAGGCCTTTAGCCCATCACTCAAGCCCAAGCGGATGCGGTCTTGTAACCCATGTTGGTCCAAGTTGATGCGGGCCACGGCCAAGGCATCTGCAGAAATGTCGACGGCCTGGACAGTCACATCTGGCCAGGCCAAGGCGGCGAGGACAGCCAAACTGCCGTTGCCCGTGCAGAGGTCCAACACGGTTTGGGTTTGGTCGCTGAGCCACTCGTCTAGGGTGCCGTCGGCAATCAGTTCGGCAATCAAGCTGCGCGGCACGATGGCTCGCTCATCCACATAAAAAGGCACGCCTTGCAACCAGGCTTGCTGCGTCAAATAGGCAGCGGGTTTGCGGCTGCGGATGCGCTCTGCCACCAAGTCTTGCAACTGGATGAGTTCGTCCTTGCTGACGCCTTGCTGGGCCTTGGACTGCGGCCCCTCCAATTCGGTGTCAAGCGGCAAGCCCAAAGACCAAAGCACCAGCCAAGCGGCTTCGTCAAAGGCGTTGGTGGTGCCATGACCAAAGGAGACGCCTGCGATTTCTAAGGCTTTTGCTGACGCTTCAATCGCCGCCAAAACGGTGGTGGCGGATTCGGTATTTTGATCGGAGTTCAAGCGGTCGCTTTGTTCGGGAAGGCCAAAAGATCGAGGGTGCGGCGGTAAATGTTTTTCAGCGGCTCGATGTCAGCAATCGCAATGTGCTCGTCGATTTTGTGGATGCTTGCATTCGGCGGCCCCAGTTCAATGACTTGGGGACAAATCTTGGCGATGAAGCGGCCGTCGCTGGTGCCACCGGTGGTCGACAGTTCGGTATCTAAACCCGTCACGTCTTTGATGGCCGCCTGGACCGCGCTCACCAAGGTGCCCGGCGTGGTCAAGAAAGGCAAGCCGCCCAGGGTCCAACGCAGTTCATAGTCCAAGCCGTGCGCTTGTAGCACGCTGACCACCTTGGCTTGCAGCGCTTCGGGTGTGGATTCGGTGCAAAAGCGAAAGTTGAAGTCAACCACCACTTCGCCTGGGATGATGTTGCTGGCCCCAGTGCCCCCGTGGATGTTGCTGATCTGAAAACTGGTGGGCGGAAAAAAAGCATTGCCTTCGTCAAAGCGGTGCGATGCCAGTTCAGCCAAGGCGGGCAGGGCTTGGTGAATCGGGTTGCGCGCCAAATGCGGGTAGGCAATGTGGCCTTGAATGCCTTTCACGATCAGCTTGCCACTGAGGGTCCCACGGCGGCCGTTTTTAATCATATCGCCGGTTTGTTTGACCGAGGTGGGTTCACCCACAATGCAGTAATCGAGTTTTTCACCACGGGCTTTGAGTTCTTCACACACCCAAACCGTGCCGTCCAAGGCCGGGCCTTCCTCGTCGCTGGTCAACAGGAAAGCCAAGTTCAATTCAGGATCCGGGTGGGCTGCCAAGAATTCTTCTACGGCCACCACAAAGGCGGCGATCGAGGTTTTCATGTCGGCAGCGCCGCGCCCGTAAAGCCGGCCGTCTTTGTAGGTCGGCGCAAAAGGGTGGCTGCTCCATTGGTCCAGTGGGCCGGTGGGAACGACGTCGGTGTGGCCGGCGAAGACCAAGGTTTTGACAGGAGAAACGGCGCCGGTTTCCGTGTTGCTGGGCTTTCCGGTTCTTTTTGCCCAGAGGTTTGTCACGACCAACTGCGGGTCATCACTGCGAGCGCCGTCGGTCTTCTTCGCGTCAAACTTGTCTTCGCGCTTGGCCTCTAAAAGTGGCCCACGGGCCATGATTTCGCAAACAAAGCCCAGCGGCTCCAGGCGCGCCCGAAGAATGTCCAAGCAGCCTGCGTCCACCGGTGTGACTGAGCTGCGGGCGATGAGTTGTTCGGTGAGCGCGAGGGTGGTGGACATGGGCCGGTCTGTCATTAAAAAATCAATCGCGCAGCAAATCGTTCAAGCTGGTTTTGGCGCGGGTTTGAGCGTCCACGCGTTTGACGATGATGGCCGCATACAAGCTGTAGCGGCCGTTGTCTTTGGGCAGGCTGCCGCTGATGACGACGGAGCCAGAGGGCACGCGGCCATAGCTCACTTCGCCGGTGGCACGGTCATAAATGGGGGTGCTTTGGCCAATGTAGACCCCCATGGAAATGACCGAGTTTTCTTCCACGATCACGCCTTCGACGATTTCGGATCGGGCGCCAATGAAGCAGTTGTCCTCGATGATGGTGGGGTTGGCTTGCAGGGGTTCCAGCACCCCGCCCAGACCCACGCCGCCAGACAGGTGGACGTTCTTGCCTACCTGAGCACAGCTGCCCACGGTGGCCCAGGTGTCCACCATGGTGCCTTCGTCCACATACGCGCCGATGTTCACATAAGAGGGCATCAAAATCGCGCCTTTGGCAATGAAGCTGCCTCGACGTGCGACGGCGGGCGGGACCACGCGAACGCCGGTGGCCTTCATTTCTTCGTCGCTGAGATTGCCAAATTTGGTAGGCACTTTGTCAAAAAAGCTCAAATCGCCCGCGCCCATGGGCTGGTTGTCTTTCAAGCGGAAGGACAACAAAACGGCCTTTTTGATCCACTGGTGGACGGTCCATTGGCCCACGCCTTCGCGGGTGGCCACACGCAAGCGGCCTGTGTTCAGGTCGGCGATGACGTGGTCGACGGCTTGCAGCACTTCTTTCGGGGCCACGGAGGGGCTCAGGTTGGCGCGGTTTTCCCAAGCGCTTTCGATGAGCGTTTGCAATGGATTGGTTTGAGCGGTTGGGGTGGTCATAAAAATTCCAGTATTCAGGGTTTTTTGAAGTTTTGAATGAATTGAACGATGCGCTCGGCCGCTTCCAGACATTCTGCGGTTTCGGCCACCAAGGCCAAACGCAGGCGCTGAGCCCCCGGGTTGTGGCCTTGGGCATCGCGAGCCAGGTAACTACCCGGCAAAACCGTCACATTGTATTGAGCCAGCAAGGCGGCGGCGAATTCGGTGTCGCTCAGCCCCATGCTTTCAGGGACTTTGGCCCACAAATAAAAACCGGCATCGGGCAGGGCGACCTCCATCACCTTTGCCAGTACCGGCGTCACGGCGGCAAATTTGTCGCGGTAGGCTTGGCGATTCTCAATCACATGCTTTTCGTCGTTCCAAGCCAGCAAGCTCGCCGCTTGGATGGTCGGATTCATGGCCGAGCCGTGGTAGGTGCGGTACAAGGCAAAGGCTTTGATGAGGGCCGCATCGCCCGCCACAAAACCGCTGCGCATGCCCGGCACGTTGCTGCGCTTGGACAGGCTGGTGAACATCATCAGGTTTTTGTAGTCGTCGCGGCCCAGTTTAATGGCGGCCTCCAAACCGCCCAAGGGGCGCTCTTCGCGGAAATAAATTTCGCTGTAGCACTCATCGGAGGCGATCACGAACTGGTAGCGATCGCTCAAGGCAAACAGCTTTTCCCAATCTGCCAAAGGCATGACCGCGCCCGTGGGGTTGCCGGGTGAGCAAACATAGAGCAATTGGCAGCGCTGCCAAATTTTCTCGGGCACCAGGTCCCAGTTGACGTTGAAGTTGCGCTCAGGATCTGACGGTGCGTAAAAAGGCTCGGCCCCAGCGAGCAATGCCGCTCCTTCGTAGATTTGGTAAAAAGGGTTCGGACAGACCACCACCGCTTTGCCCGGAACTGAATGGGCGGATGAATGCAACTTGCCACGGGGGTCAATCACCGTTTGTGCAAAAGCAAACAAGGCCTCGCGTGAACCACTGACCGGCAGCACTTGGGTATGGGCATCGACCTTGGCACGGTAACGCCGATGGACCCAAGAGGCCATTGCTTGACGCAACTCTGGGCTGCCGGCCGTGGCGGGGTAAACCGCCAAGCCATTCAAGTTATCGATGAGGGCTTTTTTGATGAACTCGGGCGTGGGATGCTTGGGTTCACCAATGCCCAAGCTGATGGGGCGCAGCGCCGCATTGGGTTTGATGCCTTCGAATAAAACGCGCAAGCGCTCAAAAGGGTAGGCATGCAGGGATTGGAGCAGGGGGTTCATCCCTGCATTTTATTGGCAGCCCGGTTATTTCTTGGACGTGAACTGTCGAATGATGCTCGAAAAGTCATGGCCGCCTTGTCCAGCCAAGCTGTGCAAGGCGTAAAGGTGGCGGGCCATGCCGCCCAATGGGGTGGATGCTTTGACGGCCATGGCATTTTCTTGAGACAGCCCCAAGTCTTTCAACATGAGGTCGGTGCCAAAACCGCCAGCGTAGCCCTTCGAAGCGGGTGCGGTTTCCATGACGCCGGGCATGGGGTTGTATTTTTCCAAAGCCCAGTTGCCGCCCGAACTGCGGCGCATGATTTCCGACAAGACTTTGGGGTCAAGTCCGTTGGCCACACCCAAGGCCAGCGCCTCGCTGGTGCCGATCATCAAAATCCCAAGCAGCATGTTGTTGCAGATTTTGGCGGTTTGACCCGCACCAGCCGCCCCGGCGTGAAAGAGGTTGGAACCCATTTTCTCGAGCAATGGCCTTGCCAGGGCCAAAGCAGCATCTTCTCCGCCGACCATGAAAGTCAAGGTGCCCGCGATGGCCCCACCCGTGCCGCCCGACACGGGCGCGTCGATGCACGGCAGTCCCCGCGCGCTAGCGGCCGCGGCCACTTTTTTGGCGCTGTCGGCCGAGATGGTGGAGCAATCAATCACCAAGGTGCCTGCTGGCAATTGGGACAAAAGGCCTTGGTCTCCTAAATACAAAGACTCGACGTGTTGGCTGGCGGGCAACATGCTGATCACGGCTTCTGCGCCCATCACGGCCTTGGCAGCGCTGGCAGCTTGGGGAGCGATGGGGAGTCCGAGGGCACTTCCTTCGGCGGCCCATTTATCGGTGGCCGCTTTAGACAGGTCAAAAGCCTGGACGCTGTGGCCGGCTTTTTGTAAGTTCAAGGCCATCGGCCCGCCCATATTGCCCAAGCCGATGAAAGCGATTTTCATGAAGTGTCTCCGTTGTATTTTGAGGTGTTGCAGGTTTAAAAAGCGTCAACGAATCGCATCCGGCGCGTCGCCGTCCAGCATGCGGCGTGAAATGATCACGCGCATGATTTCATTGGTGCCTTCCAAAATTTGGTGTACCCGCGCGTCGCGCAGCAAGCGCTCTAGGGGGTATTCGCGGATGTAGCCGTAGCCGCCGTGTAATTGCAGCGCTTCGTTGATGACGTTGAAGCCCACATCGGTGGCGAAACGCTTGGCCATGGCGCAATAAGTGGTGGCGTCGGGCGCATTCGCATCGAGCTTAGACGCCGCCAAGCGCACCATTTGGCGAGCGGCCACCAACTCGGTGGCCATGTCGGCCAGTTTGAATTGCAGGGCTTGAAAGCTGGCAATCGGTTTGTCAAACTGCTTGCGCTCTTGCATGTAACGTTGCGCTTGTCCCAAAGCACCTTGGGCTGCGCCCACCGAACAAGTGGCAATGTTGATGCGCCCGCCGTCAAGGCCTTTCATGGCGATTTTGAAACCTTCGCCTTCGGCACCCAAGAGGTGGTCGGCGGGTATTCGCACATTGTCAAAACTAATGGTGCGGGTGGGTTGGCTGTTCCAACCCATTTTGTGTTCTTTCTTTCCGTAGCCAATGCCTGGCAAATCTGCCGGCACCGCGAAGGCTGAAACGCCGCCTGCGCCGGGGCCTCCAGTGCGGGCCATCAAGATCAACAGATCCGTGCTGCCCGCCCCTGAAATAAAGGCCTTACCGCCGTTGATGACGTACTGGTCACCGACCCACTCGGCTTTGGTTTTCAAAGAGGCCGCGTCAGAACCCGAACCGGGCTCGGTCAGGCAATAAGACGCCAGTTTTTCACCGCTGCAAAGCAAGGGGCCCCAATGGTCCCGCACGGCGGGCTGGGCCCAGGTGCCCAACATCCAAGCGGCCATGTTGTGGATGCTGATGAAGGCCGTGGTGGAGGGGTCGATGGCGGCCATCTCCTCGAATACCAAGGTGGCGTCGAGGCGGGGCAGTGCCAAGCCACCAGCGGCCTCGGGTGCATAGAGTCCGCAAAAACCCAGTTCGCCCGCCTTGGCAATGGCTTCTCTGGGGAAAAACGCCTGCGCGTCCCAAGTGGCTGCATGAGGCGCAAATTCAGCCTGCGCAAAGGCCCGCGCCGTTTCTGCAAAGGCGCGTTGCTCTTCGCTTAATTCGAAGTCCATGTTTACTTCAGGCTGATGGTGGTATTGACGCCTTGGCTCACGGTGCTGTCGTCAAACCAGCGGGCGGTGATCGTCTTGGTCTGGGTGTAGAACATGACCACTTGTTTACCGTAAGGCCCCAAGTCGCCCAACTTGGAGGCACGGGAACCCGTGAAGGAGAACATGGGCACCGGCACTGGAATTGGCACATTGATACCGATTTGGCCTACATCGATGTCTTCTTGGAATTTGCGCGCGGCCGCCCCGCTTTGGGTGAAGATCGCGGTGCCGTTGCCATTCGGGTTGCTGTTGATCAGCTCGATGGCCTCGTCCAAAGTGTCGGCACCGGCCAAGCAGAGTACCGGGCCAAAAATTTCTTGTTCGTAAATCGACATGCCGGGTTTGACGCCGATAAAAATGGTCGGGCCCACAAAATTGCCTTGCTCAAAACCGGGTACTTGAGGATGGCGGCCATCGAGGACCAAGTTCGCGCCTTCAGCCACGCCACGCTCAATCAAACCTTCAACGCGGTTGCGTGCGGCACAAGAGACCAGCGGTCCAACGTCCGTGCCTTTTTCGGTACCGGCATTGATTTTGAGCGTTTTGGCTTTTTCACTCAACTCGTTCACCCAATTTCGGGCCTCACCCACCAAAACCACGACCGACAAGGCCATGCAACGTTGACCCGCAGCGCCGAATGCCGCACCCGCAATGGCGTTGAGGGTTTGTTCTTTGTTGGCATCGGGCATGACGATGGCATGGTTTTTCGCGCCCATCATGCACTGCACCCGTTTGCCGTTCAGGCTGGCGCGGTTGTAAACGTGGGTGCCCACCTTGGTCGAGCCGACAAAAGAAATGGCTTTGATATCGGGGTGGTCACAAATCGCGTTGACCGCCGCTTCACCGCCGTGTACCACGTTCAACACGCCGGGAGGCACACCGGCTTCCAAGGCCAATTCACACAAGCGCATGGTGACCATGGGGTCTTGCTCGGAGGGTTTCAAGACAAAGGTGTTGCCGGTGGCGATGGCCATGGGGAACATCCACAACGGGATCATGGCGGGGAAATTAAAAGGCGTGATGCCGGCGCAAACGCCCAGCGGTTGCAGCAAGGTGTAGGTATCGACACCGCCGGCCACGTTGTTGGCCAATTCGCCCAACTGCAGATTGCCAATGGCGGCGGCGTGCTCAACCACTTCCAAGCCACGGAAAACATCGCCCTCGGCGTCTGCCAAGGTTTTACCTTGCTCGGCCGTCAGGATGGCGGCCAATTCCGCCATGTTTTCCCGAATCAGTTGTTGGTATTTCAAAAAGATGCGGGCTCGGGCGCCAATGGCGGTTTTTCGCCAGCTTTTAAAGGCGGTTTTGGCACTGGCCACGGCGGCATCAATTTCGGCGGGGGTGGCAAAGGGGACACGGGCCAGCACTTCTTGGGTGGCCGGGTTGACCACCTGGCGCCACTCAGTGGTGGTCGATTCGACCATTTTTCCGCCAATCAAAAGTTTGACGGTGGGGGCGAGGGCATTCACTGATTGGGGCGCGTTCATGGTTGTTCTCCGTTGGTTTTTGGTGTCTGTCGCTGCGTTAGATGATAAATGTGCCCCAGGATGCTGACAATTGGCTTTGTCACCAGGGCGCAGGGTGGGGCAGGCCTGAGGTAACATTTCCCCTCTCGCAATGGGGTCATGAGTGCGTCTTAATTCAATCAAGCTGTCGGGGTTCAAGTCATTTGCCGAACCCACCAATTTCATGCTGCCAGGCCAATTGGTGGGCGTGGTCGGCCCGAATGGCTGCGGCAAATCCAACATCATGGACGCGGTGCGTTGGGTGCTTGGCGAAAGCAAAGCCAGTGAATTGCGCGGTGAGTCCATGCAAGACGTTATTTTTAACGGCACCAACCACCGCAAACCAGCCAGCCGATCCAGCGTCGAATTGGTCTTCGACAACGCCGATCACCGCGCCGGTGGCCAGTGGAGTGTCTACGAAGAAGTGGCGGTCAAGCGCGTGTTAACGCGCGACGGCAACAGCAGTTACTTCATCAACAACCAAGCCGTGCGTCGAAAAGACGTTCAAGACGTGTTCTTGGGCACCGGTCTTGGGCCCCGCGCCTACGCCATCATTGGTCAAGGCACCATCAGCCGAATCATTGAATCAAAGCCCGAAGAGCTGCGCTTGTTTTTAGAAGAGGCTGCTGGCGTCTCTAAATACAAAGAACGCCGCCGCGAAACCGAAAATCGCCTGTCCGACACCCGTGAAAACCTGACCCGGGTGGAAGACATTCTGCGTGAGTTGAATAGCCAACTCGAGAAGCTGGAAAAGCAAGCCGAAGTGGCTCAGCAATTCAACCAACTGAATGCCGAAGTCACCCTCAAACAACATCAACTTTGGTTCTTGAAAAGTGCCGAATCACAGGCTGATCAAGAAAAGCTGAAAGCCGATTCCGACAAGGCCGTGCTCGACTTGGAAGCCCGCTTGGCCGATTTGCGCCATTTGGAAGCCGACCTGGAAGCGACGCGCCAAGCCCATTACGAGGCCGGCGATCGACTGAACCAAGCCCAGGGCCATCTGTACGAGGCCAGCGCCGAAGTGGGGCGCTTGGAAGCCGAAATTCGATTTGTGGTCGAAGGCCGTCAACGGGTCGAATCTCGACTGGTGAGCTTGAAAGACCAACAGTCTCAGTGGCAACAACGCATCGTCGAAGCCCACCAAGCTTTAGAAGCTTTGGATAACGAAGAACTCGGTGCGGCGCAACAATCGGGTTTGCTCCAAAGTCAGCTTGAAGAACAGAGCGGTGTGTTGCCGGATCTGGAAGACGCTTGTCGCAAAGCCCAGCGAGCGGCTGCCGATCAGCGCGCAGACGTGGTTCAGGTGCAGCAACAAATTCAGGTCTTGGCGGCAGAGCAGCGCAGCCTTGATGAACAGGTGCGAGCGGCTGAGGCCCGCCAAGAACGCTTGCGGGCCGATAAAAATGCCTTGCAAACACCCGACGATACGCGTTTGAATAATTTGAGCGCGCAATTGAAAGCCGCTGAAACGGCGGCTGAGTTGGCACAAGCGCAATCGCAGGCGTTGCAAGAAGCCCTGCCCGAACTGGACGACGCGAGGCGCGCTCGCCAAACCGAATTGAACGCCCAAAGTGGCAAGTTTGCTGATTTATCAGCCCGTTTGACGGCCCTCAATGCCCTGCAAGATAAGCTCAAAACCGACGGTAAGTTAGCCCCTTGGTTGGCCAAACATGGCTTGGATCATTTGTCGGGTCTTTGGACTCAGTTGCACATTGAGTCGGGTTGGGAGAATGCCCTGGAGTCTGCTTTGCGCGAGCGCATGGGGGCTTTGGAGGTTTCTAGGCTGGAATCGGTTCGCGGCTTTGTGGGCAGTCACTCCCAAGAGGCACCGCCCGCCAAATTGGCTTTCTATTCAACGACCTTGAACGCGACCTCAGCGGCGGTTGTTCAAGCTTCAGCTGTTCAGACAACCCCGATAGGCCTTCGCCCACTGTTGGATTGGCTGCGCTTCCACTCAGGCGCCTTGCGGCCTTTGTTGAGCGATTGGTTGAGTGGTTGCTTCACCGCCCCCGACCTTGACACCGCTTTGGCACAACGCCCTCATTTACAAGCGGGTCAAACGATCTATCTGGCCAGTGGCCATGCGGTGACCGCCCACGGCGTGACCTTCTACGCGCCCGATTCTGAGCAATCAGGCTTGTTGGCGCGGGCCCAAGAAATTGAAAACTTGGAAAAAGAAGGGCGTGCCCAAGGTTTTATTTTGGAAGAGGCGCGAACGGCCTTGGCCCGCGCTGAAAGCGAACACGCCGAAGTCTCATGGCGATTGCAAACCGCGCGCCGAGAGGCCACTGAAACCCAGGCCAAAGCGCATCAATTGCAAGTGGATCATTTGCGCTTGGTCCAATTGAGCGAGCAAACCCGTCAACGCAGTCAGCAAATTGAGGGCGACTTGGGGGAGGTGGAAGCCAATTGGCAAGCCTTGCAAACTCGACGAGTCAGTGCCGAAGCCCAGTTTGAATCGCTGGACATGCAATTGGCTGATTTGCAAGAACGCCATGCGCAGTTGGATGAACGCGTCATGGCTGCAGAGCAAACCTTAAACCAAGCACGTGAGCAACTTCGCAGCTTGGAGCGACAAGCCCAAGAGGCGACTTTTGCCGAACGCAGTTTGACGGCCCGCCGCGCCGAACTAGACCGCACCGTCACCACCGCACAACAACAGTTGTTGAGCTTGGCGGCAGAAGAAAAGGGGGCTCAAGACGAGTTGATGCGTCTGAACGATGCTTCCGCTCAAGGCGGCTTGCAAGACGCCCTTAACTTGAAGTTAGAGCGTGAAAAAACCCTCGGCGCCCGCCGCAGCGAATACGACGACTTGAGCGCGCGTCTGCGCGCCAGCGACGAGCGGCGGCTTCAAATTGAGCGCGAATTGGAGCCCCTGCGCCAACGCATCAGCGATCTTCAACTCAAAGAGCAAGCCGCTCGTTTGGGCTCCGAGCAGTACACCAGTTTGTTGGCTGACGCAGGCGCCGACCTGGTCGCTTTGGCTGAATCGGTGGCGCAAGGCGCGGTGAAGCTCACCGGCCTGCAAAGTGAAATTGACCGATTGAACCGTGAAATCAATGCGTTGGGCGCGGTTAATTTAGCGGCTTTGGAAGAGCTGACCACGTCTCGTGAACGCAAAACTTTTTTGGATGCCCAGTCCGCCGACCTGGTCGATGCCATGACCACTTTGGAGGATGCGATTCATAAGATCGACGTCGAGACACGTGAGTTGTTGTCGGGCACCTTCAACACGGTCAATCAGCACTTTGGCCGCATGTTCCCCGAGCTGTTTGGCGGTGGCAATGCCAAGCTGGTGATGACCGGCGACGAAATTTTGGATGCGGGTGTGCAGGTTTTGGCCCAGCCACCGGGCAAGAAAAATCAAACCATTCACCTGTTGTCGGGCGGCGAAAAGGCCCTGACTGCAATTGCCTTGGTGTTTGCCATTTTCCAACTCAACCCAGCGCCTTTTTGCTTGCTTGACGAAGTGGACGCCCCGCTGGACGACGCCAACACCGAGCGCTATGCCAAGCTGGTCAAGAGCATGAGCACGAGCACGCAGTTTTTGTTCATTTCTCACAACAAAATCGCCATGGAAATGGCCGAGCAACTCATTGGCGTCACCATGCAAGAGCAAGGCGTTTCCCGCATCGTCGCCGTCGACATGGACGCGGCGCTGACACTTCAACAAACCACGGCACCATGAGCACTTTACAAATCAGTTTGGCCATTGCAGGCGGTGTGGTGTTGGCGGGTGTCGTCACTTACAACACCTGGACTTCACGCAGGCTGCTTCCCAAAAAACCCGAGAACGCGGCCGATACGCCAGCGCCCCATCAAGGACCTTCAGAGCCCGGCGAATTGCGCCAAGAGCCTTCCATGGACGGGGTCTCAGCCGAAGCAGACGCTTCCTCTTTGGACTTGAGTCACCTGCCAACACCGGAGCGCAAGCCCGGCTTAGACGCCATGATCGACGCCATCACGGTGGTCGACTTGGACACCTTGGTGTCAGGCGAAGCCGCTCTCGCGGCGACCCCCCCGACCCGCCGCGTTGGCAGCAAGCCCTTTGCCATTGAGGGTCTGAACGTCATCAGCAACGATTGGGAGACGCCCCGAATTGGCGAGCGCTACAGCGCCTTTCAAGTGGGGGTTCAGCTGGCCAATCGGCACGGGCCCTTGAACAAAATTGAATTTTCCGAATTCATCGTGAAAAGCCAAGCCTTCGCCGACGCCGTCGGCGGAGAGCCGGAATTTCCCGACATGCAAGCCGAGGTGGAGCGGGCCCGAGAAATCGACCAATTTGCCAACGACCACGATGCCAAACTCAGCTTCTTTTTGCGCGCGCGTCACGCCGCTTGGAGCCCCGGTTACGTGTTGCAAAACGCCGCCAAACTCGGTTTCGTGCCAGGTGCGTTGCCTGGGCGGTTGGCCATGCCGTCTTCGACCCCCGGCTTGCCGCCTTTGTTGACCTTGAATTACGACGCCCAAGCCGCCTTGGCCGAAGACCCCGAGGAATCTGCTCTGCGCGAAATTGAGCTGCAATTGGATGTGCCGCTGACCCGTCGCGAAGAGCAGCCTTTTCAGCGCTTGTGCGAAGCCTTGCAATGGTTGTCCCAAGGCATGGACGGCGCAGTCACCGACCCCGAGGGGCGAGCTGTTCCTGAAGAAGTCATCTTGAGCATCGAGCGAGACTTGGAGCAACTCTACGCCGCCTTGGAAGCCTATGACTTGGCAGCGGGTTCGCCACAAACCCGTCGCTTGTTCAGCTGAGATCGGGTCCTTAAATGGGAAACCTGAACCTCTTTGAACCGGATGAGCTTGAAGGTCGACCAGAAAATAGATTGGCTGAGTTGCGCGCCACCCTGAACCACTGGGGCCACGCCTACTACGTGCTAGACGCCCCTGTGGTGCCGGATGCCGAATACGACCGGCTGTTCCGCGAACTCCAGACATGGGAGGCCGAACACCCCGAACTCTTGTCACCCGATTCGCCCACGCAACGGGTCGGCGGCAAGGTGTTGGCTCAATTTGAAACCGTGCGACATGCTGTGCCCATGCTGAGCATCCGCACCGAAACAGACACCGAATCCAGCGGTGCGCTGGCCTTCGATACGCGCATTCGCAAAGAGTTGGCAGGCCTTTTGGCCGAGTCGGAATCGGTCGAATACGTGGCCGAATTGAAGTTTGACGGCTTGGCCATCAACCTGCGCTATGAAAACGGCGTCTTGGTGCAAGCCGCGACGCGGGGGGATGGCGAGTTGGGCGAGGAAGTCACGTCCAACATTCGCACGGTGGGACAAATTCCTTTAAAACTAATTGCCCGTTCTGATCATGCTGCAAAGTCTTGGGCTGTGCCCCCCGTCCTCGAAGTGCGCGGTGAGGTCTATATGCGGCGTGATGATTTCGAGCGTTTGAACGAGGCCCAACGCGAGCGCGGCGAGAAAACCTTTGTGAACCCCCGCAACGCAGCGGCGGGCGCGGTGCGTCAATTGGATTCTGGCATAGCGGCGCAAAGGCCATTGAGCTTTTTTGCCTACGGCGTCGGACAAGTCAGCCCGCCGGAGCAGGGCGGCCCCGCTTGGCAAACCCATTTTGAAATGCTTCAAACCCTTAAAGGCTGGGGCTTTCCCGTGGAAGACTTGGACCAAGTGGTGCAGGGCGTTGATGGTTTGGTGGCATTTCACCAAAAGATGGGTGCCCTGCGTGACCGCTTGCCTTACGACATTGATGGCGTGGTTTACAAGGTCAACTCGTTGGCCTTGCAACAAAAACTCGGTTTTGTGACCCGAGAACCGCGATGGGCGGTGGCGCACAAATACCCGGCGCAAGAGCAAATGACCCGCATTTTGGAGATTGACGTTCAAGTCGGACGCACCGGAAAACTGACGCCGGTGGCTCGATTGGCCCCCGTGTTTGTGGGTGGCGTCACCGTCACGAACGCCACATTGCACAACCTGTTTGAGCTGCGCCGCAAGGGCGTTCGGGTGGGCGACGAGGTGGTGGTCCGACGCGCGGGCGATGTGATTCCGGAGGTGGTGGGGCGGGTCGTCTTAACCCCTCCCTCAGAAAATGCGCTGACGTTGCCCGACCGCTTGCCTAAACTTTTGCCGAGCCGCACCCCCTACGTCCCCAATTTCAAAATGCCTGCCACTTGCCCCATTTGTGGCAGCACGGTGGTGCGCGAACCGGGCGAGACGAACCACCGTTGCAGCGGCGGGTTGTTTTGCCCCGCACAGCGCAAGCAGGCCATTCTTCATTTTGCCCAACGCAAGGCTTTGGATGTGGAGGGCCTTGGCGATAAGTTGGTCGACCAATTGGTCGACGCTGGTGTGATTCGGATCCTGCCCGATCTTTACAAAATGGGCCTTACCTCGCTGGCCAACTTGGACCGAATGGCCGATAAATCGGCGGCCAATGTATTGGCGGCGTTGGAATCTTCCAAACAAACCACCTTGCCTCGCTTTTTGTACGGCTTGGGCATACGCCACGTGGGCGAGGCCACAGCGAAAGACTTGGCCCGTCATTTCGGCAACCTGGATGCCATCATGGACGCCAGCGTCGAGCAGTTGCTGCAAGTCAAAGACGTTGGTCCGATCGTGGCCAACAGCATCCGCACCTTTTTTGACCAACCGCACAACCGTGAAGTCGTGGCCCAGCTCTGCGAACCGGGTGGCTGCGGCATTACTTGGCCGGCCATTGAAGCGGTCGCCGGAGCCAGTTTGCCCTTGACGGGAATGACGGTTGTTCTGACGGGCACCTTGCCGACGCTGAGCCGCGAAGACGCCAAAGATATGCTTGAAGCGGCCGGGGCCAAAGTGGCGGGCTCGGTGAGCAAGAAAACCCACTACGTCGTGGCCGGGTCGGAGGCCGGCAGCAAGCTCGACAAGGCCTTGGCTTTGGGCGTGCCCGTGCTGGACGAAGAAGGGCTTAAGGCATTGCTGCAAGGAAACCCAGAAAGTTAAACCATGGCGATTCGTGAGATTCTAAAAATGGGCGACCCTCGGTTGCTCAAAGTGGCTCAACCAGTGACCGAGTTCAACACCCCTGAACTGCATGCTTTGTTGCAAGACCTGCAAGACACCATGGCCGCCGCCAACGGGGCCGGTTTGGCAGCACCGCAAATTGGCGTCGATTTGCAGATGGTTGTTTTTGGAAGCGGCCGCGTGAATCCACGCTACCCCGATGCCGATATTGTCCCCTTCACCGTTTTATGCAACCCCGTCTTAACCCCGTTGGGCGTTGAAGAAAATGTCGACTGGGAAGGCTGCCTGTCGGTGCCCGGTTTGCGCGGCAAAGTGCCGCGCTTTGTGCATCTGCGTTACCAAGGCCTTGATTTGAATGGGCAGACCCTAGACCGAACCGTCAGCGGGTTTCATGCTCGCGTGGTGCAACACGAATGCGACCACTTGATTGGCCAGCTTTACCCGATGCGGATGCGTGATTTCAGTGATTTTGGTTTTACCGATGTGCTGTTCCCAAATTTGGGGCGCACCTAGGTGACTTTGTTTTTGCCCTCAAAACCAGACAATCCCCAGCATGACGATTCAAATTAACAACCTCGAAGTCAATGATCCGCCTGTCGCTGCTGCCACCGTCATGGTGCTGCGCGACGGTCCACAGGGCTTGGAAGTTTTGATGATTCAGCGCCACCACAACGCCGATGTCCTGGGCGGCGCGCATGTGTTTCCTGGCGGCAAGTTGGATGCACAAGACAGCCAACTCAATGGATTGGTGCCCGACCGACCCCTGGATTGGTTTCAGGCGCGTTTGGCTGAACCTGAAACGCCAGCTGATTTGGCGTTGGGCCTGCATCTGGCCGCTTTGCGCGAAACTTTGGAAGAAAGCGGGCTTTTGATCGGGCAAACGGTGCAAGCGGACCAATTGCAGCAAGCCCGTCAGCAACTGGGCGAAAAGCAGGGCTTCACTTCGGTGCTCAACAACCTCGGTTTGCCTTTGCGCACCCAAGGCTTGGCCCCTTGGTCACGCTGGATCACGCCGCGCATGCCATCGGTCATGACCAAGCGTTTTGACACGCGTTTCTTTGTGGCCATTGCGCCGCCGGAACAACTGGCCTTGCACGACAACTTTGAAGCCACCGAAACGGTTTGGCTGAACCCGCGTCAAGGCTTGCATGATTATTGGGAGGGCCGAATCGGCCTGGCACCGCCTCAAATCATGAGCTTGTCCCAATTGGCTCGCTTTGAGAACGTCGCCAGCGCCTTGGCTTACGCCGAGAAGAGCCGACCCGTTTTGACCCAACCCGAACCCTTCGATGACAACGGCGTGCGCGTCATTTGCTACCCCGGTGACCCCCGACATTCCAACCCTGTTCCCGGATTTGACGGGCCCACCCGTTTGAGATTCGTAAACAAGCGCTTTGAACCGGAGGGGGGTTTGGATGCGTTGTTGCCGTCCTGATTGGCCTTTTTAGGCCTCCAAAGGTAAAAAGGCGCCCATAGCGGTTAATGCTTTGACCATGATGGGATTGGTTGCGTTGCGGTTCCAATCCCTTTGGAGTTCGCAGGCAACTTGAACCACGCTGGTTAATTTAGCGCCTGCCTGAACCACCCGTGACAAAGCGGCTTTATAGGCCTGCTGGGAAGTTCCCGCTGTTGCATCGACCACCGGGTAAATTTCAAAATCTTCTCTTAACATGTCCAAGGTTGGAAAAGAGAGACAGGCTTCCGTCCAAAGGGCGGCCATGATGATTTTCTTGCGATTGGTGGCGATCACAGCCGCGCGAAATTGCTCATCTTCCCAAGAGTTGATGCTGGTGCGATCATAAGTGGGGACGCCTTTTAAGGCATTCGCCAAGGGAGGGATGGTGGGTTTATTGGATCCCTGCTGAACGCCCACCGTGGTTAAAACAATGGGCATCTTAAATTCAAGGCATAAAGTTGCTAAGGCAAGGATGTTCTTAACCAAGTTTTGCCGGTTCATCGAAATGGATGACTCAATTTGAGTCGGTTGAAAATCAATGATGACCAATGTTGCATTTTGAGGGGTCAACAGATGATCTGTTTGCGGGTCTCGTATTGGAAAGCTACTCATTTAAATCTCCTTAATTTGATTGGTAAACCAACTTCTGTCCACTGCTTGAAATGAGTTTGATGCCTTCTACAGAACCGGATTGGGAACTGTTGAGTTCGACGGAATTGGCGGCTTTACCCAAGGCTGAAATTGAATCTTTAACTTTCAAATCTTTCACTGAACCTGCCCCTGTTAGACGTACCTCTTAGCCGTTCAATTATGCGGCCTTCACTAGCTGTGCCGCGTGCCAGCTTTTCTCAAACTGCATCGGGCTGACATAGCCCAATGTCGAGTGAATCCTTCGGTAGTTGTAGAAC
>CAIKMN010000005.1 GCA_903828535.1 uncultured Curvibacter sp.
ACTGCTTCACCAGTTTCTGTAGGGCGAATGAGCAGTCAGTGCCAGTACAACAGCCCAATGAGCCCAATGAGCCCAATGAGCCCAATGAGCCCCATGAGCCCCATGAGCCCCATGAGCCCCATGAAACTTTTCGTGGGTTTGAAGCCCATCATCCGACCTGGCGTGATGAGACAGAGTGGGTTTCAAATGTGGGCATGCGATGCGCCACGGTCTATGATTTTGCAGGGCGCTTCTTTTTAGAGTACGCCATGGTCGATGACCAAAGACGTGCCGCCAATGTTTTTTACAGAAATACCGATATTTTTCTGAGGGTCGGGTATTTCTTAGGTGTCCGTGGAAATCAGACCGATGCCCAACTGATTCAAGAATTTTTCAGTCGTAAAGCCCATTACACCCAGCTCAAAGAAGACAGCCTTCAAAACAGCAAAAACATCATGTTGACGACTTTTGGGGATGACCTGAACTTTTGTAATGAAAATCTAAACTTCTTCAGATCGGTCAAAAAACGCTTGGAGTTAGACGAAGTCAAAAATGAGGGCCATTCGCTCAGGGAAGCGTCTAAAGTCATGCGGCGCTCGGAAGAAGAGGGTGGCCAATCACCCCCTGCCTCGGGCCAAGCGGGCCTTGGCTTCAACCCAGAGTTGGTTCGTTACTTGGACCCGAATCGGGTCGCCCAGCTGTGGGAATTTTTGGTGAGCGAAATGAAAGGGCCGGCGAATTTAAACAGGCCGCCCATGGTGGTCGATCCGGCGTTGCCAACGTCCGCCAGGTTTGTTTTTGAATTCCCGTCCCAGGATTCACCTGAAAACCAACTTCAAATCCGTGTCTCGCCAAGAACACTGAATGAGTGGCATGGATCAACGCTTTATTGGGGGCTTGGGCATGAGCTGGCCCATTATCTTTTTTTGCGGAGCGAGAATGCTTGGTTAGAAAAGAGTCAATATGAAAGTGAACTCCACCACCATTGCGAACCCGAATTCATGACATTAACCCGAAAGCTGGCTGATTTTTTAGAACAAAATTCAACCCAAGCCTTGATGCAAATGTATGCAGAAGGGTTTAGAAGTTGCATGCGAAATCCACAACAATAACCCGCAGCCTTGCCCAAGCATCGCCCATTCAACCCATTGGAATCTTTTATGCCGTTTGCAGCGTCCTCTTGAACAATGCAAACAACCGACTCCAATGGCGCTCTGCCGAGGGTTTGTCGTAGCAAAACCGTTGCGGGAAAGCAAAGCCGTGTTCTGCTTTTGGATACCACTCCAAGCGATGGGGCGTTTGAGCGGCTTTGAGGGAGGCCTCCAATTGAGCCACCGAAGCGGGAGGGGCCCATTTGTCGATTTCTGCGCACGCAAAATAAGCTTCACATTGAATGTGGGGCGCCATCAGATGCGGTGAGTCTGGCGACTCCGTGACCAGATTGGCGCCGTAAATGGACGCGATGCTCTTGAAGCGCCCAGGAAAATCGGTGGCAGCCCACACCACGAAGGGGCCACTCATGCAGTAGCCCACCGCGCCCACTTTATCGGCGTCCGCGGCCGCTTCTCCGGCAATGAAATCCAGCATGGCTTGGGTGTCAACGCGGGTGGTCGCTCGGTTCAGCGTGGCCATCAGTTTGAACATTTCTTGCATGGCCTCAGCGCTGCGGTCTTTGAGTTCGTACTGCGGCGTCTCACGGTGATACAAGTTGGGCAGCACCACAAAATAGCCCACGCTCGCCAAGCGGCGCGCCATGTCGTGCAACTCTTCACGTTTGCCCGGCGCGTCCATGTAAAAAAAGACCACCGGATGGGGGCCGCCCTCATCGGGGTGGACCACAAAGGTGCTCATCGCGCCCTCGGACGTCGATAGTTCTAAATGTTTTTCAATCATGTGGCCGGATTCCTTTGGGTGGTTTTTCACAAGGACTTTTTAGCCAGCATAAGCGAATCGGTTTCAATTTGTACCGAACTAAGGCGGAGATTGACGCCAACTAGACAAACAACGCGAACCGAAGAGAGTACGCTGAGGCATGAACTTTTCAGCGCCCTTTCCTGTCCGAAGTTTGACCGACGTTCAGCGTCTGGAGGCCACGCCGCTGGCCCAAGCGTTGACGGTACAAAGCACCTACGAGATTTTTCGAAACTCGGCACAAGCAATGGGGGACAAGACCGCGTTGACCTTTTTGCACACGGCCAATCCAGAGGACGAACCCACCCGCTGGTCGTATGCTGAATTGCTGGCGGGCATTCACCAAACCGCCAACCTCTTGCACCGCCTCGGGGTCACGCCAAACGACGCCATCGGCGTCCTGCTTCCCGGCTGCATGGACTACCACCTCGCGCTTTGGGGCGGCGAAGCGGCGGGCATTGTCCAACCGCTCAACCCACTTTTGAGTGAAGAAAAATTGGTGTCTTTGCTCAACGCCGGTCAAGCCAAAGTGCTGTTTGCCTGGGGCTCGGATGACGACGCAGGCATCTGGTCCAAGGCCCTGCGCATTCGCTCTCAAGTGCCTACGCTGAAGCAGGTGCTTCGGGTGCGTCCCCAAGCTGAAAGAGGCAGCGCCCCTGCCCCTGGCCGTGCCCTTTTGACCGCCCCAAATACCTCTTGGGTCGCATCTAAAGAACCGCTGCCCGACGGCGTGCTGGACTTCGACTGGGAGCGCCAAGGCGAAGCCAGCGATCGGCTGGTGAGTGGCCGCACCATTCAATCGACCGACATGGCGGCCTATTTTCATACCGGCGGCACCACGGGGGCCCCCAAACTGGCGCGCCACAGCCACGGCGCGCAGGTCTTCACGGCCTGGGTCTGCGTGCAGATGCAAGGAACCCGGGCGGCAGACGTCGTCATCAACGGCTACCCGCTGTTTCACGTGGCCGGCGTTTTGCCGGGCTCGTTGACCTCCTTTGCAGCGGGCTCCGAAATTGTGATGCCGACCACGGCCCTGTTTAGAAACCGAGACGTCATTGCCAACTACTGGCGGCTGGTTGAGCGCTATGGGGCCACGGCGGTTTCGGCCGTCCCCACCGTGCTGGCAGCGCTGGTGAATGTGCCGATGGGTGACGCTGACATTTCCACCTTGCGCTATTGCCGCACAGGCGCAGCCCCGTTGAGCCCCGATTTGGCTCAGCGCTTTGAATCCCAATTGGGGCTGCACGTGCACGAAAGCCTCGGCATGACTGAAATGGCGGGCATTTCAACCGTCACCCCGCCGGGGGTCCATGCCCCCGTGGGTTGCGTTGGCTTGCGCTTGCCCTACACCCAAATGAGGGTGGTGGCGTTGGACAGCCAAGGGCAGCCCACAGACCAAGACATGCCGACGGGGCAACAAGGCATGGTCATTTTCAAATCCCCCAATTTGTTCTCTGGTTTTCTCGACCCTAAAGACAACCAAAACGCCTTCACCCCAGACGGCTGGCTGCTCACAGGCGACCTCGGCTGGTTGGATGAAGAAGGCCGCTTGAACCTGAGTGGGCGGTCCAAAGACTTGATCATTCGTGGGGGCCACAACATCGACCCCAAGGTCATTGAAGACGCCATGGCCAGCCACCCCGCTGTGCAACATTGCGCCGCCGTGGGCGAGCCCGACGCCTATGCGGGTGAGTTGCCGGTGGTGTTTGTCACGCTCAAAACAGGCACACAAGCCACTGAGGAGGCGCTGCTCGCTTTTGTACGCGACCGCGTCGACGAGCCGCCCGCCAGGCCCAAGTCGGTCACCGTGCTGCCCCACATGCCCATGACTTTGGTCGGCAAGATTTTCAAGCCCGAGTTGAGGGAATTGGCCGCACAGGCCAAGCTGAAATCAGACTCGAAAATCAGCCCCGAAAATCAGCCGCGGTAGCTCGGATCAACGCGGTCAATGAGCCGCTGCATGGCGGCGAATGAATCTTCACCGGCGCCATATTGGGGGTTGAAGTTGAGGGAGTCGCGCACGCAGGCTTCCAAGGCTTTTTCGGTGATGGGCTGGAGCGTGCCCATGGCTTGGCTGGCCATTTGTATTTCACAGGCACGTTGCACCAACCACATCAAATTAAACGCACTCGCCAAGGTGCTGCCAATCACCACGGGCCCATGGTTGCGTAAAAGCAAAACGGGCTTGCCCGCCGCACTGGCCAAAATTCGGGCGCCCTCCTCAGCGTGCACGGTGATGCCTTCGAACTCGTGGTAGGCCACTTTTCCCCACAGTTGCGCGGCATAAAAGTTGGTGAACGACAGGCCTTCTTTTAAGCAACACACGGCCATGGTCGGGGTTGTGTGCAGGTGCATCACGCAATGCGCATCGGGCAAGGTGTCGTGAATAGCCCCGTGAAACGTGAACCCCGCCGGGTTGATCGGCCAGTCGCTGTGGCCAATGATGTGGCCCTGCACATCCACTTTCACCAAGTTAGAGGCCGTCACTTCGGTGTAATGCAAACCGAAAGGGTTGATTAAAAAATGCCCCTCTTCGTTGGGCACCCTCAAGGAAAGGTGGTTGTAAATGAGTTCAGACCAGCCGAGGTGGGCAAAAATTCGGTAGCAAGCGGCCAACTGAATGCGTGCCTGCCACTCCGCTTCGCTGAAACGCTGGGGACGACTGAAAGCTTCGGTCATTTTGATCCTCGCCGAGAAGCATTTATTGTAAGGAGCCCACTCTAAAATAAAACGTTGTTACATTGAGACGAGATGACGAAAAGTTCCGTTTTATTTTCCTGGGTCAGTGTGTTTTTTGCCGCCCTTGCCAACTACAGTTTTTTCTGGCTCAACGAGCGTTTGTTTGCCTCATTGGAATTCAGTTCGGGCGTGAATTGGATTTTTTTGCCCGCTGGGGTGAACCTCTTGCTGGTGATGGTGTTGGGCCCCTGGGCGGCCTTCGGGCTGACGGCCAGTGCTGCGCTCATCAAGCACCAAATTTTCCCCGAGATTGACCTGCTCAATGTCGCCGTGAATGGGGTCATCGCTGGTTTTGGGCCCGTTTTGGCCTTGTGGTTGGCGAAGCATTTTTTTCGCATTGACCCCACCCTCAAAGACCGCTCGTCGAAAACATTGATTCAACTGGCGCTGCTGTTTTCGGTTCTGAGTGCCGTTTTGCACCAAATTTGGTTTGCTTACGTGGGGCAGAGCCAAAGCCTATTGAGCGGTGCCCCCGTCATGGCGCTGGGGGATTTTTTGGGCACTTTAATCGTGTTGTATATTTTGAAATTGACCCTGTTTTTGGCAGAGCTGATTCTAAATAAATCAAATCAAGTTTCAAATTAAGAATCAAATTGACTTTTAACTTGGAAATTTAATAACCCCCTACCGAATTAATCAGGTGCCGATCATTAATGGCTGGTTTGGGCTGAAATCAACGCCGAATTCATTTGAGCCACATATTGCTCGCAAAGACCGGTCGGGATGACGAATTTTCGTCGACCATCTTCTTCGTGCTCCTGCATGCTCACAAAGCCGATTTTTTTCAGGCGCACGATGACCCGATGGGCGGTGGTCGGGGAAATGTCTTTGAAGGTGCGCATGAAGCCCACGACGGGGACGTTCGCATCTTGGCCCCAAAGGATGATGAGTTTGTTCAAAACGAACTCTTCCACAGGGGTCAAACGGGGCAAGGAAGGAAGCGCGCGAACCGTGTCAGCCAGTTCGCAAAACTTGGAGTAAGGGCCTTTGAGTTTATGGTTCATCCACTCATTATGGCCCCCTTTTCTTTAAATACCAACTTCTGTCTGTCTCCTTAAATCATCGTCATTTTTGCTATTTGGAACAGAGTGACGATTGTTCAAAAAGTGGTTACAATTCGAACTCAAAAATTGAAAGCCTCCGATTTGTTTGAATTGACCACATTGCTGATTTCCGGAATAACCTACTATTTGGTTTTCTGGTTCAATGATTGGTTATTTAAAGGGCTTGAACTCAGCGCCGGAAATTATTGGATTTATTTACCCGCAGGCATTAACTTGGCCTTGACCTTGGTGTTGGGCTCTTGGGCTGCCCTGGGTTTGGCACTGGGTGCTTTTGTGGTCAGTTTTCAGATCGCGCCTCAAGGGGGCTGGTGGGAGGCCGCCGCCCAAGCCTTGATGGTGGGTCTGGGCCCCGCTTTGACCTTTTGGTTTGCCCAAAAAGTGCTGCGCCTGCACCCGAATCTGCAAGACCGCTCACCGCAAAAACTGCTGGTTTTGGCCTTGCTTTTTTCAGCAATCAGCGCCTTGCTAAAGCAACTCTGGGTGAATGGGGGCGCACTGGGGTTTGAATTCATCACGCCCTGGGCTGTGCAAGCCCTTGGAAATTTCTTGGGAACTTTGGTTTGTTTGTACTTGTTTAAATTGGCCTTATTCTTAGCAGACCACTACCCAAGGCAAAAACCATTGAATTAAGTTCAGGTTCACTTTGGGTTAATCTAGATGCCTATGTTTGACACCAGCGCATTACAAGGCATCACGGGCCTTTTCGTCTTTGTGGCCATTGCCGCCACTTTGAGCCAAAACAGAAGTCAAATCAACTGGCGACTGGTTTTTAGCGCCATCGCCATGCAGTTTGTCATTTGCATCGCTTTTACAAAATTGGGCTTCTTGCAACAGGCTTTGGCGGCATTGAACGACGGTGTTCAGGCCCTCAGTCGCGCCAGCACCCAGGGCACTTCATTTGTCTTTGGCTATTTGGGGGGTGGTGTTGCGCCCTTTGAAGTCAAAGACCCGCATTTGATGGTGACTCTGGGGTTTCAAATTCTGCCCCTCATCATCGTCATTTCAGCGCTTTCGGCCCTGCTTTGGTATTGGCAAGTCTTGCCGCTGTTGGTCAAAGTCATCAGTGGTTTTTTTGAGCGCACCTTGAACACCCGTGGGCCGGCCGCTCTGGTGGCCGTGATCAATATTTTTTTGGGTCAAGTCGAGTCGGCTTTGATGGTCAAGCCTTACTTAGCCAAGATGTCAAAACACGACTTGTTGTTGGTCATGACCGCTGGCATGGCCATGATTGCAGGCTCGATGATGGTGGTTTATACCGCCATGTTGGGGCCTTCATTCGGCGACGACATGGGGGGCATTTTGGGGCACCTCATTACCAAATCCATCATGTCGGTGCCGGCCTCCATTTTGTTCGCGCACTTGCTCATTCCTGAAAAACACCTCGCTCAACCTGACTCAGAAGCGAGCGCCAGAACCCCGGTGCAGCGCCCCTACAAAAGCGTGATGGACGCCATTACCCGAGGCACTTCAGAGGGCTTGTCTATCTATTTGAGTGTGGTCGCCATTTTGATTGTGCTCAGCGCCTTGGTCGCGCTTGGCAACGACAGCTTGGGCTGGGTCGGTCTCCAATTCGGCCATTCACTCAGCATTCAGGGGATTGTGGGCCACCTGTTTGCACCCATGGCGTGGCTCATGGGTTTGCCTTGGGATCAAGCCACCACCGGCGGGGCTTTGCTCGGCGTTAAAACGGTGTTGAATGAATTTTTGGCGTATTTGGATTTAATCAAATTGCCCGCATCAGCGCTCAGCCACCATTCGCGGTTGATCATGATTTACGCACTCTGCGGGTTCGCAAACTTGGGCAGCATTGGCATTCAAATCAGTGGCTTGTCGGCGATGATTCCAGAGCGGCGCGACGAACTCAATGCCTTGGCTTGGCCTTCCTTCATTGGAGCGATCTTGGCGTCTTGCATGACGGGCGCGATTGTGGGCTTGGTCACTTAACTGCGCAGAGCAAATCGCGCGCATCCTGCGCCATCATCCATTCCTCGTTGGTCGGAATCACCAGCACCTTAATGGCATTGTTCAGGGGGCTGATGCAGGCGGCATGGCTCTGATTGGCGGCTTCATCCAGGGTGATGCCCATCCAAGCCAGACGCTTGCAAAGTGCCGCTCGAACCAAGGCCGATTTTTCGCCCATCCCACCGCTGAAAACCAGGGCGTCCACGCCGCCCAGCACCGCGGCATAGGCGGCGACATATTTGCTCAAGGCATAAACAAAAAAATCAATGGCAAATTGGGCGCTTTCATGGGTGTCGCGTTGCGCCTCCAGTGTGCGCATGTCGCCACTGATTTGCGATAAACCCAGCAAGCCCGATTGCTTGAACAGCAAGTCCTCCAACTCGGGCAAACTGAAGTGCTTGTGGCGCAGCAAATACAAAATGCCGTCTACGGGCACATCGCCGCAACGCGTCGACATCGGCAGGCCGGTGATGGCGCCAAAGCCCATGCTGGTGTCTTGGCTTCGTCCGTCCAGCATCGCGCAAACGGAGGCCCCGCCCCCCAAATGCATGGCAATCACGCGCCGTGCTTGCGGCCAATGGTGCTTCACTTCATGGCTCAGGTATTCATAGGAAATGCCGTGAAATCCCCAGTGAACCAAGCCCGCTTGGTGCACCGCCGGAGCCACCGCGTAACGCTGCGCCACCTCGGGCATGTGGCGGTGAAATGCCGTATCAAAACAGCCGATTTGGGGAATGCTGGGGTCGGCCTTCATCAAAGTGCGGGCGACCCTGACATTGATGGGTTGGTGTGAAGGCTCCAGCGCGCTCAGGCTTTCAAGGTAGTTGAGCGCCTCATCGTTTAAGAAGGCGGGTTGACTGAAGCGCTCGCCCCCTTGCACCAAGCGGTGCACCACGCCCTGTAATTGCAGGGCAGGAAACTGCGCTTTGAGCCAGGCCAGCACAGGCCCCAACACGTGGCTGGCGTCAAGGTGGGGCGGCAAGAGGAGGTTCGCTTCGAGGGCCTTTCCTTGCGCATCAAAAGCCTCGAATCGAGGGCGGTCCTGGTGCAGACCTTCGACCTGGCCTTTGCACAGCAAGGTGAGATCGGGTCCGCGTCTGGGTCCGGGTTCTGCTTTTGATTCGAGTTGATACAGCGCAAACTTGAGGCTGGTCGAGCCGGCGTTGAGGCACATCAAAGCCGACATGTTCAGCGCCACTTTCTGGCCACCAAGGCGGCGATGGCGGTCGACAGCAGGCGCGAGACATCGTGGTCGGCGCGGCTGGTCAAGATGATGGGCACTTTCGCCCCCAGCACCAGACCGGCGGTCACACCGTGGCCCATGAAGCTCCAGGTTTTGTAGATCACATTGCCCGCCTCGATGTCAGGCGCCAGCAGAATATCGGCCACGCCCGCGACGGGGGAGTCGATGTGTTTGATTTGCTTGGCTTCTGGGCTGATGGCGATGTCCAAGTCCAAAGGGCCATCGACCCAACCGCCGACAATTTGCTGGCGATCCGCCATCTTGGACAAAATGGCCCCGTCCAATGTGGCGGGCATTTTGGTGTTGACCGTTTCGACCGCCGCCAACACCGCCACCTTGGGGCACACGACCCCGAAAGCCAATGCAAAGTCAATGGCGTTTTGACAGATTTCGCGCTTTTGATCGACGTTTGGGGACACGTTCAATGCCGCATCGGTCACGAACAAGGGTCGCTCGAAGTCGGGTAAAAAACCCACGGCACAGTGGCTCAAAAGTCGCCCCGTGCTGAGTTTGTTTTCATGTTGCAAGATCGCATGCAAAAACACATCACTGTGCAAACTGCCCTTGGTTAACGCCTGCAGCCTGCCTTCACCGGCATCCAAGGCGGCTTGCTGTGCGGCGGCTTCGGGGCTGTCGGCCTCAACCCACTGGCAGCTCGACAGCCAGCCAGTCTGATCGAGTCCTTCCGCCTGGGCCAGGGCTTTGATGTGGGTCTCAGGGCCATAAAGAACCGGTTGAATCAGCCCCCTTTGCGTGGCTTCGATGGCGCCCAACAATGCCTCGCGGTGACAGGGGTAAACCACGCCCATTGAAATGGGCGTGCTTGAGACCGAGGAAAGCAGGTTTTGCACCC
>CAIKMN010000006.1 GCA_903828535.1 uncultured Curvibacter sp.
ACAAATAGCAAACAATATTGCCACTACATAAAAATCAGAAAATCAACTGTAAGTGCTTGATTTTATTGAAGTGGAACAGTCAAAAAACCAGTCTGGTGTCGAACTCGGGTTAACTGTCCGTCCTTGAACACTTTCAATTCGCCTGAATTGAAAGCAGTCCAGGGCTCATCCTTGGTCAATGGCTGAGTCACCACCAGACACACGCGATCCGTCGGGGTGGTTTGGGTGGCGAAGTCGATTTGCATTTCTTCATCGGCCAGGGTGGCAAGACTAAAAGGATATTTACGCTCTAAATAATGCAGATTCGTGGAGGCATGCGCCCACAAAGCATCGCCATTAGAAAGCAAAAAATTAAATGTGCCATGTTTAGCCACTTGAGGCACCAACTCCTGCAGTGTGAGCGTCAACTCCTCAATTCGCGGTAGGGCTGCATGGGATTTCGCCATTTCCTGCAATAACCAACAAAAAGCCTGCTCGCTGTCGGTCGTACCCACAGCCTTGTACGCACCATGCAGACGAGGGATATAAGACTTCAAATCGCCGTTGTGAGCAAACATCCAATACCGCCCCCACAACTCTCTCACAAAGGGGTGGCAATTTTCAAGACCGACTTGACCTTGTGTGGCTTTGCGGATGTGCGCGATGGCGTTTTGACTTTGAATCGGGTAACGGCGGATCAGATCGGCCACAGGCGATTCCGCCGCGGGTTTGTGGTCGACAAAATGGCGCAGGCCATTTCCCTCGAAAAAACCAATGCCCCAACCGTCAGCGTGGTGATCGGTGATCCCGCCGCGCAGAGCGAAACCGGAAAAAGAAAACGTCATGTCTGTTGGCGTGTTGCAATTCATCCCCAACAACTGACACATGCTCTTTTATCCCCTATAAAAAAATGGCTGGTCGAACCCAGCCATTTCACCACGACATCAAGAAACGGTTACACCCGTTCACGCAGCTTTAGAAAAACGCTTTAAACGAAGAGTTTAAGCGCACTTGAGAGACTTAAGCGGCCGCTTTGACCTTCAAACGCCAAGCATGCAGCAAGGGCTCTGTGTAGCCGCTGGGTTGTACCAAACCCTTAAAAACCAAATCAAGAGCGGCTTGGTAAGCCATCGAACTTTCAAAGTGTCCTGCCATGTTTTTGTACAACGGATCGCCCGCATTTTGTTGGTCAACGACGGAGGCCATGCGTTGAAAGGATTCATTCACTTGGTCGGTGGTGACTACGCCGTGTTTCAGCCAATTTGCAATGTGCTGGCTGCTGATGCGCAAGGTGGCACGGTCCTCCATCAATCCCACATTGTGGATGTCAGGAACTTTGGAGCAACCGACGCCTTGGTCAATCCAGCGCACCACATACCCCAAAATACCTTGAACATTGTTGTCGAGTTCTTGTTGTTTTTCAGTGGCGCTCCAGTTGGGCGTCGCTGACACAGGCACTTGTAAGAGGTTGTTCAAGATCGCATCACGCTCCACATCGGCGTCGATCTTTTCAAGGTCCTTTTGAACCGCTGCCACCGACACTTGGTGGTAGTGCAAGGCGTGCAAAGTCGCGGCGGTGGGCGATGGCACCCACGCCGTATTCGCGCCGGCCTTGGGGTGGGCAATTTTTTGCTCCAACATGGCGGCCATTAAGTCGGGCATGGCCCACATGCCTTTTCCAATTTGGGCTTTGCCACGCAGGCCGCACTTCAAGCCCACCAATACATTATTTTTCTCATAGGCGCTGATCCAAGGCGTGGTCTTCATGTCACCCTTGCGCAGCATGGGGCCGGCCAGCATGGCGGTGTGCATTTCATCGCCAGTGCGGTCCAAGAAGCCGGTGTTGATGAACGCCACGCGGCTGGCAGCAGCGGCGATACAGGCCTTCAAATTGACGCTGGTGCGGCGCTCTTCGTCCATGATGCCCAGTTTGACGGTGCTGTTGGGCAAACCCAACAATTGCTCAACGCGACCAAACAGTTCATCAGCAAAGGCGACTTCTTTGGGGCCATGCATCTTGGGTTTGACGATGTAAACGCTGCCTGTCCGTGAATTGCGCAGAGCGTCGCCATTGCCCAATTGACCGTGTCCTTGCAAATCATGAAGCGCAATGGTGGTGGTCACCACGGCGTCCAAAATACCTTCTGGAATTTCCTGGGTGCTGCCATCGGCGGCGGTGTACAAAATAGCTGGGTTGGTCATTAAATGACCCACATTGCGCAAGAACATCAACGAACGGCCATGCAGGCGCAACTCACCCTGGCTGGGCGTGGTGTAGACGCGGTCTGCATTGAGGCCGCGCTTGAAAGTGCGACCGCCTTTGGTCACGTCTTCGGTCAACGTGCCTTTCAGAATGCCCAGCCAATTGCTGTAAGCCAGCACCTTGTCATCGGCGTCGACCACGGCCACCGAATCTTCCAAGTCCAGAATGGTTGACAAAGCGGCTTCCAAAATCACATCAGAAACACCGGCCGCGTCGCTGGCGCCGATCGTGGTGCTGCGGTCGATTTGAATGTCGATGTGAATGCCGTTGTGTTGCAACAGCACAGAGCGGGGCGCCTGGGCCTCGCCTTGATAACCCAACCATTGGCTAGCGTCTTTGAGGCCGGTGCGGGCACCCGATTTCAATCCTATCTCCAACTGGCCGTTGGCGCCCACGCTGTAGCCGGTCGCGTCTGCATGCGAACCTTCAGCCAAGGGGGCAGCGTTGTCCAAAAATTGGCGCGCAAAGGCAATCACTTTGGCGCCACGCACGGGGTTGTAACCGCCTGCTTTTTCAGCGCCATCTGCTTCTGAAATGGCGTCGGTGCCGTACAAGGCATCGTACAAACTGCCCCAACGGGCATTGGCGGCATTTAAAGCATAACGGGCATTCAGGATGGGCACCACCAATTGGGGGCCGGCTTGCTGGGCCAGTTCGGCGTCCACATTGGCCGTCGTGGCTTGGGTGCCCTGGGGTGGTGGCACCAAGTAACCGATCTTCTCCAAAAAGGCGCGGTAAGCGGGCATGTCGGCGATCGGGCCGGGGTGGGCCTGATGCCAAGCGTCTAACTCGGTTTGCAAGCGGTCTCGCTCGGCCAACAAGGCGATGTTCTTCGGGGCCAAGTCGGCCACGATGGCGTCAAAGCCCGCCCAGAATTGGGCGCTGTCAAGGCCGGTGCCGGGCAGCACTTGCTCATTGACGAATTGGTACAAAGGGGTCGCCACTTGCAGGCGGTGTACGGGGGTGCGTGGGGTCGTGGTCATCACAATTTCCTTAAATCGAAAGTCAAAAATCAGAAAAAATTCAGCACGTCCTGCAAACTACTGCCGGTGAGGGTGGGTGCAGGTCCAATTTGTTCGGGAGGAAGGCCGCCGCGGTTGACCCACAAGGTGGTGAAGCCGAACCAAGTGGCGCCCAAGGCATCCCAGCCATTGCTGCTCACGAACAAGATTTGCGCAGTAGGGACGCCCAGGGTCTGGGGGCCCAGCGCATAGCTGTCTGGGTGTGTTTTAAAACGGCGGATGGGATCGACGCTGATGACGTGGTCCAGGTGGGCATCCAGTCCGGCGCTTTTGACAGCGACGCCCAACATGTCGGCGTCGCCGTTGGACAAAATGCCGGTGATTAAGCCCTTTTCCTTCAGCGATTTCAAGATGTTTTGACATTCAGGAAAAGCGCTGAGTGAGCGGTATTGGTTCATCAACTGCAAAGCCTGCGCCTCTTCAAGCGGCAAGGAAAGACGCGCCGCCGAATAGCGCAAACTGGCCAAGGTCAAATCCCAAAAGGGTTGGTAGTGTTCGCCGTGGTTGCTGGTCGTGACCAGTCGGGTGTATTCAATTTGTTTGTCTCGCCAAAGTACGCTCAAAGCGTGGCCTTGACCGGGAAAAAACTGTTCGGCCAACAAGGCCACGCTGTAAACATCGAACAGCGTGCCGTAAGCGTCAAACAGCACCGCTTGAAGGCGAGGGGTTGTTAAGGGCTTATCAGTCATGAAAAGGACTTTACGCGCCCACTCTGGAAAGATCCAGACCCATGAATGGCATAGATCTTTTACTTTTTTGAGGGTAATGAGGGATTCGAAAGCCTAAAAAACACCAGAAATTTGCTCAAAATTAAACCCAAGTTGATAATCAAGCCATGGACAAGCTCAAACAAATGGCCACCTTTGTCTCGGTCGCCACCCGAGGCAGTTTGACAGCAGCCGCCAGCGCGGAAGGGGTGGCGACGGCCATCATCGGTCGTCGTTTGGATGCGTTGGAGGCGCGCTTGGGCGTTAAATTGCTCGTTCGCACGACGCGGCGCCTGTCCTTGACTCACGAAGGGAGCGCCTTTTTAGAGGACTGCCAAAGGGTGTTGGCTGATGTGGCCAATGCCGAGGCCAGTGTCAGCGCCGGAGGGGTCAAGGCCAGTGGTCACTTGCGCATCACCGCGCCGGCCGGGTTTGGGCGGCGCCATGTGGCCCCTTTGGTAGCGCCTTTTCGCGCCTTGCACCCCGAGGTCACCCTGTCACTGAACTTGAGTGATCGGGTGGTGGATTTGGCCGCCGAGGGCTACGACTGTGCTGTGCGCGTGGGGGATCTGCCCGACTCCAGCTTGGTCAGCTTGCGGCTGGCTGATAACCGGCGACTTTGCGTCGCCACACCCGCTTACTTGGCCCGCGCCTGCGTCCCTGAGCGCCCCAGTGACCTCAACCGCTTTGAATGTCTGACATTGTCGAGTGAAGCGTCGCAGACGCGGGGTTGGGCTTTTCGCGTCCCTAAAGTAGCCCTTCAGCAAGCGTCAAAGGACAGCCAAATAGACTTTCCCTTAGAAGAACAACAGCGGGCCTCTGAATTGGTGCATTTCAAACCTGCAGGCTCGCTCGATTGCTCCGACGGACAGGTTTTGCACGATTGGTGTTTGGCCGGTTTGGGCATCGCCTGGCGCAGCACTTGGGAAGTGGCGCAAGACATCGCAGAAGGCCGCTTGGTCGAAGTGCTGGCCGACTTTTCGGCGCCCCCGAACGGCATTTATGCCTTGTTCCCTCAAAGAAAACACTTGCCTTTGCGGGTGCGCCTCTGGATTGACTTTCTTAAACACACGTATGGTCAAGAGGCCTATTGGCGGGCCCAAGAATTGACCCGTCCATGAGCCCAGATGTGAATCTTGCGAAGCGGGCGCCTCTTGCTCCGCTGACGCTGCTTGCACCGCCAGGGCCCAAACGCGTGGTGCTCTGTGCCGATGACTTTGCCTTCACTGCCAGTGCCTCCAAGGGCATTGCTTCACTGATTGCTCAAGGCCGTTTGAGCGCCGCCAGCGCCATGACTTTTTCTCCCCGATGGCCCCATGATGCGGCCCTTCTGGCGCCTTGGCGTGGGCGGGTCGATGTGGGCGTGCACCTCGACTGGACCAGCCCCTGGGCCCTGTCGGCGGGCCATGGGCAAAGCTTGGCTGCTTTGATGCTGCAACATGCGGCCCCCCGTTGGCTAGGAGCAAACGGCCGTCAAGCTAAAAATGAGTTGCAAGCCTTGGTCCATACCCAACTCGATGCTTTTGAGGCCGCCTGGGGCGCACCGCCCGATCACCTGGATGGGCACCAACACATTCAGCAATTTGAGGGCATTCGCCAAGCCCTGTTGCAGGTGCTGGTCAACCGGTACGCCCCAAGCGAGCGGCCGTATATACGCGTTTCAAGGCCAGTGAGGGGCTTGCATGGGTTCAAGGCCTGGGTCATTCAGACTTTTGGCGCCAAGGCGTTGTTGCAAGAGGCTCAAGCGGCTCAAGTGCCTGTGGTGGGGTGGCTGGCCGGCGTGGACGATTTCATGGGCGATGCGGCTTCTTACCGCCAAGACTTTGTCCGTTGGCTTCAGGCCGTTCCGCATGGCGCGCTGATCATGTGCCACCCAGGCGCGCCAAGCGCAGAGGCCTCTTTTTCAATATTGCCTGTTGACAGGGAGAAATCGATGGACCCGATCGCCATGGCCCGCGTGCGCGAATGGGGATACTTTCAATCAGAGGCATTCAAAGAGGATTTGAAGCAGACAAACGTGGTGCTGGTGAGGGGGCAAGACCTTGTCCGTGACGGCCTTTCGTGACATAGATGGGTCGGTGCTTGACCTCTTCATAGATGCGCGCCACGTACTCGGCCAAGACGCCAATGGACATCAACTGAATGCCGCTGAAGAACATGATCCCGGCGGCCAGCGTGGCATAACCAGGCACTGCATTTTGAAAAACAAAATGCTCAATGACCACCCAAAACCCATAACCGATGGCCGCGGCAGAAATGAGACCACCCACCACGGCGAACAACCGCAGGGGCAGAGAAGAAAAGGCCACCAGCCCCGTCAACGCCAGCGAGGCCGCCCGCTTGAAGCCAAAGTGGCTCACGCCATGCTCTCGGGGCAAAGGGGTGTAAGGGAGCGGCGTGCTCTTGAAGCCGACCCAAGCGTAAAGGCCTTTCATGAAACGGTTTGATTCGGGCAGCCGATTCAAGGCCTGCACCACCGCCCGGTCCATCAATCGAAAGTCACCCGCGTTCTCAGGGATTTTGACCCGGCTGTTGTAATTGACCACGCCAAAGAAGAACTTTGCAAACAGGGCGTGCAGCCAAGTTTGGTCGTCACGGCTCGCTCGCACGGCGTAAACCACGTCGGCGCCTTGGTGCCAAAGCGAAAGCATATTGGGCACCAAATCCAAAGGGTGCTGGCCGTCGGCGTCCATCACCAGCACCAGATCCCCACGGGCTTCTGCCAGGCCCGCGGTCAAGGCGGCCTCTTTGCCGAAATTGCGGGTCAAATCGATCAACACCACTTCGGGGTGACGCGCCGCCAACGCCAGGGCCACATCGGCCGTGCGGTCTAGGCTGCCGTCGTTGACGATGATCAATTCCACTTTTGAGAAAAGGGGTTTCAGCCTCAAAAGCACCTCAGGAACCAAGCGAAGCAAACTTTTGGCCTCGTTATAGGCCGGCATGACACAAGACAAAGTGGGCATATCGCCACTTGACCGGTGCCACGGGGCTGAAAGGGGCTCTGGTTCCTGAATCATCCTAGATTATGAAGATCGTTCGGCCAGACCCGTAAAATCAAAGGATGCAGATTGTTAAAAGTGAATTGCTCAACGCCTTAGCGGGCGAGCTTGAAAAACTCAGCCCGGGTTCGGGTTTTGGCGCTGGCTCCAAAGCCGTGTTTGAGTCCCCCAAAGTGGCTGCCCATGGCGACTTCGCCTGCACCGCCGCCATGCAACTGGCCAAGCCCTTGAAGGCCAATCCACGCCAACTCGGCGAAGCATTGCGAAGTGCCTTGTTGACCACGCCGGCCTTCGAAAAGTGGGTGGAAACCATTGAACTCGCCGGTCCCGGTTTCATCAACATCCGCCTCAAGCCCGCCGCCAAACAAAGCGTTGTCCGCGAAGTGCTGCAGGGGGGCCTTGAATTTGGCCAGCAAGCCCCTCGGGATGAGCGGGTCTTGGTCGAGTTTGTCTCCGCCAACCCAACCGGTCCGCTGCACGTGGGGCACGGTCGTCAGGCGGCGCTGGGTGACGCAATTTGCAATTTGTTTCAAACCCAGGGCTGGGATGTCTGGCGTGAGTTCTATTACAACGACGCGGGCGTTCAAATACAAACCTTGGCGAACAGTACCCAGTGCCGTGCCAAAGGCCTCAAGCCCGGCGATGCGGGCTGGCCTGAATCGGCCTACAACGGCGACTACATCAGCGACATCGCCACCGACTTCTTGGCCGGCAAAACCGTTCAATCAGATGACCGAGAATTCACCGGCAGCGGGGACGCCGATGATTTGGACGGCATTCGTCAGTTCGCCGTCGCCTACCTGCGCCACGAGCAAGACTTGGACTTGAAGGCTTTTCAGGTCAAGTTTGACCACTACTACTTGGAGTCCAGCCTCTACACCAGCGGCCGCGTGGAAGCCACGGTCAACAAGCTGATCGCGGCTGGTAAAACCTACGAGCAAGACGGCGCTTTGTGGCTCAAGTCCACCGAATACGGCGACGACAAAGACCGCGTCATGCGCAAGTCCGACGGCACATTCACCTATTTTGTGCCCGACGTGGCCTATCACATCGCCAAGTTTGAGCGGGGCTTTCGTAAGGTGGTCAACATTCAAGGCACCGACCACCACGGCACCATCGCCCGGGTGCGCGCGGGTCTGCAAGCCGCCGGCGTCGGCATTCCAGAAGGCTACCCTGACTACGTCCTGCACACCATGGTGCGCGTGATGCGCGGCGGTGAGGAGGTCAAAATCTCCAAGCGCGCGGGGAGTTACGTCACCTTGCGTGACCTCATCGAGTGGACCAGCAAAGACGCGGTGCGCTTCTTTTTGTTGTCGCGAAAGCCCGACACAGAGTACATCTTTGACATCGACTTGGCGCTTGCCCAGAACAACGACAATCCGGTGTATTACGTGCAATACGCCCATGCACGCATCTGCTCGGTGTTGGCGGCGTGGGGAGGAGACGTGGCCAGTTTGAAGTCTGTAGACTTGTCTCCACTTGATGGCCCCCAAGCGCAAACCTTGATGCTGGCTTTGGCCAAATACCCCGAGATGTTGACGGCTGCAGCCGATGGCTTTGCGCCCCACGATGTGACCTTCTACTTGCGCGATTTGGCCGCCAGTTACCACAGCTACTATGACGCCGAACGCATCTTGGTCGACGATGAAAAGGTGAAGTTGGCGCGCTTGGCTTTGGTCGCCTCGACTGCCCAAGTCATTCAAAATGGGCTGGCCGTCTTGGGAGTTTCGGCTCCCCGCAAAATGTGAACATGAATCAAAACGGGAGCCCCCTATGAGGCAATCAGACCACCGCGACTTTGGCGGTACTTTCTCCGGCCTGCTGATCGGTTTTGTCATTGGCTTGGGGCTGGCCTTGGCGCTGGCGGTCTACGTGACCAAAGTGCCGGTGCCTTTTTTGAACAAGACCCAAACCCGCTCCGCTGACCAAGACGCGGTCGAGGCCAAGAAGAACAAAGACTGGGACCCCAACAGCGCTTTATATGGCAAGAACCCCGCCAAAGGCCCTGAGGTCTCGACCAGCCCAGACAGCACAGCAGCCCCAAACGCCTCTGCCGCCTCTTCCGCCCCTACCGCCCCTAAGGCGGACATCAAAGCCGAGTCGAAAGAGTCGGCGGCCCCTGCTTCAAGCGCCAAAGCCGACACTGCTGATCCTTTGGCCGACTTGGTCAAAAGCAAAAACGCGGATGCTGCCGCTGAGCCCTTCCATTATTTTGTTCAGGTTGGCGCCTTCAACAAGGCCGAAGACGCTGAGCGTCAAAAAGCCCAATTGGCCCTCAATGGTTGGGAGGCTCAGTTGAGCGAGCGCGACCAAGGGGGCAACTTGGTTTATCGTGTTCGTTTGGGCCCTTTCTCGAATCGGGACCAAGCTGAAGAAATTCGCAAAAAATTAGAAGACAAAGGCACCTCCAGTATCTTGGTCAAAGCCCAGCGCTGAATGGCCTCAACAAGGAAACTTTTATGAAGCGTCGTGAATTCTCTAAAACCTTTTTACAGCTCGGTGTGAGTGCCGTGGGCATGGCCGCCATTGGCTTGACCTGGGCGCAAGGCGAAGGGAGCGGTTTTGTGGCGGTCACGCCGCCAGCGCCCATCGACTCGCCCACCGGCAAGATCGAAGTGGTGGAGTTCTTTTCCTACAACTGCCCCCATTGCGCCCACTTTGAACCCGAGCTCGAAGCTTGGATCAAAAAGTTACCGGCCGACGTGGCATTCCGCCGTGTGCCCGTGCCCTTCATCGGTGATTTTGAAGCCAAGCAAAAGCTCTACTACACCTTAGAAGCTTTGGGCAAAGTGGACGCCCTTCAACAAAAAGTCTTTGATGCCATCCACAAAGAACGCGTGACCATGAGCGGTGACAAAGCCACGCTGGCCTGGCTCAGCAACCAGCCTGGCATCGACAAGGCCAAAGTAGCCGATGTTTTCAACTCTTTCTCTGTGGTGGGGAAAGCCAAACGGGCCTCGCAATTATCAGAAGCCTACAAGTTAGAGGGGGTTCCTGCCATGGGCATCAATGGCAGATTTCTCACCGACGGCACTTTGGCGGGCAGCATGACACGTGCGTTGGCACTGACCGACCAAGTGATCGCACAAATGCGCAAATCAAAATAAAAAGAGGGCGGCAAAGCCCGGGGTTCTGGCTACAATCGCCAGCAAGAATTGTGCCTTTATGAACTTGTCCCCCCGCTTTCTTGTGAAGAACCTGATCCCATGCGTCGCCGCTCTGACGCTGCTGAGGGCGTTGGTGATTCAACCGGTTTGGGCGGAGCGAGCTGACAAATCACAGCCCATGAACATCGAAGCCGATGCACTGCGCTACGACGATTTGAAACAAGTCAGCGTGTTCACCGGCCGAGTCATGCTGACCAAAGGCAGCATTGTGATTCGAGGCGCCCGTTTGGAAGTGCGGCAAGACCCTGAGGGCTACCAGTTTGGCACCGTGACCGGAGAGCCTGGTCAAAGGGCTTTTTTCAGGCAAAAGCGGGAAGGCCTGCAAGAGTTTGTGGAAGGCGAAGGCGAGACGATCGAATACAACGGTCGCTCAGACAATGTGACCTTTGTCCGTCGCGCTGAAATGCGCCGTTTGTTGGGGTCGGCGGTGAGTGATCGGGTCAACGGCGATGTCATCTTTTACGACAACCAAACCGACATTTTCACTGTGGATGGGGCGCCTAAAAAAACCACTTCAGGCCAAACCAGGCCCTCTGGCGCGGGCTCTGCAGGCGCGCCATCAAACACTTTGAGCAATGGCCTCGACAATGGCCGGGTTCGAGCCATGTTGTCCCCCCGCAGCGCTGGCGTCCTGTCGCAGGACAGCGTGGAGCCCAACCGGGCCCCTGGCGTTGCCCCCCAACTGAAACCATCGACCACCCTGTCGCCCAATCCGCCAGCCAACAGCGCAGGGGACAAGCCGTGAGCCTGCTGGAAGCTCGCCATTTGATGAAGTCCTATGGCAGCCGGACGGTGGTCAAAGATGTTTCCTTGTCGGTCCAGCGCGGCGAAGTGATTGGCCTGTTGGGCCCCAATGGGGCTGGCAAAACCACTTCCTTTTATATGATCGTCGGTTTGGTGCGGGCCGATGGCGGTGAGATCCTCATGGACGGCGAGGCCATTGGGCAAATGCCCATCCACACCCGTTCACGGCGAGGCCTGTCTTATTTGCCTCAAGAGGCTTCCATTTTTCGCAAGCTGACGGTGGCTGAAAACGTCCGTGCGGTCCTTGAGTTGCAAGTGGACGCACAAGGCAAGCCTTTGAGCAAGTCCGTCATTGACGAACGTTTGCAGCAATTGCTGGAAGACTTGCGGGTGGAGCGTCTTGCCGATTCTTCGGCCATGGCCTTGTCGGGGGGTGAGCGACGTCGCGTCGAAATCGCCCGCGCCTTGGCCACGCAGCCCCGCTTTATTTTGTTGGACGAACCCTTTGCTGGCATTGATCCGATTGCGGTCATTGAAATCCAACGCATCGTGAGTTTTCTGAAGTCGCGTGGCATTGGCGTGTTGATCACCGACCACAACGTGCGTGAAACCCTGGGCATCTGCGACCGGGCCTACATCATCAGCGACGGCACCGTGCTGGCCCAAGGCAC
Source organism: uncultured Curvibacter sp. (assembly GCA_903828535.1). Classification (GTDB taxonomy): domain Bacteria; phylum Pseudomonadota; class Gammaproteobacteria; order Burkholderiales; family Burkholderiaceae_C; genus Curvibacter. The sequence continues at coordinate 11,556 of CAIKMN010000006.1, forward strand.
GCCCGACGACATCGTTAAAAATGCCGATGTCCGTCGTGTGTATTTGGGCGAACACTTCCGGATGTGAGCATGAAGCAAGGCCTCTCGCTCCGCGTATCCCAGCACCTGGCCTTGACGCCCCAGTTGCAGCAATCGATTCGGTTGTTGCAACTTTCGACCCTCGAGTTGAGTCAAGAAGTCGAGCAAATGCTCGATGAAAACCCTTTTTTGGAATTGAGCGGCGAAGAAGCGGAGCGGGAGCAGTTTGGTCTGGAGCAAGCGGACGAACGCGCCCAAAGCGACGACTTGACCGCCCAGGATTTGGCCGTCACGGCGCCCGGCGAAATCGGCATGTCCGAGGTCTTGAGTACGGTCGCCACTGCCAGCGAAAGCGGTCCCTCCTCAGAGGGCGACGACAGCAGTTTTGACGAGCCCAGTTGGGAAGGCGACGGCCAGGTCGAAATCGCCCCCAACGACAGTGAGTGGGGCAGCGATGCACCGGCCGCCAAAAATAATTTAAAAAACGATGAACAAGCGGATGCCACCGAGTTGGCCCGCAGCCAAGAGTCGTTGACCGCGTTTTTGCACCGACAAGCCTTGTCCTTGCGCTTGAGTCCCGAGGACAGCGCCGCTTTGAGGTTCTTGATTGAATCCTTGAACGACGACGGGTATTTGGAAGACACGCTGGAAGAATTGGCCGTTGGCCTGGCCGGTGACGACCTCGAGGAAATGGAAGAGCTGGTGCAGCACTTCACGGTCGCTTTGCGACTGCTGCAAAACATGGAACCCGTCGGGGTAGGCGCGCGTGATTTGCGAGAATGCCTGACCTTGCAACTGCGCCACTTACAAGACACCGAAGGGGGCGAAGACAGCCTCTTACCCGAGGTGTTGGAGGTGGCCATCAAATTATGCGCCCAGCCTTTGGAGTTGTTGGCCAAGCGCGATGTCAAACGCCTCATGCCGCTGTGTGGCGAAAGCGACAGCGCCATTCGCCAAGGCCTGACCTTGTTGACCCGCTTAGAGCCCAAGCCGGGACGGCGTTTTGTTGACGTCGAGCGCAACGTCATCATTCCTGATGTGATCGTTACCCGCCTGGGCCGAAGCCGACGGGCAGCGGCTGAAACCGAGGAGTCTATTTCTTCGATCCGCTTCCGAGTGACCCTCAACAGCGACGTCATGCCGCGCTTGCGCGTGCACGACATTTATGCCAATGCGCTGCGTTCACACAAGGGCGATGGCCACCAAGCCATGCAGCAACGATTGCAAGAAGCCCGCTGGTTTATCAAGAACATTCAGCAGCGGTTTGACACGATATTGCGCGTCTCCAACGCCATTGTGGACCGTCAAAAAAGCTTTTTCGTTCATGGTGAACTCGCCATGCGCCCCTTGGTGTTGCGCGAAATCGCCGACGAGTTGGGGCTGCACGAGTCCACCATCAGCCGCGTCACCACCGCTAAGTACATGGCCACCCCCTTTGGTACTTTTGAGCTGAAGTATTTTTTTGGTTCTGGACTGGTCACCGAGGTCGGAGGCAACGCCTCCAGCACCGCGGTGCGGGCCCTGATCAAACAATTTGTCGCCAGTGAAAACCTCAAAAAACCCCTCTCAGACAACCAAATTTCGGACATGCTCAAGGAGCAGGGCATTGAATGTGCCCGACGCACGGTGGCCAAATACCGAGAGGCTTTGCGCATCGCCCCCGCCAATTTGCGCAAGGCCCTTTGAGGGTGTCCAATCGCCTCAGTTCCCCTATTTTTTGAGTCCCATTTGAATCAACTTGCTTTGTTTTTGCCCTGCGCCGCCGGTGTTGAGGGTTATTTAGCCGATGAGGTGCACCACCACACCGGTTTGGTTGGCCACGACTTGATGGTCGGGCGCGGCGGCGTCATGGCCATGGCCTCATGGCGCCAGGCCATGGCGCTCAACCTGCGCAGCCGATTGGCGCAGCGGGTGTTGGTGCAGCTGTCACAAACCCCGTACCGCAACGAGCGCGATATTTACGAGGCCGCCAGCGCGGTGGCATGGGAGTCTTGGTTCACCACCAAAAACAGCTTCAAAATCGAGATCACGGCCCAGCACAGCCCTTTGACCAGCCTCAACTTTGCGGCACTTAAAGTCAAAGATGCGGTCGCGGACCGTTTTCGTCACAAAACCGGTGTGCGCCCGGATGTGGAGACCCAATGGCCGGATGTGCGCATTTATGTCCACTTGACCACCGACATCGCGACGCTCTACATTGACACCTCCGGAGAACCCTTGTTCAAACGCGGTTGGCGAACCGACAAAGGCGATGCCCCCCTCAAAGAAACCTTGGCCGCAGCCATGATCGCCGCCAGTGGCTGGAACGGCCTGACCGGTTCTGTCAACGACCCTGAAACCAACCTGCCTTTCTACGACCCTTGCTGCGGTAGTGGCACCTTGGTCATTGAAGCCGCACAAATTGCTTGCAACATCGCGCCGGGTTCACAAAGGCGTTTTGGTTTTGAAAAGCTCCTGCCTTATCAGGCCCATGTTTGGCAAGGCCTCAAAGAACAGGCCCAAGCGCAAGTTCGGGCCCCCAATGCCCCTGTTTTTGGCTCGGATGTCTCGTTCCGGATGGTCGACTTTGCCGAACGCAATGCCGAACGCGCGGGTGTTTCTCATGCTTTGCAATTACGAGGTGGTGACGCCTTGCAACGCATGCCACCCAGCGACACCCCCGGCATGATGCTCTTGAACCCACCTTACGGCGAACGGATCGAAGCCGCTGGCGTGGCTGGCGTGCAGGCCCGTACACACGGGCGGCCTCACGCCGGACACGGCGCTCAGAGCACCCCTGCTGCCCCCATGGGACGTGAAGCCCCGCAAACCGAGGACGGCGGCGAGTTCTTTTTGCAACTGGCTTCGCATTGGAAAAAGAACTTCAATGGCTGGCAAGCGTGGGTCTTAACCCCCGACCTCAAACTGCCCGGCCGCATGCGCTTGAAAGAATCACGCCGTGTGCCTCTGTGGAACGGCCCGATTGAATGCCGATTGTTCAAATTCGATTTGGTGGCGGGGCGCTTGAACCCGCAGAAAACCCCTTCGCCTTCGGCTTTGGTTTCGACGCCCACGGCCTCCCCAAACCCAAACCCAAACGCCAACTTGAATAAAAGTTGAGATGGCTGAGACGTCTGCTGTGGTTCTGGACACGAATGTCGTGTTGGATCTTTGGTTATTCAACGACCCGCGCACGTCGGCGTTGCGCCAAGCTTTGCTGCAAGGCCAACTCCTCTGGATTGCCACGGCCCACATGCGTGAAGAATTGCGCCGGGTGTTGGATTACGACCATTTGGTGAGTCGATTGGCGTGTTATCAAATGACGGCGCTTCAGGTACTCGAATTATTCGAGCGCCATGCCCAATTCGTGCCCGTGCCGGACAAGGCGCCATGGCGGTGCAAAGACCCCGATGACCAAGTCTTCATTGATTTGGCTGTCGCCCACCAATGCCCCTTGATCAGCAAAGACAAAGCGGTCTTGGCGCTGCGCAAGGCATTGGCGCGGGCTCAGGTGCTGGTATCCCGTGAGTGGGTGCCTGGCCACCCGCCATGCATTCCAGAAGTTCCCCTTGTTCCTATCGCTGATATCGCGATGACAAAATTGACTCAGGCACGTTGAAAACTGTCGGCGCTGGCATGGGTCCAGTGGTCTCGGAAGACGCTGTAAGGGAGCTCGATGGGCTCTTTCAACAGCGCACCCGGTGGCATTTGCATGATGAGTTTACTGAGCAGGCGCACTTCGGTATCGGTGACGCGACGTACGATGTGGTGGGCCCCAATCTCTTGTGGGTGGTTCAAACCAGCGGCTTGAACCAGTTCCTTCAAGGCATGCAGGCTGTTGCGATGGAAGTTCTCGACGCGCGTGGCTTTGTCGGGCACCACCAAGGCCTGCTGGCGCTGTGGGTCTTGGGTCGCCACGCCCGTGGGGCATTGGTCGGTGTTGCAGGTTTGGGATTGAATGCAGCCGAGCGCCAACATGAAGCCGCGTGCGGCGTTGCACCAATCAGCCCCCAAGGCCATCATGCGGGCCAGGTCGAAAGCGGTGACCACCTTGCCAGCGCATCCCAACTTAATTTGATCGCGTAAACCCACGCCAATCAAGGTGTTGTGCACCAACTGCAGTCCTTCTTGCAAAGGCGTCCCGACGTGGTCGGTGAACTCCAGTGGCGCGGCGCCGGTGCCCCCCTCGGCCCCGTCCACCACAATGAAGTCGGGGGTGATGCCGGTTTCCAGCATGGCTTTGACCATCGCGAACCATTCCCAAGGGTGGCCAATGCACAACTTGAATCCGGTGGGCTTGCCGCCGCTCAAGGTGCGCAACTGCTCAATGAAGTGCATCATTTCTCGTGGGGTGCTGAAGGCGCTGTGCGAGGCCGGTGAAACACAGGTTTCACCCACCGCGACCCCGCGGGCAGCGGCAATTTCGACCGTGACTTTCGCGCCGGGCAAGACGCCACCATGACCCGGTTTGGCGCCCTGACTCAGCTTGATTTCGATCATTTTGACCTGAGGCAAGCAGGCGTTCTCTTGGAACTTTTCCGCGCTGAAGCGGCCATCAGGATGGCGGCAACCAAAATAGCCGGAACCAATTTCCCAAATCAAGTCGCCGCCGTTTTCGCGGTGGTACTGGGAGATAGAACCTTCGCCGGTGTCGTGCGCAAATCCGCCGCGATGAGCGCCCAGGTTCAAGGCCAAAATCGCATTCGCAGACAAGGCGCCGAAACTCATGGCGGAAATATTAAAGACACTGGCGCTGTAGGGCTGAGCGCAATGGGCGCCAATGGTGATGCGAAAGTCGTGGCTGGCCAATTGGGTGGGCTGAACCGAATGGTTCATCCACTCGTAGCCACCAATACCCACATCCAGTTGGGTGCCAAAAGGTCGGCTGTCGCTGACGTCTTTGGCGCGTTGATAAACCACCGAGCGTTGGGCGCGGGAAAAGGGAGCCGCATCGTTTTCGCCTTCAATAAAGTATTGGCGAATTTCCGGGCGGATGAATTCCAGCAAAAACCGCAGGTGCCCAATCACTGGGTAATTCCGCAAAATAGCGTGGTGAGGCTGCTGCAGGTCTCGCAAGCCGACACCCACTAAAAAGCCAAACAAAATGACCCAGCCAATGGTGGTGTGGTTGCTCCACCAACTCAATGAAGCAATCAGTAAACCGCACCAGCAGAGCAGGAAAACCGTGTATCGAACCGGATAGATGGGTTCTAGAAACTTCATCTCATCTCCTGTGAGGGTTAGCCAAGGGTTAGCCAAGCACGTGTAAAGGCTTTAGAACAGGCTTTTACGCCAGGCTATTTAAAGGGTGTTTTGTGACAAAACTAAAAGTTGGGTCAAAGCGTAATTCACTGTGGCGACTCGAACGGCTTCGCGATCCCCTTCAAAGTGTTTCAACTCGCTGTGCACCACCGTTTGGTCATGCAGAGGGCCTTGCCCTTGAAGCGCAAAACCAAACCAGACCGATCCAACGGGCTTGCTGGGGCTGCCCCCGCCGGGTCCGGCAACGCCGGTGACGGCCACTGCCAATTGGGCTTTTGAGTGACGCAAAGCCCCCAGCGCCATGGCTTCAGCCACGGCGGCGCTGACCGCGCCGTGCTCAGCCAACAGGGCTTGAGGAACGCCCAAGCATTCGGTTTTGGCGGCATTGGAATAGGTCACATAGCCCCGCTCAAACCAATCGCTGGAGCCCGCTAAATCGGTGCAAGTGGCGGCAATCAGGCCGCCAGTGCAACTTTCTGCAGTGACCAGTTGGCGACTCTGCAGGCGCAATTGGTCGCCCAGCAAAGCGCAAAGGGCGTGGTCAATGGATACATTAGGGGAACCAGGAAGATTAGCGAACTTCATAGGCGGATTTCATGATTTTTCAGAGAATGATTTGACTGAAATGCCGCCATGCCGCCAGACAAAGCAAAGTGCAAAAGGCGGCCACAAAATCGTCCAGCATGATGCCAAAACCCCCCTTCAAGCCAAACCCACTGTCGTGAAACAGGCGGTCGGCCCAACCCACGGGCCCTGGTTTAACCGCGTCGAAAAATCTAAACAACACAAAAGCCGCGAGCTGCTGCCAAAAATCGGCAGGGGTTATGAGCCACAAGATGAGCCAAAAAGCCGCAACTTCATCGACCACGATGTTGCTGGGGTCGGGCATTTGTAAGCGCTTTGCCGTGAAAGTGCAGGCCCAACAACCCAGGAGCGTGGTAAGCAAAATCAGCACGCCCATCTCCAGGGGGTTGAGCCAAGTGTCCAACAGGGCATAAGCCGCCCAAGCCCACAAGGTGCCGGCGGTGCCCGGGGCCACTGGGCTGAGGCCCGAGCCAAATCCCAGTGACAACCAATGGGCAGGGTGGGTGCGCATGAAGCGGGCGTTGGCGCGCAAGGGCACAGCCATCGGCATTTCTGGCGGTGTTTCAGGGGGGGGGAGGTCGGGGTTGGACATCATTTGAAATGGTCAAAAGCCGTTGGGTTCAGCGGCTTGGGTGGGCCGTCACCATCCCAGAGTCTAAGGCCCTGCTCGGAGTCGATGGTGCCTATTTTCAAGACCGGTGTTTCAGTGGCCAAAGCCGCCGCATCGACCGCCTCTGTGGCCTGGGGCGGGGCGGTGAAGACCAACTCGTAGTCGTCGCCGCCGGCCAAAACATAGGAAAGCGCCCGTTCAAGGTCAAAAGCGCCACGCGCGTTGACCGGATAGCGTTTGACCCCCAACAACTGAATCACTTGGCGTGCATCCAACGTGGCGCCAACGCCTGATCGTTCCAGGATGTGGCCCAAATCGCCGCAGAGGCCGTCGCTGATGTCACAGGCCGCTGTGGCGATGCCGCGCAGGGCTTGGCCCAAAGCGACTCGGGGCGTGGGTTGTTCAAGGCGCTCACGCGCCGCCTCAAAAATGGGCGCAGGCACTTGCACCGAACCCCGAAAAACCTCCAGCGCCAAGCGGGCGTCACCCAAGGTGCCGCTCACATACACATCGTCACCCGGCCGAGCCCCGCTTCGCAACAAGGCTTGGCTGCGACCGTTGTTCAGAGGGATTTCGCCAAACACCGTGATGCAGATGTTCAAAGGGCCTTGCGTGGTGTCGCCGCCAATCAGTTCGCAATCATGGGCGTTTGCCAAGGCCATCAGGCCTTTGGAAAACCCAGTCAACCAAGTGGCCTCTGCCCGTGGCAGGGCCAAAGCCAAGGTGAAGCCCAGAGGTTTGGCGCCACAGGCCGCCAAGTCAGACAGATTCACCGCCAGGGCTTTGTGACCCAGTCGGGCAGGGGCCACTGTCGATAAAAAATGCCGTCCCTCCACCAGCATGTCACTCGAAATGGCGAGTTCGCAGCCAGGGCTGGGTTGTATCAAGGCGCAATCGTCGCCCACACCCAGTCTCACCCGGCTGCTGGTTTTCAAAGGGTGGGTGAAAAAACGCTGGATGAGCTCAAATTCCCCGAGTGACCCCCGAGGTGGCTGCGCTGACTTCTGGTGAGGCATTTGAAGGGGCCTTCAGTGCAAAATTCTGCCCAGTGGCTGATTCCCCGCGCTGGCTTCCAGCAAAAACAATGGGATGGTCACTTCAAACGGGTCCCCATCGAGGGTCACAAAAAAGTACGTGCCGTGCATCGTGCCACTGGCTGATCGGAGTTCGCAGCCGCTGGTGTATTGGAACGACTCGCCCGGTTTGAGCAAGGGTTGATGCCCCACCACCCCCAAACCTTTGACCTCTTCGGTGTGGCCGCGGGCGTCGTGAATCCACCAGTGGCGAGAAATCAGTTGAGCCGCCACGTCGCCGCGGTTGGTGATCGTGATGGTGTAGGCAAAGCCGTAGCGGGCCTGCTCAGGCTCAGATTGCTCGGACAAAAACCGAGGCTCGACCGTGACTTCAATGAGCGGGTGCACGGCGTGATGCCCGGGGAGGTTCGATGAGGGGTTTGTCATGACGCTGCATTTTGGCACTCTCTGGAGAGGATAATGACATTCAATTTTGAATCCCCTGTTTTTTGAGTGAATGTCATGAACGCCCCCCAGAGCTCCCATAAACCGCCCCTCACGCCCCCTACTTACCGCATTGCCCCTTCCATTTTGTCGGCCGATTTTGCCAAGTTGGGTGAGGAAGTGCGTGATGTCATTTCGGCCGGGGCCGATTGGATTCATTTTGACGTCATGGACAACCACTATGTGCCGAATCTGACCTTCGGCCCCATGATTTGCCAGGCGCTCAAGCCGCACGCCAAGACCGCTTCTGGTGTGGGGGTGCCCATCGATGTGCACTTGATGGTTCAACCTGTGGATGCGTTGGCTGCGGCTTTTGCTGTGGCCGGTGCCGATTTGATCAGCTTCCACCCCGACGCCTCAGGCCATGTGCACCGCAGCGTTCAGGCAATCAAGGGGCAAGGGGTCAAGGCCGGTCTGGTGTTCAATCCTGCCCAGCCCTTGGATGTGTTGGATTGGGTGATCGACGACTTGGATTTGATTTTGATCATGAGTGTGAATCCGGGGTTTGGTGGCCAGAGCTTCATTGACTCGGCTTTGCGCAAGATTGAAGCGGTGCGCCGCCGCATTAACGCTTGCGGCAAAGACATTCGACTGGAAGTGGACGGCGGTATCAAGACCGATAACATTGCCCGCGTCGCCGCTGCCGGAGCCGACACCTTTGTGGCGGGGAGTGCTATTTTTGGCAAACCCGATTACGCATCGGTCATCCAAGCCATGCGTGCCGCGCTGGCAAACGCCTAAAAAACGCCAGCTTAAAAATGACGGAGTACGTCGAGTGATCACAGAACTGGAATTCAAAAGCCTGGCCAGCCAAGGCTTTAACCGCATCCCTCTGATGCTTGAAGCCTTTGCCGATTTAGAAACCCCGCTCTCTCTTTACTTGAAGCTGGCCCACTCCCGTGATGGCGGCCGTTACAGCTTTTTGTTGGAATCGGTGGTGGGTGGCGAGCGTTTTGGCCGCTACAGCTTCATAGGCTTGCCTGCTAAAACCTTGTTGCGCGCCACTGGATTTGGCGAGCAAGCCAAGACCGAGGTGGTCACCCAAGGCCAAGTGGTTGAAACCGCGGTGGGTAACCCGCTCGACTTTATTGCCGAGTACCAAAAGCGCTTCAAAGTCGCGCTGCGCCCCGGTTTGCCGCGTTTTTGCGGCGGCTTGGCGGGTTACTTTGGCTACGACGCGGTGCGTTACATCGAAAAAAAATTAGAGAAAACCTGTCCGCCCGATGGCTTGGGTACGCCCGATATTTTGTTGCTGCAAACCGAAGAATTGGCAGTCATCGACAACCTGTCGGGCAAGCTTTATTTGATTGTTTATGCCGACCCGTCGCAGCCAGAAGCCTATAACCATGCCAAAAAACGCTTGCGCGAGTTGAAAGAGCAACTCAAATACTCCGTCAGCGCGCCTTTGGTAAAGCCGTCTCAAAGTCACCCGCCCGAGCGCGATTTCGCCAAAGCCGATTATTTGGCAGCTGTCGAAAAAGCCAAGGAGCTGATCGCCGCAGGCGAATTCATGCAAGTGCAGGTGGGCCAACGCATTAAAAAACGCTTCACTGAAAGCCCGTTGAGCTTGTACCGCGCTTTGCGGTCTCTGAACCCATCGCCGTACATGTATTTCTACCATTTCGGCGACTTCCATGTGGTGGGCGCTTCGCCAGAAATTTTGGTTCGCCAAGAGACCTTGCCGGCCCAAGGTGGAACGCCTGAGCAGCAAAAAATAACCATCCGTCCGCTGGCTGGAACGCGACCGCGGGGGGGCTCGCCTGAGCTGGACAAGGCCACCGAAGTCGAACTGATCAACGACCCCAAAGAGCGCGCAGAGCACGTCATGTTGATTGACTTGGCACGCAACGACATTGGCCGCATTGCCAAAATTGGTTCGGTCAAAGTGACCGAGGCTTTTGCGGTCGAGCGCTACAGCCATGTGATGCACATTGTCAGCAACGTCGAAGGTATTTTGAACGACGGCATGACGGCGATGGACGTGCTCAAAGCCACTTTCCCGGCCGGCACCTTGACCGGAGCGCCCAAGGTGCACGCGATGGAATTAATTGATCAGTTGGAGCCCACCAAGCGCGGCCTCTACGGGGGTGCCTGTGGCTACATCAGCTTTGCTGGCGAGATGGACGTGGCGATTGCGATTCGCACGGGCATCATCAAAGACCAAATGCTCTACGTACAAGCCGCAGCGGGGGTTGTGGCCGATTCGGTGCCCGAGATGGAGTGGCGCGAAACCGAACACAAAGCACGCGCCTTGTTGCGCGCTGCTGAACTGGTCGAAGAAGGTTTGGAGTGACCGCCATGACAAAAAGAATCAAGCTCCTCATGGTCGACAACTACGACTCCTTTACCTTCAATATCGTGCAATATTTTGGCGAACTGGGCGCTGACGTCGAGGTCCATCGCAACGATGAAATCACGCTTGAGGGGATTGCCGCCCGTGCGCCCGATCGTTTGGTGATATCGCCCGGGCCTTGCTCGCCAGCCGAGGCCGGTATTTCGGTCGCAGCGATCCAACACTTTGCCGGCAAGCTGCCCATCTTGGGCGTCTGCCTGGGGCACCAGGCCATTGGCGCTGCCTTTGGGGGGCGCATTGTTCGAGCCCAGCAATTGATGCACGGCAAGACCAGCGTGATCAGCACCACCAAAGAAGGGGTTTTTGCCGGTTTGCCCCCGCAATTCACCGTTAACCGTTATCACTCGCTGGCGATTGAGCGCAGCACCTGCCCGTCGGACTTGAAGGTCACGGCTTGGACAGAGGACGGTGAAATCATGGGCGTGAAACACCAACATTTAGACATCGAAGGCGTGCAGTTCCACCCGGAATCAATCTTGACCGAACACGGCCACGCCATGTTGAAAAACTTTTTAGAGCGACCCTGATCATGACCCTTACGCCTCAAGAAGCGCTGCAGCGCGCCATTGAGCACCGTGAAATTTTTCACGATGAAATGCTCCACCTCATGCGCATGATCATGAAAGGCGAGTTGTCGCCCGTGATGACCGGTGCCTTGCTGACCGCGTTGCGCGTGAAGAAAGAAACCATTGGCGAAATCACCGCGGCGGCTCAAGTCATGCGTGAGTTTTCGACACCGGTCGAAGTGGCCGCCGACGACCGTGCGCATTTGGTCGACATCGTGGGCACGGGCGGCGATGGCTCGCACACCTTCAACATCAGCACCTGCGCCATGTTCGTGGCCGCAGCGGCGGGGGCCAAGGTCAGCAAGCATGGCAACCGCAGCGTGTCCAGCAAGTCAGGCAGCGCCGATGTGTTGGAAGCTTTGGGCCTGAATTTGAATTTATCGCCCACCGCGATTGCGCAGTGCATCGCCCAAACGGGCATTGGTTTTATGTTCGCGCCCAACCACCATCCCGCCATGAAAAACGTGGCCCCCGTGCGCAAAGAACTGGGTGTCAGAACAATCTTTAATATCCTCGGGCCGCTCACCAACCCAGCGAGCGCACCGAATATTTTGATGGGCGTTTTTCACCCCGATTTGGTGGGCATTCAAGTGCGCGCTTTGCAGCGTTTGGGGGCGGAGCATGCCTTGGTGGTTTATGGCCGTGATGGCATGGACGAAGTCAGTTTAGGCGCATCGACTTTGGTGGGTGAGTTGCACCACGGCGAGGTGCGTGAATTTGAGATTCATCCTGAAGACTTTGGCTTGGCGATGTCCAGCCACCGTGCGCTTCGCGTCGAAACACCCGAAGACTCACGCCAAATGCTGCTTGATGTTTTGGACAATGCACCGGACGCAGCACTTCGGCCCGCGCGCGACATCGTGTTGCTGAACGCGGGCGTGGCGCTTTACGCTGCCAATGTGGCCCCCACCATGCAGGATGGCGTGGCGCTGGCGCGTGCGGCTTTGGTGAGCGGCGCTGCGCGTGACCGCTTGAATCAGTTAATCGCCGCCTCCCAGTCGTTGGCCGGATGAACCAGGAGTTTCCCGTGAGTGACATCTTGCAAAAAATTGTCGGGGTCAAGCGCGAAGAAGTCGCGGCCAGCCTCAAAAAAACCCCCTTTGCAGCCATGCGTGCAGATGCTGAAAGCCGGGTGCTGACGCGTGACTTTGAAGGGGCCATGCGCCGCAAAGTGGCGGCGGGTCAAGCCGCGGTGATTGCCGAGGTCAAAAAGGCCAGTCCTTCCAAAGGCGTTTTGCGCGCTGATTTTGTGCCGGCCGATATTGCCCAAAGTTACGCGGAGTATGGCGCCGCTTGCTTGTCGGTGTTGACCGACCGCACGTTTTTTCAGGGCGGCGTGGATTACTTAAAACAGGCCCGTGCTTCTTGCGATTTGCCGGTGCTTCGCAAAGACTTCATGATCGATTCGTATCAAATTTACGAGTCGCGTGCCATGGGGGCTGACGCCGTGTTGTTGATTGCCGCCTGTTTGGACGACGCCCAGATGGCCGACTTAGAGGCCATTGCTCGAAGCTTGGACATGGCGGTTTTGGTGGAAGTGCACGACCGTGAAGAACTGCACCGCGCTTTGAAGCTCAAAACCCCGTTGCTGGGGATCAATAACCGCAATTTGCGCACTTTTGAGGTTTCATTGGACACCACCTTGAGCCTAAAAGCCGATGTTTCCGCGGACAAACTGTTGGTCACTGAATCTGGCATTTTGACACCCGAGGATGTGCAACGTATGCGCGCGGCCGATGTGCACGCCTTCTTGGTGGGAGAGGCATTCATGCGGGCCCCCGATCCCGGCGCGGCGTTGGCCAGTCTGTTCGGTGTGGTGGCTTGAGCGCCGTTAATGAAGGCCGACTTGTCGACCTGGTGCGGGCCTTTTATGTCCCAGGACAAGGCTTGTGCAACTGAGGCGACCGATTGGGGGGCCGTTTTCCAGGTATTTTTAAGCAGCCCTTCGGCAGAACGTCTCCAGCTTTTCTTAGCCCAACGACTGCAAGAGCAAGCGGTGATTTATCCGCCTGAGCCCTTGCGTGCATTTCAGCTGACCCCGCGTGAATCGGTTCGGGTGGTGATTTTGGGGCAAGACCCCTACCACGGTGACGGCCAAGCAGAGGGCCTGGCTTTTTCAGTGGCGCCTGGCATTCGACCACCACCCTCGCTGCAAAATATTTTTAAAGAGCTGCGGCGCGAGGGGCTGTTGTCGGGCGCTCCCAACTCAGGCAGTTTGTTGCCTTGGACACGTCAAGGTGTTTTGCTGTTAAACACCTGCTTAACCGTTGAAGCGGGGCGACCTGCCAGCCATGCCGGAAAAGGGTGGGAGGCCTTGACGGACGGGGTAGTTCGTGCGTTGGGTCAAGGCCAAACCCCCCTCGTTTTTATGCTCTGGGGCGCTCATGCGCAGAGCAAAATGCCCTTGATCGACCCCACAAAACACTTGATATTGCAGTCGAATCACCCCTCCCCACTGTCTGCCAGACGCCCGCCACGACCTTTCATCGGATGTGACCACTTTTCGATGGCCAAGTCGTGGTTGGCCGAAAGGGGGAGCGCGGGGACCTCGATCGAAGACCTGTTTCAGCTCTAAAAGAGGTGGCCACAAAGCAACTGGTAGGCGCTTTGGCACCCACTCGGCGTCATCCCCTAAGCCTTTCTGGCTGAAATAGCCAGCGAATATTTGGCAAAAGACCAAAAAACATGGCATAATCTGAGATTCGCCGGAGGGGTGCCCGAGTGGCTAAAGGGGGCAGACTGTAAATCTGTTGGCTTACGCCTACACTGGTTCGAATCCAGTCTCCTCCACCAGCGAAATTTATTGTGATGGTGTTTTCAGAATTGATGTGTAGTGCGCCGAAGTGCTGCGCTTGAGGTTCGGGGTTGGTGGCTTTGGCGCCGATTCTGGGTTCAGGCGGGAGTAGTTCAATGGTAGAACCCTAGCCTTCCAAGCTAATGACGCGGGTTCGATTCCCGTCTCCCGCTCCACATTCAATTTTGTTGCAGATGAGTTTTGGGCGCTGGCCGGGTTGTCAAACTGGGTCGGGGCTGAAGGCCCATGTGGCTCAGTGGTAGAGCACTCCCTTGGTAAGGGAGAGGTCGCGGGTCCGATTCCCGCCATGGGCACCAAGTTTTTTAATGTTGTTTTAGGTTTTTTTCGGAGTCGAAAATGGCAAAAGGTAAATTTGAACGGACCAAGCCCCACGTGAACGTGGGCACGATTGGCCACGTTGACCATGGTAAAACCACGCTGACTGCTGCGATTGCAACGGTTTTGGCGGCAAA
>CAIKMN010000007.1 GCA_903828535.1 uncultured Curvibacter sp.
ACCGCACCATTCGGCCCAGTAGTCCACCAAAACGGGGGTGGTCGATTGCAAGACGTCGGCTTCAAAAGACGCATCTGAAACATGCTTGATCAAGTCGTTGGCCATGGTTTATTCCTAATGAGGGGTCTGGATAGGGTGTGTGTTGTGGTGCTTGTATTGGCCGCAGCGAGGGTGCGCTAGCGATACAGTGGCATTATTTTGACAGAAACCAAGTTCTCTTTGATGCCCAATGCGACGAATGTGAAAAATGTGACAAATCTTTCAAATCCACCGATTTTGGTGATTGGCGCAGGGCCAGCCGGGTTGATGGCCGCGGACGTGCTTTCACAAGCGGGGCAGCAGGTGGTCGTTTTTGACGCCATGCCGTCGGTGGGGCGCAAATTTTTGCTGGCGGGCAAGGGCGGGTTGAACTTAACCCACAGTGAACCCCTGCCCCCATTTCTCAGCCGGTTTGTGGCCGGGAACGTGCCATCCCCTTTGGCAGCCAATGCGCGTGCTCATGCTCAGTTACCCGTCTCCTTGTTAAATGCCTTGGAAGTTTTCGATGGGCCTGCCGTTCGTGCTTGGGCTGAATCCCTGGGCATCTCTACCTTTGTGGGCAGCTCTGGAAGGGTCTTCCCGACGGACATGAAGGCCGCGCCCCTGCTTCGGGCTTGGCTACAACGCCTGCGGGCGGCGGGGGTGATTTTTCACATGCGGCACCGTTGGACGGGGCACTGCGAGCCCGTCCCCTCGGATGAGGCGGGCGGCGCAACGAAATGGCAACTTGGCTTTCAAACCCCGAAGGGCGATGTGAAGCACACGACCCACGCCCTGGTGTTGGCTTTGGGGGGCGCCAGCTGGGCCCGTTTGGGCTCCGACGGTGCCTGGTTTCCTTGGCTGGAAGCCAAAGGGGTGTCACTCAACCCTTTAAAACCCTCCAATGGTGGATTTGAAGTGAAGGGGGGGTGGTCGCCCTATTTTGCCGAGCGCTTTGCAGGTCAACCTTTCAAATCGGTGTGCCTTCGATGGGGTCATTTTGAGCGGCGGGGCGAATTCGTGGCGACCCAGCAAGGGGTTGAAGGCAGTTTGATCTACGCGGTTTCTGCCCAATTGAGAGCGGCCATTGAGCAAACAGGGCAAGCCACCTTCGAGCTTGATTTGTTGCCTGACCATTCTCTGGAGCGGGTGCAAAAAGAGGTGAATCACCCCCGAGGTACCCGCTCTTTGGCCAATCACCTCAAAAGTCGTCTTGGGCTGGAAGGCATCAAGTTGGCGTTGTTGGTCGAACAGCTTGGCCGAGAAGGCTTGAGCGACCCGCCTCGCTTGGCACAGGCAATCAAGGCGCTGCCCATCACCTTGAGTGCAACACGCCCGATCGACGAGGCCATCAGTACCGCGGGCGGGGTGAGTTTCGAGGCTTTACAAAATGAACCCGCATCGCAACCAACGGGCTTTGAGTTGAAAGCGTTACCGGGGGTGTTTTGCGCCGGTGAAATGCTGGATTGGGAAGCGCCGACCGGCGGCTATTTGCTCACGGCTTGCTTGGCGACCGGAAAAGCCGCTGGTGAGGGGGTGTTGCAGCATTTGAAAAATACCCGCAAAGTTGACGAGCCTGACCCCGGCACTGACGCCACAGTTAGGGCTGCTTGGTTCCCCACCTGACCCGGTTGGCTGCTTTGCCATGCGGGGAGGCCCGTCAATTTGAGATTGTAGGTCAGGTCAAGCCCTAGAATGTCAACCATGTCTTACCTTGTGCTTGCCCGTAAATACCGTCCGCGAAAATTTGCCGAAATGGTGGGACAGGCGCATGTCGTTAAAGCACTGACCAACGCGCTGCAAACCCAGCGTTTGCACCACGCTTATTTGTTCACGGGCACCCGGGGTGTGGGCAAGACCACGGTGTCTCGGATTTTGGCCAAATCTCTTAATTGCATGGGCGTGGATGGCCAAGGCGGCATCACCGACGAGCCCTGCGGCGTCTGTCAGGCTTGCATCGACATCGACAGCGGCCGTTTTGTCGATTACACCGAACTCGACGCGGCCTCGAACCGCAGCGTGGACGAAGTACAAGCCCTGTTGGAGCAGGCCGTTTACAAACCCGTGCAAGGCCGCTTCAAGGTCTTCATGATCGATGAAGTGCACATGCTCACGGGCCATGCCTTCAACGCCATGCTCAAAACCTTGGAAGAGCCCCCCGAGTACCTGAAGTTTGTGCTCGCGACGACCGACCCTCAAAAAGTGCCGGTGACGGTTTTGTCGCGTTGTTTGCAATTCAACCTGCGCCCGATGGCGCCCGAAACGGTGTTGTCGCACTTGGTGCAGGTGTTAAAAGCCGAGGCGGTGCCCGCGGAGGTGGGCGCCTTGCGGCTGCTGGCCAGAGCGGCGCGAGGCTCCATGCGCGATGCTTTGTCTCTCACCGACCAGGCCATTGCGTTTGGCAATGGCGAGTTGCAAGAAACCGCCGTGCGCCAGATGCTTGGCAGCGTGGACCGCAGCCATGTGTTCAACCTCATCGATGCCTTGGCATTGGGCGATGGCCCCCGTTTGCTGGGCACTTTAGACACCCTGCGTTTGCACGGTTTTTCACCAGCCTCGACTTTGGAAGACATGACCGAGGTCTTGCAGCGCATGGCGGTTTATCAAACACTGAACCGGGCTGGCCAACAACGCCCTGAGGCGGATGAAACCGACCCCGAGGCCACCGAAACCCAAAGGCTGGCGTTGTTGATGCCCCTCGATGAAACCCAATTGCTCTATAGCTTGTGTCTGCATGGCCGCGCCGAGTTGGGCTTGGCCCCTGATGAACACGCGGCCTTGACGATGGTTCTGCTGCGTTTGTTGGCATTCAAAGCCCCGGGAACTTCACGGGCCCCGTCTTCGGTAGTGGCTGAAAAAAAAACGCTGAATTTTGAAACTGCAACATCGACTGATTCCTTAAAGACAGAAACCTTAACGCCTGAATCGCCATCTGGGTCCGATGAGAAGGACTCGCCTCAAGAAGTTGAGCCTCAATGGTTGGCGGTGCCAGTGCGTCAACAGCCAGAGACGACGCACGAGCGCGGCGCTCGTTATGACATTGCCACTGCCGCGCGTGTGCCCGCTCGGTTTACCGATACCGAAGACGGCCCTGTTTGGTTCGAAGCCGTGCAGCAGCTCATCGCTTCTGAATCCATCACCGCCCTGGTGCGTGAGTTGGCGCTGCAATCTCAATTAATGGCCCGCAGCGCCGATGCCCACTGGCATTTACGGGTGGAGCGCGAATCACTCAATCAAACGGCAACCCGTGAGCGATTGGCGCTGGCGTTGAAAGAAGCCGGCTTGGCCTCGAGCCTCTCAGTAGAGCTGGGCGCGGTGAGTGATACCCCCGCCAGACGCTTGGCGCATGCCGCGGCTGAGCGGCAGGAGCAGGCGGAAGCGGTGGTCATGGGCCACGCTTTTGTGCAAAACATGGTGCAAAATTTCGGCGCGAAAATTGTGCCCGGCAGCATTCAAGTCAGCAAAGACTCCGCAGCGCCTCAAGCCGAGTCCCTCTAAACTGAGTCTCTTTCAATTCATTCTCAATCCCACGTTAGGAAACGACTATGTTCAACAAAGGTCAATTGGCAGGTCTCATGAAGCAGGCCCAGGCCATGCAAGACAACCTCAAAAAAGCCCAGGACGAACTCGCCAACATCGAAGTCGAAGGCGAATCCGGTTCTGGCATGGTCAAGGTGCTGATGACCTGCAAACACAATGTCCGCCGCGTCACCATCGACCCCAGTTTGTTGGCCGACGACAAAGACCTGCTGGAAGACCTGGTGGCCGCCGCTTTCAACGATGCGGTGCGCAAGGTGGAAGTCACCAGCGAACAAAAAATGGGCAAGATTACCGCTGGGATGCCGGGGTTGCCAGGTGGCATGAAGCTGCCCTTTTAAGAACATCCCATCCGCTGAGCAAAGCGCGAGCAAAGAGTGATCACAGAGTGAGCGACGCCTACGCTTTAGACGCCTTGGTGAGTGCCTTGCGGCGCTTGCCCGGTGTCGGCCAAAAGTCGGCTTCGCGCATGGCCTATCACTTGTTGCAAAGCGACCGTGAAGGCGCTCAATTGTTGTCACGGGCTTTGCAAGAGGCCGTCAACTTGGTGGGCCATTGCACCCATTGCCACACTTTGACTCAAGCCCAGATATGCCCCACTTGTTCAGACCCCAAGCGTGATGCGACCCGTTTGTGTGTCGTCGAAACCCCTGCCGACCAAGCGGCGCTGGAGCGCACCGGGGCCTACAACGGGCATTATTTTGTTTTGCTCGGCCGCATCAGCCCGTTGGACGGCATGGGCCCGAATGAAATCGGTCTGCGAGAGCTCTTCGACCGCGCCAGCTCAGGCGGGGTGCAAGAGGTGATTTTGGCCACCAACTTCACCGCTGAGGGCGAGGCCACGGCCTACGTGGTGAGTGAAGGCCTTAAGAATCGCGGCTTGCGCGTGACCCGCTTGGCCCGCGGCGTGCCGGTCGGCAGTGAGTTGGAATACGTTGACTTGGGCACCATCGCCCATGCCTTGGCCGATCGGCGCTAACACCTTAAGGCACCTTAAGGCGTTGGTTTTTTCTTGGCGTTGTTGGCGACAGGGGCCTGTTTCTTCGAAGCGCCTTTGGCCGCACTTTTAGCCGCACTTTTGGGAACGGTGGTATTGCCCTTGGACTTTGGGCTGGCCTGATTGCTTTCCTTGCTTTCCTTGCTTTCTGGACGGGTTGGACTGCCCGTCACGGAGACGAAAACAGTCAAGACCTGTCCATTGCGCAAGGCCGAGGTGGGGCTCAGGTTCAAATTGTTCCAAAGTGCCAGCTGGGAGGGGTTGACTTTGTAGCGTTTCGCCACACTGGTCAGCGTGTCTTTGTGACTCACCTTGACTGAAATTTGTTTCTGCACAAACTCAGGTGAAAAGCGCAACTGTGCTGCGTCGGCAATGTGGCCTGTCACGTCGCCTTGATCGGCCAATGCCCCATTGCGACGCACGATCAAAGTCGAACCTTGCTTGACCAACATGTGCGGCGGAATGTTGTTGACGTTGCGCAATTCGGACTCGCTCATGCCGACGCGCGTGGCGACCGCCGCCACAGACAAGGTGCTGGGGGCAATCCAAGCCGTCCAACTGGCCAGCTGACCGGATTGGTAGGCCGCCAGGTTCTTGTTAAACAGCGCCGCATTGTCCCAAGGCAACAAAATTTGCGGGGTTCCAGACGCCAAAATCACCAATTTACTGGCCGAGGGATTGAGGGCTTGAAAGTCGGCCAAAGTGATGTCGGCTAAGCGAGCCGCTAAAGCCACATCGATGTCACGGGGTAATTCGACCGTGTCAAAGTAGGGGTGATTGGCAATGAAGGGCAGCTCCACCTTGAACTTGCTGGGCTCTTTAACAATGTTTTTCAGCGACTGCAACTTGGGCACATAGTGCCGCGTTTCATTGGGCATGTTCAAGTCTTCAAAACCGGTTCCCAGGCCCAACTTTTGGTTTTTGGTGATGGCTTTGGCCACGTTGCCTTCGCCCCAGTTGTAGGCCGCGAGGGCCAGATGCCAATCGCCAAATTGGGCATAGAGTTTTTGCAAATAATCGAGCGCGGCACGGGTCGATGCCAATACATCGCGGCGGTCATCCCGAAACAAGTTTTGGTGCAGGTCGTAGGTCGTGCCAGTGGCGGGCATGAACTGCCACATGCCCGCGGCTTTGGCGCTCGAAACCGCTTGGGGATTGAAGGCGCTTTCGACAAATGGCAACAGGGCCAATTCGGTCGGCATGCCGCGTCGTTCCAGCTCTTCCACAATGTAGAAGATGTATTTTTTGGAACGTTGCGCCATGCGGCTCATGCTGTCGGGTCGCAGGGTGTGCCATCGTTCACTCTCATGCACCAAGGGGTTGTCCAAGTTGGGCATGTTGAAGCCCACCCGAATCCGATCCCACATGTCGGCAGGGGGGACGACTGTGGCCACTTGGCTTTCGCTGTCCAAAACCGTCTGAGAATCAATGGCCAGAAAAACCTTGGGGGCGCCTTGAGCGCTTGGGGATCCGGGCGTCGCCACGGTCGATTTGAGGTCTGGTTCACTGGCCTTTGCCGTCGAAGCCGAGGGCTCTGTCGGCAAAGGCGCGCAAGCGCTGAGCAGCAAAACGGCCGACAATCCCGAAATCACTGTCAACGCCGCAAGACCTCGTCTTGCATTTAGCCTCTTCATTGGAAGTGGTTCTTCCATTCACGCAGATGGGCAAAAACGGTGGTCTCGTTCCATTCGTTTGCCTTCAGCTGAGGGAAGTGTTGTTGGACCGCTTGGATCACGCTGGTTTCTCGACTTCGCAAAAAAGGATTGATCGCCAATTCCTGCCCAATGGTTGAGGGCAGGGTGGGTATAGACTGGGCACGCAGAGTTTGACACACCAAGTTGTATTTTTGTAAGGCGGCGTTGTTCGGCTCAACAGCCAACGCAAATCGCAGGTTGGACAAGGTGTATTCGTGCGCAGCACAAACCCGAGTGTTTACTGGTAATTGCGCGAGGCTGTCTAATGAACCCAGCATTTGGGCCGGTGTGCCTTCGAACAAGCGCCCGCAGCCGCCTGAAAACAGGGTGTCACCGCAAAACAGCAAGGGCACTGGCTCGCCGTTGAGCTGGGCGTTCTCGCAAAAGTAAGCAATGTGGCCAGCGGTATGGCCTGGCACGTCGATGACGGTTAAATCGAGCCCCAAGACGTTGATGTGCTGTTGACCGACCAAAGGCGTCACAGGCGTTGGCATTTTTTCCAACGCAGGGCCGAACACCTGTGCCCCCGTTTGGGCCACCAACTCGGCCACGCCCCCCACATGGTCTGGATGGTGGTGGGTGATCAAAATCGCAGCTAATTTCAGAGCAGGGTGCTTGGATAAGAAGGCCAAAACCGGTTGAGCATCGCCCGGATCGACCACCAAGGCTTGTTGGTCGTTTTGTAAAAACCACAAATAGTTATCGCTGAAGGCCGGCAATGGCGTCAGGATTTGGCTGGATTCAGGACGGGACAAGTTCATGGATTTTGGATTTTCAAAGGATTATAGAAAGCCGCCTTGATTTCATGAGCCTGATCCGGCAGGAGTCCATCTTGGGACGCTTAAGGGCCTTAAACTGCGGGCTGTTTAAACGGTGCCTCCTGGGTCAATGAATTCACTTTCTGATTGGTTGCAAACGCCCCCGGGTCAGTATTTGCTGGCTTGGGAGCAGGCTCAGTTGAATGTGTCGGTGGCTGACATTTTTGGCTTTCATGGCTTACAACTGGGGCTGCCCGAGATCGACGCCCTGGCTGCCAACCGGATGCCCCATCGCTGGTTGGCGTTGGATGCACCCAGCGAGGTCAAGCCCCACTTCAAGCCCGACTTCTATTGCGACTTGGCAGCCCTTCCTTTTTCTGAATCCAGCTTGGATTTGGTCGTCATGCCCCACACGCTGGAGTTGACCACCGATCCGCATGCCGCCTTGCGCGAGGCTGCCCGCGTCTTGGTGCCCGAAGGGCGTTTGGTCATCACCTGTTTCAACCCCAATAGCTTGTGGGGCCTTAGGCAAAGCCTGTCGATGGGACTTTCTAAATGGGGCTTGAGCGAGCCGTTTGTGCCCGTTAACGGCGAATGGTTGGGCACATGGCGCTTGCGGGATTGGTTGCACTTACTCAGTTTTGAAGTCGAATCGACCGACTTGGGTGGCTATCGCTTGCCGATGAGTCGCCAGAGCTGGCTCGACAACATGGCTTATTTGGACGCTTGGGGCCGACGTGGTTGGCCGATTTTTGGCGCGGTTTATTGCATGGTGGCCGTCAAAAAAGTGCACGGTATGCGCCTGATGGGCCCGGCCTGGAAAAAGTCAGTCCGAGTGCCGTCGAGCACCCGGGCGACAGGCCTGCCCGCAGCCAGACAAGAGTCGGATCATTCAAACCTTAATTTGTAGTCGAAAACATGAATTCAGTGGTTATTTATACGGACGGTGCTTGCAAGGGCAACCCAGGCCCCGGTGGCTGGGGCGTCGTGCTCCGATCCGGGGCGCAGCAAAAGGAGTTGTTTGGAGGCGAATTGAACACCACCAACAACCGCATGGAAATGATGGCGGTGATTCAGGCCTTGCAAGCCTTGAAACGCCCCTGCGAAGTGACCCTGTTTTTAGACAGCGAATATGTCCGCAAGGGCATCACCGAGTGGGTCCACGGCTGGAAGGTTCGGGGTTGGAAGACCGCTGCCAAACAGCCCGTCAAGAATGTGGATTTGTGGCAACAGCTCGACCAGTTGGTCACCACAAGCGGGCACAAAATAGATTGGCGTTGGGTCAAAGGTCATGCCGGCGACCCAGGCAACGAACGTGCCGACGAGCTGGCGAACGACGGCGTGAATAAGGCGTTATCGGCCTAGAGGGCTGCCAAGATTCAGGCAGGTGTTAAACCCGCTTCTAACTCAGAAGGGGTGTTGACATTGGCAAAGGCCTGCGGATCGGCGAACACCACGGGCAACGCCTTTTGTTGTGCCAACCAAAGACCCACTTGGCGCTCACCCTGGGCCAGAAACTTCGCCAAGCTAGGGGCCAAGTCACGGTGAATCAGCGCCAACACGGGGTGCTTGTCTTTGCCGTTCGGCGCGGTGCAGGCGAAGGCCGCCAGCGCAGGCGGCGCATTGAGCGCGTTCAGGGCCGAGCAAAATTGTGGGGCTAAATCAAGCGGAAACAAGGGGGCGTCGCAAGGGACGGTCAGCAACCACTCGGTTTGCATGTTCAGCAGGCCCGCGAGTACGCCCGCCAAGGGACCCATTAAGGGGCTGGGTAAGTTGCCGATTAAGGCACTTGTTGAAGCGCTTTTCAAAGCCCCGTCTGCTGGACTTATTTGACCAGGTTGAGCCTTTGGACGGTCAATGTCGTTGTCACGCCACAGGGGCACGCCCCATTGGGCGTAAACATCAAAACAGCGATTTACATTCAGCGCGACGGTGTTGACTTGGGGCCGAAGCCTATCCAGTGCCCTTTGAGCCAGAGGCTGGCCCTGCCAAAGTGCCAAGCCTTTTTCTTGACCCATGCGACGACCTTCGCCGCCCGCCAGCACCAAGCCGGTCAGGTGTTGTAAGGGGTCCAAGTGATGCCGATGCGCCAAGCCCTCAGCCCCCGATGTAACTCATTTCCACCCGGCGTTTTTCGGCTGTCGGTTGATCGCTCTCGGCAGGTGATGAGGCTCGCATTTCGTGTCGAATTTGCGAGTAACGGTCTTTTCGGCCTTGCCAAATGTGGGCAATGGCGCTGGCCACTTCTGTGTCGTTGGCACCTGCGCGCAACAGGCCACGCAAGTCATGACCTTGGTTGGCGAACAAGCACAGGTAGAGTTGGCCTTCGGTGGTCAGCCGCGCGCGGTTGCAGTCGCTACAAAAAGCCTGGGTCACGCTGCTGATCACGCCCACCTCGCCGAGTTGGGGGTTGAATGCCCCTTGTTCGTTGGCGTAGCCCCAACGCTGTGCGGTTTCCCCGGGGGAATGGGCCTCCAGCGGTACCAAGGGGAAGGCCGTTTGCAGACGGGCGATGACCTCACGCGAGGGCAAAACCTCATTCATGCGCCAGCCATTGGTGCTGCCCACATCCATGTACTCGATGAAGCGCAGTTGCACACCGCTGCCGCGGAAGTGGCGGGCCATCGGCAAAATTTGGTGGTCATTGGTTCCTCGTTTGACCACCATATTGACCTTGAGCTTCTCTCCCAGCCCAGCGTCTTGAGCGGCTTGGATGCCCGCCAACACATCGGCCACCGGAAAGTCCACATCGTTCATTTGGCGAAACACCGCATCGTCCAATCCATCCAAGCTGATGGTGACTCGGTTCAAACCGGCTGCTTTCAGTCCAGCGGCTTTTCGGGCCAGCAAGCTGCCGTTGGTGGTCAAGGCAATTTCTGGCGGACGGCCTTCCAGGGTACGAAGCTCGGCCAGTTGGGCAATCAAAACTTCGATGTTTTTTCGTAACAACGGCTCTCCGCCAGTGAGTCTGAT
The DNA here is from genome assembly GCA_903828535.1 of uncultured Curvibacter sp. Taxonomy (GTDB): domain Bacteria; phylum Pseudomonadota; class Gammaproteobacteria; order Burkholderiales; family Burkholderiaceae_C; genus Curvibacter. Next base: position 9,978 of record CAIKMN010000007.1, read on the forward strand.
TTTTTGCACGCCATGCGCCAAAAACAAGCGGGCAAGCCGGGTGATTTCTTCAAAGCTCAAAAGCGACTGGTGGGGCAAATAGGCGTAGTCTTTGTCAAACACCTCTTTGGGCATGCAGTAGCTACACCGAAAGTTGCAACGGTCGGTGACGCTGATGCGCAAATCGCGCAAAGGGCGCCGCAGTGGGTCCTGCAGCTGCCCATTGGGCAAAACCGTTGGCTGCGTGGTGGGCAGCGGGTTTTTGGGCGTGACGTGGCGCAAATCGACCAGAGGAATAGGCCGAGCGGCCTGTTCGGAAGAGGGGGGTGAGGAGGTGGCCGCGGGCGCCTCATGCGGCAGAGCGGGCGTCACAGGGGCAAATCGTTCGGACATGCGCGAATATTAACCCTCTGAGCGGCATTTTGGAGTCACCTAGGCTGAATGCCAGAGGTCCCTTTCAGTGCCTTGCCGCCTTCTTTGCAAGCTGGGTGAAAGTCGATGCCCATTAAAATGAAAGGGTTTTAATCACTCCTTTACCCAACCCATGTCACTCAATCTCGTATCCGCTGGCAAGAACCCACCCGAACAGTTCAACGTGGTCATCGAAATCCCGATGAACGCCGACCCCGTTAAGTACGAGGTGGACAAGGAATCGGGCGCCATTTTTGTGGACCGCTTTATGAGCACGGCCATGCACTACCCAACCAACTACGGTTATGTGCCCCAGACCCTGAGTGGCGATGGTGACCCGGTGGATGTCTTGGTGATTACGCCCTTCCCCCTGTTCCCCGGTGTGGTGGTGCCTTGCCGCGCTTTAGGCATCTTGAAGATGGAAGACGAAGGCGGCGTGGACGGTAAGGTGTTGGCCGTGCCGACCGACAAGATTTTGTCGATTTACTCCCAGTGGCAAAAGCCCGAAGACATCAACCCTTTGCGTTTGAAGCAGATTGCCCATTTCTTTGAGCACTACAAAGACCTCGAACCCGGCAAGTGGGTCAAGGTCTTGGGTTGGGAAGGCGTCGATGCCGCCAAGGAAGAAATCATGGACGGCATCAAGAATTTCAACGCGGCCAAGAAAGCCTAAAGAAGCGCAAGAAGCGCAAGAAGCGTAAGAAGCCTCAAAGCGGAGTCAACCTAGGCTTGTTTGAACGGGTTACGCTCGTTCAAATGATCGAGGTAGTTGGAGATCCCTTCGGTTTCTCGCTCTAAAAATCGGCCCACCGCCTCTGCAAAAGCGGGGTGGGCCAACCAGTGGGCGCTGCTGGTGTTGACGGGCAGCAAGGCCCTTGCCATTTTGTGCTCGCCTTGGGCACCCCCCTCAAAGCGGTCAAATTGATGCGCAATGCACCAGGCCAGGGGTTGGTAATAACAGGCCTCGAAATGCAGGCAATCAACCCGCTCCAAAGCGCCCCAATATCGACCATAGGCCACTTGACTCGCCCCCTTTTGCAAGAGCCCTATCAAGCTGCTGGCAATGGGTTTTTGCGCTCGCTCGGCAATGAACAATAACCACGATTCGGGCTGCTGGGCGGCTTGTGTTTCAAAAAAGGCGCGACTCAAATAGGGCGCATTGCCATGCTCCAGGTAAGTTCGCTCGTAGCATTGGTAAAAAAACGCCCAATCTGTGGGAGATATGTCGCTGCCTTGGGCCCATCGAAAAGTCACGCCTGCTTCGGTGACTTTGCGTCGCTCCTGCCGAATTTTTTTGCGCTTTTCTTGGTTCAAGCTGTTCAAAAAATCATCAAAGTCTCGGTAAGGTTCTGGTTGGCGGTTGAGCCAGTGGAACTGCACAGTGTGGCGCGGCATCAACGACAATCTTTGGCTGACGGCCATGTCTTCGGCACTGCCAAACAACAGGTGCAAAGACGAAACCCCCCACCCCTCACACAGGCGCAAGGCCTCTGCCAACAACTGCTCGCGCCGCTCGGCATCGATGGCCAGCAAGCGGCTGCCGGGCACCGGCGTGAAGGGCACCGACAGGACGGCCTTGGGGTAATAGGGCAGACCGTGCTCTTGGTAGGCGCGGGCCCAGGCCCAATCGAATACGTACTCGCCGTAAGAGTGGGTTTTGAGGTAAATCACGCAGGCGGCCAGTAGCTTTTGGCTGGGCAAAGGTGCCCACAGGGTCAACACTTGTGGTGTCCAGCCGGTAGCGGTTGTGGCGCTCTCGCTCGTATCTAATGCGCTGAGGTATTCATGGCGCATGAATGGCGTCGGGACGCTTTGTGCGGCCAGCAAGCCGTTCCAAGCCTCTGCGGGAATGTCGAGCATCGATTGGGCAACCTCAATGCGATAATCGTTTGGACTTTTATTGGCACTCATGACTCTTTCCATTTGCGTCGCTCAGCTTAATTTCGTCGTGGGTGATTTGACGGGCAATGCCCAGCGAATTATCCAAGCCGCCCGCAGCGCCTATGCGCAAGGGGCCCGCTTGGTGCTTACCCCTGAATTGTCGATCGCCGGCTACGCGGCTGAAGATCTTTTTTTACGCCCCTCCTTTTTGGAGGCCTGCGATCTGGCGCTGGCCCAAGTTTCGCAGGCGCTGGCCGACTTACCGGGTTTGTTTGTGGTGGTGGGGCACCCTGCTCGTATGGCGGCCTCAAAAGCCGAAGCCCTTCTTCAAACTGCCCCCGGGGATTCTCCATTGAATGGCGCTTTTGCCCGCTCTTTGTCGGTGGCCCAATGCACCAATTCGGCCACCGTGTTGAGCGAAGGCCAGGTCGTCGCGACTTATGCCAAGCGGGAATTGCCCAATTACCAAGTGTTCGATGAGCGCCGGTATTTTGTGCCAGGCCAATCGGCCACTGTTTTTGAGGTGGCGGGCGTGAAAGTGGGGTTGCTCATTTGCGAAGATGCTTGGTTTGATACCCCGGCAGCAGATGCCAAAACGGCTGGCGTTGAATTATTGGCCGTCTTGAACGCCTCGCCCTTCCATGTGGGCAAATCCCATGAACGACAAAGCCGCATGGCGGAATGCGCCCGCGCTGTGAACTTGCCCTTGATTTATGCCCACTTGGTGGGGGGGCAAGACGAGGTGGTGTTTGACGGAGCGTCTTTTGCCGTCCAAGCCCATGGTGAATTGGCGGCCCTGGCGCCTTCATTTCAAGAAAACAAGATGTCGTTGGGTTTTGAAAAATCCAGCGATTCAAATCAGCCTGGCACTTGGGTGAACGGAACTGTAGCGCCTGAGCGCAGCCCCGAAGCCGACCTTTGGGACGCTTTGGTGTTGGGCGTACGCGACTACGTGACCAAGAATGGCTTTCCGAGTGTGCTATTGGGTTTGTCCGGGGGCATTGACTCGGCGTTGGTGTTGGCCATTGCGGTCGACGCTTTGGGGGCCGACAAAGTGCGCGCGGTCATGATGCCCTCGCCCTACACGGCCGACATCTCTTGGCTGGACGCGCGTGACATGGCCGCCCGTTTGAACGTGCGCTACGACGAACTGTCGATCGTTCCTGAGTTTGATGCCTTCAAGGCCTCGTTGGCGTCTGATTTCAAAGGCCTGGCTGAAGATGCCACCGAAGAAAACATCCAAGCCCGCATTCGGGGCACTTTGTTGATGGCTTTGTCGAACAAATTTGGTGCTTTGGTTTTGACCACGGGCAACAAAAGCGAAATGGCCACGGGTTATTGCACCTTGTATGGCGACATGGCGGGCGGCTTTGCGGTCATCAAAGACGTGGCCAAAACCATGGTTTTTGACTTGGCTTGGTGGCGCAATGCACACGATCCTTATGGTACTGGCCAAGAACCCATACCCGAGCGCATCATCACGCGTCCGCCCAGTGCCGAACTGCGTCCCGACCAAAAAGACCAAGACAGCCTGCCGCCCTACGAGGTCTTGGATGAGATCTTGGAGCGGTACATGGAAAACAATGAATCCATTGAAGCCATCATCGCCAGTGGCTTGCCCAAAGCCGATGTGGAGCGGGTCACGCGCTTGATCAAAATCAATGAATACAAACGGCGTCAGGCCCCGGTAGGCATCCGGGTGACCCACCGCTCTTTTGGTAAAGATTGGCGTTACCCTATCACCAGCCAATTCAGATCCTGAAAGGACACCTTATGAAACTCATCATCGCCATCATCAAGCCCTTCAAATTAGAAGAAGTGAGAGCCGCCTTGGCCGATTCGGGGGTCACCGGATTAACGGTCACCGAAGTGAAGGGATTTGGGCGTCAAAAGGGCCATACCGAGTTGTACCGAGGCGCCGAGTATGTGGTTGATTTTTTGCCCAAAATTAAAATTGAATTGGTTGTTCAATCAGAGCAGGTCGATTTGTGTGTGGACGCCATCATCAATGCGGCGCACACCGGCAAAATAGGCGATGGCAAAATTTTCGTGACTTCGGTCGACCGCGTGGTGCGCATCCGCACGGGTGAACAAGACGAAGCCGCGATTTAAATTTCGCTCAAGTCCATGTGGCTGGGCTGATTTTTCGAGATCGAGGCGGTCAAGCGCACCAACAAAGGCAGCGCTTCATCGCTGATTTGAATCAGGTCGAGCTGAGAGGGGCTCAAAAACCCCTGTTCGACGGTGTGGTTCATGAACCCGATCAAGCCATCAAAAAACCCATGGGTGTTGAGTAGCCCAATGGGTTTATTGTGGTAACCCAGCTGCCGCCAGGTCCAGACCTCAAACATTTCTTCCATCGTGCCAATCCCGCCAGGGATGACCAAAAAGGCATCGGCTCGTTCAGCCATCATGCTTTTGCGCTGGTGCATGTTGTCGACCACGTGCAACTCGTCGCAATCTTCTTTGGCCACCTCTTTGCCGACCAAGGCTTCTGGAATGATGCCAACCACCCGGCCACCGGCCTCATGCGTCGCGTTGGCTACCACGCCCATCAGGCCATTGTTGCCACCACCGTAAACGAGTTGCCCACCTTGTTGGCCGATCCAATGGCCGACCGTTTGCGCTAGGTTTTTGTAGGCGGGCAGGACGCCGGGTCGCGAACCACAATAAACGGCCAACGAGAAAGCACAAGGAGAAGGGGCAACAGTCGGGGACATGGTTTAAGCGACGGTATTTGTGGGTACTTCAGGGCCGATGGGTTGTTTGAGGTCTGCTGACCCATGGGGCCCTTGCGCAGCGACCAAACGCGTACCGGCCCAAGCATCGTGCCAGAACTGTTTGTCAGTCCGAAGTCGGCTAGCGAAGGCCCAAATGACCACCCACAAGATCACGCAGCCAGCGGCTTCAAGGGTCGTGAAAGGGAAAGGGCTCAACAGGGCCAAAGGCGGCAAAAACCAAATCCAACTGAGCAGGTACCGACCAAATGCACGCGCTTGAGAGGTGTTTTTTCCGTTTTCATCGACCAAACGGAGGTGCCAAGTTTTCATCGCCAAGGTTTGGCCCTTGGACCAGAACCAAGTGAAATAAATGCCGATCACCCAAAACAAAAAGGCCATCAAACCCCAGCGGTTGTCCAAGGCGTTCCTTATTTGGTTCAAGGCGCTGTAGAGGTAACCGGCCAAAAAAACCACGCCAAACATCAAAATGCCTTCGTAGACCCAGCAGGCCATGCGGCGGCTGAGTTTAGGGGCCAGCAGGATGGGCTTGGCCGTTTCAAAATCTGGGGAGTGGGTCAAAGGGGCTTGCCTTTGGGCAAAAGGGTGTGTGAATTCAACAGGTTGGCATTCACGTCGATTTTGGCGGTTGCTTTAATTTTGAGCAGTTGAGGCGTGTTGGCCCGAGTCGATTTGGAGGCATCTGGCAAAGTGATCGGCTTTTGGGCCGGGACGGGTTTGATGACAATGGCGGCGCCTGTGGGCTTGGGACTGGCGTTTTTGACAAATTTTGCGCGGTCTTCGGCACTCAAAGATTGGTAGGCTTCCCAATGCGCCAGCTTTTCATCGTTGCTCAACTTTGGTGCGGCTGCAAAGTTGAGTCGGGCTTGGGTGCGTTCTTGTGCACTGAGTTGGGCCCAATCCGTCATGCGGTCGTGCAACTTGGCCTTTTCCTCTTCAGACATCTGGTCAAAGTGACTGGATACCGCCAACCATTTTCGCTTGCGCAAGGCACTGAGTTGGGGCCAATAGGAGGCCAATGGGGCCAGAGCCAGTTGCTGTTCAGGCGTCAGATCTTGCCAAGCAGGGGCTGAAGTGCTTAAGGCGGGAAGGGGAGGCTGGGTTTGCGCCCTGGCTGGAGCCATTCCCGACAGAAGGAGAAGGGTCAGTGAAAAGACCACGGAGAGAACCCATGAAAGGGCTGGAATCCGCTTTACGACCAATGAGCGGGTGACGCACAGCCCCCCTTCCCGATGGGAAGGGACAGGAACAGGTTTGAAAGAGAAGGGGGCAACAAGCACCAACATGGAAAGACTGAGTCTAAAGGACTTCAGTGAAACTTCAGCGTTCCAAGCTGTTTTGGTGTTTTAAGTATTGTAAAAACCCCGGGTCAGAATAGGCTTGGGGAGGCAGGTTGTCTGTGAGCAGGGCAACGTCAACCTCAGCCAAGTCAGTCGCGCGGCGGCTGTCGTGGAAGGTTTGAATGAAAATCAGCCCCGCAACCAAGGCCAGCAAAGGAAGCAGAGCGCCCAAGCCGCTGAGCCATCCAAAATCAGGACCGCCTTGGCCCAAAGTGGCGCTGCTGCCTTGCTGCAGCACGCTGGGGGCGGTAGCCGTTTGGGCAACCGGAGCGGTCGCTTTGCGCTTGGCCAAAGCCTGAACGCGCGCTGCACGCAAGCGTTCGCTGATGTCGTAGGGCAATTCTTGCGATGAATCGGACAGACGAGCCACCACGCGCCGGGCAAAAATGTCCTGCTCGTCAAGGGCGATGGAAGTATTGTTCCAGTCGCTGAGGGGTGCGGCAATGTGATTCATGGTCCTAATCCTTTGCTCTTTAAAGCTTTTGAGAGCGCCTGCACTGCCCTAGAACAGTGCGTCTTGACGCTGCCTTCCGAGCAGCCCATGGCCGCCGCAGTCTCTGCGACGTCCATTTCCTCCCAATAACGCATGAGGAAGGCTTCTCGTTGACGCGCCGGTAAATTTAATATTTCCAACTCAATGGCATGCAAAACCTGTGCCCGATCGGTTAAGGTTTCAGCGCTCGCGCTGGCGCCAGCATCGGAATCGCTGTTGAAGGACTCCAGCAGGTCAAAATCGTCTTCTTCGTTGGCTGATTCAAAATCACCCAAATTCGAAAACAGCGCATTCCTGGTTTTTTGGCGCCTGAACCAATCCAACGTGCAGTTCGACAAAATGCGCTGGAAGAGCATGGGCAACTCTTCGACGGGTTTGTCACCATAGTGCTCACACAACTTCATCATGCTGTCTTGCACGATGTCGAGCGCCGCTTCCTCGTTGCGAACGTGGTAATAGGAACGTTTAAAAGCCCGTTTCTCAGCGGACTTCAGAAAGTTCGAAAGTTCAAGTTCAGTGGCCAAAGTGCGCGAATTATGGCACTCAAGTGCGCCATTTCAAGCACAAGGTGACCGCTTGGGCGTTCCGTCCGAGACCAGGGCGATATCAAAGGTGTCATAATGGCGGCCCGAATCAAAGGCAAACGAGTCACCGTCCGGCGGAAAATCATTTCGCGCCCATGGTTGTGGCTTTAAGTCTCGACCCGGCTTCATAAGAGTTAGGGAAGGGGCACCCAAGGTTTTTCGTTAGAGAAAATCACAAAGGTTCATCATGGAAACAACTTCAAACACTTCCTCATCGACCGAGGCGTTCGAACTTCGAGGCGCGGAAATTCTGGTCAAAGCCTTGCAGGCTGAAAATGTGCAATACCTCTGGGGCTATCCTGGCGGTGCTGTTTTGCACATTTACGACGCGTTGTACAAGCAAGACACCATTCAGCACGTTTTAGTGCGACACGAACAAGCGGCGGTTCATGCGGCCGACGGTTTTGCCCGCGCCACAGGTGAAGTGGGTGTGGCCTTGGTCACCTCCGGCCCCGGCCTGACCAACGCTGTGACTGGCATCGCCACCGCCTACATGGACAGCATTCCCATGGTCATCATCAGCGGTCAGGTGCCCACCCCCGCGATTGGCCTTGATGCCTTCCAAGAATGTGACACCGTGGGCATTACCCGTCCCATCGTTAAGCACAATTTCTTGGTCAAAGATGCGCGAGACATGGCGCTGACCCTGAAGAAGGCCTTTCACATTGCCCGCACCGGGCGCCCCGGCCCCGTGGTTGTGGACATTCCCAAGGACGTTTCCTTCAAGCAAGTGCCCTACAACGGCTACCCAGAAACCGTCGAAATGCGCTCTTATAACCCGGTGCGCAAAGGCCACGGAGGACAAATCCGCAAAGCCTTGCAACTGTTGTTGGCCGCCAAGCGGCCTTACATCTACACCGGCGGCGGTGTGCTGTTGAGCAACGCCTCTGACGAGTTGCGGGCTTTGGCCAACCAATTGGGCTACCCCGTCACCAACACCTTGATGGGCTTGGGGGCCTTTCCGGCTTCCGACCCTAAATTCTTGGGTATGCTGGGAATGCACGGCACCGTTGAAGCCAACAACGCCATGCAAAACTGCGATGTTTTGTTGGCTGTCGGCGCGCGTTTTGACGACCGTGTGATTGGCAACCCCAAGCACTTTGCGCAAAACGAACGCAAAATCATTCACATCGACATCGACCCCTCAAGCATTTCAAAGCGCGTCAAGGTGGACATCCCCATCGTGGGCGACGTTAAAGACGTGCTGACCGAAATGCTCGGCATGTTGCGCGAGGGCACTCAAAAACCCGACCCTGTTGCGCTCGGCACTTGGTGGGAAACCATTGAAGGTTGGCGCAAAAAGGACTGCCTGAAATTCAGCCTGGGTCATGGCGACGTCATCAAGCCTCAAATGGTCGTTCAAACCTTGTGGGAAATGACCAAGGGCACCGACACCTACATCACCTCCGATGTGGGTCAGCACCAAATGTGGGCCGCTCAATACTATCGTTTTGACGAGCCCCGTCGATGGATCAACTCAGGCGGTTTGGGCACCATGGGTGTGGGCATTCCCTATGCCATGGGCATTAAGCTGGCCAAGCCCGACAGCGAGGTTTTTTGCATCACCGGCGAAGGCTCCGTGCAAATGAACATTCAAGAGCTGTCCACCTGTTTTCAATACAACACGCCCATCATCATTTGCTCTTTGAATAACCGTTATTTGGGCATGGTGCGTCAGTGGCAGCAAATTGAATATTCTGGCCGTTACAGCCACAGCTACATGGACGCCTTACCCGATTTTGTGAAGTTGGCTGAAGCCTATGGTCACGTGGGCATGCTGATTGAGCGCCCTGAAGACGTTGAGCCCGCCTTGCGCGAAGCCCGCAAGCTGAAAGACCGCACGGTGTTCTTGGACTTCCGCACGGACCCGACTGAAAACGTTTTCCCGATGGTGCAAGCCGGCAAGGGCATCACTGAAATGTTGCTCGGCTCCGAGGATTTGTGAGCCACCCCCTGGCCGCCTGAATAACCACCTGATTGGCTTTTTCATCAACCCAACTTAATTTAAGACGAATCTATTGACCGCCAAGCCGGGCCATTACCGTGGCTCGGGGAGGGCGGCGAAAAGAGGAATCTCATCATGAAACACATCATTGCAGTTTTAATTGAAAACGAAGCGGGCGCCTTGTCCCGCGTCGTCGGCCTGTTCTCAGCGCGTGGCTACAACATCGAGTCGCTCACGGTGGCGCCGACCGAAGACCCCTCGCTGTCTCGCATGACCATCCAAACCACGGGTTCGGACGACGTCATTGAGCAAATTACCAAACACCTGAACCGACTCATCGAAGTGGTCAAAGTCGTTGACCTCAGCGAAGGCGCTTACACCGAGCGCGAGCTGATGATGGTCAAGGTTCGGGCTGTGGGCAAAGAGCGCGAAGAAATGAAGCGCATGGCCGATATTTTCCGGGGCCGCATCATCGATGTGACCGAAAAAAGCTACACCATTGAGCTGACGGGCGATCAATCCAAGAACGACGCGTTCTTGGAAGCGATCGACCGCACAGCCATCTTGGAGACGGTGCGCACCGGCTCTAGCGGCATTGGCCGAGGTGAGAGAATCCTGCGCGCCTGAAGTTAATCTGTGTCAATCTGACCTTTTTAAAAGATCACTTAACAAAATTTTTTGGAGAAAAGTATGAAAGTTTTTTACGACAAAGACTGTGACCTGAGCCTGATCAAAGGCAAGACCGTTGCCATCATTGGCTACGGCTCACAAGGCCACGCCCACGCCCAAAATTTGAACGACAGCGGCGTGAAGGTCGTGGTCGGTCTTCGCAAAGGCGGTGCTTCATGGGACAAGGTGGGCAAAGCCGGCTTGACTGTGATGGAAGTCAACGACGCTGTGAAGGCGGCTGACGTGGTCATGATTTTGTTGCCCGACGAGCAAATCGGCGAGGTGTACACCAACAACGTGGCCCCCAACATCAAGCAAGGCGCTTCTTTGGCTTTCGCCCATGGCTTCAACGTGCACTACAACCAAGTCATGCCCCGTGCTGACTTGGACGTCTGGATGGTGGCGCCCAAGGCCCCTGGCCACACCGTGCGCAACACCTACACCCAAGGCGGCGGCGTGCCCCACCTGGTGGCGGTGCACCAAGACAAGAGCGGCAAGGCCCGCGACTTGGCTTTGAGCTACGCCATGGCCAACGGGGGCGGCAAAGCCGGCATCATTGAAACCAACTTCAAAGAAGAAACCGAAACCGACTTGTTCGGTGAACAAGCCGTGTTGTGTGGTGGTGCGGTTGAACTCATCAAGATGGGTTACGAAACCTTGGTGGAGGCCGGCTACGCGCCTGAAATGGCTTACTTTGAATGCCTGCATGAATTGAAGTTGATCGTCGACCTGATTTATGAAGGCGGCATCGCCAACATGAATTACTCGATCTCCAACAACGCCGAGTACGGCGAGTACGTGACCGGTCCTGAAGTCATCAACGACCAATCGCGCGCGGCCATGCGCCACGCCTTGAAGCGCATCCAAAACGGCGACTACGCCAAGATGTTTATCCAAGAAGGTCGCTTGAACTACCCCAGCATGACCGCTCGCCGCCGCAACACCGCTGACCACTCGATTGAAAAAGTCGGTGGCCAACTGCGCGCCATGATGCCTTGGATTGCCAAGAACAAATTGGTTGACCAAACCCGCAACTAAGATCCCCTGATGCCTCATTCGGAAAAACCGACCGCCCAAGTGCCCGCGCCTTCCACCCGTTCAGACCTGGCGTCGAACGCGGAAGGGGGCGCGCACGAGGGCACCACATCGGCCCAACCGAAACGCATCAAGGGCATCTATGTGCTTCCCAATTTATTCACCCTGGCGGCCTTGTCGGGGGGCTTTTATGCCACCGTCATGGGGATGAATGGGCAGTTTGATCAAGCCGCTTTGGGCATTTTTTATGCGATGGTGCTCGACAGCCTCGATGGCCGCGTAGCCCGCATGACAAATACCCAAAGCGCCTTTGGCGAGCAAATGGATTCATTGGCCGACATGGTGTCTTTTGGCGCCGCACCGGCCTTGATTGCCTATGAGTGGTCCCTGAAAGGCTTGGGCCGTTGGGGCTGGATTGCCGCCTTCGTCTTTTGTGCCTGCGCGGCCCTGCGGCTGGCGCGCTTCAACGTCAACACCGCGGTGGTGGACAAGCGTTATTTTCAGGGCTTGCCTTCCCCCGCCGCCGCCGCACTGGTGGCCTGTTTGATTTGGGTCACCACGGAAGCGGGTGTGCATCCTGGCGAGAATGCCTTCTTCACTTGGTCGCAAATGACTTGGATCACGTTCTCGGTGATGTTGTTTGGGGGGCTCACCATGGTCACCAACTTGCCGTTTTACAGCTTCAAAGAATTCCACATTAAAAAGAGCGTGCCCTTCGCCGTCATCGTCTTGATCGCCTTGCTGATTTCGGTCATCTACATTTATCCACCCGTGGTGTTGCTCGGCTTGTTCATTGCTTACGCCTTGAGTGGGTATGTGATTTACGGTGTTCGCCGTTACAAAGGCCTGCGTGTCAGCGTCATCAGCACCTCCACCGACGAGCCCGACGAAGAAGGTTTGCACAAATAAAAACAGGCGTTTTATTTTGTGATAGAGTCAAGCCATGAAGTCTTCCTTCCGCCCACGACATGCCAACACACGGTCCATCGCTTTGCGCGATGCCGTGGCCGCTCGTCGTTTGCAACAAGCGGCTTTGATGTCTTTCGCCCTTCTATCCCTAGTGGCATTTGCACTGAGCAAGGCGGGCTGACGCTAACTTTTTCCACACGGAACCTCAAGCCCGCCAGCCTCAACGCAGCGGGCTTTTTTGTTGATTATTTTTTTGTTTTTTTGGGAGAAAACCATGGCCGACAAATTGATCATTTTTGACACCACCTTGCGCGACGGCGAACAGTCGCCCGGCGCTTCCATGACCAAAGACGAAAAATTGCGCATCGCTCGTCAATTGGAGCGCTTGAAGGTGGACGTGATCGAAGCCGGTTTTGCCGCCTCCAGCAATGGCGACTTTGACGCCGTGCAACTGATTGCCAACAACATCAAAGACTCGACCATCTGCTCCTTGTCGCGCGCCAATGACCGCGACATCGCCCGCGCTGCGGAAGCCTTGAAAGGCGCCAACAGCGCCCGCATTCACACCTTCATTGCGACCTCGGCCTTGCACATGGAAAAGAAGCTGCGCATGACGCCCGAGCAGGTCTTGGAGCAAGCCAAGCAGTCGGTGCGCTTTGCCCGAAACTTGGTTGCTGACGTTGAATTCAGCCCCGAAGACGGTTACCGCAGCGATGTGGACTTTTTGTGCCGCGTCTTAGAGGCCGTCATCAACGAAGGCGCGACCACTTTGAACATCCCCGACACCGTGGGTTACGCGGTGCCGGAGTTGTACGGCAACTTCATTAAAACCTTGCGCGAACGCGTGCCCAATTCCGACAAGGCCATTTGGTCGGTGCATTGCCACAACGACTTGGGCATGGCGGTGGCCAACTCCTTGGCCGGCGTCAAAATTGGCGGTGCTCGTCAAATTGAATGCACCATCAACGGTTTGGGCGAACGCGCTGGCAATTGTTCTTTGGAAGAAGTGGTGATGGCGGTGCGCACCCGCCGCGATTACTTCGGCTTGGCGATGAACATTGACCCTGTCCACATTGTTGCGGCCAGCCGAATGGTGAGCCAAACCACGGGCTTTGTGGTGCAACCCAACAAGGCCGTGGTCGGTGCCAATGCCTTTGCCCATGCGTCCGGCATTCACCAAGACGGTGTTTTGAAGGCCCGCGATACCTATGAAATCATGCGCGCCGAAGACGTGGGTTGGTCGGCCAACAAAATTGTCTTGGGCAAGTTGAGCGGCCGCAACGCCTTCAAGCAACGCTTGCAAGACTTGGGGGTGAGCTTGGACAGCGAACAAGAGATCAACCACGCCTTTGCCAAGTTCAAAGAATTGGCTGACCGCAAAAGCGAGATTTTTGATGAAGACATCTTGGCCTTGGTCAGCGAAGAGAGTGTGGCCGCTGACAACGATGAATTCGCCTTCGTGTCTTTGAGATCG
>CAIKMN010000008.1 GCA_903828535.1 uncultured Curvibacter sp.
GACTGCCGAATGTAGATCCGAACTTTCGCCCCAACTGGTTCGAGCCCCAAGCCTAGCGTCTAACTTTTGCGTGCAAAATGACGGCGCTGAACGTAAATTTGGGTGTTTTGGCTGGAAAGTTACATTATGTAACTTTTGGGTTTATTACACGAAATATTACACGGTTATCAAAAATGCATATAAGTCGTTGATTTATAAGGGTTTTTAACGAGACTGGCTTTCTGTTAAACCTTGAGTTTTGTGCTTTCAAAAAGCCACAACCCATTTACAACTTTGCTTCTTCTTGCTACATTTGTAGCAGGATTTCTTTTTTGGAGCATGTATGGGACTACCCGTTCGAATCGACAGTGATCTTTACGATCAAGCAAAATCACACGCTCATGCTGAGCGCAGGACTATTTCTGGACAAATAGAATTTTGGGCAATGATTGGTAAAGCAGCTTTGGATAACCCGGATCTACCTATCGACTTTGTACGCGATCTAATGATTGCAAAAGGTGAAGGTAAATCTTTAGCCACCCCCTTCATTCCACAAAGCAAGCACTGATGGCCTCAAGGCAAATTCAAGTCACTCAGTCCTCAGCTTTTGCGCGAGGCTACAAAAAATTACATCAAAGACAAAAACAAGATGTCGACGCAGCAGTAAACGTCGTCATTGCTGACCCCCATGCAGGCGAACTCAAGCGCGGCGATCTTGCTGGTGTTTATGTCTACAAATTTAAAAGTCAAACACAACTCATGTTGTTGGCTTACGAATTTGACCCTAAGACCCGTCACCTGCTGCTACTTGGATCGCATGAGAACTTTTACAGAGAACTCAAACGTTAGACACAAGCTAAGGATACGTTGAATTCGATCGGTAAACTTCCAAATTGTCGGGACATTTTTGCTTAGGTTGCCCTGTCCTTAAGTTGGCACTAAATTAGTATTTTTAGTTTCCAGCTGTGCAAGGAATGAAAGCGCTTTTAACCATAGCTTCTCCAGATGAATTACAAATACTGGAAAAACCTCAGATCCGCCTAAACGGCGTCAATTTCGATGAGGACTTTTTGTCGGCGTTGGTGGCAAAACACTTTACCAAGCAGCGGTGGCAAGTTAGGCACAGAATTTCAGATGCTTTTGAAATTTACATGCGCGAAAACCCATCGTCGCATCGCCGTAAATTTCAAATAGTCGCCCACCACGCATATCGCTTATTTCTGTCGCAACTGGGAGATATGGCGCTGGATGAGTTGCGGCACTACCATATCACCCAGTTCAGAGACTGCCTATTGGCAGATGGGCTCCACCCGAACACTGTGCGGCGGCATATCACTGTGCTCAACGCGATGGTGAATATGTCGTTTAAACATTTGGACATAGATCGGCTCAGCCCCCTACGAGGGCTCTTTATACGTGGGGAGGGAGAACCCTCGCGGACCATTGCGCCAATTACAGTCGAGCAGCTTATCAAAGTCAAAGTGCATTTGCTTAGCCATCCTATTCCATCAAGGCTTGCAGCGCTGATACAACTTAACACGGGAATGAGAATTTCTGAGCCTGTGTTGGCTCGCTTAGATGACTTGGTGCTGAATCACGACATTCCACATTTATGGGTACGAAAAAACAGATTGACTGACCGCAAAACACAAGCCAGCATTCGCTGCGTACCTCTGCTTGGCGTCTCGCTAGAAGCCGCTAAAGAACTGTATCGACGAGCTGTCTTGCATAAAAGTGAATGGCTGATCCCTCAATATGCATCAGAAGTTGGCAACACGTCGTGCGCGGCCACACTCAACAAATGCATGAGCCACCTGAACTTTAGGACCCACATGTTTCGACATGCTTTTATTGACCGCTTAAAAGCATGCGGTGATGTGCCAGTACCAATTGCAGAAGCTATCACCGGACATGGACGCAATGTTTCGGATTTTGCACATTACGGCTCAGTGGGATACACACTTGAGCAGAAGAAAGCAGTGATCGAGAGAATCTTGATTTGATTTACAGCTTGATCAAACAAGACTTTCAAATAGACTTAACCGCCATGGCACTTTTAGCGGCATGATCTAGAACGCCGCGAGCATGCAGCAAATCTACGCCAGGAAATAATTCAACAAACTCGTTGACAGTTACACCGTCCTTTAGATTTTCGAATAAAGCAGAAACAGGTACACGGGTACCAAGGAAGACCCAAGCTCCGCTTACAAGCTCAGGGTTAATTTCTACAGCAGGACAAGAGTTCCAATCAATCATTCGCAAATGTTAAATCCACATTGCATTTAAAGCAACCTAAATGATTGAGGAACCTGCAAACTACAAACCAATCGCACGACATATGACACGGTTTTTAATTCCCGGGCCGCTCAATCCTTAAAGTTCAAGCCCGGAATGTAGTTCCGAACTTTCGCCATAACTGGTTCGAGCCCCTCACCTGGCTTCAAACTTTCACGTGCAAAATGACAGCGCTGAGCGTAAATTTGGGTGTTTTGGCTGGAAAGTTACATAATGTAACTTTTGGGGTTATTACACGAAATATTACACGTTTAATAAAAACGCCTATAAGTCATTGATTTATAGGGATTTTTGACGAGCCTGGCTTTCTGTTAATCCGTAGGTCCCTGGTTCGAGCCCAGGTCGAGGAGCCAAAATTTAATATGCAAATCAAGCACTTAGGTCAAAAGCCCAAGTGCTTTTGTTTGCCCCCTCGATTTCACCCATAGCCCTCGGAATCGAAGCCGCGCATGTGGTTCAAGGCGCCAAGGTTCAAGTCGTGATGCACGGCGGCTATGTGATCTTTCACGCGATTGAGCGCACGATGGGGTTGATGGATTAGGAACCGGCGACCACTTCAGCCACCATGTCCGCCGTCACGGCCGAAAGCGTCCAACCCAAGTGGCCATGACCGGTGTTGTAGAACACATTGGGCATCATGGGACGCAGGCCGGCCCAGGGCACGACTTGACGCGTGTTCATGCCCGGAAAACACGTGTTCACCCAGTTGATCAAAGGCTGAATGCGGTCGGCGCGGATGTCTTTGTTGTCGCCATTGAATTCTGCGGTGCCCGCGACGCGGAAACGGTCTGCGCCCAAACGGCTGGTGACCAGCTTGGTTTCGTCGTCGAGCAAACTGACCATGGGGGCGGCTGCTTGGCTGGCGTCGTCCAATAAATTCACCGTGATCGAATGGCCTTTAACGGGGTAGATGTTCACACGGTCGCCGAGCTGCGCGGCAAAACGACGGCTCATGACACCTGCCGAGACCACCAAACCGTCAAAATGATGGCCATTTTGTTCTGCGCCATTTTTCACCGTGACGCTGGCTTGTTGACCATCGCTGTTCAGGGCCAGCACATCTTGTTCATAAAGGCAGGTCACGCCCACCCGCCACTATGGGGTCGCAGGGGAACTGCTCAAACAGGCCCTCTTCCATCATCTTTTTTGCGCCCCCGAAGCCTTCTTCGGCTGGCTGAAAAATCAGGTTCAAAGTGCCGTTGAAATCACCCTGCTCGGCCAAGTGCTTGGCGCCCGCGATGGCCCCTTTCAGGCAATTTGTCAGCAAGCAATTGAATCTGGAAAGAACGTCTGAATGGAAGCCTGCTTAATGGGTCTCGCTGTCGATCTCGCTGTCGATATAGTGGGGGGTTAAATCAATAACAAAATACCCTAAAAATAAAATGGCATTCACCCCTTATATCAGGCGTTGCTTGGCCCTTCTTGGCGCCATCGGACTGTGGGTTTGCATGGCGACCCACGCCACCGCGGCCTCTTATGAAATCAAACTTTATTCGGACGATCTGCCTGAAAAGGGCGAATCCGAAGTGGAGTTCTTGACCAGCATCGCCAAGAGCCGCTCGCAAAAACAAGTGGTTCAAGGTTTGTTTGAAGTGAGCTACGGACTGACCGATCAACTGTCCGTGGGCCTCGAGCTGCCCGCTTCGGTGGTGCAAGGTCGTGCTCAGGGCCGAGGCCTCAAGTTGGAAGCCCAATACATCGCCAAACACGCCAAAGAAGGTTTTTACTGGGGCATTCGCTCTGAATTCGGTTCTGAAAACTCTTTCTATGAATCAGAAAAAAAGCGTTCTGTGGAAGTGAACCCCATCTTGGGTTACCACGGGCCTGATTGGCAATGGGTGTTCAACCCCAGTTTGGAAAAAGACTTGACCGGCGACGAACAGAAACCCCGGTGGGCACCGGCTTTCAAATGGGCCTACGCGGTGGCACCGCACCACGAATTGGGTTTTGAAACTTACGTTCGGTCAACGGCTTCGAACACCGCCTTTTGGCCCAGCGCTGCGCAACGCGACCAAACCACCTACCTGGTTTGGGATGTCCACGGCGAGCACACCCAACTCAACCTGGGCATTGGCAAACCGACCCCTGTTTCGCACAGCACCCAAGACCAATGGGTGGGCAAGGTCGGCATCTCGATGGAATTGGATTAAAAACACAGTTAAAAACCACCCAAACCAGAAGCCATGAAATTCACTGCCTTCTTTCTCAAACAAGCACTTTTATTGGGTTTGATTGTCTGCAGTCTTTTGGGTGGCCCGTGGCGCGTTTGCTTCGGTCAAACGCCGACAGAAACGCCGACAGCGCCGGTATCACCCCTTTCCATTCAAATGGCCAACGCGGCTTTGAACGGCCAGTTCAATGAAAACGATAACCCACTGAATCCAAAGTGGAACTATGAAACCGCCACTTTGATGGCCGGTCTTCAATCCGTTTGGCTGAACTCGGCCAACCCCGTTTATTACCAATTCATCAAATCGAAGGTGGACACTTGGGTCGAGGCCGATGGCAGCATCAAGACCTACAAAGCCGAAGAAAACCAACTCGACCATATTTTGTTGGGCCGCCAATTGCTAATGCTCTACCGCGTCACGCTCGATAAAAAATATGGCTTGGCGGCGCAAAAGCTACACGATCAACTCAAGCAGCAACCCCGCAACCCTTCGGGGGGCTTTTGGCACAAACAACGTTATCCTAATCAGATGTGGCTCGATGGTTTGTACATGGCCGAGCCCTTTTATGCCGAGTACGCCCAAACCTTTCACCAGCCCGACGCCTTCCAAGACATTGCCCTTCAATTTAAACTCATTGACGGGCATTTGAGAGATGCAAAAACAGGTTTGCTCACCCATGCCTGGGACGAATCCAAGCAGCAAAGATGGGCCGATGCGACCACAGGCCGCTCGTCTTATGTATGGGCCCGCGCCATGGGTTGGTACCTGATGGCCTTGGTCGATACTTTGGATTACCTGCCACCGGATGACCCCGCCCATGCCCAGTTGGTGCAGCAACTGGTGGAAGCCAGCACGGCCCTTTTGAAAGTCCAAGACGCCCAAACCGGCCTGTGGTTTCAGATTCTGGACAAGCCCAACGCGAAGGGCAATTATTTGGAGTCTTCGGCTGCCAGCATGTTCGTTTACGCCTTGGCCAAGGGCGTCCGTCAAGGTCATTTGCCGGCCGCCATGATGCAGGCCGCTTTGCGTGGTTACCAAGGCATCGTCGGGCGCTTTGTCAAAGTCAATCCGCAAGGCGTCTTGAGCTTGACCACGACGGTCAAAGGCGTCGGCTTGGGCGGCGAACCTTACCGCGACGGCAGCTACGAATACTATGTCGGCGAGAAGGTGGTGACCAACGACCCGAAAGGCGTTGGCGCTTTTTTAATGGCCTCGGTTGAAGTTGAGAACGCTGAAAAATTACAACACGGTCTGGGCAAAAAAGCAGTGGTGGACGCCTGGTTCAACAGCCAACAACGCGCCAACTTTTTGGGTCAAAAAGACCTCTACCACTACAAGTGGCAAGACCGCAGCAACAGCGGCTTCTCGCTGCTGGGGCAAGTGTTCAATGCCTTCGGCGCTCAAACGGCCCAGCTCGCGCAAGCCCCTACGCCGGAGTCGTTGAAAGGGGTCGATGTGTACATCTTGGTTTCGCCTGACAACGCACAAACCAATCCAGCGCCTCATTTCATGACGCCAGAATCTGCGCAAGTGATTGCCAACTGGGTTGCCCAGGGCGGCGTCTTGATGGTCTTTGAAAACGACCCCTTGCGGGCCGACATTGAACACCTGAACCTGCTCACCGAGCCCTTGGGCATCCACTTCAACAGTGTCATCCGCAATGAGGTGGCCCCTGGGCAGTATGAACAAGGCGCGGTGGAAATTCCCGCTGGCGGCAAAATCTTCAAGCAAGCCCACCACGCCTTCATGAAAGAAATTTGCACCATCACCACGAGCGCGCCGGCTCAACCGGAACTCGTGGGCCATGGCGAGGTTTTGATGGCAAGCGCCCAGCACGGTCAAGGGCGCGTCTTCGCCACGGTGGACCCTTGGCTTTACAACGAGTATCTGGATGGGAGGCGGCTCCCTGCCAACTTCGACAATTGGGGCGCCGCTCAAGAGTTGGTGGCCTGGGTTTTGAGCCTCACAAAACCACTGATTGGCCGACCCTAACCGTCCAGCGAAACGGGCTGGGCGCAGCCTGAGTCGGGCGCTTTAATCAAGTTCTCCTTTTACTCGGGAACACTTGATGACCACACAGCCACACCCTGAAAAGCCCTCTGCCTCTAGCGAGGCTAGCAAGGCTAGCGAGGCTCCAAATGAAATCGTCGAACCCGGTACTCACGCAGCGCCCGCCACTTATTACATCAAGGTGGTTGACGACGGGCCCCTGCTGGTTTATGGCTCTCCTAAATTTGCCCAAGTGTTCATTGAAACGTCGAATGGCGTCTCCACCAAATACACCGAAAAAACACAATTCACCTTGACCGAGGGTGCTGCCGTTTGTCGCTGCGGGGCTTCTAACAACAAGCCCTTTTGCGATGGCTCCCACGTCGCTGCCAATGTCGATTTAACAGAAACCGCTACGACGGGTTCCACCGACAACACCATGCAGGAATTCGACGGCCCCGACATCTCGCTGACCGACAAAGAAGAGTTTTGTTGTTACGCCCGCTTTTGCGACGCGGGTGAGCGGGTTTGGAACGAAGTCATGCTGACAGGCACCGCCGCCAAAGACCTGACCTTGCAAATTGCTCAAAACTGCCCTGGGGGTCGCTTGATCGTTTGGGACTCCAAGACCAAGCAGCCCATTGAACCCGCCGAAGTGCCTTTTGTGGGCCTGATTGAAGACCCTTCACTGGGCGTCAGCGGCCCCCTGATGGTTCGCGGCGGTGTGCCCGTCACCAGCGCCAGCGGTGCTGTCTATGAAGTTCGCAATCGCCAAGGTTTGTGCCGTTGTGGCTCGTCCTCGAACAAGCCCTTTTGTGATGGCTCACACGCGTCCGTCAAATTTGTTGATGGGTTATTTTGATTCAAGAAGTTCATCACCATGACAACCATCATCCAGGAACCCAAGCTCACCCCGTACCCCAAAAGTGAAACTGCCTTTTACGATTGGGGCTGGCGAACCATGTCACCGATGTTTCGCGGAGGTCAATACGATCTTCCCCATCGCCACCATTTTGGTGCGCTGCACGTTTTCAACCAAGGGACGATACAGCCCGCGCAGGGCTACCCAATGCATCCGCATCAAAATATGGAAATTGTGACCATCCCCATCAAGGGGCAGTGGGAGCACAAAGACAGCGAAGGCAACCGCATCCATTTTGGCGATGGTGAGGTGCAAATCATGTCGGCGGGGACCGGGATGGCGCACAGCGAATTCAACGCGAGTAAAACCAACCCCCTCATCACGATGCAGTTTTGGTTACACACCAACGAGCCCAACACCGCGCCCCGATATGAGTGGTTTCGTTACGCCGACCACCTGCGGCAAAACCACTTTACGCTCCTGGTGCAACCCTTAAGGCCAACCCGCCTCAGTCGTCAAGAAAGCAAGGGCAGCGATGAAGGCGTGGAGGGCCCTGAAAATGACCCCCAAGAAGGGGCCCGAATTTTGCAAAATGCTTGGTTCAGCATCGGACGCTTCGACCAAGGTGCACGTGTTTCCTATGCACTTAAAGGCCCATTGAACGGACAAAAAAATGGCGTTTTCGCTTATGTGCTGGCGGGCGAATTTTTACTTGAAGGCGTCAAGATAAGTGCCAAAGACGCGCTGGGCATCGAAAACACGGACGCCATTGCTGGCACCTCACTGACGCCCGATGCACAACTCCTGCTGGTGGAAGTGCCTCTGGACGCCTAAGCTGAGTCCATGGGCTGTGCGGAACCCTCGGCCAAAAGGGCCCTTGTCCCCCGGCGTGCAGGGCCGGCTAAGTCTTTACAAACAACGCAAGCCCGCCGCCCACTGGGCTGAGAAATTTTTTTGTTGCAATGCGGCAAAAAGGCTTGCAATTGTCATTTTGGGGTGCATAATACGAATCATGTTGCAGTGCAGCATTTCTCTAACCCCTTGTTTTTA
>CAIKMN010000009.1 GCA_903828535.1 uncultured Curvibacter sp.
GGAAGGCAAGGAAGGCAAAAAAGAAGAAGGGAAAGAGGGCGGTGCCAAGTCCAAGAAATCCCCAGAAGCCGCCAAGTTCGCCTACACCTACTTCCAAATAGACCGTGAATTTTTGGTCAATTTAACGGGTTCAAAAAAGGTTTTGTCCACGCAATTGGCGATCATGACTCACTACGACGAACGTGTCGTTGAGAACCTCAAGAAGCATGAGTTTGCATTGCGTTCTGTGGTGCTCGATGTGTTGCGTCAAACCACTGAAGCCGATTTGGCCAAACCCGATTACCGCAAACAATTGGCTGTCAAAGTCCGCGACGAAATGAACAATACCCTCGAAAAATACGAAGATTTCGGCGGCATAGAAGAGGTCTTGTTCACCTCCTTTATCGTGCAGTGACCCTTAATGAATTGATATGGCCAACTCCTTACTGACCCCCGATGAACTCTCGGCCTTGGCCGAGGCAGTTCAGGACGGGGCCATTCCGGTCGACACGGGTTACAACACCTCGGTTCGGGTTAAAAAACACGATCTGGCCAGCGAAGACAGCACCTTGGGGGTGAATGTCGGGTCGCTGGACATGATCAATGAGCGTTTCATTCGGCAATTTCGCTTGGGTCTGTTGGAAGTCTTGCGCTCCAGTCCCCGCGTCAACCCCAAGCGGGTTCAAATCGTTCGATTTGCCGATTATTTGGCCGAATTGAAACCCCCGCTTTCCGTGAACGTGATTCGCATGAACCCGTTGCGTGGGTTCTCGATTGTGGTGATGGACCCGGTGGTGGTGTTCAGCTCCTTGGTGAGTTTTTTTGGCGGCGTCGGTCCCGGTGTGGGCACCTTGGCGCCGACCCGCTTGTTCACGCCGACCGAAACCCGCATCATCAACATGATTTTGGGTGTTTTTTTTCGTTCTCTGAAAGAAGCTTGGGGCCCCGTGATGCCGCTCGACTTCGAGTTGGTGAGCTCGGAAATCAACCCACAATTTGCCCAAATCGCCGACGAAAACGACCTGGTGATTCTGACCCGTTTTGACACCGAAGTGGGGCCGAACAACGAGGGTTTCATTGACTTGGTGTATCCCTATTCTTCGTTGAAGCCGATTCGCGAATTGCTGCGCAACCGCGTGCAATCCGGTGACGGTAACGAAGACTCCGACAAGCAGTGGCGAGACGAGTTGACCGAGTCTGTCAACAGCGCGCCGCTGGAAGCCCGAGTGCTCTTGGCCACCTTGGAAACCACTCTGAGTGCGGTTGAAGAATTCCAAGAAGGCGATATTTTGTATTTCAAGAAGCCCGAACTGGCCCGCATGCTGATCAACGACGTGCCTTCATTTGAAGTCCAGATTGGCGCCATGGGCAAGCAGGTGGCGGTTCAAATCGAAGAATCGATCATCCCTGGCCACCACTAAGCAAATGAGGAACTAGACCATGTCCGAAGCCGATGAACCCCTGGCCCTGAGTGCCCCCGTTACCAATCAAATCAACCCCGATGTTTTGGAAAATATCACCGTCACGCTCTCCATCGAAGTGGGCCGTGCGATGATCAAAATCCGCGATTTGATGCGCCTGACCCAAGGCAGCGTGGTCGAGTTGGACCACATTGCCGGTGAGCCTTTGGATGTGTTGGTCAATAACACCGTGGTGGCTCAAGGCGAAGTGGTGTTGGTGAACGACCGTTACGGCATTCGTCTGACCCGGGTCGTCCCTGCCTCCGAGCGCATGAAACACCTGTGATGGCTTCTGGTTTCGATTTTGTTCGATTGATCGGTAGCTTTCTCTTGGTGCTGGGCCTGCTGGCCTTGGTGCTTTGGGGATTGCGCCGAGTGCAAAGCCGTGGCGGTTTTGCAGGCGTTGCCAAACGCCAGATGCAAGTGGTGGAAAGCCTCAGCTTGGGGCCGCGTCAAAAAATAGTTTTGGTCCGCGTGGGCACGCGCGAATTGGTTTTGGGCGTGACGCCCACCTCAATCAGTGCTTTGGATCACCAAACGGCCTCCGCGGCGACCCTGGCGGCGGTGCCCACCATGGCTTCTTTCGCCGCCAATTTACAAATGGCCACGGACGGATTTCGTCAGCCGCAGGAGCCGAATCATGGGGTTTAAAGCCTTTATCCGCCAGGACACGCGTCAGATGGTGGTTTTTGCCTTGTTGGTTTCGGCGGCGGCGTTGGGCGCCCTGTTGCCCGCGCAGGCTTTCGCGGAAGGCTTGCCCCTCATCAACGTCACCTCCGCGGGCAAGGGCGGTGGTCAGCAATACAGTTTGACGCTGCAGTTGCTGGCGCTGATGACAACGCTGTCTTTGCTGCCTTCTTTGTTGCTGATGATGAGCGCATTTGTGCGCATCATCATCGTCTTGTCTTTGTTGCGCCAGGCCTTGGGAACGGGCCAAACCCCGCCGAACAATGTGTTGGTCGGCTTGTCTTTGTTCTTGACGCTGTTCATCATGGAGCCCGTGCTGAACGACGTTTACAAAAACGCCATCGTGCCATACATGAACGACAAGATGAGTTTTGACAACGCCCTCGCGTTGGCGGAAAAACCCATCCGCACCTTCATGCTGCACCAGACCCGGGGCGATGACATTGCCTTGTTCATGCAAATTGCTCACAAGGGCGAGCCGGTGTCGCCGGAGACCGTGCCCTTCATGACCTTGGTGCCGGCCTTCATGACGTCCGAGTTGAAGAGCGCGTTCACGATTGGCTTTTTGATTTACATCCCCTTCGTCGTGATTGACTTCATCATCGCCAGCGTTTTAATGTCCATGGGCATGATGATGTTGTCACCCATGATGATCTCCATGCCCTTCAAACTGATGCTCTTTGTGTTGGTGGATGGATGGGGTCTGATCATGGGTTCCTTGGCTTCTAGTTTTGTGATGAATTAGGAGCGCTGGCATGGATACCGCATTGGTGGTGGAGCTCGGTCAGCAGGCACTTTGGATCACGGTGTTGGTCTCAGCCCCGCTGTTGCTCGTGGCTTTGATCGTGGGTTTGGTGGTGGGCATATTGCAGGCCGCTACGTCGATTAATGAAGCCACGCTGAGCTTCATCGTCAAGGTGGGTGCTTTGTTCTTGACGTTGGCCGTGGTCGGTGGATGGCAGATCAACACCTTGGTCGAATACATGCGCAGCATCTTCATGCGCATCCCCACCTTGTTCACTTGAGGTCGCGCCGGAGTGCATCCATGAATCTGGCCTCCATCGACATCGTGCAGCACTTTTTCGCGCTGATTTGGCCCATGATCCGAATCTCGGCGATGTTCATTGCGGCCCCCATTTATTCTTTAAAGGCCTTCAATTTGCGTTTGCGCATTTTGCTGGCCTTGGTCTTGGCCGTCATGATTTACCCCCAGTACCGATGGCCTCAAATTGATCCTTTGTCCGCTGAAGGCTTGTTCGAAGTGTTCAATCAAATTGCCATTGGTGCGGTCATGGGCATGACGCTCCAAGTGGTCGTGGCCTCGGTGGTCGTGGCCGGCCAATCCATGTCGAATTCGATGGGCATGTCCATGGCCAGCATGATTGACCCCGCCATCGGCAATGTGCCTGTGATCTCCGAGTTTTTGCAAGTCTTGTCGACCTTGATTTTTGTCTCTTTGGGGGGGCATGGTCTTTTAATGGGCTTGGTGATCGACAGTTTTCAGACGTTGCCGATCGGTCAGATTTTCGCTGGCCAGGCCGCCTGGGGACTGTTTGTTCAATGGAGTTCGATGGTCTTTCTGGGGGCTTTGTTGATGGCTTTACCGATCATGGTGACCTTGCTTTTTGTCAACATGGGTTTGGGCGTTCTAACCCGAGCAACGCCCAGCTTGCAAATATTCTCCGTGGCTCTGCCAGCCTCCATCATTGCTGGTTTTTTGGTTTTATGGCTCTCATTGGGCCATGTCGGTGCGCGCATTCAATGGCTATGGGTTCAGGCCTTTGAACAAGTCCGGCATTTGTTTAATTTGGCCTGAGCCGTTGTCCTATGGCTGAATCACCGGGAGCAGAAAAAACCGAAAAGCCAACCGCCAGGCGGTTGCGCAATGCCCGTGAAGAAGGGCAAATTGCCCGTTCACGGGAAGTCCCAGCGGCGGCCATCACTATTGCCGGCGTGGTCGTGCTCTTCATGATGGGCCCAACTTGGGTTAAACATTTGTCAAGCATGATGGCCGAGGGCTTTCGATTTGACAGCAAAGCCTTGCAATCACCGAACTTACTTGCCCCTATTTTTGCCGGTCAGTTGATGGAGGCCTTCGTATTGATGATTCCCTTGTTTGCCGTGACCTTGGTGGTCGCAGTGGTGTCATCGGGCATCACCGGTGGTTTTAATTTCACTTGGAATGGGGTCATGCCCAAGTTCTCCAAGTTCAACCCATTGAGCGGGCTAAGCAGGATATTGGGTACCCAAGCTTTGGTGGAATTGTTGAAGTCCCTGGGTAAATTTGCTTTGATCGGCGCCGTTTTGTTCTTTCAAATTCAACACCATTTACAAGAACTGTTGAGTGTGGGCAGCATGGGTTTACAACCTGCATTGGCCTTGGCGGGCAATTTGATATCCGAGTCGGTTTTGTGGTTGTCACTCAGTTTGTTGATCGTGGCCATGATTGATGCACCCTATCAGCGGTGGTCGTTTATGAACCGTTTGAAGATGAGCAAGCAAGAAATCAAAGACGAAATGAAGGACATGGAAGGTCGTCCTGAAATCAAGCAACAAATTCGACGTCGTCAACGCGAAATTGCCATGGCCCGCATGATGCAAAAGGTCAAGGAGGCCGATGTGGTCATCACCAACCCAGAACACTTTGCCGTGGCCTTGTCCTACGATCCCTCGTCGAATGGGGCGCCCGTGGTGCTGGCCAAAGGCGTTGACTTTTCAGCGCAACGCATTCGCGAAGAGGCCAAAACCCATGGGGTTCAGATTTTTGAGGCGCCCCCCTTAGCGCGTGCGCTTTACTTCACCACCGACTTGGATCGGAGCATTCCGGAGGCGCTGTATCAAGCAGTCGCCCCTATCATTGCTTATGTTTATAGCCTTTCGAGTTTTCAACCTGGGGGACAACCCATGCCTAAACCCCGCCCCGATGTTCCGAAGAACATGCGCTTTGACGCCGATGGCAAACCTGAATTTCCTGAAGGAACCGACGCATGATGGGGCTTAAAGATTTTTATTTCCGCGCCACCGACCGCTTGCGCCTCGAGGGTTGCGTCGCGGCCATGCTGACTGAAGGCATGAGCTTGGTGGTGTCTTCACAGCATGACGCCGTGCTGGACCACTATGGCAAATTGATGGTGGAGCGGTTGCG
The DNA here is from genome assembly GCA_903828535.1 of uncultured Curvibacter sp. Lineage (GTDB taxonomy): Bacteria > Pseudomonadota > Gammaproteobacteria > Burkholderiales > Burkholderiaceae_C > Curvibacter. The sequence goes on from CAIKMN010000009.1 coordinate 5,272, forward strand.
CCAAAGTTCACCCAACACCCAAGTCGAAATTTACTTTCCAGCCAACGCTGAAGTGGTGTTGGCCCGCTTCAACAGCATGGTGGCGGAGCACAGCTTTGAAGAGGCCATGAAAGCCTCAGCGGGTCAGCCTCCTGCCCGAATTTGGTTGGTGCACGACGCCGGTGCCTTGGCTGACGGTGAGTTGCAATTGTTGGCTCGCTTGGTGCAAAGCTTCCCTGGCGCCCGGGTTCGCCTGATTTTTTTGGTGGGCTCGCGCGGCCACAGTCGGGCTTTGTTTGACAATTTTGGTCGCGGCGTCCTGCGCTGGGACATTGATGTGCCCAGCATGGACTTGGCACAAAGCCTTTTGGAAAAAGCCAAAACTGAAGGCCATGGGCCTGAAGTCCAGGCCTTGTTGGCCAAAATCAGCTTGCCGCCCAGTAAATCTCCCCCGGGCTTTGAAAAGCATCTGCTGATGGACGATCCAGAGCAGGCCAACGAGGACACCCCCCCCTCGAACCCAAGCATCCGCCACCGCTGGTTCAAATGGCCGGGCCAATCGGGTGCCGCGCCTAAAGCGAAGGCCAAGTCGACTTTGCTCAAAGGCAACCCCGTTAAATCAGCGGGACAAAAGAAGCCCTTGAAGTCCAATCCAAAGCAGAAGTCAAAGCCTGAATCCAATAAGACCAGTCGTCAAGGATTGAAGGTTTTACTGGCGGTTTTATTTTTGTTATTGGTTTCTTTTGCCATCACCTTGGTGTTGCACCCCGATTTGTTTCACACCGAATCGGCCAAAGCCATGAACATCAAGCCGATTGGCCAAGCAGAACCCAGCTCAGTCCCGAAGGAGCTCAAACATGACTGATTCAAAACCCCCAAAACCGACCTCTCAAGACCCAGAGGGGTCAGGGATTATTCGATCGCAAAAAGCCCACCAAGTCACCATTGAGCAGGGCAGTAAGAACGCCGCAGGCAAGCGCGCTGAAATTGGCGAGGCGCCCGTCAAAAAAATAAATGCCCAATTTGAAAAAGTGGCGGAGCCGGCCCTCCCTTCTGAGCGTTTGGTTGAGGTCAAGGACGGCCAATCACTGCCTCCTAAGAGAGCCGAAGGCTTGGACGAAGCCCTGGCCTCGCCAGAGGCCCGGCTGGCCAAAGCAGAAGAGGGCGCGGCGATCGGTCGGCGCGAAAAGGCGGCCGAAGTTGAAGGCAGCTCTGAGCACCGTGAAAGGGCCCCAGAAACGGCGGGCATTTCCGATCATCGAGAAAGAGCAGCCGAAACCCCTGGCGCTGGTGATCACCGTGAATTGGCGTCCGAAGCGCCGGGCGCTGGCGCCCATCGGGTCCCAGTGGACACGCCACCGATTCAAGACTTGGATGAAAACGGCGTGCCGCGCGCAGGGGTGGCCAAAAGCAATTTTCAAGCGGCCCCAGGGGCCATCGAAACCGCCGGTCGTGTCCTGGTCCCCGAAGTAGAAGGTCAAAAACCCCGCGATTGGTCTTTGGCGGGAAGCCCTTCTTCGGAAGAATCGCCTCAAGAAGAGGCCGCTGAAGCCGATATGGAAGAAGAGGTCGATGCCGCTGAGGTGTTGGCCGATTTGAACGCTTTGGCTGAAGGGGTGGAAGAACCCACAGCCGAGTTTTACGAGCAGATGGACTTTCCGGCCCGAGTGGTGCACCTCCACATCGAAAACGAAAAAGTTCAGGCGCAGATCAAAGAATTGGAAACGCCCTGGGAACGGGTCTGATCCAGCCCATTGGGCAAGGGAGTAGCGGATGAGCAGTGCAACGACACATCATGATTCAAAAACGGCCGATGAAACGCTGGGTGTGACCTCGGCCGAGCAGGATTTGAATGACGTTAAAACCGTGGTCATCGAATCCGGCGAAATGGCCACCCGCGCCGCTGGCCTCGCCGCCAAGATGGGCGGTGAATTAAAACTCGCCAGTCTAGATTTGTTGAAAGCCACCAAACAACAACGCAAACAAGCCCAGATTATTTTGGGCATTGCCGCCGGTTTCTTGCTTTTGTCTGCCTTGGTTTTCTCCACGCTCTCGATGGTCATGCAACGCCGTGTGAAGCAACTGGATGAAATGGTGTTGGCCGTGGGCAAGCGTGTGGTCGAAATGGACGCCTCCTTGGAGTCTGTGGCCAGCGTCCAAGAGTCGCTAAAAGGGATGGTTGAAAAACAAGAAGAACTGGCTGAAGCCCAAACCAAGATCGATGCCAAGTTAGAGGGTTTCTTCAAAACGGCCGATGCCCTGCCGGCCGAGACCGCCAAACAAGTGGAAGCCAAGCTGGAGTCGGTGACCAAAGAAGTGCGCACCTTGGACGCCAAGCTGCAAGCCGACGCCAGCGCCATCCGTGGTTTGACCAATCAGGTCCAAGGCGTTAAAGGGGCGGTGGGCGACGTCGGTGAAGCCAAGCGCAACATTGAAGCCCTGGCACGCCAACTCAAAGACCGTGCCGTGATTGACAACTCTGCCGCCAATGCGGCTGCCAACGCCAAGGCCAAAGAACGTGAACGCGACAAAATGTTGCAATACCCGCGTTTGACCATGCCCGATGTCAGCAAGCCGGCCGATTCACATGGCGGCGCCCACTGAACGTGTGGTTTATGCGCTCATGGAGGTGTTGGGGCGCAACTCGTATTTGTTGATTTTTTCAATCAAGGTGGTGCGCTGAAGGTTCAACAAACGCGCCGTTTGTGAGACATTGCCATCGGTGCGTGTTAAGGCTTGGGTAATCAAGTCGCGCTCAATGTCCGCCAATCGGTCTTTCAAAGACAGGCCTTGGGGCGGTAATTGAGGCATGCCTTGCGCCAGCATGATGATGTTTTCGACCTCGTTATCGCTCGAAGGGGCTGTGTCATTAAAGCCTTCTGGGCCCAGCAAAGCCATCAAGTCTTCTTCTTTCTTGGCGGCGGGTTCAACGCCCTTGGGGACCAAAGTCAATGGCGGCGGCGTGCTGCATCGCTCGGCCTGTAAAGCGGCCAAACCTTTGGGCAAAAGATTGGCTGGCACACAACCCAGTGTCAAAGTCTGTCCGCTGAACAGGGTGCTGAAACGGTCCATCAAATTCGACAACTCACGCACGTTGCCGGGCCAAGAATAGGCTTTCAAGGCGTCAATGAAATCTGTTTCAAAACGGATGGGGGTGGTGCCTTTGCCAGCAAAACGACGGGCCAAATGGGGCAGCAATTCGTCCAAGTCGTCGGTGCGTTCACGCAAAGCAGGGGTTTGCAAGGGCAGCACGTTCAGGCGGTAATACAAGTCTTCACGGAACCGGCCCTCGGCGATTTCGTGTTCTAAATCGCGGTGCGTCGCGGCCACAACCCGAACATCGACATGGACGGGACGGGAGCCCCCCACGGGGTCGACGGTGCGTTCCTGCAAGACGCGCAGCAACTTGACCTGCATGTCCAAGGGCAAATCGCCAATTTCATCCAAGAAAATGGTGCCACCGTGGGCCATCTCAAAGCGACCGATGCGGTCGGCCACCGCGCCAGTAAAAGCGCCTTTGCGGTGACCAAACAACTCGCTTTCCAGCAAATCTTTCGGTATGGCCGCGCAATTGATGGGGACAAAGTAGGCACCAGCGCGGTGGGACTGTTCGTGCAAAGCGCGGGCCACCAATTCTTTACCCGTGCCACTTTCGCCGGTGATCAGCACGGTGGCAGTCGAGCTGGCCACTCGAGCAATCAATCCTCGGATGGCTTGGGCGGCTTGGCTATTCCCGATGAAGGGATGCGGAGAAGGGGCGAGTGAGATCGTCAATGGAAATGGTTTATTAGCGTCTCATGTTAACGATTTTTACATAAACTAACAATTTTGTGCTGAAAATAGTGAAATTAACGTGTTGAGGTCAACTCAAGCTTCTCCGCGTGGTGCCGATTCCAAGGTCATGCCATTGAGGCAAATGCATTCCTAGGCACACTCGATAAGGACACCCACATGAAACGACTAATGATCACCAGCTTTTCAATCGCCTCGCTTTTGTTGGGGGGGTGTTCCAGTTTGAGCTTGCACAGCGAGGGGCCAGAACCCACTGAAGCCGCTCACGCCTCGGCGCACACCTCAAAAGGCCATTCCCCAGACTTGGTGGCGCCCTTGGTTCAGCGTGGCGAAGCTTTGACCGCCACCGGGTATGCCGTCATCAGCGTCCAAAACAGCCGCAACCCGGCCCAGCAGCGACTGCTGGCCATCCGCGCGGCGAAATTGGATGCCTACCGCTCTTTGACTGAACAGGTGTACGGTCAACACCTGGACGCCACCACCACCGTGGCCGACATGACCGTACAAAACGACACCTTCCGCACCAAAGTGCAAGGCGTTATTTACGGCGCCACCTTGGTCAGCATCACCCCCACCGGCGAAGACACCTACGAAACCACGCTCAGTTTGGACCGTGAAGTCATGCAAGACCTGCGTCGCCTTTACCTGACCCAAGTGCTGTCGCGCAGCCATTGATGGCTTATCGCTTTTGCGTGTTGTTTTTAAGTGTTGTGTATGCCCCTTTTGACCCCATCTCGATTCAGCTTGGCCTGTGGCCTGTTGAATACCGCCGTGCTGGCTTTGGGGGCATTGGGTTCAGCGCACGCTCAAATTGAAACGCCTCATGCCGAGGCAAAAGCCGGCCCACCCGCAGCGCCTCAAGAACCCCTGAAGTTAACGCCCGATCAAAGGCTGGACGCCATTCGGCGCGCCTTGGTCAAGGCCACCTTGCAAGGGGCCACCAAGGTAGAAACCTTGTCTTGGATTGACGAAGCGGGCACCCTTCGTGACAGCGCCAGTTTTCGCTCAGACATGCGTGTTCGGGGGGTCCAAATTTTGGCCTATGGTCAAAATGAGGAGGGAGAGCCCGAGGCCAAATTGGATTTGCCAGCTGAGGGCGGCAAGCAAGAAGACTTGGTGAAAGCCAAGCCCGCCTCCGCCGCATTGGATGCATGCCCCAAACCGGTTCCTGGCCTTCGGCAGGTGGTGGGTGTGGATGTGGTGTTCAATGAACAATGGCAGCCCGCTGATTTGGGCGTTGCCAAAACACTGGCCAATTGGACTTTGCGTGAGCTCAGCCCTGCCGAGCAACCCTGGGTTCTGGTGCAGCGGCCTGCTGCGCCTAAAAACAGTTATGAAGCGGCCTTGCTCAGCTCCCCCCTTGATCAAGCCCCCTGGCGTGCCCGATTGGTTTTGACACCCTTGTCCAGCGGCAAAGTCAGCCTGCCTGCACCAGAGTCATCGGACAAACCCTCGGCCAGCAACTTGCCTTACCTTGAGACGGTCGGCCGCATGGGGGCCGACACCCTCGAATACCCGACTTTGCAAGTCAGTTTGCAATGGCAAATGGCGCGCAACGCGGGCGCAGCCTCCCAGATGCAAGAGTCGGGCGTTGTGGAGGTGGTTTTGCGTAAAAACAACTGGGAACCCGCTGAGGTTGAGCCGACCACTCAAGTGGCGCTCAAAAAAATGTTGTCCACCTGGATCCTGAAGTCACAAAAGGCTTTGGCCTGTGAATGGATGGAAGCCCAAGTGACTCGAATTCAAGGGTCAGAAATCAACCTCAACCAAGGCAGCTTGGCGGGCGTGAAAGTGGGCGACCAGTGGCTGGTCGCTGATTTGCCGAAAGTCGTCTTGCACGCCTTGGAGCCCGATGCTTTGGCCAAAACCGCCTTGGCCGAAGTGCGTCAAGTTTTTCCCTACTCAGCCCGTTTGCAAGTGGTGGCTGGCCAAACAAAGGGGGTAGAGCCGCATTGGAAAGCATGGCCAGCCCAATCCCTCACCGAGGCTGAAGGTCAATTGGCCCGCCAATCAGCCATGCAAGCCCCTCTCAAATCGGCCGCCCCCCATTAACCTTAGGAGATGCTATGGATGCCTCCCTGCCTACGGGCACGGAAACAAGACTGCTGAACGCTGATGGCATGAGCCGCCGCCTGTCAGGA
>CAIKMN010000010.1 GCA_903828535.1 uncultured Curvibacter sp.
ACTTTTTCTCTCCCCACCCAACACCCAAACCAGCTCACACTCGACTTGTGTCAAGCCCCTCACTACCCCAAAGCAAAATCTCAAAATCTCAAAATCTCAAAATCTCAAAATCTCAAAATCCAAAAAGCCCAAAAGCTAAAAAGTTTTAACGCCGGCTCTCACCACCGCTATCACCATCGCTTTCACCACTGCTTTGACCTTCAAGACCGCACTTTTAAGCAGCGAAGCCCGCTACTATAACACCAAGTTTCATCACAACACAAATATTTTTAAAGAAATGTGACAGACGGTACCCGCCAACCCCATATGCAGGGAAGGTTAAGCCTCTTTAGGGACTGTTTGCAGATACGACTCAAGCGCATCGATGTACAACGCTGCCACGTTGCAACCGGATTGTTGTTGAATTTCCTGGAAACAGGTCGGGCTGGTGACGTTGATCTCTGTGACACACGAACCAATCACGTCGACGCCCACCAACAACAAGCCGCGGGCCATCAAGACAGGCCCCAAAGCCTCACCTATTTGTCGATCGCGCTCTGTTAATGGGCGCGCTTCTCCTCGCCCCCCGACTGCCAAGTTGCCCCGCACTTCTCCCCCTTGAGGGATGCGCGCCAAGCAATAGGGGACTGGCTTGCCGCCAATCAACAACACACGCTTGTCGCCGTCCACAATTTCGGGCAAATAGCGTTGCACCATCACCGACGTTAAACCTTCTTGATTCAGGGTTTCGATGATGCTGCCCAAGTTCATGCCGTCGGGACCGACACGAAAAATGCCCATGCCTCCCATGCCGTCCAAGGGCTTCAAGATGATGTCTTTATGTTCCGCATGAAAGGCCCGAATGGCTTTTGCATCTCGCGTCACCAAGGTCGGGCCAATCCATTCAGGGAACTCCAAAATAGCCAGCTTCTCGGGGTGTTCACGCAATGCTTTTGGGCTGTTTAAAACCCGAGCCCCTTCACGCTCCGCCTGCGTCAGCAAGTGGGTGGTGTAGAAGAACTCCATGTCAAAGGGCGGGTCTTTGCGCATCAGCACAGCGTCGAAATCGGCCAAGGCTTGGGGTTGTGCAGCCTCCGCGTCAAACCAGCTCACATGGCCTTTGGTTTGGCCTTTGGTTTGGCCTTGGGCCTCGCCTGCCAGGTGAATTTGTCGGGTCGTTGCAGTGACGCGCTGGCCTTGCTGCCAAGAGATGTCTTGGGGCTCACACGCCCAAATTTCGTGGCCCCGTGCCTGCGCTTCCCGCATCATCACAAAGGTGGTGTCTTTGTGAATTTTGAAAGATTCAATCGGATCTGCTACAAATAAAAACCGCATCAAAGAAATCCTTCTGCTTCGGCGTTCGGATCGGTCGCTTCCAGCTCATAGCTGACCGCCAACATGGCCAAACGGGCCACCACACCATACATATAAAACCGATTGGGAACACTCGCCCCCGGTTTGTATTCCGGGTCAGGCAAATGGCTGCTTCGCTCAAAAGCCAAGGGCAAAAACAAAGGCGCATCGACTTGCCACGTGGCAGAAGCATCCGGTTGCGCCTGAACTTTGTAAAAGCCCCCCACCACATAACGGTCCATGGTGTAGACCACTGGCTGGGCGAGGCGATCATTGACGCGCTCTTGGGTCATCACGGCCTCTTGCAACACCAAGCCCGCGGAGAGGTCGATGTCATCGCCATGCTCGGCCTCGACCTTGGCCAATAAAGCACCCAAGCCAGCGCTCTGGCTGATCGCAAGGACGCCCCCCTTGCCTCGGCGACTGTTGCATTTGAGCTCCACCACCGCTTGTTCGTGAATGCCGTAGTCTTTGTATTTACGACGGATCTTCCCGAGGAGCGCATCGACCTTTTCTCCCAGCAACTCGACATTGGCAGGGTTCGAGGCGGTCAAGGTCGGCAACAATTCATAAAAGGGGTTGATCAACCAAGGGTCAATGCCAATCAGCTTGGCAAATCGCTTGGCGATTTCATCGTAAGCAGATAAGAAACGGCCATTCAATCGGGAAGCATCCGCGGCATGCAAAGGCGGCAAGAGGTTTTGTTCGTGCAACTCTTCCAGAATGCCAGGCACCCCTGTGTCCAAAGATTGATTCAAAAGAATGGTGCACGGATCAAAATTGGCCAAGCCCAAGCGCCGGGGGTCCCGTGTTGCAGGCTCGAGCGTGATCGATTGGCCATCGGGCAAAACCAAGTTCTGCGCTTGGGTCAATTGTGGATTGATCGAGCCAAACCGAACATTCAATCCGGCCAGTTGAAATACCCGCTTGAGTTGCAGCAAATTGCTCAAATAAGAACTCTTGCGCCAAGCATCTTCTGTGGCTTGATTGCTGGGAACAATCAGCAGGTTCTTGGCCTCGGGGCAAATTTTTTCAATGGCCGCCGTGCCGGCTTGAACGGCCAAAGGAAGCACCTCCTCGCTGAGATGGTTCCAACCGCTGGGGAACAAGTCGCTGTCAATGGGGGCCAATTTATAACCTGCATTGCGCACATTGACGGCACCATAAAACGGCGGCGTGTGCTCCATCCACTCCAGCCGAAACCAGCGCTCGATGGCGGGCATGCCATCCAAAATACGCTGCTCTAATTCGTTGATGGGCCCTTGAAGGGCGGTGGCCAAATGGGGAACCATGACTGCTTTAGCCCCGCACTTCGCCCTGGCCCAGGACCACCCATTTCAGCGAGGTCAGTCCTTCCAAACCGACCGGACCGCGGGCATGGAATTTATCGGTGCTGATGCCAATCTCGGCACCCAGGCCGTATTCAAAACCATCGGCAAAACGCGTGCTGGTGTTGACCATGACGCTGGACGAATCGACCTCGCGCAAAAAGCGTTGCGCATGCACGTGGTGGTTCGTCAGAATGGCGTCGGTGTGGTGTGAAGAATAATGGTTGATGTGGGCAATGGCCTCGTCGACATCAGCCACCAGTTTGACGCTCATGATGGGCGCAAGGTATTCCATAAACCAATCTTGCTCGGTGGCAAGCACGCAATTCAAACCCGGTACTTTCGACAAAATCGCTTGTGACTCGGTGTCGCAACGCACCTCGACGCCTTTGCTGGCAAACACCGCGCCGATGCGGGGCAAAAAGGCCGCAGCCACCCCTCGCGCCACCAACAAGCTTTCGCTGGCATTGCAGGGGCTGTATTTTTGCGTCTTGGCGTTGTCGGTGACTTTGACAGCCAAGTCCAAGTCACAGGGGTCGTCCACATAGGTGTGGCAGTTGCCATCCAAGTGCTTGATGACGGGCACCTTGGCCTCGCGGCTGATGCGCTCGATCAGGCTCTTACCCCCACGCGGAATGATCACGTCGACAAACTGGGGCATGGTGATCAGATGCCCCACGGCCGCTCGGTCCGTGGTGGGCACCAACTGAACCGCATGCTCTGGCAAACCGGCCTGGCTCAGCGCCTTTTGCACCAAGGTCGCCAACGCCTTGTTTGTCTCAATGGCCTCAGAGCCGCCACGCAAAATGCAGGCATTGCCACTCTTGATGGACAAGCTAGCGGCCTCGATGGTCACATTCGGTCGGCTTTCAAAAATCATCCCGAAAACGCCCAAAGGCACCCGCATTTGCCCTACGCGAATGCCCGAAGGCTGTTGCTTCAAGCCTTGAATGTCACCAATCAATTCAGGCATCGCCGCCAATTGCTCGCAGCCCTGAGCGCAAGTTTCAATCACCTTGGGGGTCAGCTTGAGCCGGTCGACCATGGGTTCAGCCAAGCCCGCCGCGCGGGCGCGGTCCAGGTCATGGGCATTGGCGATTTGCAAGGAGTCAACGGACTCACGCAGCCATTGCGCCAAGGCCCTCAGGGCTTGGTTTTTGGCACTGGCCGAGGCTTTGGCCATGGCCGCAGAAGCGACCCGAGCTTGTGCGCCCAAGGTCAAAACCTGTTGTTCAAGGGTGTTGGCGTTTTCAGTGGCGTTCATGGGTTGATTGTCCTTTTTTTAGAGCGGCCGCACAAAGCCGCCCCAAGCGGCTGGCCAAGCGGTGAAGCGCTTGCCAAGAATCCGAGGGCCAGTCAGGTCGTTTAAGGCCCTTCACAATGCCGTCGACCCAATGGGCTTCTTGCAGCAACCGATTGAGCTGAGCCGCATTGAGTTGGGGAATGAGGCGCTCGAAGTGGCGTTCTTTCTCGCCCCAAACACGCTGTTCGCGCAGCACCAGTGGCAAAGGGCGCCCGGCCAAAACGGCCTCTTTAACGCGGCGCAAAGCGCGAATGTCCTCGCTCAAGGTGTAATGCACCAGCACCTCGGCCACGCCCTCGGCGCGCAAACCGTCGAGCATGCGTTGCGTGCGCGCCAACTGGCCACTCAAAACCGCCGGGCTGAGTTTGAAAACGTCGTATCTGGCCACATCCATGACCGCCTGCTCTACCTGCTCAAGGCTCAACTCCCCGGCTGGATAAAGCAGCGCCAGCTTTTGTACTTCTTGGTGCGCCGCCAATAGATTGCCCTCCACCCGGTCGGCAAAGAACTGCAAGGTGCGTTGACCCTCATCGCCTGATGCCACACGCTGACCATTGGCTTGCAAACGCTGCGCCAACCAATTGGGCAAGGCTGTGCGCTCAATCACATCGGTTGCAACGGTCACTCCGTTTTGCTCGAGAGCAGAAAACCAGGCCGTGCTTTTCGTGGCTTTGTCCAAGCGCGGCAAAAAAACCAAGGTCACCGTGCTGTCGTCTTGGGCCGCGCTCTCTGCGATCTGCTGCAACACCGGACTCCCGTCCTTGCCAGGCTTGCCTGAAGGAATTCGCAGTTCGATCAGCTGTCGCTCAGAGAACAAATTCATTGAACCGCCGGCAGCCAACACTTCAGACCAATCGAAGCGCCCTGCCACCGTGAAAACATGGCGTTCCGCTACGCCTTGGGCGCGCGCAGCCGCACGAATTGAATCGGCGCCCTCTTGTTGTTGGAGTGGCTCGTCGCCATGGAACGTGTAGAGCGAGCGCAAGCCTTTGGCCAAATGCCCAGAAAGTTGTTGCGAGGCCACTTGCATGATGTTGGCTTAAATATCGCCCAACTTGGACAGGCGCAATAACATTTGGCGAACCACATCCGTCTGCATGCTTTTGTAGGTGATGGCCACCACCGATTCTTCAGCCAAGGCTTGCGAGTTGTTGTAGGAAATAATGCGTTGTTGGAGCAATTCAACTGGGGGCAGCAATTCATCGCCTTGTAAATTTCGCACCTTAAAGCGAACCCGAATGCGCAATTGGTACTCGCGCACCTGCCCGGTGGCGTCGAGCACCATGGCCACTTTTTCACGCACATCAGTCAGCAAGTCCAGTACCACTTGAGCCTGGTTTAATTGACTGGCCTCGCGCAGCACCTTCACCTTGCCACCCGCTTCTAAAGTGGCTTGCAACTCATTCACCAAGGCGGAATTGGGCGCCCCATTGATGAACAAGGTTTGAAAGGGATACACCGAGTCTTGCCTCAGCTTGAACCCACAAGCACTCAGCAAGGCGCTGCTTCCCAGCGCCAGGGTCACGGCTCCCAATGTGCTCCCTTGAAGGAAGTGGCGGCGCTGAGAATTCAAGACAGTCATCTGAACACTTCCAAAATGGCTTACAAGACCAAGTTGACCAAGCGACCCGGCACCACAATGACTTTTTTCGGAGTTGCGCCAGCGGCCGCTTTTTGCCATGACTCGCTGGCCAGGGCAGCCGCCTCAATGGCGGTTTTGTCGGCCGTGGCGGGCACCAGGACTGAGCCCCGCAGCTTGCCGTTGATCTGCAACATCAACTCAATTTCATCTTGTTGCAAGGCACGAGGATCAACCACGGGCCAAGGAGCATCCAACAACTCACCAAGGGCTTGGTCATACCCCAATCCTTGCCAAAGGGTGTGGGCAATGTGAGGCGTCGCTGGGTACAAAAACCGCAACAACAAACCAAAGCCTTCTGCCAGGACTGCTTGAGCCCCTGGTTCTTCGAAGGCCTTGAAATCTTCCAGTGCATTGAGCAATTTCATAGCGCCTGAAACCACTGTGTTGTATTGCATGCGTTGGTAGTCGTAATCGACTTGCTTGAGCACGCTGTGGCTTTCCAACCGCAAGGCTTTTGCAGCCTTGCTCAATTCAATTTGGCTGAAATCGATGTTTGGGTAAGAGGATGTTAAGGAGAGCGTGGCGCTGGTACTGCCCCCCAAGCCTTGCAACTTCAGACCAAAGTTCCACACCCGGCGCAAGAAACGGTAACTGCCTTCGACCGCGCCGTCGTTCCACTCCAAAGTGGCCTCGGGAGGGGCCGTGAACATGGTGTAAAGACGGGCCGTATCGGCGCCGTATTTTTCAATGAGGTCTTGCGGATCAACCCCATTGTTCTTGGACTTGGACATCGTGCCCACGCCTTCATAATCAATGGGCGTCCCGACGGGCAGGCCATCGACGGCATTCTTGAGCTTGGCGCCGATGATCTTGCCACTTTCATCGAGGACGTGTTCAACGTCGTGCGGCCAAAAATACTCTTTGCCGCCCTTGTCGGTTCGGCGCGAATAAATGTGGTTGAGCACCATGCCTTGTGTCAGCAACTTGGTAAAGGGCTCGTCAACTTGGACCAAGCCTCGGGCTTCGGAATCGCCGGGGCCCTTCACTTGGATATCGCGCATGACCTTGGTCCAAAAACGCGCATAGAGCAGGTGCAAAATGGCGTGCTCAATCCCACCAATGTATTGGTCCATGCCGCTGCCACCCGTCGCGGCCAACTGATCACGCATCCAATAGTCTGTGCCTCCCGCCACCATGGCTTCTGTGTTTTTCGGGTCGCAGTAACGCAGGAAGTACCAAGAGGAATCAACGAAGGTGTCCATCGTGTCCGTTTCACGGCGAGCGGGTTGGCCGCAGAGGGGACACGTGACACCGGCGTGAAAAAGTTCGTGCTTGACCAGCGGATTGCCTGACCCGTCCGGAATGCAGTCTTGCGGCAACACCACGGGCAAGTCTTTTTCGGGCACCGGTACAGCGCCGTGTTCATCGCAGTGGATGATGGGGATGGGGGTGCCCCAATAGCGTTGGCGACTGATGCCCCAATCGCGCAGACGCCAAGTGGTTTTTTTCTCACCCAAGCCTTTGTCAACTAGGGCCTCGGCCACCCGGTCCACGCAGGCTGCAAAACCCAAACCGTCATAGGCGCCGGAGTTGATCATCACACCGCGTTGCTTGTCGCCGTACCAGTCTTGCCAATGCGTTGAATCGTAAGTTTCACCCGCTACTTGCACCACTTGCTTGATCGGTAGTTGGTACTTCAGCGCAAAAGCAAAGTCTCGTTCGTCGTGCGCAGGGACGCCCATGACGGCGCCGTCGCCGTAGCTCATCAAGACATAGTTGCCGACCCACACTTCGACCGGTTCGCCGGTCAAAGGATGCGTCACAAACAGGCCGGTTGCCAAGCCCTTCTTTTCTTGCGTGGCAAGCTCGGCTTCGGTAGTACCGCCGCTCTTGCACTCTTCGATGAAGGCAGCCAGGGCAGGTTGAGTGACGGCGGCATGTTGGGCAAGCGGATGTTCTGGGGCCACTGCGCAAAAGGTCACGCCCATGATGGTGTCGGCGCGCGTGGTGAAGACGAACAACTGGCCATCGCCGATCAACTGGCCGTCGCTGCCGCGGATGTCATGAGGAAAAGCAAAGCGCACGCCGCTGGATTTGCCAATCCAGTTTTCTTGCATCAAGCGCACGCGGTCAGGCCAGCCGGTGAGGGTCGCTTTTTCGCCACCGAGTTGCACATGGTCCAACAACTCTTGTGCGTAGTCGGTGATCTTCAGGTAATAGCCGGGGATTTCGCGCTTTTCCACCACCGCGCCGGTTCGCCATCCTTTGCCGTCAATCACCTGCTCGTTGGCCAAAACCGTTTGGTCCACCGGGTCCCAATTCACCACTTGGGTTTTGCGGTAAGCAATGCCTTTTTCCAGCATTTTCAGGAACAGCCATTGGTTCCATTTGTAGTAGCTTGGATCACAGGTGGCGACTTCGCGGCTCCAGTCGATGGCCAGGCCCATCGCCTGCATTTGCTTCTTCATATAGGCAATGTTGTCATAGGTCCATTGCGCAGGGGGCACCTTGTTTTTCAAAGCGGCATTTTCGGCAGGAAGGCCAAATGCATCCCAGCCCATGGGCATCAGCACGTTGTAGCCCTTCATGCGCAGGTAGCGCGTGAGCATGTCGTTGATGGTGTAGTTGCGCACATGTCCCATGTGCAGCTTGCCGCTGGGGTAAGGCAGCATGGAGCAGGCGTAAAACTTCTTTTTGTCGGCTTGCTCGGTCACGCGGTAGGCGTCGCGGGCGATCCAATGATTTTGAGCGTCGCGCTCGACCTCGATGTGGCTGTATTTTTCTTGCATGAAAGACCTGGTAGCGGGAACAGAGGCGGGCGAAACGGAAAATAGCCCGCGCTGAATGAACAATCAGTGGATTTTAGAGCCCGCGCCCTTCGACGGCGGGTGAGCCGGCTCGGCGACAAAACCAATGCGCGACAAACCCGCTTTTTGCGCCAAGCCCAAGACGGCCACCACCCGGCCATAAGGCACGGCGGCATCGGCGCGAAGCCGCAACTCAGTCTCAGGGTCTTCTTGCGCCGCCTGGGTCAACTGAACCGATAAAACCCCATCCTCGATGATTTTTTCGTTCAAATACAAAACCCCTTGGGCATCCAAAGACAACATCAGCGGGGGGGTTGGCGTTTGACCGGGCGGCGTCTCAGGCGTGGCTGCGTTGGTTTGGGGCAGCGCCAACTTCAAGCTGCTGGCCAACAGCGGCGCCGTCATGATAAGAATCACAACCAACACCAGCATCACATCCACCAAGGGCGTGATGTTGATGTCGCTCATGGGCTTGGGCGGCTTTGGGCGCTCAAATTGGGCGAAGGCCATGGATTAAATGGGCTGACCGAAGTCGCGTAAATCGTGGGCAAAGCCTTCTAAAGCGGTCTCTATTTGACCAATCCAGCGCCCGAGGACATTGAAAGCCAGCACCGCGGGAATGGCCACCGCCAAACCCGCAGCGGTCATGACCAAAGACTCGCCGACGGGCCCCGCCACCTGATCCAAGCTCAAACTGGACACATTGGCCAGGCCCGTCAGCGCATGAAAAATGCCCCACACCGTGCCCAGCAAACCCACAAACGGCGCAATCGAGCCGACGCTGGCCAAGACCGTTTGGCCCCAATTCAAATTTCCAGAGACATGTTGCAAAGCGTCTCTTAGATGCCGGTTCAGTTGGGCCAAGACGCCGGTTGAGTTGCCCAAAGACGGCCTGTTTTGTATACAGGATTCGTTTTGAGCCCCTTGCCCGCTTTGAACCTTTTGCAAGGCCACCGCCGCCACCAACGGACGCACGGTGTTACAGCGGTCAAACACCGCCAATTCTTGCTCAGCTTGCTGAAAAGAGCTGGCTTGCCAAAAGGCCGCCACGCAGCGCGGCACATCGGCACGCGCTCTTGCCAACCACCAAAATTGACGCAGTATCACGACCCAACTGGCAATCGACATGATTAACAAAATCAGGGCGATCAGCCGAGTCAAAGCGTCGCCGTGGTTGAAGAAGTCCATCGTGAAGCAAGCCGAGTCAGGTGTTCAAACCCAAGACGTCAAACATGTCGAACAAACCCGTTTTTTGATGGGCCAAGAAACGAACCGCTCGCATGCTGCCTTGGGCATAGGTGGCACGGCTGGAGGATTTGTGGGTGATTTCAATGCGCTCGCCTGTGCCCGCGAACAAAACCGTGTGATCGCCCACAATGTCGCCGCCGCGGATGGTGGCAAACCCAATGCTCGAGGGATCACGCTCGCCAGTCACGCCTTCACGGGCATAGACCGCGCAGTCTTTCAAATCGCGCCCCAAGGCAGAGGCGATCACTTCGCCCATTTTCAAAGCCGTGCCCGAAGGCGCATCGACTTTATGTCGATGGTGGGCCTCAATGACCTCAATGTCATAACCAGTCGATAAAGCGCGGGCGGCCATGTCCAACAACTTCAGGGTGACGTTCACGCCCACGCTCATATTGGGCGCCATGACGATGGCGATGTCTTGGGCAGCTTCGGCGATTTGGGCCTTCTGTTCCTCAGTGAAACCGGTCGTGCCAATCACCATCTTCACGCCCAATTGCCGGCATACCGCCAAATGCGCCAACGTGCCTTCGGGACGTGTGAAGTCAATTAGATATTGGGCGTTTTGAAGGCCTTGTTGCAAATCCGAGGTCACCAAGACGCCGCTGTCTCGCCCTAAAAAGGCCGTCGCATCCGAGCCCAAAGCAGGGCTGCCTGGGACATCCAAGGCGCCCGCCACTTGAGCGTCGCCGGATGCCAAAATGGCCTCCAACAACATGCGTCCCATGCGGCCAGAAGCGCCGGCCACCGCAATTGG
Organism: uncultured Curvibacter sp.; assembly: GCA_903828535.1. GTDB lineage: Bacteria > Pseudomonadota > Gammaproteobacteria > Burkholderiales > Burkholderiaceae_C > Curvibacter. The sequence goes on from CAIKMN010000010.1 coordinate 10,355, forward strand.
CAATGAGGAGTGTTCCATAAAATTAACGCGCTGCTGGCTCTAACGGGGGATAAGGGGTCTGCGTGACGGCCGGGGCACTCTCGACCACCACCGACTTGGGCAATGGGAATTTCTGCAACGCCTCGTCTGCGGCCTTCAGTGGAGGAGGTTCAGGCGGTTTTTTGCGGGGGTCTAAGCGACTGACGAAATCAACTTCGGTGGGCATGTCATCGCCTGCCACGTGGTCCACTGCATCGCCGTCGAAAAAAACCGTGAAACGCCTCGAAATGGCCTCAACCCCTTGGCGTTGAATGGTGAAAACGTAGTCCCAGCGGTTGTTGTGAAAGGGGCTAATTAACAGCGAGGTGCCCAAAATCTCTCGGGTCTGCTGACGGCTCATCCCAGGCTTGATGGCTTCGACCTGCTCACGCGACAGAAAGTTGCCCTGCACCACTTCAACCTTGTAAGGGGTGAGTTGGTCAGCCAGTTCTGCGGTGGATTTGGCCAGATCAACGCTGTAAGTACCACAAGCTGACAAGCACAAATTCAGTCCAACCAGCCCCCCAGCCAAGAAGAGCCAGCGGGTACCACGATGAGAAAAAACAGGCATGTTGAACCGTCTAAGGATATGATGATTCATTGTAGCGGTAGAGCTGAAAGTGCCTGCATGTCAAAAAACGATGGACTCAAAAACGCCGGGTTAAAAGTCACCTTGCCCCGACTCAAGATTCTGGCGTTGTTTCAAGGCAGCGAGCAACGGCATTTGAGCGCTGAAGAGGTCTTCAGAACCCTGCTGTCGGAGCACACCGACATTGGTTTGGCCACGGTTTATCGGGTCTTGACCCAATTCGAGCAAGCTGGCATTTTGAGTCGCAGCCATTTTGAAAGCGGCAAAGCCATTTACGAGCTGAACGAAGGCCAGCACCACGACCACTTGATTTGCACCGAATGCGGGAAAGTGGAAGAATTTTTCGACGCTGAAATCGAGCAGCGTCAACAAACCATCGCCACTCATTTGGGCTGGCTCATGCAAGACCACGCGATGTCCATTTATGGCCTTTGCCAAGCCTGTCAGACCAGCCAGAAAACGACTTAAGCCTTAGCCTTCCATGGCAAGGCGTTGACGTGACACAAACTCTTGGTAGGTATCAATGCCACGCAGCTGCAAAATCGTGTTGCGCACGGCCGCCTCTACCAGCACCGCAATGTTGCGTCCTGCCACCACTTGAATCACCACTTTGCGAACCGGCACGCCGAGCACATCTTGCAACAAGGGCTCCGAAGGCATGCGTTCGTAGTCGCGCTCAAGGGTTTCTTTGCGAACCAAATGAACGATCAATTTGAGTCGCATTTTTCGGCGAACTGCGGTTTCACCAAAAATGGCGCGGATGTCCAGCAAGCCAATGCCGCGGACCTCCAGCATATTCTGTAGCAGCTCGGGGCAGCGGCCTTCAATCGTAGTTTGGTTGATGCGGAAAAGGTCGACCGAGTCATCGGCCACCAAACCATTGCCGCGCGATATCAGCTCCAAACCCAGCTCGCTTTTGCCCAGACCTGATTCACCAGTGATCATCACACCCAAACCCAAAATGTCCATGAACACGCCGTGCATCGAGGACCGATCGGCAAAGTGCTTGGACAAATACGCCCGCAACACATCAATCACAAAAGCCGAGGGTTGCGCCGTCGAGAACATGGGGATTTGAGCCCGCTCACAAATCGTGACCAAGGCATCGGGAGCGGTTTGGCCATCGGCCAAAATCAGCACGGGCGGCTCGAGCGTGACGATGCGAGAAATGCGGCGCGCACAATCGGCTGGCGTGGCATTCGTGAGGTAAGCCACCTCCCGCTCGCCAAGGAGTTGTACGCGGTAGGGGTGGATGTAATTGAGATAGCCCACCAAATCGGCGCCTGACCGAGCCGATCGAACGGCCACTTCGTCAAAGCGCCGTTCTGAGGCGCCCAAGCCGGCGATCCACTGCCAATGCAAGGTGCTGCGAAAACTTTCAAAAAGAACGTCAGCACTGACCGCATTGGGCTTCATGGGCGGCTCTCGGGTTTAGTTGCGCAATTCAGAGCGCCAATCGGCAATTGTCTGGTGCAGCAGGGCTGCATCTTCACAGGCTTTCAGTCGCTCTCGCAAGGCCGAGTCGCTGAGGAGTTCAGCAATCTCAGACAAGATTTCCAGGTGTTTTTGGGTAGCCGCTTCAGGCACCAGCAAAAAGATAAGCAATTTAACGGGTTGCTCATCGGGTGCGTCAAAACCAATGGGTTCGGCCAGCTGGAAGACAGCGGCCATGGGCGCCTTGAGGCCCTTGATGCGGCCATGAGGAATGGCCACACCGTGGCCCAAGCCGGTAGAACCCAGGCGCTCACGGGCAAATAAACTGTCCGTGATGAGCGCCCTGTTCAGGCCATGCTGGCTTTCGAACAGCAGGCCGGCTTCTTCAAAAGCCCGTTTTTTGCTCGTCGCGTCGAGGCGAACAAGCACTTGGGCGGCTGGCAAGATGGTGGCTAAGCGATTCATGTTACGGCCGCATTATGCACCGCTGGCCAACTGCTTCGCCAAGCCACCCCCGATCGGTGTCACCGGACTTACATCAAGCGTTTTGGCGCCTCGTGGTGGTGGGCTTGGATGCGGTCTTTGTACTTGACCACTTGGCGGTCGAGCTTGTCGACCAAATCATCTACAGCCGCGTACAAGTCGGCGTGCGCGCTCTCGGCGAACAGGTCGTTGCCTTTGACGTGCAGATTGCATTCGGCCTTTTGACGTCCCTCTTTTTCAGTTTGATTCTCAATGCTGAGCAACACCTTGATGTCAACCACTTGGTCGAAATGACGGGTGATTTTTCCCAACTTAGAGGTCACGTAAGTTCGCAAGGCGGGGGTGATTTCTAAGTGGTGGCCACTGATTGTCAAGTTCATAAAGAACCTCCTGCTGTCATCAGGTTAATAGAAGCCCAGCCCCATTTTTAGACAAGGGGCCAGGCCGAGGGAAATCAAAACACACTGCTGATCATGCGCCTTTATTCAATCGATTTAACAATGTCTTCGACCACTTTTTTGGCGTCACCAAACACCATCATGGTCTTGTCCATGTAGAACAACTCGTTGTCCAAACCGGCATAGCCCGCCGCCATGGAGCGTTTGTTCACAATCACCATTTTGGCTTTGGAGGCTTCCAAAATAGGCATGCCGTAAATGGGGCTGCCCTTCACGTGAGCGGCGGGGTTCACCACATCATTCGCACCGAGCACGATGGCCACATCGACTTGCCCAAATTCGCTGTTGATGTCTTCCATCTCAAACACCTGGTCGTAAGGCACCTCGGCTTCAGCCAACAACACGTTCATGTGGCCGGGCATGCGCCCTGCCACCGGGTGAATGGCGTATTTCACGTTGATGCCTTTGGCGATCAAGGTATCTGCCAGTTCTTTCACCGCGTGTTGAGCACGTGCTACTGCCAAACCGTAGCCCGGGACGATCACCACCGATTCGGCATTGGACAACACAAAGGCCGCATCTTCCACGCTGCCTGATTTGAAGTTGCGTTGCACCGCGACGCTGCCTGGCGTGGCCGCCACTTCACCGCCAAAGCCACCCAAAATCACACTGAAGAAGGAGCGGTTCATGGCGCGGCACATGATGTAGCTCAAGATCGCGCCAGAGCTGCCCACCAGGGAGCCCGCAATGATCAACATTTGGTTGTTCAAGCTAAAGCCAATGCCGGCCGCCGCCCAGCCTGAGTAGCTGTTCAACATCGACACCACCACGGGCATGTCTGCACCGCCAATCGGGATAATGATGAGAACGCCCAACACAAAAGACAAGGCCAACATTATGAAGAAGGCCGTCCAATCGCCCGTGAGCATGAAATAAATGCCCAATCCCAAAGTGGCCAGTCCCATGGCCAAATTGAGCATGTGCTGGCCCTTGAACACCACAGGAGCGCCTTGGAACAATCGGAATTTGTATTTGCCGCTCAATTTGCCAAAGGCAATCACCGATCCGCTGAAGGTAATGGCGCCAATGGCGGCTCCCAAGAACAATTCCAAGCGGTTGCCGGCTGGAATGGCCTCACCTTTGCCCGTTAAACCAAAGGCCCAAGGCTCGGCCACCACCGCCACGGCGATGAACACAGCGGCCAAACCAATCATGCTGTGCATGAAAGCCACGAGTTCAGGCATCTTGGTCATTTCAACGCGCTGCGCCATCAAAGTGCCCGCAGCGCCACCCACCACCAACGCCCCTAAAACAAAGGGCAACCCGGGTGCTGAACCTTGCTTCACGATTAAAGCAACCGTGGTGAGCATGGCGATGGCCATGCCCGTCATGCCAAACACATTCCCGCGGATCGACGTGGTGGGGTGCGAGAGCCCTTTCAGCGCCTGGATAAAGCAGACACTGGCAACCAAATACAAAAGGGTGACGAGGTCCATGCTCATGGGGCTACTCCTGATTCAGCCGCTTGCGGCTTTTTGTCTTTTTTCTTGAACATTTCCAGCATTCGCCGTGTGACCAAAAAGCCACCAAAAACATTCACCGCAGCCAGCGTCACAGCCAACACGCCCATGCTGTGACCCAAGGGTGTTTCTGTTCCTGCGGCGGCGATCATGGCACCGACAATCACAATGGCTGAAATGGCGTTGGTCACCGCCATCAAAGGGGTGTGCAGGGCCGGCGTGACTGTCCAGACGACGTGGTAGCCCACGTAGATGGCCAACACGAAGATGATCAGGTTGACCATGGTGTGAGAAACGATTTCCATTAAGGATCTCCAAATTTAAATTGAACGGGGCATCAAGCGCGACGGACCGCACCTTGATAAGTCACCAAGCAGGCGGCCACGATGTCGTCTTCCAAATCGACGTGCAATTGACCTTCTTTGTTGAGGATGAGCTTCAAAAAGTCCAACACATTGCGCGCGTACAAAGAGGAGGCATCGGCCGCCACCAAAGCCGGCAAATTGGTATTGCCCACCAATTTCACCCCAAAACGCTCCACGGTTTGATCGGCCACCGTGAGTGGGCAATTGCCGCCCGGTAAGCCGTCCGGCCCCGGCGCGCCTTTGCCTGCGGCCAAGTCGATGATCACCGAGCCGGGCTTCATTGACTTGACCATGTCTTCGGTAATCAAAGTGGGCGCCGCACGACCCGGAATCAAAGCGGTTGAAATCACCACGTCGGCTTGGGCGACGCGCTTGGCCACTTCTGCTTGTTGGCGCGCTAACCAGCTGGGGGGCATGGGACGGGCGTAACCGCCCACCCCTTCTGCCGCGTCTTTTTCTTCTTGCGTTTCAAAAGGCACATCAATGAACTTAGCGCCCAAAGACTGAACTTGTTCCTTGACAGAAGGCCGAACGTCAGAGGCCTCGATCACGGCGCCCAAGCGCTTGGCGGTTGCAATCGCCTGCAGTCCGGCCACACCGACCCCCAAAATCACCACCCGCGCGGCTTTCACTGTGCCTGCGGCGGTCATCAACATGGGGAAGAACCGTTGGTATTCGTTGGCCGCCAAAATCACGGCTTTGTAGCCGGCGATATTGGCTTGACTGGACAGCACGTCCATGCTTTGGGCCCGTGTGGTGCGGGGCGCGGCCTCCAAAGCGTAGGACGCCAGCCCCTTAGCGGCCAGTTGCTGCAAGCCAGCGGCGTCAAACGGGTTGAGCATGCCCACCAAGGAGGCGCCGGTTTTCATTTGCGCCAATTCGGTCACAGAAGGGGATCGTACTTTGAGCACCAAGTCGGCCCCCAATGCACCCGCTGCGTTGGTGATGACGGCACCAGCAGCCTCAAAAGCCGCGTCAGTGACGCTGGCCGCCAAGCCCGCGCCTGCTTGAACCTGAATGTCATGGCCCTGGGCTTTGAGCTTCTTCACCGTCTCAGGGGTCACCGCCACCCGAGTTTCACCCACCGCTGTCTCTGCCGGAACGCCTATCAACATGGCTTCTCCCTGGTTATTTCTAAATTTACACTGATATTACACATTGTCTGCTCATTCAAAAGCCAGACAATCCCTGAGTCGATAATAGCGAGATGCAAACCCGATGGAAACCCAGCGTCACCGTGGCCGCGGTGATGGAGCGCGACGGCAAGTTCTTGCTGGTGGAAGAACACACCGATAACGGGCTCAAACTCAACAACCCTGCCGGCCACCTCGAACCCAGTGAGTCCCCAGCCGACGGCTGTGCCCGCGAGGCGCTGGAGGAAACGGCGCACCACTTCAAACCCACCGCGTTGGTCGGCGTGTATTTGTCGCGCTTTCGCAAAAAGAACACGGGGGAAGACATCACTTACCTGCGCTTTGCTTTTGCCGGTGAAGTGGGTGAGGAAGTGCCTGACATGAAGCTCGACGAAGGCATTGTCCGTGCCGTGTGGATGACCGAAGCCGAGATTCGCGCCAGCGCGGATCGCCACCGCGGCCCCATGGTGTTGCGCTGTTTGGACGACTATTTATCGGGACAACGCTTTCCGCTTTCTGCGGTTCACACCGACCCGTCCGTCTTGTTGGATCCGCCCACGCTATGAAGCCAGTGAAGCAGAGGATTGTCGTGGGCTTGAGCGGCGGCGTCGACTCGGCTGTCACCGCCCATCTGCTGAAACGACAAGGCCATGAAGTCGTGGGCATCTTCATGAAAAATTGGGAAGACGACGATGACGATGAATATTGCTCGACCCGTCAAGATTTTCTGGACGCCGCCAGCGTGGCCGATGTGCTGGGCATTGAGATCGAACACGTCAACTTTGCGGCCGACTACAAAGACCGTGTATTTGCCGAATTCTTGACCGAGTACCAAGCCGGCCGTACGCCCAACCCGGATGTGCTTTGCAATGCCGAAATCAAGTTCAAAGCATTCCTTGACCACGCCCTGCGCCTGGGGGCCGAAAAAATCGCCACTGGGCACTATGCTCGGGTGCGCCAAAACCCCCATTCGGGTTTATTTGAACTCCTCAAAGGGTTGGACGCCAGCAAAGACCAAAGTTATTTTTTGCACCGTTTGAATCAAACACAGCTGAGCAAAACCCTCTTTCCGGTGGGCGAGTTGCACAAAACAGAGGTTCGCCGGATGGCCTCTGAAATTGGTCTGCCCAACGCCAAAAAGAAAGACTCCACCGGCATTTGCTTCATTGGTGAACGGCCCTTTCGTGAATTTTTGAACCGCTACATCGCCAAAGCACCTGGCCCCATCCGCGATGCCAGTGGCCGCCAGCTCGGCGAGCACCAAGGTTTGTCGTTTTACACGCTCGGCCAGCGCCAGGGTTTGGGCATTGGCGGCGTCAAGGAAAAAGGCGCCCCAAGAGGCGGCTGCGCGCATGAACCTTGGTTTGTGGCCCGCAAAGACCTCATCACCAACACCCTGTGGGTGGTGCAAGGCCACGACCACCCTTGGCTGCTTTACCAAAGCCTCACGGCCGATAAAGCGACTTGGGTGGCAGGGCAGCCCCCGAGGGGGTTGCATGGCGCCTCATTGGGCGCCAAAACCCGTTACCGGCAAAGCGATGCGGAATGTCACTTAGAGAGCGCCCTAGACAACCCAGACAATCCAGACAAGGCCACCTTTGGATTGTCTTTTGGGCAAGCCCAGTGGGCCGTCACGCCCGGGCAAAGTGCGGTTTTGTACGACGGGGAAGTGTGTCTGGGTGGCGGGTTGATCGCTTCGGCTGAGGCTTGGGCCACTGCACAGGCCATTGATTAGGCCGCTGCTTAGGCCGCTTTAGCGTGCTCGACCTTCAAGCAAGCATCACTGATCGACCACAAACCCGCTTCCTTGGCCAAGCAATGCGCTGCCTCGTTGTGGATGCCGAGTTGCTGCCACAAGCACTTGGCCCCAATGGCAACGGCCTCTTGGGCGACAGGAAGAACAGCGTCTGCATTTCTGAACACATCGACCAGGTCAACCGGAAACGGAATGTCACTCAGTGAGGCGTAACAAGTCTCCCCCAAGATGTCCTCCGGGTCGTTGGCAAAAGCCGGGTTCACCGGCACGATTCGGTAACCCTGGTCTTGCATGTAGCGAGCCACTTGATAACTCGCTCGGTCGGGTTTCTTAGACAGCCCCACCACGGCGATGGTGTGACATGCCTTGAAAATTTCTGGCAAATTCGCGGGACTGGGTGCCATGGCCTTGAGACTGAATTGAAACTGGTGCGGCTGGCGGGGATCGAACCCACGACCCTTGGCTTCGGAGGCCAATACTCTATCCACTGAGCTACAGCCGCGAATCGGAAACAAGCAATTCGAAATTATCGCACGCGATGCTGGAGAGGCCCATGGGGCTGGGTATAATTTCTGTTACTTTTTAGCGCCCTTTTATTCCTTGAGGACACCATGAGCGACAACCACGACGAGTCTCACGAAGCCCACACAGGCCCCATCAAAACGCCCAAGCAATTGTTGGTGGCGGTGTTCTTTTCTTTTGTGGTTCCCGTTTTCATCATCATCGGTTTGGTGGCCTACGTCACGCGCCACAACCTGCCCGAAGCCGGAGCTCAGAGCACGCCTGCTGAAGTGGCCGAACGCATTCACCCAGTGGCGGCCGTTGAAGTTCGCGATGCCAACCGCGAATTGAAAACGGGCGAACAAGTTTACAAAGCCCAGTGCAGCACTTGCCACGCCATCGGCGCCGCAGGCTCCCCCAAATTCGAAGACGCCAAGGCGTGGGCACCCCGCATTGCCAAGGGTTACGAAGCTTTGTTGAATTCCGCTTTGCACGGCAAAGGTGCGATGGGCGCTCAAGGCGGCGGCGATTTTGACGATGTTGAGGTGGGTCGCGGTGTGGTCTACATGGCCAATGCAGCCGGCGCTAAGTTTGCGGTGCCACAACCTGCCGCTGCTGCTGCCAAATAAGCGCACTTCCGCTAAACAGACCCTCGCTCTGTCAGCGCCGCAGGGCTCAATACGAATCCAAAGATCTGCTCGATTCCTGCCCTCAGCAGCGCTTGCGGGGCGGGCCAAGCCCCCGACTCGATCATTTCGACTGCCACGCCAACGTCTTGGCTGTGAACCAGACCCAAACCCGCTGGCGTGTTGGCGTAAAGCCAGCCCGATTCATCCACCCAAACCGATAAAACGGGGAAGGGCACTTGGCCCTCAACCTTGTTTTTTTCGACGTTGGGCGTCTCTGGGTGAGTGGGAACGAAAACGGGTTCCGGATTGAACGAGGGCTCAAAAGCCGCCAACTGGCCTCTTTGATTCACACGCCAAATCCAAGGCGCAGCGGCCAGCTCCACAAAAACGCGCTGCGGCCCGTTTTGAAAATACCAGCACCCACGCGCATCGGCGGCGTAGTTGCGCTGAATAAAACCAATGAGTTTGTCGTGGCGCAACACCGAGCCTTGCGCGCCGGGCGCGCCGCTGTTGAAGGTGCCCAAGGCCTGCACCGCGTCATCCCGCATCCGCCATTGGCCTCGGGCGTCCAAACCCAGCCAACCGTAGCAAGCGGGCACATGGGGCCATTTGGCCATGGCTTGTTGCACCAATTCATCCATGGGCCAGTGCCTGTTGATCAAACCATCCCATGACGGCTTCGGGCATGGCCAGAACATGGCTTTTACAACCCCCCTCGGACACTGGGAAACCCACGTGCCCCCCTTGCTTGGGTTGCCACAGAGTGACCCAAGGGCTGGCATCTGCTGGCGTTGGCAAGCTCTCCGCTGGTATGAAAGGGTCGTTTTGAGCGTTGAGGACCAAGGCGGGCAGGCGAACCTTTTGCAAATGAGGCTTCGAAGAAGCCCGCTGCCAATAATCGGCCGTGTCCTTGAAACCATGCAAAGGCGCCGTGAAGACATTGTCGAAATCCGCCAGGGTTTTAGACCGAAGGGCTTTGTCTAAATCAAACAAGCCCGGGTGCTGCCGCCATTTCAATTTCGCTTTTCGCTTCATGGTTTTCAAGAACATGCGGGCATAAACCAAGCGATTAAAACCCACGCCTAAAGCAGCACCGCTGGCCACCAAATCCAGCGGCGAACAAATCGCCGAGACGGCGTTCACCAGCGATGAAGCGGTTTCCCCTCGCTCTTGCGCCCAGCGAAGCAAGGCGTTACCGCCAAGTGAAATGCCGACAGCCTGCCAACGACAGATGCTTTGTGTCTGGAGGCGCTGGAGCATCCAATCAATTTCTTCAAAGTCACCGGAATGGTAGGCCCTGGGCGCTCGGTTGATTTCGCCGCTGCAACCCCGAAAGTGCACCACCGCAAAGGCCCAGCCCCTTGCTTGAGCCAGGGTGGCGAAGGCTTGTGAATAGGCGCTGCTCGAGTCGCCCTCGAGGCCGTGAAACAGGACCAAACCTTTGGTGGACGAATTGAACTGCCCTTGCGTGGACTTCCCTTGCGGTGCTGAAGGCAGGGTCGTGCCTTGACTGGCGTTGGCATGTGAAATTTTTTGCGATTTTCCGTGGATTAAAAAATCCACATCGACAAAGTCACCATCGGGGGTGTCCCAGCGCTCGCGCACAAAGCAAGGCGGATGGGATGGATCCAGTCGGTCTCTGGAACACCGAGAGCCCCAAATGGTTTGCAAATGGCCGCTGGGCAGCCAAAACGGGGCCTCGTAGTGTTGCATGAGCCGCCTTAATGCAAGACAGTGGCGGGTGTGTGAATGTCCAAGTCCGACACATCGCTGTCTCTCGGGCCTTGGCTGGCGTGGTGCGCCACGAGTCGCCAGCCTTGCGAGGTGTTTTGGTAGACGTTGGTCGCCACAATCCAGCCCACTTGAGGCCCCTCGTTGGTCAACATTTCCACCCGTTCCAACACACTGTGAACGGCGCTCCCCAAGGATTCCATGCGCGTCACCCGCTGCGGGCTGACTGGAATGCCGCCATGGGCAAACATCGCTTCAAACACATTGCGGATGGCGGTGTGACCCAAAAGCCTCGGACCACTGGGGTGCACGCATACAATTTCATCTTCTTCTGCCCAACAAGCCATGAGCTTATCGAGATCACCCTTTTGCAGGGCTTCGTAGAAGGCCGTTTCGGTTTCATTTGCCGACCCGCCGGAGAGAAGAACGCGCTGTTTAGACTTGGCCATGGTGGGGATTATGCAAAAAGAAAAAGCCCTCACCGAGAAATCGATGGGGCTTTTTGAACCGGTGCAGGGGCTTTTGACGCCCCTACAAGGCCTTATTTTTTCTGACGAAATTTACGCAAGGCTGCCAATTGAGCCGCATAAATGGTCAGCTCAGATTGGGCTTTGGCCAAATCGAAGTCACTCTTGGCATTTCTCAGGGCTTCTTCAGCGGCAGCACGGGCTTGATTGGCACGTTCTTCGTCCAAGTCTTTGCCGCGAATCGCCGTATCCGACAACACCGTCACGGCGTTGGGCTGCACTTCCAGAATGCCGCCGGCCACAAACACGAATTCCTCGCCGCCGTCGGCCATCTCAATGCGCACCGAGCCAGGCTTGATGCGGGTAATGAGCGGCGTGTGGCCGGGCAAAATGCCCAGCTCGCCGGATTCACCGGGCAAGGCCACAAACTTGGCCTGACCCGAGAACACGGCCTCTTCAGCACTCACAACGTCAACTTGAATGGTTGCCATGATGATTAGACCTTTTTGGCCTTCTCAAACGCTTCGTCGATGGTGCCGACCATGTAGAACGCCTGTTCGGGCAAGTGGTCGCATTCTCCAGCCACAATCATCTTGAAGCCGCGGATGGTTTCAGACAAGCTGACGTATTTACCGGGCGAGCCTGTAAACACTTCCGCCACGTGGAAAGGTTGCGACAAGAAGCGTTGAATCTTACGGGCACGTGCCACGGCCAGCTTGTCTTCTGGTGCCAAATCATCCATGCCCATGATGGCGATGATGTCGCGCAATTCTTTGTAGCGTTGCAAGGTGCCTTGAACAGCGCGGGCGGTGTTGTAGTGGTCTTCACCGACGACGTTGGGGTCCAACTGGCGGCTGGTGGAGTCCAGTGGATCCACGGCAGGGTAAATACCCAGTGCAGCGATATCACGCGACAACACCACGGTGGAGTCCAAGTGAGCGAAAGTGGTGGCAGGCGAGGGGTCGGTCAAGTCATCGGCAGGCACGTAAACGGCTTGGATCGAAGTAATCGAACCCACTTTGGTGGAGGTAATACGCTCTTGCAAACGGCCCATTTCTTCGGCCAAAGTAGGCTGATAACCCACAGCAGAAGGCATACGACCCAACAAAGCGGACACTTCGGTACCGGCCAAGGTGTAACGGTAGATGTTGTCCACAAAGAACAACACGTCACGGCCTTCGTCACGGAACGACTCAGCAATGGTCAAACCGGTCAAAGCCACGCGCAAACGGTTGCCTGGGGGCTCATTCATCTGACCGTAAACCATGGCCACTTTGGATTCACCCAAGTTTTCCAGGTTCACCACGCCAGAGTCAGCCATTTCGTGATAGAAGTCATTGCCCTCACGGGTACGCTCACCCACACCCGCAAACACCGACAAACCCGAGTGGGCTTTGGCAATGTTGTTGATGAGTTCCATCATGTTCACGGTCTTGCCCACACCGGCGCCACCGAACAAGCCCACCTTACCGCCTTTGGCGAAGGGGCAGACCAAATCGATCACCTTGATGCCAGTTTCCAGCAATTCTTGTGAAGGCGACAATTCATCATAAGCCGGGGCTTTGCGGTGAATCGAAGCGGTCAACTCTTGGCTAACGGGACCGCGTTCATCGATGGGATTGCCCAACACGTCCATGATGCGGCCCAAAGTGGCACGGCCCACGGGCACGGTGATGGGGGCGTGCGTGTTGGTCACCATCAGGCCACGACGCAGACCGTCAGACGAGCCAAGCGCAATGGTACGCACCACGCCGTCGCCGAGTTGCTGTTGCACTTCCAGCGTCAGGGCCGAACCCTCGAGCTTGAGCGCATCGTAAATTTGGGGCATTTGATCGCGTGGAAATTCCACGTCAACCACAGCGCCAATACACTGAACAATTTTTCCTTGGGCTTGCATTTTTCGCTCCAATAATTTGAATTAGCTGAACTGTCTTGACCGTCTTAGCCGCTGATCGCCGCGGCGCCAGAAACGATTTCGGACAATTCTTTTGTGATGGCTGCTTGACGAGTTTTGTTGTAAACGAGTTTGAGCTCGCCAATCACATTACCCGCGTTGTCTGTAGCGGCTTTCATGGCCACCATGCGTGCTGCATGCTCGGAAGCCATGTTTTCAGCCACTGCTTGGTAAACCAAAGACTCGACGTAACGCACCAACAGGTGGTCAATCACGGTTTGTGCATCGGGTTCGTACAGATAGTCCCAACCATGTTCGGTTTTTTCCGATTCAAGGGTCTTTGAAGACAGGGGCAAGAGCTGTTCAACCACCGATTCTTGCTTCATCGTGTTGATGAACTTGGTGTAAGCCAAGTGAACCGAATTGATGCGGCCTTCGTGGTAAGCGTCCAACAACACCTTGACAGGCCCAATGAGCTTGTCCAAGTGGGGTGTATCGCCCAGCCCGGTGACGTGCGAAACAACCTTGATGCCGACTCGGTTCATAAAGCCCAAGCCCTTGTTGCCAATGGCGACGGCCTCTGTTGAAATGCCCTGCGATTGCCATTCGCGCAGCTTGCTGGTGACGGCACGCAACACGTTGGTGTTCATGCCGCCGCACAAGCCCTTGTCGGTGCTCACCACGATCATGCCAGCGGACTTGGCCTCGTTCGTTTGCATGAACGGGTGAACGTATTCCGGATTGGCTTCACCGAGGTTGGCGGCGACGTTGCGGATCTTTTCGCTATAAGGGCGGGCGGCGCGCATACGCTCCTGCGCCTTGCGCATTTTGGAGACGGAAATCATCTCCATGGCCTTGGTGATCTTCTTGGTGTTTTCCACCGATTTGATCTTGGTGCGTAGTTCCTTGCCCGATGCCATATCAGCCTCGCTTAAGCAAACGACTTCTTGAACGCTGCGATGGCGGTGTTCAATTCGGCTTCTGCATCTTTGTCCATGGCCTTGTCGGCTTCCAGCTTGGCCAACAAAGCGCCGTGGCTGGATTTCAGGTACTGATGCAAACCGTGTTCAAAAGGCAACACCTGCTTGATTTCGATGTCGTCCATGTAACCCTTATTGACCGCGAACAACGTGGCGCCCATCAACGAGATGGGGAGCGGGCTGTATTGCGATTGCTTCAACAATTCGGTCACGCGGGCACCGCGGTCGAGTTGCTTGCGGGTGGCTTCGTCCAGGTCGGAAGCGAACTGCGCGAAAGCGGCCAATTCACGGTACTGGGCCAAGTCGGTACGAATACCACCGGACAAGTTCTTGATCAACTTGGTTTGAGCCGCACCACCCACGCGTGACACCGAGATACCGGCGTTAATAGCGGGACGGATACCGGCGTTGAACAAGCTGGTTTCCAAGAAGATCTGACCGTCGGTAATCGAAATCACGTTGGTAGGCACGAAAGCAGACACGTCACCGGCTTGGGTTTCGATGATAGGCAGCGCGGTCAATGAACCGGTCTTGCCCTTCACAGCACCCTTGGTGAAGGCTTCCACGTAGTCGGCGTTCACGCGAGCGGCGCGTTCCAGCAAACGGCTGTGGAGATAGAACACGTCGCCAGGATAGGCTTCACGGCCTGGAGGACGGCGCAACAACAAAGACACTTGGCGGTAAGCCACGGCTTGCTTAGACAAATCGTCATAAACGATCAGAGCGTCTTCACCACGGTCGCGGAAGTATTCGCCCATGGTGCAGCCCGAGTAGGCCGACACGTATTGCATCGCAGCCGATTCAGAAGCGGAGGCTGCGACAACGATGGTGTATTCCATCGCGCCAGCTTGCTCCAATGCCCGCACCACATTTTTAATGGACGAGGCTTTTTGGCCAATCGCCACATAAATACAGGTAACGTCTTGGCCCTTTTGGTTGATGATGGCATCGATGGCCACGGCTGTTTTACCAGTCTGGCGGTCACCAATGATCAATTCACGTTGACCGCGGCCAACGGGCACCATCGAGTCGATGGACTTCAGACCGGTTTGCAGAGGTTGGCTAACAGATTCACGGGCGATCACACCAGGAGCAACCTTTTCGATCACGTCGGTCATCTTGGCGTTGATGGGACCCTTGCCGTCAATGGGTTGACCCAAGGCGTTGACCACGCGGCCAATCAGCTCGGGGCCAACGGGCACTTCCAAAATGCGGCCCGTGCACTTGACGGTATCGCCTTCGGAGATGTGCTCGTACTCACCCAAGATCACGGCGCCAACAGAGTCGCGCTCGAGGTTCAAGGCCAAGCCGAAAGAAGGCACGCCTTCTTTGTTGGCGGGGAATTCCAACATTTCACCTTGCATCACATCGGACAGCCCGTGCACGCGGACGATACCGTCGGACACAGACACCACGGTGCCTTGGTTGCGAATGTCGGTGCTGCCTGCAAGCCCTTCGATGCGGCTCTTGATCAGCTCAGAAATTTCTGCGGGATTGAGTTGCATGACTCTTTCCTTCTTTCTTTAAATTGCCTAACGTTGCAAGCCAGCGGCTTACGCAGTCAGGGCCACTTTCATTTGTTCCAAACGGGCCTTGACGGAAGTGTCAAGCACCTCGTCGCCAACGACCACGCGAATGCCACCGATCAACTCGGGTTGCAGCTCAACCGACAGGTTCAACTGACGTCCAAAACGCTTCTCAAGCGCCGAGGACACTCCAGACAAAGCCGACGCATCGAGAGGAAATGCACTGTAAACCACGGCGTCTGAAGAACCCTTTTCGGCGTTCTTCAAAGCGCGGAATTGCGTGGCAATTTCAGGCAAAACGGAGAGACGACCGTTGTCGATCACGGCGTGCAAAAAGTTTTTTGCAGCAGCTGGCAGGGTTGTTTTGGCAACGCCCGATACCACTTCAAAAACCTGCTGAGCGCTCACGTTGGGGTTGCCAGCAAACTGTTGCAATTGCACATTGTCTGCAATCGCCGCCAATTCACTCAGCCACACCGAGGCGCCTTCAAGGTCGGAGGCCGAAGCCTCAAACAAGGCCTCAGCGTAGGGACGGGCAATGGTTGCGAGTTCTGCCATGACGTTCCCTGATCAGAGCTCAGCCTTGAGCTGATTCAGCAACTCGGCGTGAACGCTTGCGTTGACTTCCTTGCGGAGAATCTGCTCAGCACCCTTGACCGCCAAGGAAGCGACTTGCTCGCGCAAAACTTCGCGGGCCTTGACGGCTTGTTGCTCGGCTTCAGCGACGGCCGCGGCGACAATTTTGTTGCCTTCTTCAGTCGCACGGAGCTTGGCTTCTTCAATGATGGCTTGGGCACGGCGCTCGGCATCGGCCAAACGGCTTTGCGACTCGTTGCTGGCCTTGGCCAACTCCGTTTTCACGCGCTGATCGGCAGCAGCCAATTCAGTGCGTGCCTTGTCAGCAGCAGCCAAGCCTTCGCTCACTTTTTGCGCACGCTCGTCCAATGCCACCGCGATGGGCGGCCACACAAATTTCATGGTGAACCCGACCAAGATCAGGAACACAATGATTTGGACTATCAATGTTGCGGTAATACTCAATTTTCATCCTTCACCTCCGACGCCCCTGAGAGCTGCCGAAGGAATGGTGTGAGGAGAAAAACCTGACGAATTACTTCGGCAAGTTGGCGATTTGGGCCAGGAACGGGTTGGCCGTTGCGAACCACAAAGCGATACCGGTACCGATAATGAAGGCAGCGTCAATCAGACCCGCCAACAAGAACATCTTGGTTTGCAGTTCGCCCATCAATTCGGGTTGACGCGCAGCCGACTCGAGGTACTTGCTGCCCATGACGCCGATACCGATACAAGCACCCACGGCGCCCAAACCGATGATCAGGCCAGCGGCCAATGCAACAAAGCTAATAACTTCCATGATGACTCCTTGAAGGATTTTGGTTAAGAAAAAAAGAAACGAGAGAAAAAGAAAAAGTTAACGCTCAATGGTGATCGTGCGCTTGACCCACATAAACCAAGGTCAACATCATGAACACAAAGGCCTGCAATGTGATGATCAAGATGTGGAAGATGGCCCAAGCGGAACCCGCGATGATTTGACCAATGGCCAACAAAATGCCGGTAGCAGACAGCGTGAAAGCGCCACCCATCAGAGCGATCAACAAAAAGATCAACTCACCCGCATACATATTGCCAAACAACCGCATGCCATGCGAAACCGTTTTGGCCACAAACTCAATGATTTGCATCAAAAAGTTAAAAGGATAGAGCGCCCAGTGGTTGCCAAAGGGGGCCGTGAACAATTCATGAATCCAGCCACCCAAGCCCTTGATTTTGACGTTGTAATACAAGCAAATCAGCAGCACTGCAACCGACATGCCCATGGTGACCGCCAAGTCGGCGGTGGGCACCACACGCAAGAAGGCATGGTGTGGATCGCGACCAGTCGCGCCGTAGAACTGCGCCCAAAGTGCCGGGAAGAAGTCGACCGGGAACAAATCCATGGCGTTCAGCAAGAACACCCAAACGAAAATAGTAAGCGCCAGCGGCGCCACAAACTTGCGGCTTTCCGCATTGTGCACAATGCCCTTGGCTTGCTGATCAACCATTTCGAACAACAACTCGACTGCCGCCTGAAAGCGGCCGGGCACACCGGAGGTGGCCTTGCGCGCTGCCAACCACAAAATCCAGCAAGTCACGAAGCCGAGCAGCACCGAGAAGAAAATAGAGTCGTAGTTGTAGACTGAGAAATCGGCCACCGAAGCGGGTTTGCCCGATTGGAAAAAGGTCAAGTGGTGAATGATGTATTCGCCTGCCGTCAGGGCATGCTCAGCACCGTGTTCACCAACGTGTTCAACAACTTGTTCTTCAACAGCCATCTGTTATCTCGCCTGTTTAGGGGTTTTTCCGCCCGTCACCAAAAGTGCCAGCCAGTAAACCTTCATTGTCACCACCAAGCCCACCAGCAATGCCAGCCAGCTCAACTCTGAAACCACCCGGGGTGCCATGACCAACATCACCACACCCACTATCAATTTGACGGCCTCCCATACAAAGAAGCCGAGCACCGCACCCGTGACGCCAGTTGCGGCCAACCCACCTGCGAGGCCCCGGGCAAACAGCGCTGCGGGAACGACCACCGTCAAAGCACCATAAACCGCTGACACACCCGCACTGAATCGGCCCGTGATCCACCAAGCCAACAGGCCCAGCACACCACCCACCAGCACCTGCCAGAACACCACCCGCCAAGGCGAGAGCACAAAATGGTGCTGACGCCAGGCTTGGGCCTGTTCGGCGCTGAGGGGCTTGAACCTCAACTCGTCTAGCGCTTTTTCTGCCTCCACTTCTTCGGAGTAGCTGACATAGGCCATTGCTTTGAGTTACCTCGTAGTTACCAAGTCAATTACCGAATCCATCGAGACTTCATCGCTCACAAAGCCTGTGATTATATGGGGTTATCCCGACCTAACCTTACAAAAACCCATGAAACCCGTACTTTGCTCAGAAATTTTTGTGTTGATTTGGCGTTGTCTCTCTGGGTTTTAAACCACACGCCCCCAGTTAAAGACACAATTCAAACTTCTAAGGAGTCTCGATGACCACCCCCATTTCCCGCCCCCCAGGCCACGCCCTTTACCCCACGACAGTCCCAGCACCCGACTCCAACCGCGTCGAATCTTTGATTGAATACCCCAGTCTTTTTCCAATCAAAGTGATGGGCGTCAAGGCAGAAGGTTTTGTCGAAGCCATGACGGCCATTGCCACCGAGCACGACCCGAGCTTTGAGCTTGGCCGCTTGGAAATGCGCGACAGCAGTGGTGGCAAATACCAAAGCTTGACGCTGACCGTCACCGCCACCAGCCGCGAACAGCTCGACAATTTGTACCGCGCTTTGACTGCCCATCCTCAAGCCAAGTACGTGCTTTAAACACGACGCACCCCTTTTCGCCCTCTTCGCCCCTCTTCGCCCTTTTCGCACTCTCTCACATGACTGCATGATGCCCATCTCCATCAAGTCTTTGGGCCTCAGTGACTGCGCAGACACCGTCGCCGCCATGCAACTGTTCACAGCGGCGCGGGATGAGCACACCCCCGATGAAATTTGGCTTTGCGAGCATGCGCCCGTTTTCACGCAAGGACTGGCCGGCTTAGCGAGTCACATTTTGGGCCCCGGCAATATTCCGGTACTGCCCACCAACCGGGGGGGCCAAGTGACTTATCACGGGCCTGGCCAAGTGGTGGCCTACCCCTTGATCAACCTCCAGCGCGCGGGCTATTACGTCAAAGAATATGTCTATAAACTCGAGCAGGCTCTGCTCTCCACTTTGGCCGAATGGGGCGTGACGGGCCACCGCATCGCCGGCGCGCCTGGGATTTATGTGCAACTGGCCGACCCCTTTGCCCACGCGACCCTGACCGGCCCGAGCCCCGCCCAAGACCCGTTTCGGGGACTCGGAAAGATTGCCGCCTTGGGCATCAAAGTGAGCCGCCATTGCACCTACCACGGTGTCGCCTTGAATGTGGCGATGGACTTGGAACCCTTTGCCCGCATCAACCCCTGCGGCTATGCCGGGCTTCAAACCGTGGACCTTTCTACAATTGGGGTTCAAACCACTTGGCAAGAAGTGGCCGATGTGCTGGGCCGCAAGCTGCAAATTTACCTAGCGCCCCGCGGCCCCTCAACGCCACCTCTTTTGAACGATTAAACAAACCGTGACCAACCCAGAAAATTTGAAGCCTGCCAACCCCGTCGTTCGCGAAGCGCAATCCCAGGCCGATTACAACCCTTTGGCCAAGCAAAAGGCCGCGGCCAAACTCTCGCGCATCCCGATCAAGGTGGAAGCCGGCGAAGTCTTGAAGAAGCCCTCGTGGATCCGTGTCAAAGCGGGCTCTCCCACCACGCGCTTTTATGAAATCAAACAAATTTTGCGCGAGAACAAGCTGAACACGGTGTGCGAAGAAGCCTCTTGCCCCAACATCGGCGAATGTTTTGGCAACGGCACGGCCACCTTCATGATCATGGGCGACAAGTGCACGCGCCGCTGCCCATTTTGCGATGTGGGGCACGGTCGCCCCGACCCCTTGGACGTCAACGAACCCCTCAACTTGGCCAACACCATCGCCCAACTTAAACTCAACTACGTGGTCATCACCAGCGTTGACCGAGACGACCTGCGCGATGGCGGCAGCGCCCACTTTGTGGCTTGCATTGAAAACACGCGCCAGCGGTCACCCCAAACCCAAATTGAAATTTTGGTGCCCGACTTTCGGGGTCGCGACGATCGCGCCTTGGAAATTTTGAAAGCGGCTCCGCCCGATGTGATGAACCACAACCTGGAAACCGTGCCGCGCTTGTACAAAGAAGTGCGGCCGGGCTCCGACTACGCATTCAGCTTGAATTTGCTGAAAAAATTCAAAGCCCTGCACCCCAACGTACCCACCAAGAGCGGCCTGATGGTGGGCCTGGGCGAAACCGACGAAGAAATTTTGCAAGTCATGCAAGACATGCGGGCCCACCAGATCGACATGCTGACCCTAGGCCAATATTTGGCGCCCAGCAACAGCCACCTGCCCGTGCGCCGCTACGTCACGCCCGACACCTTCAAGCTGTTTGAAGCCGAAGCCTACAAAATGGGTTTCAGCCACGCCGCTGTGGGCGCCATGGTTCGCTCCAGTTACCACGCAGATCAGCAGGCGCATGGCGTACTCGCCTGAGTTTTCCCCGATCCATGCCCTTTAAAGCTTTTGACACGGTGGTCTTCGCAGGCGGCGGGAACCGGTGTTTCTGGCAGGCCGGGCTGGTGACTTATCTGCGCGAGCAAGGTCATGTGCTTCCCGCCAATATGATCGGCACGAGTGCGGGCGCGGCCGTGGCGGCTTCTTGCCTGACCACAGGCCCTCAAGCCGCGCTGAATCAATGCAGGCACTTGTTTGCCGATAACCATCGGCTTTTTTATTGGCGCGACCTGGCCCGCATGAAGTTGCATTTCGCGCACCAAGAGTCCTACCCCGCTTGGATTGGTGCCTTCCTCAACGCCGACACCTTCCCATTATTGAAACAGAGCGTCCAAAAATTGCAGGTGGCCGTTACCCACCCTGCCAAGCGCTTGGGGAGAGGGGGCAGCGTCGCGGCAGGCACCCTGGCATACCTGATTGACAAAAAAATGACCCGCGACATCCACCCTCGGCTGTCCCGGTTTTTAGGTTTGCGCCAGGCGTTTTATGACCTTCAAGCCTGCCTCACCTTAGAGGCGGCTCAACGGTTGTTGTACGCCTCAGCGGCGGCACCGCCATTCATGAATTCGGTCATGCTGGACGGACAATGGGCATTTGACGGCGGCTATATCGATAACGCACCGGTTCCCACTCAAACCCCAGAAGCGAGGGCTCGCACCTTGGTTCTGCTCACGAGGTACTACCCGAATCGACCCGAGTATTTTCAACACAACGGGCGAACGTATTGGCAAGCAAGCCAAAAGATTCCGGTCACGACATGGGACTGCACGGCCAAAGCCAACGTCATGGGGGCCTTTGAATTGGGTTACGCCGATGCCCGTCGCCGCGTTCAGTTGGCTGCCTGATTGGCTTGAAGTCACCCTCTGCACACCACATGACTGCTCAACAGTTCGACGCCCTTTTGCTGGACCTTGACGGCACTTTGGTCGACACCTTGGGCGACTTTGTAGCCGCCTTAAACGCCATGCTTGAGGACTTGTTGGGCCCGGGCAGCACCGGGCCCGTCGTTGCCCTTCAAGCCGAGGACGTGGCCTTGATGGTGGGCAAAGGCTCCGAACATTTGGTGCAACAGGCGTTGCGTCGGGTTGAATCTCAGCTGCCCATTGGGCTTGATCGGCCAGACCCACCCAGCCCAGGCGGTTTGTCTTTGAGTGCTCAGGCGCTGAATCGCTATCTTCACCATTACGCCCGCCTGAATGGGCTTCGATCCTCCCTTTACCCCGGCGTCCAAGCCAGCCTCAGTCGCTGGCACCATGCCGGCCTTCCTTTGGTTTGTTTGACCAACAAACCAGAACGTTTTGCACGCGATTTATTAAGGCAAAAAAACTGCCTGGACTTTTTCGAGCACGTGATCGGCGGGGACACGTATGAAAAGAAGAAGCCACATCCCATGCCCTTGCTAAAAGCCTGCGAACGCTTGGGCACATTGCCTGAGCACACCTGCATGGTGGGCGACTCGGTCAACGATGTGCAAGCCGCCCGGGCGGCGGGTTGTCCCGTCATCTTGGTCTGCTATGGTTACAACCATGGTCAACCGGCCTACAAAGCTGGCGCTGACCGGGTCATTGATTCGCTCGAAGATCTTTTGTGAGCTTTAAGGTTTTATCTCCGCCATGTCTATTTCAATCTCGATCAAACCCCTCATTTGGGCCTTGCTGACGCTGGCCTGCCACCTTGCTTGTGCACAAAAGAGCCCCACCACCGACATGGGCCAAGTGGAGATCACCGACAAGCGCGACGACGAAATCAAAGACCGGCGTGAATCGACGGTCAGCAAAATCGTGATCACTCATGAAGAAATTGAACGCATGGGTGACAACAACATTGGCGATGTGCTGCAGCGCCAACCCGGCATCTCATTGGGCGGCCCGCCCGGGCGAGGCAGCGGCATTCGCATGCGGGGCTTGAGTGCGGGTTACACCCAAATTTTGATGGATGGTCAACGGATGCCGCATGGTTTTTCCATCGAGTCTTTGACGCCTGAAATGGTGGAACGCATTGAAATTTACCGCTCACCCACCGCTGAAACCGGTGCACAAGCGGTGGCCGGCACGATCAACATCATCACCCGTCAGGGCAAGCGGGGTGAGCCGATGGACTTAAAGTCGTCGCTGGCTTCCCAGGGCGGCCAACTCACTGAAATGGTGTCGCTCAGTACCCACCAAGACCAAGCGCTGTTCTCTGCCAATTACACCCTCTCCGCCAACCACAGCACCACGCCGACGCACGCCGAAACCGACCTAAGCCGAGAGGTGCTGGAGCCCTTCCCCAGCAGCTTGAGCAGAACCACCTTCAACGATTCCGTCTCAAAGCGCGACAGCATCAACGCCACCGCCCGTTTGCAGTTCAAAGACGCACCGGGCGAAACGCTGACCTTGATGCCTTTCTTGATGTTCGCTCGTTCTAGCGCCCACGGCACCGAGCACTTGTCGCAAAGCAGCTCAGGCAGTGGCTTGAGTGGTTTTGACGATGCCAACACGCGAAGTCTTCGAGAGTCAACCGTGCTGCGTTTGAACGGGCAGTGGAAGAAAGTGCTGAGTCCCGACAGCAACTTCGAGCTTAAGTTCAATGGCGGTGGCTGGAACAGCCAAAACAACCAAGTACAGACGGCGGGCAGTGAGGTCAGTGGGGGCAGTGGGGGCAGTGGGGGCAGTGGGGGCAGTGGGGGCAGTGGGGGCATTCTGCCCACAACCAACATGACCAGCACGATTTCAGACCGCAGTTTCACCTCCAGCCTGAAGTTCAAACAGTTATTGACCGGAGGCCATGAGTGGGTCAGTGGCGTTGAAATTGAGCAAGTGATTCGGGCTGAAGAGGCCTTTGCCACGCCTGCACTCTTGGGCAATGCGGGCGATTTGGGGGCGCGTCAATTGAGATCGGCCTTCTACACCCAAGACGAATGGCAAATCAACCCCCAATGGGGCACCTACGCAGGCTTGCGCTATGAGCACCTGGATACCCATGGCAACAACGGTTTGATGCAGTCCGTCAACCAATCGACGGTGATCTCACCCATGCTACACGCCATGTGGCGCCCCGAGCCGGACAGCAAAGACCAGGTGCGAATGAGCTTGACCCGCAGCTACAAAGCCACGCCCATCTCCAGCTTGATGGCGCCTTATTTACGCACCTCGCAAGACAGCACCAATGGCAGCAATGGGCCGAGCGATCCCGATACCGTGGGCAATCCGTATTTGAAGCCCGAATTGGCCACCGGCCTCGATTTCGCGCTGGAACATTACCTGGCCGACGGGGGCATTTTGAGCGCCTCGGTTTTTTACCGACGCGTGGACAACTATGTGCGCACCTTGGTGGCCCAAAACCTCAGCAGCGGCCGATGGGTGTCCAGCCCTCAAAACGTCGGTACTGCCAACACCGAAGGGCTGGAGTTGGAGGCCAAGTTCAGGCTGAATCAGCTGATTTCAGAGGCCCCCGCCGTGAACCTGCGCGCCAACGTCAGCTTTTTCAATTCCCAAGTGGCGGGGCTCCCCGGACCCCACAACCAGATGGACCAACAGCCGCACACCACGGGCAATTTCGGCGGCGACTACCGGGTCAAGGGATTCCCTTTGACGGTGGGCGGCAACTTCAACCTCACACCCGCCTACGAGACGCAAACCAGCGCTGCACAACGGCTGAACATTTCACGCAAGCAAGAATTTGATGTGTATGGCTTGTGGAAAGTCGACAACACCTCCTCTTGGCGATTGTCGCTTTTCAACCTCGGGCCTCAGCTGTTCTCAACCGGCAGCGTCTACCAAAGCCCCGCCACGTTGGAAAAGAGCCAAACCCACAACCAAACGTATTTGAATGTTCAGCTGCTCTGGGAAAAAAGGCTTTAAAACCCATCTTCACCGCGGTCAGCGGGCTTTGTTCAAGAGCTGAGCGGGTTCGTCTGACGCCAAAACTTCATGGGCCCAGCGTTTGAGTTTTTGCGTGTCGCTGCGCAAAATTTCTTGCTTGACCGACAAGATTTGCGAGGGGTGCATTGAAAACACCTTCAAGCCCATGCCCAACAACAAACGGGTCAGGGTCACATCGCCCGCCATTTCGCCGCACACACTGACCGACTTGCCTTGCTGGGCGCCGTGGTCCAATGTTTTGGCAATCAGGGCCAGCACCGCGGGGTGCAAAGGGTCGTACAAATGCGCAACCGATTCATCGGCGCGGTCAATCGCCAACGTGTATTGAATCAGGTCGTTGGTGCCGATCGACAAGAAGTCAAAGTAGCGCAAGAACAGGTCGACATTCAAGGCCGCAGCGGGAATTTCGATCATGGCACCGACTTGCACGGGGCCATAAACGACCCCCGCGTGATCCAGCTCGCGACGGGCCTGATCAAGCACCGCCAAGGTGGCGCGAATTTCAGAGGCTTGCGCCAACATCGGAATCAACAAATTCACTTTGCCATGGGCCGCTGCGCGCAAAATGGCGCGCAATTGGGTGCGGAACATATCAGGGTCTGCCAAGCTCCAGCGAATGGCCCTCAAGCCCAAGGCGGGGTTTAAATAAGACTCTTCACGCGGCTTTTCATCCAGTGGTTTGTCAGCGCCCACATCGACCGTGCGAATAGTGACCGGCAAGCCGTGCATGCCTTCAACGGCGCTTTTGTAGGCCGCATATTGCTCTTCTTCATCGGGCAATTGGCCATGCCGACCCATGAACAAGAATTCACTGCGGAACAGGCCAACGCCCAAGGCCCCTGCGGCCACCGCAGAGCGGGTGTCGTCAGGGAGTTCAATGTTGGCCAGCAGTTCAATTTTCTGACCATCCAAGGTCACCGCTGGGGTGTGGCGCAACCGCGTCAGCCGCTCACGCTCCAACTCACCTTGACGCTGTTTAAAACCATACTCGGCCAGAATGATGGGCGAAGGGTCGACGATCATCACGCCGGCATCGCCGTCAATGATGACCCAGTCGTCTTGACGCACCCACTGGCTGGCCCCGCGAGCGCCGACGACGGCAGGAATGTCCATGCTGCGTGCGACGATGGCAGTGTGCGAGGTCTTGCCACCCACATCGGTGACAAAGCCTGCAAAGACACTTTGCTTGAACTGCATCATGTCCGCTGGTGACAGGTCGTGCGCCACCAAGACCAAGGGCACATCAACGGTGTCATCGATCAGCACTTCTTGCGAACTTTTGCGGGTGTGGCCGAAAACCGGCGTCACGGCAGACGGCGCCCCTTTGAGGTTGCGCAACACACGTTCCACCACCTGCTCCAAGTCGGCCTTGCGCTCGCGCAGGTAGCGGTCTTTCATTTCATCAAATTGCCGCCCGATGACCTCAAGCTGGGTCGTTAAGGCCCATTCTGCGTTGTACAAACGCTCACGAACCCAATGCAAAACGCCGTCGGTCAGCGCCTCATCTTGCAGCAGCATCAAGTGCACATCCAGCAAGGCCGACAGTTCCGGCGGCGCCTCACTCGCTGGCATTTGAGCCAAGGAAGCCTGCAACTCGGACAGCTCCTCAGCCACTGCATTTTTAGCGGCAATTAGGCGCGCGCTTTCGCTTTCAACTTGGGCCGCTTCGATGAAATAATGCGCCACGTCCAAGCGGCTGGAGGCCACCAATACCGCCCGGCCAATCGCAATGCCCCGGGCAACAGCCAGACCTTGGACGGTGAAGGTCATGGGCTTATTCGCCTTCGCCGAATTTATCGGCCATCAAAGCCAGAATGGCTTCGCTGGCAGCCGCTTCATCGGGGCCGTTGGTTTCCAGATCAACGACAGAGCCCAAGCCTGCGGCCAACATCATCACGCCCATGATGCTTTTGGCGTTGACTCGGCGGTCGGCTTTGCTTAACCAGACTTCGCTTTGGAAGCTGCCCGCCAATTTGGTCAACTTGGCTGAGGCACGCGCGTGTAAGCCCAGTTTATTGCTGATGGTCGTGGTGGTTTTGATCACGCGTGGTCCTTCTAGTCTGATTTTGCGGGGCCGTGCTGGCCACCGTCATCACCCCTTGATTACCGCCCGCCAAAGCCTTGATGACCAAGGCATCGAGTTCTTCATGGCGGTACGTCACCGCGCGCAGCAACATGGGCAAATTAACACCCGCCAACAGACGCGAATGGACGCCGTCAACCAATTTTTGCGCGACATTACAAGGGGTCGCACCAAACACGTCACTTAGGACAAGCACCGGGTTGGGACCCATTTCATGCATCGTGATGCGCGCCATTTGCAAGGTTTCTTCGGGCGATAAATTGGGTTGCACATCCACCGCCCGGACCTCACGCTCGCACTCTGGAAAAACATGAAGCGCGCATTGCCGCAGGGCATGAGCGAGAGGCGCGTGGGCGATGATCAGGATGCGGTTGTTCATGGGAAAAATTACAACCGCCATTATGGCCAACGAAGTGGCCGTTCTGGAAGCTTTTTGGTTTTAAGCTTTGGCTTGCGCCAACAAAGTTTCGGCGTTGCTGACTTCAAATTTACCTGGGGCTTCACGGTTGATGCTGACCACTTTGCCGTCTTTGACCAACATCGAATATCGGTCGCTGCGCAAACCCATGCCGCGGGCCGTGAGGTCGAGCGTTAGACCCGTTGCCTTGGCGAAGTCGGCGCTGCCATCGGCCAACATGCGCACTTTGCCCACTGTTTTTTGGTCGCGCGCCCATGCGCCCATGACGAAAGCATCGTTGACGCTCAAACACCAAATTTCATCGACACCGGCCGCTTTAAAAGCGTCAAAGTTTTCGACATAACCCGGCACGTGCTTGGCCGAGCAAGTGGGCGTGAAGGCGCCAGGCAATGCAAACAGCGCAATGGTTTTGCCGGCGCTGGCTTTGGCCACATCCACGGCGTTGGGGCCAATGCTGCATCCCTCGCCTTCCACTTCGCTGTATTCCATCAAAGTGGTAGCGGGCAGTTCGTCTCCGATGTTGATCATGGTGCTTCCTTTTAAGTAAGAAATGAGGACAGAAATAAAAAAGCGACTCAGATTATGAGTCGCTTTTTGTTTTTTCGCAGACGCTGAGTCTTAAACCGCAGCGGCCTTTTCAACCAAACGGGTTACAACCCAGTTCTTGGTGCGCGAAATCGGACGGCTTTCGGTGATTTCAATCACGTCGCCCACATGGTAGGCACCGTTTTCGTCGTGCGCGTGGTACTTGCTGGACTTGGCAACAATCTTGCCATACAACGCGTGCTTCACACGGCGTTCGACCAGCACGGTCACGGTTTTGCTGCGCTTGTCGCTGACCACTTTGCCAATCAAAGTGCGCTTGAGGGATTTCTTTACTTCCGTCATGTCGGCCCCTTATTTGGCGGCTTGCTTTTGAGCAAGAATGGTTTTTGCACGAGCGATGTCACGGCGCGTTACTTTGAGCGCGCCCGTGTTGCCCAGTTGTTGGGTGGCTTTTTGCATACGCAAACCAAAGTGGGCCTTTTGTAAGGCTTTCACTTCGGCTTCCACACCGGCGATGTCTTTTTGACGCAGATCAGCAGCTTTGGTCATACTTATTCTCCTGATTACTGGCCGAGCAAACGCGCGACAAAGGTGGTGCGCAATGGCAACTTGGCAGCGGCGAGGCGGAACGCTTCACGCGCCAACTCTTCAGGCACACCCACGATTTCATACAACACCTTACCGGGCTGGATTTCAGCCACGTAGTACTCGGGGTTGCCCTTACCGTTACCCATACGCACTTCAGCAGGCTTTTGGGAAATTGGTTTGTCAGGGAACACACGAATCCAGATGCGGCCGCCACGCTTAACGTGACGTGAAATGGCACGGCGGGCAGCTTCGATTTGACGTGCGGTCAAACGACCGCGGTCAGTCGATTTCAGACCGAAGTCACCGAAAGCCACCGAGTTGCCTCGTGTGGCGACGCCGGTGTTACGGCCTTTTTGCTCCTTGCGGTACTTGCGGCGAGCAGGTTGCAGCATATTTATTCTCCTTGTCCGTCCGCTGCTGTAGCGGGCGCGGCGACTTTGCGGACGCGCTTAACGGCGGTTTTTACTTCAGCACCAGCGGCTTCAGCGGGTTTATCGCTGCCGTCGGCTGGGGCCACATTGCCACCGGTACGGCGGGGTGCACGGCGGTCGCTATTGGGACGATCACCCGGGCGACCCTCACGGCGAGGACCGCGTGGACGGCGTTCATCGTCGTTGCGGGGTTCAACCACAGCGGGCAAGTCATTGCGGCCGAGGGTGTCGCCCTTGTAAACCCAAACCTTGACGCCGATAACGCCATAAGTGGTTTTGGCCTCTGAGGTGCCGTAATCGATGTCAGCGCGCAGCGTATGCAACGGCACACGGCCTTCGCGGTACCACTCCGTGCGGGCGATTTCAATGCCGTTCAAACGACCGGCCGACATGATCTTGATGCCCAAGGCGCCCAAACGCATGGCGTTTTGCATGGCGCGCTTCATGGCACGGCGGAACATGATGCGTTTTTCGAGCTGTTGGGTGATCGAGTCAGCGATCAACTTGGCATCGATCTCGGGCTTGCGCACTTCTTCGATGTTGACTGCGACGGGCACGCCCAAACGAGCAGCGAGTTCTTTCTTAAGCAACTCGATGTCTTCGCCTTTCTTGCCGATCACCACGCCCGGACGAGCCGAGAAAATGGTGATGCGGGCGTTCTTGGCAGGACGCTCGATCAGAATGCGCGACACGGCGGCATTCTTCAACTTGGCCTTCAGGTACTCGCGAACCTTGATGTCTTCGGCCAACATGCCGGCGAAGTCACGGTTGCTGGCGTACCAGCGGCTGGCCCAATTGCGGCTGACCGCCAGGCGGAAACCGGTTGGATGGATTTTTTGTCCCATAGTCTCTGTTCCGCCTATTAGTTACCAACCGTCACGTACACGTGGCACGTGGGTTTGCTGATGCGATTGCCACGGCCTTTGGCACGGGCGGTGAAACGCTTGAGCGTGGCACCTTGCTCGACGTAAATGGTCTTGACTTTCAGTTCGTCAATGTCAGCGCCGTCGTTGTGCTCCGCGTTGGCGATGGCCGACTCGAGCACTTTCTTGACAATACCCGCCGCTTTTTTCTGCGTGAAAGTCAAGATGTTCAAAGCTTGATCGACCTTTTTGCCGCGGATTAAATCAGCGACAAGACGGCCTTTATCAACAGACAGGCGAACGCCCCGGAGGACTGCACGTGTTTCCATGGTCATTCCTTATTTCTTCTGGACTTTTTTGTCCGCGGGGTGACCCTTGAAGGTGCGCGTCAAGGCGAATTCGCCGAGCTTGTGGCCCACCATCTGGTCGGTAACGTAAACCGGGACGTGTTGTTTGCCGTTGTGAACGGCAATGGTCAAACCGATGAAATCGGGCAAGACCATGGAACGACGTGACCAGGTTTTAATTGGTTTTTTATCCTTGGTCGCCACCGCTTTTTCAACTTTAGCGATCAGGTGATGGTCAACAAAAGGACCTTTTTTCAGAGAGCGAGTCATTGCCTACCCCTTACTTTTTACGACGCGACACGATCATGACCTGTGTGCGCTTGTTGTTACGGGTACGGTAACCCTTGGTGAGATTACCCCAAGGATCCACTGCATGACGGCCTTCGCCGGTACGACCTTCACCACCACCGTGGGGGTGATCGATCGGGTTCATGGCCACACCGCGAACGGTAGGACGAATGCCCATCCAACGCTTCACACCGGCCTTGCCCAATTGGCGCAGGCTGTGTTCTTCGTTGGCAACTTCGCCGATGGTGGCACGGCACTCGATGTGGATCTTGCGAACTTCACCGGAGCGCAGGCGAACCTGAGCGTAAACGCCTTCACGGGCCAGCAAGGTGGCCGAAGCGCCTGCTGAACGGGCGATTTGAGCGCCCTTGCCGGGTTGCATTTCAATCGCGTGGATGGTGGAACCAACGGGAATGTTGCGAATAGGCAAGGTGTTACCCGCACGAATGGGGGCTTCTGAGCCGCTCATCAGGGTCGCGCCGGCTTCAACACCGCGCGGGGCGATGATGTAGCGACGCTCACCGTCGGCATAGCACAACAAGGCGATGTGGGCGGTGCGGTTGGGGTCGTATTCGACACGTTCCACTTTGGCAGGTATGCCGTCTTTGTTGCGCAAGAAGTCAACCACACGGTAGTGGTGCTTGTGACCACCGCCTTTGTGACGCGTGGTCACGTGGCCGTTGTTGTTGCGGCCGGCTTTTTGGAACTGAGGTTCCAACAGTGAGGCCAAAGGCGCGCCCTTGTAAAGGTGATCGCGCGTCACTTTCACCACAGCACGTTGGCCGGGTGAAGTGGGTTTCATTTTAATGACAGCCATGATTACGCAGCCTCCCCAGAGAGGTTGAGTTCTTGACCTGGTTGCAGCGTGACATAAGCCTTGCGAACGTTGTCGCGACGGCCAATGGACTTGCCAAAACGCTTGGTCTTGCCTTTGGTATTCACCACAGATACGCCCTTAACTTCCACCTTGAACATCAATTCCACAGCGGCTTTGATTTCTGGCTTGGTAGCGTCTTGCAGCACTTTAAAAGTCACCGCGTTGGACACTTCAGCCACCATGGTGGCTTTTTCAGACACGATGGGGGCAACCAACACTTGCATCAAACGACCTTCGTCAAACTTGGTAGTTGCGGTGCTCATGCGAACATCTCCTTCAGTTTGTCGATGGCGGCCTTGGTCACCAACACCTTGCGGTAGTGAACCAAAGACAGGGGATCGGCGTAACGGGGCTCAACGACCAATACATTGGGCAGGTTGCGCGAGGCCAGGTAAAGGTTGTCGTCCACTTCATCAGCGATGACCATCACCGATTGCAGATTCATGGCCTTGAACTTGGCAGCCAAGAGCTTGGTCTTGGGGGCTTCTACACTCAAAGAATCAACCACAGCCAAACGGCCTTCGCGGGCCAGTTGCGAGAAGATGGAAGCCATGCCGGCACGGTACATCTTCTTGTTGATTTTCTGACCAAAGTTTTCGTCAGGCATGTTCGGGAAAATACGACCACCCCCACGCCACAGCGGGGAAGACGTCATACCGGCGCGTGCGCGGCCGGTGCCTTTTTGTTTAAAAGGCTTTTTCGTCGAATGGTGAACTTGTTCGCGGTCTTTTTGAGCGCGGGTACCTTGGCGTGCGTTGGCTTGATAAGCCACGACGATTTGGTGAATCAAGTCTTCGTTGTAATCACGACCAAACACGGTCTCAGGCGCATCGAATTTCGAAGCGGCTTGGCCTTGGTCATTCAGGAGTTCGAGCTGCATCAGTTCACTCCTTTAGCGGCTTTGGCCTTGACAGCAGGACGCACCGTCACGAAGCCACCCTTGGAACCAGGAACAGCGCCCTTGATCAACAAGAGTTGGCGCGTTTCGTCGATGCGAATCACGTCAAGGTTTTGGGTGGTTTTGGTCACGTCACCGAGATGGCCTGACATTTTCTTGCCAGGGAACACGCGGCCAGGATCTTGCGCCATGGAGATCGAGCCGGGCACATTGTGCGAGCGGCTGTTACCGTGAGAGGCACGTTGCGAGCTGAAGTTATGGCGCTTAATGGTGCCGGCAAAGCCTTTACCGATGGAGGTGCCTTGCACGTCCACTTTTTGGCCCACAGCAAACACCGCATTGGCCGGCACTTGAGCGCCAGCGGCATACTGCGCTGCGACTTCGGCAGACACGCGGAATTCTTGGATGATTTCGCCCGCTTCTACGCCTGCTTTAGCAAGGTGACCGGCATTGGGCTTGGTCACGCGCGATGCTTTGCGCGAACCGAACGTGACCTGCAAGGCCACATAGCCATCATTCTCTTGGGTTTTCACCTGCGTCACGCGGTTGTTAGACACATCGACCACGGTGACAGGAACTGCATCCCCATCATCCGTGAACAAACGCATCATGCCCACCTTGCGACCCAGCAACCCCAGTGAGGTGCTAAGACTCATGTGTTGTTCTCCATATCTTCCACCGTAGCGACTTCAATTGGCCCCTGCGTTTTGACGTGAAAGTGAGTTAATAAATCTTGGCCAAATTTGACCAAGCCCTAAATTATAGCAAGGACTCACCACTTGTGCAAGCCCTTGCTGATTTAGTTTTTTAAACCGCCCTCAGAACTTTAGAAAAATTCTTATTGCAGTTTGATTTCGACGTCCACACCAGCAGGCAAGTCGAGCTTCATCAAAGCGTCAACGGTTTTGTCGGTGGGGTCCACAATGTCCATCAGACGTTGGTGGGTTCGAATTTCGAACTGGTCACGGCTGGTCTTGTTAACGTGTGGTGAACGCAAAATGTCGAAACGCTTCATGCGGGTCGGCAAAGGGACGGGGCCTTTGACAATCGCGCCCGTGCGCTTGGCGGTGTCGACGATTTCGGCAGCCGATTGGTCGATCAACTTGTAGTCAAACGCTTTCAGGCGGATGCGGATTTTTTGTTTGGCTGACATGGCTAATTCCTTTTAATTTTCGAATTAAGCCAAGATCGTGGCCACGACACCGGCGCCCACGGTACGACCACCTTCGCGGATTGCGAAGCGCAGACCTTCTTCCATGGCAATGGGGTTGATCAGCTTGACCGTGATCGTCACGTTGTCGCCAGGCATCACCATTTCTTTGCCTTCAGGCAACTCAATCGCACCCGTGACGTCCGTGGTACGGAAGTAAAACTGGGGACGGTAGTTGTTGAAGAAAGGCGTGTGGCGACCCCCTTCGTCTTTGCTCAAGACGTAGATTTCAGCCGTAAAGTGGGTGTGGGGCTTGACGCTACCTGGCTTGCACAGCACTTGGCCGCGCTCCACCTCTTCACGCTTGGTGCCGCGCAACAAGATACCCACGTTGTCGCCCGCTTGACCTTGGTCCAGCAGCTTGCGGAACATTTCCACGCCCGTGCAGGTGGTCTTCAAGGTGGGCTTGATACCGACGATTTCGATTTCTTCGCCGACCTTGATGATGCCGCGCTCGATACGACCGGTCACCACGGTGCCGCGACCCGAGATCGAGAACACGTCTTCAACAGGCATCAAGAACGCGCCGTCCACCGCACGCTCAGGCGTGGGGATGTAGGTGTCCAAGGCTTCGGCCAACTTCATGATGGCGCCTTCGCCGAGTTCGCCCTTGTCGCCATCCAGCGCCAAGCGAGCAGAACCCTTGATGATGGGGGTGTCGTCGCCAGGGAAGTCGTACTTGCTCAGCAATTCACGCACTTCCATTTCAACGAGTTCGAGTAATTCAGCGTCGTCCACCAAGTCCGCTTTGTTCAAAAACACAATGATGTAAGGCACGCCAACTTGGCGTGACAACAAAATGTGTTCGCGGGTTTGGGGCATGGGGCCGTCAGCGGCCGAGCACACCAAAATGGCGCCGTCCATTTGAGCCGCGCCCGTGATCATGTTCTTCACATAGTCAGCGTGACCCGGGCAGTCCACGTGGGCGTAGTGGCGGTTGGCCGTTTCGTATTCCACGTGGGCGGTGTTGATGGTGATGCCACGCGCTTTTTCTTCAGGCGCCGCGTCAATTTGGTCATAAGCCTTGGCTTCGCCGCCAAACTTTGCCGCCAAAACCGTTGCAATCGCAGCAGTCAGCGTGGTTTTACCATGGTCAACGTGGCCAATCGTGCCCACGTTCACGTGGGGCTTGGTCCGTTCAAATTTACCTTTTGCCATTTTTCAATTCTCCAAAGAGCATGCCCGTGTGTGGTTTAACGTCTGCACTGAGTTGCTGAATCACACCGCACGGGAACGGTGTGGCACCCAATCGCAGACAAAAAAGAAATTACTTGGCGCGTGCTGCCATGATGGCTTCAGCCACATTGCGCGGGGCTTCCGCGTAGTGCTTGAATTCCATCGTGTAAGTCGCACGGCCTTGGGACATCGAACGCAAGGTGGTCGAGTAACCGAACATCTCAGACAGTGGCACTTCAGCCTTGATGGCTTTACCGCCACCGGTCATGTCGTCCATGCCTTGAACCATGCCGCGACGTGAGGACAAGTCGCCCATCACGTTACCCGCATAGTCTTCAGGGGTTTCAACTTCGACAGCCATCATGGGCTCCAAGATGACGGGACCGGCCTTGCGGCAGCCGTCCTTGAAGCCGAAGATGGCGGCCATCTTGAAGGCGTTTTCGTTCGAGTCCACATCGTGGTAGGAGCCGAAAGTCAAAGTCACCTTCACGTCAACCACGGGATAGCCCGCCAGCACGCCTTGGTTCAAAGCTTCGATCACACCCTTTTCAACCGCAGGGATGTATTCGCGAGGCACCACACCGCCCTTGATGGCGTCAACGAATTCAAAGCCCTTGCCGGCTTCGTTGGGTTCGACGGTCAACACGACGTGGCCATACTGGCCTTTACCGCCGGATTGACGCACAAACTTGCCTTCGACTTCGGTGACTTGCTTGCGAATGGTTTCGCGATAGGCCACTTGGGGCTTGCCCACGTTGGCCTCCACACCGAACTCACGCTTCATGCGGTCAACAATAATTTCCAAGTGCAACTCGCCTTGACCGCCAATGATGGTCTGGCCCGATTCTTCGTCGGTCTGCACGCGGAAGGAGGGATCTTCAGCAGCCAAGCGGCTCAACGCCAAGCCCATTTTTTCTTGGTCGGCCTTGGTTTTGGGCTCGACCGCTTGGCGAATCACGGAGTCAGGGAACACCATGCGTTCCAAGGTGATCACCGCATTGGGATCGCACAAGGTTTCGCCCGTGGTGACGTCTTTCAAGCCCACGCAAGCAGCGATGTCGCCCGCGCGGATTTCATCCACTTCTTCACGGTTGTTGGCGTGCATTTGCACAATACGACCAATGCGCTCCTTCTTGCCGCGCACCGCGTTGTAAACCGTATCGCCCTTTTTCAACACGCCGGCATAGACGCGCACAAAGGTCAACTGGCCCACAAAGGGGTCGGTCATCAACTTGAATGCCAAAGCAGCAAATTTTTCGTTGTCGTCGGCCTTGCGGGTAATTTCTTGCTCATCTTCGTCAAAGCCCT
Source organism: uncultured Curvibacter sp. (assembly GCA_903828535.1). Classification (GTDB taxonomy): domain Bacteria; phylum Pseudomonadota; class Gammaproteobacteria; order Burkholderiales; family Burkholderiaceae_C; genus Curvibacter. The sequence goes on from CAIKMN010000010.1 coordinate 45,871, forward strand.
TGATGGCTTTCACGTCCAAAGGCGAAGGCATGAGTTCAATCACGGCGTCCAACATGCGTTGCACACCCTTGTTCTTGAAGGCGGTGCCACACAACATGGGCTGGATTTCGCCAGCGATGGTGCGGGTGCGCAGACCGGCTGTAATTTCTTCTTCGGTCAAGTCGCCTTCTTCAAGGTACTTGTTCATCAACTCTTCAGAGGCTTCGGCAGCAGCTTCAACCATCTTTTCGCGCCATTCTTTGGCTTGCTCAACCAAGTCGGCCGGAATTTCTTCGAAGTTGAACTTCATACCTTGAGACGCTTCGTCCCAAATGATGGCCTTCATTTTGCGCAAATCGACCACGCCCGTGAAGTTTTCTTCAGCGCCGATGGGGATGACGATCGGCACGGGGTTGGCCTTCAAGCGCAGCTTCATTTGGTCCACGACCTTGAAGAAGTTGGCGCCGGTGCGGTCCATTTTGTTCACAAAGGCCAAACGGGGCACTTTGTACTTGTTGGCTTGACGCCACACGGTTTCAGACTGGGGCTGCACGCCACCCACCGCGCAATAAACCATGCAGGCGCCGTCCAGCACGCGCATGGAACGCTCCACTTCAATCGTGAAGTCCACGTGGCCAGGGGTGTCAATGATGTTGATGCGGTGTTCGGGGAAAGACGTGTCCATGCCCTTCCAGAAACAGGTGGTCGCAGCGGACGTGATGGTGATACCACGCTCTTGCTCTTGCTCCATCCAGTCCATCGTGGCAGCGCCGTCGTGCACTTCACCAATTTTGTGGTTCACGCCGGTATAGAAAAGAATACGCTCAGTGGTGGTGGTTTTACCAGCGTCAATGTGAGCCGAGATACCGATGTTGCGGTAGCGCTCAATGGGGGTAGTGCGGGCCATTTAAATACTCCAAAAGTCGTCGGCAGCACGCTTTTGGCGAGCCACCAGACGACAGGGTCTGATTGATGAGTTAAGAAGAACTTAGAAACGGAAGTGGCTGAACGCCTTGTTGGCCTCGGCCATGCGGTGAACTTCGTCACGCTTTTTCATGGCACCGCCACGGCCTTCGGTGGCCTCGAGCAGCTCGTTGGCCAAGCGTTGCGCCATGGACTTTTCACCGCGCTTGCGAGCGGCTTCTTTGATCCAACGCATCGACAAAGCCAAGCGACGAACCGGACGGACTTCGACAGGCACTTGGTAGTTGGCACCGCCAACCCGGCGGCTCTTGACTTCGACCATGGGCTTGACGTTGTTGATCGCCACTTCAAAAGCTTCCATGGGGTTCTTGTCAGGGTGCTTTTTCTCGATCAGTTCCAAGGCACCATAAATGATGCGCTCAGCAACCGCTTTTTTGCCGCCTTCCATGATCACATTCATGAATTTAGACAGCTCGACATTACCGAACTTTGGATCCGGCAGAATTTCACGTTTAGGGACTTCGCGACGACGTGGCATTTGTAAACCTCTTTGCTTCAGTTGGCACCATTTCAGGCACCGCGAGACACCATTCAGGCATCCCACTTACTCGACCCAGCGCTATTTGTTTAGTTGCAGCACCTTGAGGGTCACTTCGTCCAAAACAGCCAGCCAGGCCATTAGGACACCGATATTTTTCAAGCGCATGACGCACTTGAGGGCCTATTTGAGCCCTTAAGTTGGCCTGATTAGGCCTTCTTTGGACGCTTAGCGCCGTACTTGGAGCGCGATTGCTTGCGGTCTTTCACGCCTTGCAAGTCGAGCGAACCACGCACGATGTGGTACCGCACACCAGGCAAATCCTTGACACGACCGCCGCGAACCAGCACCACGCTGTGTTCTTGCAAGTTGTGGCCTTCACCGCCGATGTAGGAAATGACCTCAAAACCGTTGGTCAGGCGCACTTTGGCAACCTTACGCAGAGCGGAGTTAGGCTTTTTAGGCGTCGTGGTGTACACACGGGTGCACACGCCACGGCGCTGTGGAGAGTTTTGCATCGCGGGGCTCTTCGATTTGATCGTTTCGACCTCACGCCCTTGACGCACGAGCTGATTGATGGTTGGCATAACGTCCCTAAACGTTTTAAAAATGAGTCAACGGCCCCCTTGAGACTTCATGGGGAACCCCCTATCGAAACCTGTGAAATTCCGAAAAGCCTTCCAATATACCAGATCACTGCCCGCTAAGCAAGCACCTTTGCCAGACCCGCCCAACCCTTACTTGATCCACAAACGCAGGGCATCCCAAGCGCGCCCCAAAAGGCCCGCCTGCTCGACGCTGGCCAGTGACACCAAAGGCAGCTCTAAATACGGTTGATCCGCCAAAGTCACTTTCAGTTGACCCACCGGCTGACCTTTGAAATAGGGCGCCACCAACGGATCGGGTCGGGACAAGGTGGCCCGCAACTGGGCGGCGCGCCCTGTTGGCACATCCACCACGATGGCATTCGGCTGGCCCAGCGGCAAAGATTTGGCGTTGCCCTTCCAGACGTCAGGGGCCGTGACCGCGACCCCGGCTTCAAACAATTTCACCACTTCAAACGCGGTGTACCCCCAATTGAGGAGTTTTTGGCTTTCGGTCGCACGGGCATTGTCACTGGCCGCGCCAATCACCACCGACAACAACCTTCGAGGCCCCACCCCGGGGGCCTCCCGCTTGGCAGTGGCAATCAAGGAATACCCCCCGGTGTCGCTGTGACCTGTTTTGAGACCGTCCACCGTCGGATCTCTGAGCAACAAGGCATTGGTGTTGTTGCTGGCGGGGGCACCTGAAGTGCGGTATTGGTATTGGTATGGGTATTGGTATTGTTTCTGTGAAAAATAGGCCATGGACGTCGGAAAGTCCGCCATCAACCGGGTGGCCAGAATGCTCAAGTCCCGTGCCGTCGTCAATTGGCCGGGTTCACTGGCGCCTTCTGGATTTTTGAAGTGGGTGTTTTTCATGCCCAAAACTTGGGCTTGTTGATTCATCATCTCGACGAAGTGGGCTGCATTGCCCCCAACCGCTTCGGCCAAGGCGAGGCTGGCCTCATTTGACGACAAAACAGCCAAGGCTTTGAGCAAGTCTTCCACAGGCACGCGGGCCTTCGGGTCAAGAAACAAACGGGCACCCGGCATGTGCACGGCTTGTTGACTGATTGCCACCGAGTCATGCAGGTCAATTTTTTTGGACTTGAGGGCGTCGAAAACCAAATACGCGGTCATCAGCTTGGTCAATGAGGCCGGCTCAACAGGGGCCTCCACGTCTTGTGCTGCCAACATTTGATTTGCCGTCACATCGATCAACAAATAAGACTTGGCGGCCAGCGCTGGCGGCGTCGGCAGGGTGATTTTTGAAGCCGTTAAAGCAGGCGCCGGGGCGGACCAAGCGTGAGAGGCGGGACCTGCAAAAAACGCGGCGAAAGTACACAAAGCGGCAAAGGCGTCAAAAGCGACTGCCCCGACCTGCGTTTTTGCACCCTCCCATTGCAGATAAAAACGCATCTTTGAATCCTCAACCAGGGGCCAACTCAGACTGGCCAAGGTGGGCCAAAACCAATCGTTTGAGCAAGGGCAGTTGACCATGGAAAAAATGTTCAACACCCGGCACCACCATCACCGGCAAAGCCTGGGGTCTCGCCCAATCCAGCACGCTGCTCAGCGGCACAGTGTCGTCTTGTTCACCGTGAATGACCAAAGTTTCTGGATGTAGTTCTTGGGGAATGGGCGCCACTTCAAAACGCGAAGCGGCGGTGCCGACCAAGATCAGTTTGCGAATTGGCCGTACAGACTGAGCCGCACCAAGGGGCTGTTCAGCGCCCACTGGGTTGCGCCCTTGCTGCGCCACATGACTGGCCACGAAAGCACCAAACGAAAAACCAGCGATGGCCAACGGGGTTTGAACATCGGGCACCTGGTCTTGCAACACCGCCCAAAAATCGGCCACTTCGCCTCGGCCCTCGTCCCAAACCCCTTCACTGCGACCGACGCCCCGAAAGTTAAAGCGCACCGCGTCCCAGCCAGCCTGCAAAAAAGCCCGCGCCAAGGTTTGCACCACTTTGTTGTCCATCGTGCCCCCAAACAGCGGATGCGGGTGGGCAATCAGCGCCACGCCTCGACTTTGCACAGAGGGCGCCGAATCACGCAAACACGCCAGCACCCCCGCCGGTCCTGCAACGGTGAACTTTTGGGTTTGGGCATTCATTGAATCGCTCCAAATGGCGGGGGCGTCGTCCGATCGCCGATGGGCCCGAACTGCCTTAATTTGGCCATGACGTGGGTCCTTACTTTGACCACTTAATCTGGCAAGCGAAGACGCTCGACCACCTGGCCGTTTTTCAGGTGGCGCTCGACGATTTCATCGATGTCCTGGTGGTCGACAAAGCGGTACCAAGTGCCCTCGGGGTAGACCACGGCCACCGGACCCGCTTCGCAGCGGTCAAGGCAACCGGCTTTGTTGACCCGAACCTGGCCCGGGCCAGCCAAACCCAGCGCCTTGACCTGCGCTTTGCAGTGGTCAAAAGCCGCTTGGGCGTTGTGTTGGGCACAGCAATCATCACCGTTGCTGCGCTGGTTTAAACAGAAAAAGACGTGGCGCTTGAAATAGCTCATGAAACGATTCTAAGGGGGCCACTCAATTTCGTTTTGAAACCCGAATGGCCAAATAAAACAAGGTGACAAAGGGCCATATCCAGCCAATCCATTCGGCCAAACCATTGAATCGAATAAAGCGCCCTTGCTCCCACGTTTGCAGGTTGTGCGCCAAATAGGCACTGGTGGGGGCCGGGTTGAGCAAGGTCAAATTAACGGCCAGCGCCAACAAGGCCAGCACCGCACAAGCCCTGGGTGGCAGCAGCCAAGCCAGCACCCCAACGCCAACCGCCAAGCCAAACCCCCAAGCCACTGGGGCATGCCACCAACCCCAAGCCCGAGCGGGGCCAAAACTCAAGGCTTGCGACAACGCGGTCACAGCCAAGCCAGCCAACAAAACCAAGGCCAAACCCAAAGGACGACGCACTTGGTTTCGCATCACGGCATAAAGGAGCAAAACAGGGGCCAGGGCCCCGAGCGCCACACACAGCACCTCGGTCAAAGGCGCCAACGCGGAGCGCTCAGCGGCCGACGTTGGCAACCAGGCCATGAGTTCAGCGGGCAAGCCCCAACCACTTAAGGCCTCAGAGGCGCGGGCCACTACTTGACCCAAGCCCAAAGGCACTTCCAGCGGAAACAACAAGCCCAGGGGCCAAATGGCCAGAAGCACCAAGGCGCCGCGGGTGTCTTCCACAAACCACTGATGGCGAAATTGACGCCAACGCTCCAAGCCGCCCAGGTTGTTAAGCAGCCACACCCCACCAGCGCCCAGAACCGCTCCGGCGGTGTTGAGACACCAATCCAACTGCGACGGAACCCGAACCGGCAAAAAGCTTTGGGTTGCTTCCATCGTCAAAGACAAACAGGCGGCCAAAACCACGGCACTGAGCACTGGCCAGCGAAACCCTTGTCGCAAGCCCCCCACCGCCAGCAAAAACCCCAAAGGCGCATACCCCAAGACGTTGGAAATGACATCAAACCACGTCCAGTAACGTGGCCAGGGGGCCGTCAAAAATGCCAGGGGAGATAAGCCCTGCTCGCGCCAACCGGAAAAAGGATGCAGGCTGGCGTAAACAATCAGCACCGTGTAAACCAAGGCCAAAGGCCATGCCGACGTTTTGGTGGTGTTCAAAATGGCTTGACCACCACCAAGCAAACAATCGCCAACAACAACAGGACAGGCGCTTCATTGAACCAGCGGTACCAAACGTGGCTGCGCTGCGGTGCATGGGGTTCATGGGATTCAAAGCGCTTCAAAATTTTGCCGCAGGCATGGTGATACCCCAAGACCAAGAGCACCAACAACAGCTTGACGTGCATCCAACCATTGCCCGGCCCAGGGCCAAAACCAATGCCATAAACCAGCCACAACGTCAGGCCCAGCGCCAGCGCCGGTAGGGCCAAAAGGGTGGTGAAGCGGAATAATTTTCGCGCCATCAAGAGCAACCGGTCGCGCTCGGCTACAGAACCCGGCTCGACCATGGCGAGGTTGACAAAAATTCGTGGCAAGTAGAACAATCCAGCAAACCAACTGGCCACGAAGACAATGTGCAAAGCTTTGATCCACAACATGGCTAAAGTGTAGGCCACAAACTCCAAAATTTGACCATGAGTTCTTACTTGCTCCCCCCCGCCGCTTTCCCTGCCAACCGCCCACGCCGCTTGCGCCGTGATGAGTTCACGCGCAACTTGGTGCGTGAAAACCAGCTCAGCGCGCATGACTTCATTTATCCCATTTTTGTGCACGAAGGCGAAAACCGCCGTCAGGCGATTGCCTCCATGCCAAGCGTTGAACGCCTGAGCTTGGATTTGCTGTTGCCCGTCGCGCAGGAATGCGCCGATTTGGGCATCCCTTATCTGGCCTTGTTCCCGGTGATTGATGCTGAGCTAAAGGACCCACGCGGCAGCGAAGCGCTGAACCCAAGCGGCCTGATACCGCGCGTGGTGCGGGCCTTAAAGCAAGCCGTGCCCCAACTGGGCATAATGACCGATGTGGCACTGGACCCCTACACCAGCCACGGCCAAGACGGGGTCTTGGACGAAGAGGGCTACATCTTGAATGACATCACCACCGAGCTGCTGGTGCAACAAGCCTTGGTGCAAGCCGAGGCTGGCGTCGACATGGTGGCCCCCAGCGACATGATGGACGGACGCATTGGCGCCATTCGCCAAGCGCTTGAGGCCAAAGGGCTGATTCACACCCGCATCATGGCCTACAGCGCCAAGTACGCCAGTGCGTTTTACGGCCCCTTCCGCGACGCCGTGGGCTCGGCCGCGAACTTGGGCAAAGGAAATAAAAAAGCCTACCAAATGGACCCCGGCAACAGCGACGAAGCCCTGCGCGAAGTGGCGCTCGATTTAGCCGAAGGTGCCGACCTCGTGATGGTCAAACCCGGCATGCCCTACCTGGACATCGTGCGCCGAGTGAAAGACCAGTTTCAGGTGCCCACCTTCGCCTACCAAGTGAGCGGGGAATACGCCATGCTAAAAGCCGCCGCACAAAACGGCTGGCTGAACCACGACGCCGTCATGTTGGAAAGCCTGCTGGCCTTCAAACGCGCCGGGGCCGATGGTATCTTGACCTACTTTGCCATCGACGCCGCAAAAGCCCTGAAGGGATAAGGCCTGGGCTTGTGTTTTAAGCCGCGAGTTTTTCTTCGAAAAACGCCAGCGTTCTGGCCAAGGCGGGCTTGGCAGCGGCCTCGTTGCCGGCGGCACGGTGGTTGCAATTGAAGCCGTGGTCGGCCGCATAAGTGAAGACCTGCACTTGGGGTTGCGCCTTCGTAAATTCAGCCACCGAGGGCATGGAAATGTAGTGGTCCTGCTCAGCGAAGTGGCTCATGACGGGCACTTGGGCTTGGCGGGCGGCCTCTTCGGGGCTGGTCATGCCCCCACCGTAATACGTCACAGCGGCGCTGAGGCCCTTGACCAAGGCCGCGGCGCGCCAAGCCAAAACGCCGCCCCAGCAATAGCCCACGATGCCGACTTTGAGGGGGCCTGAATCCGCAGAGCCGAGGTGGGCGTAGTCCACAGCGGCTTGAATGTCGACCATCACGCCGGGGGCAGGCAGTTCGTCCACCGCTTGTTTGTAGCCAAAACCTTCTTGCATGTCCTCGGCCGTGTAGCCGAGATTCACATCGGCTTTGACGCGTGAAAACGTGGCGGGCGCTACCGCCAAAAAACCAGCCCGGGCGAAGCCATCGGCCACTTCTCGGATGTGGGTGTTGACGCCAAAAATCTCTTGCAAAACCACCACCGCCCCTTGCGGGTGGTGGGCCCATTCACCTTGTGGTGAGGCCACATAAGCCTTGAAGACGTGGCCATCGGCGGCGGTCAGTTCGACAAAATGGCCTGAGAAATTTGACTGTTTTGACTGTTGCATTGGAGACTCCGTTCATTGGAAAAAAGGGGTTTGACTTTGGTCTAAAAGCGCCTCAGCGTGCTTTAATTTGGCCCAATTATGTTTCGATATTGTTAACAAAGGGCCGACATGAGCGAACAAGTTGTCTTGATCACAGGGGCCAGTCGAGGCATTGGCGCGGCGACCGCTTTGTTGGCCGCCCAAGCTGGTTATGCGGTGGCCGTCAATTACGCCAGCAACTCGCTGGCGGCCGACGAAGTGGTGCGCCAAATTCGGGCGCTGGGTGGGCGCGCCATCGCCGTCCAAGCCGACGTCGCCGTCGAGGATCAAGTGGTCGCGATGTTCGAACACATCGATGCCAAGTTGGGGCGGCTCACCGCCTTGGTGAACAACGCAGGTGTCGTCGATTTTCCAGCCCGGGTGGAAGCCATGACGGTGGCCCGTTGGCAACGCATGTTCAACATCAACGTCCTGGGCACCTTCATTTGCTCACGAGAAGCGGTTCGCCGCATGAGCACCGAGCACGGCGGCTCGGGCGGCGCGATTGTCAACGTGTCGAGTGCCGCTTCGCGTTTGGGCTCACCCGGTCAGTATGTGGACTACGCCGCCGCCAAAGGTGCGGTGGACGCCTTCACCTTGGGCTTGGCAAAAGAAGTCGCGGCCGTGGGCATTCGCGTCAATGCGGTGCGCCCCGGTTTGATCGACACCGAAATCCATGCCTCAGGCGGCCAACCCAACCGAGCCCATGAGTTGGCGCACTTGGTGCCGATGAAGCGCCCGGGCACCGCTGAAGAAGTGGCGCAAACCATTCTTTGGCTGCTGTCAGACGCAGCCAGTTACACCACCATGTCTTTGTTGGATGTCTCCGGCGGCCGTTGATGCTTATGAACACCCCATCCCACTCAACTTCCTCGGCCAAAACCACCTTGTATTACTGGGAGGACATGGCCGTCGGCGATGTCCGCGATCTCGGCAGCATCACCCCCACCCGGGCCGAAACCATTGCCTTTGCGGAGCAGTTCGACCCACAGCCCTTTCACTTAGACGACGAAGCGGCCAAGGCCTCGGTTTTTGGGGCGTTGAGCGCCAGTGGTTGGCACACTTGCTCGATGGCCATGCGCTTGATGGTGACGAATTTTTTACAACAATCCAGCAGCTTGGGATCGCCTGGCCTGGAAGGCATCAAATGGCTAAAGCCCGTCTTCCCAGGAGACACGCTTCGCCTCACCAGCACCGTGCTGGAAAAACGCCCCATGCGCTCACGCCCAGCGGTTGGCTTGGTTCGCACCCAATGGTCGATGTTCAACCAACACGGCGATCAAGTCCTTCACATGGAAGGCTGGGGCATGTTTGGCAGGCGTCAGCCGCAGCCACCCACCGACACATCGGCCTCGGCAAGTTGAGTAAAGGCCCCTGTAACGGGGTCAAATTCAACCGCGCGCAAGTGCTCCGCCAAGCCGGCGTCCATGCCCTGGGCATGGGTATTGAACCAAATGCCCAACTCGTGGTTCATTTGACGAACCATGGCCAAATTGCCCGCCGCACCGCGCTTGGCGACTTCACGCATGATTTGCAAAATCTGGCTGTGTTCCCGTGAATGACAGGAGCCAGGACCAAACTGGGTCTGCTCCATCCAACGGTCTTCGCGGTCAAAGTGCGCCTGGGTGTGGGCGATCACGCTGTCCCAAAGGGGCAACAAGGCCTCGTCAGCCACCTCGGTCACCTGCGCCAACAGGTCGACAAATTCACGGTGCGTGTCGTCCATGAAGTTCAAGTCCAACACCAAGTCGTTGTTCCATTGAAGCGATGGGTAGGTCTGCGTCATCAAAATTCTCCGCCAATTTGCGACAGTCAAAAATCAGTCGTCAAGCTTACACTGTTGCCATGAGTACCGCCAACGTTGTCAACTTTGATTTTATCGTCGTCGGAGCCGGCACCGCAGGGGCCTTGTTGGCCAACCGGCTCAGCGCCAACCCCAAACACAGGGTCTTGTTGATCGAAGCCGGCAAGGCCGACAACTACCCTTGGATTCACATCCCCGTGGGCTATTTGTATTGCATCGGCAACCCACGCACCGATTGGTTGTATCAAACCGAACCCAGCCCCGGCTTGAATGACCGCAGCTTGCGCTACCCACGTGGCAAAGCCTTGGGCGGCTGCAGCAGCATCAACGGCATGATTTACATGCGCGGCCAAGCGCGCGACTACGCGCATTGGGCCGACCTCACGGGTGACGACAGTTGGCGCTGGGAGAACGTGTTGCCCGCATTCAAACAGCATGAAGACCATTGGCGGCTCGACTCAGAAAGTCAAAATTCAGCCGACCCCAATGGCTTCCAACCTCGTTTTGAGGCCCTGCACGGCAATTTCCGCACGGGCAGTACGGGTGAGTGGCGCGTCGAAAAACAGCGGTTGAAGTGGGCCGTTTTGGACGCCTTCGCCAAGGCCGCCCAACAAAGCGGCATCCCGGCAACCGAGGATTTCAACCAAGGCAGCAACGAGGGCGTGGGCTATTTTGAAGTGAACCAACGCCGAGGTTGGCGCTGGAACTCTGCCAAGGCCTTTTTGCGCGGCCCCCAAGCCGCCGAGCAACGCGCCAACCTCACCGTCTGGACCGAAACGCAAGTGGCGCAGTTACTGATCGGCCCCGATGCCAGCGGTTACCTCACTTGCACTGGCGCTAAATTGATGCGCCGGGGTGAAGCCGTCACCGTGCGGCTGCGCGGCCGCACCAGTGGCGTCGGTCACCAAGGCCGAGGTGAACTCATCTTGAGCGCGGGCAGCATTGGCTCCCCGCAAATTTTGCAGCTCTCTGGCGTCGGACAGGCCGACACCCTGCAAGCGCACGGGATTCACCCCACCGTGAACCTGCCGGGCGTGGGACAAAACTTACAAGACCATTTGCAAATCCGGGCGGTGTTCAAGGTGCAAGGCGTTAAAACGCTCAACACCCTTGCCAACAGCCTCTGGGGCAAAGCCATGATTGGCCTTGAATACGCCCTCTCACGAAGCGGCCCGATGAGCATGGCCCCCAGCCAATTGGGCGCTTTCACCAAGAGCCGGCCCGACCTGCCTTATCCCAATCTGCAATACCACGTGCAGCCCTTGAGCCTGGACGCTTTTGGCGAGCCGCTTCACCCTTTCAATGCCTTCACTGCCAGCGTGTGCAACCTCAACCCCAGCAGCCGCGGCAGCGTGCACATCAAGAGCCCGCATTTTGGCGATGCCCCAGACATTCAGCCCAACTACCTGGCGACCGAAGAGGACCGCCAAGTGGCGGCCGACAGCTTGCGCCTGACGCGCCGCATCGTGTCCCAACCCGCTTTGGCCCGCTATCAACCCGAGGAATTCAAGCCCGGCCTGCAATACCAAAGCGACGAGGAGCTCGCCCGCTTGGCTGGCGACATCGCCACCACCATTTTTCACCCCGTTGGCACGACGCGCATGGGCTTGGCGTCAGACCCTTTGGCCGTCGTCGATTCGCGTTTGCGCGTGCTGGATGGTCAGGGCGGCGTGGTGGCGGGTTTGCGCGTGGTCGATGCCGGTGTGATGCCCAGCATCACCAGTGGCAACACCAACAGCCCCACCTTGATGATTGCTGAAAAGGCCGCTGCCTGGATTTTGGCGGATGCAGGCGCAAACTGAAATTCAGTTTTAGATTGGGTGTTGGTCTTGGTTGCTTCTGAACCAAAAAAGCAACAAGGTGGCCGTCGGCATCAGCCCCGCCACCACCAACATCGGTAACGCCAGCGGGTAATCCAAGGGGCGCACCACCACCCAGATACAAAGCAGTTGCAACGCCACGGCCAACGCCACTCGACCCTGCCAAGGTTGCCAATAGCGTTTCAACTTTTCGCTCAGCCACACGCCACTTTGGCCCGCCAACCATCCGGCACAGGCCCCGGCCAACACATCATTCGGCCAATGCACCCCGACCGCCATGCGCGACAAACCCACCCCCAGACCCACGCCCAAGGCGCTCAGTCGCAAACCACTGCGAAGGCCACCCGCGGGCAAACGGGCGCTCAGCACCCAAAGCACGGCAACAAAGGCAAAACCAGTCAGGGTGTGACCAGAAGGGAAACTCTGGGTCGTCAAATGGGGGCCGATTTCGTGCACCCATTCAGGAGACAACACGGCGCTCGGGCGGGCGGCGTGGTAAGCCGCCTTCAAGCCCAACGAAAGCAACGTGCCCAAAGGAATGGAGGCCATCAGGGCGGGGATCACCTGTGGCCAAAAGTACAACAGCGGGCTGAGCAAGATCAGCATCACGCTGGTATCTCCGAACAAGGTCAAGAGGGACCACAGGGCATCGGGCCCATTGGCGGCCCACTGATTGATGCTGACAAACAGTGCCACCGGTGGGCCATAGGGCATGGCCAGACAAGTGGCGAGCAACATCAGCGCGGCGAGCCAGGCCGCCGAGGTCCAACCGTTTAGACGCCACCTCATGGCGCCCCCCTTTCTTGAACAGCACCTTGCCAATGTTGGCACCAAAGCAAATTGAAGTGGGCCAATTGCCGCCCCCAATGCATCACCGACATTTGTCCCTTGGCCTCGCATTCGGCAAATGCGTTGGGTCCAATTGGTGGGGCAAAGTCCATCAAAGACCAATTCACCAGCAGCACCGATTCGCCAGGTTGCAGCTCGCCAAACCAACGGTCAAATTGATCGTGGTGGGAATACACCACTTTGACGGGTGAAGGCCTTGCATACCAAGCCAAACGGCTGGCCAAAGACCAGTTCATCACCGCCAAAGCGGGCGCTGGGCCGCCATTCGCCGATGCCAGTCCTTGCGCCGTCTGCTGCGCGAATGGGGCCACGTCGGACCATCCCCACAAGTCGGCAAGGGGGTTGTTGGGAGCCGTCTGGGCAGATTGCCCCATCGGCGCCGTGGCTTGCGGGCCCGACTCGGCGTTGACGCCGGGCAGCCAACCCGCTGAAACCAACAACCATAAGGTCAAGGCCAAACCCACCATTTGTAACCCTACGAGCCCACGCCAAAGACCTGTTGAGACGCGCGACTGCAGTGCCTTTAAGCGCTGCGCCCAACCCCAAGCGGCTACGGGAAGCAGCGCCATCCAGGCCGACAGCGTCCAATGCGGCAAAGCCCCACCCCGCCCCGAGGTCAGCACCAGCAGCAACAGGGCCGGCACCCCGAAAAATGCACAAAAAACCAAAGGGGATCGGGTGGCCGGCGTTTGAGCGCGAACCGCCGCCCAAAGGCCCCATGCCAACAAGGGACCATAAGCCAAACATTGCACCAAAAAATAAGCCGCCACTTTGTAGAAATGCCACTGGCCGCCGCCAGCCGTGTGGTGGAGTTGGTATCCAAAGGAGGCCCAGTCGTTTTGCCAATTCCAATAAAAAACCGGCACCGTCAGCAGGCATGCCCCCAACAAGGCCGCCCAAAAGCCGCGTTGCTTGAAGAGGCCCAAGCCCCCTTGCCGCAGCAGCCAAGCCAAAGCGCTCAAACCCAACAAAACCGAGGTGTATTTGCTCAAGCCACACAAACCCAAACTCAGGCCCAGCGACAGCCAAGTCCCCATGCCGGCGGCTCGTTCATTGGCTTGGGTGGCTGCGCAGGGCTTGTCATTGTCGGTGTGCGCGTCTCGAGGCGCCTTCAGGCCATGACCCAGGCGCCAAGTCAGGGCCATCACCACGCCTGTCAGGGGCATTAACAACGTGTCGGGCACCCACGCGATGCCCAACAAATGCACCATGGGGCTGAACAACCAGAGCCACAAGGCCAGGCGGCGCACCCCCATGTCCTGCGGCCAAAGGTGTTGCACCAAAGCCATCAACGAGACCGCTCCTGCCATCCAGGTCAGCGTTGGCACTGCCCGCATCAGGCCATCTTGCCCCCCCCAATAAGCGGGCAAAGCTTGTAACCAACCCACCAAAGGCGGGTGATCGTAATAACTCCAATCCAGATGAATTCCGTAGAGGGCGTAGTGCGCTTCATCGGGGGACAAGCCCAAACCCATGGCCAAGCCGATGTGCACGCAGCAAGCCAGGCCAAGGGCGATCGACAAGGGAATCGTTAAGGGGAGTGTCAAGGCCTGTTTCCAGGCCGATGCCCTGGGGCTTTGGATGCCGGCCAAGTTGCTCATGCCAACGGTGGCGGAATTTTGGGTTTGGGCCGGCGCTTGGGCCAGACCAACAAGGCTGTGGCGCCGTAATTCCAACCAAAGCCCACCAAGATGCCCGCCAAGCTGGACACAATCCAGCCGCCAAAATCGTCATAAACCGCGTTGGCGATGCCCACATTGGCAATCGCCCCAATGCCACAAGTGGCCATGAACTTGATCAAGCCCACCCACCAGCGCCAGCCTTGCAGTTTTTGATCGCGGTACGTCAGCGTGTTGTTGAGGTAAAAATTGAAGACCATGGCCGCCACGACGGCCAGTATCTGGGCTTGTAAGAAAGCCCAGTCGCGCCACAACATGGCCAAGCGCAAAACACCCAAATGCACCGGGACGCCGAGCAAGCCGATCAAACCAAAGGACAACAAGGAAACCGGGACAAAACGACCCACGGTTTTGTCGACCAGCAGCATCAGGTAATCAAAGGCCACCCGCTGATCGAGTTTGCTTTCGCCCGCGTGTCGTTGACGGAACTGCAAAGGAATTTCTTTCACCTTCAGGGGCTGGGGCGATGAGACCACCAAATCCAGCAGCAACTTAAAGCCCAAGCTGGACAAGTCATAGACCGCGGCCTCAAAGACCGATCGTCGCACCATGAAGAAGCCACTCATGGGGTCGCGCAAACTCACCTTCAGCCACCACTGCCCGAGCTGAGTGGCCAGATGGCTGGTGGTTTGGCGGCCGGTATCCCAATCGCCCACACCGCCACCGTCCATGTATCGAGTGCCCACGGCGAGGTCATGGCCCTCTTCACGGAGTGCCTTGACCATCTGAGGCAGCAAGCTTTCGTCGTGCTGCAAGTCAGCGTCCATGACGGCCAACAAAGGCGCGTGGGTCGACAGCATGCCTTCAATGCAGGCGCTGGACAAGCCGCGCCGGCCCACACGCCTCAGGCAACGCACCTGGGGATGGGTCAACGCCAAATCGCGCAACAAAGCGGCTGTGCCATCTGGGGAATCGTCATCGACGACGATCATTTCCCATTGAATGTCACTCAGCGTCAGCTCCAGACGGCCGATCAGCTCTTTTAAGTTAGCAGCCTCGTTGAAGGTGGGGACCACCACAGCCAACTCGAGGGGCTTTACAGATTCCGAAATGGCCACTGGCGACAAGGTCTTTGAGGTGAGAAAGACAAGAGTTTAGAACAATTTAAAACACTTTGATCGATCGGCTTCTTCAGCACCCTTAAACCCAACTGTCACAAAC
Source organism: uncultured Curvibacter sp. (assembly GCA_903828535.1). Taxonomy (GTDB): domain Bacteria; phylum Pseudomonadota; class Gammaproteobacteria; order Burkholderiales; family Burkholderiaceae_C; genus Curvibacter. The sequence goes on from CAIKMN010000010.1 coordinate 61,114, forward strand.
CAACGCTAGTATGTTGTCACCCTCATTGCCTTTTTAAGTCTCAAAATGACCACGAATCAAGCCCCTCATACAGATGCCCAGTTGAGCCAAAATGAACTTCAGCGTCTGCACGAAGATGCGCTGGACGCCTTGGATGAAGACTTAGAGCTTGAAATGGATGAAGAATGGCTGGCCCATCAGGCCGCTTTGGGCGAGGGCCATGCTGCGCCTTCGATGGACCGAGAGGCGCGTCGAATTTACTTCCGCGAGTTGTTCCGGCTGCAAGGCGAATTGGTCAAATTGCAAGACTGGGTGGTGGCGACCGGTCATAAAGTGGTGATTTTGTTTGAAGGTCGCGACGCGGCGGGCAAGGGCGGCGTCATCAAGCGCATCACCCAACGACTCAACCCCCGTGTCTGTCGCGTTGTGGCTTTGCCTGCGCCCAACAACCGCGAACGCACCCAGTGGTATTTCCAGCGCTACATCGCCAACTTGCCCGCTGCCGGTGAAATTGTGTTGTTCGACCGTAGCTGGTACAACCGCGCCGGGGTCGAACGCGTGATGGGCTTTTGCACCGAAGAGGAATACCAAGAATTCTTCCGCACCGTCCCCGAGTTTGAGCGCATGCTGACCCGCTCAGGCATCCAACTCATCAAATACTGGTTCTCGATTTCTGACGATGAACAACGCCTGCGCTTTTTAGGACGCATCCACGATCCGCTCAAGCAATGGAAACTCAGCCCAATGGACCTGGAGTCTCGTCGTCGCTGGGAAGATTACACCAAGGCCAAAGAAATCATGCTCGAACGCACCCACATCAGCGAAGCCCCTTGGTGGGTGGTACCAGCCGACGACAAAAAGAAAGCGCGCTTGAACTGCATCAGCCACTTGCTCAGCCAAATGCCCTATGAAGAAGTAGCGCATCCTGAAATTGTGCTGCCTCCCCGACAGCACCACGAAGATTACGCCCGCAACCCGATGCCTGAAGACCTCTTGGTGCCGCAAAAATACTGATATAACCGCGGGATGATTTTGGCACCCCATCCCTACGGCTCCGACAAAGACGGGTTGATTTGCGGCTTTTTGTTTCAACCAGGTCAAACTGGACAGCCCATTAATTTGGCAGGCGCCAAAGATTGGTTAAAGCGCCGAAGCAACGCTGACTCGGACCCTTCTTCCTCCGGGTTTGTCTGGCTCCACTTCAACTTGAGCGACGCCAAGGCCGAGGATTGGATCAAAACCAACCTGCCCGTCGTGCCGGAATTTTTCGAGGCCTTGCACACCGGCACTCGCTCCACCCGCATCGAAGACGCCGCCGACAATTTGGTGGCGGTGGTCAACGACGTCACCTTTGATTTCACCTTTGACCCCAGCGAAATCGGCACGCTTTGGGTGAACGTGGGGCCTGAGTTGGCGGTGTCCGCCAGACTTCACCCTTTGAAGTCAATCGACCAACTTCGTCACTCCGTGGTGGCCGGGAAAACCTTCAACTCCTCCGTGGCCTTTTTGAACCAACTCATGCACGACCAGGGCGACGTGCTGGTGCGCATCGTGCGAGAGGCCACGCTGAAAGTTGACGAGCTAGAAGATGCATGGTTGGCAGGGCGATGGCACAAAAAACGCATGGATTTGGGCAATATGCGCCGTTTGCTGGTGCGCTTGCGACGACTTTTAGCACCAGAACCGGCGGCCTTGTTTCGGCTTCTTCGCAACCCACCGCAATGGGTTCAAGAAGAGGACTTGGAAGAGTTGCGGCAAGCCACGGAAGAATTTTCCTTGGTCATTCAAGACGGCTCGGAGTTACAAGAGCGCATCAAATTGTTACAAGAAGAAGTGGCGGCTTTGGTCAATGAACAGACCAATAAAAGCGTGTTCACTTTGACCATCGTGACCGTTCTGGCACTGCCAGTGAACATGGTGGCGGGTCTTTTTGGCATGAACGTCGGCGGTATTCCGCTGGCTGACCATCCCAATGGCTTTTTTTGGGTCGTGGGCACCCTGATCGTCTTCACCTTGCTGGCCTGCTGGCTGGTTTGGCGCCGGACCGATTGACAGCGAATGGCGCCAATTTGGCGATAGGCGTCATTCTCCTGACACAACTGTGAATTAACGTAACAAATCTCTCGTCGTGAGAGGGGCGGTGTTTGTCTGCACCGCTGTCCACCGTCACGCCCCTGGGGCAAGGATTTGGTTATGACCACTAGTCAATTACTTAACGGGGATTCTTATCTCCGTTTTCGCAAAGAATTGGACGACCGCGGGATCGTTTTTTCTTACAGCGGTTATCTGAACGAAGCCATTTTGACCGGCATTGGCAACGCGTTGCGCACCAAGATGGAGATGGATCACACCGACGCCAAAGTGCAGCGCAGCGTGTTCTCGTCCTTTGTCGAACAAGTGCAAAACGTGATTCGTTACTCCGCCGAAAAGATTCCGCCAGAAGAATTGCAGGCCCAAGAGGCAGCGGTCTCTGGTGCCCCCGCTGCCAGTCAAGAGGCTGCTGAAGCCGAAGAGCAAAAAGCCCTTTCCTACGGCTTGGTGACGGTCGGTGAGTACGTCAACGGTCCCCGTTTCGTGACCTGCTGCAACATGGTTCACGCCAAAGACACCGAAAAGCTCAAAGCCCAACTGGACTCCATCCGTGGCTTGGACCGCAAAGAACTCGGCGCGATGATGCGTCAACAACTCAAAGACGGGCCGCCAGAGGGCTCCAAAGGCGCCGGCGTGGGCTTCATCCAAATGGCCCGTGAGGCCAATGGCAATTGGGAATACGACATTGTCAAAGGCGCCACCGAAGGTTTTGATTTCTTCTGCTTTGAAGCACATTTTTAAGAGGCCCCCATGGAAAACATCAACATTGCCGCTACGGCCCGCACCCCCGCCTTGTCTTTGGATGTGGCTTCGCGCGTCTTCACCTTAGAAGGCGAGTCTTATCCCGAAGACACCAAAAAGTTTTACGAAGCCCCGATCGCCCAGGTACAAGACTTTTTGTCACAAAGCCACGATGGCACGGTCACCTGCCAATTCAAGCTGAAGTATTTCAACAGCTCGTCGGCCAAGGTCATCATGGACTTGTTCACCTCGATGGAGTCTTCTGCAGAAGCAGGCAACAGTGTGATGGTCGAATGGCACCACATTGCCGACGACGACAACATGCAGGAACTGGGCGAAGAGTTCTCCGAAGAACTCAATGCCGCCAATTTCAAACTGGTTCCTTTCTAAGCAGCGCCTCTTTTTAAGACCCTATGGAAGACTCTTCCGTTCTTCGTAAAGAAGAAGACATTCTGGTGGCGTATCAAACGCTGATCGCCAACCAGCCCGACAACGTTGCCCCGCATCAAGTGACCGCTTTGGTGGGCCACTACGCCAAGTTGTTGAAAAGCTTCTCGCGACAACTGCGCATCAGTGACAAAAACGAGCAACGCCTTCATACGATTTCGGAAGAGTTGGAAATAGAGCGCAAAAAGATGGAAGGCATCGCCGACCAACTCTCTAAATACCTGCCCACACAGATTTACGAATCCATCTTTTCTGGCGATCAGACCTTTGAGATCAAAACCCGTCGCAAACTCTTAACGGTCTTTTTTTCAGACATTCAAGGTTTCACGCAGATCTCTTCGATTTTGCAACCGGAGGTCTTGACGCATTACATCAACCGTTACTTCTCCGAGTTGTCTGCGATTGCCGCCAAACACGGCGGCACGATCGACAAATACATTGGCGACGCGATGATGATCTTTTTTGGTGACCCCGAGTCCCGAGGCGAACAAGAAGACGCCCTGGCTTGTGTGCGCATGGCCGTTGAAATGCAAGCCCGCCTGGCACAACTCAACGCCGAGTGGGAAAGCGAAGGCTTGCAGTATCCCCTGATCACCCGCATTGGCATCAACACCGGTTGGTGCAACGTCGGCAACTTTGGCTCCACCGACCGCATGGCTTACACCATCATTGGCGGCGAGGTTAATTTGGCCGCTCGAATTGAAAGCAAATGCGAGCCCGGCGGCGTGTTGATGTCTTTTGACACCTATGCCTTGGTCAAAGATTTCTTCGAAATGGAAGAACGCGAGTTGTTGTCTCTGAAGGGCATCAGCCGGCCCGTTCAAACCTATACCGTTCGCCGCATGCTGACCAAAAAGGAACAGCAAGAGCAACCGATTGATTTGCAAATTCCGGGTCAAGAACCCATCCGCATTAAAACCCCCGAGTTGACGCTCCCCGAGCGTTTGAATTTGATTGAAGACTTGAAACGCACTGTTCAAAAACTGGAAGGAATCTCCCATGATTGAGAAAAAAGTCAGCACCATTTTCCGCGAACAATGGTCGGTCCCCATGACCTACAAATGCGGTCAATTGATCGAGGCCCTGCGCAAAGACGACACCACCGTCGTCGTCCCTGTGGTCGACGACGCGGGCGTGCCGGTCGGTTTGATCGACAAACAAGCCGCTCTGGTTTTGGCGTCCAACCCCTTGCATTACTCGGTGTTGCAAAACAAGAGCGTGCGCGGTTTGATGATGGACAAATACGCCACCTTTGACGAGAACACCAGCATTGACGATGTGTCCTCACAAATGATTGAAGAAGGTTTTTCCTTGAGCCAAGGCGGCTTCTTGATCACGCGTGACGGCCAATACATTGGCATTGGCGCCAACACCGACACCTTGAATTACCTGGTGGAAGCAAACACCCAACGGGCCCACGAAATGGCCGAGCTGAACGAAGAAATGATGGACAGCGTCAAGTACGCCAGCCGCATTCAAACCAGCTTGCTGCCCACCCGCGAACAACTACAAGCCCATTTCAGCTCCATGGATGTCATCTGGGACCCCCGCGACATCGTTGGCGGTGACGTGTATTGGCGTTCGGAAGATGTGGGCAAAAACCACTTTACGGTGGCGTTGATTGACTGCACGGGCCACGGCGTTCCTGGTGCCTTGATGTCCATGTTGGTGATCAGCACCTTGAAGCGTGTTTATTCTGAAGAGCCCGATATCTCTCCTGGCAACGCACTGGCCAAATTAGGCAACTTGGTGCGCTCAGCGCTGAACCAAGACCGCGATGACTGTGAGTCCAACGACGGTTTCGACGCTGGCATTTGCAAAATCGACTTGGCCAATAAAAAGGTCATCTTCTCGGGCGCACGCACGAATTGTTTTGTCGTCCCCCGTGACAACGAACCGGTCCTGCGTGTCCCGGGCGAAAAGCTGGCCTTGGGATATCCCGGCACCACGCCCTACACTGCCCTGGAAGAATTCGAGTTGTCTTATGAAAATTACAGCTTGTTTACCATGGCTTCCGACGGTATTTTCGACCAACCAGGTGGCCCCCGCCGCATTGCTTACGGACCGAAACGCTTTGCTGAATTGGTCGAAGCCAATCGCTTGGGCAGCGCCCAGCAAATGATGCAATCGCTTTACCAAGCCGCCACCGAGTGGCGCGGGCAAGAAGTTCGTCGTGACGACTTATCGGCCATGGCCTTCATCGTTTAAATTCAACCCATAGAAAAAGCCCACCGGGTTAGAGGTGGGCTTTTTTTTGGCTGATTTTGCCGTTTTTTGGTTATGTCCTGTTCAGACAGCCACGGCTTCCCGAACGGGTGTCGAGAGTGTTCCCAAGCGTATGTTTTCTAAATCGGGGTGCCAATTGATGATTTCCAAGTGGCCGTCCATGTGCTCGACCAAAGCGCTTCGGCTCTCGACCCAATCCCCGTCATTGCAATACAAAATGCCGTCGATCTCTCGCATTTGAGCGCGGTGAATGTGGCCGCACACCACGCCGTTGTAGCCCCGTTTGGCCGCTTCATGGGACACCGCGACTTCAAAGTCGGTGACGTAGTTCAAGGCCGTTTTGACTCGGTGCTTCAAGTACTGAGACAAAGACCAATAGGGCAAGCCCAATTTGGCGCGCCAGTGATTCAGATGGCGGTTCAATTTCAGCACCAAGGTGTAGGCGTTGTCGCCTAAGTAGGCCAACCACTTGGCATATTGAATGACACCGTCGAAATGGTCCCCGTGAATCACCCACAAGCGACGGCCATCCACCGTCGTGTGGACCGCTTCCTCATGCACTTCCACACCACCAAAAGAGTGGTTAAAAAAGTCACGCGCAAATTCATCGTGGTTGCCTGGCACGTAGATCACTTGACAGCCCTTGCGGGCGCGACGCAATAATTTTTGCACCACGTCGTTGTGGCTTTGTGGCCAAAACCAACCGCGTTTCAACTGCCAGCCGTCGATGATGTCACCGACCAAATACAGTTTGTCGCTGGGGAATTCTTTCAAGAACGACAAAACTTCTTCAGCTTGGCAGCCCGGTGTGCCCAAATGCAAATCCGAAATAAAGACGGCTCGGTAGCGAATTTTGCCTTCGCCATCATCGTCTGATGACAACGAATTGGCGTCATCCACAAAGGAGGTTATCGATGGCATGGAAATGAATTCATCCACTTTTTTGAGCATGTCTTACCTGCTGTAGTCGCAACCGTTTGGTCTTTTATGCTCATAGTGTCCCGTTGGATGATGACGAATTCATGTCAATCGCCCGTTTGTTTTTGACATGGTTTTGCCTTGAAACCGACATGAATTCGTCACTCAATTTCACTAGCCTTCATGCCATGGAGGTTTTCACATGAATGTGACTGTGATTGGTGCCGGCTACGTCGGTTTGGTAAGTGCTGTTTGTTTTGCCGATTTGGGCCACAACGTGGTGTGCATTGATGTCGATGCGCAAAAAATCGAAATGCTCAAACGCGGTGAGGTGCCGATTTACGAGCCCGGCTTGTCCACCTTAATTGAGCGCAACGTGGCTGCCGAACGTTTGCAATTCACCATGGACATGGCGCAAGCCGTTGCCCATGCCCAGCTGCAATTCATCGCGGTGGGTACCCCGCCAGATGAGGACGGCGCAGCCGATTTGCAATATGTCCTCCAAGTGGCTGAGAACATTGCCGGCCACATGTCGCGCTTCACGGTGATCGTGAACAAATCGACGGTGCCCGTTGGCACCGCCGACCGGGTTGCTGAACGGGTGCGCGCCCGCCTGACTGAGCGTGGTGTCTCACCTGCATTTGCCGTGGTGTCAAATCCTGAGTTTCTAAAAGAAGGCGCCGCCATTGAAGACTTCATGCGCCCTGACCGCATCGTCGTCGGCGCCGATGCGAACGTTGAAGGCGACCGCGCCTTTGAGTTGATGCGCCGACTTTACGCACCGATCAACCGCAACCACGACCGGTTGTTCCGGCTCTCGGTGCGCAGCGCCGAGTTGACCAAATACGCCTCGAATGCCATGTTGGCGACCCGCATCAGCTTCATGAACGAGCTGGCCAACTTGGCCGATGTGGTGGGCGCCGACATCGAGCAAGTGCGCTTGGGCATGGGCTCTGACAAACGCATTGGCTATGACTTTTTATACGCCGGTACCGGCTACGGCGGCTCTTGCTTCCCCAAAGATGTCCAGGCCTTGCAGCGCACAGCCCAGCAAAATGGTCATCCCATGCGTGTCTTGCAAGCCGTGGAAGACGCCAACGAGGCACAACAAAATATTTTGGTCGACAAGCTGACGCAGCGACTGGGTCAAGACCTGAACGGTAAAACGTTCGCGATATGGGGGCTGGCCTTCAAGCCCAACACCGACGACATGCGCCAAGCACCAAGCCGAAAAATTATTCGCACGTTGTTGGAGCGAGGTGCCCGCGTTCGTGCCTATGACCCTGTCGCAACGCACGAGGCTCAACGAAGCTTGGCGCTTGACTTTGCCGATCGCCCTGACCTGCTCCAGCACCTGAGCTATGCCAACAGCGCAGCCGATGCATTGCCCGGCGCTGACGCTTTGCTTTTGGTCACTGAGTGGAAAGAGTTCCGCGGCTTCAACCTCAGCGCACTCAAGATCGCTTTGAAGCAAGCCTTGATTTTTGACGGCCGCAATCAATACGATCCCCAAGTGATGGTGGATGAGGGCATTGAGTATTTCGGCATCGGCCGAGGCACCGACCTGGGTCGAACCCATGAGCCCCGCTTGGACGACGACGAGTTGCTGGCCGCTTAACCCGTCGCTACGTCGCTACGTCCCTACGTCCCCACGTCGACACCCATCGACAGCCTACAAAAGCCCCGATATGGGGCTTTTTTTAAGTGGGCAGATCGATCAAGGCCTGACCCGCTTTGATCCAAGCACCCACCTCGATCCCCTCGGCCAAGGTACATCCTTTGGGCGCAAACACAATGATGGTCGAGCCGTGCTGGAACCAGCCCAACTCTTGGCCCTTGCTCATGCGCGTGTCGCAAGGGAACTCGTTAGGGCCCTTGTAGCCCACGTGCAACAGCAAATTAAGGAAATGCAAGCGCAGGCTGGCCACGAGGATGGCGGCGACAGGCACCATCGCGATGGGCGTGTTGCCTTGGTCCAAACGGGTGTGAATGGCTGCCCGTTCATTTTTGCAAAATAAGCGCTCGACGCGCTTCAACGCAATGGGGTTGACGTTCCAAGTGTCGCCGGCCGTGTGCGTGACATGCTCAACCCGTCCGTTAGCAGGCGCGTGAAAGCGGTGGTACATAAAGGACGTCAAGCGCAAGGTGACAAATAGGCCGTCTCTGTAAATCTCGGCCCGTGCGGGGTCGCCAAACAAGTCTGACACCGTATACGGGAAGCCTTTGGCTTGCCAAATGTCCAGCCCTTGCGCACTGCCACAGGCCCCCACAATGGCGTCACAGGGGCTGGCCAGCACCAAGGGGTCGGGGTTGAAGGGACGAGCGCCCTCTTTGAGTTCGCGGATGAAACAATCGTGCAGGCTGTCAAATTCGGTTTTTTTGGCTTCGCTCAAATCAAGATCCGAGAACGCCTTCCAGACCGCAATCGAGGCATCGCGGATAAAGGGGTTTTTGATTTTGCTGAACCACCCCATAAATCGCGTCAGCGTGATGCGTGGGAGGCGGTTGGTTAACAAAAAGTTCAAATCTTCTTGTTGAAAGAACGCTTTGAAACTTTGTTCAAAGCGCTCAAAGCCCTTCTGTGAAGGCTTCGGTGGGTTTAGTGAGCCGGATTTTTCGTTTTTCATGAGCTTGTCAAAAAAGGGGGTTACACCAGAGTGTCTTAAAAACTAAATGAAACTGTCATGTCAGAAACGACAACGCTTTGGACTTTGGGGGCCGCTGCTGCTGGCGCCGGCCTCACCGTGAAGGTGGCTCAAACCATCGTGCGCCGCTTGAATTTGTCGGCCGCCAAGCACCCAAGTTTGGGGGGCCATTCGCGCATGGCAAAACGGGTGACAAAACTGCTGCCCGGTTACGCTTACAGCGAAAGCGAGTTTTTTAACTCGGACGGTGCGCCGGACTCGGTGGCACAACAACGCCGTGCCGCCTTGATTCGACTGGGCGAATCGCTCAAAACCCGTTGTCCCATCACCTTGGCCCTGACGCAAGAGGCCCGCCAAGGTTTGCCCGATTTGCAGTTCACCGGCGCTTACCGAGTGCCCTACCAATTCAGTCCCTTGCTGCGTCAATACGTTCAAGTGGGGGCTTTCTACCAGGCCTCTGAAGGCGTGATGCTGACCGACCTGGATGGCAATCAATACCACGATTTGACGGGTTCTTACGGCGTCAACGTCTTTGGCGTGGATGTGTACCGCCAAACCACGGCCAAAGGGGTCGCGATGACGCAAGACTTGGGGCCCGTGTTGGCGGGTTTGCACCCCATCGTCGCATCCAATGTGGCGCGCTTGCAAAAAATTTCGGGGCTGGATCAGGTGAGTTTTCACATGTCCGGCACTGAAGCTGTCATGCAAGCCGTGCGCTTGGCGCGTTACCACACAAAACGCAAAAACTTGGTGCGCTTCAACGGGGCTTATCACGGCTGGTGGGAGGACGTTCAACCCGGCCCCGGCAACCCCATGCCACCGCGCGAGACTTACACCCTGGCCGACATGAGCGAGCAGGCTTTGAAGGTGCTCCGCACCCGCAAAGACATTGCCTGCGTGTTGATCAATCCTTTGCAAGCCATTCACCCCAACAAGAGCGCACCGGGCGATTCGTCCTTGGTCGACTCCTCGCGCAGCGCCCACTATGACCGCGCGGCCTACACCGAGTGGTTGAAAAAGCTGCGCCAAGTTTGCACGGATGCTGGCATCGTTTTGATTTTCGACGAGGTTTTTTTGGGCTTCCGCTTGGCACCAGGCGGCGCACAAGAATACTTCGGCGTCCAAGCCGACATGGTTACCTATGGAAAAACGTTGGGCGGTGGCCTGCCGGTGGGCGTGGTCTGCGGCAAAGCGGCCTTGATGAAGCGTTTTAGAGAAGAACGCCCAGCGGACATTTGCTTTGCCCGCGGCACCTTCAATTCGCACCCTTATGTCATGGGCGCCATGTCGGCCTTTTTGGACTATTTGGAAACCCCAGAAGCCCAAAGCTGCTACGCCGATTTGGAAGCCAAGCAAAACGCGCGTTGCGCTCGATTCAACCAATTGATGGCCGAGGCGGGCGCACCGGTGGTGGCGACCGCCATGTCCTCGGTTTGGACTTTGAGCTACAACCAACCCTCGCGCTACAACTGGTTGCTGCAGTTTTACCTGCGTGAGCAAGGCTTGGCTTTGAGTTGGGTGGGCACAGGCCGACTGATCTGGAGCCTCAATTACACAGAAGCCGACTTTGAACAAGTCATGCACAAGTTCTTGGCGGCGGTCAAACACATGGCCGCCGATGGCTGGTGGTGGCGGGACGCCAACCTCACCAACAAAGCCATCAAGCGGCGCCTCTTGAAAGAGATGTGGTCGCACTGGAAAAGTCACTGAGATCAAGAATCCGGCCCCTCAAAACGAAGGGCTTGGGACTCAACCGGATGGCACCGGCTGACGTTCCAAGCCCTTTAATTCAGTTCAATCAGGGACGTTGGCTCAACCGTGACGAGCGTGGTCCATGGGGTCAATCAGTTGACCGCGCAGGAGGTAGAAAGGTGACTTCCAGTACAACATGACGTCATGGAAGGGGTCGGTGATGATTTTGCTCATCCAGCACAGGCCGCTCATCACGTCCTTGATGAAGAACAGGTGCACGGTGCGGAACAGCAAACCGCCCACGCCGACCACCAACCAAGCCCAGCCCACCTGGTGCCAGAACTCGTTCCAGGATGCAGCTGGGGTCAAGAGGCCGCCCAAGCTGGGGGCCGCGTACAAAATCACCGGCGCGGCAGCCCACAGAGCCATCAGCACAATTTTGCGGCGGATGTTGTAGCCCACTTTGATTTCTTCTTTGAACTCGTCGGTGGCTTTGTTGACTTCGTCGTAGCCACGGGGCTCGAAGAAGAAGTGACCCGATTGACGCGAAATCATCGACACGCCCCAAGCCAGTAAAGCGGCTTCAGCGGGGTCTTTGAGCAACATCGCATAGGCGGCCAAAAAACTTAAGGCGCTGATCAAGTGCAGCGTTTGATTGATGCGGCTGTGGTGGTAGTAACGGTGATCGTCCCAACGCTGGGTCTTCAACTCTTGCAAATACTGCTTGACGTTCAACTGCTTCACGTTCATTCCTTTTCATGCTGGGCCAACGCCTGCCACCGATCTGGTGGCGACTGCTTGGTCAAGTGCGCCAATGTTGACGCAAATATATGAAAGTTCTGTGACGATCATCGCTGTCACACAATTGTTGCAATGCAGCGGCACCATTCGTTCATGAACGCCTATTCTGATGACGATCTTTTGGTCGATGAACTCTCCCCTCGCCAACGCTCGCTGCGCATCGCCGTGGTGACCGAGACTTACCCGCCTGAAGTGAACGGTGTGGCCCGCACCTTGGCTTGCGTGGTCGAAGGCCTGCGCGGCCGGAACCACGAAATTCAACTCATTCGTCCGCGTCAAAACACAGCGGATGGTAGCGCAGGAGTCGATCATGACGCCACTGAAAACGCCTCATTCCATGAGGTCTTGATGCGGGGTTTGCCGATCCCGCGCTACCCGCATTTGCGCATGGGGGTGACCAGCAAGAAATCATTGATCCGCTTGTGGTCTAAACGCCGCCCCGACATCGTCCACATCGCGACAGAAGGGCCGATGGGTTGGGTCGCGATGCAAGCCGCCAACCAACTCAAATTGCCGGTGTGCTCGGATTTCCGCACCAATTTTCACGCTTACAGCAAGCACTACGGCATCGGTTGGTTGCACAAACCCATCATGGCCTACCTGCGCAAGTTCCACAACAGCACCCAATGCACCATGACCCCCGACGCCGGTTTGCGCGACGAATTGGTGACCTATGGTTTCCAAAATGTGGCGGTGGTGGCTCGCGGTGTGGACACAGCCTTGTTCGACCCGGCCAAACGCAACCCCGCGTTGCGTGAAAGCTGGGGCGTAGCCCCCCAAGATTTGGTGGTGGTGCATGTGGGCCGCTTGGCGGCGGAGAAGAACCTCGAAGCTTTGATTTTGGCCTTCGAAGCAGTGCGCCAAGTTCAACCCAATGCCAAGTTGGTGCTGGTGGGCGACGGCCCGGCCCGCAAAGACTTGCAAGCCCGCGTGCCGGATGCCATTTTTGCAGGCATGCGGCATGGCGACGATTTGGCCGCCCACTATGCCAGCGGTGATTTGTTCATCTTCCCAAGTTTGACCGAAACCTACGGCAACGTGACCGCTGAAGCCATGGCGAGCGGCACGCCCGTGTTGGCTTATGACTACGCGGCAGCGAGCCAGTTGATTCATTCGGGGGTGAATGGCCAATTGGCCCACTTTGACAACGTGACTGAATTTGTCGGCATGGCCCAACACCTGGCCGAACACCCCGAATTGCTCAAAACGCTGGGGGCAAAAGCCCGCTCCACTGCCTTGGGCACGGGCTGGGACCGCATCATCGATGTGATTGAATCCATCTATACCGCTTTGATGGCGGGTGAGCCTGTGTCCCTGGCCAAAAGCCAGCTTGATGATGAAAAAGGCATGAACAAAGCCAAGGGCAAGATCAAGCGCTTGGTTTCCGGCGTTGTTGCGCGTGCGCCCAAATGATGGCGGCCATCGCCAACGCCACCAACAAGCCAAAGACCACCAGCATCGGCACAATGGGCCAATCCAGGGCCAAACAAGCCGCGTAAGCCCCCAGCATCACCAAGATGCTGAGGTTTTCATTAAAGCCCTGCACCGCGATGGATCGCCCCGCTGTCAATAACTGATGGCCGCGGTGCTGTAGCAACGCATTCATGGGCACCACCAAAATCCCGCCGACCACGCCCACCAACGACAAGGCTGGCAAGGTGGTGGGAAGGCCCGTCGTCAAGGCCGCACCTGAAATCATCAAACCCAACAAAACACCTGCCGGCAACACCCGCCAAGCCGCACCCAAGGCCACCCATGCACCGGCCAAACCGGCGCCCATCACCACCCCAATGGCCACCACCGCCTGCAAGTAAGCAGCGCCGTCCATCGGCAACTGCAACACGTCTTTGGCCCAACGCAACACCGCAAATTGCACGGTGGCACCAACGCCCCAAAACAGGGTGGTGACGGTTAACGTCAACCCGCCTTCGGGATCACGCCACAAGCGCCGGTTGGCGGCGGCAAAGTCCCGCACCAAAGCCGATACCTGAAAGGCGGTTGGGGGGTAGGTGACCACGCCTGTTCGGACGCCGGATTGCAACAGCGCGGCCACCCCATACAAAACCAACACCAAGACCAAAGAGGCCAACAACTTAGACACCAAAGGCAAACCCAACCCATGCAAGGCGGGTCCAATGACCGCCCCAATGACCAAGGCAAATGGCGTGCTGGCATACCAGGCGCTGGCTAAAAAACCGCCCAAAACGGTCCCAGAAAGGGCCGCCAAGACGACCGAAATCTCAATCCAGCCATTCGCGCGCACCAGCAAACGGGCGGGCACCCATTCCGTGATCAAGCCGTATTTGGCCGGTGCATAAGCCGCCGCACCAACCCCCACCACGGCATAGGCCAGCACCGGATGGATGGCGGTGAACATCAGCAGCACCCCGATGGTTTTGAGGCCATTCATCCAAATCATCAACTTGGTTTTGGGCACCGCATCGGCAAAGGGCCCCATGAAAGGCGCCAACAGCACGTAGGAAATGGTGAAAGAAAATTTCAACATCGGCGCCCACCAAGGTGCAAAACCTTGTTCTTGTAACAAGGCTGCAGCCAGGATGAGCAAAGCGTTGTCGGCCAGCGCGGACACAAACTGGGCCGCAATTAACAAATAGAAACCTGAAGGCATGGGGGCTGATTAGCGCCTAGCAACGTGACAAATCCGTGACAGACCCCTCGGGAAAACGTGAATAGTTTTCAACCATAGGATGGCTTACATTGTCTTCACTCGCTTGAGCCTACAAGGCTTAACAGGTCGAGGTCCGAGGAGACACAACAAAATGGAAAAGGCGCTTGGAACCCAAGCGCCTTTTTTCATTCACAATGCCCGCCATGGACATTGTTTGGATTGCGCTGGCCAGCACGTTGGCGGGTTTTATTGACGCCATTGTCGGCGGCGGGGGCCTGATCATGGTGCCCTCCTTGTTTGCAGCCTTTCCCAACAACGCGCCCGCTGCCTTGTTTGGCCTGAACAAAAGCATCTCCGTTTGGGGCACCAGCATGGCAGCTTGGCAATACCAACGACGGGTGGCGGTGCCGTGGACGGCTTGGCTGCCGGCGGCGCTGGCCGGCTTTGCTTTTGCCTTCGCCGGCGCTTGGGCAGTGACCCAAATTCCCGCCGAATTTTTACGCCGTGCCTTGCCGCTGATTTTGCTTGGCGTCTTGGCCTACACCGTGGTCAAAAAAGACCTTGGGCAACAGCACCAACCCCGCTTCAGCGGACGACGTGAAACGGCTGTGGCTTTTTTGATCGGTGCCTCGATTGGGTTTTACGATGGTTTTTTTGGCCCTGGCACCGGCAGTTTTTTGGTCTTCCTATTTGTGCGGGTGTTGGGATATGACTTTTTACGTGCCTCAGCCAGCGCCAAGCTGATCAATGTGTCGACCAATTTGGCCGCCTTGCTGCTGTTCACCAGCCAAGGTTTGGTGAATGGGTCGCTGGCCTTGCCACTGGCCGCCTGCAATGTCTTGGGTAGCTTTGCGGGCAGCCGGTTGGCACTTCGACACGGCACCGGCTTTGTGCGCTGGGTCTTTATGGCCGTTGTCAGCGCCTTGATTTTAAAAACCGGTTTTGATGCTTATGGGGCCTGAGGCGCCATCGGCGGCCAAGGCATTTCGGAGGCCTTGCGGGCTTTGCCGATCGGCGCGGCGGCCTGCCCTAGGCTGACAGCGGCAATGTCGTCATCGCTGGGATACAGGCCTTGCAGCCAATAGTCAAAGACCCGACGAGCAATTGGCGCGGCCACCTCGGCGCCCCAGCCCGCATTTTCAACAATCAGCGCCACCACAATTTGGGGGTCGTCTAGCGGCGCCATGGCGACATAAAGCGCGTGGTCACGCTGGCGTTCACCCATGCGGGCGCGGTCGTATTTTTGGCCTTCACCCAGCGTCACCGCTTGGGCCGTGCCGGTCTTGCCGCCCGAGGCATAAGCGGCGCCTGCAAAGGCTCGGGCCGAGGTGCCGGCTGTAACCACCGCCCCCAACGCGTCGCGAATCACCGCGACGTTTTCGGGCTTGAGGTTCAGGTTTTGTGGCGGCTCGGTGTACAAAGCCCGGGTTTGTCGGCTCACGGCATCGCGGGTGGCCATGGCAATGTGGGGCTTGAATTTCAAGCCATTGGTGGCCAAGACCGACGTTGCCTGCGCCAGCTGCAACATGGTGAAGGTGTTGTAGCCCTGGCCGATGCCCAAGGAAATGGTTTCTCCGGCGTACCACTTGCGCTGCGCTGCGGTTTTGTAGGTGTTGCGCTTCCATTCGGTGCTGGGCAAAACACCGCGTGTTTCGCCTTGAATATCGATGCCCGTCAACTGGCCAAAGCCCAGCGGCGCCATGAAGTCATGAATCGCGTCGACGCCCATTTCATTCGCCAGTGAGTAAAAATAAATATTGCTTGAAAGCTGAATGGCACGGCGCATGTCCATGTCGCCCAAATAGCCCTCAGGACTGCCGAATTTGTGGCCGCCAAAGTTAAAGTAACCCGGGTCGTTAATGAGGGTTGAAGCACTGCGCTTGCCCAACTCCAAGGCGCCCAAAGCCATGAAGGGCTTGTAGGTCGAACCCGGCGGATAGGTGCCGCGCAAAGCCCGATTCAACAAGGGTTTATCGATTGACTGGTTCAGGCTTTGCCAATTGTCGAGGTCAATGCCTTCGACAAACAAGTTAGGGTCAAACGTTGGCTTGCTGACAAACGCCAGCACTTCGCCCGTTTTGGGGTCCATGGCGACCAAGGCGCCACGGCGCTTACCGAACAAATCTTCCACCAACTTTTGCAATTTGATGTCGAGGGCCAGAACCACGGTGTCGCCGGGTGTGGCGGGTCGGCTGGCCAGGCGACGCACCGCCCGACCGCCGGCTGAGGTTTCCATCTCTTGCACGCCGGTGATGCCGTGCAGTTGGCGCTCAAAACTTTGTTCGATGCCCAATTTGCCGATGTACTCGGCGCCCTCGTAATTGCTGTCGTCGTCCGACTCTTCAATCGCGTCTTTTTCCTTTTGGTTGATGCGCCCAATGTAGCCAATCACGTGGCTGGCCAACTCACCATAGGGGTAAGAGCGGAACAAGCGGGCCTTGATTTCGACGCCTGGAAAGCGGAACTTTTGCGCCGTAAAACGCGCCACTTCCTCGTCCGTCAAACGGGTTCGAATGGGAACGCTGGCGAAGCCCTTGCCTTCTTCCGCCAGCTTTTTGAAGTGCTTACGGTCGCGGGCGTTGATCTCCAGCACCTCGCCCAAAGCCTCCATCAAGGGATCCAATGGCCCCGCCTTGTTGGGCGTGACTTCCAAGGTGTAGGCCGAGTAATTGGTGGCCAAAACCAGGCCGTTGCGGTCTAGGATCAAACCGCGATTGGGGACGGTGGGCACCACGGCAATGCGGTTGTCTTCGGCTTGCTCAGCCAAGTCGTCGTAGCGGATGACTTGCAAATAAAAGAGCCGCAAAAAAATCAGCACCAGACCCACCACGACCACGGTGCTGGCCACCCGCACCCGCGTGCGGAAGCGCCAGAGGTCGGCGTCCACATTGCGCATTTGGTTCATGTCGAGCCCAATGCCCTGATCAAAGGGGGCGACTGTCGTCGCGTTCTGGTGCCCGCATTTGCGGCAGCAGCAGCAGCCACGACAAAATCGGCCAGAGTGCTGTTTCCAACACAGGCGCCAACAGCCACCAGAAGCCAGGGAATTGCCCCCCAAGCGCCAACCGAAGAAGGACATCCAAGAGATGGCCTAAAAAGAACAGCGGGCCGACTTGCAACGCCTGCCCCCAATAACCAAACCAGAGCACGCGGCGGTGCATGAGCCGGGCCAAATAGCCGATCACGCAATACACAATGGCGTGCTGTCCAAGCAAACTGGTTTGGTGGACATCCATGGTGAGTCCAAAGAAAAAAGCAGCGGTTAAGCCCACCCTGAGCGGCTGGCGCATGGTCCAAAACACCAGCAACATCATCAACCAATCTGGCGCGCCCGGTAAGCGGCCCAAGGGCAGCATGTTGACCAACATGGCCAAGATCAAGGTGCCCCAAATGAAAAGGCCATTGACCGGCAACAGCAGTTGTTGGCCCGCGGGCTTAACCATCATTGCGGGCCCCCTTGCGCTTGAAGGGCAACGTCGTTGCCGGGGCTGGGCGTGCAGGCACCTGCGCGCCCAAAGGCGTGACCACGAGCACATGCCGCACGCCCGTCACACCCGACAAAGGGGCGCAATGCACGCGGGCAAAGGGGGCGTCGCCACGGCGCTCAATTTTGTCGACCTTGGCCACACTCAAGCCCGGTGGATAAACGCCGTCCACACCGCTGGTGGACAACTCATCGCCCACCTGCACATCGGCATTCGCCGAAACAAAGCGCAGCTCCAAGCCGGCCCCTTGCGGATCGCCATCGGCCACGCTGCGCTCACCGGTCCGCACATTGAGCACGGGGATGGCAAAGTCTTTGTCAATGACCAAGGTAACTTCAGACGTCAGCAAGTCCACCCGGGTGACTTGTCCGAGCACGCCCTTTTCGTCAATCACCGGCGAGCCCAGCTCAATTTTTTTCAACTGCCCTCGGTCAATCACCGCCCGCCTCGTGAAGGGGTCGGCCGCGTCATACAAAATCTGCGCGGCCTGGCCGGAGGTGCTGAAGCGCTCGCTCAAATTCAAAAGCGCCCGCAGCTTGGCGTTTTCTTGCAAGAGTTCATCCACCTGCTGCGTCTTGGCCGATTGCAGCGTGAGTTGTTGGCGGGTTTTTTCTTCCAATGCCTGGGCGCGGCTCATGGTCGATACGTAGTCGGCCCCGCCTTCAACCCATTCAAAAGGCTGCCGTGCCAGCCACTCCAAGGGATAAATGGCCGTGGCCAGGGCCGAATGCAAAGGCTGGGCCATGTGAAGCCGGGCATCGGCCACCATCAAAAACGCGCCCAGCGCGCCGTAAAAAACCAATTGCGTCAGCGCCGAAGGCCCTTGTCTGAACAAGGGCGGGGGGCGACGGTCTAAGGTTCCGAGCGACACGACAAATAGATTTGGCGCAACCGCCCAAAGGGTTGGGCTTATTCGCTGGTGAAGATGCTGCCCAAACGGTCCATTCGCTCCAGCGCTATGCCGCAGCCACGCACCACGCAGGTGAGTGGGTCTTCGGCCACCAAGACGGGCAGGCCCGTTTCTTCGGCCAGCAAGCGGTCCAAGTCGCGCAACAAAGCACCACCACCGGTGAGCATCATGCCGCGGTCGGCAATGTCAGCGCCCAGTTCGGGGGGGGTTTGTTCCAGCGCGTTTTTGACAGCCGAGACGATTTGGTTCAGCGGATCGGTCAAGGCTTCCAACACTTCGTTGCTGGAAATGGTGAAGCTGCGGGGCACCCCTTCGCTGAGGTTGCGGCCCTTGACTTCCATCTCACGCACTTCGGAGCCAGGGAAGGCCGAACCAATTTGCTTCTTAATGGCTTCTGCGGTGGGTTCGCCAATCAGCATGCCGTAGTTGCGGCGGATGTAATTGATGATGGCCTCATCAAACTTGTCGCCGCCGACGCGGACCGAGCCTTTGTAGACCATCCCGCCCAGGGAAATCACGCCGACTTCGGTGGTGCCACCGCCAATGTCGACGACCATCGAGCCAGAGGCCTCCGACACGGGCAAGCCCGCGCCAATACAAGCGGCCATGGGTTCTTCGATCAAATAAACAGCAGCAGCGCCGGCGGCTTCAGCGGCGTCCTTGATGGCGCGGCGTTCCACTTGGGTCGAGCCACAGGGCACGCAAATGATGATGCGGGGGTTGGGACTGAAAAATGAGCGGGGATGCACCATTTTGATGAACTGTTTGATCATCTGCTCGGTGATCACGAAATCAGCGATCACGCCGTCCTTCATGGGGCGAATGGCTTCAATGTTGCCGGGCACCTTGCCCAACATCGCCTTGGCTTCACGGCCGACGGCTTGAATGACCTTTTTACCGTGCGGGCCGCCTTCATGGCGAATGGCGACGACAGAGGGCTCGTCCAAAACGACGCCCTTGTCGCGCGCAAAAATCAGGGTATTGGCCGTGCCAAGGTCGATAGCGAGGTCGGTCGAGAAGTACCGACGAAAGGATCCGAACATGAAATTTCCTACTGTTTGAAAAGCGATTGGCTGCTTTTAAATGCGCGGCGTAAGCGGTGAAAAAAACGGGTTTTTCAAGGCCCCACGCAAAGACGGGATAATACTCGATTCGCCTTAATTCGCTTTTTATGGCGTCTTTTTACCAACGTTTAACCATGTCCTTAGCACCCCAAGACATTGCCCGCTTGGCCAACCTGGCCCGGCTCGAACTTCAGCCCGACGAAGCCTTGCGTTTGCAGGGTCAGATCAATGGCTTTTTTGAGCTGGTCGAGCAAATGCGGGCCGTCAATACCCAAGGCATCGAGCCCTTGGCGCACCCTGTCGCGGCCATCCAAGACATCGCTTTGCGCCTGCGGCCAGATGAGGTCAGCGAGCCGAACCAGCGCGAAGCCAATCAAAAAAGCGCCCCCGCGGTTGAAAACGGCCTGTTCCTGGTCCCCAAAGTCATCGAATAAAGCACAAGGCCTGGCATGAGCAACGATATACACAATTTGAGCGTGGTGGAACTCGCCCGCCTGCTGCAAAGCAAAGAAGTCTCCGCGGTTGAGGCGGCTGAGCATTTCTTGAAACGCATGGACGCCCACCAGCACCTGGGTGCGTTTGTGAGCGTCAACCCCGAAGCCACGCTGGTCCAAGCCCGCGCCGCCGATGCCAAATTGGCGCAACAGGCCAAAGCCTCGACACCGGAATCGGCCTCAGCCAAGGCCTTGACCGGCGTGCCCATTGCGCACAAAGACATTTTTGTCACCCGCGATTTCCCAACGACCGCAGGCTCCAAAATGCTGAAAGGCTACCAATCGCCTTTTGACGCCACCGTGGTCTCACGGCTCGCCGAGGCCGGCGCCGTGACTTTGGGCAAGCTCAACTGCGACGAATTCGCCATGGGTTCGGCCAACGAAAATTCAGCCGTCGCCCCCGTCGGCTTCGACGCCCCGGCCCCCGTGCGCAACCCTTGGGCAAAAGACCGCGTGCCTGGCGGCTCATCGGGCGGCAGCGCGGCGGCCGTGGCGGCCCGCTTGGCGCCTGCTGTGACCGGCACCGACACGGGTGGCTCCATCCGCCAGCCCGCCAGTTTTTGCGGCATCACCGGCATCAAGCCCACCTATGGCCTTGCCTCGCGCTATGGCATGGTGGCCTTTGCTTCCAGCCTGGACCAAGCTGGACCCATGGCCCGCAGCGCAGAAGATTGTGCTTGGTTGCTGTCCGCCATGTGCGGACCCGACCCTGACCGCGACGCCACCTCGCTGGACAGGCCCGCTGAGGATTATTCACGCCACCTGAACGACTCACTGGCAGGCCTGCGCATTGGCATTCCGGCCGAGTTTTTCGGGGAAGGCTTGGCCCCCGATGTGCGCGCCGCAGTGGAAACCTCGCTGAAAGAATACGAAAAGTTGGGCGCCCAATTGGTGCCCATCAGCCTGCCGCGCACCGAGTTGTCGATTCCGGTTTATTACATCATTGCACCGGCTGAAGCCAGCTCCAACTTGAGCCGCTTTGACGGTGTCAAATTTGGCCACCGCGCCAAGGACTTCGGCGATCTGACCGACATGTACAAAAAAACCCGTGCCGAAGGCTTTGGCGACGAAGTGAAGCGCCGCATCATGATCGGCACGTATGTGCTGTCGCACGGCTATTACGACGCCTATTACCTTCAAGCACAAAAAATTCGCCGCATGATCGCCGACGACTTCCAGCAGGCCTTCCAAAGCTGCGACGTGATTGCCGGCCCCGTGTCCCCCACCGTGGCTTGGAAATTGGGTGAAAAATCCGCCGACCCGGTCGCCAATTATTTGGCCGACATCTTTACCTTGCCGGCCTCCTTGGCCGGTCTGCCCGGCATGAGCTTGCCCGCGGGATTTGGGGCCGACGGCATGCCCGTCGGACTGCAGTTGATTGGCAACTACTTTGGCGAAAGCAAGTTGCTCAACGCGGCGCACCGATTCCAGCAGGCCACTGATTACCACCTCCGCACCCCTGAGGCGAACCGACCATGAGCAAAACCAAACTGGTACAAGGTTACGAAGTCGTGATTGGCTTTGAAACGCACGCCCAACTCTCGACCCAAAGCAAAATTTTCAGCCGCGCCTCGACCGCTTTTGGCGCGGCGCCCAACACCCAAGCCTGCGCCGTCGACCTGGCCCTTCCGGGCACCCTGCCCGTGATGAACTTGGGCGCTGTTGAACGCGCGATTGAATTTGGCTTGGCCATCGGTTCGCACATTTCGCCCAAAAGCATCTTTGCGCGCAAAAATTATTTTTACCCCGACCTGCCCAAAGGCTATCAAATCAGTCAATTTGAAATTCCAGTGGTGGTCGGCGGTGAAGTGGCCTTCTTCCTCGGCGACGAAAAGAAAACCGTGCGCTTGGTGCGTGCCCACCTGGAAGAAGACGCCGGTAAATCGCTGCACGAAGACTTCATCGGCCAATCGGGCATCGACTTGAACCGGGCCGGTACACCGCTGTTGGAAATCGTCACCGAACCCGACATTCGCTCCAGCGAAGAGGCCGTGGCCTATGCGAAGGAGTTGCACAAAATCGTCACCTGGATTGGTATTTGCGACGGCAATATGCAAGAAGGCAGCTTCCGTTGCGACGCCAATGTGTCGGTGCGCCGGCCTGGTGGGCCCTTGGGTACGCGCCGCGAAATCAAGAACCTGAACAGTTTCAAGTTCATGCAACAAGCCATTGACTTTGAGGTGCGATGGCAAATTGAGCAAATCGAAGACGGTCACGCCATCCAGCAAGCCACGGTGCTGTTCGACCCCGACTCCGGCGAAACCCGCGCCATGCGCACCAAAGAGGATGCCGCCGATTACCGCTATTTCCCTGACCCCGACCTGCCTCCGCTGGTGATCGCAGACGAATGGGTGCAACGCGTGAAGGCGGCCATGACGGAATTGCCACGCACGATGGCGGCACGCTTTGTGGCCGACTATGGCCTGCCAGAATACGACGCCACCACCTTGACCCAAAGCAAGGCCATGGCGGCTTACTTTGAGGCCACGGCCAGGGCCTGCCGTCAGCCCAAGTTGGCGAGCAACTGGATCATGGGTGAGCTGTCACGCCGCTTGAACAGCAGCGAAACCAGCATCGAAATGGCGCCGGTCAGCTCGGCCCAATTGGCGGCGCTGATTACCCGCATTGCCGATGGCACGATTTCCAACAACGCTGCCAAGCAAGTTTTTGAGGCCCTTTGGAGCGGTGAGGCCCGCGAGGTGGACGGCGTGATCGAGGCCAAGGGCTTGAAACAGATGAATGACTCGGGCGCGCTCGAGAAGATCATCGACGCGGTGATCGCCGCCAACCCCGACAATGTGGCCCAATTCCGCGCCGGCAAAGACAAGGCCTTCAACGCCTTGGTCGGCCAGATCATGAAGGCCAGCCAAGGCAAGGCCAACCCGGGTCAGGTCAATGAGCTGCTGAAGGCCAAGTTGGCGGGTTAAATTCGCTTTTAAACCACACCATAGCGCTGCCGATAAGCCTCGGTGCGACTCAGGTGTTCAGCCATCTCTGCGCCGGCTTGCTGGCCCAAGTAGCCGAGCAGGTCGGTCAAGCTGGCAATCGCAGCGACCTGCAGGCCCAACGTTTCGCGAACATACTGCACGGCACTGTGGGGCACGTCTTGGGTGCTGCCATCGGGCTGTTTTTGAGTCGCCATTTCTTGCCGGTCCAACGCTATCGCCACCGCGTGGGGCGTGGCGCCGGCGGCTTGAATCAAGTCAATCGACTCCCGTGCCGCTGTGCCGGCCGACATCACGTCGTCCACGATCAGCACGCGGCCTTTGAGCGGGGCGCCCACCAAGGTGCCTCCCTCGCCGTGGTCTTTGGCTTCTTTGCGGTTGTAAGCAAAGGGCCGGTTTTTGCCCAAGCGGGCCAACTCAATCGCCACGGCAGCAGCCAGCGGAATGCCTTTGTAAGCCGGGCCAAAAATCATGTCAAACTCAATGCCGCTGGCGACCAAGCGCTTTGCATAAAATTCAGCCAAGCGGCCCAGTTTGGCGCCATCGTCAAACAAACCCGCGTTGAAAAAATAGGGACTCAAACGACCTGCTTTGGTTTTAAATTCACCAAAGCGCAAAACGCCTGAAGCCACCGAAAATTCAACAAACGCCTGCGCCAACGCCTCTGGGGCACCATTAACCTGCATGGGGAAATCCTTGTTCAAACTGACCAGCCTTAACCTGAACGGCATCCGCTCCGCCTCGACCAAAGGCGTTGAGCCTTGGCTGGAAGAGCAAGCCGTGGATTGTATTTGCGTCCAAGAAATCAAGGCCCAAGCCCCTGACATGGCGGGCAAATTTGAAACCCTGGCCGGCTTGAAGGGTTATTTTCAGTTTGCTGAAAAAAAGGGCTATTCCGGCGTCGGGATTTACACAAGACACGAGCCCAGCGAGGTCGTCATCGGATTTGACCCCGAGGAATTTGACGCCGAAGGCCGCTATGTTGAGTTGCGCTTTGACACACCCCAGCACAAGCGTTCCTTGATCAGCGCCTACTTTCCCAGCGGCTCCTCTGGCGAAGACCGGCAACTCGCCAAATACCGTTTTCTGGCCAAAATGGCGCCCCATCTGCAGGCTCTAAAAGCCCAGCGAGATTTTGTCTTGTGCGCCGACGTGAACATCGCGCACCAAGAAAAGGACTTGAAAAACTGGAAGGGCAACTTGAAAAACAGTGGCTTTTTGCCCCCTGAACGCGCTTGGGTAACCGAGTTGCTGGCGCAAGGCGTTGTCGACGTTTACCGACACCTCCAACCCGATACCACCGACGCTTGCTACACCTGGTGGAGCAACCGCGGACAGGCCTACGCCAACAATGTCGGGTGGCGCTTGGATTACCACTTGGCGACACCAGCACTCGGGCGCCTGGCGAAGTCGCAAGCCATTTACAAAGGTCAGAAGTTCTCCGACCACGCGCCCATCACTGTTGAATACGATTGGGCTCTTTGACCATGTTGAAATACCTCACCGTCCCCGTCACCGCCTTCCAACAAAATTCCTCGCTGATTTGGGATGACCAAAGCCGTCAAGCCGCCGTCATTGACCCAGGGGGCGATCTGGATTTGTTGCTGGGCGAGGCCCAGCGACTGGGCTTAAAGCTCGAACAAATTTGGATCACGCACGCCCACATCGACCACGCCGGCGCCACCGCCGAATTGGCCGAGCGTTTGAATCTGCCCATCATCGGGCCGCACCCGGGTGACCAGTTTTGGATTGATTTGTTGCCCGACACCGCTGTCAAATATGGCTTTGCGCCGTCCAAAACCTTCACGCCCACACGCTGGTTGCAAGACGGCGACAACGTGACCTTGGGCGCGCACACGCTGCAAGTGCGCCACACACCGGGGCACACGCCCGGTCATGTGGTGTTTTATTCGCCCGAGATTCAACGCGCCTTTGTGGGCGATGTGTTGTTCGCCGGCAGCATCGGCCGCACCGATTTCCCCCAAGGCAATCACCAAGATTTGATCGACAGCATCACCCAGCGTCTGTGGCCCATGGGCAACGACACGGTGTTCATCCCCGGTCACGGGCCTGAGAGCACGTTTGGACGCGAACGTCGCAGCAACCCCTATGTGGGTGGGACCTGATGGGATGCCAGGCGACATGCGTGCGGTAAAAGCGATAAAAACGGTCACGGCGGCCAAGGTGGTTAAGGGGGTTCAAGCCGGATTGAAGGCTTGGCTGAGGAGTTTCAAGGTCTATGCCGAGCCCGCCAGTTTGCGCATGTTGGCATTGGGTTTTTCTGCTGGGTTGCCCTTGCTGCTGGTGCTGGGCACCTTGAGCTTTCGACTGCGCGAAGCCGGTATCGACCGCACCACGATTGGTTACCTGTCGTGGGTGGGCCTTGCTTATGGCTTGAAATGGTTGTGGGCACCCTTGGTTGATCGGCTGCCTTTGCCTTGGCTGACGAATTGGCTCGGCTGGCGACGCAGTTGGTTGCTGCTGGCGCAAGTTGGCATCGTGCTGGGCTTGCTGGGCATGGGCCATTTCGACCCCCAATCTCAGCTGGACGCTTTGGTGTGGTGCGCCGTGCTCACCGCCTTCAGCTCGGCCACGCAAGACATTGCCTTGGATGCATTTCGCATTGAGTCCGCCGCCGTCGACCGCCAAGCCGCCTTGGCAGCCAGCTACCAAACGGGTTACCGACTCGCGATGATTTGGGCAGGCGCGGGCGGCCTGTGGTTGACGGCCCAAGCCGAAATTTTGAGCATTCCAGCGTCGGCGACAGGCACAACCACAACCGCAACCACAACCGCTTACCAAAATGCCGCTTGGCAATGGGCTTATTCGGTGATGGCGGCCTCCATGGCGCTGGGCGTGTTGACCGTTTGGTTCTCCCCTGAACCTGCACGCCGTGAAGGGGGCCGTCGTCAAAATGTCGTCGAGTGGTTGAAGAGCGCCTTGGTTGAGCCCTTTTTGGACTTTGTGCACCGATACCGCTGGCAGGCGGTGTTGATCCTGAGCCTAATCGCCATCTACCGCATCAGCGATGTGGTGATGGGCATCATGGCCAACCCGTTTTATGTGGACATGGGTTACACCAAGACCGAAGTCGCCACGGTCAGTAAAGTCTACGGCGTCATCATGACCCTCACCGGCGCTTTTGTGGGGGGGGCCTTGGCCTTGCGCCTGGGCGTCATGCGGGTGCTGATGCTGGGCGCCACCTTGAGCTTGGGCGGCAATTTGCTGTTTTCTTGGCTGGCGGGGCAAGGGCACAACCTCACCGGCCTGATTTGGGTGGTGTCGGCGGACAACTTGGCCAGCGGCATTGCCTCGGCCGCCTTCATTGCTTTTTTGTCTTCCTTGACCAATGTGCGTTACTCGGCGACCCAATACGCTTTGTTCAGCAGTTTGATGTTGCTGGCGCCCAAATGGCTGGCCGGGTTTTCGGGTCGTTTTGTCGATGCGCATGGCTACACCACCTTCTTCCTGTCCACCGCGGCCTTGAGTTTGCCGGTCTTGGTGCTGGTGTTTTTCACGGCTCGACTGAAAGTCTTTCAGACGGCCAAAGAGTGACGCCGCCTTCCTCAGATTTACTATTCTTTACGGTGAATGCAGCACAGGCCTTACCCAGTGGGTTGATCATGGCGACTTGAACCCCTTTCAATGACATTCGTTAGTAACCTTGGTGGACACCAGTCATGAGCGCCCCCTATCCTGCCGCCCACACCCTGCTGATGATCGAAGACGACACCCGTCTGGCGGACATGGTGACGGCTTATTTGGCGCCCTCGGGTTTTGAAGTCATCCACAAAACCCACGGGGCTGAAGGCCTGGATTTTTTGAGGCAGAACGCCGGGCAAAGCGGCGAAAATTTGCCCACTCTGGTGGTGCTCGACTTGATGCTGCCCGATGCGGATGGCCTGGAAATTTGCCGTCAATTGCGCGCCATGCCAAGTCCCCTGAACCATTTGCCAGTCCTGATGTTATCGGCCAAAGGCGACCCGATGGACCGCGTCATTGGTCTGGAACTCGGTGCCGACGATTACCTGGCCAAGCCCTTTGAGCCGCGAGAGTTGTTGGCCCGCATCCGCGCGCTGCTGCGTCGTCACAGCGAAGGCAAAAACACCCCCTCCGAACACCTGATGTCATTTGGTTCTTTGGAGATTGACCGAGACGCGCGCCAAATTCATTTGTCCGGCGCGTTGTGCGACCTGACTTCTTACCAATTTGATTTGCTGGTCACGCTGGCCGAACGCGCAGGGCGGGTGCTGTCGCGCGACCAAATCATGGAGGCGGTTCGCGGGCGAGAACTCGAGGCCTTTGACCGCTCGATTGATGTGCACATTGGCCGCATCCGCCAAGCCATTGAGTTCGATGTGAAAAATCCAAAACGAATTTTGACCGTCCGCGGCGTGGGTTATGTTTTTGCCAAACAACAAGACTGACAAAACGAGGCCGAATCACCCAGTCGGCTCCGATTCAAAAGGGTGGGTCAAAGGGTCGGCCAGCCCCTTGCCGCCTCAACAGAACACTTGGCAGCGCCTCACCCGACAGCTGTCGGTGCGCATTTGGTTGGCCGTCTTGGGCATCATGTCGGTCTTGATTTTGTTGATGGCGGGGGCCTACCACTTGGCAGGCGAAAACCGCCCCCCGATGCACGAGGTGGTGGTGCGCAACGACGCCGGCGAGGTCGTAGGCAAAGGCCTTTTAATCCGTCGCGGCAGCCGTTTACCGTCGGTGAACCCGAGCAGAACCAGTCCGAGCCTGGCGTCTGCAAGTTCGACCACGTCGACGACAACCACCACGTCATCCGCCACGAAGAATGACCCGCCTCCTTCTGAAGGCCCTGAATTCATCGTCGCCATGAACGACGGCACGAGCCTGCACCTTCATTTGCCAAGGCCAGGGCCACGCCCGAATAACCGCTTGAATGGCTTTGGCTTTTTGACGATTCTGCTCATGGTCGGCGTGGCCGTTGCCTTGGCCACGTACCCCATCATGCGCAAGTTGACACGCCGTCTGGAAGCCTTACAAACCGGCGTCGAGCATTGGGGCGACGGGCATCTGTCGGCTCGGGTTCAGGTCCATGGCCACGACGAAGTCGCCTTTTTGGCAGAAAAATTCA
The DNA here is from genome assembly GCA_903828535.1 of uncultured Curvibacter sp. Classification (GTDB taxonomy): domain Bacteria; phylum Pseudomonadota; class Gammaproteobacteria; order Burkholderiales; family Burkholderiaceae_C; genus Curvibacter. The sequence goes on from CAIKMN010000010.1 coordinate 89,288, forward strand.
ATCAAGCAGCCGAGCGGCTGGAGCGCTTGGTTCAAAGCCACAAAGCCTTGTTAGCGAATGCCTCCCACGAATTGCGCTCGCCCCTGACCCGCATCCGCATGGCCTTGTCGATGGGTGAACATGCCCTCAGCCCGACGCTGCAAGCAGAAGCGCAAAGAAGCCTCCAAGAGCTGGACGCCTTGATCGAAGAAATCTTATTGTCCAGCCGCCTCGATGCCAAAGAGGTCGACCTTGGGGCCGCTGAAGTCATTGACCTCACCGGCTTGGCCGCTGAAGTCTGCGCAGATTTCAACGCCAACTTGATTCCTTGCCCCTCGTCAGCCGAGGTGTGTGTGAAAGGAACCCCCAAACTGTTGCGACGAGCGATCCGCAATTTGCTGGAAAACGGGCAACGCCATGGACACCGATCCACCCCCGCGGAGGTCAAGGTTGGCCCCCTCGAGCAAGCCGAAGACCGTGTTGCCGCCGCCTTGACTGTGGCGCTTCGCGTCGAACCCCATCCCACAGCCGATTCGGGTGGCGCTTGGGCCTTGCTATCGGTGAGTGACCAAGGCCCTGGCGTGCCCGACGCCTACAAGCGCCAAATTTTTGAGCCTTTTTTCCGCTTGCCCGGCGCCAGCGAATCTTCGGGCGGCGTAGGCTTGGGGCTGGCCTTGGTGAAGTCGATTGCCGAGCGGCACGGCGGCACGGTAAGGTGCGAAGACAACCCCACCGGCGGGGCTCAATTCATCTTGAAGTTACCCCTGATCAGGGCCTGAGCCTCAATGGCCGTGGGCCACCACTTCACCGGCTTTGAGCTGGTAAACCGTGCCGCAATAAGCGCACTTGGCGCTGCCGGTGTGGGCCACGTCCAAATAGACCTTGGGGTGGCTGTTCCACAAGGCCATTTGCGCTTTGGGGTTGGGGCAAAAAACGCCGCCTTGGGGATTCAAGTCGGCAGCCAACAATTCAACAGGCGGTTTGGTTTTTGAGTTGCTCATGGGAACCTCAAGAAAAAGGGAACCGGTTTAGACGACTTAAACCGCGGTCAGCCAGTGGCTGTACCGGGGGTTACGGCCGTTGACGATGTCAAAGAAGGCGGTTTGAATTTTTTCGGTGATGGGGCCGCGTGAACCGATGCCGATTTCAATTCGATCGAGTTCGCGAATCGGCGTCACCTCCGCCGCGGTGCCTGTGAAGAAGGCTTCGTCGGCGATGTAAACCTCGTCACGGGTGATGCGCTTTTGCACGATTTCGAGGCCCAAGTCTTTGGCGATGGCGAACACCGTGTTGCGGGTGATGCCGTTCAGAGCGCCCGCCGACAAGTCAGGGGTGTAAATGACACCGTTTTTCACCACAAAAATGTTTTCGCCCGCGCCTTCAGACACAAAGCCAGAAGCGTCGAGTAACAAGGCCTCGTCGTAACCGTCGTCGGTGGCTTCCATGTTGGCCAAAATGGAATTGGTGTAGTTGCTGACCGCTTTGGCTTGGGTCATGGTGATGTTGACGTGGTGGCGGGTATAGCTCGAGGTTTTGACGCGAATGCCACGCTTCAAGCCTTCTTCGCCCAAGTAAGCGCCCCAAGCCCAAGCCGCGACCATCAAATGGATTTTGTTGCCCTTGGGCGAAACGCCCAATTTTTCAGAGCCGATCCAAGACAAGGGGCGCAAGTAACAGCTTTCTAGCTGGTTGGCACGCACCACGTCGATTTGGGCTTGATTGGCCTCTTCTTGGGTGAAGGGCAGCTTCATGCGCAAAATTTTGGCGCTGTTGAACAAGCGTTCGGTGTGCTCTTGCAAGCGAAAAATCGCAGTGCCGTTGACGGTGTTGTAGGCACGCACGCCTTCAAAGACGCCGCAGCCATAGTGCAGCGTGTGGCTTAGCACATGGATTTTGGCGTCCCGCCATTCGACCATTTGGCCGTCCATCCAAATTTTGCCGTCGCGGTCGTCCAGTGGCGGTAGGGTGCTCATGCGCGTCATTCCTTTTTTCTTGAAGGGCCCATTTTAAAGCGTTTGGGTGGCGCGCATCCCACTTCAAGCGGTGTGCTTCAAACTTCTCGCCGCAACCACTCAATCGCTTCGTCCACACGGTCAATGGCGTGAACTTGCAGCCCTTCAATTGGTTTTTTAGGCAAGTTCGCTCGGGGCACCAAAGCCACCCGAAAACCCAGTTTGGCGGCTTCTTTCAGGCGCTCTTGGCCACGCGGCGCAGGACGCACTTCGCCGGCCAAGCCCACTTCCCCAAAGGCCAGGAACCCTTGGGGCAAAGCCTTGCCTCGCAAAGACGAGGTGATGGCCAACAACACCGCCAAATCGGCGGCAGGCTCGCTGATGCGCACGCCGCCGACCGCATTGACAAACACGTCTTGGTCCAGACAAGCCACCCCGGCGTGACGATGCAGCACAGCCAGCAACATGGCCAAACGGTCGCGCTCCAAACCCACACTCAAACGCCGGGGGCTGGGGCCCCCGCTGTCCACCAAGGCCTGAATTTCAACCAACAAGGGGCGAGTGCCTTCCAACGTCACCAAGACGCAACTGCCGGGTACGGGCTCGCTGTGCTGCGACAAGAAAATAGCGCTGGGATTCGCCACGCCTTTCAAGCCCCGCTCGGTCATGGCAAAGACGCCGATTTCATTCACGGCGCCAAAGCGGTTTTTAATCGCCCGAACCAATCGGAAACTGGAGTGGGTGTCGCCTTCAAAGTAGAGCACGGTATCGACCATGTGCTCCAACACCCGCGGTCCCGCCAAAGCGCCTTCTTTGGTGACGTGCCCAATCAGCACCACGGTGATCCCCGTGGCCTTGGCCATGCGAGTCAGGTGGGCCGCGCATTCGCGCACTTGAGCCACAGAGCCGGGGGCCGAGCTGAGCTGGTCAGAGTAAAGGGTTTGGATCGAGTCGATCACGGCCACCGTTGGTTGTCGCGCCTGCACCGTCGCCAAGATTTTTTCGAGTTGAATTTCAGCCATCAACTTGACCTGGCTGGCGTCAATGCCCAAACGCTTGGCACGCATCGCGACCTGCGCGCCGCTCTCTTCGCCGGTCACATACAAAGTGTCCAAACCACGGCGTTGCAGGCCGTCCAAGGCTTGCAAGAGCAAGGTTGACTTGCCGATGCCGGGGTCGCCGCCAATCAATATCACGCCGCCTTCAACGACCCCACCCCCCAAAACGCGGTCCAACTCATCGATGCCGGTGGGGCTGCGCGCCACCTCGGTGGCTTCAATCTCGGACAAGGGCGTCACCGGCGTGGCTTGGGCCAATCCGGCATAGCCCGCACCCGCTGACTGGCTCAAGCGGTTTTTGCTGTTGGCCGCTGTTTCAGACACCCCTTCTTCCAGTGTGTTCCAAGCGTTGCAACTGGGGCATTTGCCCAACCATTTGGGGCTGGTACCACCGCATTCGGTGCAGGTAAAAATGGTTTTTTCTCTGGACATGCGCAGACTATAGCCAAGGACACCCACTCCGCTCGGTGCCAAGCGCTTCTCGAAAGCGAGTTGATGGCATTAAGATTTCGCTCAATTTTTCAATCACCTCAACAAGGAACAACCATGAAAATTGGCATCGTCGGGATGGGGGCGATTGGCGGTTGGTTGGCGGCTGCACTGGCCGCCGACGGCAACGAGGTCAGCGGCTTGGCCCGAGGCCAAACCTTGCTGGCCTTACAAACCCAAGGCCTGCTGTTCAGCAGCGGCGAGCAAACCCAAGCTTGGCCGATTCGCGCCCGCGAGAACGCCGCTGATTTGGGACCACAAGACCTGGTGATCTTGGCCCTGAAGGCGCAAACTTTGCCCCAAGTCGCCCCAAAGCTGGCCCCGATGATTGGCCCTGGCACGCTGGTCATGAGCGCCATGAACGGCGTGCCTTGGTGGTTTTTTCAAGGGTTTGGGGGTGCTCTCGCGGGCTCGCAACTACAAGCAGTCGACCCGCAAGGCCTCATTGCCCAAGCCATTCCAGTCGACCAGGTCTTGGGCTGCGTGGTGCACGGGAGCAGTTCAACGGTCGCACCCGGTCATGTGCGGCTGAATTTTGGTCAAGGGCTGATTTTGGGAGAACCCCGCGGGGGGCTCTCCCCTCGCCTTTCGAAATGGGTCGCCGTTTTTCAACAAGCGGGTTTGGCGGCAAGGGCTTCTGAACAAATTCAGTTTGACACTTGGTACAAGCTGTGGGGCAACCTGACCATGAACCCCATCAGTGCCTTGACTGGCGCCACCAGCGATTTGATTTTGGGCGACCCCTTGGTGCGCAACCTCATGTCCCAAATCATGGAGGAAGCCAAAACCATGGGTGCCAAGTTGGGGCTGCGGTTTGAGCAGACCCCTGAAGACCGGCACCAGGTCACAGAAAAATTGGGCCGTTTCAAGACCTCCATGTTGCAAGACGCAGAGGCCGGTCGCCCAATTGAGCTTGACGCCTTGGTCACTGCGGTGCAAGAAATGGGGCGGCTCACCCAAACGCCGACGCCCTTTACCGATGCGTTATTGGGGCTCACTCGGCTTCGGTTTTACCGGCCTTAGTCGGCGTTATTTCGCCACCAAAAAGGGGACCCGCGGCGCGACGGCACACATCAACTCATAGCCAACGGTGCCCGCGGCTTGGGCCACCTCGTCAATGGGCAATGCCGCGCCGTTGGTCGCTACACCCCACATCGTCACCTCGCTGCCAAAACCAAAGCCACTGCCGTTGGCCAAGCCTTGGGCCTCCAGGGGTGACAAATCAACGGCCACCATGTCCATGCTGACGCGGCCCAGCAAACGGGTGCGCACGCCTTGCACCAAGACCGGCGTGCCGGTGGGCGCATGGCGCGGATAGCCGTCGGCGTAGCCACAGGCCGCAATGCCAATGCGCATGGCGCTGGGCGCGGTGAAGACCCCGCCGTAACCCACTCGGTCGCCAGCCCTCAGGTCTTGCACGGCCAATAATTGGGTCGCCAAGGTCATGCTGGGTTTCAAGTCCCAATCTGCGCTGCTGTGGACCGGGTGGTCGGGCGAACTGCCGTAAACCGCAATGCCGGCACGCACCCAATCGTTCTTCAAGGCGTTGGGTTGGGCCTGCAAGCTCAACATCGCCGCGCTGTTGGAGAGGCTGCGCTCACCTGGCAAATCGGCTGTGGCCGAGACAAAGACCGTTTCTTGGGGCGTGATGCCCGAGGCCTGTTCCGCCTCGCTGAAGTGGGTCATCAAAGAAATTTCATCCACCTGGGGCAATGCATTTAACCTGGTCCAAGCCGAGCGCACGCGATGCGGGGCAAAGCCCAAACGGTTCATGCCCGAATTGACCTTCAAGAAAACGCGGTGCGGCACCTGCGTTTTGTGCGCCGACAACCAGTCGATTTGCTCATCGCCATGCACCACGTGCCAAAGATCAAGGCGGGAGCAAAGTTCTAAATCACGCGGCTCGAAGGCCCCTTCGAGCAACAATATTGGGCCACGCCAACCCAGGTCCCGCAAACGCTGGGCCTCATTCAAGTCAAGCAAAGCAAAACCATCCGCACCCCGCAAGCCCTCAAAGACGCGCTCGACGCCGTGCCCATAGGCATTCGCCTTCACCACCGCCCAGACCTTGGCGTCGCCCGCTGTCGTCCGCATCCGCTGCAGGTTGTGGGTCAGGGCGGCGATGTGGACGGTAGCGTGTATCGGGCGGGGCATGCCAAAACTCTACCAGACCTGAGCGTGATATAACCGAGCCCCTGACAACGATTCGACGCCAGTACAGCCTCTACCCCCCTCCATGAAGCGCGGTTTTTACACCATCATGCTGGCGCAGTTCTTCAGCTCGCTGGCGGACAACGCGGTGTTTGTCGTGGCCGTGCAACTGCTCAAAAGCCAAGGCGCCCCGGCATGGCAGCCCGCGGCGCTGGTCCCGATGTTTGCCCTTTTTTACGTCGTTTTAGCGCCTTTTGTAGGCGCTTTCGCCGATGCTCGGCCGAAAGGCCAGGTCATGTTCATCAGCAACGCCATCAAGGTGGTGGGCTGCTTATTGATGATCACCAGCGCGCATCCCCTGCTGGCTTACGCGGTCATTGGGCTCGGCGCAGCGGCCTACTCGCCCGCCAAATACGGCATCTTGACGGAACTCCTCCCCACCTCGCAATTGGTGCGCGCCAACGGCTGGATTGAGGGTTTGACGATTTCTTCGATCATTTTGGGGGTTTTATTGGGCGGCCAACTGATCGGCCCCGTGGTGTCTGGCTGGTTGTTGCAGCCCGATCAACCTTGGGTGGCGCTGGGCATCGATACGGCACCCAAAGCGGCGGTGTCCTTGTTGGTTTTTGTCTACGCCTTGGCCGCGATTTTTAACACCCGCATCCCCCGCACCGGTGAACCCCTGCAGCCTTGGCGTGTGTTGGAGCACTCCGGCAAACAGGCCGGGCAACGCGCTGGTTATTGGCGCAGCGTTTGGCTTTTGGTGCTGGACTTCAAGCGCTGCAACAAAGCACTTTGGAACGACCCCTTGGGTCAAATTTCTTTGGCAACCACCTCGTTGTTTTGGGGTGTTTCAGGCAACTTGCGCTACATCGTGCTGGCCTGGAGTTCGGTGGCCTTGGGTTACTCGATCAGCCAAGCCTCGGCCTTGGTCGGGGTCGTGGCCATTGGCACCGCGGTGGGCGCCATCGTGGCCTCGGTCAAAGTGAACCTGACGCAAGCCCCCAAGGTGATTCCCTTGGGCATTGCGATGGGCGTGTTGGTGATTTTCATGAACACCATCACCCACGTTCAGGTGGCGGTGCCATTTTTGATTTTGCTTGGGGGCTTGGGCGGCTTCATGGTCGTGCCTATGAACGCCTTGCTGCAACACCGGGGTCATGCGCTGATGGGCGCAGGCCGCTCGATTGCGGTGCAAAACTTCAACGAGCAACTTTGCATTTTGGCCCTCGGCCTCGCTTACAGCCAAGCGACTCAGTGGGGAATGTCGGCCTTCGGGGCGATCGCCGCCTTCGGTATTTTGGTGGCGGGCATCATGTGGCTGATTTGGAAGTGGTACCAGCGCAACCTCAAAGAAGACGGCGACGTCATCGATGCCCTGCTGCTGGAAACCAACGACGACGCGATGCCCTGAAAAAGGCCCGGCAGACGTTTAAGGCGCGCTGAGGAGGTGTTTAGGCGTCGTTTAGGCGTCTTTTAGGCGGATGCTGCTGTCAGCGGCTCAAGGCGGTCCAGTCGGGCCAGGCTCTGCTTTACTTCGGCCAATTTCAAGCCGTAGGTATCTGCAAATTCAGCCAGTTCCAGGCCGCTGTTTTTAAACGCCTGCGCCAAAGCTTGGTCACGGGCTTGCTCACTGCGCCAGAGGGCCAAAGCCTCCTCCAACAGGGTATTGGCCGCCTCGTCACGCGGTGAACGCACCAAGTCCGCATACGCTTGTGGCGATAAGCCGGAAGCCAACAGGGCCTGAATCAGGCGACGCAGCAACTTGGGACGGAGGTCTTCACGGCTGCGTTGTTGGCGCCGCTTAAAAACTTCCAACAAAGCATGGTGAACATGCTCAGGCGCCATGGCCTCAACAGGCTGGGCTTGCAAATCATGGCGCGCCAGTCCTGACGCCACAGCGCTCAGATAGCGCGTCGAACGGGCGTGAAACGCCAGCGCCTGTTTCAAGGCGTCCGCCTCGAATTCATCCGGGTGTGCCGCCAGCAAATCTTGATAAATGCCCCGCTTCATGGGCAAAAATTCAGCGCCAAAGAGGGCTGGATAGAGGGAAGCCAATCGATTCAACACCGCCGTCCGTTGGCTCTGACTGGCTTGGGGGTTTGGATTCGCTTCAACGGATGTGGTCATTCAAAACAATCAAAAGTTCAGTTCAAGGCCGCGTCGACCAACTCAACCCAGTGTTTAACCGGGGTGGGGGTGCCGCTTTGCAGATGCGTGATGCAGCCAATGTTGGCGCTGACAATGGCCTCAGGCGCCAAGTCGTTCAAATGGCCCAGCTTGCGGTCACGCAAAGCGTAGGCCAGGTCGGGGTTGAGGACCGAGTAAGTGCCGGCCGAGCCGCAGCACAAATTGGACTCGTTGGTGGCCACACGAATTTTGAAACCCAGTGCACCCAGCTGGGTTTCAACGCCGCCTCGAAGTTGTTGGCCGTGCTGCAAGGTGCAAGGGGGGTGATAGGCAATTGGACCCGACGGAACCGAGCGCATTTGGGGCAAAAGGGCCGGCACCAAATCGGGCAGCAACTCACTCAAATCGCGGGTCAGGGCGCTGATGAGGGCGGCTTTTTCAGCATACGCCGCATCGTGTTGCAACAGGTGCCCATATTCCTTCACCGTGACGCCGCAGCCTGAGGCGTTCATCACGATGGCCTCAACGCCGTTGCCTTTGTCATTGTCATTGCCGTTAGAAACATAAGGCCACCAAGCGTCAATGTTGGCGCGCATTTGCACCAAGGCGCCGTCTTGGTCGTTCAAGTGAAATTTGACCCCACCACAACAACCCGCGGCAGGTGCCACCAAGGTTTCAATTCCAGCCGCGTCCAACACGCGGGCTGTCGCGGAATTGATGTTGGGCGACATGGCCGGTTGAACACAACCCGCCAGCATCAGCACCTTGCGCGCATGGGGGCGTGTGGGCCAGGTGCCGGCGTTTTGCGGCAAGGGCACTTTGGCTTGCAGACTTTTCGGCAAGAGACCGCGCACCGCCTGACCCAGCTTCATGGCTGGCGAGAACAGGGGCGAACTCAGACCTTCTTTCAATGCCCAGCGCACGGCCTTTTCTGTCAAGGGGCGTTCTACTTTTTCTTCCACCAACTGGCGGCCGATGTCAACCAAGTGGCCGTATTCGACGCCGCTGGGGCAGGTGGTTTCGCAATTTCGACAAGTCAAACAACGGTCCAAATGTTGCTGCGTTTTGCGCGTCGGCTCGGCGCCTTCGAGCACCTGTTTGATGAGGTAAATGCGGCCACGAGGTCCATCGAGTTCGTCGCCCAACAATTGATAAGTCGGGCAGGTGGCGGTACAAAAACCACAGTGCACGCAACGCCGCAAAATGGCCTCGGCTTCACGACCTTCCACGCGGTCCTGGTATTCGGGTGCCAAATGGGTTTGCATCAGCTCTCCAGCCGTTGGCGGCAAAAAATGCCCGCCGGGTCAAATTGTTTTTGTAAGTCGCGTTGAATGCGTTGCAGCACCGCCTGGGTCGGGGTGAACACCGGCAGCGCCAACAGGCCGCTCGAAAACCCCCGAAAGCGAGTCGCGTGGCCGCCCCACTGCCGGGCCCGTTCGCGCAGCTGCGCCGGTGTGTCATCTGGGTCTTGTGGCGTGACCTTGTACCAGCGTTGGCCGCCGCCCCACTCCATCAAGCAACGCTGCCCAATGCCCAGAGACGGCGCGGTATCGGGCACGCTGACGCGCCACAGGCTCTCTTGACCCGTCAAAGCAAAGAAGGGATGGGTTTGTTCGCGCAAAGCACCCCACAAAGCTTGGGCCTCCACGGCAGGCACCCCTTGACCGCCCATGCGCGCAATGGCCGCCTGCACCGCTGCTTTGGCGCCGCGCAAACGCACCGTCAATACACCGTCCAGAAAAAAAGACGCATTGATGGGCAAAGGCTGCCCACCCCAAGCGTGAAGTTTTTGTAGCGCCTCCGCACTGTCGCAATCGAAGCGCAAGGAAGCCTCGGCCGTGGCTACCGGCAACACCTTCAGCGACACCGACGTGATCAAGCCCAGCGTGCCCATCGACCCGGCCAGCAATCGTGACACGTCATAGCCCGCCACATTTTTCATGACCTGACCGCCAAACACGAGGTGTTCACCGCGACCGTTCAGCAACTCAAGGCCCAGCACAAAGTCGCGCACACTGCCCACGGCGGCTCGGGAAGGACCCGACAAACCGGCCGCCACCATGCCGCCCACTGTGGCTTTTGCGCCAGGTTCGGCCAAGTGCGTGAAGTGCGGCGGCTCAAAAGCCAAGCACTGACCCTTTTCTGCCAGCACGCTTTCAATTTCAGTGAGCGAGGTGCCAGCGCCAGCGGTGATGACCAACTCGGAGGGTTCATAGGCCGTGATGCCGGCCAAGGCACGCGTGTCGACGATGTCACCGACGAGGGACTGGCCATAGAAATCCTTGGTTCCGCCGCCGCGCCAACGCAGCGGGGTTTTGTCCGCGGCTGCAGCCAAAATGCGCTCGGCATAGCCTTTGATCTGTGACGCCATAAAAGGCCATGTCCTTGAATTGATTTGCCAGTATTGTAATTTTGGTGCCACGCCGTTGCCACAGGGGCCGCAGATAATGTTGGTATGACCATTTCCCAATCCACTTTTCCTCGGGTTTTGTCGCTTGATGGCGCCACCAACTTTCGTGATTTGGGCGGCTATATCGGCGATCAGGGGCGCCCCGTTCGTTGGGGGAAATTGTTCCGCTCTGAACACTTGGCAGGTCTGACCGAAGCCGATCTGCACCAGTTAAAAGCGCTCGGCATCAAACGCTCATTTGACTTCAGAGGCGTTCAAGAGAGCGCCTTGGAGGCGTACGCATGGCCCGACATTCAGCGGCACGCTTTGTCCATTGAACCCACCGTGGTGCAACGCCTTCAGGCTCAATTCCTGAAGGACATACCGCTAACACCTGACGACGCCGTGCGGGTCATGCAAGACACTTACCGGGATTTCGTGCGACGCCATTCACCGCGTTTTGCCGAGTTGTTTGAGCACCTGCTGACCGATGATTCGCCGATGGTGTTCCACTGCACCGCCGGCAAAGACCGCACCGGCTTGGCCGCTGTTTTAATTTTGCACGCCCTTGGTGTTTCCATGGCCAGCATCCAAACCGATTACTTGCTGACCAACCAGCATTACAAGCGGGTGGAAAAGAACGCCCCAGCCGAACACGCCCGGCTTTTGCCCAGCGACGTCATGGCGGTGGTCTGGCAAGTTCAACCGGCTTTTCTTCAAGCCGCGCTGGAAGTGATCGAAACCGATCATGGCGGGTTAACGCCGTATTTAGAGCGCCAAATGGGCCTGGGCCCCACGGCCCTGAACCAGTTGCGTCAGCGCTATTTGGACTTTGGAAATTTGGGCTCTGAAAAATAGGCCGTCGGCAAACCCGGCACGTCCACCCGTGCCGACAAAACACAGCCCGCCAAGGGCCACCGCGTCGATTCGGCATCTGGCCGCCCTTTCGCCGCGGTGGTGACATACAAGGTTCGCCCATCCGGTCCACCAAAGCAGGGCATGGTCGGGCAACGGGCGGGGACGGGCACACGGGCCAGCACGCGGCCATCGGGTGCTATTTTGAGCAATTGGCCGCCCTCGTATTGCGCGCTCCAATAATTGCCTTCGACATCCACGGCAGCCCCGTCAGGGCGACCGCCATAGAGGTCGGCTTGTGCCAAATTCGCAGGGTCAAAGCCCGCGGGTTTATCCGGTAGCTGCAACCACACCTTGGGGTCAGACAACTGATTCGTTTGGGCATCCCAGCGCCAAGCGTGGACACGGTGACTCCCCGTGTCGGCCCAATAAACGGTTGGGTGTCCGGGTGCTGATTCAGGTGAAAAAGCCAAGCCGTTGGCTGTGACGTTGTCGTTGGCTTGTTGGCGCAGCACCGGTTCTGCGCCGCGAGCATCGAGGCTGTACAAAGCGCCCAAGCGCTGGTCTTTGGGTTCGTACATAGTGCCGACCCAAAAGCGCCCCATGGGGTCACAGCGGCCATCGTTGCTGCGGGTGGTCTTCGGGTCGTGTGGCAATCGGGCCAAACAAGTCAAGTCTCCGCCCCAGTGCGGGGCGCGGTAAATGCCATCGCGCAAACCAATGACCAAGCCCCCTGAACGTGCCGGCGCGATGCAGCCGGGCTCTGACGGCAAAGCCCAGCTTTCCAGGGATTGCCCTTCTGGGCCGGATCGCCAAATTTCTTGGGCCGGAATGTCCACCCAATACAAGCGCTGCTCATCGGGGTGCCAGAAGGGTGACTCGCCCAATTGCATTCGCTGCGGGGTGAGCGCTTGCCAATTCAGGCGCAATGCGTCGGTTGACATCGGTGGGGTGGCTTTCATCAAAATGAAGAAGATCGAATTGTGGACAAAAAAAGGCCCGCCGAAGCGGGCCGAATATCCAAGGAGATCAAAAAAACAGTTGGAACCAGTTTGAATAAGGTCAGCGCGCGTAAGCGGACTCGCCGTGCGAGCTGATGTCCAGGCCTTCGCGCTCTTCTTCTTCGGTCACCCTCAGGCCGATGGTCAAGTCGACCAGCTTGTAGGCGATCAGGGCCACCACAGCCGACCACACAATCGTCACGCCAATCGCTTTGGCTTGCACCAAGACTTGAGCGGCGATCGAGTAGGCGTCTGGCGTCACCGCAGCCACCGTGAACCAGTCAGCTGGGAAGCTGGGGCCCCCCAGGTTGGGCGAGTTAAACACACCGGTCAACAACGCACCCAAGATGCCGCCCACGCCGTGCACCCCGAACACGTCCAAGGTGTCGTCCGCGCCAATCATCTTCTTCAGACCCGTCACGCCCCACAGGCACACAAAGCCGGCAAGCAAACCAATGATTAAAGCGCCGCCAATGCCCACGTTGCCGCAAGCCGGGGTGATCGCCACCAAGCCCGCCACAGCGCCCGAAGCAGCGCCCAGCATCGAGGCCTTGCCCTTGTGCAAGGCTTCCCCTGCCGACCAGCTCAGCACCGCAGCCGAGGTCGCAATGAAGGTGTTCACGAAGGCCAAGCCCGCCACGCCGTTGGCTTCCAAAGCAGAGCCCGCGTTAAAGCCAAACCAGCCCACCCACAGCAGGGCCGAGCCCACCATGGTCAGCGTCAGGCTGTGAGGCGCCATCGACTCTTTGCCGTAACCAATGCGCTTGCCGACCATGAAGGCACCGACCAAGCCAGCCACCGCTGAGTTGATGTGCACCACCGTGCCGCCCGCAAAGTCCAGCGCACCCCATTGCCACAGCAAACCGGCCTTGGCGTTGACCGCGTCGACCACGTCAGCCGAGGTGTAGGCATCAGGACCCATCCAGAACCACACCATGTGCGCGATGGGCAGGTAGCTGAAGGTGAACCACAGCACCATGAAGGCCAGCATGGCCGAGAACTTGATGCGCTCGGCAAACGAGCCCACGATCAAGCAGCAGGTGATGCCCGCAAAGGTCGCCTGGAAGGCGGCATAGACGATTTCAGGAATGGCCACGCCCTTGCTGAAGGTGGCCGCGTTGGCAAAAGTGCCCGCCACGTTGTCCCAAACGCCGTTCATGAACAGGCGGTCCAAGCCCCCAATGAAGTCGTTGCCTTCGGTGAACGCCAAGCTGTAGCCATACAGGAACCACAGCACGACGATCAGGGAGAAGGTGACCATGACTTGCATGAGCACCGACAGCATGTTCTTGGAGCGAACCAAGCCGCCGTAGAACAGGGCCAGACCCGGGATGGTCATCAAGATGACCAAGATGGTGGAGACCATCATCCAAGCGGTGTCGCCCTTGTTGGGGACGATGGCAGGGGCGGCGTCAGCGGCCGGCGCGGGCGCAGCAGCAGGAGCGGCAGCGGGGGCCGCTGTGGAAGTGGCTGGCGCAGCGGCAGGCGCTGATGCGGCTGCAGCCGGTGCATCGGCGGCCATGGCCAGCTGGGCCGAGCCGGCAAAGCCGCCCAGCGCGGTCAGGGCCAAGCCCGCACTCAAGACGAGGGAGGAAAGGAGTTTTTTCATATTCGTGCTTTCTGGATGTTGCGTGGGGTTTCAGGGCGCTTTACAGCGCTTCTTGGCCCGTTTCGCCCGTGCGAATGCGCACCACTTGTTCCAAGTTGTAGACAAAAATCTTGCCGTCGCCAATCTTGCCGGTGCGCGCAGCACCCTCGATGGCTTCGATCACGCGGTCAACCAAGTCAGCAGCCACCGCCGCTTCAATCTTGACCTTGGGCAAGAAGTCCACCACGTACTCCGCGCCTCGGTACAGCTCGGTGTGGCCCTTTTGACGACCAAAGCCCTTGACTTCGGTCACCGTGATGCCTTGAACCCCCATCGCAGACAGGGCTTCACGCACCTCGTCCAGCTTGAACGGTTTGATGATGGCAGTGACAAGTTTCATGTGTACTCCTGGTAATGCGTACAAAGGGGACGAATTAGAAGGTGTACTTCACGCCAGCAACAAAGTCGCTCTTGCTCAGGCTCTTGCCGGAAGGCGCAATGTAGGAACCGGTTTTGGCATCGGTGCCAATCAAAGCAGCAGAAGCAGAGAAACCGTTGCCGAAGTCTTTACCCAAGGTCAAAGAGTAGTCGGTATAGGAGTAAACGCTGTTGCCTTTGCCTGCCACGGTTTGGTGACCCAGGTGAGGCACAAAGCTGAGGCCATCCCCCAAGTCAAAATTCAAAGACAAATCGGTGTAGCCAGAGCCTTTGCTGTTGACCGTACCGAACAAGTCGCCCAAGCTGTAGGAATACTTGGCAGTGAAGATTTTGTAGGTCAAGGCGCCATAAACTTCGTCGGTGTTGGCGTTGGCAAAGCCACTGATTTTGGCCAAGGTGTTGCCAGCATATTCATAACGCAGGTAGCCCACGTCGTAAGTCAAATCGGTGGCCAGTTCGCCGCGGTAGCCGCCGTACAAGTCCAGTTCAACGGGGCCCTTTACACCCTTGACTTTGGCGATGGTGCCGTTGTCTTTGATCCAGTCGATCGACGAAAACCAAGTGCCCAGGTACCAACCGTCCTTCGATGTGAAGTCAACGCCACCCTGAATTGCGGGCAACAAGCGCGATTGAGAAATGCCACGGTAACGGTATTCGCTGATCACACCGGCGTTGAAGGCCAAAGTGTCAACGGGTTCAGCGGCAGCAGGTGCTGCTTCTTCAGCGTGGGCAACGCCAGAAACCGAACCCATCAGGGCCAAGGCGGAAATCAGAAGTGTTTTTTTGAATTGAGATTGCATGTAGAGCTCCAGTTGATAAAAGTCAAAGACGTTACAACAAAGCACAGAACGTGCCAGTTACTTTCGCTTTCAAAAAATCACCGTCCTGCGTGTAACGCCCCAAGATGATACAGAAAGGAAAACCCCACGTATTTAATTGCACCAATAAAGTGCGTACTGGATTTTGGGGTCGGGGGTGCACCGATATGAGGCGCAGCTGGGTACGCGGGATAATGGCCCTTGTTTTTCGAATGCCCTTCATTTTTCGGTTTCCCTTGAACGCTCCTCTCGTCATTGAATTCCCCGAATCCTTGCCCGTCAGCGGCCGTCGTCAGGACATCACCGAGGCCTTAAAAGGCCATCAGGTGGTGGTCGTTTGCGGCGAGACGGGTTCGGGCAAAACCACCCAACTGCCCAAAATTTTGTTGGAGATGGGCTACGGCAAGTGGGGCAAAGAAAATGCCCCGCCGGGCCAGCGGGGTCGGCTGATTGGCCACACCCAACCGCGCCGAATTGCCGCCAGTTCAGTGGCCAAGCGAATTGCGGAGGAGCTCAAAACGCCCTTGGGTGAAGTCGTGGGTTACAAGGTGCGTTTTCAAGATCGGCTTGGCAAAGGCGCTTCGGTCAAATTGATGACCGACGGTATTTTGTTGGCCGAAACCCAAACCGACCCGCTGCTTAAAAGCTACGACGCCCTCATTATTGACGAGGCCCATGAGCGAAGCCTGAACATTGATTTCTTGTTGGGCTATCTTCGTCAAATTCTGCCGCGGCGACCCGACCTGAAGGTCATTGTCACGTCGGCCACGATTGACGCGAATCGCTTTGCCGAGCACTTTGCCTCATCGAAAGGACCTGCGCCCGTTATTTATGTCTCGGGGCGAACCTTTCCGGTCGAGCAGCGTTACCGACCCTTCGAGGAGTCCAAGGATTACGGTTTAAATGAGGCGATTGCTGATGCGGTGGACGAGCTTTGGGTGGGGGGCGCGGTCCGCGCGGGCGGGGGGGGCGACATCTTGGTGTTCCTGCCTGGCGAGCGAGAAATTCGCGAAGCCGCTGATCATTTGCGAGGCCACCTGGCCCATCAACCCGCCTTAAGAAATGCCGAGGTCTTGCCTCTGTTTTCAAGGCTATCGCAAGCCGAGCAAGAGCGCATTTTTGAGGGCCACACCGGACGACGGATTGTGCTGGCGACCAACGTCGCCGAAACCTCGTTGACGGTGCCGGGTATTCGTTTTGTGATCGACGCGGGCACGGCGCGGGTCAAGCGATACAGCTACCGCGCCAAGGTGGAGCAACTCTTGGTCGAACCCATCAGCCAAGCGGCGGCGAACCAGCGGGCCGGGCGTTGCGGGCGCGTGGCCGATGGCATTTGTATTCGCCTCTATGACGAAAAAGACTATTCAAGCCGTCCGCGATTCACCGACCCTGAAATTTTGCGCAGTTCGTTGGCCAGCGTCATTTTGCGCATGATGTCTTTGCATTTGGGCGAAATCGCGCAGTTTCCTTTTTTGGAGGCGCCCTCGGGCCGTGCCATCAGTGACGGCATTCAACTGTTGCAAGAGTTGGGCGCGGTCGATGAAGTTCGCTCGGAGCTGACCCCGATGGGCCACGAGTTGGCCAAGCTGCCTTTAGACCCGCGCGTGGGCCGCATGATTTTGGAAGCCCGCGATCGACAAGCCCTGCACGAGGTGCTGGTCATCGCCGCCGCGCTGACGGTGCAAGATGTGCGTGACCGGCCTTTGGAGGCGCAAGCCCAAGCCGACCAACAACACGCCAAATTTGACGACGACAAAAGCGAATTCACGGGTTACTTTCGCCTTTGGCAATGGATCAACCAGGCGCGGGGTGGCGAGTCGGGTACCCAAAAACTCAGTAACCGCCAATACGAGGCCGTGTTGCGGCAAAACTTCATCAACATTCGCCGGGTGCGCGAGTGGCGCGACATCCACAGCCAATTGTTGACCGTCGTTGCCGAGCACCGCTGGCCGTTGAACCCCCAGCCTGCGAACTATGAGCAATTGCACCTGTCGTTACTGGCCGGTTTGCTCGGCAATGTGGGCTACAAATTGGAAGACGACGTCGAATACTTGGGGGCCCGAGGCATCAAGTTCCACCGACACCCTGGTGCGCATTTGCGCAAAAAACCAGGCCGCTGGATTGTGTGTGCCGAGCTGGTTGAAACCTCGCGCTTGTTTGGTCGGGGCATCGCCAACATCGAGCCGACTTGGCTTGAGCAAGTCGGCGGACATTTGCTGCGCAAGCAATTGCTCGATCCGCATTGGGAGAAAAAATCGGCCGAAGTGGTGGCCTATGAGCGCGCCACTTTGTATGGGCTGGTGGTCTACAGCGGGCGGCGAAAATCCTATGGCCAAGTGGACCCTGTGGCGGCACGAGAAATTTTTATTCGCCAAGCCTTGGTCGAAGGTGAATGGGAAACGCCCTTGCCATTTTTGGCGGCCAATCAAAAAATGGTGCGTCGCGTAGAAGAGTTGGAACACAAATCGCGCCGACAAGATGTGTTGGTGGACGATGAATTGATTTTTGCGTTTTACGACGAGCAAATTCCCGCTGACATTTTTTCGGGTGCGGGCTTGAGCCACTGGTGGCGAGAACAATCTCAATTGACGCAGAACCCCAAGCTGTTGTTCATCAGCCAAGAAGCCTTGATGCGGCACGAAGCCGCCAGCATCACTGGCCAAGCCTTTCCGAGGCGCTTGCGTTTGGGCGGAGTCGACTGCAACGTGGCCTATTTGCACGAACCCGGTGACGCCAAAGACGGTGTGACGGTTGAGGTGCCGCTTTTTGTGCTGAACCAAGTGAACGAGGAGCGTTGCGAGTGGCTGGTGCCCGGCATGCTGAAAGACAAAGTGCAAGCTTTGCTTAAAAGTCTGCCGCAACGACCGCGTTCCCGCTTGGTGCCCTTGCCAGACAGCGCAGAAAAAATAGCCACTCAGCTCAACGAGCCTGAAGCCTTTGGTCAAGGTGGTTTGAGCGATACCTTGTTGAAGGTGGTGAGGGGCATGGTGAATGTGGAAGTGAAATTGACCGACTTCAAACTCGACATGCTGCCACCGCATTTGTTCATGAATTTCAAAGTGGTCGACGAGCACGGTCGTCAACTGGGCATGGGCCGAAACTTGGGTGCCTTAAAGGCCGAACTGGGCAAGCAAGCCCGAGGCGCCTTTCAAGCGCTGGCGGCTTTGAAGGTAGGCGCGACTTCAGAAGCAGCGCCACCCTCGCCCGACGTTGCAAGGTCTGTAGGTGCTGGCGGCGCACAAAAAAGTTCAGTGAACCCATCGCCCGACCTGATCTACACCGATTGGACTTTTGGTGAGTTGCCCGAGTTGATGGAAATTCAACGTGGCAAGCAAAGCCTGATTGGCTTTCCAGCCTTGATCGATCTGGGCAACGGCGTTCGCATCGAAGTCTTTGATGAACCCGATGTGGCCGCCAACAAACACCGTCTCGGCTTGCGGCGGCTCTTTGCTTTGCAGATCAAAGACGCGCTCAAATACCTGGAAAAGAACCTGCCCGATTTACAAAAAATGGCCGTCGCCTACTTGCCGCTGGGCACCCTGGAAGAGTTGCGTGAGCAAATTTTGGGCGTCGCGATTGACCGCGCTTTCTTGCTTGACCCTTTGCCGACGGATGCGCAAGCCTTCCAGCGCCGACTCGAAGAGGGGCGGGGCCGCTTGACCTTGATTGCCAACGAAGTTGCGCGTTTGGCGGCGGCCATTTTGACCGAATTTGCGCTGGCGCAACGCAAGGTCAAAGACAGCAAGGCCGCGCCGGATGCAGCTGCCGATGCCGCCCAGCAACTGCAGCGTTTGGTGCCTAAAAACTTCATCCCTGCCACGCCTTGGGCCAGCTTGCAGCATTTGCCCCGTTACCTCAAAGCCATCACCTTGCGCCTTGAAAAAGTGCGTGCAGACCCGTCGCGCGACGCCACTCGACTGGCCGAATTACGGCCTCAAGAGCAGCGCTATTGGCGTTTGGTGGCCGAGCGCAAAGGCCATGTGGATGCGCGCATGCAGGAGTTCCGTTGGCTGCTCGAAGAGCTCAGGGTCAGTTTTTTTGCGCAGGAATTGCGCACGCCCCAACCGGTGAGCGTGAAGCGTTTGGACAAAGCCTGGGCCCAAATCAACGCTTGAGCTTAAAAAAATCGCATCACCTCCGTGACTCCCCCAATGCCCAGTGGCTTCGAGAAGCGGTAAGCTGGACGTCATAAAAGTTTGAAAAAACAGGAGACTCCATGCCCGCTTTGACAGCTCACCACGCGTTTTGGCCTCAACGTGTGCCCCGAACGTTGACGGCCCCCAGCACGCCCATTTGGGACAACTTGGTGGTGAACGCCAAGCGCTACCCAAACAAGCCGGCCTTGGTATTTTTTGACCGATCCCTCACCTACGCTGAGCTGTTGCAGCAGGTCGAGCAATTGGCGGCCAAGCTGGCCGCATTGGGCGTCAAAAAAGGCGACCGAGTCGTTTTGCTGATGCAAAACTGTCCGCAACTCGTCATCGCGCATTACGCCATTTTGCGGGCCAATGCGGTGGTCGTCCCGGTCAATCCAATGAACCGAGCCGAGGAGCTCAAGCATTACATCTTGGATCCCGAGGCCAAGGTGGCCATCACCACGGCAGACTTGGCCCTCGAGTTGGTCAAGGCCGACTCTGAATTGCCCATTGAGCATCGCTTGCAGCACCTCATCACCACCCATTTGAGCGATGCATTTGACTTGGAAGCCGCCAAAGACCAAATTCCGGCGGCTTGGGACGCGTGGCTGCGGACCCGTTTTGAAACCCCCGTTCTGAGCGCTGGCAAGCACCATGTCTGGACAGAGTGCATCGCCGGCCAAGGCCCAGCCCCGGCCCCCGATGTGGGCGCCGACGACATGGCTTTGCTGCCCTACACCAGCGGCACCACGGGTTTGCCCAAGGGCTGCGTGCACCTGCACCGAAACATCATGCACAACGTGGTCGCTGGCTCGGCATGGAGCGGCGGCACTGGCGAAGGCGTCGTGTTGGCAGTCGTGCCGATGTTCCACATCACCGGCTTGGTGGTGGTCATGCACGGCACCATTTACACCGGCTCGACCCTGGTCATCATGCCCCGTTGGGACCGCGATTTGGCGGGCAAGTTGATCTCAGGGCACCAAGTGACGCACTGGACCAACATCCCCACCATGGTCATCGACCTGTTGGCCAGCCCCAATTTTGCCCAATACAACTTAGCCAGTTTGGTATACATCGGCGGGGGGGGCGCGGCCATGCCCCAGGCCATTGCCCAACGTTTGCTTGATAACTACGGCCTGCATTACGCCGAAGGCTATGGCCTGACCGAAACCGCGGCGCCCTCCCACAGCAACCCCTGCGATGCGACCAAGCAGCAGTGTTTGGGCGTGCCCTACATCGGCGTCGACGCCAGGGTGATCGACCCCGACACCTTGGCTGAATTGGGTCCGCAAGAGTCAGGCGAAATCGTGATAAGCGGTCCGCAGGTTTTCCAAGGCTACTGGAAACGCCCGGATGCCGATGCGCAGGTGTTCTTTGAGCGAGATGGCAAGCGGTTTTTCCGCTCGGGCGACATGGGTCGTTATGACGCCGATGGTTACTTCTTCATGACCGACCGCTTGAAGCGCATGATCAACGCCTCCGGCTTTAAAGTGTGGCCGGCCGAGGTCGAGGCGTTGATGTTCCGTCACCCCGCCATTCAAGAGGCCTGCGTGATTGGCACCCGCGACGCGTATCGCGGCGAATCCGTCAAAGCCGTCGTTGTCAAGCGCCCGACGCACGCCGATGTGACCGAAGCCGACATCATGGCTTGGTGTCGCGACAACATGGCCGCCTACAAAGTGCCCCGCGTGGTGCAGTTTGTCGACGTGCTGCCCAAAAGCGGCAGCGGCAAGGTCATGTGGCGTGCCTTGCAGGAAGCGGAAAGCGCATGAAGTCTAAAACGCCCCCAATGGAAAATCCTTAAAAAGGCACCGGGCTGAAGAAGGTCAAAACCGCACCCGTCACCGGGTGCGGCAGGCTCAGCTCACAGGCGTGCAAAAGCAGTCGCGGGGCGCGCTGAGCGGCGTCGAGTCCGCCGTACAAAGGGTCGCCCAAAATGGGGTGACCCATGGCCTTTAAGTGAACGCGCAATTGGTGCGAGCGGCCGGTAAAGGGCTCGAGCAGAAGTCTTGCTTGTTGTTTGTCGACGTCGGCTTGCTCTAAGTGCCAGTGGGTTTGGCTGGGTTTGCCTTGCTCGAAGTCAACGCCGTGCAGCGGGCGGTTTGGCCAATCGAGTGCCAACGGCAGGTCGATCAAATGCCAAAGCCCCTGACTCGGCAAGTGAGGCACACCCTGCACCACCGCGCAATAGCGCTTGTCCACTCGGCGCGATTCAAAGGCTTTGTTGATGGTTCGTTGGGCTTCAAGGCCCCGTGCCATGACCACCAAACCGGACGTGTCGCGGTCCAGTCGATGCACGACCAAGGCATCGTGAAAAAGGCTTTGGGCGCGACGGGACAAGCAGTCCTGCTTGTCATCGCCTTTGCCGGGCACGGCGTGCAAGCCTGCGGGTTTTTCGAGCACCAAGAGATGTTCGTCCTGGTACCAGCAGTCCAGGTGATGCCCAAGGTCGCCCTCGAGGGGGAGGCGCGAAGGAGAAGCCGGCGAAGCCCCCAAACTGGCCGCGGCATTCAAATGCAGAGTGGTCGGCGTGACGACGGCAGGGCGCTCAGGCACCGCCGTGCCGCGACGGGGTTTCATGCTTGTCCGCAGAAGTCGGCGTAAGCCGCGGCGTCCATCAAGCCTTCGAGTTCGCCCACTTGGCTGAGACGTGCTTTGAACAACCAACCCGCACCCAAGGGGTCACTGTTGGCCAAAGCGGGATCGTCCTTCAAGGCCGGGTTCACTTCCAGTACTTGGCCCGAAGCGGGCATGAACACATCGGCCGCGGTTTTCACCGACTCGACCACCGCTACCACCGCACCTTGTGCAAAGAGCTGGCCGACTTCAGGCAATTGAACAAAGACGATGTCGCCCAAAGCGTCTTGCGCGTGAACGGTGATGCCGATGGTCGCCACCTCTGGCGTGGTGGCGTCAATCCAATGGTGGTCGGAAGAAAAATGGATCATGTTGATGGGGTTGAAAGGACTGCTACCGCAATCATTACATGCCTGAGTAGTTGGGGCCGCCGCCGCCTTCCGGGGTGATCCAGATGATGTTTTGGCTCGGGTCTTTGATGTCGCAGGTTTTGCAATGAACGCAGTTTTGCGCATTGATTTGCAAGCGGTCTGAGCCGTCGTCGTTCTTCACAAATTCATAGACGCCGGCGGGGCAATAGCGCTGCTCGGGGCCGGCAAATTGAGCCAGATTCAGGTTCACGGGCACCGATGCGTCTTTCAGGGTCAGGTGAGCGGGCTGGTTCTCGGTGTGGTTGGTGTTGCTGATGAAGACGCTCGAGAGGCGGTCGAAGGTCAAAGCGCCGTCGGGTTTGGGGTAGACGATGGGCTGGCATTCGGCCGCAGGCTTCAGGTAGCTGTGGTCGGGTTTGTCGCGGTGCAAGGTCCAGGGAATGTGGCCCTTCAAAACAAATTGCTCAATGCCATTCATCAAAGTGGCGGTGACCAACCCTTTCTTGAACCAAGGCTTGAAGTTGCGGGCCTTGTGCAGTTCTTTTTGCAACCAGCTGGCCTCAAAAGCCACGGGGTAGGCGGTCAATTCGTCGTGCGAGCGGCCGGCTTGTAAGGCGTCGAAAGCGGCATCGGCCGCCAACAGGCCCGACTTGATGGCAGCGTGGCTGCCCTTGATGCGGCTCACATTCAAAAAGCCGGCGTCGCAGCCGACCAAGGCGCCCCCAGGGAACACCAACTTGGGCAAGGACGATAAACCGCCGGCCGTGATGGCGCGTGCGCCGTAGCCAATGCGCTTGGCGGGTTTGATGCCCTTGGCCTCGTCGCCTTCTAAGTACCAACGGATGTTGGGGTGGGTTTTCCAACGTTGCATTTCCTCAAAGGGGCTGAGGTAAGGGTTGGCGTAATCCAAGCCGGTGATGAAACCCAAGGTGACTTTGTTGTCTTCCATGTGGTACAGGAAACCGCCGCCGTAAGTGCTGTTGTTCATGGGCCAACCTGCAGTGTGAAGCACAAAGCCGGCTTGGTGGCGCTTGGGGTCGATTTCCCAAACTTCTTTGATGCCCAGGCCGTAGGTTTGAGGGTCTTTGCCCGCGTCTAAGTGGTATTTGGCAATGACGCGCTTGCCCAAATGGCCGCGAGCGCCTTCCGCAAAAATGGTGTACTTGCCCAGCAGTTCCATGCCGAGCTGGAACTCCTCCGTGGGTTCGCCTTCTTTGCTGATGCCCAAATTGCCTGTGGCCACGCCTTTGACCGCGCCCTGTTCGTCGTAGAGCACTTCGGCAGCGGTAAAACCAGGAAAGATTTCCACGCCCAAGTTTTCGGCTTGCTGGCTCAGCCAGCGGGTGAAGTTACCCAAGCTGATGATGTAGTTGCCGTGGTTTTGAAAGCATTCGGGCAACACGACATTGGGGGTGCGAAGGGCGCCGTTTTCGCTCAAAAACACCATCGCATCGTCGGTGACGGGTTGGTTCAAGGGCGCACCCAGCGCTTTCCAGTTCGGCAGCAATTCAGTCAAGGCCTTGGGGTCCATGATGGCCCCCGACAAGATGTGGGCGCCGGGCTCGGAGCCTTTTTCAAGCACCACCACCGAAACTTCTGTGCCCGCTTTGGCGGCCAATTGTTTTAGTCGAATGGCCGTGGCCAGGCCTGCGGGGCCGGCACCGACCACGACCACGTCGTATTCCATGCTTTCGCGGGGGCCAAACTGGCTCAGAATTTCGTCAGATGTCATGGGGTGTCTCTTGGGTGATTGGTTCTATAAATGACGACCGGATTTTAGGCTTTCCAGTGCAATACTCTGAGGACAAACTTTTAACCGCTTATTTTCGGAGAAATTTGCATGACATACCCTCTAGATTTAACCGGCCGAGTGGCCTTGGTGACAGGTGCATCCGGTGGTTTGGGCGCTCAGTTTGCGCGCACGTTGAGCGCCGCGGGTGCCGCTGTGGTGTTGGCAAGTCGCCGCATGGAAAAGCTCAAAACCCTGCGCGCTGAAATTGAAGGCCAGGGCGGCAGCGCGCACGTGGTGTCGATGGATGTGTGCGACACCGCCAGCATCGAAGCGGCGGTGGCTCAAGCCGAAAGCGAAATGGGTCCCATCGACATATTGGTCAACAACTCCGGCGTCAGCACCACCCAGCGTTTGTTGGAAGTGACCGAGGACGACTACGACTTTATGTTTGACACCAACACCAAGGGCGCCTTTTTTGTGGCCCAAGCGGTGGCCAGACGCATGGTCGAACGGTCCAAGAACGCGGGCGAAACGGGCTTTGTGGGCGGTCGAATCATCAACATTGCCTCCATGGCGGCCATGAAGGTTTTGCCCCAAATTGGTGTGTATTGCATGACCAAGGCGGCTGTGGTGCAAATGACCAAGGCCATGGCGGTTGAATGGGGGCGTTTCGGCATCACGTCGAACGCCATTTGTCCTGGCTACATTGACACCGAAATCAACCACCACCACTGGGATACGGAAGCCGGCAAAAAGCTCATCAACATGCTGCCGCGCAAACGCGTGGGCGAGCCCAAGGACCTGGACGGCCTGCTCTTGCTCTTGGCCAGCGACCAAAGCCATTTCATGAATGGTGCGGTCATTTCTGCAGACGATGGTTTTGGTATTTGATTGGGTATTTAAAACACCATGAAATTCGAACTGCCTGAAGTCAAAAAGCTGGTGTTTGAAATGACCATCCCCATCCGTTGGGGCGACATGGATGCCATGGGGCATGTCAACAACACGAGCTATTTTCGGTATCTAGAAACCATCCGAATCGACTGGATGCGCGCCGCGGGTTGTCAGCCCGACCCGCAAGGCGAGGGCCCGGTGATTGCCAATGCGTTTTGTAATTTTTACAAACAGCTGGAGTACCCGGGCCAAGTGTTGGCCAAGATGTACACCAGCGACCCGGCCCGCACGACCTTTGAAACCTGGGTGACCTTGGAGCGCGACGACCAGCCAGGCTTGGTTTATGCCGCCGGCGGGGCGACCACAATTTGGGTCAACTTTCCACTGCAAAAAGCCCAAACCTTGCCCGATTGGCTAAGGGCTTTGGTCACGCCTTGAGGCGAAAGCCCCTGAAGCCTGTAACCTTCAAGGTTCAAGGTTCAAGGTTCAAGGTTCCAGGTTCGGTGTTCTGTTTTAGGGGGCGGTTGAGAAGGTGCCCAAATAATCCATCTTGCCCACGGGCACGCCGACGTGGCGCAGGATGTCGTAGGCCGTGACCACGTGAAAAGACAGGTTGGGCAGGGCGAAGTTAAGGAGGTAGTCTTGCCCCTTGAACTGCAATTCGCGGCTTGGCAGCTTCAAGGTAATGTCCTTGGTTTCTGTGCCGTTGATTTGCTCGGGGGTGAAGGTGCGCAGGTAATCGAGGGTCTTCAAGATCCTTTCACGCAACTCGGGCAAGCTGGTTTCGTTGTCTTCGTACTTGGGGCTGTCAACGCCGGCCAAACGGGAAGCGGCTCCTTTGGCCGAATCACTGGCAATTTGAATTTGCTTGGTAAAGGGCAGCATGTCGGGCGCCAAACGGCCCGCTGTGATGACCGCAGGGTCGATGCCGGCTTGGTTGACATAGGCGACCGCCTTGTCGAGCAAGGTCACCAAATTATTCAGTTGTCGAATCGGGACTTGAATAGCGACTGCAAAAAAGTCAATTGAGGAGGCGGTGGACATGGGCAAATTTCCTAAAAAAGGGGCGTGTAACCCTCGTGAAACGGGACTGGCTGGCATTATGATCTTGTCAAGAAGTTCAAATCATAGGAGTGATTCGTGAATAAGATTTTTCCATCGGCCGAGGCCGCGCTGAAAGACGTGGTCAAAGACGGTCAGTTGATGGCCGTCGGCGGCTTTGGTCTTTGCGGCATTCCTGAGGCCTTGATTGATGCCTTGCGCGACACCAAGGTTCAAAATTTAACCGTCATTTCCAACAACGCGGGCGTGGATGGTTTCGGCTTGGGGAAGTTGCTCGAAACCCGCCAAATCAAGAAAATGATTGCCAGCTACGTGGGCGAAAACAAAGAGTTTGAACGCCAATTCTTGGCAGGTGAATTGGCCTTGGATTTCACCCCCCAAGGCACTTTGGCAGAGAAGCTGCGTGCCGGTGGCGCTGGCATTCCGGCGTTTTTCACCAAGACAGGCGTGGGGACTCAGGTCGCAGAAGGCAAAGAATTGCGTGAATTTAACGGCGAAACCTATGTCATGGAACACGCCTTGGTGCCCGATATTTCTCTGGTGAAAGCCGAAGTGGCCGACACCGCTGGCAATTTGCGTTTCCATTTGACGGCGCGCAACTTCAACCCCGCTGCGGCAACGGCCGGCAAAATTTGCATTGTGGAAGTTGAGCGCATTGTCCCCGTGGGCGAATTGGCCCCCGACGACATCCATTTGCCCGGGGTTTATGTCCACCGCTTGGTCGTGAACGCGACCCCTGAAAAGCGCATTGAAAAACGTACGATCACTGAAACCAAAAAAGTCGGAGCCTGAAATGCCTTGGACCCAAGATGAAATGGCCGCTCGTGCGGCGCGAGAACTAGAAGACGGCTTCTATGTGAATTTGGGCATTGGCATTCCCACCTTGGTCGCCAACCATGTGCCCTCGGACATCGAAGTTTGGTTGCAATCAGAAAACGGCATGATGGGCATTGGCCCGTTCCCGACCGAAGAAAACATTGACGCCGACCTGATCAATGCGGGCAAGCAAACCGTGACCACCATCAAGGGCACCGCCATTTTTGGCAGCGACCAAAGCTTTGCCATGATCCGCGGCGGCAAGATCAATTTGTCGATTTTGGGCGCCATGCAGGTCAGTGCCAAAGGTGATTTGGCCAACTGGATGATCCCCGGCAAGATGGTCAAAGGCATGGGTGGCGCCATGGACCTGGTGGCGGGTGTGAAGCGGGTCATCATTTTGATGGAACATGTGGCCCGCAAAAAAGACGGCACCGAAGACCTGAAAATTTTGCCCGAATGCACGTTGCCCCTGACCGGCGTGGGCGTTTGCGACCGCATCATCACCGACTTGGCCGTCATGGATGTGACGCCCGAAGGTTTGAAGTTGGTCGAAATGGCCCCGGGGGTGACCCTCGAGTTTGTGCAGAGTAAAACGGGTGTGCCCTTGCTGTAAGTTAGTAACCATTTGGTAACCGGTTTGCGAGCCCAGGTGCTTGAAATCGGTGCGTTTCGAGTTACCATTCGCTCTGTAATAAAGTTACAGAACAAACGAAGGTGCTATGAAACTGAATTCCCAAGTTGCGGCCGTCACCCAACGCATCATTGAGCGCAGCCAACCCACCCGCAAGGCTTACCTAGACATGGTGGCGGGTGCTTCTGACTTGAACCGTGGCGCCGAACGCCTTGATTGCGCCAATGTGGCGCACGCCTTTGCGGGCATTCAAGCCGACGACCGATTTCGCATTGTGGCTGAGAAAGCCCCCAACATTGGCATCGTTTCGGCTTACAACGACATGTTGTCGGCCCACTCCCCTTACCGCGATTACCCTGAAATCATCAAAAAAGAAGCGCGCCTGCACGGCGCCACCGCCCAAGTGGCGGGCGGCGTGCCGGCCATGTGCGACGGCGTGACCCAAGGCACCAAGGGCATGGAGCTGAGCCTGTTCAGCCGCGATGTGATTGCCCAAGGCACCGCCATTGCCCTGAGCCATGATGTGTTTGACGCGGCCTTGATGCTCGGTGTCTGCGACAAGATTGTGCCGGGCCTCTTGATTGGGGCGTTGCATTTCGGCCACCTGCCCATGGTCTTTGTGCCCGCCGGACCGATGTCCACCGGCATCAGCAACGAAGCCAAAGTCAAGGTGCGCGAAAAAGCCGCTCAAGGCTTGGTGGGGCGTGAGGCGTTGCTCGAATCCGAAATCGCCGCTTACCACGGCGAAGGCACCTGCACTTTTTACGGCACCGCCAACAGCAACCAAATGTTGCTTGAAGCCATGGGTTTGCACGTCCCGGGTGCCGCCTTTGTACACCCTTATGAAGGCCTGCGCGAACCACTGACCCAAGAAGCGGTCCGCACCGTTTTGGGCAACATACGTTCACGCCGGTATGCGCCCATTGGCTTGCAAGTTGATGAACGTTGCATTGTCAATGCCATGGTGGCTTTGTTGGCCACGGGGGGCTCCACCAACCACTTGATCCACTGGGTGGCGGTGGCGCGTTCGGCGGGCATTGTCATCAACTGGGACGACTTTGCGGCCTTGTCTGATGTGGTGCCTTTGTTGGCCCGCGTGTACCCCAATGGCGCAGCCGATGTGAACCAATTCCAAACAGCCGGTGGGCCCGGTTTCGTGATTCGCGAATTACTGGCGGGTGGTTTCATGCACAGCGACGTGATGTCGGTGCGCCCCGAAGGCATCTCGACCGCCACGCAAAAACCCGCTCGAAATGAGCAGGGCGCATTGGTTTGGCAAGACATTGGCGCCAGTGGAGACGAGGCCATTTTGCGCACCCACGCTCAACCCTTCAGCGAAACCGGCGGCTTGAAGCTCCTGCAAGGCAACTTGGGCCGCAGTGTGATCAAGGTGTCCGCAGTGCCCAGCGATCGCCATGTGATTGAAGCCCCAGCCCGTATTTTTGATTCGCAAGCCGATGTGATTGCCGCCTTCAAAGCCGGCGAACTTGACCAAGACTTGGTCTGCGTCGTGCGCTGGCAAGGTCCACGTGCCAACGGCATGCCTGAGTTGCACAAACTCACTCCCAGTTTGGCGGTGTTGCAGGGCCGTGGTTTCAAAGTGGCCTTGGTCACCGATGGCCGTATGAGCGGGGCCTCTGGAAAAGTGCCGGCCGCCATCCATGTTTCGCCCGAGGCATTGGCCGGTGGCCCCTTGGCCAAATTGCGCGATGGCGACCGAGTCCGTTTGGATGCGGTGACCGGCGAACTCAACGCTTTGGTCGATCCTGCTGAATGGGCTGCGCGTCCCTTGGCGACCATGCCCATGGCTTTGCAAGCGGCCAATGGCGTCGGCATGGGACGCGACTTGTTTGCGAACTTCCGCCGCAACGCCCTGAGCGCCGAAGAGGGCGCTTGCACTTGGCTGTGAGCGTCCTTCAAACAATTACCCATCAAAGAGACTTGAACATGAGCACCCTGAACCCAGCCCTGAAAACATTGCCCGCTCAACTGACGGCGCTTGACGTCATGACCGATGCCCCGGTGATTCCGGTCATCGTTTTGAACGACGTGGCCCATGCCGTGCCCTTGGCGCGTGCCTTAGTTGCTGGGGGCATTCGCATGCTCGAGGTAACTTTGCGCACCCCGCAAGCGTTGGCTTGCATCGAAGCCATCGCCCGCGAAGTGCCCGAGGCGGTGGCTGGCGCTGGCACCTTGCGCCGCCCAGAAGACGCTCAGGCAGCGGTGAATGCGGGCGCTCGTTTTGCGGTGAGCCCCGGCTACACCTCCGCGCTGGGCGCGGCCTGTCGGGCCGCCAATTTGCCTTTGTTGCCGGGTGTGGCAACGGGTTCAGAAATCATGATGGCCATGGCCGATGGCATCACTGAAATGAAGTTTTTCCCCGCGTTGCAAGCGGGTGGCGCACCCATGCTCAAGGCTTGGTACGGTCCGTTTTTCGATGTGCGCTTCTGCCCGACGGGGGGCATCAGCACCAGCAACGCCGCTGAGTTTTTGGCGCTCCCCAATGTGGCTTGCGTTGGGGGTTCCTGGTTAACGCCCGCCGATGCAGTGGCTGCGGGCGATTGGGCCCGCATCGAGGCGCTGGCGCGTGAGGCGGCTCAGTTCAACACCCGCTCTAAATAAACCACCATAAAGTTAGAGCCGCCGTCCACCTTGCCCAGCAGCCTTGCGCTGCTGAAGATGCCGGATCGGTGAGAAACACCAAAACCCAAATAAGTTTGACGCCAGTCGTCGACATTGAAAATGTCGCCCAAGTTGATATCGACCGTGGGTTCCATGTAATTCATGAGGTGTGACCGCGGTGCTTGGCTGACCTGGGTGTCCTTCGGATTCCATTCTGCAAAGAGCGGGCGGGAAGCATCGCTCACCCCGATGCCCAAACCAAGCCGCGTGTGAAAGAAGGCGTCCCAAGGAAAGCGGTGGTAAAAAAACTTGACGGCGCCTTCCACTTGAATGGCGTCCGTTTGTTGTCCGTGCTCCAAGTGGCGGTCCAGTCCCACCTCAACAAAGACGTCCAGCGGCCAATCATGCCAATCCTGGATGACGCGCTTGCCACCCTGAATGCCGACCAAGGCGGTGAACACCGTGTGGTTCACGTTGAGGCATTGCATGGAGACAATGCCTACCAAACTACAGCCATTGGCGGTCGAGGCGCCGCTGCTCAACTTCAAACTGTCTGGCTTTAAGGCATTCCAAAAAGAGGCGTCCCCCACGGCGTCAGTGGCGGTTTTTTGGTGAGAAGCAAGGTGGGGCTCAAAATCATAAGCCATGCCCAAATAAAAGGAAGCCATGCCACGTTTTTGCACGATGGGACTGTTGGCCAATGTCTTACTGAAGGCGGCAGCCGAGGCGCCGCCCATGACTTGCCAACGGTCGCTTATCCACGTTTGCGCCTGCAAACCCAGGCCCGCGTTCATGCCCGCGCCCGGGTGGTAGGCGGGCAGGGCGGTTGTGGCCTCCTGCGCTGAAATCCCGTAGTAATAGCGGTTCAGGGCCGCACTGCGCCAACTCAGATCTAGTTCAGGGGTGAGCAAGAAGGGTCCCCACGGCTGATGGTGCTGCAGGCTGGCTTGGACCGCTCCGCCATGGGAAGTTTGGCTGACATCCTGACGCGCTTGAAGCGCCAGCGCGGTTCGTTCTTGAGGACTGCTCAAGCGCCAAGCCACGCCCGCATCGGTGCCACTGTGGCGGACCGACAAGGCAGTCCATGCGGGCGGAAGGGGGCCCGACAGCGGAAAGCCTTCAAATTGCTTCGCCAAAAAAAGTTGAAAACGTTGAGCAGTTGAGGCGTTAAAAAGCGGCGTGCCGATGTCCTTGAATTGCAGTCCAATTCGGGCGGCATCCAAGTAAAGCACCTCGCTTTCATAGCCGTAGACGGGGAGGAGATCGACGCTGGTTTTGACGTTTTTATAGGGCGAGGTTTGCCAAGTGAGGATGCCGCCTAAGGAGGGACTGCCCGACTCTTTGGTGGTAGAGGAGGTGTCGGCTGGCCTAAGGCTGAGGTCTGGCAGGAGATCCGCATGGGCCTTCAGTGTGATCAGAAAGCCAAAAATTATGCTCACCAGAAAGTTAAAAAGTAAGCCAAGGCCAGGGCCGAAAGTCCTCTGGGCGCCCTCATCAAAGGCCTTAATGAGGGCGAAGGCCCCGATTTTTAATGGGCTCTGGCCGAAGCAATAGCGCCTAAGACATTCAAAAAGGGCAAAGAAGGTAAAGAAGGCAAAGAAGGCAAAGAAGGAGAGGGCGGGGGCTTGATTTAGGAAAGAGAGCAGCATGAAAAAGGGGCGATAGGTGAAGCACTGGGCTTAACCGATCGCCCCTGTTGGGACGTACTTTAAGGAGCAGGGACGCCCAAAGCGATGCCGTTGGGCTACTCAAAAAAGCCCTACAACCAGAACAAGCCTCAGCGCATGCCGCCACGGTTGCCACCGCCGCCGCTGCGATTGCCGCCACCGCCACCGCCACCACCACCACCTGAACGGCGATTGCCGCCGCCATAACCACCCCCACCTCCGCCACCACCCCCGCCTCCGAAGCGACCGCGGTTGCCGCGGTCCAACATGCTGTCGACGCTGGTACGGGTGGGGTCGGGCTGGCCCCCGTTGTTGGACCGGGGCGCGCTGCCGCGACGGCTCAGGGCCGCCAAGGCCGCTGAAGCGTCGTGGCGCACGCCGACTTGACTTTCGAAACGGTCGTTGTAGCCGTCGTGATCTTGTCCACCAAAGTCATTCATGCGAGGCGCGCGTTCAGGGCGCTCAGGACGGTCACCTCGGTCACCTCGGTCTGCTCGAGGGCCCCGGTTACCAGCGGGTCCGGGTCCGGCATTGGGCCCGCGGGGGCCATTCTGTCCGCCGTGGGTGTGATTGGCACGAGGGGGGCGCGGGCCCGCTAAGCCGCTGCCGCCGCGTGGTGCGTTTCGATGTCCACTCGGTTGACCCCCTTGGCCTCCGCTGCCCTCACCGCGCGTGGCTTTGCCTTCGCGCACGCGTTGCAGCATTTCGCTGCGAGCGGCTTTGGCTGCGGCGGCCATGACCTCTCGGCTGGGTGGGCGACCGGCGCCGCCCCAAATGGTTTGACGGCCCATGGCAATGGGCTCGGCCCGTTCTTCGGGTTCGGGGCCGAAACCTTCGACCTGAACGACGGGGATGTTTTGTTTGGTGAAGGCTTCAATGGCTTGCATAAAGCCTTCTTCGTCCAAGCACACCAAGCTGACGGCTTCGCCTGTTTGTCCTGCACGGCCGGTTCGGCCAATGCGGTGCACGTAGTCTTCGGAGACATTCGGAATTTCATAATTCACCACGTGCGGCAGGTCGTCAATGTCGATGCCACGGGCCGCAATGTCGGTCGCCACCAAGGCGCGAATTTCGCCACTCTTGAAACCTTGCAAAGCTTGGGTGCGGGCACTTTGGCTTTTGTTTCCGTGCAGGGCCATGGCCTGAATGCCGTTCTTCGTCAAAAACTCAGCGACGTTGTTGGCGCCAAACTTGGTGCGTGTGAACACCAACACTTGGCTCCAGTTGTTTTGTTGGATGATGTGGGCCAACAAGGCTTTCTTTTTGCCGCGACCCACAGGATGGATCACTTGGCTAATGCGTTGCACGGTGGTGTTGCGCGGCGTTACCTGAATGCTTTGCGGGTCTTTCAGCAAGGTGGCGGCGAGTTCGCGAATTTCGTCGCTGAAGGTGGCCGAGAACAACAGGCTTTGTTTTTCTTTGGGTACCAGCGCCAAAATCTTTTTGACGTCGTGAATGAAGCCCATGTCCAACATGCGGTCGGCTTCGTCAAGCACCAACATTTGCACACTGGACAAATCCAGGAAGCCTTGTTGTTGCAGGTCCAGCAAGCGACCAGGGGTGGCCACCAAAATGTCCACGCCCTTTTTCAGCTTGGCGATTTGCGGGTTCATGCCGACGCCGCCAAAAATCACCGCCGAGGTGAGCTGGAGGTATTTGCCGTAGTCGCGTACCGATTCTTCGACCTGAGCCGCCAGTTCGCGGGTGGGGGTCAAGACGAGAACGCGCACACCGGTGCCACCGTTTTTGGCCACAGCGCTGCGCGCCATGGTCAACTTGTGCAACAGGGGCAAAGTGAAGGCCGCTGTTTTGCCGGTGCCAGTTTGGGCCCCGGCCAACAAGTCTTGGCCAGCCAAGACCGCAGGAATGGCCTGGGCTTGAATGGGGGTGGGGGTTTCGTAGCCCAGCTCGCGCACGGCCTTGAGGATCGCCGGGGCGAGATTCAGTTCATCAAAAGTCATAAAAGGGTGCCGTCTTGGCACAAAAAGATCGGCCTGTCCGACGCGGTGGTGGTGTCGGCCCAGTCAAGGCTGATGGAGTTCAATAAAGGTTCAGCGTGATCCAGAAGTGGGTGCTGCCGTTGCGAGACTGGTGTCAGCAACAAACTGGATTGTCGCACAAGCTGTCCAGCCCGATCAAAGGACGCCTAAAGGCTTCCTCGCCATGACTTGCAGAGCGTTGATAATCGGGGGTTGTTGTTCTTTCAGTTTCAAGATTAAAAAATGGCCCAATACGTTTTCTCCATGAACCGCGTCGGCAAGACCGTGCCGCCCAAACGCCAAATTCTCAAAGACATTTCGCTGTCGTTTTTCCCCGGCGCCAAGATTGGCGTGCTCGGTCTGAACGGCTCGGGCAAGTCCACCTTGCTGAAAATTATGGCCGGCATCGACAAGGAAATAGAGGGCGAAGCCATTCCCATGGCGGGCCTCAAGATCGGCTACTTGCCGCAAGAGCCTCAACTCGACCCCGAGGAAACCGTGCGCGAGTCGGTCGAGAGCGGTATGGGCGAAATCAAAGCCGCCCAACAACGCCTCGAAGAGGTCTACGCCGCTTACGCCGAGGAAGACGCCGACTTCGACGCCTTGGCCGCTGAGCAGGCCAAATTAGAAGCGATCATCGCCACCGCGGGCGACGCCTCGGATCACCAACTGGAAATCGCCGCCGACGCGCTGCGACTGCCCGCTTGGGATGCCATCATCGGCAAACTGTCTGGTGGAGAAAAGCGCCGAGTGGCCCTGTGCCGCCTGCTGTTGTCCAAGCCCGACATGCTGCTGCTGGACGAACCCACCAACCACTTGGACGCTGAATCGGTCGACTGGCTCGAGCAATACTTGGCGCGCTTTTCCGGCACCGTGGTCGCGATTACCCATGATCGCTACTTTTTGGACAACGCCGCCGAGTGGATTTTGGAGCTCGACCGCGGTCACGGCATCCCCTACAAGGGCAACTACAGCACTTGGCTGGATCAAAAGGGCGCCCGCTTGGAGTCCGAGCAAAAGGGTGAAGAAGCCCGCGCCAAGGCGCTCAAAAAGGAACTCGAATGGGTGCGCCAAAATTCAAAAGGCCGCCAAGCCAAAAGCAAGGCCCGGATTGCACGCTTTGAAGAATTGAGTGATTTCGAATACCAAAAGCGCAACGAAACGCAAGAAATTTTCATCCCCGTCGCCGACCGTTTGGGCAGCCAAGTGATCGAGTTCAAGGGCGTTACCAAATCCTTTGGCGACCGCGTGTTGATTGACAACTTGAGCTTCAATATCCCTGCTGGTGCCATCGTCGGCATCATCGGACCCAACGGCGCGGGCAAGTCGACCTTGTTCAAAATGATTGCCGGCCGTGAGCAACCGGACAGCGGTGAAGTGGTGGTGGGCTCCACCGTCAAGATGGCCTTTGTGGACCAAACGCGTGACGATTTGTCGAACGAAAAAACCGTTTGGGAAGATGTGTCTGGCGGCTTGGATATCTTGACGGTTGGTAAATTTCAAATGGCCAGCCGAGCCTACTGCGGTCGATTCAACTTCAACGGGGGCGACCAGCAAAAGAAGGTTGGCTTGTTATCGGGCGGTGAGCGTGGCCGTTTGCACTTGGCCAAGACCCTGATTGCGGGCGGCAATGTCTTGCTGCTGGACGAGCCTTCCAACGACTTGGACGTGGAAACCTTGCGGGCCCTCGAGGACGCCTTGCTGGAATTCGCAGGCACGATTTTGGTGATCAGTCACGATCGCTGGTTTTTGGATCGCATCGCCACGCACATCTTGGCGGCCGAAGGCGATAGCCAATGGACCTTCTTTGACGGCAACTACCAAGAGTATGAAGCCGACAAGAAAAAGCGTCTGGGTGAAGAAGGCGCCAAGCCAAAGCGCGTGCGCTTCAAGGCTTTGAAGTAAACCCAAAGGATTTTTTTACCGAAGCCTTCAATTAAGCCTTGACTAAATCCTCAACCGACGCGGGGCGTCGGGTCAGAACCGCGTAGATTTGGTCTTTGAAGCTAAGGCGCTCTTTTTTTAGCGACTCCATGTGCTCGTCACTCAAGGCGGGCACCGCTTCTAATTCGACCCGACGGATGTGCTTGTTCACGTCGCCGTAGCCCGTGACCAATTTGGCAAAGTGGGCGTCTTGTTGACAGAGCGTGTAGATGCGTTCTCTGAATTCAGGGAATTCCACGTGGATATCGTGGTCTTGTAATGGCAGGTTCATGGTGCTTGTGGACTGAATGAAAACTGCAGCCTACTCCGATGGTGCCACCGGACATTGACCTATCTCAAACGCTGCCATCGCCAAAGCGACGTGGTGATTAAAGACTTGCCAATCGTTCCAAGGCCTTGTGCAAGGTGTCGTCTTTTTTGGCAAAACAAAATCGCACGATGTGCTGGTCAAAGCCATTGCTGTAAAAGGCCGACATCGGAATGGCAGCGACGCCGATTTCACGGGTCAACCAACGGCAAAAGTCCGCTTCAGATAAGTCGCTGACCGCTGAGATGTCCACCGACTGAAAGTAGCTGCCCTCGCAGGGCAAAAGCTTTAAGCGGGTGTTTTTTAAGCCGGCACGAAACAGGTCGCGCTTGCGTTGGTAAAAAGCATGTAACTCCAAATAAGGATGGGGGTCGGCCATGAAGCGGGCCAGCCCGTGCTGCATCGGCGTGTTGACGGTAAACACATTGAACTGGTGCACCTTGCGGAACTCGGCGCTCAGGGCGGCAGGGGCCGCCACAAACCCGACTTTCCAACCCGTGACATGGTAGGTTTTGCCAAAGCTGGAAATGATGAAACTGCGGGCGGCCAAGTCAGGGAAACGGGCCACGCTTTGATGGGTTTGACCTTCAAACACCATGTGCTCGTAGACCTCGTCGGAAATCAAGAAAGCGTTGGTTTTATTTAACAACGCCTGCAACTGCAGCATCTCGGCGGGGGTCCAAATGGTGGCGCTGGGATTGTGCGGCGAGTTGATGAGGAGGGCGCGGGTTTTGGGGGACAGCGCTTTGGCAATGGCGTCAAAATCGGGCCTAAAACTGCCGGGGGTCAAAGGCACCCGCACAGCGACGCCACCCGCCAGTTCGATATTGGGCACATAGCTGTCGTAGCAGGGTTCCAACACCATGACTTCATCGCCAGGGCGCACAATGGCGAGAATGGCCGTCAAGATGCCTTGCGTGGCCCCGGCGGTG
The DNA here is from genome assembly GCA_903828535.1 of uncultured Curvibacter sp. Classification (GTDB taxonomy): domain Bacteria; phylum Pseudomonadota; class Gammaproteobacteria; order Burkholderiales; family Burkholderiaceae_C; genus Curvibacter. Next base: position 125,809 of record CAIKMN010000010.1, read on the forward strand.
ACCGTGATTTCATCCGCAGCGCTGTAGTGCCGGCCGTGCAAGGTTTGAATTTTGGCTGAAATGGCTTCGCGCAGTGGCCCTATGCCCGCCATCGGTGGGTATTGATTCAGCCCTTCTTGCATGGCGGCCGTGACGTGCTCGATTAAGCGGGGATCGCAGGCAAAGTCAGGGAAACCTTGGCCTAAATTGACAGCGCCCGTTTCCGCGGCCAGCGCCGACATGACCGTAAAAATGGTCGTTCCCATGTGGGGGAATTTGCTGCCCAGTTCGGGCGTTTGATGCGTTTCGGGAGCCATGTTTTTATTCAAAGTTGGCGTCATCGTTCGTGGCGTTTGCTTTGCCACTCAGGGCTTGGGTAATCAGACTGCGGCTCAATCGGGGGCTCAGCAATTGTGCAAATTCAAAAACAAAGTTGCGCAAATACGCCCCGCGCTTGAAGGCAACCCGGGTCATGTTGTGACCAAATAAGTGACCCAAGGGACGCACCACCAAATCGGTGTCGGAAACATCGCGGACCGCCATCTCGGCGACCAAGCCAATGCCCAGACCCAAACGCACATAAGTTTTAATCACGTCGGAGTCAATTGCTTCCAGCGCAATGCGCGGCGTCAAATGGTGTTTGCTAAAGGCCGTGTCGATGCGGGTACGGCCAGTGAATGAGGGGTGGTAGGTGATGAGCGGTTGTTGCGCCAAGTCCTCTAAGGTCAGGTGCGCTTTGCTCACCAAAGCATGGTCTTTGGGCAACACCAACATGTGTTGCCACTCGTAACAAGGCAGCGTGACCAATTCTGGGTAGTTTTGCAACGATTCAGTGGCCATGCCAATTTCGGCCACTTCATCGAGGAGCATCCGGGCCACTTGGTCGGGGGCCCCTTGGTGCAAGCTGATGTTGACCTTGAGGTAGGTTTCGCGCAACTTGGCCACCGGCACCGGCAGCACATAACGGGCTTGGGTGTGGGTGGTCGCAATCGACAAGGTCCCAGAATCTTGCGCGCTGTATTGCTCACCGATGCGTTTCAAATTACCCAGCTCCCGCATGATGACCTCAATGCTGTGCAACACATGCTCGCCGGGTTCGGTCACCCGCTTCAAGCGCTTGCCATGGCGGGCGAAGATTTCAATGCCCAACTCTTCTTCCAACTCAATGATGGCTTTGGAAACACCCGGTTGCGAGGTGTGCAAGGCCTTGGCCGCTTCGGTGAGGTTGAGATTGCGACGAACGGCCTCTTGAACGAAGCGGAATTGATGAAGGTTCATGCTTTATGGGTCTAAAGAATGAATTCATTATGCCCAATTGAAGCAAAGGGGGTGACTCAAAAGAGACGATGCCAGCGAGACCGCTCAAGCGCTGCTTAGAAGGTTAAATTCCTCAAAGAAGCTTGCGCCAAGGCTTGAATGACTTCGGGGTTTTCGCCCACCGACGGCAGCATGTCAAAGTGAATGTGCGGGTACTGGGCGATCATCTTGTTCATGAGCTGGGGCAAGTCTTCTCGCGCATGGCGGCCCATCCCTAAAAACATGGGCAACACGCGCACTTGGATGACACCACCGGCGCTCAGTTCGGCCACCACCTCGGGCAGGCTTGGTGTGGTTAACTCCAAGTAAGCGCAGCGCACCAAAGCCTGGTTACCCAATTCCAAATGCATGGCTTGGGCCACCGCTTCAATCGGTTTGGCCCACAAAGGGTCGCGCGAGCCGTGGGCGAATAAGACCAAGGCTTGTTCACAGGCGTTGGGTGTTTGGGCGTTCATGGCGTCATTGTCACATTCATTTTGGCGTTCAAGGTCTAATTCAACGACGCAGAATCAGCCAGCCCAGAGCGGCCAATGAAATCACCGAATAAACCATCGCCGGCGCGGCGGCGACAAACCAAGGTGTCCAATTTTGAAGGTTGCCGACATAGCCAAACACGTTGTTCAAAAAGAAGAAACTGATGCCCGCCATCAGTCCCGCAAACACATAGCTGGCAATGTTGCCGCCACGGAAGTGAAGGTAAGCAAAAGGCAAAGCGAGCACCACCATGACCAGGCAACTCAAGGGATAAAACACCTTGCGCCAAAACTCTATTTCGTATTGCTGGGCCGACTGTCCGTTGCTGCGAAGGTGTTGGATGTATTGAAATAAATCCAAGGTTTTCATGCGGTCGGGTTTCAAAACCAAGGCCGCGGCCATTTCGGAGGTGATGTGCGTAGGCCAATTGAATTCGTCAAAGTGTTGGCGTTTTAGCAGGGAGCTGCCCTTGGAGGCCCCATCCCTTGTGGCCCTCTTTTCGCTGTTTGCGTTCATGGGGCTTGATTCAAGGCGGGGCAGTTCAAGGCGGTTGACGTCGTGAAGTCGCCAGACGTCTTCCAAAATGTCGGCCGACTTTCCCTGCGTGATGCTGACCAATTTCCCTTGGTCATCAAATTCGTACAACGCCACTGCGCTCAACAGGCCGTCCGTGCTCATGCTGCCCAGGTTCACATTGAAGCTGCTGGTGTTTTGACGCTCTTTCATCCAAGTGCCGATGGGCCCATTGGTGATGCGCCCATGAAATCGCACTTGCATGAGTTGAACTTTGAGGTCGGTGACCGGCGCGACATAGTCCCCAAGCACAAAAGTCGCCACGACAAAAGTCAGCCCCACACTCAACAAAATACCCAAGGCCCGGCCAGGTCCCAAACCACTGGTTCTCAAAATAGTGAACTCAGAGCTCAAGGCCAAACGGGCCATCACGTAGATCGTGCCAATGAGTACCGTTATCGGCAGGAGTTCATAGAGGTGACTGGGCACTTGCAGCACGACATAGAGCATGCCCAAGCCCAAGTTATAGCCCGCTTTGGCTTGGCCGATCCAGCGCAACTCGTCGACCAAGTCGAAGAAGAAGAACAGGCCCAAGAATCCCAGCGTGACAAAAGCCACGGCCAAGCTGATTTCTTTGAACAAGTAGCGGCGGATGATTTTCATGGGGCTTTGCGCTTCCGGTTGAACTTCGATTTCCAGCCCCCGACCTGAGCTGCCACCAGCAAACAGCCCAACAAGAAAATGCCACCATGCAAGCTCAACAACAAAGGAACCGCGCGAATCAGGCCCGCGCTGATCCAGGATTGCGAAATATTCACCAAATTGAAATAGACGATGAAGGTGAACAAAGCCAACATCAAGTTGCTGTTGCGACCGGCCCTTGGCTTGACGGCCGACAAACCCAAGCCGAGCAAGAGTAAATTGAAGCCACTCAAAACCACGCTGACCCGCCAGGCGAACTCGCCTTGGGCAATCGGGTTCGGGTCCAGCCACAAAGCCCCCGTTTCTTGAGACTTGGTGGGCACACTCACCTCATCGGGCAATACGGCTTCTGCCAAGGTCAGGGTGTAATCTGAGAAGTGCACGATGCGTGAATTTTCAGTGGGTGATTTGGGCAATTCAACGCGCTCCCCATTTTTGAGGTGCAGTGTTTTTTCGCCTTTCAGCGTCATGACTTCCGCACTCTCTGCCATCGTCAAGGTTTCATACGTGGCGTCTCGGTTGGCGATGAAAACTCGGCGGGCACTGAGGCTGTCAAGTCGGTCTTTGTCGATGAAAAACACCCTGGCGCCATCGGCCGATTCCTGAAAACGGCCAGGCGCCACCCGCTCAATATCACCGCGTTGCTCGAATTGGGTGCGCAGGCGTTGAATCTGTTGGTTAGACCAAGGAATGCCCGCCAAAGTCAAAGCACTGATGACCAATAAAATCGGCCAAGCGAAGCGCAACAGGGGCCGAATAAAGCGGTCTAAGCTCAGGCCGCTGCCGAGCCAGATCACCATCTCGCTGTCCAGATACCAGCGTGACAAAGTCGACACCACCGCCGCAAACAAACTCAAAACCAGGATGATGGGCAGTTGGCCAATCAGGGTGTAGGCCATCACCATCATCACATCAGAGGGATTCACGGCCCCTTTGTAGGCCATGCCCAAGGTGCGGACCAACATCAATGTCATGACGATGGTGGCCAAGACCACCAAGGTCGCACTGAAACTGCGGCCCAGCTCCTTTCTGAGTGAGGAATCGAATAACATCACAAAAAATTGAAAAGAGGTGATTATGGACTTTGAATACCAAGTGTTGGACTTGTCGGCCGCTGCCAAATTGAAAACCGATGCCTTGCTGGTTTTGGTGCCAGAGGGCGTCAAAGTCGGCTCTGATGCCGTCTCTTTTCTGTTGGGTCATGCTTTGAAGTCGGGTGACTTCAGCGCCAAGCCAGGTCGCCTTTTGCCCGCATATCGTGTGGCCGGCGTCAGCGCCGATCGTCTGATTTTTGTGGGCATCGGCGAGGGCTTGGTGCGCAACGTGCGCAGTGGCTTGCAAGCCGCTTTGGCTCAATTGAAGGGCGACAAGGTCAAAAAGCTTGGCGTGGTTTTGGCAACGCCCAGTGTCTCTGCAGGGGTAGTTCGCACCGTGGTGCAAACCGTGGCCGAAGCGACGTACGTGTTCACCACCAGCAAGCCCAAGGCGGAAGCCCGCACTTTGAAATCGCTCATCCTGGGCTTGCCCGAAACACCGGACGCCCAAACGCAGCAGGCCTTTGAGCGTGCCGTGGCGGTCGTGGCCGGGGTTGAACTGGCCAAAGAATGGGGCAACCGCCCCGGCAACATGGCCACGCCGGCCTTGTTGGGCAAAGCCGCAGAAGCCTTGGCCGAGGGTTCGAAAAAGATCAGCTGTGAAGTCCTGACGCCTCGCGAAGTCGCCAAACTGGGCATGGGCTCCTTCATGGCCGTGGCCCAAGGCGCCGAAGAGCCCCTGCGCTTCATCGTTTTGAATTACCAAGGGGCCGCCAAATCGGAGGCGCCCATTGTGTTGGTCGGCAAGGGCATCACCTTCGACACCGGCGGCATTTCCCTCAAACCCGGTGCTGAAATGGACGAGATGAAGTTTGACATGTGTGGCGCTGCCAGCGTGCTTGGTACTTTTAAAGCCTTGTCCGCCTTGCAACCCACTTTGAATGTGGTGGGTTTGATCCCCGCCGCTGAAAACATGCCCGACGGCAAGGCCATCAAACCCGGCGATGTGGTCATCAGCATGAGTGGCCAGAGCATCGAAATCTTGAACACCGATGCCGAAGGGCGTTTGGTCCTTTGCGATGCCTTGACCTATGCCGAGCGCTTCAAACCCCGCGCTGTGGTCGACATTGCCACCTTAACCGGCGCCTGTGTGATTGCCTTGGGGGGCGTTCGCTCCGGCTTGTTTTCGACCAGTGATTCATTGGCCCAGGCACTGTTGGCCGCCGGTGAAACTTCGCACGACTTGGCTTGGCGCATGCCATTGGACGAGGATTACGCAGAAGGCCTCAAGTCGAACTTTGCCGACGTTGCCAATGTGGCCGGGCGCGCGGGAGGCGCCATCACCGCTGCTAAGTTTTTGCAGCGCTTTGCTGCGGCTTTCCCTTGGGCGCACTTGGACATCGCTGGCACCGCATGGAAAAGTGGCGCAGCCAAAGGGGCCACCGGGCGACCTGTGCCTTTATTGATCGACTATTTGTTGGCAGAAGCCGCCGCAACGCCCGCTTCCAACAAAGCAAAAAAGGCCAAAAAGAAGGCCTGAGAAAGTCTGATTTTCCTTGGACAATCGACGGCCCATGACCCAAATTGCCTTCCACTTCAACATGCCGGCCAAGTTGCCTTATGCCGTGCGCCTCTTGCGCAAAGCGGCCCTGTCCGGTGCCAAAGTGACCGTGGTCGGCAGTCCGGCTGACTTGGCCTATTTGGATGAGCAACTTTGGGCCACCAGCCCCACCGACTTTATTGCCCATGTGGGGCCACAGGCGGACCCTGCTTTGCGAGACTTATCGCCAATTTTGTTGACCCCTCAGGTGCCCGAGCAAGGGCGCCATCAGGTCTTGGTGAACGTCGGGCCTTGGGTTGCGCCGGGATTTGAGCGCTTTGAACGTGTCATCGAAATGGTGTCACTGGCCGACGAAGACCGAACCGCCGGACGCGAGCGTTGGCGTTATTACACCGAGCAGGGCTACACGATTCAAAGGCATGATTTGAACTTGGCCACCGCCTCCCTTTAATCCAAGCTCCTTAAAACCGTTTTTACTCACCCTTCACAGAGGTTTTTATGCGTCATCAACCCAGCACATCCACTTGGAGCCTTGGGCTCATCGCCCTCACCAGTTTGACAGGATGGAGCACCCCCTCGCTGGCCCAGGCTCAAACCCAAACTCAGGCGGTGCAAATCGTCAAAATTGGCCACGTCGGTCCGATGTCAGGTTCCCAAGCGCATTTTGGTCGTGACAATGAAAACGGTGCCCGCCTAGCGATTGACGAACTCAATGCACAAGGTGTGGTGATCGGCGGCAAAAAAATCAAATTCGAACTTCAAGCGGAAGACGACGCCGCAGACCCTAAACAGGGCACCGCGGTGGCTCAAAAGCTGTGTGACAGCCAGGTGGCCGGCGTGGTGGGGCACCTCAATTCAGGCACCAGCATCCCCGCTTCCAAAATTTACAGCGACTGCGGCATCCCCCACATCACGGGCTCCTCGACCAACCCGGACCTGACCAAGCCCGGTTACAAAACCACTTTTCGCTTGATCGCCAACGACAATGAACTGGGTGCAGCCCTTGCCAATTACGCCGCTGACACGCTGAAACTAAAGAAGGTCGCCATCATTGACGACCGCACGGCCTACGGGCAGGGCGTTGCCAAGGTTTTCAAACGCGTGGCCCTTGAAAAAGGCATGACGGTCGTGGATCAACAATTCACCACCGACAAGGCCACCGACTTCATGGCGGTCTTGACCGCCATCAAGTCGAAAAACCCCGATTCGGTTTTCTTCGGTGGTATGGACCCCCAAGCAGGCCCCATGTTGCGTCAAATGGCTCAATTGGGCATGACCCAAGTCAAGTACTTTGGCGGCGATGGCCTTTGCACGGCCCAATTACCGAGCTTGGCAGACCAGGCCAAGACCCTGGACAACGTGGTCTGCGCTGAAGGCGGTTCAGCGCCGGCCAAAATGTCGGGTTTTGAGGCTTGGCGAAAACGCTACGATACCAAGTACCCGAATCAGTTCCAGATCTACAGCCCTTACACTTACGACGCCACCTTTGTTTTGGTCGACGCCATGAAGCGAGCCAATTCGGTCGACCCCAAGGTCTACATCCCTTTCATCGGAAAAACCCAATACAAAGGTTTGACCGCCAACATCGCTTTTGAACCCAACGGCGAACTCAAAAACCCTGCCACGACCTTGTCCGTTTACCGCGACGGCCAGAAAAAAACGGTCAATTGAGGCCGTCCTTTGAAGCCGTAGAAATCCTGCCCAATATAGAGATCGTTCTCAAGAAATGCAGTTACTAGTCGATTGCTGATACAGTCGTCACTAGTTGTTAGAGGTTAGTTGTCATGAAGACATTGATTATCTTGGGTTGGATCACTGCCGCATCATTAAGCTTCATCACCCCGTCTTGGGCCCAGGGATCTGCCAGCGCAGGCCATGCCGAACACGGTGGCCATGAGCCGACTTTGGAGTTGGGCTTCGAAGGCGGGGTTGATTCCGGCGCTCATCAAAACTTTTTTGCCATTTCGGTTGCCAAGCCGATCCAGCACACGGGTGCCAAGGTGGTTTTGGAGTATGCCAACGGCCGTCACGGCGATCTGGGGAGCAACGTGACCTCGGTGAAATTGGTGAAAGAACTTTTCGCCATCGGCCATTTAGAAGTTGGGGGTGTGGCTGGTTTCGCCCACGCCGTTGAAGCCGACAAAAACGGCAATGGCTGGGTCTTGGGCGCAGAAGCTGCTTATCCCTTGACCGCTTGGGCCGATGCCAAGATTGAAGCCACCCGCTTCACGGGTGTGGGTAAATTGCGCGATGAGAAAGCCAATGTGGTTCAAGGCGGCGTGGTCTTGAAGTTTGATTGATGTTGTTGACCCCTTCCTAAGGTGTCATGATTCGAAAGTAGATAAATGAGCGACTTGCAAGCACGGTTGGACAAATTACGCGCCAGCAACCAAGCCTTAAAAGCCATTACGGACAGAATTGATTCTTCAAAAGTGCTGGCCGCTAACGTGGTGGCTGAACTGGATGAGGTGATTGTTAGCCTGCCGGAAGCGGTTTCGTTCAAACCGACTGCAGCACCAGCACCAGCGCCAGCCCCAGCCCCAGCATCTGTGCCAGCCCCCGTTTTATCGGTTGAAGTGCCAGAGGTGGTTGAGGTGGTTGAGGTTTCGGCAGAAGCGGAGTCTGAACCTGTTTTCGTGAGAGACGAAGCGCCTCAAGTGGCTGGTGTAACGCCTGTCAAGGTCGAAGTGCCAGAAGAAGAGGCTTCTCCTGGTCACGCCGAGGAAAGCCTGCAAGTCGAGCCGCCGTCAAAGGTGCGTCGAGAGGGCGGCGCTTGAAGGCCATTAGGCTTTCAAAATATCCCCTAGGCAAAGGTACTTGAGCTCGACGTAATCGTCGATGCCGTGGTGGGAACCTTCCCGTCCCAAACCCGATTGTTTAACGCCCCCAAACGGCACGTGCTCTGTGGCAATGACACCGGCGTTGATGCCGACCATACCGTATTCCAAGGCCTCGGCAACCCGGAAAATGCGCCCCACATCGCGGCTGTAAAAATAGGACGCCAAACCGAACTCGGTGTTGTTGGCTGCGTCGATGGCCTCTTGTTCGGTGTTGAACTTGAAAATGGGCGCCAGAGGGCCGAAGGTTTCTTCGCGAGCGCACAGCATGTCGGCGGTGGCGTCGGCCAGCACCGTGGGGGCGATGAATAGGCCGCTTTGCTGGGTTTGCGCTTGATTGCCACCCACCACCACCCGAGCGCCTTTGGCCACCGCATCGGCGATGTGTCGCTCCACTTTTTGCACAGCAGCAGGTTCGATCAAAGGGCCTTGGGTCACGCCCGCTTCAAAGCCATTGCCGACCTTCAAGGTGCGCACCTTCGCTGCAAATTTTTCAACAAAGGCGTCGTAAACCCCCGCTTGAACATAGAGCCGGTTGGCACACACGCAGGTTTGGCCAGCGTTGCGGTATTTGCTGGCGAGGGCCCCTTCGACGGCGCTGTCGAGGTCCGCGTCATCGAACACAATGAACGGCGCGTTGCCCCCGAGTTCTAACGACATTTTTTTCACCGTCGGCGCGCTTTGGGCCATCAAAATGCGGCCCACTTCCGTGCTCCCCGTGAAGCTGATGTGGCGCACGGTGTCGCTGGCGCACAGTGCTTTGCCAATGGCAATGCTGTTGTCGCTGTCGGCGCTGAGGAGGTTCAAAACGCCCGCGGGCAGACCTGCGCGCAGCGCCAGTTCTGCCGCGGCCAGCGCCGTCAGCGGCGTGTGTTCCGCGGGCTTGATGATGACCGGGCAACCGGCCGCCAAGGCGGGCGCTACTTTGCGGGTAATCATGGCGAGCGGGAAGTTCCACGGCGTGATGGCGGCGCAAACGCCAATCGGCTGCTTCAAGACCATCAAGCGGCGGTTGTTGTCGAATGGGGGCAAGGTTTCACCGTTCACGCGTTTGGCTTCTTCGGCAAACCATTCAACAAAACTGGCCGCGTAGGCGACTTCGCCCTTGGCTTCTGCAAAGGGCTTGCCTTGCTCGGCGGTCATGATGCGGGCCAGGTCCGCTTGGTGCTGCATCAGCAGTTGGAACCATTTCAACAAAATCGCGTGGCGTTGCTTGGCGGTCATCGTGCGCCAAGCGGGCCAGGCCGCGTTGGCCGCTGAAATGGCTTGCTCGGCTTCGGCGGGGCCTAAATTGGCCACATCGGCGAGTTTTTGGCCGGTGGCGGGGTCGAACACGTCAAAGCGGCGGGTGCCAGTCACCCACACGCCGTTGATCAGGGCATCGGTTTTGAGCAGGCTGGGGTCGTTCAGAGCGGCCAGAGGAGAAGAGGCCACCTGAGTGGCATTCGCGGGGGCAATCCCAGGATCATTTGCGGTGGCAATCGACATGGCGGTCCTTGAAGCAGGAATAGGGGGGAATAACGGTTAGAAGACGGCTTGGATGAAGCTTAGGAAGCGAAGGAGGCGGAGGAGGCGGAGGAGGCGGAGGAGGCGGTGAGAGCGAAAAACTATAATTGAAGTATGACTCAAACGCCAAAACCTGTCACGTCCGTTGCCGACATTCGCCAAACCTTTTTGAACTTCTTTGCCGACAAGGGACACACCATCGTCCCTTCAAGCTCTCTGGTGCCGGTGAACGACCCCACCTTGATGTTCACCAACTCCGGCATGGTCCAGTTCAAGGACGTGTTTTTGGGCACTGACAAGCGCCCTTACGTGCGCGCCACCTCTGTCCAAGCTTGCCTGAGAGCGGGCGGCAAACACAACGATTTGGAAAACGTCGGCTACACCGCCCGTCACCACACTTTTTTTGAAATGCTGGGCAACTGGAGCTTTGGCGACTATTTCAAGCGCGACTCGTTAAAGTGGGCTTGGGAACTGCTGACCCAAGTTTACCAATTGCCCGCCGAAAAATTGTGGGCCACGGTCTACATCGATGACGACGAGGCTTACGACATCTGGACGAAAGAAATCGGCTTGCCGCCCGAACGCGTGGTGCGAATTGGCGACAACAAGGGCGCGAAATACGCTTCGGACAACTTCTGGATGATGGCCGACACGGGGCCCTGTGGCCCTTGTTCTGAAATCTTCTTTGACCATGGACCCGAAGTCGCTGGCGGCCCACCCGGCAGCCCCGACGCCGACGGCGACCGCTACATTGAAATCTGGAACAACGTCTTCATGCAGTTCGACATGCAAACCGATGGCTCCGTCAAACCGCTGCCAGCGCCTTGCGTTGACACCGGCATGGGCTTGGAGCGGTTGGCGGCGATATTGCAGCACGTTCACAGCAACTATGAAATTGACCTGTTCGACAACCTCATCCAAGCGGCTGCCCGCGAAACCGGTGAGAAAGACCTGGGTCACAAAAGCCTGCGTGTGATTGCCGACCACATCCGCGCGACGGCCTTTTTGGTGAGTGACGGCGTCATTCCTTCCAACGAAGGTCGAGGTTATGTGCAGCGTCGCATCGTGCGTCGCGCCATTCGGCACGGTTATAAGTTGGGCCAAAAAACCCCGTTTTTCCACAAACTGGTGAAAGACCTCGTGGCCTTGATGGGCGATGCCTACCCCAAGTTGCGCGAAGACGAAAAGCGCATCACCGATGTTTTGAAGGCAGAAGAAGAGCGCTTCTTTGAGACCTTGGCGAATGGCATGGAAATCTTGGATGCGGCCTTGGCCGAGGGGGCCAAGACACTGCCAGGCGAAGTCGCCTTCAAGCTGCACGACACCTATGGTTTTCCGCTGGATTTGTCAGCCGACGTCTGCCGCGAGCGCGACGTTGAAGTGGATGAAGACGGCTTCAAGCTGGCCATGGACAAGCAAAAAGCCCAGGCCCGCGCCGCTGGCAAGTTCAAGATGGACCGCGCACTGGATTACACCGGCGCTGGCAACACCTTTGTCGGTTACGAACAACTCGAAGCCCCTGCCAAGGTCGTTGCGCTTTACCTTGACGGAACGCCCGTCACGGAAATGCGCACGGGACAAACCGGCATCGTCGTCTTGGACACCACGCCTTTCTATGCCGAGAGCGGCGGGCAAGTGGGGGACGAGGGCGTGATTCGGTCTGGGACAGCGGCCTTTGAGGTGGGCGACACCTTGAAGATCAAAGCCGATGTCTTTGGCCACCACGGCACGTTGGAGAAGGGTTCGCTCAAGCTGGGCGACGCCGTGACCGCTGTGGTCAACACCCCCGTTCGTGCTGCCACGATGCGCAACCATTCGGCAACCCACCTTTTGCACAAGGCCTTGCGCGAAGTGCTCGGCGACCATGTTCAACAAAAAGGCTCCTTGGTGAATGCCGAGCGAACCCGCTTTGACTTCGCCCACAACGCCCCGGTGACCGACGCGCAAATTCGCGAGATTGAAGCCCGTGTCAATGCTGAAATTTTGGCCAACCCGGCGACTCAAGCCCGAGTGATGGACATTGAATCGGCGCAAAAAACGGGCGCCATGATGCTGTTTGGTGAAAAGTACGGCGAAACGGTTCGCGTGCTCGACATCGGCAGCAGCCGAGAGTTGTGTGGGGGCACCCATGTCCAACGCACCGGCGACATTGGTCTGTTTAAAGTGGTGGGCGAAGGCGGTGTTGCCGCCGGCGTGCGCCGCATTGAAGCCGTCACGGGCGTCAATGCGCTTGCCTATTTGCAGAGCTTGGAAACCACCGTCCAACAAGCGGCAGGTACTTTGAAATCCCCTCCAGCCGAATTGCAAAGCCGTTTGACCCAGGTGTTGGAGCAGGTTAAGTCACTTGAAAAAGAAGTGACCGCTTTGAAGGGCAAGCTGGCTTCTTCCCAAGGGGACGAGTTGATGGGACAAGCGGTGGAACTTCACGGCGTGAAGGTTTTGGCCGCCTTGCTCGAAGGGGCCGACGCCAAAACCCTGCGCGACACCATGGACAAGCTGAAAGACAAGCTCAAAACCGCCGCCATTGTGCTGGCCGCGGTGGACGGCGGCAAAGTGCAGTTGGCCGCTGGCGTCACCGCCGACACGATTGGCAAGTTGAAAGCCGGCGAGTTGGTGAACTTCGTCGCCAGCCAAGTGGGCGGCAAAGGCGGCGGCAAACCCGACTTGGCCATGGCGGGTGGCACCGATTCCACGGGCCTGAACCGGGCCTTGGCCTCGGTGCCTGGCTGGGTACAAGCCCAGCTTGGCGGCTAATTTAGTCTTTGTAAGACGGGTCCAAACGGTCGGCCTTGCGAAGCAAGGCCGGCCAAGCGAACAGGCCCCCTTGGCCGTTGGACTGCACTTTCATGGCGTGGGCCACACCATCGATGATGCGCGGGTCAACTGTCGTCAAGTCTTGGCCACCGGCGAGTGCATCCACTTGAATTTTGCAGGCGCTCTCGAAAATATACATGGCCAAGAAAGCATCGGCCACCGTTTTGCCGACGGTCAGTAAGCCATGGTTGCGCAGCATCAAGAAGTTGGCATGGCCCAAGTTGGCTTGTAAACGGGCTTTCTCGTCGTCACGGATCGCGATGCCTTCGTAATTGTGATAAGCCAAAGAGCCCAACACCAAGGTGGATTGCTGGCTAATGGGCAAAAGGCCGTTCTTTTGGGCACTGACGCCGACACCCGCCCGGGTGTGGGTGTGGAGTACACAGGTGGCGTCGTGACGCACTTCATGCACGGCGCTGTGGATCACGAATCCAGCGGGGTTGACGGGGTAGGGGCTGTCGATGACCTTGTTGCACTGCATGTCGATCTTGACCAAGCTGGAAGCGGTGATTTCATCAAACATCAGGCCGTAAGGGTTGATCAGGAACTGGGGCTCAGGGCCACTGACCGACTCGGGCAGCTTGGCGCTGATGTGCGTGTAGATCAGGTCGCTCCAACCGTAGGCGGCCACCAATCGGTAGCAAGCGGCCAGGTCAACGCGGAGTTGCCATTCTTCTGGGGTGACTTTGTCCTTGAGGCTGCTGAGGTTGTGCATGGGGTGTCTCCTGCGTTTGTATTTGAATTAAATCATCTTGCCTCAAAAAAGCCGGTTTGTTAAGTTCGGATGAACACCAAGTCCCACACCCCATGGCCCAAACGCAGGCCGCGTTTTTCGAACTTGGTCAAAGGGCGGTAATCGGGTTTGGGGGCAAAGCCGCCCAGACCCACAACCGACTCGGGCGTCTCGCATTGGCTGTTTTTGAGCCTGGGTTCTGCACTCAAGACCTGCAAAATTTGCTGGGCATAAGGCGCCCAGTCAGTGGCGCAATGCAGATAGCCGCCCGGCTTCAAGCGAGCCGCTAACTTGGACACCAAGGGCGACTGGATCAGTCGGCGTTTGTTGTGGCGTGTTTTGTGCCAAGGGTCTGGGAAAAAGATGTGAACGCCGTCCAAACTGTTTTCGGGCAACATGTGGTCAATCACTTCCACGGCGTCGTGCTGAAAGATGCGCAAGTTGCTCAGTGAGCGCTCACCGATCAACTTCAGCAACGCCCCGACGCCCGGCTCATGCACTTCGCAGCCAATGAAATCGGTGTCCGGCAACAGCCCTGCAATGTGGGCCGTGGCGTCGCCCATGCCAAAGCCAATTTCCAAGACCAGCGGGGCTGAGCGGCCAAATGTGGCTTGAAAGTCGAGCGGCTGTGTTTGGTAAGGCAATACAAACTGCTGGCCATAGAGCTCGAAAGCCTTGGCTTGACCGAGGGTGGTGCGCCCCGCGCGTTTGACAAAGCTTTTGATGGTGCGGCGAAAGGGAATATCAGGCAGCGAGGTCGGCTCTGCGGCTTCTGAGGATTCTGGGGTTTCGGGAGACTCGGGAGACTCGGTAGTCTCGGTAGTTGAGGGCGCTTCATTCATGACGCGATTTTAGAAGCTGGAACCCGATCCAACTCGACCCCTCCGAACCCACCCCTCCGAACCCATGCCTGATGAACCTTGACTGATCAGCGCCCTGTTAATCGGGACCTTCCATGAGCGTCTGCCACTTCTCTTGCCATTCTTGACACCAGCCATGCAGTGCCTCGGCCAGGCTTGTGCTGTCGCCTCGACCCACGGCACGGCTCAAACCCAGTCGCGCTGCCGCTGATTGCAACGCATCAAGTGCTTGGGCGGGCGTGTCCGTCTGCACGGCCATGGCACCATGCTGCTTCGAGAGTTTCTCGCCGCCGGCATCTCGGACAAGGGGCAAGTGCAAGTAACGCGGTGTGGGCAGCCCGAGCGCTTGCTGCAAAGCGATTTGACGGGCGGTGTTGTCGGCCAGATCTTCTCCGCGCACCACATCGGTGATGCCTTGCTCGGCGTCGTCCACCACAACCGCCAATTGGTAAGCCCAAAGGCCGTCGGCGCGTTTCAAGACAAAGTCGCCCACTTCGGTGGCGACCCGCTGTTGTTGCGACCCGAGCCGGCGGTCTTGCCAATCAAAATGGGCGTGTTGTTGCGTCTGGAAGCGCCAAGCCACAGGCCTTTCACGCTCTGCCAGTGGCGGTGTCACCGAGGCAGGGTGGACCGCGAGGGGCGATTTCGGCCTGCAAGTGCCTGGGTAAACCGCAATGTGGTGGCGAGATGGCGGCACGCCTTGCGCATTCAGCCTGTCCGTGATTTGTTTTCGGGTGCACGAGCAGGGGTAGCACGCGCCTGTTTTTTTCAGCTGTTCCAGTGCGGTCACGTAAAGCGCGCTTCTTTGCGACTGCCAGACGGGGGGGGAATCTGGGTGCAGGCCGCAGTCGGCCAGCTGTTTCAGAATCCACCCGTCGGCACCCACCGCACAACGAGGTGGGTCGATGTCCTCAATGCGAACCAGCCACTTGCCTCGTTGGGCTTTCGCATCGAGCCAACTGGCCAAGGCCGCCACCAAAGAGCCTGCATGCAAGGGGCCGGTGGGCGAAGGGGCAAATCGGCCACGGTAATTTGAACTTTGAGACTTAACCATCAAAATTTTCAGCCAAGGCTTGGCGGGTCACTGGGGAGGCCAATTGGTCCAGCCACCATTGCAAAGCCCGTCCTGGGCCTTGCTGCGGATGTGAGCGCCAAGCGTAAGCCCCCCGGGCGGCTTGGATGGGGCGCTCCAAGGTTTTTTGAATCAACCGACCCGCTGCGAGGTGAGCGCGCACAGCAGGCTCGGGCACAAAACCACAACCCAATCCGCGCACTTGTGCGTCGATTTTGGCTTGAATGGTGGGCACGGTGAACACCTCTTGGCCCGACAACAAGTTGCGCGTCAACCCCTTGCCCGGCACGCCCGTGTCGGCCACAGCGATGGCCCGATGTTGACGAATGACGGGGTCGCTCAAGGCTTCCTTGATGGCAGCCAAGGGATGGCTCGGTGCCACCGCAAAGACAAATTCGATCTGAGGCAATGGCTGCATTTGCAAATCTGAAATTGTCAGGTTTTGTGCCGAGTCCTCGAGCACGCCAATCGCCAAGTCGGCTTGTCCCGAAGCCAAGGCCTGCAAGGTGCCACTCAAAATCTCATCGCGAATTTTGAGTCGGGTGGGGGGATTGAGGGCAAAAAAAGCCTCGGCCAGTTCAAACAAAGTGGCCCGGGAAATCACGCCGTCGGCGGCAATGGTCAATTGGGCTTCCCAGCCTGTGGCAACACGCCGAACGCGGTTGGCCACGGCGTCAATCTCGCTCAACAAACGGGCGCCTTCTCGCATGAGCTCTTTGCCGGCTTCTGTCATCTTGGCTTGGCGACTGCTGCGGTCAAACAGCAAGACGTCCAAGGCGTCTTCGATTTGCCGTACCCGGTAGGTCAGGGCGCTGGGCACCAAGCCCAACTGGCGGGCTGCGGCCGCAAAACTGCCTGAGCGGGCCACTTCTTGCAGCATTGCCAAGGCATCGGGGGTTAAAACGTCGCGTGCGGTGGTCATGGGCTGGATCATATTCAAAAAAGTTGAACGATGCCGTGAAGCCTGAGTGCCATGTCCACTCAAAAGGCCGCCTATAGTGAGCCCAAGATCAGCACTCACTGGGAGGCTTTTGTATGTTGAGTTTGCGTCCTTCGCAAGAACGGGGTTATGCCGATCACGGCTGGCTGCGCTCGTTCCACAGCTTTTCATTTGCCGGATACCACGACCCCGCACACATGGGTTGGGGCAATTTGCGTGTCATCAATGAAGACCGCATCGCCCCTGGCGCCGGCTTCGGAACCCATGGGCACCGTGACATGGAGATCATCAGCTATGTGTTGTCCGGCAACTTGGCGCACCAAGACAGCATGGGCAACGTCAAAGGCATCCCGCCTGGCGACGTGCAGCGCATGAGCGCTGGGCGAGGTGTGATGCACAGCGAGTTCAACCACGCCCCCAACGACACCACGCATTTTTTGCAAATTTGGATTGAGCCCAACGTCACGGGCATCCCCCCCAGCTACGAGCAAAAAACCGTGGCGCCGTCCGACAAACGCGGTCATTTGGCCTTGGTTGCTGCGCCCGCCGCTTTCACGGCCGGTTTGACACCAGCGCAAAGTCGCAACGCGGTGACCATTTCGGCCGACGCCCAGCTTTATGCGGGCCTTTTTGATGGCGCTGAATCAGCCCAATTGAGCTTGGCCCCCGGCCGCTTGGCCTATGTGCATTTGATACGCGGTCAATTGACCGTGAACGGTCAAAAATTGTCTGGCGGCGACGCTTTGCGTGTGGCGCAAGAGACTGAATTGCAATTCGGTCAGGGTCAAGACGCCGAAGTGCTGGTCTTTGATTTGGCCGCTTGAAACGGGCCCATTGATGCCTCTATGGATCGCAGAAATCAGTTCCCCTTTAACAACTCAACAGGAGTATTTTCATGAGCAAAATCGCAGTGGTTTATCACTCTGGCTATGGCCACACCCAACGCATGGCGCAATCCGTCGCTGAGGGGGCGGGGGGCCATTTGGTCGCCATCGATGCCGACGGCAACTTGAGCGATGCCGACTGGGCCACGCTGAACGCCGCTGACGCCATCATTTTTGGCTCACCCACTTACATGGGCATGGCCACTTGGCAATTCAAGAAATTTGCGGATGCTTCTTCTAAACCCTGGTTCACCCAAGCTTGGAAAAACAAAGTCTTCGGTGGCTTCACCAACAGCGCCACCATGAACGGTGACAAGCACTCCACCTTGCACTATTTCATGACCTTGGCCATGCAGCACGGCGGCGTTTGGGTCGGCACCGGCATGATGCCCAGCAACGCCAAATCGGCGCAGCGCAATGACATTAACTACGTGGGCTCTTCAGCAGGCGCCATGGCCACCACCCCTTCCGACGCTTCGGCCGAAGAAATGCTGCCCGGTGACTTAGAAACCGCCAAGCAATATGGCGCTCGCGTGGCCGAAGTCACAGGCCGTTTTAACAAGTAAGCCTCCCTACAATGGTGGGATGTCCGCATCCCACTTTGTTCATCTTCGCCTGCATTCTGAGTTCTCGGTGGTGGACGGCACCAACCGCATTGACGATGTCGTCAAGCGGGCCGCCCAAGACGGTCAACCCGCCCTGGCCATCACCGACCTGAACAACTTGTTTGGGGCCGTCAAGCATTACAAAGCAGCCCGTGGCAAAGGCCTCAAGCCCCTGATTGGGGCCGATGTGCAATTTCCCAACGGACGACTTTTGCTTTTGGTTCAAAACCACCAAGGCTATCTCAACATTTGCGAATTGTTGGCGCGGGCCTGGACCCAAAGCGCTTCCAACACCCAAGCCGTTTGCCGACTGGAGTGGCTGAATGAGTTGGGCGAAGGACTCATTTGCCTCTCAGGCGCCAACACCGGCGCCATCGGTCAAGCTTTGTTGCGCGAGGACTTGGCAGGCGCTTCGAAGCTGGCTTTGACCTTGGCGGCCCTGTTTCCGCACCGCTTTTATTTGGAAGTGCAACGCGCAGGCCGACCGGACGACGAAGCGCTGGTGCGCGCCAGCGTTAAATTGGCGGCGCGTCTGAAGTTGCCGTTGGTGGCCACGCATCCTGTCCAGTTCACCGAGCCGGATGATTACGAGGCCCATGAGGCGCGCATCTGCATCTCGGAGGGTGAAATTCTCAGCAACCCCCGACGTCCTCGCAAGTTCACCCGCGAGCAGTATTTCAAAAGCGCTGCGCAAATGCAGGCCTTATTTGCCGACCTGCCCTCGGCGGTCGATAACACGCTTGAAATTGCCCGCCGATGCAGCTTGTCTTTGACCCTCGGCAAGCCACAACTGCCTGATTTCCCCACGCCAAATGGCATGCCCATTGAGGACTACTTTCGTTTCGCCTCGCACCAAGGGCTGGACGAGCGGTTGGCCTTGCTGTATCCCGATGCCGCTGTGCGCGAGGCCCAAAAACCGCGCTACCTTGACCGCCTGGAATTTGAGTTGAACACCATCGTGAAGATGGGCTTTCCTGGCTATTTTTTGATTGTGGGTGACTTCATTCAGTGGGCTAAAACCCATGGCTGCCCGGTCGGACCCGGCCGGGGTTCTGGTGCCGGCTCGTTGGTGGCTTACGCCCTCAAAATCACAGACTTGGATCCCCTGCAATACAACTTGCTGTTCGAGCGGTTTTTGAACCCAGAGCGGGTTTCCATGCCCGACTTTGACATTGATTTTTGCCAAGGCAACCGCGACCGAGTCATCGATTACGTCAAAGAAAAATACGGCAAAAACGCGGTCAGTCAGATTGCCACCTTCGGCACCATGGCTGCGCGTGCCGCCATACGAGACGTCGGCCGTGTGCTCGATTTGAGCTACCCCTTTTGCGACGGCATCTCCAAGCTCATCCCCAATAAACCCGGGATGTCAGTCACCTTGCAATACCCCCCCGAAGTCAAAAAAGAAGGCGACAAAAACAACTACGCCATCGCCATGGAACCGGTGCTGGCCGAGCGCATTCAGAAAGAAGAAGACGTCAAAACCCTGATTGAGTTGGCGCAAAAACTGGAAGGCATGACCCGCAACATTGGCATGCACGCGGGCGGCGTTTTGATCGCGCCCGGCAAGTTGACCGACTTTTGCCCCCTCTACCAACAGCCCGGCAGCGAGTCGGCGGTCAGTCAATACGACAAAGACGACGTGGAAGCCATTGGCTTGGTGAAGTTCGACTTTTTGGGCTTGGCCACCTTGACTATTTTGGAGCTGGCGAGGGGCTTCATTGTTCAGCGCCATGCGGGCCAAGAAAACTTCAATTTTGAAACCCTGCCGCTCGACGACGCGCCGACCTACCGATTGTTCCAAGAAGGCAAAACCGAGGCCGTTTTCCAGTTTGAAAGCCGCGGCATGCAGGGCATGTTGAAAGACGCCAAGCCCACTCGTTTGGAAGACCTGATTGCGCTGAACGCCTTGTACCGACCCGGCCCAATGGACCTGATTCCGAGCTTTGTCGCACGCAAGCACGGCCGCGAAGAGGTGCTCTATCCCCATCCCCTGGTGGAGTCGGTTTTGTCTGAAACCTACGGCATCATGGTCTATCAAGAGCAGGTGATGCAAACCGCGCAGGTGCTGGGTGGCTACAGCCTTGGTGGCGCTGATTTGCTGCGCCGAGCGATGGGTAAAAAGAAGGCCGAGGAAATGGCCGAGCACCGGCAAATTTTTCGGGATGGCGCGGCTAAAAATGGCCTGAATGAACAAAAGGCCGACGAAGTTTTCGACTTGATGGAGAAATTCGCCGGCTATGGATTCAACAAATCGCACGCGGCCGCCTACTCTTTATTGGCCTATCACACTGCCTGGCTCAAGGTGCACTACACGGCCGAGTTTTTTTGCGCCAACATGACGGTGGAAATGGACGACACCGACAAGCTCAAGGTGTTGTACGAGGACGCCGTCAAGATGGGCCTGCGTTTTGAGCCGCCCGATGTGAACCGAGGGGTTTATCGGTTTGAACCGGTTTCTGACCAAGTGATCCGTTACGGCTTAGGGGCCATCAAAGGGACGGGCCAAGCGGCCATTGAAGCCGTGGTGGCCGCACGCGAGGCCGGCGGACCTTTCAAGAGTTTGTTTGACTTTTGTCTGCGCGTCGAGCGCAGCCGCATTAACAAACGCACCGTTGAAGCGCTGATCAAAGCGGGGGCTTTTGATGCCTTGCACGCCAACCGCGCCGTGCTGGTGGCGACCCTTGACCGCGCCTTTGAATTTGCACTGGCCAGTGCCAACAACGCCGATCAGGGCGGTTTGTTCGACATGATGGGCGACGATGCCCAAGGCGCCAGCACCCAAGAGCCCGACTGGGTCCAGGTGCCACCTTGGGGCGTTCGTGAGCAATTGGTTTTTGAGAAATCGGCGGTGGGCTTTTATCTGACCGGCCATTTGTTCGATGAAGTGTCCCGCGAGGTGCGCCAATTTGTGCGCCGCGATTTGGCCTCCATTACCGACAGCCGCGACCCCTTGCTGCTCGCCGGCGTGGTCAGCGATTACCGGGTCATCAACACCCAGCGCGGCAAGTTGGCGATTTTTAAGTTGGACGACAAATCCGCCTCGATCGAAATGACCGCGGACGAGGCGTTGATCAACAGCCATAAAAATGCCTTGAAAGACGATGCGGTCCTGGTGGTCAGCGCCAAATGCCAGGTCGATCGCCGCAGCGGTGATTTGCGCTTGAGCTTGGTGCAAGCTTGGGACTTGCCCGCGGCGCGCTGCCGTTTTGGTCGGTATTTACAGGTGCAAGTGGCGATGGAGGGGCCCGACCACCGGGCGCCGCAAGTGGCCAGTTTGCTGCAGGCTTTTCCTCCCAAACTCGAAGAAACCCCTCAAGGGCCACTGTCACATGGTTTGGACGTCCGATTGGCTGTCCACTTGAAGCAGGCCCAGGTCGCTTTGCAGCTGGGCGAAGAATTCCGGTGTTTCCCAAGCGATGCGGCCCTGGCGGCTTGGACGGCGCAGGCGCACCAAGGGCAGGCGAAAGTGGTTTATGACGGCCCTTGAAATTCAAGGCGTGAGCACCAAATGGGTCTTCAAGAAGGGGATTTGCCATACTGACTCTGCGACACCCGCCAAGCGCCTATAGAATGATTTCAATGGCTACGAAACCCAAGCAACCCCCTGGCAAGTCCCCGACTTTGACCCCTGAACGTGACAATGGTGACACGGTTCTTTTGGAGCGAGTGCCCCAAAAAACCAAGCCACCTCAGATGTACCAAGTGCTGATGCTGAATGACGACTACACGCCGATGGAGTTTGTCGTTATGGTCATTCAAGAATTTTTTAGCAAGGACCGCGAAACCGCGACCCAAATCATGCTCAAAATTCACCTCGATGGCCGAGGCGTTTGCGGTGTTTATTCCCGCGATGTCGCGGCCACCAAAGTGGACCAAGTCATGGATGCGGCCAGCAAATCAGGGCATCCCCTGCAATGCGTGGCGGAGCCGATTGAATCGTGACACACTAGCCAGAAAATAGGCTGAAACCAGGCAGAGGAAAAAATCATGATTGCCCAAGAATTAGAAGTTAGCCTACACATGGCCTTTGTCGAGGCGCGTCAACAACGCCACGAATTCATCACGGTGGAGCACTTGTTGCTCGCCTTGTTGGACAACCCCAGCGCCGCCGAAGTGCTGCGCGCTTGCTCGGCCAACATCGATGACCTGCGCAAATCTTTGACGACTTTTATCAAGGACAACACGCCGCAAGTGGCTGGCATTGACGAGGTGGATACCCAACCCACCTTGGGCTTCCAGCGCGTCATCCAGCGAGCCATCATGCATGTGCAAAGCACGGGCAACGGCAAAAAAGAAGTGAACGGCTCGAACGTCTTGGTGGCTATTTTTGGCGAGAAAGACTCTCACGCGGTTTACTACCTGCACCAACAAGGCGTGACCCGCTTGGATGTGGTGAACTTCATGGCCCACGGCATCAAAAAGGGCGAACCGCCTGAGCCCGCCAAACCGGAAGGCGGCCACGCCGAGCCTGAAGAAGGTGCACAAGCCAATGAAAAAGCCTCGCCGCTCGAGCAGTACACCCAAAACCTGAACCAAATGGCCAAGGAAGGCAAGATCGACCCGCTCATTGGCCGTGAGCATGAGGTGGAGCGCGTCATCCAAATTTTGTGCCGCCGCCGCAAAAACAACCCGCTTCTGGTGGGCGAGGCCGGTGTGGGCAAAACCGCCATTGCCGAGGGCTTGGCTTGGCGCATCACCCAAAGCGATGTGCCCGAAATTTTGAGCGAAGGCATCGTTTATTCGCTCGACATGGGCGCCTTGCTGGCCGGGACCAAATACCGTGGTGACTTTGAACAACGCCTGAAGGGCGTTTTGAAGACGCTCAAAGAAAAACCCAACGCCATTTTGTTCATCGATGAAATTCATACCTTGATTGGTGCGGGTGCGGCTTCAGGCGGCACTCTGGATGCATCCAATTTGCTCAAACCCGCCTTGTCGAGTGGTCAACTCAAATGCATTGGTGCGACAACCTTCACGGAATACCGCGGTATTTTCGAGAAAGACGCGGCCTTGTCTCGTCGCTTCCAAAAAGTTGATGTGAACGAGCCTTCGGTCGAGCAAACGATCGACATTTTGAAGGGTCTCAAATCGCGCTTTGAAGAGCACCACAGCGTCAAATATGCCGCAGCGGCGTTGCAAGCAGCCGCCGAATTGTCGGCGAAATACATCAACGACCGCCATTTACCCGACAAGGCCATCGACGTCATCGACGAGGCCGGTGCGGCGCAACGCATCTTGACGCCTTCCAAGCGCAAAAAGACGATTGGCAAAACCGAGATCGAAGAGATCGTGGCCAAAATTGCCCGCATCCCGCCCGCCAATGTGTCCAACGACGACCGCGGCAAATTGCAAACCCTGGAACGCGACTTGAAGAGTGTGGTGTTCGGCCAAGACAAAGCCCTCGAAGTCTTGGCTGCTTCTGTCAAGATGGCGCGCTCCGGCCTTGGCAAGGGCGACAAACCCATCGGCGCCTTTTTGTTCAGCGGCCCCACAGGCGTCGGCAAAACCGAAGCCGCAAAGCAACTCGCCTACATCATGGGCATTGAGTTGATGCGTTTTGACATGTCCGAGTACATGGAGCGCCACGCCGTGAGCCGCTTGATTGGCGCGCCTCCCGGTTACGTGGGCTTTGACCAAGGGGGCTTGCTGACCGAGGCCGTCACCAAAAAACCGCATGCGGTTTTGTTGCTCGACGAAATCGAAAAAGCCCACCCCGACATCTTCAATGTGCTGCTCCAGGTCATGGACCACGGCACCTTGACCGATAACAACGGGCGCAAGGCCGACTTCCGCAACGTGATCATCATCATGACCACCAACGCGGGCGCTGAGACCATGAACAAGGCCACCATTGGTTTCACGAATCCACGTGAATCGGGCGATGAAATGGCCGATATCAAACGCCTGTTCACCCCTGAATTCCGCAACCGTTTGGACGCCATCGTCAGCTTCAAAGCCTTGGATGAGCAGGTCATCATGCGGGTGGTTGACAAGTTCTTGCTCCAACTGGAAACCCAGTTGGCCGAGAAAAAAGTCGACGTCACCTTCACCGACAACCTGCGGGCCTATCTGGCCAAGAAGGGTTTCGACCCCCTGATGGGCGCGCGACCAATGCAGCGCTTGATTCAAGACACGATTCGCCGCGCCTTGGCCGACGAGTTGCTGTTCGGTCGTTTGGTGGACGGCGGGCGTTTGACCGTGGATTGGGATGAAACCAACCCCGACAAACCCGAGGTCAAACTGGACATTCAGCCCTTGACAAAGCGTGAACGCGGCGAGCGAGGCTCTAAGGCCGAATCCAGTGAATCGAGTGAGGCCACCGCTGATTGAGGTGTGTTGAAAGTTTCTTGAAAGCCTTGTTTGCACACCTTTCTTTGGCACGACTACGAAACCTTTGGCGTTGAGACGCGACGTGACCGACCGGCTCAATTCGCCGCCCTCCGCACGGATGCGGATTTGAATGAACTCGGTGAGCCGCTGATGATTTATTGTCGGCCGGCCAACGACTACTTGCCCAACCCAGAGGCTTGTCTTATCACGGGCATCACGCCTCAAGAATGCTTGCAAAAAGGCCTGCCCGAGTTTGAGTTTGCGGCGCGCATTGAGGCGGCATTTTCAGTCCCCGGTACGGTCGGCGTGGGTTACAACACCATTCGTTTTGACGACGAGGTCACGCGCTTTTTATTCTGGCGCAACCTCATCGACCCCTATGCCCGTGAGTGGCAAAACGACTGTGGCCGTTGGGACCTGATGGACGTGGTTCGCCTGGCGTATGCCTTGCGCCCCGAGGGCATTCAGTGGCCGACCAAGGCCGATGGCTCGCCCAGCTTCAAGTTGGAGCACCTGACCCGAGCCAATGGGTTGCAACACGACGCCGCCCACGACGCTTTGAGCGATGTACGCGCCACCATTGCCTTGGCGCGCCTCATTAAACAGCACCAACCGCGTCTCTTCGACTTTGCCTTCAGCTTGCACAAAAAAGACCGCGTGGCCCAAGAATTGGGCCTGCCCACGGCCTTGTCGGAAGCCAAGCCGTTTTTGCACATTTCAGGCACCACGCCGGCTTCGCGCGGTTGCCTCTCCCTGTTGCAACCCTTGGCAACGCACCCATCGAATAAAAATGAAGTCATCTGTTGGGACCTGGCCCATGACCCCGCTGAATTGGCAACGCTCGACATCGAGACCGCCAAACAGCGCCTATTCACACGCAGATCTGAGTTGCCCGAGGGCATGACCCGATTGAACTTGGTCACGGTGGCCTTGAACAAGTCGCCCATGGTCGTGGGGAACCTCAAAACCTTGCGGCCTGAAATGGCCGAGCGTTGGGGCTTGAACGTGGCCCAAGGCCAGGCTTTTGCGGCCTCTGCCCAGTTGTTGCCGGATTTGAGTCACTTGTGGCGAGCCCTCTATTTAAGAGACCCCGTCAGTAGCGCGGACACCCGGGAGCTTGATGTCGATGAAACGCTTTATGCTGGCTTTTTAGACCCCGCTGACCGGCGTCGCCTCCACCATTTGCGCAGCCTCACACCGGAAGAATTGGCGTTGGACCGCAGTGGTTTTGATGACCCGAGGTTGCCAGAAATGGTGTTTCGCTACCGTGCCCGCAATTTCCCAGACACTTTGCTGCCTGAGGAGGCCGAACGCTGGGAAGCACACCGTGCCGCCAGGTTGTTTGAAGGCGAGGGAGGCGCGCGCCAATTGGACGACTTTTTTGCCCAAATTGATCACCTGACTGAACAATTTGGCGAAGAAGGCAACGAACGGGGGGAAGCCATTTTGGGCGCGTTGTACGATTACGCCGAAATGATTGCCCCTGAATTTTGATATGTCTGACAGCGAAAAATCTCCCCGTCCTGAGGGTTTCAGCACCCAAATTGTCCACGCTGATCGGCGCGGGGGGGCCGAACTGGGTGCCGTTCACGCCCCCATCCACACGTCGGTACAGTATGGCTACGAGCGGGTGGAAGACCTGATCGGCGCTTTCCAAGGCACCCTCAAAGGCACCTTCAATTACGCCCGCCAAGGCACGCCGACCACGGCGGCGCTGGAGTCCAAACTCAGTCAAATGGAGCAGGGCGTCGGCTCCATCTGCTTTGCCACGGGCATGGCCGGCATTAGCGCTGTCTTTTTGACCTTACTGAAAGCCGGCGACCATCTGGTAGCCAGTCAGTTTGTGTTTGGCAATACCAACAGTTTTTTATTGACCTTGGCCGACTTAGGGGTCGAGGTCTCGATGGTGGATGTGACCAAAGCCGAGGCAGTCGCCCAAGCCATACGACCCCACACCCGCATGGTCTTTGTCGAAACCTTGGCGAATCCTGGGACTCAAATCCCCGATTTGGAAGCCATTGGTGCCTTGTGCCAAGAAAAAGGCCTTTTGTACGTGGTCGACAACACGGTGCTGTCGCCTTACGGTTTCTTGCCCGCGCAAGTGGGCGCTGGCTTGGTGGTGCATTCATTAAGCAAAATCATCGGTGGCCATGGCGACGCTTTGGGCGGCGTGGTCACCGACACGGGCCGCTTTGATTGGTCCCAATACCCCAATATTTTTTCAGCCTACCGCAAAGGCGACGCCAAGGGGTGGGGCTTGCAACAATTGCGCAAAAAAGGGCTTCGCGACATGGGAGGCACCTTGTCGTCGGGCGCCGCTCACCAAATTGCGGTGGGGGCCGAAACCTTGGCTCTGCGCATGGCGCGCACCAGCGCTACCGCTCAGGCCTTGGCCGAATTTTTGCAGGAGCACCCCGCCGTGGCCAAGGTGCATTACCCCGGTTTGACCTCGCATCCTCAACACGCCATCGCCAAAAAATGGTTCAGGGGCTCTTCTTGGTTGATGTCTTTCGAGCTCAAAGACGCTCCCCAATGCCTGCCCGTTTGCAACCGACTCCAATTGCCGCTCAAAGCCACGGGCTTGGCCGACACCCGTAGCCTCATCATTCCAGTGGCCCATACCATTTTCTGGGAAGCGGGCCCCGAAACCCGCCGTGCCATGGGCATTGCCGACAGCCTGATTCGCGTCTCGGTGGGTTTGGAAGACACCGCCGACTTGATCGCCGACTTTGACCAAGCCCTCAAGTAAAATTCTGACTTTCATGGTTTGTGAATTCACAGAATAAGGAAGCAGGGCGTGGCCGGTCACTCAAAATGGGCAAATATTCAGCACCGCAAGGGTCGTCAAGACGAAAAACGCGGTAAGGTTTGGACACGTGTTATCCGTGAAATCATGGTCGCAGCCCGAACGGGTGGTGGTGATCTGAGTGCCAACCCGCGTTTGCGCCTAGCTGTTGAAAAAGCCAAGGCCGCCAACATGCCGGCCGACACCGTTAAGCGCAACATCGACAAAGCCACGGGCAACCTCGAAGGCGTGAGCTACGAAGAAATTCGCTACGAAGGTTATGGCATTGGCGGCGCGGCCATCATTGTCGACACCATGACCGACAACCGTGTCCGCACCGTCGCTGAGGTGCGCCACGCATTCAGCAAATACGGCGGCAATATGGGCACGGAAGGCTCGGTGGCTTTTCAATTCAAGCACTGCGGCCAGTTGATTTTTGCCCCTGGCACCGACGAAGACAAACTCATGGAAGCGGCCTTAGAAGCCGGCGCTGAAGACGTCATCACCGACGAAGACGGCGCCATCGAGGTTTTGACCAGCGATGCCGATTTTGAAGCCGTTAAAAACACCTTGAGTGCAGCGGGCTTTAACTCCGAAGTGGCCGAAGTCACCATGCGTGCTGAAAACAACATCGAGTTGGCTGGCGACGACGCCGCCCGCATGCAGAAGTTGTTGGACGTCCTAGAAGACTTGGACGATGTCCAAGACGTCTTCCACAACGCCAATATTCAACTCTAAAACGCCCTCGTTTTTCGAAAGTTATTTCATGAAAGTTTTGGTCATCGGTGGCGGAGGCCGCGAGCAAGCCTTGGCGTGGAAGTTGAAATCATCACGCAAAGTCCATCAGGTTTATGTGGCGCCGGGAAACGGCGGCACGGCCTTGGACAAAGACCTGACCAACTTGCCCATCACCGACATCAAAGCCTTGCGTGAATGGGCGCAAAGTGAACAAATCGGGCTGGCCGTCGTCGGTCCTGAAGCGCCGTTGGCGGCGGGCGTGGTTGATGAATTCCGCGCGCATGGGTTGCGCATCTTTGGCCCCACTCAAAAAGCCGCTCAACTGGAAAGCTCGAAAGCCTTTTCCAAGGCCTTCATGAAGCGCCATGGCATCCCGACCGCTGAATACGAAAGCTTCACCGACGCGTCTTTGGCCCACGCTTATGTGGACGCCAAGGGCGCGCCCATCGTCGTCAAGGCCGATGGTTTGGCTGCAGGCAAAGGCGTGGTGGTCGCCATGAGCGCCGCTGAGGCCCATGAGGCGATTGACTTCATGTTGCTCGACAACAAATTGGGCGTGGTACACAACGCAGGGGACGACGGTCAAGCGGTTCCACGCGTGGTCATTGAAGAATTTTTACAAGGCGAAGAAGCCAGTTTCATCGTTCTGGCCGACGGCAAAAACGTCACGGCTCTGGCCACAAGCCAAGACCACAAGCGTCTGCAAGACGGCGATGCCGGTCCCAACACCGGCGGCATGGGGGCCTACTCACCCGCCCCCGTGGTGACCGCCGATGTGCACGCCCGCGCCATGCGCGAAATCATCTTGCCGACCTTGAAGGGCATGGCCCTTGATGGCATCCCTTACACCGGCTTTTTATACGCCGGGTTGATGATCGACGCTCAAGGCAAACCCAAAACCTTGGAATTCAACTGCCGCATGGGCGACCCCGAAACCCAGCCCATCATGATGCGCCTGAAGAGCGATTTGGTCGACGTGCTGCAAGCCGCTGTCGATCAAAAGCTGGATCAAATCGAACTGGATTGGGACCGCCGTGCTGCCCTCGGCGTGGTCATGGCCGCCCACGGTTACCCCTTGACGCCGCGCAAAGGTGACCTCATCACGGGGTTGCCCAAAGACACAGAAGACGCCGTGGTGTTCCACGCAGGCACTGAAACCATTGACGGTGAAACTCGGGTCACGGGGGGGCGCGTGCTTTGTGTCACCGCTTTGGGTGAAAGCGTCAAATTGGCGCAACAACGTGCCTACGAATTTGCCAGCAGCATCCAGTTCGATGGGGCCCAAATGCGCCACGACATTGGTTACCGTGCCATCAAAAGCTAAACGACGCCTTGGGGTTTTTGGCGGTGCCTTCGATCCGCCGCACCGTGCCCACCTTGCCTTGGCCCATGCGGCTTTTGCTCAACTGGGTTTGAACGAAATTTTGCTGATCCCCACTGGCCAAGCGGCCCACAGAAGCTCGACTTTGAGACCGGGAGAACACCGTTTGGCCATGCTGAAGCTGGCTTTGGTGGATGCACAAGATTCAGCGCCCCCTGGTTTTTTGGCCACCGTTGACGCGCGCGAACTCGCGCGACCCGGTGTCAGTTACATGGTGGACACCCTGCGAGACTTGCACCAAGAAAACCCAGAGGCGGATTTGTTCTTGCTGATCGGCGCCGACCAAGCCCAGGCTTTCTGCCGTTGGCACGATTGGAGGGGTATTTTGGATTTGGCCGCGGTCGTCGTGGCACCACGTGAGACGCCAGGGTCAGTGGAAGAAGATCAAAACGGACAACCTCCCTATGAATTCCAAAGCCACCCCCCTGCGCGGGCCATCGCTTTGCAGATGCCCTTGATGCCCATCAGTGCGACCCAACTCAGGCGACAATGGGCACAATCTCAAACCGATGAAAAGCCTGAACTCGCCACGTTGCCGCCATTGGTTGGCCCGTCCGTGGCGGGTTATATTGCCCAACACCAACTTTATAAAGCCGCTAGATGAGCCCCACACCCATGACCCCTTCTGCATCTGCCACTGAATCCACCGCCAAAAAGGACGTTCAAAAACTGCAACGTGCCATCGTCGATGGGTTGGAGGATGTCAAAGGGCAAGAAATTCAGGTCTTTGATACCAGTGCCCTGTCGGCCTTGTTTGAGCGGGTCATTATTGCCTCTGGGACTTCGAACCGTCAGACCAAGGCGTTGGCTTCGAGTGTGCGCGATGCGGTGCGTGAAGCTGGTTTTCCCAAACCCCGCATTGAAGGCGAAGAGAACGGCGAGTGGATCATCGTGGACTGTGGCGCCGCTGTGGCCCACATCATGCAACCGACCATCCGGAGTTACTACCGTTTAGAAGAAATTTGGGGCGAAACCCCGGTGCGGTTGAAATTGGGCGCGCCCAAGCCCATCTCGCCCAAAATGCTCAAGCTTGAGAAGGCGGAGAAATTACCGAAAGACAAAACAGCCAAGAAAACCGCTGCGGTTAAAACACCGGCCAAAAAAGCCGCTGTGAAAACCAAACCCACCCCGGCAAAAAAGACCACCACCAAAATTCCGGTGGTGAAAGTCGGTGCCCCCGCCAAGTCAGCCAAGTCAGCCAAGGCCACCAAGCCGGCCACTAAGCCGGCCGCCAAGACCAGCCCCAAGTCGGCTGTTAAAAAGGCCGCTGTTAAATCGGCCGCTGTTAAATCGGCCCCAGCCAAGCGCGCCAAAGTCTGACAACATGCGGCTTTGGGTGGTCGCTGTCGGCCAGAAGGTGCCCGATTGGGCGCAGACCGCTTGGGATGATTACGCCAAGCGGTTTCCTTTTGAGATCAAACTGGAATTGAAGGCGGTTAAAACCGAGCCGCGCGGCTCTAAAACCGTCGAAACCTTGTGGGCTGCTGAACGCGAACGCATTGAAAATGCCATCCCCAAAGGATTCAGAACCGTGGCCTTGGACGAAAAGGGCACCCCGGTCACCACCCAAGCCTTGGCGGGTAAGTTGCGCAACTGGCAGGAAAGCGGTGAGGATGTGGCCTTGGTCATTGGGGGCCCCGATGGTTTAGACCCGGCCTTCAAAGCCGCCGCCTCTGAGCGCATTCGTCTGTCTGACCTGACCCTGCCGCACGCCATGGTGCGCGTGTTGCTGGTGGAGCAGTTGTACCGGGCCTGGTCTGTCAACGCGGGCCATCCCTACCACCGTGAATAACGGGCTCGCAAAGCATTCCATGCCACCTTCATTTTTATATTTGGCCTCGCAAAGTCCGCGTCGACAGCAATTGTTGACTCAATTGGGCGTTGACTTGCAGTTGTTGCTGCCCAACGTGGCGGGCGACCTCGAAGAAGACGCCGAAGCCCTCGAGACCGTGCGCACCCATGAGGCGCCTGCACGTTACGTACAGCGAGTCACCGCAGCCAAACTGGCGGCTGCCCTGGCTCGTTTGCAGCGTCGGGGTTTGCCAGCCGCGCCAGTTTTGTGCTCTGACACCACCGTGGCTTTGGGGCGGGTGATTTATGGCAAACCTGAATCCCCTGCGGAGGCGGTGAGGATGTTGTCTGAGCTGAGCGGCCACACCCACCGGGTGCTGACTGCGGTGGCCGTCGCCTCGCCAAATCCTGCCTCTTCCAAGGGCTGGGTGATGGCTCGGGCCTTGTCGGTTTCTCAGGTTCGTTTCACGCCGATGACCCCGTCGCAAATTGAGGACTATGTCGCCAGCGGCGAGCCCATGGGCAAGGCGGGCGCCTACGCCATTCAAGGCAGGGCGGCGGCTTGGGTTTCACACATAAGGGGCAGCTACACCGGCATCATGGGGCTGCCGTTGTTTGAAGTCTCCGAATTGCTGCGTCCCTTGGGTTTTATCGTTTAAGCTTTTGACATGCTTCAAGACATCCTCATCAACTGGTCGCCGCAAGAAACCCGTGTGGCCGTGATTGAACAGGGCGCCGTGCAGGAGCTTCATTTGGAACGCCCGATGGAGCGGGGCTTGGTCAGCAATGTTTATTTGGCCAAAGTCACGCGCGTTTTGCCGGGCATGCAATCGGCTTTTTTAGACATTGGCTTGGAGCGCGCGGCTTTTTTGCATGTGGCCGATGTCTGGCAAAAGCCGGCCGAAGGCGAACTGCCCACGGCGCGACAAAACACCACGCCGATCGAGCGCCAAGTTTTTGAGGGCCAAACCCTGATGGTGCAGGTCATTAAAGACCCCATTGGCACCAAGGGCGCGCGCCTCTCCACCCAAATCAGCATTGCCGGCCGCTTATTGGTTTTTTTGCCGCAAGATGACCATGTGGGCGTCTCGCAAAAGATCCCAACCGAGGAGCGCGATGCCCTGCGCCAACGCCTCCAAGGGTTGGTGGGCGACAAGTCCAACGGAGGCGGTGGCGGCTTTATTTTGCGAACCAATGGCGAGGACGCCAGCGACGCTGAATTGGCGGAAGACATTGCTTACCTTCGCAAAACCTGGGCCCGCATCAAAGAGGCCTCGGTGCGCTTGCCTGCGGGCTCTTTATTGCACCAAGACTTGAATTTGTTGCAACGCGTCTTGCGCGACTTGGTGGGTGAATCGACCCAAAGTATTCGCTTGGACTCTCTAGAGCAATTTCAAAAATTGCTGGAATTCGGCCAAGAGTTCATGCCCTCGGCGGTGCCGAAGTTGCAGCACTACAAAGGAGAGCGACCGATTTTCGACCTGTCCAATGTGGACGATGAAATCGCCAAAGCCTTGGGCAAGCGGGTTGATTTGAAGTCCGGCGGTTATTTGATCGTCGACCAAACCGAGGCCTTGACCACCATCGACGTCAACACCGGCGGCTTTGTTGGCGCTCGTAATTTTGACGACACCATTTTTAAGACCAATTTAGAGGCCGCGCAAGCCATCGCGAGGCAATTGAGGTTGCGCAATTTGGGCGGCATGGTGGTGGTCGACTTCATCGACATGTTGCGCCCGGATCACCGCGAAGCGGTGCTGGCCGAGTTCCGTAAACAAGTGGCTCGCGACCGCGTCAAAACCATGATTGGCGCTTTCTCGCCCCTGGGCTTGTTGGAGATGACACGCAAGCGCACCCGCGAATCGCTGGCTCATTTGTTGTGCGAACCTTGCCCCGCTTGCCATGGCTCGGGTCAAGTCAAAACCGCCCGCAGCGTGACTTACGATATCCTGCGTGAAATTTTGCGTGAAGCGCGTCAGTTCAATCCGCGAGAATTTCGGGTGGTGGCCTCGGCCAAAGTGGTTGAATTGTTTTTGGACGAGGAAAGTCACCATTTGGCGGCGCTTTCCGACTTCATTGGCAAGCCCATTTCCTTGCAGGCCGAAGGCGCTTTGGGGCCCGATGCTTACGACATTGTGTTGTTATAAATTGTGTTTTTATGGGTTTGATCGACCAAGATTCTTCGGGCCTGATTGACTGCAGAGAAGCCGATCACGCCCCAGCCATTTTGGCCATTTTGAACGAAGCCATTGTCAATTCGACGGCTTTGTACGACTACCACCCCCGTCCCCTCTCGGCCATGAGCACCTGGTTTGCCGCCAAAAGAGCGGGTCATTTTCCGGTCTTGGGCTGGGTGGATGCACAAGGTGAATTGCTGGGTTTTGCCAGTTACGGGACGTTTCGGGCTTTTCCGGCTTACAAATACACGGTCGAACATTCGGTCTACATCCGTGCCGATCAACGGGGCCGGGGCTTGGGCAAGCGCTTGTTGACGGCCTTGATGGCACGAGCGCAGTCTGAATCGGCTGGCCAAAAAGTGCACACGATGGTGGGTTGCATTGACGCCGCCAATCAGGCCAGCATCGCTTTGCATACTGCATTGGGCTTCACGCATTCCGGCACGATTGCGCAAGCGGGTTTCAAGTTTGGCCGTTGGTTGGATGCGGCTTTTTACCAACGCATTTTGCCCACACCCCATCAGCCGCTGGATGATTAGACGGGGTCCAGTCAAGAGACTGGGGTCAGCTGCCCATGCCCTGCGCGTGCAGACGAGCATAGAGTCCGCCCTCAGCCAGCAACTCTGCATGGCTGCCTTGCTCGACAATTTTGCCCTCGGCCATGACGACCACGCGGTCGGCGTGTTCGATGGTTGAGAGTCGGTGCGCGATCACCAAGGTGGTGCGGCCCTTCATGACCCGATCCAAGGCGTCTTGCACCAAGCGCTCGGATTCATTGTCCAAGGCCGAGGTGGCTTCGTCCAAAATCAGGTAGGGCGCATTCTTGTACAAAGCCCTAGCTATGGCCAAGCGCTGGCGTTGGCCGCCTGAGAGTTGTTGGGCGTTGTGCCCGACTTGGGCATGAATGCCCTCAGGTTGCTTGCTCAGAAAGTCGCTCAAATTCGCGGCTTCCAAGCAGGCTAAAACCCGCGCTTCGTCCAAACTGGCACCCTGCTGATGGCCCATGGCCACGTTGTGGGCCAAACTGTCGTTCAGCATCACCACGTCTTGGCTGACCATGGCAAATTGCTCACGCAAAGCTTCTAAAGACCAGTCTTGGAGGTTCACGCCGTTTAAGCTGATGCTGCCGCCGCTCAGCGGAACAAAACGGGGCAGCAGGTTGGCCAAGGTGGTTTTGCCGGACCCCGAAGGCCCCACCAGAGCGACCACTTGACCCGTTGGGATTTGTAGACTCACATCGTTCAGGGCAGGGGGTTCATCGTCTTTGTAGCGAACGCTGACATGGTTCAGCACCAAACCTTGTGCGGTGCCAGCAGTCCCAGAAACTTCAGTCACTTCAGTAACTTCTGAAGGGGAGGACGGTGGCGTCTTTTCATGGCCCGGGGCGCCCTGATAGGCGCCGCTGGATTCTGCCGGGACGTGGTCAATTAAATTGAGCCCCCGTTCCAGAGCGGCCAAACCCCGGGTCACGGGATTGGCCAAATCAGCCAATCGGCGCATGGGGGCAACCAACATCATCATGGCGCTCAAAAAAGCAGCAAACCCGCCGACGGTGACGCTGGCATGACCGGGGTCGCGGCTTTGCCACAGGGCCACACAAATCACCACCGACAGGGCGGCGGCTGAGAGCAGTTGGGTCAGCGGGGTCATGGCCGAGGAAGCGATGGTGCTCTTGATGGCCAAGCGGCGCAGGGTTTCACTGAGTTTTGCAAAGCGGGCTTGTTGATGGGCTTGGGCAGCGTGCAGGCGCACCATGCGGTGGGCCAGGGCGTTTTCTTCGACCACATAGGCCAGTTCATCTGTGGCTTTTTGGCTGGCTTTGGTGATGGCGTAAAGCCGCTTGGAGAGTTTGCGCATGACCGTGGTCACCCCCGGCACAACGATGCCCACAATCAGGGTGAGTTGCCAGTTGATGTAGAACAAGTAGCCCAAAAGAGCAACCAAGGTGAAGCCATCGCGCGAGAGGCCGACCGCCGCTGAAACCAATTGGCTGCAACCGTTTTGCACCTCAAAAACAACCGTGTTTGACAAGGCGCTGGCACTCTGCTGCCGAAACACGCTCAAATCAGCGCGCAACAAATGCGCAAACAAATCCCGACGAAGGCGCAACATGCCGTCATTGGCAATGCGGGTCAGGGCGTACTGACTGCTGAATTGGGCAATCCCCCGCACGGTGAATACCCCCAAAATCCCCACCGGCACCCACCACAGCGGCATCGTGCCTTGTGTGAAGCCATTGTCCAAAAGGGGTTGCAGCAAAGCGGGGATGGCCGGCTCGGTGGCCGCGCCCAAGAGGGTGCCCAAAAAGGCGACGATCCAAGCCGCGGGCTGGTGACCAAAATAAGACTTAAGTCGGGCCAAGCGATGTGCCAAGCCGTTGGCTGGCGGGGCGGTCACCGAAGAAGGGCGGAGGGTCGACATAGAATAGGGGATTCTAAAGGCGAGTGAGTCATGGATCGCGTTTTGCTTAGAGTTTCTCAATGTGTTTCTAAATGGTCCAAGCCCCTGTGGGTGACCGTTTTTTGGCTGATGGCTTTGCCCTCATGGGCCCAATTTCGGGTGGAAGTCACTGGCGTGGGCTTGACCCAAATCCCCATCGCCTTAACCGCCTTCAAAGGCGAAGACCCGGCCCAGCGTGTCAGCCAAATTGTGCAAGCCGATTTGGAGCGCAGCGGCCAGTTCAAAAGCGTCGACGCCAGCACCCCCGGGGTATTGGATGAAACCAGCCGCATCGACACGGCTTTGTGGCGCAGCCGCAGCGCCGACGATGTGGTGGTGGGCAGCGTCACCAAATTGGCCGATGGCCGCTTCGACGTGCGCTACCGTTTGGTGGACTCGGTCCGCGGTGACGAGTTGTTGGCCCAGTCCTTTGTCGTCCCAGCGCCTGATTTGCGGCTGGTATCGCACAAAATTGCCGACGCCATTTATGAAAAGCTCACCGGTGTGCGCGGCGTTTTCTCCACCCGCATCGCCTATGTGACCAAACAGGCAGGCAAATTCAATTTGTGGGTGGCGGACGCCGATGGCCAAAATGCCCAGTCGGCATTGACCAGCCCCGAGCCCATCATTTCACCGGCGTGGTCGCCCAACGGCCGTCAACTCGCCTATGTATCATTTGAATCGCGCAAACCCGTGGTTTATGTGCACGATGTGGCCACCGGCAAGCGCCGCTTGGTGGCCAACTTCAAAGGCTCCAACAGCGCGCCCGCCTGGTCGCCAGACGGCAAGCAAATTGCGCTGACCCTGACCCGCGATGGGGGCTCCCAATTGTTCCTGATCGACGCCCAAAACGGCGGTGACGCCAAGCGCCTGATTCAAAGCAATGGCATTGACACCGAGCCGATTTTTTCAGCCGATGGCCAGTTCCTTTACTTTGTCAGCGACCGGGGCGGCTCACCTCAAATTTACCGTTTGCCCTTGGCCGGCGGCGCCCCCGAGCGCGTCACCTTCAGCAGCAGTTACAGCATCTCGCCCAGTGTCAGTCCCGATGGTCGTTGGTTGGCCTACATTGCCCGCGTGAATGGCAACTTCAAGCTCTATGTCATGGATTTGGCCAACAACGTGGCCAATGCCGTGACCGACACCAGTGCCGATGAACGCCCCAGCTTTGCCCCAAATGGCCGTTTGATCGTCTACGCCACCCAAGTCCAAGGCCGTGAAGCCCTGATGACGACCACACTCGACGGCAAGATCAAAGCCCGACTGTCTGGCCAAAGTGGCGACATCCACGAACCCAATTGGGCCCCTTTTAAAACACCTTGACCTTATTTATTTTGGAGTTCTCATGAAACGTTTTGCACTGGTTTGTTTTTTGACTGCCTTGTTGGCCGCCTGCAGTTCGGGCGTCAAACTCGACCCCGCTTCGGTTGAAGACCGCAACACCTCGGCACTGTCTACCAACGCCGATGCCGATGGCGGCAAGGCCAATGCGACTTCGGAAACCAATATCCGCAGTGTCGATTTGAGCGCCTCGAACAAAGACACGGCGGGCCCAGCTGGCGTCGAACGCATCGTTTTCTTTGACTACGACAGCTACAGCATCAAGCCCGAATACCAAGCTGTGATCGAAGCCCATGCGCGCTTTTTGAAGGCCAACGCCAACCGCAAAGTGAACTTGGAAGGCAACACCGACACCCGCGGCGGTCGTGAATACAACTTGGCTTTGGGCCAAAAACGCGCCGAAGCCGTGCGCCGTGCCTTGGTGCTGTTGGGCGTTTCAGACGGTCAACTGGAAGCCATCAGTTTTGGCATGGAAAAGCCACTGGCCACCGGCAACGATGAAGCGTCGTTTGCCAAAAATCGCCGCACTGAATTCAGCTACCGTTGAACCACGCCATGTTGAATCGCATGACCTTGAACCGATTGTTTTCTAACGCTTCCCTCGGCTTTTTGCGGGGCGCTTGTTTGGCGCTGACCCTGAGCCAAGCCGGGGCGCACGCGGCCTTGTTTGACGACGACGAAGCCCGCCGTGCCATTTTGGACCTGCGCCAAAAGGTCGACAACATCGCTGCCAAACAAACTGCCGAAACCCAACGCGTGGCGAATGTCGCCAACGCCGCCACGGAAGATCAAGCGCAATTGCGTCGTAGCCTGTTTGATTTGCAATCGCAAATCGATGCGCTCAAGCAAGATGTGGCTAACTTGCGCGGTCAAAACGAAAGTCTGACCCAACAAATCGTCAGCTTGCAGCGCAACCAAAAAGATTTGGCTCAAGGTGTGGAAAAGCGCCTCAGCGTGATGGAGCCCGTCGACGTCAGTTTGGACGGCAAAACCTTCAAGGCCGAACCGGCGGAGACCAAGGACTACGAGGCCGCTTTAAGCCAATTTCGTCAAGGCAACTTTGATGCGGCCAGCAAACAATTCGTGGCTTTTGTCACGCGTTACCCTTACAGCGGCTATGGCCCTTCGGCCCTGTTTTGGTTGGGCAATGCCCAATACGCCACCCGAGATTACCCCGCCGCCATTGCCAATTTCAAGGCGATGATCAAAGCCGACCCGCAAAACCCACGGGCCCCCGAGGCCGCCTTGTCGATCGCCAATTGTCAAACCGACACCAAAGACCTCAAGGCAGCCAAGAAAACCTTGCAAGATTTGGTCGCCGCTTTTCCAAATTCGGAAGCCGCAGCGACCGCCAAAGAACGCCTCACCAAGCTGAAATAAGCTTTCAAAACGGTACTCAATGCCCCAGTCGATTCTGGACGATCGCCGCTTTGCGGGCTTGGCCCGGCTCTACGGCGTGGCGGGCGCTCACCGAATTCGCAACGCCCACGTGGTGGTGATTGGCCTTGGCGGTGTCGGGTCTTGGACTGCGGAGGGCTTGGCCCGCAGCGGGGTTTCAGAGCTCACGCTGATTGACCTGGACCACATCGCCGACTCCAACATCAACCGACAAATCCACGCCCTTGAATCCACCGTGGGCCAAGCCAAGGTGCAGGCCATGGCCGAGCGCATTGCGCAAATTCAACCCGAATGCCAAGTGAACCAAGTGGACGACTTTGCATCCCCAGAAAATTGGCCGGCCCTGTTGCCCCCCACCGAACGCCCCATCAGCGGCGTCATCGATGCCTGTGACCAGGTCAAAACCAAAACCGCTTTGGCGGCTTGGGCGCGTCAAACCGGCCTTCCTTTCATTTCAGTTGGAGCGGCCGGTGGCAAGCGCGCAGCGCAAGGCGTCGAAGTGGCTGATCTGAGCGAAACCACACACGACCCTTTGTTGGCTCAAGTGCGTTATCAGCTGCGCAAGTTTCATGCGGCGCCGCGTGACAAGCGACTCAAAATACCTTGTGTCTTTAGCCGTGAAGCCGTGCAAGCCCCTCATGCCTCGTGCCAAATTGAAGGCGCTGAGGACAACGCCGTGGACGGTAGCTTGAATTGCGCTGGTTACGGCTCGGTCGTCAGCGTCACAGCGACTTTCGGGATGGTCGCGGCGGGCTGGATGTTGACGGAATTGTCGATGTGAATTGTGACAAACCGCCTTTTTTCTGTCTATAATCTGAGGCTGCGCTGAAAATCTGGGTCGGTAGCTCAGTCGGTAGAGCAGCGGACTTTTAATCCGTTGGTCGCGAGTTCGAGTCTCGCCCGACCCACCAATTATTGCCATGGCGACAAGGACTTAGAGAAATCTAAGTCCTTTTTTGTTGCCCAAAATTCACAAGAACAACGCTCCTGCCCAGCGCAGAATGCGCTAGCATGCGCCTTTATTTTGGGAGAAACACAATGAAATGCCGGGTCGTCTCTGCAGGTCTGGGATTTGTTCTGACTTGGAGTGGGGCTGCGTTCTGTGCCGACGAAACGGCTTTGGCGCAATCCAAAAATTGTTTGGCTTGCCACGCGGTCAATTCCAAGGTGGTGGGGCCTTCATTTAAAGATGTGGCCGCGAAATATGCGGGTCAAAAAGACGCCGCCCCGATGTTGGCCAGCAAGATCATGTCCGGCGGCGGCGGTGTTTGGGGGCCGATTCCCATGCCCGCTAACTTACAGGTGGATGCCGCAGAAGCCAAGCGTTTGGCCGACTGGATTCTGACCCTCAAATGACCCATGCCTAAGCCAGGCCTGCTGGCCCTTCACGGTAACCGCACCGAAGACTTGGCCAGCCTGTTGGCAGAGGTTTTGAGAGCGCATCCCTTGGGGCCCCTTGAAGAGGAGGTCATCCTCGTTCAAAGCAACGGCATGGCCGAGTGGTTGAAGATGACGCTGGCCCAGCAATTGGGCATTTGCTCGGCCACGCGGGTTGAATTGCCTGCGCGCTTTTTGTGGCGCACTTACCGGCAGGTGTTGGGAGAGCGCGCGGTGCCTCGCGAAGCCCCTTTGGATAAATTGCCCCTGACTTGGCGCTTGGTTCGTGTCCTCCCTGACCTGTTGGGTCAGGCTGTTTTTGCGCC
Source organism: uncultured Curvibacter sp. (assembly GCA_903828535.1). GTDB lineage: Bacteria > Pseudomonadota > Gammaproteobacteria > Burkholderiales > Burkholderiaceae_C > Curvibacter. Next base: position 165,726 of record CAIKMN010000010.1, read on the forward strand.
ATTGGCCCGCTATCTGTCTAAAAGTGTTTCTAACGACAGCGTGGCCCGGGCTCCTGGGGATTCAGCGCGGGTTTCTGAACGCTTGTTGCAACTGTGCACCCAGCTCGCCGACCTGTTTGACCAATACCAAAACTACCGCTCCGATTGGCTTGAAGATTGGGCAGCTGGTCGCGCGCAACTGCGTAATGCCCTGGGAGGCTTGACGCCGATCCCGGCGTCGCAACGTTGGCAACCGGCTTTGTGGCAAGCCTTGGTTGAGAGTTTGCAGCCCGAACAACGCGGCAGCCACCGTGCCCATTTGCAAAGTCAAGTCGTTCAGGCCTTGCAGCGCGGCCCCGCTGGGAACGTGGATGACGTCGAAGGCGGGCGAGGGCGTTTTGCTAAAAGCCTGCCCCGTCGCGTCGTGGTGTTTGGCATCCACAACCTGCCGGCCAGCACCTTGGAATTGTTGATGGCCCTGGGGCGTTACACCCAAGTCATGCTCTTCGTGCCGAACCCTTCACAAGGATTTTGGGTCGATGTGGGGTTGGAAGAGCAACCCTTGCTCGCGGCTTGGGGAAGACAGAACGCCGACTTCATTCGGCACCTGATTCATCTCGAGCCCAGCCTGCCCCGTCAAGACGCATTTCACTTGGATGTTGACACACGCTCAGGCCCAGCGGATGTGAACGGGACAGCGCCCACCGCGCCCCTGCTGAAGCAACTGCAACTGCAGATGCGCGACTTGCACCAGCAAGCGATGCCCTTGGCAGTGGACGATCGTTCCTTGATTTTTCACAGCGCGCACAGCGCCGTGCGGGAACTGGAGGTGTTGCACGACCACTTGCTGGCGCTGCTCGCAGACCCCAAAGCCGCTTTGAGCCCCAAAGACATCGTGGTCATGGTGCCCGATGTGAAAAGCCTCACGCCCGCCATTCAAGCCCTCTTTGGCCAATACCCGCGCCACGACAAGCGCTTCATTCCTTTTTCTATCAGCGACCTGAGTGCGGAGGCACAAAGTCCCCTCGTCAAAGCGCTGATGTCCTTGCTCAACTGGCCCAGCCAACGCTTGGGCTTGAGTGAACTGCTCGATTGGTTGCAAGTGCCAGCAATTGCGCGGCGCTTTGGCATCCACTCCGCGCAATTGCCCTTGCTGAGTGAATGGATGAAAGGCGCCGGCATCCGCTGGGGCTTGGACGCGCAGCAACGCCAGCAATTGGGCTTGCCCGATTGCGGTGAGCAAAACACTGCCTGGTTCGGTTTGCAACGCCTGTTGATGGGTTACGCAGTCGGCGACACCAGCAACTTGGTGTCAGGCGTGTCGGGTGTTTTTGAAACGGAACCTTATACCGAAGTGAGCGGCTTGGATGCCGAATTGGTCGGGGGTTTATCGCGTTTTGTTCAGGCTTTGAGCGATTGGCGCGATGAAACGATCCGCCCGGCCTCCCCCCAAGTTTGGCGAGAGCGCGGAATGGCCATGATGCGCGGCTTTTTTAAAGCGCAAGACGAAGCGGAAACACAAACGCTGACGGCCTTGGAAGAGGCCCTCAACGCCTGGTACAGCGCCTGCGAGTTGGCCGAGCTTCAAAGCCCGCTGCCTTTGGCCGCCTTGCGCATGGCTTGGATGTCCGCCCTGCAGACGCCCCGACTGGGTCAACCTTTTCAAGCCGGTGGGGTCACGTTCTGCACGCTCATGCCGATGCGCGCCATCCCCTTTGAAGTGGTGTGTTTGCTCGGCATGAATGAAGGTGAATTCCCGCGTCGCGACAACCGCTTGGGCTTTGATCTGATGGGCGAGGCCGGTCAGTTTCGGCCTGGCGACCGCTCGCGCCAACAAGACGATCGCCAACTCATGCTGGACGCTTTGTTGTCGGCTCGGCGTCAACTGCTCTTGAGTTGGACAGGGCGAAATGTGCGCGACAACACCCCGCAACCGCCCTCGGTTTTGGTGGCGCAGCTGCGCGACCAGGTGGCGGCGCTTTGGGGTCAAGAGGCCTTGCAAAGCCGCACCACAGAGCACCCACTGCAGCCTTTTAGCCGCCATTATTTTTCAGGCCCTATACCTTTAGTCACCTATGCCAAAGAATGGCATCCGATGCACGTCCCGATGAATGGGGAAATCAAGGGCCGAGCAGCGTGGCCGGACGTTCAAAAAACAGTTTATTTCCAAGGTCCTTTGTCGATCAAGTTGCTGACTGATTTTTATAAAAACCCCGCCCGCGCCTTTTTTAAAAACCGACTTAACGTTTCGTTTTGGCACCCCAACGACTTGCCGCCGGACCACGAGCTTTTTGAGCTCGACGCCTTGGCGCAGTATCAAATCATTCAAAAGCTCACAGAAACATGGAAGATTGAGGCGCAGGTCAGTGCGGAACCCTTATTGGAATTGGAGCGCCAAATTCAGCGCTTGCGGCGCTCTGGTGAGTTGCCGCTGAAAAGTTTGGGCGATGTGACCGAGCGCGAGTTGATTCAAACCCTGACGCCCATGGCCGAAGCCTGGCAAGGTTTGCAAGCCGAATTGGGGCCTGAATCCAAACCCCTGCATTTGCGCTTTGAACACGAGGGTGTCGTTTTGGAAGACACGGTAACGCTGTCTGGCCAAGGGTTAAGAGGCGAAGGCGTCTTGATTCAACTGGAACCCGGCCGTTTGTTGGACAAGGCCAAGGGCAAACTGAAACTCCACAAGTTGTTGACGACTTGGTTGACGCTGATGCTGTTGGCCGAGCAAGGTCTGGGCGCACGACTTTTGGGTCAAGACGCCTTGCTTGAACTGCCGCCGATCCCACCTGAAAAAGCCCAGCAACACTTACCGATCTTGCTGGCATTTTGGCAACGAGGCCTGCACGCGCCCTTGCCGCTGCCCTTGAAAACCGCTTTGGCGTCGCTCCAAAGCAAAGACAAAAAGACCCATGCCTCTGATGTTTTAAAAAGTTATGAGGGCGGTCACGATGAGTTCAGCGAGCGATCGGCCGAAGCCGCCGACATGGCCTGGGCCCGTGTTTACCCCGCTTGGGACGACTTGAACGAGACGGACTTTGCAGCGTTGGCAGAGCAGGTTTACACGCCGCTGATGGAGTGGGCTGCCAACGCCAAAGTGCAGCCATTGGCCTGAATGGAATGAAGCCGTGAGCCCTCACCCGAACCAAGTCCTTGATTTCGCCAGCCTGCCAATGTGGGGCTCACGCTTGATCGAAGCCAGTGCCGGCACGGGCAAAACATGGACGATTGCCGCGCTCTACCTGCGTTGTGTTCTGGGTCAAGGCGGCTTGGAAGGGCCGTTGTCCAAGCCCTTGCATCCCAAAGAAATCTTGGTGATGACCTTCACCCGCGCCGCAACCCGTGAACTGGGTGAACGCATTCGCACCCGTTTGGTGGAGGCGGCGGCTTTCTTGCGCCAGCCCGACCAGTCCGATCAGTCCGACCAGTCCGACCAGTCCGATCAGTCCGACTTGAGCAAAACCAAGGATCCGGTTTTGCTGCAACTGGACACTGATTTCAAAGAGCCGCAGGCCAGGGCAGAGGCGATCCGGCGTTTGAACGCGGCGGCTCAAGCCATGGATGAGGCCAGCATTTTTACCATCGACGCTTGGTGTCAACGGGTCTTGCGGGAGCAGGCTTTTGACAGCGGAGCCGCCTTTGACGAAACCCTGTTGAGCGATGAGAAATCGTTGCTGAACGAGGCGGTGCAAGATTATTGGCGCAGCGAGTTTTATGGCTTGTCTCCACGGTCGGGACTGTTGGTTTTTTGTTTGGACACGTGGCCCACGGTAGCAGCATGCGCGAAAGATGTGGGCGAGTTGTTGCGCTTTGAAGCGCCCTCTGAAAAAGTGACCGCGGGCCTTGAACTGTCTTTGCAAGAAAGCCTAGAGGCCGCATTTCCGGCACCATTGGCCGCCCTGATGTCGCAAGCGCCGGTCCAAGTGGCCGACATGAAAAATTGGTTGACTGCCCAACTGGCTCAGCACCCGACGCATTGGAGCAAAACCAAAGTGGCGGCTCATTCGGTCAAAAAATGGTTTGAAATTCTGGCGCCTTGGTCAAACTTATCGCGGCCTTTGGCTTTGCCCAAAGACAAAGCGCTGCTGACTGGGTTAAAGCGATTGACGCCCCCAGGTTTGCTGGATGGAAGGGTGAAAGCCGCCCCTGATTTTTTGCCGCCATCTGCTTTTACTTGGTTCGAGCAGGTGCAAGCCGAGTATTCGGCCTGGGAATCAAATGCCGCTCACAGCCCCAACGCCTTGATCCGCCAGCATGCATCGCGGCGAGTGGCTCAGCGAATGGCCCAGTTGAAACAACAAGCCGGCTTATTTGGTTTTGCCGATTTGCTGCGCCGCTTGGAGCAGGCCTTGCGCCAATCCCCCTCCTTGCGTGAGCAGTTGGTGCGGCAATTTCCGGTCGCCATGGTCGATGAATTTCAAGACACTTCGCCGCTGCAATACCGGCTGTTCGATCACATTTATCGAATCCAAGACAACGCACCCGACAGCGCCTTTTTGATGATTGGCGACCCCAAACAATCGATTTATGGTTTTCGCGGGGCCGACATTTACAGTTACTTGCAAGCCCGTTCTGCGACCGAGGGCAGGCACTACCGATTGGAGCGAAATTTCCGATCCACCGAAGCCATGGTGAAGGCCGTCAACCAAATCTTTGAGCGTGCCGAGCAGGCTTTGCCAGAAGGGGCTTTTGGGCTGCTGCCTTTCGTGCCCGTGGCGGCTCAGGGGCGCGATGAAGCGTGGGTGAACGAACGCGGCGTCTTGCCCGCCATGACCTGCGTTGCGGACCTGAATCTCAAAAACCAAAACGAGGTTCGGGCTTCCATGGCCGAGTTGGCCGCTGAACAAATGGTGGACTGGTTGAATGACGCCCGCAATGGGTTCTTGAAGGGTTCTCAATGGCGTCGGCTTCGGCCCAAAGACATCGCTGTGTTGGTGCGCTCTGGCGTGGAAGCGCAAGCCGTTCGACAGGCCATGCGAAAATGCGGTTTGGCGTCGGTGTATTTGTCTGATCGTGAATCGGTTTTTGAAAGCGAAGAAGCCCGGGATTTGGTGCATTGGCTGCGTGCGGTTGCTGAGCCCCGCGACAACGCCTTGGTTCGCGCTGGCTTGGCGCTGAAATTAATCGACTTGTCCCCCGCCGAATTGTTGGCCTTGGCCGATGACGACGCGGTGTTTGACCGGGATGCCAGCAAGGTCCAGGACTTGCATTCGATTTGGCAAACGCAAGGCGTGATGGCCATGTTGCGTCAAACCCTGCATCGGTTTGAATTGCCTTCGCGTTGGACCGCACAAACGGGTTTTGAACAAGGTGGCGGGCGTGGTGGCGAGCGTCGACTGACCAATTTTTTGCACCTGGCCGAGCTGCTTCAAACGGCCAGCCAAGAGATCGAAGGCGAGCAAGCCTTGATTCGTTGGTTGGCTGAAGAAATGACCCTGGATGAGGGGCAGACCTCTTTGGAGGCTGATGCCGCGGTGCTGCGCTTGGAAAGCGACGATGATTTGGTCAAGGTCGTGACGATTCACAAAAGCAAGGGCCTGGAGTACCCGGTTGTCTTTTTACCCTTTGCGACCAGCCTCAAACCCTTGAATAAAACCAGGGTCAAGTCGGCATTTCTGCCGAATGCGGCGGGTCATCGTGAATGCGTTTTGGACCTAGAGAACGAGCAGAACCAACAGCGTTTTGAGCAAGAACGGCTGCGCGAAGATTTGCGTCTTTTGTACGTGGCCCTGACCCGCGCACAGCATGGCCTTTGGCTGGGTTTCAGCGCCGTGAAAATGGGCCAATCTTCGGCTGATCAAACCCACCGAAGTGCCTTGGGTCATTTGTTGGCGCCCTCGCTTGACTGGGCCCAAAGTTTGAACGACTTGGCAGATGCGGCGGGCCCCGATGGCTTCGTTTGGACCCATAAAACGGCTGATCTCGAACCTGGCGCCGCTTTGCCCTTGACCCGTCTGCAAGAATCGCAGGCAGATCAAACGGGGCTTGCCCCACTGACTTCAGTCCACTCAACCCAGGCGATCGAGCCGCTCGAATACCAGGGCGATTTTGACAAAACATGGAGCGTGGCCAGCTACTCCCGCTTGACACGGGAACTGCACCCCAGCGCCCGGGCGTTGCCACTGCGCCCAGCGGATGATGAATTACGCCCCTCAGCCAGTCGCGCCCCGGTGCTGCTGAGTGAATCACGAGACTTACTCGGCAACGACTCAAATCGGGCAGAGGCCATCCAGCATCGCTTTAAAAGAGGGCCTTTGAGCGGCAACTTCTTGCACGATCAGTTGGAGTGGATGGGCAGCGAAGGCTTTGGCCACTTTTCGATGCCCCTTTTAAAACAACGATGCGAACGCGCCGGACACGCCGACTCGGCCGCTGAATTGGCCACCTGGCTGCAAACCGTGGCCAACACGCCCTTACCAGGGCCGGGGGTGGCCTTGTCGTTACTTTCTGGCATTTCTGAGGCAGAGAACCGCAGCCACCCATCGACCCGCAGCATTTTGACGGAACTCGAATTTTGGTTGCCCACTGACCACATCGACACCGAAGCCGTGGATGGGTGGTGCCAGCACCATTTTTGGCCGGGTGCACCACGACCTGCTTTGCGTCGAAGTGTTTTGCACGGCATGTTGATGGGCTTTATGGATTTGGTTTTTGAACACCAAGGGCGTTTTTGGGTGCTGGATTACAAGTCGAATTTTTTGGGCAATGACGATTCCGCTTACCACCCCGAGGCCTTGCAACAAGCCATGCTTCACCACCGCTACGACGTCCAAGCGGCGGTCTACAGTTTGGCTTTGCACCGATTGCTCAAAAGCCGGCTGGGTGCCACCTATGACCCAGCAAAGCATTGGGGCGGGGCAATCTATTACTTTATTCGCGGGGTCACCAGCCCCGATCACGGTGTGACGTTGCTCAGTCCGCCCTCCGAGGCTTGGGCCTCGCTGGAGGCATTGGTGTGACCCCTTCCACCTTATTGGCGACGCTGAACGACTGGGCCGACCAAGGTGGGTTGCGCCAGCTCGACAGCGCCTTGCCCCGTTGGATAGCCCAGCAAGAACCATCGAGTTCTCCGGCATTGCTGTTGTTGACGGCGGTGTTGGCGCGGCTTGAAGGTTTGGGCCACACCGGATTGCCACTCCACTTAAGTGCCGCAGGCGGCCTGGATCAGACGGCCCTCGGGTCGGTTGTGGACTTACTCGATTGGCCCTCAGTCGTCGAAGAAGCCTTCAAAACGCTGGCGCAAGACCTGTTGGGCCCAGGATTTTCTTGGGAGGCGTTGCATTCAAATCGGTTGGTGAGGTGTCTTCAGAAGACGGCTCATCATGCAGATCCGTTGGTTTTAGATGCAGAAGACCTGGGGCAGCCCTTGGTTTTACAAATGGAGGAGAAAGGGCACGCCTGGCTTTCCCTTCGCCGCTATTGGGTTTATCAAAACAAAATCAGCCAGGCCATCGCGCAAAGAACTCAAATTAGCACCCCAATCATGAACCCAATCGCGCCGGATGCCAGCCCTGAGCGTCCACAGGATTTGGAAAAAACCAGGGCCTTGCTCGACAGCTTGTTTCCTGCCTCGGTCAACACCGCGGACCCGCTGCCCAATTGGCAAAAAATCGCTTGCGCCTTGGCATTGCGAGGCCAGCTGACCGTCATCACGGGCGGTCCGGGTACGGGCAAAACGTTCACGGCCGCGCGGGTCTTGGTGGCTGCCTTGGCAAGTGCACCGCAGCCAGACGCTTTGCGGGTGGCCCTGGCCGCACCCACGGGCAAAGCGGCGGCGAGGTTGCGTCAATCCATCGAGCAGGCGTTGCCGCCTTTGCGGGGATCTTTGCGATCAAGTTGGCAGCTCGGGCCAGCCAAAACCTTGCATGCTTTGCTGGGACGGGTGCCCGGCAGTCGCCGCTTTAAATACAACGCACAGAATCCATTGCCACTTGATATATTGATCGTCGACGAAACCTCGATGGTGCACGTGGAGATGATGGCCAGCTTGCTTGAGGCCCTTCCCCAGAGCGCCAAGTTGGTCATGCTGGGCGACAAAGACCAACTCGCCTCGGTGGAGGCTGGCTCGGTTTTGGGTGATTTGTGCGCCCAAGCCGACGGCGCTTTTTATGACCCAGCAACCTTGGCCTATCTGACCGAAACCACGGGCTGTGTTTTGCCCTCAAAGACCCCGCCTGCCGAATCGGCGTTGGCCCATTCACTGAACCAACAAACCGTGATGCTGCGGCACAGCCACCGTTTCGGCTCCGACATTGGCCAATTGGCCGAGGCGGTCAGGCAAGGTCAGGTCGACGCGGTGGCGGCTTTTTTGAAGGCGACTCAGACGAGGGCTGGGACGCCAGACTCAACAAGTCCTAAAACAAGCCCTGTTGAATCAATGAACCCCATTCCCGCCGACGTGGTGGCGCTGGCGGTAAAAGGCCGCCGCGGCTCGACTGCTTTACCCAGCTACGCCGACTACCTTCAGGTGCTCAAGAGCGGCCGATCCGAGGCCTTGAAAAGCGAGGCCGACCACAACGCTTGGGTCCGCGACGTGCTGACCGCCTTCGATACTTTCCGAATTCTGTGTGCCGTTCACGAGGGGCCTTGGGGCGACAGGACCCTCAACCAAGCCGTTCAACAAGGTCTGGTTCAAGCGGGGTGGCTGAGCGCCAGTGCGGCTCAAGGCGACTGGTTTGAGGGCCGTCCGGTGCTGATCACCCGAAACGACCCGGGCGTCGGCGTGTTCAATGGCGATGTGGGTCTGGTTTTGACGTCCCTCACCGGCGGCCTGCGCTTCTACAGTTTGGACGGCGAGGCCTTGCGCTCGGTCGCCGTCAGCCGCCTTCAATCGGTTGAAACGGCCTTCGCCATGACCATCCACAAGAGCCAAGGCTCAGAGTTTGCCCACACCGCTTTGGTGCTCCCCGATCGCAGCGGCCCCTTGCTCACGCGCGAGTTGCTCTATACGGGCATGACCCGGGCACGCACGCACCTCTCGCTGTTCGAACCCACCCCGGGTTTGGTGGCACAGGCGGTGCACAATCCAACTCGGCGATTGAGCCAAGGCCTTAGCTGATTAAGAAAACCATGTTTGAACTCACCATGATCTCAACGATTATTCCCCTCATCTTGCTGATCGTGTTCAGCCCCTTGATCTTGGCGCTGCTCTTGATTGGGTTGCAAAAAAAGGTGAATATGTTTTACCCAGCCACAGGGATGATTAAAACGGGCTATGTGGGTTACAGCTGGACCTATTTGGCGTTTGGTTGGCTGGTGCCGATTTTTCGGGGTGAAATAGCGATTGCCCTCATGCACCTGGTCATTTATTGTGTGACCTTTGGCTTCTCCCAACTGGTGTTGCCTTTTTTGTACAACCGCCAATACATGACGCGCATGCTCACCAGCGGTTGGCAATTGGACCGGAACGACCCGAATTATTTGCTGGCTTGCCAAAAGCTGAACATCATGCCGTGAGTTGAATCAATTCAGCTTTGGCTTAATGCTTAATGCTCAAAGCTCAAAGCTCAAACCTAAAGGCTAAAGGCTAAATGCCTTTAGGGGCTTTCAAGTTCAGCCAAGGTTTTTAAGAACAGGGCCTGTCCGTGGCTCACCGATTGCGACCAAGTTCGCGCTGAGGTTTCGTTGGCGTCGTCGCTGATGTATTTATAAGACCGCCAAGGCAGCCCGAATTCGTGGGCCACATGGGCGATGGCAAACAGCTCCATGTCGACGATGTCCACGCCGTTCTCAGCCAACCATGGGTCGTGGGCGGTGACAAAGCTGTCACCGGTGCCGCAGCACACCTGGGTGTTCCGCGTGCCCAAGGGCGGTGCGGCTGAATAGCGCTGCGGCCGCTCACAAAAAGGCGTGACGCCGCGCGGCGACAAGGGCTCGGCGGACATGTCTCGTTGCAGCACTTCTCGCACCTCGACCAAGCCACTCACACCCGGATGGGTTCGTCCTGCGGTGCCGAAATTGAGGAGGCCTTGCGGTTTAAAACGCGCAATCGCTTGCCCTGTTTGAACTGCTGCATTGAGTTTTCCCACCCCTGTGTAAACCAACTCGATGCCATGAGGCAGTTGAGACACCGAAATTTCGGCGGGCAGGGCGACCAGTAACAACCAGCGAGGAGATTGACGCATGAGGAGAGCGAATGGCGAATGGCGAATGGCGAATGGCCAATGAAAAATGGAGGGAAGGGTTTGGCGTCGATAATTCTCCCATGAACACCCGCGCTCAACCTGCCTCATCTTCTGGGGCCTTCGCCCCTCATTCGCTGTCTTTCGACGCCTTGGCCTTGACCCCAGCGGCCTTGAGCAATTTGCAGCAATTGGGGCTGACCCACATGACCCCCATTCAGGCCGCCAGCTTGCCCTTGACCTTGGCGGGCCATGACCTGATCGCTCAAGCCAGCACGGGCAGCGGCAAAACCGTGGCCTTTGGTTTGCCCTTGGTTAACCGTTTGGAAGCCCCTCGTATGAATGTGCAGGCGCTGATTTTGTGTCCGACCCGCGAACTGGCCGACCAAGTGGCGCAAGAAATCCGCCGCCTGGCACGTGCCGTGGAAAACATCAAAGTGGTTACCTTGTGTGGCGGCGTTCCACTTCGCGGCCAAATTCTCAGCTTGGAGCATGGCGCCCATGTGGTGGTCGGCACGCCGGGGCGCATCCTGGATTTGATTGACCGCAACGCCTTGCATTTGGGCGCCGTTCAAACCTTGGTGCTGGACGAGGCCGACCGCATGTTGGACATGGGTTTCTTGGACGACATCGCCAAAGTGGTCAAGCAATGTGGCGTCAATCGGCAGACGCTCTTGTTTTCGGCCACCTACCCGGAAGGCATTGACCGCTTGGCCGCGCAGTTTTTGAAAAATCCCAAAACCGTTCAAGTGGCGGCCCAACACGACATGAGCACCTTGCAACAGGTGTTTGTTGAAGTCAAAGAAAACGAGCGCTTGTTGGCCGTCTCGCAGGTGCTTCGCCATTACCGGCCGACCTCAGCGCTGGCGTTTTGCAATACCAAAAACCAATGCCGCCAATTGGTGGCTCAGTTGCAGGCACAAGGCTTCAGCGCCATGGCCTTGTTTGGCGAGTTGGAACAGCGCGAGCGTGATCAAGTCATGGTGCAATTTGCCAACCGCAGTTGCAATGTGCTCGTCGCGACCGATGTGGCGGCCCGTGGTTTGGACGTGGCCGATTTGGCCGCCGTCATCAACGTCGATGTCAGCCCCGACCCCGAAGTACATGTCCACCGCATTGGCCGCACCGCCCGGGCGGGCGCTCAGGGCTTGGCGGTGACGCTCGCGAGTTTGGATGAGATGGGCTATGTCGGCCGCATTGAGTTGCTGCAAGGGCGCGAATCCGATTGGCTGCCGTTGGCAGAATTGTCAAAGTCCAAGGACGCAGAACCGCCTTTAAAAGCCCCCATGGCCACGCTGCAAATTGTGGGCGGCCGCAAAGAAAAGATTCGCGCTGGCGACGTTTTGGGGGCCTTGACCGGCGAGGCCGGTTTTCAAAAAGAACAGGTTGGCAAGATCAATGTCAACGAATTCTCAACCTATGTTGCCGTCTCGGCAGCCATTGCCCGGGAGGCCGTGCAAAGACTGTCAGAAGGCCGCATCAAGGGACGCATGGTCAGGGTCAGGCTGCTGGGGTTGAACAGCAGCCCGGACTGAGCATTCAGGGAGCCTTTTTTGACTTTGAATTCTTCCAAAGCCCTGTCTTCGCACAAGGTCAGTGTGGCGCCCATGATGGATTGGACCGACCGTCATTGCCGTTTCTTCCACCGCCTCATCACCCAGCAAGCCTTGCTCTACACCGAGATGGTGACCACCGGGGCTTTGCTCCATGGCGATGTGCCGCGCCACCTGCGTTACAACGAACAAGAGCACCCAGTGGCCTTGCAACTCGGGGGCAGCGAACCGGCCGACCTGGCCGCTTGTGCCAAGCTGGGAGAGGCTTGGGGCTATGACGAAATCAACCTGAACTGCGGTTGTCCCAGCGAGCGGGTGCAACGCGGCGCCTTTGGTGCTTGCCTCATGAACGAAGCGACCTTGGTGATGGAGGGTGTCAAGGCCATGCTGGATTCAGTGAACCGCGTGCCGGTGACGGTCAAGCACCGCATCGGCGTGGACCAAATGGAAAGTTATGAATTTGTGCGTGACTTTGTCGGCACCGTGGCGCAAGGCGGTTGCCGCACCTTCATCGTTCATGCCCGCAACGCTTGGCTGAAGGGCCTCAGCCCCAAAGAAAACCGCGAAATTCCGCCGCTCCGCTACGACGTGGTCTATCAATTGAAGCGCGACTTTCCCGACCTGCTCATTTCTATCAACGGGGGCATCACCACCAACCCTCAAATTGAAGATCACTTAACGCAGGTTGACGGCGTGATGATTGGGCGCGAGGCCTATCACAACCCTTGGTTGATGGCCGAATGGGATGCTCGCTTTTTCGGCCAAACCGAGCGGGCTTTGAGCCGTGACGACGTCGAGCTCGCGATGTGCGATTACATGGCACAAGAGCAAGCGCAGCACGGCACGCCCTGGCACAGCATGGCGCGGCATCTTTTGGGCTTGCGACATGGCTTGCCGGGGGCAAGGCGTTGGCGGCAGGTTTGGAGCGACCCGACCCTGCGGCATTTGAGCGCCCACGAGGTCAGCGCGAGGGCGCGCGATTTGATGGATGCCAGCTTCGGTTCAGCTTAAAGGCATGCCATTTTTCCCCGAATGAATGGCGCTTTAATTTTTATGGCTCTTTTATTGCTTTTTATGGGTCGTCAACACCAGCGGCAATTGCGGCACTATCGGCACTATCGACAGAGAATAGCAGTCTCGGAACAGCCGTTGAGGGTCCTGCTGGCAGCCTGGGCTAACCGGCCGCCTTCAAGCCGTTCGCAAAGTGTGCCTGCATTCGTTTGCGCGCAGCCGCGGCGTCGGCTTGATTCAATGCGTCCATGAGGGCTTGGTGCTCTTTTAAAGAGTCGGCCAAGCGGCCTTCTTTGAACAAAGAGTGGTGGCGGTTGAGCTTCATCACTTTGCGCAAGTCGGTCACCATTTGCAGGCGCCAGCGGTTGTTGGCGAGCTCCAATAACAACAGGTGAAACCGCTCGTTCAGCACAAAAAAGGCTTCTGCATCGCCCACCGAGGCTTCCAATTGAGCGTGAAGGGCGTTCAGCTGGGCCAAGGACTCGGGCAGCGCTTGTGCGGCCACTTCAGCCGCGGCGTCGCTCTCCAGCAGGCCGAGCAGGTGGTAGACATCGCGCAGGTCTTTTTCGTTGACTTCGGTGACGTAGGCGCCGCGGCGCACCTTCATGGTGATCAAGCCTTCGGCCGCTAAAACTTTGAGCGCTTCCCGCAACGGGGTGCGGCTGATGCCGAGGTCTTGTGCAATTTTGAGTTCGTCAATCCAGTCGCCCGGCGCCAGTTCACGCTGGAAAATCTGCAAGCGAAGTTGCTCGGCGACCTGTTCATACAGCGCTTGTTGGCTGAATTTGGGCGCCACTCGGGCCGCCGGGTCGACGGATGAAGTCACCGGCGGGGTCAGGATGGGGCGGGTCGGTTGTGCCAAAGCTCGCATGCCCGGATTGTAAGCAAAACCATAGAAACTTAATTCATAATTATGAATGACAAGGTAAAATTCTGCGTTAATCAACCCAGAAGACCCATTCCCACAAGGCCCGATATGAGCGTTCAAGACGATTCAAAAACCAATCCAGCCCAACCCAGCTTTGCCCCCAGCGCTTTGGCCGACTGGGCGAAATCTGCGGCCAAGTCGGCCCCCGGCGGTGACGTAAACGCGTTGAATTGGCTCACGCCCGATGGGATCACTGTCAAACCTTTGTACACCGCGGCAGACACGGCCAACCTGCCTTACGCCAACACCTTGCCGGGCTTTGAGCCTTTTTTGCGCGGCCCACAGGCCACCATGTATGCCGTGCGTCCCTGGACCATCCGTCAATACGCGGGCTTTTCGACCGCTGAGGAATCCAACGCGTTTTACCGCAAGGCGTTGGCCGCAGGGGGCCAGGGCGTCTCGGTGGCCTTCGATTTGGCCACCCACCGCGGCTACGACAGCGACCACCCACGCGTCACCGGCGACGTCGGCAAAGCGGGCGTGGCGATTGATTCGGTCGAGGACATGAAGATTTTGTTCGACCAAATTCCGCTCGACAAAGTCTCGGTCTCCATGACCATGAACGGCGCGGTGCTGCCTGTGTTGGCGGGCTATGTGGTGGCCGCTGAAGAGCAGGGCGTGAGCCAAGACAAACTCTCTGGAACGATTCAGAACGACATTCTGAAAGAGTTCATGGTCCGTAACACCTACATTTATCCACCCCAACCGTCGATGAAAATCATCGGCGACATCATCGAGTACACGGCCAAAAACATGCCGAAGTTCAACTCGATCAGCATCTCGGGTTACCACATGCAAGAGGCCGGCGCCCACCAAGCGTTGGAGCTGGCTTTTACCTTGGCCGACGGCAAAGAGTACGTGAAAACCGCCATCGCCAAAGGCATGGACGTGGACGAATTCGCCGGTCGTTTGAGTTTTTTCTGGGCCATCGGCATGAACTTCTATTTGGAAGTCGCCAAGATGCGCGCCGCGCGCTTGTTGTGGTGCCGCATCATGAAGGGCTTTGACGCCAAGAACCCCAAGAGCCTGATGCTGCGCACCCACTGCCAAACCTCGGGCTGGTCGCTGACCGAGCAAGACCCTTATAACAACGTTGTCCGCACCACCATCGAAGCCATGGCAGCGGTGTTTGGTGGCACCCAAAGCCTGCACACCAACAGCTTTGACGAAGCCATCGCCCTGCCCACCGAATTCAGCTCGCGCATTGCCCGCAACACGCAACTCATCATCCAAGAAGAGACCCACATTACGAATGTGATCGATCCCTGGGCCGGCAGCTACATGATGGAAAAGCTGACCCAAGACATGGCCGACGCCGCTTGGGCCATCATTGAAGAAGTTGAGGCCATGGGGGGGATGACGAAGGCCGTGGACAGCGGTTGGGCCAAGCTCAAAATTGAAGCAGCAGCGGCTGAAAAGCAAGCGCGCATCGATTCCGGTAAAGACGTCATTGTGGGCGTGAATAAATACAAACTCAAAACCGAAGACACCATCGACATCTTGGAAGTTGACAACGTCAAGGTGCGTGACGGCCAAATTGAACGCTTGGCCAAAATCCGCGCCACCCGTGACAGCGCTGCAGTGCAAGCCGCACTCGACGCCTTGACCGCCGCGGCTGAAGCCGGTGTGCACGCCGATGCGGCAGACGCCAGCGCAGGCAATTTGCTGGACTTGTCGATCAAGGCCATTCGACTGCGCGCCACAGTGGGTGAGGTTTCCGATGCCCTTGAAAAAGTTTATGGACGCCACCGCGCCGATACGCAAAAGGTCACCGGCGTTTACGCCGCGGCCTATGATTCCGCCGAAGGCTGGGACAAGCTCAAGGGCGAGATCAGCGCCTTTGCCGAAGAGCAAGGCCGTCGTCCCCGGGTGATGATTGCCAAATTGGGCCAAGACGGCCACGACCGCGGGGCCAAAGTAGTGGCCACCGCTTTTGCCGATTTGGGCTTTGACGTGGACATGGGCCCCTTGTTCCAAACGCCAGAGGAATGTGCTCGCCAAGCGATTGAGAACGACGTGCACGCCGTCGGCGTTTCGACCTTGGCGGCCGGCCACAAAACCTTGGTGCCCGCGATCATCAAGAGCCTCAAGGAGCAGGGGGCCGACGACATCATTGTTTTTGTGGGCGGTGTGATCCCCAAGCAAGATTACGGCTTTCTGTACGACGCCGGCGTCAAAGGCGTTTACGGACCCGGCACCCCGATTCCGGCCAGCGCCAAAGACGTGCTCGAACAAATCCGCTTGTCTTTGACTCCGGCATGAACCCCATCAAGCGCCTGAATCATTTGCATTGCTTTCAAGGCACCAAGTGACACCCGAACGCTGGGTCGAAGGCATTCTGCAGGCGCAACCTGCGGTTCAGCGCCGCGCCATGGCCAAAGCCATCACCTTGTTGGAGTCCACCCGCGCCGATCACCGCACCCAGGGCGATGCGTTGTTGACGGCTTTGTTGCCACACAGCGGCCGCTCATTGCGCCTGGGCATCAGCGGCGTGCCGGGCGTGGGCAAGAGCACGTTCATTGAAGCGCTTGGCCTTTACTTAATTGCCCAAGGCCACCGGGTGGCGGTGTTGGCGGTTGACCCGTCCAGCACGGTGTCGGGCGGTTCAATTTTGGGCGACAAAACCCGCATGGAACATTTGTCGGTGCACCCCAGCGCCTACATTCGACCCAGCCCGAGCAGCGGCAATTTGGGGGGCGTTGCTGAAAAAACCCGCGAGGCCATTTTGGTTTGCGAGGCCGCCGACTACGACATCGTCATCGTTGAAACCGTTGGCGTGGGCCAAAGCGAAGTGGCGGTCGCCGGGATGACCGACATGTTCGTCTTGATGCAGTTGCCCAACGCGGGTGACGATTTGCAGGCCATCAAAAAAGGCGTGATGGAGTTGGCCGACTTGGTGGTCATCAACAAAGCCGACATCGATGTCCATGCCGCTACGCGGGCACAAGCTCAAATCACCTCGTCTTTGCGTTTGTTGGGGTTGCACGGCAACCCCGAACATGCTCACCACGACGCGACCATTTGGCACCCCAAGGTGATTCAGTTGAGCGCCTTGCTGGGTCAAGGTGTGGACACTTTTTGGAAAACGGTGCAGGATTTTCAGGCGCTGCAAACTGCAAACAGCCAGTTGAAGACACGCCGTCAAAAACAAGATTTGAATTGGATGTGGGAGCGCATTGAGGCCGGATTGAAGCAGTCTTTTGCGAATGACCCTGCCGTTAAAAACGCCTTGCCCGATTTGCTGAATGCAGTGGCTGCCGCCCGCGTTCCTGCGACCCGTGCGGCCCGCCAATTGTTGGATTTGTGGCGCAACACCAGCGCTGACTCTGGCAAAGCAGGCACAGCCAATGCAAGCACCAATTAAGTAACGATGAACAGTTGAATTTGAATACAGAGAAAGGTTGAACCATGCAAGACATCCTCGAACAACTGGAAAGCAAGCGCGCTGCGGCGCGTTTGGGTGGCGGTGAAAAGCGCATCGCGGCTCAACACAAAAAGGGCAAATTGACCGCCCGCGAACGCCTGGAGCTTTTGCTCGATGAAGGCACTTTCGAAGAGTGGGACATGTTCGTTGAGCACCGTTGCACCGACTTCGGCATGGCCGACACCAAGATTCCGGGGGACGGCGTTGTCACGGGCTACGGCATGATCAACGGCCGCTTGGCTTTTGTTTATAGCCAAGATTTCACCGTTTTTGGAGGGGCTTTGTCTGAGGCCCATGCCGAGAAAATTTGCAAGGTCATGGACCAAGCCATGAAGGTCGGCGCGCCCGTCATTGGGCTGAACGACTCGGGGGGCGCCCGCATTCAAGAAGGCGTGGCCTCGCTGGGCGGTTATGCAGACGTCTTCCAAAAGAATGTGCTGGCCAGTGGCGTGGTGCCCCAGATCAGCATGGTCATGGGCCCTTCAGCAGGCGGTGCGGTTTATTCGCCCGCCATGACCGACTTCATCTTCATGGTGAAAGACAGCTCCTATATGTTCGTGACCGGCCCCGAAGTGGTCAAAACGGTCACGCACGAAGAAGTCACGGCCGAAGAACTCGGCGGCGCTCTGACCCACACGACCAAGAGCGGCGTGGCCGATCTGGCCTTTGAAAACGACGTCGAGGCCTTGATGATGCTACGGCGGCTCTACAACTACCTGCCCTTGAACAACCGCGAAAAAGCACCGGTTCGCCCCAGTGGAGACCCGGCCGATCGCCGCGAGTTGAGCCTCAATACCTTGGTGCCCGACAACCCCAACAAGCCCTACGACATGAAGGAGTTGATCCTGAAAACCGTCGACGATGGCGACTTCTTTGAACTGCAACCCGAGTACGCCAAAAATATCTTGATTGGCTTCGCCCGCATGGATCGTCAAAGCGTTGGCATCGTGGCCAATCAGCCGCTGGTTTTGGCCGGTTGCTTGGACATCAAGAGCTCCATCAAGGCGGCGCGTTTTGTGCGTTTTTGCGATGCGTTCAACATCCCGGTTGTGACCTTCGTTGACGTGCCCGGTTTTATGCCCGGCACCTCACAAGAGTTTGGCGGCATCATCAAACACGGCGCTAAATTGCTCTATGCCTACGCCGAATGCACGGTGCCCAAGATCACCATCATCACGCGCAAAGCCTACGGCGGCGCCTATGACGTGATGGCCTCCAAACACTTGCGCGGTGATGTGAACTTGGCTTGGCCGAACGCCGAAATTGCGGTGATGGGCGCCAAGGGCGCGGTTGAAATTATTTTCCGTGAAGACAAAGGCGACCCTGAAAAGTTGGCTGCCAAAGAAGCCGAGTACAAAGCCCGATTTGCCAACCCCTTTGTCGCCGGTGCCCGCGGTTTCATTGACGATGTCATCCTGCCCAGCGAAACCCGCAAGCGCATTTGCCGCAGCTTGGCGATGCTGAAAGACAAAAAGCTAGAGAACCCTTGGCGCAAGCACGGCAACATTCCGCTTTAAGCCCAAAGCAAAAGTTGACACCCGTTGAACTGGAGTAAAGAACATGTTTAAGAAAATTCTCATCGCCAACCGCGGCGAAATTGCTTGCCGCGTGATGGCCACCGCCAAAAAGATGGGCATCAAAACCGTCGCTGTTTATTCAGAGGCCGACAAAGACGCCCGCCATGTGGCGATGGCCGACGAAGCCGTTTTGATTGGCCCTGCCGCCTCGCGTGAGTCGTATTTGGTGGCCGACAAAATCATCGCGGCCGCCAAGGCCACGGGGGCCGAGGCCATTCACCCTGGCTACGGTTTTTTGAGCGAAAACGAAGCCTTTGCCAAGCGCGTCGAGGAAGAGGGCATGGCTTTCATCGGCCCTCGCCATTTCAGCATTGCCGCCATGGGCGACAAGATTGCCTCTAAAAAATTGGCCAATGAAGCCAAGGTCAACACCATCCCCGGCTACAACGACGCCATCGACTCCGCCGAGCAAGCCGTGGGCATCGCCCAAGGCATTGGCTACCCCGTCATGATCAAGGCCTCCGCAGGGGGCGGTGGCAAAGGGTTGCGCGTGGCCTTCAATGACCAGGAAGCCTTTGAGGGCTTCACCTCTTGCCGCAACGAAGCACGCAACAGCTTTGGCGACGACCGTGTTTTTATCGAAAAATTTGTCGAAGAACCCCGTCACATTGAAATTCAAGTACTGGGCGATGGCCACGGCAATGTGATTTATTTGAACGAGCGTGAATGTTCGATTCAGCGTCGCCACCAAAAAGTGATCGAAGAAGCCCCCAGCCCCTTCATCAGCGATGCCACGCGCAAAGCCATGGGTGAGCAAGCGGTGGCCTTGGCCAAGGCCGTTAAATACCAAAGTGCGGGCACCGTGGAGTTTGTGGTTGGCAAAGACCAAAGCTTCTACTTTTTGGAAATGAACACCCGTTTGCAAGTGGAACACCCCGTCACCGAGTGCATCACCGGCCTGGATCTGGTCGAATGGATGATCCGTGTGGCCGCCGGCGAAAAGCTGCCCCTGACGCAAGCCGAGGTCAAGCGCGAAGGTTGGGCGATGGAGTGCCGGATCAACGCCGAGGATCCATTCCGCAACTTCTTGCCTTCAACCGGCCGCTTGGTGAATTTCCAGCCGCCGACCGAGACGATGTTCCAAGGCAATACCCACGACTTGCAGGGCGTGCGGGTCGACACCGGCGTCACCGACGGCGGTGAAATCCCGATGTTCTATGACTCGATGATCGCCAAGCTGATCGTCCACGGCAAAGACCGTTTGGAGGCCATCGCCAAAATGCGCGAAGCTTTGAACGGCTTTGTCATCCGCGGCATCAGCTCGAACATCCCTTTCCAAGCCGCCTTGCTCGCGCACCCCAAATTTGTGGCGGGTGACTTCAACACCGGCTTTATCGCGGAAAACTACAGCAAGGGCTTTTTTGCAGAAGACGTCCCGCATGAAGACCCGGGTTTTTTGGTGGCTTTGGCGGCTTACCAAAACCGACGTTTACGCGACCGTGCGGCCGGTATTACCGGTCAATTGCCAGGTCACGGCGTCAAGGTGAGCGACGAATACACCGTGGTCGTATTGGGCAAAGAAGGTCAAAACAAGTCTTGGAACGTGACGGTCATTGAAGGCTCAGAAGGGGCCTTGGTGACGGTCAATGGCCGTGCTTATGCCTTGCAAAGCGACGCCCGATTGGGCGCCATTCGCCTCGAGGGGTTGGTCGACGGCAAGCCCTTCACGGCCCAGCTGGAGCGGGGCATCCCCAAGAACCCCTTGGCCTTGCGCGTTTCGCACAATGGCACCCAAATCGATGCTCTGGTCTTGTCGCCCCGTGCGGCCGAGTTGCATCAGCTGATGCCTTACAAAGCCCCACCCGACTTGAGCAAGTTCTTGCTTTCACCCATGCCGGGGCTCTTGGTCGACATCGCTGTCCAGCCAGGACAAAAAGTTCAGGCGGGTGAAAAACTCGCCGTGATCGAGGCCATGAAGATGGAAAATATATTGTTTGCGGCCCAAGACGGGGTTGTAGGCAAAATAGCGGCTTCCAAGGGCGAGTCCTTGGCGGTTGATCAGATCATTTTGGAGTTTGCATGACATTAGTCACCGCCACAGAAAACGTGGCAGAAAAACCGGTTCAATTCCTCAAAAGTCGCTCAGTGCCCACTTCGGCTGGCGCCTCCGGTGCAGCGATGGGCGATGAACGTTGGCCTGCGAGCGAGGTGCAAGCTTTGCTCGACAAACCGTTTTTAGACCTGGTGTTTGAGGCCCAACAAGTGCACCGCGCTCATTGGCCCGCAGGCGACATTGAGCTGGCCACGCTGCTGTCGGTGAAGACCGGTGGTTGTCCTGAAAACTGCGGCTACTGTCCACAGTCTGCCGAGTTCGATACCGGTGTCGAGGCCCAAAAATTGATGGAAGTCGACGCCGTGGTGCAAGCGGCACAAGCGGCCAAAGACGCCGGCGCCACCCGTTTTTGTATGGGTGCTGCTTGGCGCGCCCCGAAAGACCGTGACATTGAAAAAATGTCTGAGTTGGTCAGTGCGGTCAAAGGCTTGGGCCTTCAAACCTGCGCCACCTTGGGCATGTTGGCACCCCACCAAGCCACCGCGCTGCGCGACGCGGGTTTGGACTATTACAACCACAACCTCGACACCGCCCCCGAGTACTACACCGAGGTGGTCGACACCCGCAGCTACCAAGACCGTCTGGACACCTTGAAGAACGTTCGTGCAGCGGGCATCAGCGTGTGTTGCGGCGGCATTGTGGGCATGGGCGAAGCGCCCGTTCACCGTGCCGGTTTATTGGCGCAATTGGCCAATCTGAATCCCTATCCAGAATCGGTGCCCATCAACAGCTTGGTGCGTGTGCCCGGCACCCCTTTGGCGGACACCGATCCGATCGACCCCATGGACTTTGTGCGTGTGATTGCCGTTGCCCGCATCCTGATGCCCAAAGCCCGCGTGCGCTTGTCGGCAGGTCGCCAACAATTGGGCGACGCCGTACAAGCCCTGTGCTTCATGGCGGGCGCGAACTCGATTTTTTATGGTGACAAGCTCTTGGTCACGGGCAACCCGGATGTGCAGGCTGACACAGCGTTGTTGGCCAAGCTGGGGTTGAAGGGCAAGCAGGTGGTGGCAACTGCGGAGGAGCACGTTCATGCCTGAGGCCTTTTCAACCCAAGCGCCTGCGCCGCGGCCATTCAAGGTGCTGGGCATTCAGCAGATTGCCATTGGCGCCTTGAACAAACACAAACTCCAAACCCTGTGGGTGGATATCTTGGGTTTGGAAAAAACAGGCACATTTGTCAGCGAGCGTGAGAACGTGGACGAAGACATTTGCGCCATCGGCGCCGGCCCATTCAAGGTCGAAGTTGATTTGATGCAACCCTTGGACCCTGAAAAAAAACCGGCCGTTCACGCCACACCGTTGAACCACATTGGTTTGTGGATTGACCATTTGCCCCTGGCGGTCGAGTGGATGACGGCCCAAGGCGTTCGCTTTGCACCGGGTGGCATCCGGCGCGGTGCAGCGGGTTTTGACATTTGCTTTTTACACCCCAAAGGCACCGAAGAGTCGCCGATTTCGGGGGAGGGCGTCTTGATAGAACTGGTGCAAGCACCGCCCGAAGTGACTCAGGCTTTTGCTGCCTTGGCCCGCGCCAGCACCGCCTGAAGCACAGAACTTTTGGCCTTTTGGGCCAAGTCTTCGGCCATTTTGGTGGCTTGTGCTTCAGCCGCCCGATCGATTTTTTCGAGACGGGCTTTTTTCTGGTCGTATCGCTGCAGGGCGTGCTGCGCCTGCGTTGTTGACCAAGCCGCCCAGCCGGACTGGTCAGGCGCCACGGTTTCAAGCTCAATGCAATCGACCGGACAAACCGGCAAACACCGCTCGCAGCCTGTGCAATGGGCTTCGATGACGGTGTGCATTTGTTTGTTGGCACCCACAATGGCATCGGTGGGGCAGGCGTCAAGGCACAAGGTGCAGCCAATGCACCAAGCCTCGTCTATAAAGGCCACCGTGCGTGGGCCTTCCAAACCGTTGTCGGGATTTAATGGCAGCACCGGTTGGCCGGTCAGCTCGCTCAAACGAGCCACGCCTTCAGCACCCCCTGGCGGGCATTGGTTGATGGCCGCAGTGCCTTGCGCAATGGCTTGGGCGTAACCCTCACAATCGGGGTAGCCGCAGCGCGTGCACTGGGTTTGTGGCAGTGCTTGGTGAATGCGCCAGGCCAGCGAGGTCACGCGAGATTACTGAGGCTTGATTTTGCGTGAACCGGTCGGCACGCGTTTCTTGGCAGCGGCTGATGTGGCCAAGGACTTGGCCACCACTTTAGCGGGAGCGGCCTTGGGTTGGTGGGCCAAAATGAAAGCCTTGACTTCTGGATACACCACCTCACGCCAGCGACGACCGCTGAAAATACCGTAGTGGCCGGCGCCCTTGGCTTCCAAATGGCGTTTTTGGTTGGCCGGGATGCCGCTGCACAAGCCGTGGGCCGATTGGGTCTGGCCGGAACCTGAAATGTCATCCAACTCGCCTTCGACGGTCAACAAGCCGGTGTTTTGAATGTCCTGGGGTTTGACGCGTTCGGGCTTGCCGGCCGGGTTTTTCACATCCCAGGTGCCTCGCACCAACTTGAAGTCTTGGAACACGGTTTGAATCGTTTCCAAATAATAGTCGGCGTCCATGTCGAGCACGGCGTTGTACTCGTCATAAAACTTGCGGTGGGCTTCCACATGGGCGTCGTCGCCTTTGATCAAGTCTTGAAAATACTCGTAGTGGCTCTTGGCATGTCGGTCGGGGTTCATGGCCACGAAACCGGTGTGCTGCAAGAAGCCAGGATAAACGCGACGACCGGCGCCGGGGAAGTTGGCGGGCACGCGGTAAATCACGTTGTTCTCAAACCACTCGAAGCTCTTGTTGGTGGCCAGGTTGTTCACCGAGGTGGGCGACTTGCTGGCGTCAATGGGGCCACCCATCATGGTCATGGACAAGGGTGTTTTTTCGCCCCGAGAGGCCATCAAAGAAACGGCCGCCAAGACGGGAACCGTTGGCTGGCAAACGCTCATGACGTGGCAGTTGCCGTAAATGCCTTGCAAGTGGCGAATGAAGGATTCCACGTAGTTGACATAGTCATCGAGGTGGAATTCCCCTTCGCTCAAGGGCACGTTGCGGGCGTTTTTCCAGTCGGTGATGTAGACCTTGTGGTCCTTCAACATGGTTTGAACGGTGTCACGCAGCAAGGTAGCGTAGTGGCCGGACAGGGGGGCCACGATCAAGACCACGGGCTGTCCCTTCAAAGATTGCAGGGTAGCTGGATCGTCCGAAAAACGTTTGAAGCGGCGCAGTTCGCAAAAAGGCATGTCCACTTCCACGCGCTCATGAATCGCGACCGAAACGCCGTTGACGTCGACAGTTTTAATTTCAAACTGCGGGCGCTCGTAGTCTTTGGCCAAGCGGTACATCAAGTCCAAGCCTGCCGAGACGCGTTGGGCGAACGGGGCTTGCTTGAAAGGGGGCTGGCTGTACATCTTTGCCGCAGCCTGCGCAAAGTCAGAAAAAGGCTCCATCAGGGAGCGTTGCGTTTCATAAAGCTGATAGAGCATGGGTGTTTCCTGATGGGCTGGGGAGCTGGGTCGGGTTTAGGCGGCCGAAAATGGAATGCTGCAGTGCAGCAATAGTATCAGAGGATTGTTAATTGAGGCTGACAAATTTAACATTCCTGACAAAAAAGCGGGCAAGTGCAACAGAGTTAACAAAACAACCAAAGTGAAATGAAAAATCAGACGACTTTGGCAATGGCTTGGCAAACGTATTCGATGTTCTGGCTGTTCAAAGCCGCCACACACATGCGACCGGTGTCCGTGCCGTAAACGCCAAATTCACTGCGCAAACGCACCATTTGGTCTTTGCTCAGGCCTGAATAGCTGAACATACCGATTTGGGTGGTGATGAAACCCATGTCTTGTTGCACGCCAGCAGCCTTCAACCCGTCCACCAATTTTTGGCGCATGGCTTTGATGCGCACGCGCATTTCGCCCAGTTCTTTTTCCCACAAAGTGCGGAGTTCAGGGTTGTTCAACACCGCTGCCACCACCGCGCCACCGTGAATGGGCGGGTTGGAGTAGTTGGTGCGAATCACAATTTTGAGTTGTGACAAGACGCGGCTGGCTTCTTCTTGGTCGGCACACAACACCGACAAAGCACCGACGCGCTCGCCGTACAGGCTGAAGCTCTTGGAGAAGGAGGTCGATACAAAAAACGAGAGGCCAGCGGCGACGAATTTGCCAATGACCGCGCCGTCTTCGGCAATGCCGTGGCCAAAGCCTTGGTAGGCCATGTCCAAGAAGGGCGTCAGGTTTTTGGCCTTAACGGCCGCAATCACTTGGTCCCATTGATCGGCGGTCATGTCGTAGCCGGTCGGGTTGTGGCAGCAGGCGTGCAGCACCACGATGGTGCCTGCCTCGGCTGCGTTAAGGGACGCCAACAGGCCTTCAAAGTTCACGCCGCGTTTGGCAGCGTCGTAATAGGCATAGGTATCCACGGTGAAGCCGGCGTTGGTGAACAAGGCGCGGTGGTTTTCCCAGCTGGGGTCAGAAATCAGCACCTTGGCGTTGGGGTTCAGTCGCTTCAAAAAGTCAGCGCCAATCTTCAGGCCGCCGGTTCCGCCAATGCCTTGGACCGTGGCAACACGGCCACTTTTCACGGCTTCGCTGTCGGCGCCAAAAACCAAGCTTTTGACGGCGGCGTCGTAAGCGGCGATGCCGTCGATGGGCAAGTAACCCCGTGCGGTGGGTTTTTCCATCAGGGTTTTTTCGGCCTGTTGCACGCATTGCAGCAGGGGCAATTTGCCGTTGTCGTCAAAATAAACACCCACACCCAAGTTGACTTTTTTGGGGTTGGTGTCTGCGTTGAATTGCTCGTTGAGGCCCAAGATCGGATCGCGGGGGGCCATTTCGACGGCGGCAAATAAGGACATGTCGTGGTTCCAGGAAAAAGTTAAAAATAGCTGTGGAAAGGGCTCGCTAACATCGGTTAACCTGAGCAGTTGCTCTGGGTTCCTGTCAGGGTTCTTCCCAGCCACCCAGAATTTTAGCTTTTTACAAATTTGTCATGATTTTTACCCCTCATCTGCCTCGTTTTTGTGCAGCCGCCGCCGCCCATTCGGAAGTGACCGGGGCAACGGGGGGCACGGATGTGGGCCTGGCGGGTTCAAGCGGGACCTTCGTGACCTTTCCAGGGTCACCCTTCGAGTTGTTCCAGCCTTATCCCCCCGCAGGCGATCAGCCTGCGGCGATTCAAAGCTTGGTGGAAGGCGTGCAAGACGGCGAAATGTTCCAAACCTTGCTCGGCGTGACCGGCTCGGGCAAAACCTTCACCATGGCCAATGTGATTGCCCGCTTGGGACGACCAGCGATTGTTTTTGCGCCCAACAAAACCCTGGCAGCCCAGTTGTACAGCGAGTTTCGCGAGTTCTTTCCGAGAAACGCTGTCGAATACTTTGTCAGCTACTACGACTATTACCAGCCCGAGGCCTATGTGCCGCAGCGGGATTTGTTCATCGAAAAAGACTCGGCCATCAACGAGCACATTGAACAGATGCGGCTCAGTTGCACCAAGAGCATCATCGAGCGGCGCGATGTGGTGATTGTGGCTTCGGTTTCTGCCATCTACGGCATTGGCGAGCCCGAGAGCTACCACCGCATGGTGATGACCTTGCGTGCCGGCGACAAAATGGGTCAGCGCGACGTCATTGCGCAGCTGATTCGAATGCAGTACGACCGCAATGACATGGATTTTGGCCGCGGCAAATTTCGCGTTCGCGGCGACACCATTGACATTTTTCCGGCCGAACACAGCGAACTGGCCATACGGCTTTCCTTGTTTGACGATGAGATCGAAAGCTTGGAGTTGTTTGATCCGTTGACCGGCCGCGTTAAACAAAAAATCTTGCGCTTCACGGTCTACCCGTCCAGCCACTATGTCACGCCGCGCGACCGGGTGTTGGCGGCGGTAGAAACCATCAAGGCCGAGTTGGCTGAGCGACTCAAAGAGTTGGTGGGCATGGGCAAACTGGTCGAGGCCCAGCGCTTGGAGCAACGCACGCGCTTTGACTTGGAAATGCTCAGCGAAGTCGGGCACTGCAAGGGCATCGAGAATTACACCCGACATTTGAGCGGTGCCGCGCCGGGCGAGCCGCCTTCCACTTTGATCGATTACCTGCCCAAAGACGCGGTGATGTTTTTGGACGAAAGCCATGTGCTGATGGGCCAGTTTGGGGGCATGTACAACGGCGACAGGGCCCGTAAAACGACCTTGGTCGAATATGGCTTTCGCCTGCCCTCAGCGCTTGACAACCGCCCTTTGAAGCTCGAGGAGCTCGAGCAGCGCATGCGCCAACTGGTGTTTGTGTCGGCCACGCCTGCCAATTACGAAAATGAACACGCTGGCAATGTGGTGGAGCAAGTGGTCCGCCCAACGGGCTTGGTGGACCCCGAGGTGGAGGTGCGCCCGGCGACGCATCAGGTCGACGATGTGTTGCAAGAAATTCGCATTCGAGTCGACAAGCACGAGCGCGTTTTGATCACCACCTTGACCAAGCGCATGGCCGAGCAGTTGACCGATTACCTGGCCGACAACGGCGTCAAAGTACGGTATGTGCACAGTGACATCGACACCGTGGAGCGCGTTGAAATTCTGCGCGATTTGCGTTTGGGCTTGTTTGACGTGTTGGTCGGCATCAACTTGCTGCGCGAGGGCTTGGACATTCCTGAGGTTTCTTTGGTGGCCATCTTGGACGCAGACAAAGAAGGCTTTTTGCGCTCTGAACGTTCCCTGATTCAGACCATTGGTCGGGCCGCCCGTAACCTCGAAGGTCGGGCCATTTTGTACGCCGACCGCATCACCGACTCCATGGCCAAAGCCATTGGGGAGACGGAGCGACGCCGCGCCAAGCAAATCGCTTTTAACGCGGCGCACGGCATCACCCCGCGCAGCATCGTGAAGCGGGTGCGCGACTTGATCGATGGCGTGTACAGTGAAAAGACCGGCCGCGACGCCGAGCGTTTGGACCAAGAGAATGCGCAAAGGGCTCAATACGAAGCCCTGAGCGAGAAGGACTTGGGGCGTGAAATCAAACGCCTCGAAAAAGCCATGCAAGAGCATGCCCGCAACTTAGAGTTTGAGCAAGCGGCCAAGGTTCGCGACCAATTGCACCGCCTCCGGGTGCAGGCTTTTGGGGCGGACAAGGCCGACACGACGGCGGGAGCAGCGGGAGCGGCGGGAGCGGCGGGAGCTTGACTAAAATAGTCGGTTTTAGGCTATACTTGAGCGAATTACTCGGGATATAAAGCGAGGAGCCCTCATGCGATTGACTACCAAAGGCCGTTTTGCGGTCACTGCGATGATTGACTTGGCCTTGCGTCAAGCCAGCGGTCCCGTCACGCTGGCGGCGATCAGCCAGCGCCAGCAGATTTCGCTGTCGTACCTAGAGCAACTTTTTGGCAAGCTGCGTCGCAACGACCTGGTCGAATCGACCCGAGGCCCCGGCGGCGGCTACACCTTGAGTCGTCCTGCCCAACAAATCTCTGTCGCCGACATCATTTTGTCGGTCGATGAACCTTTGGATGCGACCCAATGCGGCGGCAAAGAAAACTGCCACGGCGAAAACAACCGCTGCATGACGCACGACCTTTGGTCTACCTTGAACCAGCACATGGTCGATTTTTTGGCCTCGGTTAACTTGCAAAAATTGGTCGACGATCAAATTGCGAAGGGCATGCAAGTCGAAGCCAAACCCCTGTTGCGACGCGCCATTTCACCCGCGCCCGGCCTCAAGCCGCCCCTGGTCAATGCGCCGAACTCGGTGTTCGCCTTGGGCGGTCATTTGGCCAGCCAATGAGCGGGAAGAGCCCATTAATTCAAAACTAATTCAAAATTAATTCAAGTCCCTGCATTTTCATTTTTATCGTTTTCTGGCCGCTACATCATGACCCCACATTTCCCGATCTATCTCGACTACGGCGCCACCACCCCGGTCGACCCCCGCGTGGTCGACGCCATGGTGCCCTGGCTTTACGAGCACTTTGGCAACCCCGCCTCTCGTAGCCATGCTTGGGGTTGGGAGGCTGAAGAGGCCATCGAGAAAGCCCGTGTTCAAGTGGCCGACCTGATAGGTGCCGATCCCCGCGAAATCGTCTGGACCAGCGGGGCCACCGAGTCCATCAACCTGGCCTTGAAGGGCGCTGCCCAGTTCTACAAAGGCAAGGGCAAGCACCTGATTACCCTCAAAACCGAGCACAAGGCGGTGCTCGACACCCTGCGTGAACTCGAGCGCCAAGGTTTTGAGGTCACTTACCTGGACGTCAAACCCGATGGCCTGGTTGACATGGACGCCCTCAAGGCCGCCATTCGCCCCGACACCATTCTGATCAGCATCTTGTTCGTCAACAACGAAATTGGTGTCATTCAAGACATCCCGGCCATCGGCGCCTTGACCCGCGAAAAAGGCATCTTGTTGCACGTGGACGCGGCCCAAGCCACCGGTCGGGTGGAGATTGACATGAACAAGTTGCCCATCGACCTGATGAGCATGACCGCCCACAAAACCTATGGACCCAAGGGCGTGGGGGCTTTGTATGTGCGCCGCAAACCCCGCGTGCGATTAGAGGCCCAAATGCACGGCGGTGGTCACGAGCGCGGCATGCGCTCCGGCACCTTGCCAACGCACCAAATTGTCGGCATGGGTGAGGCTTTCCGGATCGCCAAAGCGGAGATGGCCGAAGGCAACGCCAAGGCACATGCCTTGCAACAACGCCTGCTGAATGGTTTGAAGGACGTGGAGCAGGTGTTCATCAACGGCAGCATGGAGCACCGTGTACCGCAAAATCTGAACATGAGCTTCAACTTTGTTGAAGGCGAATCGCTCATCATGGGCATCAAGGGCTTGGCGGTCTCCTCCGGCTCGGCTTGCACCTCCGCGAGCTTGGAGCCCAGCTATGTGTTGCGCGCCTTGGGCCGCAGCGATGAGTTGGCCCACAGCAGCTTGCGCATGACCATTGGCCGCTTCACCACCGAAGCCGAGATTGACTACGCGATTGAAACCATCAAGTCCAATGTGGCCAAGTTGCGTGACTTGAGCCCCTTGTGGGAAATGCACCAAGACGGCATCGACATCAGCACCATTCAATGGGCAGCGCACTAAATTCAGATTCAAGGAGTTCTTCATGGCTTACTCAGACAAAGTAATTGATCATTACGAAAACCCCCGCAACGTCGGCTCTTTTGAAAAGGGCGACGACTCCGTGGGCACTGGCATGGTCGGCGCCCCCGCTTGCGGTGACGTGATGAAGCTGCAGATCAAGGTGAACCCCAGTACCGGGGTGATCGAAG
Source organism: uncultured Curvibacter sp. (assembly GCA_903828535.1). Lineage (GTDB taxonomy): Bacteria > Pseudomonadota > Gammaproteobacteria > Burkholderiales > Burkholderiaceae_C > Curvibacter. The sequence continues at coordinate 195,633 of CAIKMN010000010.1, forward strand.
ACGCGCGCTTCAAGACCTATGGCTGTGGCTCGGCGATCGCTTCAAGCTCGCTCGTGACCGAGTGGGTCAAGGGCAAGACCTTGGACGAAGCGGCGGCCCTCAAGAACAGCCAAATTGCTGAAGAATTGGCCCTGCCGCCGGTCAAAATTCACTGCTCCATCCTGGCCGAAGACGCCATCAAGGCGGCCGTGGATGACTACAAGAAAAAACACGTCACCGCTTGAATTGGACCTTCGCTTATGTCTGTCACTTTGACCGAAGCCGCTGCCCGCCACGTCACCCGTTATTTGGGCAAACGGGGTAAAGGTGTGGGCGTTCGTTTGGGCGTTAAAACCACCGGCTGTTCCGGCTTGGCCTACAAGCTTGAATACGTGGATGAAATTGCCCCTGAAGACGTGGTCTTTGAAGACCACGGGGTCAAGGTGCTGATCGATCCCAAAAGCCTGGCCTACATCGACGGCACGCAGCTTGATTTTGTGCGTGAAGGCTTGAACGAAGGCTTCAAGTTTTTGAACCCCAATGAGCGTGACCGCTGCGGTTGCGGAGAAAGTTTCCGGGTTTGAAGCTCCAGTCCAACGACTTTGAGTTGTTTCAATTGCCAGTGCGCTTCGAGCAAGACGCTCAGGCGTTGACCCAAACTTGGCAAGACTTGCAGCGTCAAGCGCATCCTGACAAATTTGCTTCAGAAGGGGCGGCGGCCCAGCGACTGGCCATGCAATGGTCGGTGCGCATCAACGAGGCTTACCAGCGCTTGCGCGACCCCTTGAAGCGGGCCGCTTATTTGTGCGAGCTGCATGAGGCCCCCATTCAAGCCGAAAACAACACCGCCATGCCGGCTGCTTTTTTGATGCAGCAAATGGAATGGCGCGAAGCCTTGGAAGACGCTCGCTCCGTGTCAGACATCGATGCTTTGGAAGACGAAGTTAACGGTGCACGTCGCCGCCTGCTGGCCGATTGCGCAGAGCAAATTGACCAAATGCAAGACTTTCCAGCTGCCGCCCAGCAGGTCCGTGCCTTGATGTTCTTGGAGCGCTTTGGGCAGGACGTAGAAAAGCGTCGCGAGGCGCTCAGCTTCTAAAATTAATTCCCTCTTTTTGAGTTTTTTGCATGGCGCTTTTACAAATCTCTGAACCCGGCCAATCACTGGATCCGCACCAGCGCCGCATTGCCGTTGGCATCGATTTGGGCACCACCCATTCCTTGGTCGCCGCGGTGCGACATGGCATTGCCGAATGCTTGCCGGATGCTCAGGGCCGAGTGCTACTGCCCTCGGCGGTTCGTTATTTAGAAAACGGAGGCCGTCAAATCGGTTTTGACGCCTTGGCCAATCAAGGCGCCGACCCCGAAAACACCTTGGTTTCCGTCAAGCGATTCATGGGGCGCGGTCTGAAAGACCTGAGCAACGCGGCTCAATTGCCTTACCAATTTGTCGACAACCCCATGGTCAGTCTGCAAACACGGGCCGGCATCAAGTCGCCTGTGGAGGTCAGTGCCGAAATTTTGGCCACCTTGCGATTTCGTGCCGAAGACACATTCAACGACGATGTGTACGGCGCGGTCATCACGGTGCCCGCCTACTTTGATGACGCCCAGCGCCAAGCCACCAAAGACGCGGCGCAGTTGGCGGGTTTGAATTTGTTGCGCTTGATCAACGAGCCCACCGCGGCGGCGATTGCTTATGGTTTGGACAATGCCAGCGAAGGCGTTTATGCTGTTTTTGATTTGGGGGGTGGCACCTTTGACATTTCTGTCTTGCGTCTGACACAAGGTGTTTTTGAGGTCATGGCCACTGGCGGGGACTCGGCCTTGGGCGGTGACGACTACGACCAGGCCCTTGCCGCTTGGGTCATGAACCAGTTGGGTATTCCCGTCACCGATACCAGTGATTGGACGCAGCTGCGTCTGGCTGCCCGCGTTTGCAAAGAAACCCTGACCACGCAACACAGCGCGGTTTTGAGTGCCACCCTCAGCCATGGCCCCATTTCTGTCAGCGTGACCCGCGCCGATTTCAATGCGGCGACAGCTTCCCTGACCCAACGAACCTTGGAGGCGGTGCGCAAAACCTTGCGCGACGCCAAGCTCCAGCGTGACGAAGTCAAGGGCGTGGTCATGGTGGGCGGCTCGACCCGCATGCCGCAGATTCAAGAGGCCGTGGCCAGCTTCTTCGGCCAAGCGCCCCTGAACAACCTGAACCCCGACGAAGTGGTGGCTTTGGGCGCAGCCATTCAAGCCAATCAACTCGCAGGCAACAACCCGAACGGCGACTTGCTGTTGTTGGATGTGATTCCGTTGTCCCTGGGCATCGAAACCATGGGCGGCTTGGTCGAGCGCATCGTGCCGCGCAACCAAACCATTCCCACGGCCATGGCGCAAGACTTCACCACTTACAAAGACGGGCAAACCGCACTGGCTTTGCACGTGGTGCAAGGCGAGCGCGACCTCGTGGCCGATTGCCGCAGTTTGGCTCGCTTTGAGCTCCGCGGCATCCCGCCGATGGCTGCAGGCGCGGCGCGTATCCGCGTCACGTTCACGGTCGATGCCGATGGCTTGCTGCAAGTCAGTGCGAAAGAGCAGGGCAGCGGCGTGGAAGCGCAAATCACCGTCAAGCCTTCTTACGGTTTATCGGACGAGGAAATCGCCCACATGTTGCAAAGCAGCTTCAACACGGCACAAGTCGACATGCAAGCGCGCGCATTGGCTGAAGCCCAGCTGGATGTAGACCGCTTGGTGCTGGCCACCCAAGGTGCATTGCAAGCCGATGGTGATTTGCTCGATGCGGATGAGCGCACCCAGATTGACGCTTTGATGCAAGCGGCTCTTTCCAGCAAAAATGGAAACGACCCCGCCGCCATTGAAGCCGCCACCCAAGCGCTGGCCAAAGGCACCGAGGCCTTTGCCGCCAGCCGCATGAACCGCGGCATCCAGCAAGCGTTGGCGGGTCGCCACATCAATGCTGTTTCATGAACGTGCTTGAATGCAATCGGATCGAACTTTTGGATCACCATGCCTGTAATCAAAATCCTCCCCAACGCTGAACTGTGCCCCGAAGGCGCAGAAATCCAAGTCGCCACCGGCACCCCCATTTGCGAAGCCTTGTTGGACCACCACATCAACATCGAACACGCTTGCGACATGAGTTGTGCCTGCACCACCTGCCATGTGGTCGTGCGTGAGGGCTTCAACTCCTTGAGCCCTGCTGACGATGCTGAAGAAGATCTGCTCGACCGCGCTTGGGGCCTCGAACCCCATTCCCGTCTGAGCTGCCAAGCCCGTGTGGGCCGCGAGGCTTTGACCATTGAGATCCCCAAGTACACCGTCAACCACGCCAAAGAAAATCACTGAATGTCGCGCCTGATTGTTCTGGACACCGAAACCACCGGCCTCTCGGCAGAGGGCGGCGACCGCATCATTGAAATTGGTTGCGTCGAATTGCTGAACCGAAAACTCAGCGGCAATAACCTGCACTATTACCTGAACCCCGAGCGCGACAGCCACGAGGACGCTTTGCGTGTGCACGGCATCAGCAACGAATTCTTGCGCGACAAACCCAAATTTGCAGCGATTGCCGACGAGTTACTCGATTACTTGAACGGCGCAGAGGTCATCATTCACAACGCCGCTTTTGACGTTGGCTTTTTGAACAAAGAGCTGCAGTTGGTCCAAAGACCGCCCCTCAAAGCCGTCGTGGCTAAAGTGATTGATACCTTGGTGATGGCCAAAGAAATGTACCCCGGCAAACGCAACTCGCTGGACGCCTTGTGCGACCGCTTGGGCGTTGACAACTCCGGGCGCACCTTGCACGGCGCCTTGTTGGACGCCGAATTGCTGGCCGATGTTTACATCTACATGACCCGCGGTCAAGACGCCTTGTTGGTGGAGTCCTTCGAAGCAGAAGTCAGCACACGGACCGAAGATGCCTTTGACTGGAAGTCTTTAGACTTGCCCGTCCTGCGCGCCAACGAACAAGAACTGGCTGCGCATGAATCGGTCTTGCTCCAACTCGATAAAGCCAGCAGTGGGCAAACAGTTTGGCGAAAATTTGTGACATAATGGAGGGCTTGACGCAAGGTCAAGGGCGATTAGCTCAGGGGTAGAGCACTGCATTCACACT
>CAIKMN010000011.1 GCA_903828535.1 uncultured Curvibacter sp.
CGGACGACACCTTGGACGTGTTCGGGGTGCACGGCGTGGGCGGCATCTTGGGTGCGTTGTTGACCGGTGTGTTTAACTCGCCCAACCTGGGGGGCCCCAGCTTCCCCGCTGACTGGTTCACGGTGGCCGCGGTGACGCCAGACGCCTACTCGATCGCCGCTCAAGTCTTGGTGCAAGCCAAAGCGATTGGCGTGACGATTGTATGGTCGGCTGTGGTGGCCCTGATCGCCTACAAGCTGGTCGACTTGACCATCGGCCTGCGGGTGACCGAAGAAGAAGAGCGCGAAGGCCTGGACATCAGCTCGCACGGCGAAACGGCTTACAACCGCTAAACCGCATGACTTAAGCGTTAAGTCTCACATTAAAAAGGGCGTTGGTTGAACCAACGCCCTTTTTTTATGCTGACTGAAAAAAATGAAAATCGGGCCGAATAAGTCGCGCTGGTGTCGACGGTTTAAACAGATGACTCAGATGAAATGGCCGCCACGCATTCAATTTCCACTTTGTAGTCGATGCTGATCAAGCGACCCCCGACCGTGGCCCGGGCTGGCGTGTGGCCCGGCACGACCCAATCGTCCCAAACGGAATTCATGGCCACGTAATCGCCGACCGATGACAAATAAATTCGGGCCTGCACAATGTGTGTTTTGTTGGCACCGGCCTTGGCCAGCAGTTTATCGATGAACCCCAGCACTTGACGTGTCTGTCCGGTGATGTCCAAGGTCGTGTCTTCTGCGACTTGACCGGATACATAAATCATTTTCCCGTGACCCAAGTCAACCACCGTCATTTCGCTGAAGCGGGGGCCACAATCAAATCGGGTTATTTCCATCACAAAATCCTGTTAGTTGGCGAGCTGATGACCGGGCCGATTGGAAGCGCCCGAAGCGGCCTCCCAACTCCCCCCCAACGCCAAGCACAAGGTCGCCACATCGCTGAGTTGGTTCACGCGGGTTTGGGCCAAGGCTTGTTTGGCCTGCAACACCAAAAGTTGCGACGCCATCAGGCTCAACGCACTTTGGTCACCTGCATCATACTGACGCTGGGCAATTTGTGCTGATTTTTCAGCGGATTTCAAAGCACTGATTTGGTGTTTTGCCAAAGCGTCATCGTGCTGAATCGCGACCAAACTGTCGGCAAGATTCTGGAAGGCCGCCAACACGGTTTGGCGGTACTGTGCGGCCGCTTGGTCGTAGTTGTCCCGAGCCACCTTTTCGCGGGCCGACAAAGTGCCGCCGTCAAAAACAGGGGCCACGATGCCCCCAGCCAAGGACCAAAATTGGCTGGCTGAGCTGAATAAACTCGACCACTGCTGGCTGGACTGCCCCAGCAACGTGGTGCCCAAAGTGATTTGGGGCAATCGATTCGCGCGGGCCACGCCAATCGCGGCGCTGGCGGCGTGTAAATTTTCTTCCGCTTGGCGAACATCCGGCCGGTGGCTTAGCCACTGCGAAGGCGCGGTCAGCGGAAGGTTGGCTGGCAAATTCAAATCTTTTAATTCAAAGCCCTGCCCCACCGAATCAGCGGGGTAAGCACCCAACAGGTTTTTCAAGAGGTCAAGTTGCTGATCACGCTGTTTACGCAAAGGGGGTAATTGCATTTCCAAGCCCAAGACTTGTTGAACTTGAAACTGAACGTCGGCCTCGGAAACTTGGCCTATTTTTTGAAATTGACGGGTTCTGTCCAACGCCTTTTGTTGCAGTTGCAGCTGCGCTTCGAGCAAGGCAATTTGTTCTCGTAAACCGGCTTCTTGGGCCGCTGCCGTGACGACGTTGCTCACCAGCAGCAGGCGGGTCGCAGCCAGGGCCGCCGCTTGGCCTTCGGCTTGCGCCTGAGCAGACTCGACGTTGCGGCGGTTCAGACCAAACACATCGAAGGCGTAAGCCACATTCACTTGGGCCGTGTGGAGATTGCCCACATAGTCGTTGTTGGCCAAGGGACTGGCTAAAACCTGGGGCGATCTTTGCCGGGTGAACTCATAGCCCGCGCTCACCTGCGGCGTCGATTGCCCTTGTTGCGCCTGAACCGACGCTTGGGCCGCACGCAAAGCGGCTTGCGCCATTTCTAAACTGGGGTTTTGTTTTAAAGCCTGCTCGACCCATCGGTTCAAAACCGGAGATTGGTACAAGGTGTACCAGTCCAAGGGCAGATAGACGGCCTCGGAGGGCTGGTCAACTTGCGGGGCTGAACCGCCAGGGGTGGTTTGAAGGTAGCGGTCAGGCAAAGCCAAGTCTGGTTTTTTGAAGTCTGGGCCGACGGTGCAAGCACCCAAGCCCCAACCCAAGGACAAGCCCAGGCAAGCCAAGCGGACCGAGCTGAAAGCGGTTTTGAGAGTGACTATCATCGGTTTTTCCGTCTCACCACGTTGAAGCTGTGGTTTGCAAAGAAGCGCTCGATTGAAAAGTACAAGGTCGGCAAGATGAACAGCGTCAACAAGGTGGAGACAATCAAGCCGCCCACCACCACCGTGGCAAGTCCCCGCTGCACGTCGGTGCCAACACCCGTCGCCAAGGCCGCAGGCAACATGCCAATCGAGGCCACTGTCGCGGTCATCAAAATAGGCCGCAAACGCTCGGCAGCGGCCATCAGAACGGTGTCATACAAGGAATGGCCTTCACCCCGCACCCGGCGAAAATTCGAGACCATGATGATGGCGTTTTGAATGGAGACACCAAACAAGGCAATGAACCCCACCGCCGTTGCCACATTCAGCGTTTCGCCGGTCAGGTGAACCGCAATCAAGCCCCCCAAAGCGGCCAAAGGAACCACCCCCAAAATCAACAAGGTTTGCCGGACATTGCCAAACTGCAAAAAAAGCAGCAAGGCCATGACCAAGAGCACCACGCCAAAGATGACGATCAAGCGGGCTTGAGCCCGTTGTTGGTTTTCAAACTGGCCCGCCCATTGCAAAGTAACCTTGGTTTTGTCGTACGTGACTTCTTTGTCGATGCGTTCTTGAGCTTCGGCCAAGTAGGACATCAAATCTCGCCCGCGGTTGTCGACACGGACCGTGATTTGACGTTTGTTCAATTCATGCGAAATGGTGCTCTCGCCACTTTGCATGCGCACATCAGCCACTTGCGACAAGGGGATGGCGGCCCCGCTGCTGGAACGCACGGTGAGTCGACCCAAAGCCTCTGGACTGCCTTTGTCTTCTTTGGCAAAACGCACCCCCACGTTGTAAACCCGGTCTTCTTCGTAGACCGAAATCACCGGCGCACCGCCGACACCGGTTTGTATGAGGCTCGTCACATCGACCACATTCACCCCCAAGCGTGCCGCCGCTTCACGGTCCACTTTGACCACCAATTGAGGAATGGGCGGCGCCTGAAAAATGGACGCAGAGGCCGTGCCCCGGATGCCGTGCAAAATGTCCACCACCTGGTCACCGATGCGTCGGTCCTCAGCCAAATCTTGACCATAGACGCGCAACACCAAGGGACTATGAGCGCCACCAATGGCGTCGTTGACCCCGTCGATGATGGGCTGGCTGATGCCCACAGAAAAACCGGGTAATTTGTTCAATTTTTCATTGATGCGCTTGACCAATTCGGCCTTGGATTCACGATCCGGCCAGGTTTCATAGGGGTTCAAGCCGACAGGGGCTTCAATGTGGGAAGGCGTCCAAGGATCGGTGCCACTGTCGTTGCGGCCCAGTTGTGTCACCACGTATTTGATTTCAGGAAAAGTCAACATGGCTTGCCGAAGTTCCGCCGCCATGTCGTTGGCTTTGTCCATCGAAATGCCGCTGGGCAGGTCCACCTGCAACCACAAATTGCCCTCGTCCAACTCAGGCAAAAATTCCCGCCCCGCCGTCGCTCCCAAGGTCACCACGGCGCACAGCACCCCCGCACTCACGACGTAGGCAATCCAGGGGGCACGCAACAAGCGACTCAAGGACTTTTCATAGGCAGCCGTCAACCAAATGAGCGGTTTGTTGTGGAAAATTTTTCGCGGTTTGCGCAAAGCCACAAAAGCCAGGCTGGGAATCAAAGTGAGCGAACACAGCAACGCGCCCAGCAAAGCAAAACCAACCGTCCAGGCCATGGGCGTGAATAACTTGCCTTCAGCCCGTTCAAACGCGAACAAGGGGCAGTACGCCGTGATGATGATCAAGGTGGCAAAAAACATCGGTTGGGCCACGTGGCTGGTCATCTCCAGCACATCGGTTTCGGTCATCTGGACATCGGGATTTTCTTCACGACGCCGCAGAATGGTCTCCATCACCACAATCGCACCATCAACAATGATGCCGAAGTCAATGGCCCCCAAGGAAAGCAAGTTGGCGGGCATCTTGGTCCAGGTCATGAGGACGAAGATAAAGATCAAAGCCACCGGAATGGCCACCGCTGCAACCACCGCGCTGCGGGGGCTGCCCAAGAAAAGAATCAAGACAATGAGGACCAAACCAATGCCCTCGAGCACGGTGTGGGTGACCTTGTCAACGGTCAGTTTCACCAGATCGTCTCGGTCGATGTAGGGCACGATTTTGACGTCCATCGGGTCGAGTTTTTTCTGCAACTCAGCCATCTTGGCGTGGACACCTTCCAACACACGGGAGGGGTTTTGGTACTTCAACATCAGCACGATGCCTTGCAAGGTGTCCGGGTTGGCGTTCTTGCCCAAGATCCCCTCGCGCTCCTGATGGCCGATTTTCAATTGACCCAAATCGCGCACCAAGACCGGCGCCCCTGATTTTTGAGTAACCACGACAGAACCCAAATCCTCGAGTGCATGAATTTGACCAATGGCGCGGATCACATAACCTTGCTCACCCCGAACAATGCGCCCGCCGCCGGCGTTGGCGTTGTTGCTGTTGATGGCGCTCACCACATCGTTCAAGGTCAAGTTGTATTGGCTCAATTTTTCAGGGCTGAGCTCAAGCTGGTATTCACGGGAAAAACCGCCGAAATTGGAAACATCCACCACGCCGGCGACTTCTTTGAAACCGGGCACCACTATCCAGTTCTGAATTTCAGACAGTTGCATCAAGTTCTTGGAATCCGACTCCAATGTGTAGCGCAAAATCTCGCCGCCCGGCCCGGTCACGGGGCCCAGTCCCGGTTGGGCGCCCGCTGGCAAACTCACGCCGCTGATGCGCTCTAAAACACGCTGATTCGCAAAGTAGTCGTCGGTGCCGTCCTTGAAAACCAAGGTGATCAGGGACAAGGCAAAAGTACTGCTGGAGCGAATGGTGACCAGCCCAGGCGTGTTGCGCAGCGCGCGTTCCAGGGGAACGGTGATTTGTTGCTCGACCTCTTCCGCCGCCAAGCCCGGTACTTGGGTGGTTACCAAGGTGGTGACGTCGCCAATTTCAGGATAGGCTTCGACGGTCATATTGACCCAGCAGAAGTAACCATAAATGCCCAGCAGGACGGTGACCAACCAGACCAAATGCCGGCGCTTAAAGCAAAGCGCTATGAGCTGATTAATCATTCAGCAGCACTCCGCCTCGAACCACAATCTTGTCCCCCGGATTCAACCCACTGACGACACGCACCTCGCCTTTGTCCTCTTGCCCCAACTGGACAACGCGAGGCTCAAAGGTCCAAGGTTTGGTTTGAACGAAGACCAAGTTTTTATCGTTGGACATGATGACCGCTGACAATGGCACCACCACCTGCGGGGGCTGCGGCACGTTGAACTTGACGGACGCGAACATGTTGGGCAACAGGTGGTGTTTTGGATTGGCCACCCAAGCGCGCACTTTGACGCGGCGGGTGTCCGGATCCAAAATCGCGCCAATGCTTTGCACCTTGGCTTGAAGGACTTGATCGGGCCAAGCGGTGGTGGTCGCGGACAGCGTTTGACCCAATTTAATTTGCGACAACAGATTTTCGGGCACCAGCAAGGTCAGGAAAACCGAATCAAGGTTGGTGACCGTCATCAAGCTGGCCGTGAGGTCGTTGACCACTGAATTGGTGCCGACATTCACGCTGCTGATGGTGCCTGAAATGGGGGCTTTGACGGGCAGACTCAGCTTTGACAAATCAACTTGTGCAGGCAATTCGTAGACCTTCAAGCGCAGCTCGGATCGCTCCATTTCGCTGCGTGCTTGTTCAAAAGCACTCTGGGCTTGGTCTACATCCTTTTGTGAATTGCCGCCCCCACTAAAGACTTGTTTGGTGCGCTCCAGGGCGGTTTGTGCCAGGTGATAAGCATCACGGGCCTTTTGCACATCGGCGCCGACTTGTAACAGGTCACTGGATTGAATGCTGGCCATGAGTTGGCCAGCGCGAACGGTATCACCCAAGCTGACCTTCACGTCCACCAAACGACCCGTCAAGGCCGGCAACACGCTCACCGAGGCCGCAGGATCGACTTCGATGACACCCGGAATGGTTTGGTAGTGGGGCAAGGACTTTTGCACGGCCGTCCCCATTTCAATCCGTTTTCGGTAGGTGGACGTTTCAGGAATGCCGACTTGTTTGCCCTCGCGAACCAAGACGGCCTCTTCTGCCTGGACACCACTTGCGCCGATCAATGACAACCAAAGAACTACAGTCGACCTAAAGAGTGGCGTGATAAAAGGCTTCATCGATGATTTTCCGTCAAGCTGTAACTAAATTTTGGCCGATGATAACGGCGTGATTTGTAATCCGTATGACAAAGTGTTGACGCAAAAACCTCAATTGACCTCTGACTTGTAAAAGGCCTCGACTCGACCCTTGAGCTTCAACAAAAGGGGATTGCCCTTGCGGTCCAAGGTTTTGCCAGCGGGCACTTTGATCCAGCCTTCGCTCACGCAGTACTCTTCGACGTCAAAACGCTCTCGGTCGTTGAATCGAATGCCAATGTCATGCTCAAAAACAGCGGCCACAAAATGGGGGCTGGTGGGATTAACACTTAAATGATCGGGAAGTTCAGGGCGTTGCATGCAAATCAGTCAGTAACAAACAAAAAAGGGCACAGAGTCATCTGGGCCCTTTCGGAACTGGGGTGTATTTTCGTGTGGTGGGTGCTGACGGGCTCGAACCGCCGACCCGCGCCTTGTAAGGGCGCTGCTCTACCAACTGAGCTAAGCACCCCACAGAAAATACTTGAATTAGTTCAGTGCGTCTTTCAGGGCTTTGCCTGGACGGAACTTAGGCACCTTGGCGGCCTTGATCTTGATGGTGGCGCCAGTGCGGGGGTTGCGGCCAGCACGAGCAGCGCGCTTGGTCACGGCAAAAGAGCCAAAACCGACCAGGGAGACCGTGCCGCCCTTTTTCAGGGTTTTCTTGACCGCTTCGATGGTGGCGTCGATGGCGCGACCCGCAGCAGCTTTCGAAATGTCGGCTTGATTGGCGATGTGTTCGATGAGTTCAGACTTGTTCACAAAAATTTCCTCGAGAAAAAAAGCCAGGCGGGCCGGCAATTTTATTAAAAAAAATGGAGGCCATGTAGGACGTTGCCTGTGTGTCCATTGCGGGGTAAGAGCGATGTTCGCGCAAGCAGTTTCCAATTTTAGACAGATTTAATCGCAGGAAAGTTAATTTATTAATAACTTTTTATGACCTGTCGAGCCAAACCAGTCACACTGAAGGCCCCCTCCTGTGTCATTCAAGGCTTGGGCATTCGGACCACCAAGCTGACCCCCAACGCCGTCAAGGCCGTTCCCGCCAAAGTGAAACCGGTGATGGGCTCGCCGAATAAAAGCCAAGCCAGCAAGGCCGTACAGGGCGGGACCAAATACATGAGGCTCGACACGCTGGTGGCGGCACCGCGCTGAATCAGCAAATAGAGCAAAGAACTGGCCCCCACGGACAAGGCCAGCACCGACCAAGCGACGGCGCCGAATAACTCAGGCACCCACTCGATGGGTTGTGGCTCTAACAAGGCCAGCGGTAAGCTGATGCACAACGCCGCTCCCAATTGCACCGCGCTGGCACTGCGCACATCGCAGGGCTTGACGAAGCGTTTTTGATAAAGCGTCCCGGTGGTGATGCTAAAGAGGGCCATCACCGCAAAAGCCAAAGCCTGCCAAGACGCTTCACCACCCTGTTCCATCTTGGCGCTGACCACCAATACCAGTCCGCCCAAACCCAAAAACAAGCCGAGCCACTGCGCGCGGCTCACTTGACTGCCTCGAGAGGACATCCAAACGGCTGTCAACACCGGCTGTAGCCCGACAATGAGGGAAGAAAGTCCTGAGCCCATGCCGGCCTTCACCGCCGCCCAGACCCCGCCCAAATAACCGGCGTGCATGAACATGCCCGTCAGGGCCAAATGCCGCCATTGATCGCGCCCCACAGGCAAAGGCACTTTGGCCAACGCAATCCACGCGCTGAAACACAGGACCGACAAGGTGTAGCGGACACACAAAAAGGAGAAAGGCGGCGCATGGGGCATGCCGTAACGCGCGACGATGAAGCCGGTGCTCCAAATCAACACAAAGACCACAGGCATGGCGGCCAACCAGCGGCTGTCTTGCGGAGAATGGCCATGCGATGGGCTGACCGAAGTCGAGCTCATTTCACGCGGGCCCGTATTTCAGGCAAGGCCTTTTGCAAGTAGTAAACCATGGACCAAACGGTCAAAACAGCCGCGATCCAAATCAACAACGTTCCCCACCACTCGGTGTTGATGACTTCAAAAAGGAGGCCATCAAATAAAAGAAAGGGAATGGCCACCATCTGCACGGTGGTTTTGATTTTGCCGATCATGTGCACCGCCACGCTTTTGGAAGCGCCGAGTTGGGCCATCCATTCGCGCAAGGCCGATATGGCGATTTCGCGGCCAATGATGATCAGGGCCACGAACACATTGACCCGGTGCAAAGACACCAACATCAGGAGCGAAGCACAGACCAAAAATTTGTCAGCCACCGGATCCAAAAAGGCGCCGAAGGCCGAGGCTTGGTTCAGTCGACGGGCCAAAAACCCATCGAGCCAATCGGTGGCCGCGAAAATCACGAAGAGCACCGTGGCGATGCCATTGCAGCTCGCCAGGGGCAGGTCGGTCGCATAGATACCCACGATCAAGGGGATCGCCACGATACGGGCCCAAGTCATGAGGGTGGGAATGGTCCAAAACATGGCGTAGATTGTGCCTGTTTTTAATCCAGCGTTCAGCGCAGCGCGCGGTAAATGTCTTCGGCCAACTCTTTCGAAATGCCATCCACCGTCCTGAGGTCGGCCACACTGGCCGCGCCCACGCCGCGGACGCCGCCAAAGCGTTGCAAGAGTTTGGCGCGTTTTTTGGGGCCAATGCCGGCAATGTCTTCCAATCGACTGCCACCGACCCGCACCTTGGCGCGCTGGGCCCGCATGCCGGTGATGGCGAAGCGGTGGGCCTCGTCACGAATTTGAGCGATCAACATCAAGGCGGCCGAATCGCGACCCAAGTAAACCTTCTCACGGCCGTCTGCGAACACCAGCTCTTCCAAGCCGACCTTGCGGCCCTCGCCTTTTTCTACGCCCACGATGACCGACAGGTCCAAGCCCAACGACTCGAAGACCTCGCGGGCCATGGCCACTTGACCTTTGCCGCCGTCAACCAGCACCAGGTCAGGCAAACGGCCTGTCTCGGCCACCTTGCCATAGCGGCGTGTCAGCACCTGGCGCATGGCCGCGTAGTCGTCGCCGCCGGTGATGCCATCGATGTTGAAGCGGCGGTACTCGGCGCTTTGCATTTTGTGGTGATGGAACACCACGCAAGAGGCCTGCGTGGCCTCCCCTGAAGTGTGCGAAATGTCAAAGCACTCAATGCGAAATGAGGCCAAAGGGTCGCCGTCTGCGGCGGCTTCGGGTGCCAAGTCCAGCGCTTCAATCAAGGCCCTTGTTCGCGCTTGTTGAGAGCCTTCTTCCGACAGCAACCTTGCCAGCTGCAATTCGGCATTTTTTTGTGCCATTTCCAACCAAACTCGACGGTGTTCGCGGGGCTGTTTGACCACCGATACTTTGACGCCAGCGTGCTCAACCACCGCAGCCATCAGCTCGGCCTCCAATGGCATGTCGGTGACCCAAACAGGGGGAACCGCGACCTCCAAGTAATGCTGGGCGACAAAAGCATTTAAGACTTGGGCCTCGTCGGCGTCTTCTACGTGCACGGGAAAGTAGGCCCGGTCGCCCAAATGACGTCCACCCCGCACCATCGCCAAGTTGACGCAGGCGCGGCCGCCTTGAACTTTAACCGCCAAAATGTCCACGTCTTGATCGGTATCGGTCTCGATGGATTGCTGGTGCAAGACCTTGGACAAAGCGCTGATTTGGTTGCGCAACTCAGCCGCTTGTTCGAATTCCAAACGGTCGGCATGGGCCATCATGCGGGCCTCCATCTGCTGCAACATGGTTTGGGTTTCGCCACGCAGAAAACGCGCGGCATCGTCGACATCTTGTGCATAGTCGACGGGCGAGATGAGGTTCACACAAGGGCCCGAGCAGCGTTTGATTTGATACAACAAACAAGGTCGGCTTCGGTGGTTGAAGACCGAGTCTTCACAGGTGCGCAATTGAAACACCTTTTGCATCAGCTGGATGGTTTCCTTCACCGCCCAACCACTGGGGTAAGGGCCAAAGTATTGGTTCTTTTTTTCAATCGCCCCGCGGTAATAGGCCATGCGTGGAAAGTCACCCCCGCTGAACTTCAAATAGGGATAACTTTTATCGTCCCGAAACAAAATGTTGTATTTGGGATTTTGGGTCTTGATGAGGTTGTTTTCCAGCAACAAGGCCTCGGCCTCTGAGCGCACCACGGTCGTCTCGAGGCGCGCAATTTTGCGCACCATGTGCCCGATGCGGGTGCCCCCATGCTGCTTTTGAAAGTAGCTGGAAACCCGCTTTTTCAAATTGTTGGCTTTGCCAACATAAAGCAGTTGGTCATTGGCGTCAAAATAACGGTAAACACCGGGCAAACTGGGCAAGGCGGCGACTTGAGCCAGCAACTCGGCGCCGTGTACCGCAACGACATCCGCCCCAACCGCCGCTTCCGCTTCCTTGACCGCGGCCTCCACCGGCTCCGGCTTGGGGTTCGGCTTGAGGTCGGTCGTGGGCGCCCGTTGGGGTTCGGCCATGGCCGGTGGCAGGGGCAAATCTTGGTTGGTCATCTCACTCTATTTTGGCTCATTCAATGCTTTGGGATATTTTTTGCGACATCATCGACAACCATGGCGACTTGGGCGTCACCTGGCGCTTGTCGGCAGCTTTGGCGAATCGTGGTGAGTCGGTGCGTTTGTGGATTCAGGGCGATGCCAGTGCGCTGGATTGGATGGCGCCCAAGGGCCACCCTCGCGTTAAGGTCTTGGGCTGGGAAGAATGCCTGACCTCGCCCACTGGGCCACCCGGCGATGTCTTGTTGGAGGCCTTTGGTTGTGAGCCCCCGTTGGCCTGGGTGAAGCACTGCGCTGAACAGGGCGGTAGGAACGAGCAGGCGTTTCCGGTTTGGATCAACCTAGAGTATTTATCGGCCGAGGCCTATGTCGAACGCTGCCACGGCCTCGCCTCACCGGTCATGAGCGGGCCTGGCAAGGGCCAAACCAAGTGGTTTTTTTACCCCGGGTTTACTGACAAAACCGGCGGGTTAATTCACCGCTTGAATCACCAGGCGATCACAACACCAACCAGGCCATCCACACCCACAACGATTTCAAACGAGACGCCCCACGAGGACCTCAGGACCGATCCAAGGGAGGATTCAAGGACAAGTCCAGGACGCTCCCTGCTGTCGAAGGTGGAGGCCTCAGGAACCCACATTAGCCTTTTCTGCTACGAACCCCCTGCACTGCCGGTTTGGTTGGCGTTTTTACAAGCCGGTGGTATGGGCCATCAGACGACGCTGCACATTGCCACGGGCCGCGCTGCGGAGGCGGTACACCGAGCGCAGGCCGTCTCCGCCTCCATTCGTCAAACCTCTCAGCGCCTTGACTTCTTCCCCAACGAATCGCAAATCGAGTTTGACCACCGTTTAGCCCGATGCGACTTGAACTTCGTCCGTGGGGAGGATTCCTTGGTCAGTGCGCTGTTCGCCAACAAACCCTTTATTTGGCAAATTTACCCCCAATCGGATGGCGCGCACGCCGACAAGTTGCAGGCGTTTTTAGATTGGTTGCAGGCCCCGCCCTCTCTTCGGCAGGCCCACCTTTGGTGGAATGGCTTGGCCCCCAATGAGCCCACTCAGGTTGATTTGAACGCCTGGTTTGCACCTGAGGAACGTCAAAAATGGGCTGCCGCAGTGACCCGGGCGTGCTCACTTTGTGGGGGCCAAACCGATCTCGTCGACCAGTTGTTGGGCTTCTGCTCTGAGAGAACAGCCGCCAAGCTGCCAAAAACAAGCTAAAATCCTAGGCTTTGCATCAAACCTTGCACTGGCCTTTAATCGGCCCATCCTTTTTATGAAAATCGCTCAAGAAATTCGCGCCGGCAACGTCATCATGCACGGCAAAGACCCGATGGTCGTCTTGAAAACCGAATACAGCCGCGGCGGCCGCAACTCGGCCACGGTGCGCATGAAGCTCAAAAGTCTAATTGCCAACTTCGGCACCGAAGTGGTTTTCAAGGCCGACGACAAAATGGACCAAGTCATTCTGGACAAAAAAGAATGCACCTACTCCTACTTTGCAGACCCGATGTACGTTTGCATGGACGGTGATTACAACCAATACGAAGTTGAAGCTGAAAACATGGGCGATTCGTTGAATTACCTCGAAGACGGCATGGCCGTTGAAGTGGTGTTCTATGACGGCAAGGCCATTTCGGTCGAATTGCCCACCAGCGTCGAACGCGAAATCACCTGGACTGAACCCGCCGTCAAGGGCGACACCTCCGGCAAGGTCATGAAGCCTGCCAAGATCGCCACTGGGTTCGAGGTGCCCGTGCCTTTGTTCGTCTCACAAGGTGACCGAATCGAAATCGACACCCGCACCGGCGAATACCGCAAGCGCGTCTAAATTCCAGTCCGAAATCATAAAAAGACCACCCGAGCGTTTGCTCCGGTGGCCTTTTTTATGAAGTCGGGGCGGCGATGGGGGCCCGTTGCCCCCTTTGAACGACCTCAGCGCAGCAATGCCTTCAGCGCATTTTGCAAGCGCTTGGCGGTGGCCGCATCTGATGGACCTTGCAGCACCACGGCCGCGTCTTCGCTCCAAGTTTGAGCGGGCGAGGGATCGTTTCGGCGGGTCAAGAGTTGCAATTGAAGGAGTCGGCGGTCGCTCAAATGCTCTGCGGGCGTGGGGACTTCAGCGGCCATTTCCAAACGCAACAAGGCGGTGCTGACTTGGTTCGCAGCGTCCGTTTTTAGCGGTGCGCTCAAGGCTTGCTGCCAACGGCTGCGGGCAGCAGCGTTGACTTTACCGCCCAAGGTTTGCGCCGATGGCAGGGCTTCTGGGTCGCGCTTTTCCCAGGCGGTGAGGAGTTGAGTCAAAGCCTCGCCATGGGCTTGCGCGGCCAACTTGCGCAGCGCCAATTGGGCATGCTCCATCGCGTCGCGTTGCGCGCGGAAAGCCGCGTCTCCCAAGCGAGGACCGCGGTCTTCACGCGGGCCACGGGCTGCATCGCGACCGCCGGGTCGCCCGTCGTTTCGGAAGCCGTCTCGTCCGCTTTCTCGTCCGCTATCACGTCGATCCCCTGGACGGCCTGGACGACCGGCTGGGGCCACCTCGGTTTTCTTCATGCCGGGTCGATCGTCGCCCCGCACGGCGACAACCGGGCGTGGACGTGCCGCGGTCACGGATGCCGGGGCTGGCACTGGCGTTTCCATTGCTGCTGTTTCGGGGGCTGTTTCGGGGGCTGTTTCGAGCGATTTTTCGGGCGATGTTTCCTGAGTTAAATCAGCCCTTAACTCAACCTTGGGCTCTGCGATAGATTCTGGATTTGACGCTGCATTCGATTCAGCCGGCGTCGGTGACTGGGCTTGCGACTGGGCTTGCGCTTGTCCACGGATAGCGGCTTCCAATTGGGCCAAGGCCGCGCGAATTTTTTGGGCATCGCCGGATGCGTTGGCGGCTTCGACGGCTTTGGCGGCGTCCAACACCGTGCGGTCATGCTCGCTCAAGGCGGTCACGGCCTTTTCGCGCTCCGTGGTTTTTCGGTTAAAGGCCTCGTCAATTGGCTTTCTGAAGGCATCCCACAATTTCTGTTCAAACTTGCGGTCCAGGGGCACACTTTGCGCCTCAGCGGTCCATCGTTGCTGCAAGGCGCGTACGGTGTCGACGCGCAGGTTCGCAGAAGCGCCCAAAATCTTGGCTTCTTCGATCAGGGCATGGCGCAGCGCCACACTGGCCTTTTGCGCCGATTCAATGGGGGCAGCCGCTGCCGCAAAGGCCTCTTTCCACAAGCCTTGCATTTCGGCGAAGGCTTTTTCGCTCAAGTGACCGGCTTCTCGCCAACGCTCTGCAAATTGGTGCAGGCTTCGGGTGACTGACTTCCAGTCCGTCGAAACGGCTTGTTGTTGCGCCCCCGACCACGCTTTTAATTCCTCGATGAGGGCCAGTCGTTTGGCCTTTTGTTCCACCGCTTCGGTTTTTATTTTTTCAAGCCAAACTTCAACCACTTTGTGGGCTTGATTACAGGCTTCGTCGAAACGCTTCCACAAAGCATGGTTGGGCGCACCCCCCTGGTCGGTTTGCTTCCACTGCTCGCGCAAACCCCGCAGGGTTTCTTGCATTTTGCGTCCACCCAAGGCTTGGCCCTCGGGTCGGTTGATCAAAGCTTCGGCGCGTTGAACCAAGGCTTCTCGCACTTGATCCGCGCTCCAGCGCTGCCAACCCTCGAGTTCACCGGCCGCAATCAAGGCGGTGTGGACTTGATGCTCCATCGCGGCGTCAATTAATTTGCCGTGTTCTTTGAGCACATTGCGCAATGCCGAAGCCGCCCCCGCGCTGGCCTTGCCGTGGCCCTCAGCGGTTTCACGCTCTAATTTGTTCAAGGCTTCTGCCACAATTTTTTGGGCTTTTTGACGCAACTCGGGGGGCACAGCGGGCCTCGGAGCGCGAGCAGGCCGATCCGTTGCCGAGGCCATAGTGGGAGCACCTGCCCCACCCGCCGAACCCACCGAACCCATTGAGCCAGACCCGCCCGTGGTGGCAGGGGCTAAAGCTTCTCCCCGCGCCAAGCGCAATTCGTCGGCCCAAACCCGAACGGGGGGCAAAGGGGCAGCCGCCTCTTGGCTGGCAGCGACCGCCATGGCCAAGGCCGATTGAAAGGCATCCCAAACCATCAGCAATTGGGTTTTAGAAGCCTCCAACATCGGCGGAAAGCGCACCTCTACGCTGGCCCAATTGGCGTCGGTCATCAAGGCAGCCGCCTGCTCTTGCCATGCCGTCACATCGATGCTCAAGCCAGACTGCACTTTTTGAGCGTCGCCCCAGGGCTTGGTCGACAACACCTCAATGCGCTGTGCCAACAACACGGCGGCTTCTCGCTGCACCTGAACCCGGTGCTGCAAGTCTTCAATCACTTTGACACGGTCACTGAGTTGGACTTTCAAAGAAGCCAAGGGTTCCCGGCTCAAGGGGGCACCGGCTTTGGCTGCGTCGCGCTGCCAGGCCAAGGCGTCGGCCATGTTCAAGCGCTCAAGACCCAACAATTTGGATGCTTTTTGAGCCCATTCTTCTGCGATGGCTTCTTGGCCTTTGGCGCGTTTGAGTTCGTCCAAGCGTTCACGAATGGCGCGAGAAGCGCCTTTATCACGCACACTGAGGTCTTTAAAGACCGCCTGCATTTGGGCTTCTTCAGGCTCGGTGGCCAACCAGTCGCGCACCCGCGCGGCACGTTCGCCCGAAGTCGGTGCGGAAAAAGCCCCACCAGTCAACGCATCCAAGGGATGGGGCTCATGGGCTTTGGAGGAGGCAGCCGCGTTGCTCGTGGGCAAAGACTTCGAATCAGAGGCGTCAGACATGTTGTTCTATTACAGGGGGGTGAATTCAAGAAACAGAGCGCTATTCTCGCCGATATGCAAGCCACTGGCTGAGGCCCGCGAAAAGCCCGCTGCCCCCGTGTCCTTGAATGGTTTATTAAAGTCCGTCCATATAACCCAATGAGTATATAGAGAAAATTAAAATAAAGAATCCGAAACTAAGGCTCTGCCCAACCAGACGGCCCAATCCCTCAGTGACATCACCCAAAACCAGCATCACCGCGAACAGCCTGCTTCACGCCTTGAGGGTGGGCTTGCAAATTTTCGTCAAAGATGTGGCGGACGGTTTCTTTGCCATCACGCACAATGGTTTTGCTTTGTTGGGACTGGCTTTGTTTTTTGCAGTGGCCACGTTGCAAGCGCGTCCCGATTGGCGCGATCTGGGCGAAGAGCAACTGTTCGGTTGGCTTCGTGCGCGTCAAGAACTGACCTCAAGCCTGCCGGGCCAAATGGAGGCCAGTGCACGGGCCACCGCGACCAACCCCAAAAACCTCACCAAACCCCAGGCAGCTGTGGCCCGTTGGTTGAGCCGCAAATACAAAGTGGCCCCAGAGCCCATCAGCGCCCTCGTCACGGAAGCTTGGGAAACCGGCCGTCGCACGGACCTCGACCCCAATTTGATTTTGGCGGTCATGGCCATTGAATCGGGTTTTAACCCCTTTGCCCAAAGCGAGGTGGGCGCCCAAGGTTTGATGCAAGTCATGACCCAAGTCCACCGCGATAAGTACGACCGGTTTGGCGGTCGCTTTGCGGCCTTTGACCCGGTGGCCAATTTGCGTGTGGGCGCCAAAGTGCTGAAAGACTGCATTGGCAAAGCCGGCTCGGTGGAAGGCGGTTTGCGCTTTTATGTCGGCGCTGGGAACGTCGAAGGCGCCGATGAAACGGGTTATCCGGCGCGGGTTCTGGCTGAAATGAACCGACTCAACCAGGTGGCCTCTGGCCAATCTGTTCCTGTCTTGATGAACAACAATGGCAACAGCAATTCCCAAGCGGCTGAGGCCAAAACCCTGCGCATCGCCACTGAATAAAGCCAAGAGGCCACTGAATTGTTGCGTGTCCGTTACACTAGCAAGGTACGCGACTGGCGATAGGTGACAAGAGCCTGAAGGCCCTTGAAGCTGACGTGGTTGACCACGGAGGGAGCGTGCCGGCCCGATGGCCGTTTAGCCGTTCGCCTGGGCAGTTGTATCACCTTCCAAGCCCTAGACTGAGCCTCTAATATGTACGACCGACACATTCTTGTTGAACAAACCGACCCCGAACTTTTTGCGGCTATTCAGGCTGAAAATGCCCGCCAGGAGCAGCACATCGAGTTGATCGCCAGCGAAAATTATGCCTCCCCGGCCGTCATGGCCGCCCAAGGCTCGCAGCTCACCAACAAATACGCCGAAGGCTACCCCGGCAAGCGTTACTACGGCGGTTGCGAATTTGTCGACGTGGCCGAGCAACTCGCCATCGACCGCGTCAAGACATTGTTCGGTGCCGACGCTGCCAACGTGCAACCACATTGCGGGGCTTCGGCCAACGAGGCTGTGTTCTTGGCCTTCCTCAAACCCGGTGACACCATCATGGGCATGAGCCTGGCCGAAGGCGGTCACTTGACCCACGGCATGCCTTTAAACATGAGTGGCAAGTGGTTCAACGTGGTGTCTTATGGTTTGGATGCCAATGAGGTGTTGGACTACGACGCCATGGAAAAGAAGGCCCACGAGACCAAGCCTAAACTCATCATCGCTGGTGCCTCGGCCTACAGCCTGCACATTGACTTTGCCCGCTTTGCCAAAGTGGCCAAAGACGTGGGCGCCATCTTTCTGGTCGACATGGCCCACTACGCGGGCTTGATCGCTGCCGGCGTCTACCCCAACCCCGTGCCGCATGCCGACGTGGTGACCAGCACGACGCACAAGAGCTTGCGCGGCCCCCGTGGCGGCATCATCTTGATGAAGGCCGAACACGAAAAAGCCATCAACAGCGCGATCTTCCCTGGCCTGCAAGGCGGTCCTTTGATGCACGTGATTGCCGCCAAGGCCGTGGCCTTCAAAGAGGCTTTAGCGCCTGGCTTCAAGGCCTATCAGCAACAGGTGGTGACCAATGCCCGCATCGTTGCTGAAACCCTGACCCAACGCGGTTTGCGCATCATCAGCGGGGGCACCCAAAGCCACGTGATGTTGGTGGATTTGCGTGCCAAGGGCATCACCGGCAAAGAGGCCGAAGCCGTCTTGGGCAGCGCCCACATGACCATCAACAAGAACGCCATTCCGAACGACCCCGAAAAGCCATTTGTCACCAGCGGTGTGCGCATTGGCACCCCCGCCATGACCACGCGCGGCTTCAAGGACGAAGAGGCTCGGATGACGGCCCACTTGATTGCCGATGTCTTGGACAACCCCCGCGACGAAGCCAATTTGGCGGCGGTGCGCGCCAAGGTCCACGCCCTGACCTCGCGCTTCCCGGTTTACCGTTAAATCGGCCCAAAACCAGGCCCCGCATGAAATGCCCGTTTTGCGCTCATCTGGATACCCAGGTGGCCGAAACGCGCATTTCTGAAGATGGCGACTTCATCCGCCGCCGGCGTCGTTGCAGCCATTGCGACAAACGCTTCACCACCTATGAGCGACCCGAAGTCAGCTTTCCCACGGTGGTCAAGAAAGACGGGCGACGGATTGATTTTGCACACGCCAAGTTGCAAGGTTCCTTCAACCTGGCCTTGCGAAAAAGACCCGTCAGCACCGAGCAAATTGACAACGCCATTGAGCGCATTGAAGAAAAGTTACTGAACTTGGGCCAGCGCGAAATTGCCTCCAACCGCATCGGCGAAATGGTCATGCGTGAGCTGAAGAAACTCGACAAAGTGGCCTACATCCGTTTCGCCAGCGTTTACCGCAGCTTTGAAGACATCGATGAGTTCAAAACCCTGGTGGATGAAGTGAACAAGTAAACGAGAAAAATCGAAAAGAAGATAAACACCAGCCGCACAGAAGACGGGCTTTCTTCAAGACCCAGAAAACACAGCGCTTGTTTTCTGACTTTTTATGGCTGCTTACCCCTGCTTTCTGAGGCCCGCTGCACAGCGGGTGCGTGCACCAAACGCCACAATCGCCAAGCGCCATACCAACCCACCAACGCCGACACCGAGCAAGCCCAGTACACGCTGGCCAAGCCAAACGCCGAGACCAACACGCCGCCAAGCGTGCCGCCCACGACACCTGTCAGTCCATAACCGACCAAGGTATAAATGGCCTGCCCTCGACCCCGCAAAGCCCCCGGGAAATAATGAGAAATCAGTGCCACGCAAGCCGTGTGATGGGCTGCAAACGTGATGCCATGCAAGCATTGCAGTAACAGCATCATCCACAAAGAAGTACCCGCCAAGGCGGTAAAGCCCATTCGAAAAAATGCCACGACAGACGCCAACATCAACCAGCCCGTCAAGCTGAAGCGGGGCAACCATCGGCCTTGGGTGAAGAACCACGCGATCTCAACGACCACGGCCACAGCCCACAAAATACCGATCTGTGTTTTGCTGTAACCCAAGGCGTCGAGGTACAGCGAGAAAAAAACATACAAGCCCATGTGTGCCAAGACATGGAAAAACAAGGCGGCTAAAAACCACCGGACCTGGGGTTGGCGCAAGACGGAAGTCACCGACACCATGGTCACGGACCGCGTTGATGCGGCTGAGTTTGAGGCGTCCCGTTTTGCCCCCTCCGTTAAGGCACGCGTCGGGGCCTCAAGGGAATTCTGTGCTGAATTATCAGCGGGCGTTCGGCTGGGGGTTTCGTGTTCCAGCAAAGTAGGCAAGCACCAAGCCGCCAAAGTCAACAAGGCCAGCGAGGCAATGGCCCAGACCGGAAATGTCGCCATGCCTTGGCCTTGAAACCAAGCCCCAGCAAGAAAGACGCTGACCATGAAACCCACCGAGCCACACAAGCGGATGCGGCCATAGCGTTTGGCGTCAAACTGCCCGCCCTCGCTGACCAAATGGGCCATGGCGGCTTCGTTCATCGACATCATGCCGCTGGTGTGGCTAAACAAAAAAAGTAGAAGAAAAGAAACGCCCCAAGCGTCGCGGGCCCAAAACAAACCCACACACCACATCAACGCGGAAGAGGCACACCAGCGCAACCACTTCACCCGATTCCCCGAGCGGTCCGACAACAGCCCCCAAAGGTAGGGCGCAAAAACGCGGGTGACGGATTGCAAGGCGGTCAGCCAACCAATGCTGAGCACCGAAAAACCAATGGACTGCAACCACAAAGGCAGGTAAGAGCCGAACATGCCGGCATGCGCGTAATAAGTCGCGGACAAGGCCGCAAAGGCGAGCCAGTGGCGCCAATTCCTAGAGCCTCCTGTCATGAAAACCGGGCTCAGGACGACAATGGCGAGGCGCTCGCTGCAATGGGCCCTGGCGTCACTTGCACATCACCGCACTGGGCGCGGTGACGCAAAGCATGGTCCATCACCACCAAGGCCAACAAGGCCTCGGCAATGGGCGTGGCGCGGATGCCCACGCAAGGATCATGACGCCCCTTGGTGACCACTTCAACCGATTGACCTGTGACATCGATCGACTCACGGGGGCTGACGATGGAGCTGGTCGGTTTGATGGCGATGCTCACCTCGACATCTTGGCCGGTGCTGATACCGCCCAAAATCCCGCCCGCGTTGTTCGAGCGGAAACCGTCCGGACTCAGGGAATCGCCGTGGGTGGTGCCGCGCTGCGCCACGCTCTTAAAACCAGCGCCAATCTCAACGCCTTTAACGGCATTGAGGCCCATCATGGCGTGGGCAATTTCGGCGTCAAGTCGGTCGTACAAAGGCTCGCCCAAGCCGACGGGCATGTGACTGGCGCTCACGCGAATGCGCGCCCCACAAGAATCGCCTGCTTTGCGCAAAGCGTCCATGTAATCTTCTAAATTTTGCACCTCTGGCGTGGGTGCGAAGAACGGGTTTTGCGAGACGAAGTCCCAGCCCTCGAACGGAATTTCGACTTCACCAATGGCGGTCATGCAACCCCGAAAAACCGTGCCGTATTGCTCCAGCAACCACTTACGGGCCACCGCGCCAGCGGCCACGGTGGGTGCCGTCAAACGGGCGGAAGATCGGCCACCGCCGCGGGGATCACGCAAACCATATTTGTGCCAATAAGCATAGTCGGCATGCCCAGGGCGAAAGCGCTGCGCAATGTCGCCGTAATCTTTGGAGCGCTGGTCGGTGTTGCGAATCAGCAAAGCAATCGGGGTGCCTGTGGTCAGGCCTTGATAAACCCCCGACAAAATTTCGACCTGGTCGGGCTCTTGGCGTTGCGTCACATGACGGCTGGTGCCGGGCCGACGACGGTCGAGTTCAAATTGAATGTCGGCCTCGCTCAAAGCCATGCCCGGCGGGCAACCATCAATCACGCAGCCAATGGCTGGACCATGGGATTCACCAAAATTGGTGACGCTAAAAAGTTTGCCTAAGGTGTTGCCGCTCATGCCCAGATTATCCCAGAGCCACAGCGGGTCCTGAGGCTGCCTAAAATTGCGCCATGAATCTTGAAATCAAGCCGCCGGGAGCTGAGCCCATTGCGCTCTCTCCTTCAAGCCCAGTGCAAGCAATTGGGCACACCCTGCCGGTCGGCTTTGTGCATTTGGTCGGCGCTGGCCCAGGCCCCTTGGATTTGCTCACGTTGCGGGCTGTTCGCTGCTTAGAGCAAGCCGAGGTGCTGATTTACGACCGGTTGGTCGATCCCGCTGTGCTGGAGACAGTTCCTGCCACTTGTTTGCGGATTTATGCGGGCAAGGCCAGTGGTCATCATCCACTGCCGCAAGCTGAAATCAACCGCCTCATGGTCGAGCAGGCAAGCCTTGGCAAGCGCGTGGTGCGCCTGAAAGGCGGAGACCCCAATGTGTTCGGGCGCGCTGCCGAAGAAACCGCGGCCCTCAACGAGGCGCACATTCCCTTTGACGTCGTCCCCGGTGTCACGGCGGCCAGCAGCAGCGCGGCCGCCGCTGGCTTTTCTTTAACGCACCGAGACCTGTCTCACAGCTGCGTCTTTTTGGCGGGTCACGGCGCCATCGGCCCCTTGGATTACGACTGGCCCGCCTTGGCAAAACCGCAACAAACGCGGGTGTTTTACATGGGGGTGGAACGGCTGAAATTGATTGGCGAAAAACTCATTGAACACGGCCTGTCGCCAAACACACCGGCGGCGTTGATTTATGCCGCGCAGGGCGAGCAGCAAGAAGTCATCGCCTGCCCTTTGGACCACTTGATGGCCCTGAACCCCGGCTACCGCTCAACCCCGGGTTTGTTGGTGATCGGCGAGACCGTTCAACTCTCGCCAAACTTCAAGGCGTGATGGCGAACGGGTCCTGACTCGCAAAACCAGTTAAAAATCAAAGATCCATTCGCTGCGCGATGGTGTCTTTCAAGACCCAACGGTGCCAAGCCGCCATCACCCCATGGGCTGCAGCCAAGGCCACGAGGACATTGGCCAGTAAGCCATGCAGATCGCCAGTGAGTTCTTGAAAGTCACGATCACCTGGCCGCATTTCTGGCCATTGAAACCAATCAAACACAGCGACCCCATGGGCCCAGGCGGCCAAAACACCCAAGACCACCGTGAGAAGCGTCAACACATACAAAAGGTGGTGAACGCCTTTGCTCACTTTGCCGACCAAACCGTCTTGGGTCAAGGGCAATCGTGTGCCGCCGGAGAATCGCCATTGCAAGCGCAGTAGGATCACAACAGCCAACAAAAGCCCCGTCAAGACGTGCAAACTCATGGCGACATCGGAGGGCTGACCGTCAGGCAAATAATCAAAGCTTTGCCCCACCAACCACATCCCAAAAATCAGCGCCGCGCTGAGCCAATGATAGGTAACGGTTTTTCGGTCGTAATGAGCGGGAGACAAAGCGGTCTGAGACATGAAAATTCCTTATTCAAAACGACCCACAGGGTTCATCGATCTTGACGATCTTGATAAAACCAATGGGATGGTTTTGTATGCCCATTAAGCCATGCCCGGAGGGAAGACGCCATCGTAGCCAATTTCGAAGCTTAATCTTCAATGCCCCTTTGAGCGGGGATGCCGGCCTCAAAGGCATGTTTGATCATTTTCATTTCGGTCACGGTGTCGGCCAATTCAATCAGCTCCGGAGGGCAATCCCGGCCTGTCAAGACGACATGCACGGTGCGGGGGCGGTCGCGCAAGGTCTGCAGCACATCGTCCAAGGGCAACCAACCAAAAATCAAGGGGTAGGTGATTTCATCGAGCACCACCAAGAAAAACGCGCCCGACAAAATAGCGGCTCGGGCCTTTTGCCAACCGTCGCGGGCCAACTGCGCCGAGTGTTCCAAGTCTTTGCTGGTCCAGCTGAAACCGTCGCCCAACCCTTCGACGGGCACGCCTATTTTTTCAAACAAACGGTGCTCACCAAAACGCGCTGAAGGCACTTTCATGAACTGGTAAATTTTGACCGCTTTGCCTCGCCCGTGCGCCCGAATGGCCAGTCCAAAGGCCGCGGTGCTTTTGCCTTTACCGTCGCCCGTGTTGATGATGATCAGCCCACGGCGTTCGCCCTCGGGGTTCTCGTAGGGCTTCTCTTGTGGCGGGGTTTGGATTTCCATGACAACCTGAATGTGACTGAAATTGAAAGAACTTGACTGAATTATTGAGACTGGCTGGGCTCAATATTGAATGACTATTGACTAAGGCTTCGCCAAGGTCACCCATTGTCCCTGAACCGACCGCACTTGAATGCGGTTCTCAAACACAGCCTCTAAAGCCAAGTGGGTTTTCGGTTCAGCGGTCTGGCCTTGGTGAACCACGCGCCCTTCCTTCATCACGACCAGCTCATCGGCGCACAAGGCCATGGGAATTTCGTGCAACACGCTGACCACGGTGCGCCCCTGGGCAACCAGAGACCTCACCAAATGAAGCCAATCCATTTGATGCGGCGGGTCGAGGTTGGCCAAAGGTTCATCCATCAGCAACACAGCCGCTTGGACGGCCAAGGCCCGCGCCAACAAGACCCTCTGACGTTCGCCAGCGCTGAGTTGGCCCAAGGCCCGCTCACGCCAGTCCCAAGCCTGAGTGGCTCGCAGGGCTTGCGCCACTTCGGCTCTGTCTTGATCACTTTCAGGTGAAAGCCAACCCTGATGCGGCAAACGCCCCAGCATGACGACGTCCCAAACCCTCAAGTCAGGAGCGCCTTCTTGGTTTTGTCCCAACCAAGCCAAATGCGAGGCACGCGACTGGGTCGTCCACGTCGCCAAAGGGCGGCCGTCCCAATGCAGGCTGCCTTGGAATGGCAAGAGGCCCGCCAGACATTTCAGAAGCGTCGACTTACCGGCCCCGTTGGGGCCCACCACGCTGGTCCAACGGGCAGCCGGAACGTTCAGCGAAACCGAGTGCAGCACCCCATTCTGAGCGGCCTTTGGGCCCAAGTGCACGCTGACGCTTTGGGCCTGAAGGGCGTCCTTCAGCGGCTTTGGGCTCATGAACCTGTCTCCAGACGCATGGCGCCTTGGTGCATCAACCACAGCAAATAGAGCCCCCCGAGAACGGCCGTCAAAATGCCCACAGGCAACTCTTGTGGCGCGATCAAACCCCGCGCCAAGATGTCTGCTGCCAGCAACAAAATGCCGCCCGCCAAACTGGACAGCACCAGACCCAGGCGGTGGGTGGTTTTGACCAAAGCGCGCACCAAGTGCGGCGCCGCCAGACCCACAAAAGCAATCAGTCCTGTTTGTGAAACGGCGGTCGCGGTGCACAAAGCCAACACCGCCAATAAGGTCCAACGCAGGGGCACCACGGGCAGCCCCAGACTCAAGGCGGTGTCATCCCCCAAACTCAGGCCATCCAAAAATTTGGACAACAAAGCCGCGACAGCGATGCAGGGGAGCCAAACGCCCAACATCATCCAAGCGGCGCTCCAGCCTACAAAGGCCGTCGAGCCCAAAATGAACGCTTGCAGCGTTTGCAACGATTCGGGCGCGACCCATAAAACACCTTGTGTGGCAGCGCCCAGCACCACCCCCACCACCACACCGGACAAGAGCAAACGCAGCGTTTGAGCCACCCCGCGCGACAACACCAAGGTCAACCAAACGGCGCCGAGAGCGCCAATAAAGGCGGCCCCCGTCAAACCCAAGTGAAACCAGAAATGCGCTTGACGAACACCCACCGCGGCCAAAGCCAAGGCCACGCCCAAGGACGCACCGGAGGCGCTGCCCAACAAATACGGGTCCGCCAACGGGTTGCGAAACAAGCCCTGAGCCAAAGCGCCGGCCAAGCCCAGCAAAGCGCCCGCGGCCCAAGCGCCCAAGGTTCGTGGCAACCGAATTTCCCAAACAATGCGGGGGTCGACCCGCCCTGTTTCAAACCCAGCACTGCCGACACAAAGCCCGATGAGCACCAAGCCAACGACCAAACAAAGTCCGATCAACAACCACCGCCACCCAAGCAACTTGGGTTCAGAAGTGCCACCAAGCCACCTCTGCCAAAGGGAAAACTTAATGAAGGAAACCTTCATGAAGGAGGCCTCTCCAAGCGGATCCAGCAATCCACAATCAAGCGCGCCGCTTCGGCTCTGCGGGGACTCGGGCGCACCAGCACATCGGCTTGCGCGGGCGTGAAGGCGCAAACCCGCTGTTCACGCAATGCCCGCAACATCGACCATCCAGGGCGTTGTCGCAAGGCATCGACGCTGCCCTCGCCCACCAAAATCAGGTCGGGGTTGGCGCGAACCACAAACTCGGGGTTTAATTTTGGAAATGGCCCCCACTGGGCGGGCACAATATTTTTGAAACCCAAGAGGGCCAAGTTCTGCCCCATGAACGAGGCCTCGCTGGCGGCATAAGGCCCAGGGCTGACTTCAAAATAAACCCGCTGGCCTTTGGCAGAAGCGGGCATGGCGTTCGCGACCGCCGCCACTTCAACTTCCATGGATTGCCAAACAGCAGGGGCGTTGTTGACTTGGAGCAATTGACCCAAGGTGAGCCACACGCGCTTCAAATCGGCTTCGGTTTTGGGCTCCAAGACCAACACCTTCACGCCCAAGTTGGTCAATTGATCGACCCCGCTGCCCGACCTGGCCATCAAGACCACATCAGGCCGCAGCGCCACCACGGCCTCTATGCTGGGGTCCATGCCGCCGCCGAGTTTAGGCAGACGCTGAACCGCAGCGGGGAAGTTGGAATACCGATCCACGCCCACCAATCGCTGGCATTCACCCAAGGCACAAACCGTTTCGGTGAGAGACGGTAAGAGGCTGACGATGCGTTGTGGGACACGTTCGAACGACAAAATTCCGCCTCTGTCGTCGGTGACGCTCAAGGCCATGGCCTCGGCAGGAAGCCACCAAGACAGGCACAAAAGACATGCCCCCAGCCAGTGGCATTTCACCTGGGTGACCACTTCAAGCCCACATAAAAAGAGCGACCCGGTGTGGCATAGGTGGAGGCCAATTCGTATTTTTTATCGGTCAAATTGTCGACCCTTGCCAACCACTGCCAATCGGGCGTCAAAGGCTTGCTGGCATAGACGTTGAACAAGGTGAAGCCCCCCAAGGCTTGGGAATTGGCCGCGTCATCGAAGCGACGACCTGAGGCTTGGCTTTCGCCCCCCAATGTCCACGCATCCCACTGCGTATCGGCGCCCAAAACACCATGAACTTTGGCCCTTCTCGGCAATGCCTTACCCGTGGCAAGGTCTTTGGGATTTTGCAAATCCAATGAGGCATGGGTGTTGAACATGCCCAAGCGATCCTGTGCCGAAACGGTCACCCCCTCCAACAAAGCGCGCCCCACGTTGGCATAACAACCATAAGCAGATTGGCAGGCGCCGGGGTCTCCAAAGTTGATCAGGTTGGTTACCCTGTTTCGGTAAGCCACCACCCCCAACATCGCACTTTGTTTTTCGTATTGGAGACTGATCTCGGCGTTTTGATTGGTCTGCGGTGCCAAGGTCGGGACGCCATACAAAGCATATTGCTCATACAGCGTGGGGCTTCTAAAACCTGTGGCCGCAGAAAGGGCCGCTCGCCAATGCGTTGCAAAGCCAAAGCCATAAGCCGCGCTGGCGGTGTTGTGCCCGCCCGTCACGCTGTTTTGGTCGTGCCTTGCGTTGAGTTGCAAACGGTGCTGTCCCCAATGGGTGCCATAACCCAAGGCCATGCCCTGGGTGGTTCGGACCCCTGAACCAGCAATCGGGTCGTAGGACGAGGAAGAAATGAGTTTGTCCTCACGACCATCCAAGGTCAGTGTGATTTGGTGGGGCCCCACGTGCCAGTCGTTCAGCCATAAATAGCTTCTCAAATCGGTTTCATAGGCGCCGTAAGCCGAGTAGATGGCGTTGCGGGTCTCGCTCAAACTGACCTGCGTTTTGTAAACGGGATTCCAATTCGAGAGCCAACTCAAACCGGCGGTTCGTACTTGGTAGTCGAGCAGCTGCTTGGGGTCGCCATAACCGTCGTTGTAAGCCGAGTGGAGGTTGTTGGCCCACCAAGTGGCTTCCACCCTTTGGTCTGGATTGATCTGGAACCCGAGTCGGGCGTGACCCGAGTCCGATTGGTAGCCGTCATTTTGAGCAGGCGGCGAGGATGGTATTTGATTGAAGCCCCTGCTGCGCTCGTGATTGGCATTCAAGGCGTAATCAAAGGCCCCGCTGGCGCCGCTGATACCGGCTTGTTCTTTGAACGTGCCATAGCTGCCCATGCCCACTGCCACCTCTGGATGAGCGGGGCCTTGGCCGATTTTTGAAAAAATCTGAACCACGCCGCCCATGGCATCAGAACCATAAACCGCTGCTGCAGGGCCCCGCAGAACCTCGATGTGGTCAATCATCCCCAAAGGAATGGCCTCCCAGTTGACGCCGCCTTGTAGGTTTTGTGAATCCAAACGAACGCCGTCGAGGAAAACAGCCGTGAATTCATTGTTGCTGCCTCGAATAAATAGACTGGTTGCGGCCCCAGGACCACCAGTTCGCGACATTTCAACACCGGCGACTCGGCCCAAGACATCCCCCAAACCCACCGCACCGCTGCGGGCCAAGGTGTCATGGTCAATGACGGTGACGTCGGCCAAAGTGTCGTTCAAAGCCTGCGGGGTGCGGGTGGCTGACACCACGATGGGGGACGGTGAAATAGGAACCGATTGGCTGCTTTCATCGGCATGGGCAGACGCGATCAAAGCCACCCACACAAAGAGGCTCAAAGGCCCAAGGGCATTGCGGCGCGGGGCCGATGGATTTTTCATGAAACAAGAACCACTGAATGAATCCCTGCCGGCCTCCCCGCCAGCGTGGACATCACAGTGCCCGCTTTTCACGGTGGGCACCACCTTGTTGGCCGGTATCCGGGCTGGCGGTGCAAACTTTGTCGCCTTCCCAGTTGCTTGTTCAGGGCATCCAGTGGCTGTGTTGACAAAGCCGGAATCCAAAAGATTCGACCGCTTGACCGTTGCGGGGGCAGCGCAGGTTGGGCCTCGGAAAAGGCTGCCTGCTTCCCGTTGAACTGTGCTTTGCGAACCAAAACACGAGCACCAACAGAGGAGATTGTAAGGTTTTAGCTGACGGACGGCCTACAATGGCCCCCTGCACTCTCACAACGTCTCTTCATGGCCCTGCCCGAAGCACCCCACTTGGATCAAATCGCCGACCGCGTTGAGCGATTGTTGCTCAGGCACGCGGAGTTGCAGCGGACCAATGCCTTGTTGAGCCAACAAGTCACCGCCCTGGAGCGCGAGCGTGACAGCCTGAAGTCGCGTTTGAATGCGGCCCGTTCAAGGGTCGACGCATTGTTGGAGCGACTGCCCACCGCCGACTTGAATACCCCGCATGAAACAAATTGAAGCCCAAATCATGCAGCAGAGTTATCTGCTGGTTTGTCCCGAAGGCCGCGAAGAGCGGCTGATGCAAGCCGTTCAGCGGTTGGATGCGGCGATGGTGAAAATTCGCGATGCGGGCAAAGTCAAAGCGCGCGACCGCATCGCCGTTTTGGCGGCCCTGAATTTCGCCTTCGAATTGGGCGACCGTGAACTTGAACCTCACCCTAACTTGAACTCAACGAGCGGCGCCTCTGAAGTTGCCACCGCCTCGGCGCCTGCCTCAGGCGCTTCGAATTCAAACGACGCCAGCGCGGGCCACCAACGTCTGAATCAACTCCTCACCCAATTGGACGCGGCCTTGGGTCAAGACGGGTTGTTGATTTAAAAACAACAACCTGAAACGCGGTCGAAAATTTCAAGGGAAAAAGCCCTTTATAAACCTACAATGCCTCTGTCTGAGGTGCATGCTGGGCTTTATATTTCCTTGAACCAATGCTCATAGAGCTCGGGCTTGGAACATCGTTTGGTGAGCGTGATCATCTCGCGCCAGATGAACCCAACGCCATTCTGACCTCGCCCACCTGAACCCCGGTTCAGGATGCCGGTCCGGTGGCACCTCAGACACCTTTTCGCTTCCCCACCTCAAATAAATCATGCTGCAAATTGCCACTTGGAACGTTAACTCGCTCGGCGTGCGATTGCCGCAAGTGTTGGACTGGTTGCAGGCCAATCCGGTCGATGCGCTGTGCTTGCAAGAGCTGAAATTAACCGACGATAAGTTTCCGCACGAAGCCATTCATGCGGCCGGCTACGAGGCGCAGGTGTTCGGTCAAAAGACTTACAACGGCGTGGCCATTTTGGTGCGCAAGTTCGCCCGCCAAGCCCCCGAAATGCCGCTGAATGTCCGAGACGTGGTGAAGAACATCCCTGATTTTGCGGATGAACAGTCGCGTTTGATCGCGTTGACTTTAGAGACACCGCTGGGTGCAATTCGTTTGGTCAATGGTTATTTCGTCAACGGCCAAGCCCCGGACTCGGAAAAGTTTGCCTACAAAATGCACTGGCTGGAGGCGCTTCATAAGAACCTGGCCGCCGACTTGATCCAAAATTCCCAGCTTTGTTTGGTGGGCGACTTCAACATCACCGCGGACGATCGAGACACCTGGGACCCAGAGGGTTTGCGTGAAACCATTCACCACACCACCGCGGAACGATCGTCGTTCCAAGGCCTGTTGAATCTCGGTTTGCACGACGCCTTTCGCTTGTTTGAAGACGGCCCCAAGCATTACTCCTGGTGGGATTACCGTGACCTGGCCTTCCGACGAAACCGGGGTTTGCGCATCGATTACACCTTGGTCAGCGAAGCGCTCAAGCCCAAGGTCAGTGCTTGTACGATCGACAAAACCCCGCGTAAAAATGAGCGCCCCAGCGACCACACACCGGTGGTTGTTTCCTTGGGCTAATTTGAATGGTTTAGGCTCAGCTTGACTCGAGACCCAACTCCTGAATTTTTCGTGTGATCGTATTGCGCCCGATGCCCAGGCGCACCGCCGCTTCAATGCGCCGTCCACGGGTATTCGCCAGGGTGGTTTGAATGAGCTTGGCTTCAAAGCGCTTGGTCAACACCTCCCAAACATCGTTGTGGCCTTGCGCCAACAAGGCATCCACCTCCGTCTCGAGGATTGCCTCCCAACCGAGGGAGGGCTCCGCAGAAGCCCGAAAGGGCGTCGTTGGCATGCTGGCCAAAGACTGCAAAGGAGAGGGCTGAAGCGGTGTAGTCGCAAACGGTGCCGGCCCCTGCGCTAGACCCGTAGAAGTTGAATCAGAACTCAAGACGCCTGAAAATTCAATCAAGGGCAACCCCGTGTGTTGCAACACCTCGGGGGGCAAGTCTTTGGCTTCAATGACTTGGGATGGTGCCATGACGGTCAGCCAATGGCATATGTTTTCGAGCTGGCGAACATTGCCGGGGAAGTTGAAGCCCATCAATAAATTCAGGGCCGGCTCGGCAATTCGCTTGGCCTCAACGCCCAATTGCTTGGCGCTTTGTTGCAAAAAATGTCGGGTCAGGACTGGAATGTCCTCGCGGCGTTCGCGCAAGGCGGGCAGGCGCAAGCGAATGACGTTCAAGCGATGAAACAAGTCCTCGCGGAACACGCCGTCTTTGACACGTTGCTCCAAGTCTTGGTGCGTGGCCGCAATGACCCGAACATTCGTCTTGATGGCGTTGTGACCGCCGACGCGGTAGAAATTACCATCTGACAAAATCCGCAGCAACCGGGTTTGCAAGTCGAGTGGCATGTCGCCAATTTCATCCAAGAACAACGTGCCGCCGTCGGCTTGCTCAAATCGGCCTCGCCGCATGGCCTGTGCCCCGGTAAAAGCCCCGCGCTCGTGGCCAAACAATTCGGATTCCAGTAAATCTTTGGGAATGGCCGCGGTGTTGATGGCCACAAAGGGCCCGCCAGCACGCACCGAGTGCTTGTGCAAAGCACGCGCCACCAATTCTTTGCCGGAGCCAGATTCACCCGTGATCATGACGGTCACGTTGCTTTGGCTGAGTCGCCCAATGGCCCGAAAAACGTCTTGCATGGCCGATGCTTGGCCCAGCATTTCTGGCGCCTCCATGGCGCGGTCTTCTGCCACTTCTTCACGCTGGCTTTCTTCGACGGCGCGGCGAATCAACTCGACCGCTTTGGTCAAATCAAAGGGTTTGGGCAAGTACTCAAAGGCGCCACCTTGAAAGGCAGAGACCGCGCTGTCCAAGTCTGAAAAAGCGGTCATGATGATGACCGGCAAACCAGGCAGGCGTCGCTTGACTTCGTTCAGCAAATCCAGGCCCGCCCCCCCCGGCATGCGGATGTCGCTGACCAGCACTTGAGGTGCTTGATCCTGGCTTTCATGGGTCACCGCATCCAGTGCGGCCAGCACCTCTTTGGGTTGGGTAAAGCTGCGCGTCTGCAAGCCGCTTTTAGACAAGGCTTTTTCCAAGACGAAACGAATCGACTGATCGTCGTCCACTATCCAAATCGGCTTCATCTCATTCCTTCAATCAATTTCAGGGCAAAGGAATCAAAATTTTGAAATCCGTTCGCCCCGGCTCACTGTCGCATTCAATCAAACCATG
Source organism: uncultured Curvibacter sp. (assembly GCA_903828535.1). Taxonomy (GTDB): domain Bacteria; phylum Pseudomonadota; class Gammaproteobacteria; order Burkholderiales; family Burkholderiaceae_C; genus Curvibacter. The sequence goes on from CAIKMN010000011.1 coordinate 31,773, forward strand.
GTGCTGTTGCACAAATGTCTGCGCTAAATTCAAACCCAAACCCGACCCACCGTCTCGCCCCGACACCAAGGGGTAAAACAACCGGTCTTTGATGGCCTCCGGAATACCGGGGCCGTTGTCGATGACATGCAATTCCAATGCCAGCCGATAACGTTGCTTGCCAAAAGTGACTTGACGGGCGATTCGGGTCTGGAAGGTGATGCAGGCGTCACCCGCCTGAATGCGATCAGACAAAGCCTGCGCGGCGTTGTGGGCGATGTTCAGCACCGCTTGGATCAATTGTTCGCGGTCACCCCTGAGTTCAGGGATGGAGGTATCGAAGTCCCGCTCGACCCGAAGCCCTTTTGGAAATTCAGCCACGATCAAGGAGCGCACCCGCTCGCAAACCTCGTGGATGTTCAAGTCGGCGACCACCTGCGCTCGCCGATGCGGGGCCAACAGCCGATCCACCAGCGTTTGCAGGCGGTCGGCTTCGTGGATGATGACTTGGGTGTACTCGTTCAGTTCTTTGGAGTGAATGTCCATTTCGAGCAACTGAGCCGCCCCTCGGATGCCCCCCAGGGGATTTTTAATTTCATGGGCCAAATTGCGAATCAGCTCCTTGTTCGCCAATGCCTGATCGACCAGACGCTCCTCGCGCTCTTGTTTCGCCTGTTGTTCGAGGGGCAGCAGCTCCACCAGGGCCTCATTGGGCTGCATGCCTTGGGCCACGATCACGTGCACAGGCACCGCGTCGTGGCTGACCCGTTTGAGCATGCCCTCGTAACGAATGGCCGCAAACGCATTTTCACGGGCCCCCGATATGGCTTGTCGGAAAGGACTCGGGTCGACAAAAAAGTCGGCAAAATCAACCGCTTCAATGGTGCGTCGTGACATGCCGATGGCGTCTTCCAGGGCCGCGTTGGCATAGAGCACCTGACCGTCAAATCGGACCACCGCCACCAAGGTGATCAGATAGTCGAGGACTTGCCACTGAGGGTTGGCTTTGGCGCTTGTGGAGGCACTGGCGTTCTGAGTCTGCGGCGTTTTGAGGGGGGGAGGGTTCGGTTTCATTTGAGCCGATTCAATTCATGTTGAAGGCCGGTCAAATCGGCCTCGTTGCGATCGAGTTGTCTTTTGAGTTCAGCCACCCGGTCTAAGTATTTTTGGTGATTTCTGACTTCATCCCCGAGCAGCGGTGGCGCGCCGTTTTCATAGGCCGCCAGCAACGCTTGCCGCTGTGATTGAGCGCGCGTCCACTCGGCCTCCAAAATGGCCCTGGCTTCTTGACGAACCGCCTGCTCGGGGCTTTCTTTGGGTTCTGGCCCGAGGGCCTCGTTGGCCCGCTTGGATCCCGCGCCGGATTTAACCAGGCCATTTTTGTCCGTGGTGGCCTGTTTGGCTAAATCAGGTCCCTTGATCTCGGTCACGCTGACGCCCTGTAAAACCTGGCAATCGGGCGCCTTTTTTCCGGGAGGCGTGACCGGTTTTTGGTTGGTGTATTCATGGCCGCAACGGTAAATCACTTCTTGCGCACTCACCTGGGGCGTGACCCACAAACCAAGCCAAAAACCCAGCAATAAAACAGGCCATAACCCCAGACACATGACTAAACACCGCAGTGAACGATTGATTGGCATCTAATGAGCGTCAACATCGTGTTAACTTGGTTTCGATTTTTGAGGGTTGAAGGGGAACAGAAAACACCCAAGACGGGGGTTAAAAGGTCATAAAAAAAGGGCAACCGAAGCTGCCCTTTTTGACTGTGCAGCCTGCTCGGCTTACAGAGAGTAGTACATGTCGTATTCGACTGGGTGCACCGCTTGGCGGAAACGGGTCACTTCGGTCATCTTCAACTCAATGTAGGCGTCGATCATGCTGTCAGTGAACACACCGCCCTTGGTCAAGAACGCGCGGTCTTTGTCCAAGTGCTCCAAGGCTTGGTCCAAGCTGTGGCAGACGGTGGGCACCAATGCGTCCTCTTCGGGTGGCAAGTGGTATAGGTCCTTCGTGGCTGCTTCGCCGGGGTGGATCTTGTTTTCCACGCCGTCCAAACCGGCCATCAACAAGGCCGAGAAGCACAGGTAGGGGTTGGCCATTGGATCGGGGAAACGGGCTTCCACGCGACGGCCTTTGGGGTTGGCCACAAACGGAATACGGATCGAAGCCGAGCGGTTCTTGGCCGAGTAAGCCAATTTCACAGGCGCTTCAAAACCGGGGACCAAGCGCTTGTAGCTGTTGGTAGAGGGGTTGGTGATGGCGTTCAAAGCACGGGCGTGCTTGATGATGCCGCCGATGTAGTACAAGGCGTAATCGGACAGGCCCGCATAGCCGTCGCCAGCGAAAAGATTCTTGCCGTCTTTCCAGACCGATTGGTGCACGTGCATGCCCGAACCGTTGTCGCCCACCAGGGGCTTGGGCATGAAGGTAGCGGTTTTGCCATAGGCATTGGCCACGTTCCAGACCACGTATTTCAGACGTTGGGTCCAGTCAGCGCGCTCGACCAAGGTGCTGAACTTGGTGCCAATTTCGTTTTGACCCGCACCGGCCACTTCGTGGTGGAACACTTCAACCGGAATGCCAATCGACTCAAGGATCAAAGACATTTCAGCGCGCATGTCTTGCGTGCTGTCAACGGGGGGCACAGGGAAGTAGCCGCCCTTGACGGTGGGACGGTGGCCACGGTTACCGCCTTCGAGCTTAGCGCCGGTGTTCCAAGAAGCTTCGTATTCTTCGATTTTGAACATGGAGCCCGACATGTCGTTCTTCCAACGCACGCCGTCAAAGATGAAGAATTCGGGTTCGGGGCCAAAGTAAGCGGTGTCACCCAAGCCGGAAGCGCGCATGAAAGCTTCTGCGCGCTTGGCGATGGAGCGAGGATCGCGGTCATAGGCTTTGCCGTCAGCGGGCTCCACCACGTCGCAGGTCAAGACCATCGTGGTTTCTTCAAAGAAAGGGTCGATGATGGCGGTGTTGGCGTCGGGCATCAATTGCATGTCGGAGGCTTCAATGCCTTTCCAACCGGCAATGGAGGAGCCGTCAAAGGCGTGACCCGACGTGAACTTGTCTTCGTCAAAATGTGACACCGGTACGGTCACGTGTTGTTCTTTACCACGGGTATCGGTGAAACGGAAATCAACAAATTTGACTTCTTCGTCCTTCACCAGCTTCATGACGTCAGCGACAGTCTTTGCCATCAGGTTCTCCTAAGTTGAGGCTTGTAAATAAGGATGCTTATGCAGTTCTTGTGCCAAACCGCAAGGGGCACATTTTGCCTTGCTTGCGCGCTATTTTGAGGAATATTCAAGGAAAGTTGTGGGGCTGTTTTTTTATTGCACCAAAATTGTGCATTATAGGCACCAAATAAAACATTTTTAATCAGCGCACCATTTCGGGGCCCAATCGAACCCCTTGGGTTTTCAAAGTTTCCAGCATAAAAAGATAGGCCGGATCTGCCACCTTGGGGTCGCCTTTGACGCCCAGCTCAATGTGCCGGCCATGTTCGGGGTGGTCCACGCTCGGGAGGCTGAAGACCTTCACACCCGCATGTTCACGCTCAATTTTTTCCATCAGCGGGGTCAATGCGGCCTCCATCGCGCCGTAGATGACGATGGACTTTTCAATGTAGGGGTTGGCATTGAAATGCGCGGCATAGAGCGTATCCAACACCCATTCCATCATGGGCCAAGCCATGACCGGAAAGCCAGGTACGAAATGCACCGCCCCGGCGCTTTTTCCAGCACAGCTGAAACCTGGGATTTTGTTGTAGGGGTTCGGAATAATTTGTGCCGAGGCCGGGAACACGCCCATGTTCAAGCGGTGAATGTTGTCTGGGCTGTCGGCCACATAAGGAATGCCTTGCTCGCGGGCGGTGTCTTGCATGCGTTCTCGAATCAGCAAGTCGGCCTGAGGGTGCAGTTGTAGGGCCTGGCCCAAGGCTTTGGCAGCGCTTTGGCGGGTGTGGTCATCGGGTGTAGCGCCAATGCCACCGCAGGAAAACACCACATCGCCTGAGTCGAAGGCCCGTTTCAAGGTGTCCACCAGACGCTCAGGGTTGTCGCCAACGTACTCGGCCCAAGACAAGGACAAACCACGCGCGTTTAAAAGCGCTATGGCCTTGGGCAGGTGCTTATCAGCGCGTTTGCCAGACAAAATTTCATCGCCGACGATGATGAGGCCAAATCGAATAGAAGACATGTCGACATTCTAATTTCTGAAAGGTTTTCAAGGGGCTTCACGCGACCTGGCCAATACAGCCAAGCCAAAGTGGGCGAACCAAAGCCCAGCAAATGCAAAAACAGCGACATAAGCGGCCACCGCCAAAGGCACCAAAACAGCAAAGGCAGTGGCCCAGGCGGTGCCAGAGGCCCAAATCAAGGTGGGGAAAGCCGCCAAATAACCACAGACCAGCCCAATCAACATCAGCGGCACTCGGTGCTGTTGGAACAACGTCAAACGCTCAGACGGGCTCGCCAAGGTGGCCAAAGTGGCGCTGGCCAAAAGCCGGTAACAGAGCCAGCCCCAAATGAGCGGGGGCAAAACCACCACCAAGGGCGGTACCAGCCACAAAGGCATCGAGACCCCCAAAGCCAACAAGGCCATAAGCAAGGCGCTGATGAACTCCCACGCCAGGCCAGGTCGAGGCGCCCGGCCCAGGTCGGCGCCAAAACCTGGTGGCTTTTGAAGCCCATTGAACCGCTGGCGCCTGACCCAATTCACCAAGGCGGTTTGCATGAAGCAGCTCACCCCAATCAGACTCGCCACCACCAGAACGGGGGTGACCAACAAAATGACCAACAAGGGGGCCACCACCTGCTTCAATGCCCCCCAACCCAAAGCGTCTAACCAAGCCCACCCCGAGCTCAACCAAGGGGTCTCTAAAAACACCCTGCTGAGCTGATCGACAGCGGGATCCCAAAAAAAATAAGCCCCAGCCCAAGCCAGGGCGCTGAGCCCAACAATCGGCAACAGCGCCAAACCCAAGGTGCGCGGATGACAGAAATACAGGCCCGCACGCCAAAGCGAATCGAGCCACAAAGTCATGCTGCGCATCGCGGGTTGACTCGCCTTCAAGCTTGGCCTAGCAAGCGCAAAACACCCCGCCACTGTTGTTCCCAGAAGCCGTCGCCGTAACGACGCAGCTGGGGTTCGTGGGCCAGAGCCTTCGGCAAAAAGAGGGGCTCCACCTGATCGCGCACGCCGGTGGGATCGAAGCGCCATTCAAAGTTGGCGGTGCCAAACAAAATGTCCCACACCGGCAATAAGATGGCAAAGTTGCAGCCCCCCAGCACCTGACCTGGGCTTTCGTGCCCCAAGCCAATGGCATGGTGGACACGGTGATAGCGCGGGCTCACCCATAAACGCTCGCCCACCGAGCCAAACCAACATTTCAAATTGGCGTGGCTGAGGTTTTCAGACAATTTGGTCAGCGCCACAATCGCGACGAATTGGCCAGGCTGCACGCCAATGATTTGGCTCAACGTGGCGAGCAAAATCGCTTGCACCACATCGTCAAGGAGGTGGTTGCGGCTGTCGGTCCAAACCGTCATGTGCCGCTGAGAGTGGTGCAAGGCATGCAAGGCCCACCAAAAGTTAAATTGGTGTTGGGCTCGGTGAACCCAATAATTAAAAAAGTCAAAGGCCACCAAATAAAGCAGAAAGGTGACCCAGGGCAAATCGGTGACGCCCGGCCAAACATCGTCCAGGTGCCAGATGGGAAAACCGGCCAAATGAAGGGCGTCAAACCCATCACCAATCCAAGGCTCAATCGCAAAAAACACCACCAACTGAAAAAGGCCTAGGCGGTGGATCAAGGTGTAAATCACATCGGTTTGCACCGCGCTGCGGTCGGTGAAGGGCTCGACAGGCCGCCACTTTTGAAGGGGCACGATCACAACCAATATCACCGCCAACTGCATCAAGCCCATCAAAAACCAACCCGTGGCATTGAAGGCCTCTTCGATATAGGAGGCGCCCCCCAAATGAAACATCACCGGCTCTACCACCGCTTCAAACAAAGCTTGCTGGGCATTGATGAAGGCGTCGGCCAGGTTGTTTGGGTCAGCCCAAAAATGCAGGTTTGAGATCATGGCATGTTGGCCAAATGGGGGCGGTAAAGAGGGTGGTGGCGCAAAGTGTCGAAGCAAAAGCCCTTGGCCTTCAAGCCCACAATCAGCGGCTCTAGGTCGGCAGGCGCCCAAGGGTCTTGGCGCGACCAAATGCCCAAATGCGCCATCAAAATATCGCCTTGACGAATGTTCTGCAACGCTTTCTTGAGCAGCATGGCATTGGGGTGGGGGCCACTCGGCAGTTCATCGCCCAAAAAGCCGGCGGGCGCCCAGTCCACATGCCGATAGCCTTGGCCCTGAGGGGTGGGGCAATGCTGCGCGGCCGCCAACAGAGCCGGCGAGGTTTTACCGCCCGGCGCCCGGAACAAAGGCAAGGCGGGCACGCCGGTGATGGATTCCAAACGGCGGTTGCTGCGGGCCAAAGCTTCACAGTAGTCAGAGGCGCTGTAAACCTCGCTTTGTCCTGCTTTGGGGCCTGCAGAGGGTTTCATTTGAAAGCGGACTTCTTGCCCGTTTGCTGCAGGCAAATCGGCTCGCCAATAGACATGGTCAAAAGTATGCGCAGCGAAGTCATGCCCCTCCAACGCCCGCTGGCGCCACCATGGCGCCCAGTGCTCGCCCAAGCTGCCATCGCCCTCTTGGGTCGGTTCGTTGGCAGCAAAGAAGGTGACACGCACTTGTTGTCGCTTGAGCACATCGGCAATCAAGGGGGCGACGCCCATGTGGCCGGTGTCGAAGGTGAGGTAGAGGGGTTTAGGGCAACGGGCAGCAGGGGGAATTGCCGTCTGGACATCCATTGCCATTGAAGGCGTTGCCGCCAAAACGGTCGATCCGACTCGCCAAAGCACAACCATGGCTCTTCGCGGGCGGCGCAACCAGATCAACCCGCCCTGCCAGGGCTTAGCGTGGCGCGTGATCAAGCGTCCAAACACCATGGGGCGACTTTCCAACATTCACCTGACGCAGCACCTTGCCGGACTCGCTGTCGATCACCGTCATTTTTCGGGTCCAACGCGAGCTGAGCAAAATCAGACGGCCATCCTTGCTGACGTCCATGCAATCGGGGCCACCCGGTGCCGCAAACGTTTTAACCACCGACTGAGTGGTCATGTCAATTTGGCTAATGGTGTTGGCCACGCGGTTGCTGACATAAATGTGATGGCCATCGCCGGTGGCGCGGAAAGCATGAGCGCCTTTGCCAGTGGGCAAGGTTTTGACCAAATGGCCCTCCTTGCCAGAGAGGTCATAAACCTCAACGCCCTCCCCGCCGGTCAATCCCACGAACAAAAATTTGCCGTCCGGTGAGCCATAAATATCCGCGGGTAACGAGCCTGTTTTGATCCGCCACTTGAGCGCCTGGGTCGCCAAATCAATTGACACCAACTCGTCGCTGTCTTGCATCGTCGAATAAACGGTTTGGCTGTTTTTGTCGATCCACAAATGGCTGGGCGTCTTGCCAGTAGAGACGCTAGAGGCCAAGGTCATTTCCTTGCCATCCCAGTGGTAAATATCCACATGGTTGAGACGATTGGCCGCGGTCACAAACCACTTCATGTCGGGCGAAAAACGCAGTTGATAAGGATCCAAAACGCCCCGCACGGTGCGTTGCACCTCCGCGGTTTGCGGGTCCAAAAACAGCAAGGAATCGCCCACCGCATTGGCCACGATGAGCGACTTGTTGTCAGGCGTCAAATACAAATGATGAGGCTCTTTGCCGGTGGGGATGCGCTTTTTTTCGGTCCAGCTGACGGGGTCGATCACACTGACCGAGGCATCCAAAGAATTGAGGACAAAAATGGGGGTGGTCGGCGCCACGGGATCGGCTGCTCGTGCGGCTGATGCCCAGCCCAAAGCCGTCAACGCACAGAAAAGGGAAGGGAAAAGGGAAGGAAAAACAAAACGCAAAAAAGAATTCACAAGTCGAACTTTCACAGTACCTTAAAAAGAAGCCACTTTGCACAAAAGGATGGGCCCAGGCCCCAATGGGAGTGTAGCCCCTGAGCAAGCGCTGTGACGGGGATACCACTCCCCGCAGCAGTCAAGCAGCAGTCAAGCAGCAGCCAAGCCGCACTCAGGCTGCACTCAAGGCGCTCAAATCCGCCTCTGATAACCAACGCCATTGCCCCGGCGCCAAATCTTCGGGCAAGCGAAAAGCGCCTATTTGCGACCGGTGCAAGCCCTCCACCCGGTTGCCCACCGCTGCCACCATTCGCTTGACTTGATGGTATTTACCTTCCAACAAAGTCAGTCGCAAATGGTGTTCAGCCACTGGCACGGCCGCGGCAGCGCGGACAGGTTTGGGATCGTCATCGAGCACCACGCCGTCCAGCAAACGCGCCACTTGGGATTCGTCCAAGGGGTGCTTGGTGGTGACTTCGTAGACCTTGGGCACCTGTTTTTTGGGGGAACTCATGCGGTGAATGAACTGCCCGTCATCACTCAACAGCAACAAACCCGTGGTGTCTTGGTCCAAACGGCCAATGGCCTGCACCCCCTGCACCGCGCTCTTGCTGGGGCGCTGGCGCAAAGGCGCTGGCAGTAAGGTGTAGATGCTGGGCCATGCTGAGGGCTTTTGTGAACACTCGGTACCCGCTGGTTTGTGCAGCAGGAGGTAGGCCTTTTCGGCGTAATGCCAAGGAACGCCCTGCACTTCAAAGTGCAAGCCCGCAGGCTCAAATGGCGCTGTGGAGTCGAGCACTTGCTGTGCTTCGCCGTCGGCGCCAAACACCTTCACCCAGCCCTGCTGCACCAAGCCCGCACAGACACGACGGGTGCCAAAGCCTTGAGAAAAGAGGATGTCTTGGAGTTGCATAAAGTTTGGAGGCGCGATCCAGAGTCGAACTGGACTAACCGGATTTGCAATCCGGGGCATAACCGCTTTGCTATCGCGCCGTCATGCTGACTTCTGAAAAAAAGGGAAGCAGTGCTTCCCTTTTCTCGGAGATTTGGAGCGGGAAAAGAGTCTCGAACTCTCGACCTCAACCTTGGCAAGGTTGCGCTCTACCAACTGAGCTATTCCCGCATGAGGAGTCAAATTATAGCAAAAATTTTAAGGAATCTAGCCGGTCAATTGCCTTTTAATGTTTCACCGCATCGCCCGAAGTATCGGTTGCTTTGACGGCAGGCGCAGCAGAAGCGGCGGCCAGAGCAGCGGCCACCTCTTCGTCGGTCAAGGGCACCGGTGCGCGTTCCAAGGCAATTTCCAGCACCTTGTCGATCCACTTGACGGGCACGATTTCCAGACCGTTTTTGACGTTTTCTGGAATCTCTTGCAAATCTTTGACATTTTCTTCGGGGATCAGCACCGTCTTGATGCCACCGCGCAAGGCCGCCAAGAGTTTTTCTTTCAAGCCCCCGATCGCTGTCACTTCACCGCGCAGTGTGATTTCGCCGGTCATGGCCACATCGGCGCGCACGGGAATGCCCGTCATGGCCGACACAAAGGCCGTGGTCATGGCCGCACCGGCACTGGGCCCGTCTTTGGGTGTGGCGCCATCGGGCACGTGGATGTGGATGTCGTTCTTCTCGAACACCTCGGGCTTGATGCCCAATTTATTGGCGCGCGAACGCACCACGGTGCGGGCCGCTTCCACCGACTCTTTCATCACATCGCCCAGCGAGCCGGTGCGGGTGATGACGCCCTTGCCCGGCATCATGGCCGCTTCGATGGTGAGCAAATCGCCGCCCACTTCGGTCCAGGCCAAACCGACCACCTGACCCACTTGGTTCATGGCTTCAGCACGGCCATAGGTGTACTTTCGAACGCCCAAGTAGTCGTCCAAATTGTCGGGGCCGACCGTGATCTGTCCCGATAGCTTTTTCAGCAACAGGCCCTTGACCACTTTGCGGCAAATCTTGGAAAGTTCACGCTCCAAGGATCGCACACCTGCTTCGCGTGTGTAGTAGCGCACGACGTCGCGCAAGGCCTCTTCGGTCACCACCAACTCACTGTCTTTGACACCGTTGTTGGTCATTTGTTTGGGCAACAGGTACTTCAAAGCGATGTTGGTTTTTTCGTCCTCGGTATAGCCCGACAAACGAATGACCTCCATCCGGTCCAGCAATGCAGACGGGATGTTCATCGAGTTGGACGTCGCCACGAACATGACGTCGCTCAGGTCGTAATCGACCTCGACGTAATGATCGCCAAAAGTGTGGTTTTGTTCGGGGTCCAAGACCTCCAGCAAGGCGCTGGAAGGGTCGCCGCGGAAGTCAGTGCCGAGCTTGTCTATTTCGTCGAGCAAAAACAAGGGGTTGCGGGTACCGACTTTCGTCAGGCTCTGAAGCACCTTGCCGGGCATGGCGCCAATGTAGGTGCGGCGGTGACCGCGAATTTCAGCTTCGTCCCGCATACCGCCCAAAGCCATCCGCACGTATTTACGGCCTGTCGCTTTGGCAATGGACTGGCCAAGCGAGGTTTTGCCCACGCCAGGAGGCCCGACCAAGCACAAGATGGGGGCCTTGACCTTGTCGACGCGTTGTTGCACCGCGAGGTATTCCAAGATGCGGTCCTTGACCTTTTCGAGGCCATGGTGGTCTTCGTTCAAAACGTTTTCAGCATTGCCCAGGTCGTGTTTGATCTTGGTCTTTTTGGTCCAGGGCAAGCCCACCAACACATCGATGTAATTGCGCACCACCGAAGCTTCGGCGGACATGGGCGACATGAGTTTGAGTTTCTTTAACTCCGCCTCGGCCTTTTTCAGCGCCTCCTTGGGCATTTTGGCGAGCTTGATCTTGCGCTCGATCTCTTCGATGTCCGCGCCCTCTTCGCCTTCGCCCAATTCTTTTTGAATCGCTTTGACCTGCTCATTCAAATAGAAGTCACGCTGGTTCTTTTCCATTTGGCGCTTGACACGACCACGAATCTTTTTGTCCACATTCAGAATGTCGACCTCGCGCTCCAACTGCTCGAACAGATTGGTTAGGCGCTCTTTGATGTCGGACAAGTCCAACACGACCTGCTTGTTTTCCAACTTGAGCGGCAAATGGGCCGCGATGGTATCGGCCAGACGACCGGGGTCGTCAATGCTGGCAATGGAGGTCAGGATTTCAGGGGGAATTTTTTTATTCAGCTTGACGTACTGGTCAAACTGCTGCATGACCGCGCGGCGCAAGGCCTCTATTTCGGGGTTGGATTCCCCCACCAACTCGACCACTTCCAGGGGCGTTACGTTGGCCAAAAAGTGACTTTCCGCATCGTCAATTTGGTTGACCGAAGCGCGCTGCTGGCCTTCGACCAAGACCTTCACGGTACCGTCGGGCAGCTTGAGCATTTGCAAAATGGTCGCGACGCAACCCACTGAGAACATGTCGCTCACGGTGGGTTCGTCCTTGGCGGCGGCACGTTGGGCCACGAGCATGATGCGGCGCTCGGCCTCCATGGCCAATTCCAAGGCTTTGATGCTCTTGGGACGTCCCACAAACAGCGGGATGACCATGCGGGGAAAAACCACCACATCGCGCAAAGGCAGCAGCGGCAAGGCGATGGGGGTACTGGGCAGGGGTACTTGTCCGGACATGGAAAATTCCTTCGGCTGGGTCACAGCCATTAAGCTTTTTTGGCTGCCTCGCGGTAGACCATCAAGGGCGGCTTGTTGTCGTCAATCGTGGCGGCTTCGACCACCACTTTGTCAACATTCGTCGCGGTGGGCAAGTCATACATGGTGTCAAGTAGCGCATGTTCAAGGATGGAACGCAAACCGCGGGCCCCTGTTTTTCGCGCCAAGGCTTTTTTGGCAATCGCGACCAAGGCGTCTTGGCGAATTTCGAGGTCAACGCCTTCCATCGCCAACAACTTGGCGTATTGCTTGACCAAGGCATTTTTGGGTTCGGTCAAAATTTGAACCAAGGCTTCCTCGGTCAATTCGGCCAAGGTGGTGACTACGGGCATGCGCCCGACCAGTTCAGGGATCAAGCCAAACTTGATCAAGTCTTCGGGCTCCACCTCGCCAAACATCTCTGTCAGGCTGCGCTGTTTTTTGCTTTTGACCGAAGCGCCAAAGCCAATGCCCGATGCTTCAGTGCGGTTTTCAATGACTTTTTCAATGCCCGCAAAAGCACCGCCGCAGATGAACAAAATGTTCGTGGTGTCGATCTGCAAGAAGTCTTGATTCGGATGCTTGCGGCCGCCTTGGGGCGGGACGCTGGCCATCGTGCCTTCAATCAATTTCAGCAAGGCTTGTTGCACACCTTCGCCGGACACGTCACGGGTGATCGAGGGGTTGTCGGACTTGCGTGAAATTTTGTCAATTTCGTCGATGTAGACGATGCCCCGCTGGGCCCGTTCGACATCGTAGTTACAGCTTTGCAGCAGCTTTTGCACAATGTTTTCGACGTCTTCACCGACATAGCCCGCTTCGGTCAAGGTGGTCGCGTCAGCCATCACAAAAGGCACATCGAGCATGCGCGCCAAAGTTTGGGCCAACAAAGTTTTGCCCGAACCCGTGGGGCCTATCAACAAGATGTTGCTTTTGGACAACTCCACCTCTTCTTTGATGCCCTTTTCTTTGTGCTTCAAGCGTTTGTAGTGGTTGTACACGGCCACAGCCAGCGTGCGTTTGGCAAGCTCTTGGCCAATCACATAGTTGTCGAGGTTTTGCTTGATCTCAGCGGGGGTGGGCAAGCCGGTGCGGGCTTCGCCTTCGATGCTGGTCACCAGCAATTCGTCGCGCACGATGTCGTTGCAGAGATCAATGCACTCGTCGCAAATAAAGACCGAGGGGCCTGCGATGAGTTTTTTGACCTCGTGTTGGCTCTTGCCGCAAAACGAGCAGTAAAGCGTTTTCTCGCTGGAAGAACCTTTTTTATCAGCCATAGAAATATGTCATCAATTGAAACAAAACAATGATAGCGAATAAAAAACGGCGCCTCCCGTAGGCGGGAGAACGCCGTTTTCAATCCCTCAAAAAATCAAGGACGCTTGGCGATGACTTCGTCGATCAAACCGTAGGCCTTGGACTCGTCGGCCGACAAATAATAGTCGCGCTCGGTATCGCGTTCGATGCGGTCAAGGGGTTGGCCCGTGCGCTCGGCCAAAATTTTGTTGAGCTGCTCGCGGGTCTTCAAAATTTCGCGCGCTGCAATTTCAATTTCGGTGGCTTGGCCTTGAGTGCCGCCCAAAGGTTGGTGAATCATGACTTTGGAATTGGGCAAAGAAAAACGCTTGCCCTTTTCACCTGCCGCCAACAAGAACGCCCCCATGCTGGCCGCCATGCCTATGCACAGCGTCGAGACTTGGGGCTTGATGAAGTTCATGGTGTCATAAATGGCCATGCCCGCACTGACCGAGCCGCCGGGTGAATTGATGTAGAACGAAATGTCCTTGTCTGGGTTTTCGCTCTCCAAAAACAGCAACTGAGCGACCACCAGGTTGGCGGTTTGGTCGTTCACGGGGCCGACCAAAAACACCACCCGCTCTTTCAACAAGCGGGAATAAATGTCGTAAGAGCGCTCGCCGCGCCCCGACTGTTCAATCACCATGGGCACCATGCCCAGGCCTTGGATTTCTTGTGTGCTCATGGTTTTTACCTTAAGGGCTTCGTTGAGGCTGAAATCAGCCCATCAACTCTTCAAATGAAACCGATTTTTCGACCACTTTGGCTTGACCCAAAACGAAGTCGGTGACGTTGCTTTCAATCACCATGGCTTCGACTTCGGCCAAACGGTTTTGGTCGCCGAAATACCAACGCACCACATCGGCAGGGCGTTCGTAACTGGAGGCCAACTCATCGACTTGGTCCTTCAGTTGTTGGGGGGTGACTTGCAGGTCGTTGGCCTTGACCAACTCGGCCACCACCAGACCCAAACGCACACGGCGTTCGGCCTGGTCACGGAAGAGCTCTTCTGGAATCGGGGCTTTGTCTGCGTCTTTGATGCCGCGTTGCTTCAAGTCAGCTCGGGCGCCTTCGACCAAACGGCCCATTTCAGCGGCCACGCTGGCTTGGGGCAGGTCGAGTTCGGCTTTGGCAACCAAGGCGTCCATGACGGCTTGCTTGTTGCGCGACAGGGTACGGAACTTGACTTCACGCTCCAGGTTTTTCTTGATGTCGGCACGCAAAGCCTCGACGGTGCCTTCTTCAATGCCCAAGGTTTTGGCCAAGGCATCGTCGACTTCGGGCAGGTTCGCGGCTTCAATTTTGTTCACAGTGACCAAAAAGTCGGCTTGCTTACCGGCCACGTCTTTGCCGTGGTAATCGGCGGGGAAGTCGAGAGGGAAGGTTTTGCTTTCGCCGACCTTCATGCCGCGCACGGCCTCTTCAAATTCTTTCAGCATTTGGCCTTCGCCCACCAAAAATTGAAAGGCTTCGGCTTTGCCGCCTTCAAAAGGTTCGCCGTCAATCTTGCCTTCAAAGTCAACGGTTACACGATCGCCATCTTGGGCGCCTTGATCTTGGGCGCGTTGTTGAAACGTGCGGCGTTGTTTGCGCAAAATTTCAACGGTTTTGTCAATGGCGCTGTCATTGACATCGGCCACGACTTTTACGATTTCAGCGGTCGTCAAGTCACCGATTTTGACTTCTGGAAACACTTCGAAAACGGCGTCAAAGCTCAATTCACCTTCAGGGGAACCTTCTTTTTCAGTGATGCGGGGCTGACCAGCGACCCGCAGATTGGCTTCATTGGCTGCGGTTGCAAAGGCTTGGCCGACTTTGTCGTTCATGACTTCGTATTGAACCGAATAACCATAACGCTGAGCTACCACGCTCATGGGCACTTTGCCGGGACGAAAGCCGTCCATCTTGACGGTGCGGGCCATGCGCTTCAAGCGGCTGTCCACCTCCGACTGGATGGCTGTCACGGGCAGTGACAAGGTGATTTTGCGCTCCAACTTTTCCAATGTTTCTACGGTAACTGCCATTTTTTTCTCCAAAAGGGGCCTGCTTTGATACAAGAAATTTGACCTGGTGCGCGGGGCGGGACTCGAACCCGCACAGTATTGCTACCGTCAGGACCTAAACCTGGTGCGTCTACCAATTTCGCCACCCGCGCGTCAAATTTCTTGATTTGAAATCGGTAACCCTCAACTATAACCCCTCTGAGTCGCGGCAAAATAGGCCCATGCCGTCCTCAGCACCCCCAGTGCCGCCTCCAATCAATCCAGTCAAAGCGCGGGCGCCACAGGTTCATCACTACGAGAACTTTCCGGTGGCCTCATGGCTTTGCCCTCCCCGGCTGCGGGCGCCCATTCGGGCCATTTATCACTTTGCCCGCACAGCCGACGATGTGGCCGACGAGGGCGATGCATCCCCTGAACAACGTTTGGGCCTTTTGCAGCAATTCAAGGCCGATTGGCACCAAGCGGTTGAAAATAAAAAAAGGGCCGGAGAACCCCCTTTCTCCCCGTCTCCTTCTCCTTCTCCTTCTCCTTCTCCTTCTCCTTCTCCTTCTCAATGGCCAGCGATATTCGACTCTCTGGCTGAAGCCAAAGTGGAGTGGCAATTGCCGCTCCAGTTGCTGGACGACCTGCTGGACGCATTTGTGCAAGACGTTTCCTGGACGGCCCAGCAACGAACCTACGCCAACAACGCCGAATTGCTCGATTACTGCGCTCGCTCCGCCAACCCCGTGGGTCGACTGTTGCTCCACCTCTGCGGCGTGCAAGACGCCTTGTCCTTGCGACAAAGTGACGCCATTTGCAGCGCCTTGCAACTCATTAATTTTTGGCAGGATTTGGGCCAAGACCTGGCCCGGGGTCGCCACTATGTGCCCGATGACGCATTGGCCTTGGCCCAACTCAGTCGGGCTGATCTCTTGGAACAAGCCCAGCAAAAAAAAGCCTCCCCAGCGTTGAGGCACCTGATTCAGTTGCAGGTCGCTGCTGCCGTCAAGCTGATGCAGGCAGGCGCACCGCTGGCCCACCGAGTACCCGGGCGCATGGGTTGGGAGCTTCGGGCCGTGGTGCAAGGGGGGCTTCAAATCGCCCGTCGCCTCGAAGCGGGTCGCTTTGACACGTTGGCAAACCGCCCCAAGCTCGGGAAAGCCGATGCATTGGTCATTTTCTGGCGCACAATCTGGCCCCGATGAATCCAGAAACCTACGTCCAAGAGAAGGCGGCCGCCTCGGGCAGCAGCTTTTATTACGCCTTTTTGTTTTTGCCGCCCCCGCAGCGCGCGGCCATCACCGCGTTCTATGCTTTCTGCCGCGAAGTCGACGATGCAGTGGACGAAGTGAGCGAGGCCTCTGTCGCGCAGGCCAAATTGGCGTGGTGGCGCACCGAGGTGGCGCGGGCTTTTTCGCAGACCCAGTCAACTGACGGTCTGGCCGCCAAGGCCAGTCACCCGGTGCTCAAAGCCCTTCTCCCCCATGCTGCCACCTACAGTATTGAGGCGCATCATCTGCAATCCATCATCGACGGCTGCCAGATGGACCTCGATCAAACCCGGTACTTGGACTACGCCGGTCTGGCACGCTACTGCCACTTGGTGGCCGGTGTGGTGGGCGAGGTCGCGGCGCGGATTTTTGGTCAAACCCAAGCGCAAACCACCGCTTATGCACACCAACTCGGTCAAGCGTTGCAGCTGACCAACATCTTGCGGGATGTGGGTGAGGATGCGATGCGTGGCCGCATTTACCTGCCCATCGAAGACTTGCAGCGTTTTGATGTCAAGGCCCACGAAATTCTGCAGCGCATAGACTCGCCCCGGTTTCAGGCCCTGATGGCCTTTGAGGCCGAGCGGGCTCAAAAGCTGTATGACGCTGCGCTGGCCTTGCTGCCCACCGCAGACCGCAGAGCGCAAAAACCCGGCCTGATGATGGCCAGCATCTACCGCAACCTGTTGAATGAAATTCAGGCCAGTCAATTCCAAGTGCTGCACCAACGCATTGCGTTGACGCCGCTTCGAAAATTTTGGCTTGCCTGGAAAGTGCAGGCCTTGGGTCGGCTTTGAAAGCCCCTCAAATTCTGATCATCGGCGGGGGTTGGGCCGGGCTGGCTGCGGCCCTCACCGCAACCGCTTGCGGGGCCCAAGTCAGCGTTTGGGAAATGGCGCCTCGATTGGGCGGACGCGCCAAGTCTTTCATCACCGCAGAGGGCCTTGAGCGAGACAACGGACAGCACTTGTTGATCGGGGCTTACACCGAATGCCTGCGCTTGATGCGCTGGGTCGGCTTGTCACCTGAAGAGGTGCTTGTGCGCACCCCCCTGGATTTGCGTTTGGCTAGCGGCGCGGGCTTTTATTTGCCCAACTCGGTTAGGGGCCCACTCCAATTGCTTGCGGGGTTATGCGCTTCAGGACAGGGACCGGGCGCGCAAGCCTGGCGTCTCAAAGAGCGCTGGCAATTGTTACGAGTCAGCTGGGGCTGGCAGCGTCAAAAATGGCGGTGCCCCGAAGACCAAAGCGTGGCCGATTTGTGCGCCTCATTGCCGCCCAAAATCATCCGAGACCTGATCGAGCCGCTGTGCGTTTCGGCCTTGAACACCCCCATCGCACAGGCCAGTGGACAGGTTTTTTTGCGGGTGCTTCAAGAAGCGTTGTGGGGGGGCGTTGGCGCCAGTGACCTGCTGATTCCCAAAGTGCCTTTGAGTGTGCTGTGGCCGGCCGCCGCGATCCATTGGTTAGAACAACACGGGGCCGAGGTGCACACCCATCGACGCGCTTTGAGCCTCCTTCGAGCTGGCGAAGTCAGCGCAAGCCAAGGGAGTTCTGGTGGCTTAGGGCCATGGCAGGTGAGAAGCACGGTGGGTGACCAGCACCTTGAGCAAAATTTTGACCAGGTCATCTTGGCCTGTCCGCCCCAAGAGGCTGCCCGGTTGCTACCGCAAGGTCTGAACCCCGCTTGGCAGACATCAGCGCAGGCGCTGCGTTACGAGGCCATCGCCACGGTTTATTTACAAGTCGAGGGCGTGCCCCATGGGAAGGCTGTTTTGCCAAGGCCGATGATGGCTTTGCGCACCAGTGACCAAGCACCCGCCCAATTCATCTTTGACAGAGGGCCACTGGGTGCTCCCCCCGGGGAATTGGCTCTGGTGGTCAGCGCCTGTTCGGCCATGGACCGAGAGTCCTTGACGCTAGCGGTGCTCAATCAAGCCCAGCAACTGCTGGGCAGCGATGCTGTCCTATCGCTATCGCCAAATGGGGATCTCGCCACGCATTCCAATCAGGCCACTCGCCCAATATTGACTGGTTTAAATTTGCGCCCAGTGCACACCTTAATTGAAAAGCGCGCCACCTTCGCTTGCACGCCCGGATTGAAGCGCCCCAGCATGGCCGTCGGCCCTCAGCTGTGGGCCTGTGGCGATTATGTGGAAGGCCCCTTTCCCGCCACGCTCGAAGGCGCGGTGCGCAGCGGCGTGGCGGCAGCAGAGCAGGCCCTCAAACGCTAAGGCCTGCAAGCCAGCCACCTGTTAATACAGGGCTGAAATCAACTCGCACAACTGGGTCAAATTTGACAACATCAGGTGCGGAGGCAGCGCCTCAGGCGCTGGCCGAGGCGCGCCCAAAACCGCTTGCGCGCTCGCAGGCCAGTCTTTTCCCTCGCGGTTCAGCCAGACGGCGGACATGCCCGCCAGCAGCGCACCCACCACATCCAGATGTGCATCATCTCCCACGTGCAAGACCTGTTCACAAGTCAATCCTTGAGAGGCGGCCGCCATTTGGAAAAACCGGGGATCGGGCTTGGCACAGCCTGCCAAATGCGCGCTAAAGTTGGCCTTAAAGAAATGGCCGCAACCAATCGCATGCACATCGGCATTGCCATTGGACAAGGACACCAAGGGGAAGCGCGCCGACAAAAAAGTCAGGCAGTCCAAGGCGTCGTCGTAAAAATCAACTTGTTGACGCGCTTGGTAAAAAACCTGGTGCGCTGTTTCGGTCAAAGCCGCGCTGCGTGATTCGTCGTGCCCGGTCTGCAACAACGCCAAGCGAATGGCTTCACGGCGCATACCGCCAAGATCGTGTCGCAAATCAGGTCGGTTTTGTTGGACTTGGTCGCGCAAGGTTCGCAACGACTCTGGTTTTGGGAACTGCTCGGCGGTGGCCGGCGCATGCGCTTTGAACCATTCCAGCAAAGCCTGTTCTGCCCGGGTAATGGTCGGCCAAACGGGCCAAAGGGTGTCGTCCAAGTCGAAGGAAATGGCACGGATTTTCTGCCAATCGATCGGCGTGGCTGAAGACTTGGCGGGCGTCGGGGTGTTATTTTCAGAAGGTGAGGGGGTCATGGAACGAAAGAATAGCGCAGAGCGCCGTTGGCTTGGTTAAACTGCCCGTCCATGTCATTGCCATTTCAAACAGAACCCCCTTTTCAGCATGGCCAAGTGCCCAAGACCGGCCTCCTTTGGTGCAATTTGGGCACGCCTCAAGCGCCCACCGCCTCCGCTTTGCGCCGGTATTTGTCGCAGTTTTTGAGCGACACCCGCTTGGTAGAAATTCCCCGTTTGGTTTGGCTGCCGATTCTGCACGGCATCATTTTGCGGGTTCGTCCCGCCAAATCGGCGGCTAAGTACGCCAGCATTTGGACCGATCAAGGTTCACCACTCAAAGTTTGGACCGAACGCCAAGCCGAGGCCCTCTCCACCCGTTTGGCCCAAATGGGTCATCACTTGGCGGTGCGGTTCGCCATGCGCTATGGCCAGCCCTCGATTGCCAGCCAACTCGACGCCCTAAAAGCAGAAGGCGTGAAGCGCGTGTTGGTGCTGTCGGCCTACCCGCAGTACTCTGGCACCACCACCGCTTCGGTGTTTGACGACATTGCCCATTGGGGGCTGAAGCAACGCGTGTTGCCCGAGTTCCGTTTCGTCAACCACTACCACGACGATGCGGGCTACATCGAGGCGCTGGCCCAACGCGTGGAGGCGCATTGGGCCGCTCACGGTCAGCCTGAGCAATTGGTGCTGAGCTTTCACGGTGTGCCCGAGCGCACCCTGCATCTGGGTGACCCCTATCACTGCGAGTGCTACAAAACCGCCCGCTTACTGCGCGAGCGATTGGGTCTGAACCCAGACCAAATGAAAGTGACCTTTCAATCGCGCTTTGGCAAAGCCAAGTGGTTGGAGCCCTACACCGAACCCACCCTGATCGCCTTGGGTCAAAGTGGCGTCAAGCGGGTCGATGTCATGTGCCCCGGTTTTGTCAGCGATTGCTTGGAAACTTTGGAAGAAATTGACCAAGAAGTGCGCGAGGCCTTTTTGCATGCCGGCGGTCAAACGTTTCACTACATCCCTTGCCTGAACGACAGCCCCGCTTGGATTGACGCCTTGAGCCAAGTGGCGCTGCAACACATGAGCGGCTGGGAGACGCAAAACCCATCCACGGCGCAAGCGCAAGCGAAATCGCAAGCACTTTCGCAATCACGCGAGTTGGCCTTGGCTTTGGGCGCGAAGAACTAAAAGCAAAACCAAGGGCCAGGTCCAGCAAGGGAAAAGGCAACGCGTGTTGCCCAATGACCTACCGGGTGACGCCCAACAAGCGGTCCAGCACCTCGGGTTGAGCCCTGAGGTTTTGCGCCGTATCGGCGTGCACGACATTGCCATGATCGAGCACGACGGCGGTGTCTGATATCGCCAAAATGGCCTGTGGATGTTGCTCCACGATGATGGCGCTTAAACCCTCTTCGCGGGTGATTCGACGCACCGCCTTCAGCAACTCTTCCACGATGATGGGGGCCAAACCTTCTAGGGGTTCATCCAACAGCAAGAGTTTCGGGTTCACCACCAAGGCGCGCCCCATCGCCAGCATTTGTTGCTCGCCACCAGACAACTGGGTTCCCAAATT
This sequence comes from uncultured Curvibacter sp., assembly GCA_903828535.1. Lineage (GTDB taxonomy): Bacteria > Pseudomonadota > Gammaproteobacteria > Burkholderiales > Burkholderiaceae_C > Curvibacter. Next base: position 52,528 of record CAIKMN010000011.1, read on the forward strand.
GCTTTTGCGTTCGGCCAAACGCGGGAACAGGTCGTAAACGCGCTCAGGGGTCCATGGACCAGGTCGGGCCACGGCGGTGAGGTTTTCATGAACCGTCAAGGACTTGAAGATGTTCCGCTCTTGGGGTACCCAGCCAATGCCCGCAGCGGCCCGCTCAAAGGGCTTCAAGGTGTTCAAAGGCCTTCCACCCAAACGGATGCGGCCACCATGCTGTCGCGTTGCGCCCGCCAGGGTGTTGATGAAGGTGGTTTTGCCCGTGCCATTGCGGCCCAGCAAAGCCAATGTTTCGCCTTCATTCAAACGCAACGAGATGTCGTTCAGCACAACGGCTTCGCCGTAACCTGCGCTCAAGTTTTCGACATTCAGCAACTCAGCCATGGGCGTTCTCCCCGTGTCCCAAATACACCGCCTTGACTTGAGGGTCATTGGCGATTTCTTCAGGCGCCCCTTCGGTCAACAAGGTGCCATTCACCAGCACCGTCATGCGGGTGGCAAAGCTGAATACCAAATCCATGTCGTGCTCGATCAACAACACCGAAACATCTTCTGGCAAAGCGCCCACCGTGTTCAACAACTCGTCACGCTCGCCAGCAGGCACGCCAGCCACGGGTTCATCCAACAACAAAACTTTGGGTTCGCAGGCCAAAGCGATGGCAATTTCAAGCAAACGCCGTTTGCCATAAGCCATCACGCGGGTGGGCGTGTTGGCCACATCGGTCAAATGAAACTGGCTCAACAAAGCCTCGCAGCGAGCGGCCACTTCAGCGGGCTGACCCAAGGGCTGCCACCACTTCGAGCCCAAGCCCAAGTGCTGAGACACCACCAAGGCCAAAGTTTGCAGCGGTGTCATGCTGTCAAACAACTGGTTGATCTGGAAAGTGCGCACCAAGCCCCGACGCACGCGCAAATGCGGTGCCAAATCCGTGATGTCTTGTCCCAACAAAGCGATTCGGCCGGAAGTGGGCGTCAGTACGCCCGTCAACTGGTTGATGAGCGTGGTTTTGCCGGCGCCATTGGGGCCAATCAGGGCATGGCGAGCGCCTTTTTTTAAATCCAGGCTGACGTTGTTGGTGGCCGTGATGCCGCCAAACTTCATCACCAAGTTTTGAGCCGACAAAACAATGGGGTCGTTGTCCAGGTTCATGACCGCGCTCCAAACCATGTCCAAGGCTTGAACAAACGCTCACGACCGACCAAGGTCAGCAGGACCAAAATCAAACCAATCCAGAACATCCAGTACTGCGGCGTGATGGCCGACAGGCTGTCTTGCAGCAACTTGAAAACGATGGCCCCCAAGATGCCGCCATAAAGCCAGCCAACGCCGCCAATGACCAACATCAGCATGACGTCGGCGGAGCGGTCAAAGGCCAATACATCGAGCGAGGCAAAGCCGGTGGTTTGGGACAACAAAGCCCCCGCAGCGCCGGCCACTGCTGCGGCCACGGTGTAGACCAAGGTCAGCCGCGAGTTGACCGAAATGCCAATGGCCATGGCACGCAAGCGGTTATCGCGAATGGCTTTCAGGGTCGCGCCAAAAGGCGAATTCACCAACCGACGCATGAATAGAAACAGCACCAAAGCCACAGAGATGGAATACCAAGCGGCCACTTGGCCCATCAAGTCAAAATCGAAGCGACCCAGCACAGGGCCCATCAAAACGCCTTGCAAGCCATCGGTGCCCCCCGTGAGCCCATCGAATTTATTGGCGAGTTCCAACAAAATCAGGGCCGTACCCAAGGTGACCATCAAGCGGGTCAGGTCGGTGCCGCGCCATATGGTGACGCTGGCAATGGCCCCCAGCACCGCGCACAAGACCATGGCCAAGGCCAAACCCAGCAGCGGATCCGGCAAGACCCATTTGGCAAACAAGGCGGCTGAATAGGCGCCAAAACCAAAAAAGGCCGCATGCCCCAAGGACACGATGCCGGTGTAACCCAGCACCAAATCCAAAGACATCGCAAACAAAGCGACGATGGCAATTTCGTTGATCATCAGGGCTTTTTGTGGCAGCAACCAAGGCAGCACAAAGGCCGCGACCCAAATCAACAACTCCCAAATTTTGGGCTTGCTGGGTTGGAGCAAAGTAGATTGCAATGAAGGGGTGGCCATGGCCATCACTTGCCCCCTTGCCGCGAGAAAAGGCCTTGAGGACGCCACAACAAAATCACGATCATCAACACATACACCGTGAAAGCGCCCATCTTGGGGATGTAGTATTTACCGGCCACATCGGCAATGCCCAAAAGCAAGGCGGCGAGCAAGGGGCCGGTGATGGACGAAGTTCCGCCGACGGAAACCACAATCAAAAAGTAAATCATGTTTTTCAGGGGAAAGGTGGGGTCCAAACCCAGGACTTCGGCGCCCAAAGCGCCGCCCAAACCGGCCAAGCCAGAGCCCATGGCAAAGGTCAGCAAGAACACCACATTGACGTTAATGCCCAGGCCGGCGGCCACACGCGGGTCGTCCACCGCAGCGCGCAAGCGACTGCCAAAACGGGTCCGGGTCAAAATCAACTGCAAGACCACTGTCAACACCGCGCAGAGGCCGATGATGAACAAGCGGTAGTGCCCCATTCCCAACATGAAGGCGCCCTCTCCCCACTCGGTCCGACCACTGAGCCATTCTGGAAGCTGCACATTTTGCTGGCTGGAGCCCATGAAATAATCCACCCCCGCCACCGCCATGAAAACCAAGCCAATAGAAAATAAAACTTGGTCTAAATGGGACTTGGTGTAGAGGGGCCGGTAGAGGGTGCGTTCGAGCACGGCCCCAAGCAAGGCGCTGAAAGCAAAGGCCAGCGGCAAACACGCTAAAAAAGGCAGGCCGAACCGCTGCAGGGCAATCACGGTGACGTAGCCCCCCGCCATGGCGAAAGCGCCGTGCGCCAGGTTGATGAAATTCATCAACCCCAGGGTCACCGCCAGCCCCACCGCCAAAATGAACAGCAGCATGCCGTAGGCGATGCCGTCAAAAAGAATGGTCAACACAACAAACTAGCCTTTGGCCTGAACTTTCAATGAGCGGGAATGGATTGCCGACGTCGAGTGGGCCCAAATTAAAAAACCTGGGCCGGCATTTCAGCGGGTTTTAGCAGGGTCGCGCACGTCTTTGATGACGTCAAATTCAACGTTATACAGTTCGCCGTTTTTCTTTTCGACCTTGCGCAGGTAAACGTTTTGCACGACTTCTCGATTTTGGGCATCGATGAAAACGGGGCCGCGAGGGCTCTCGAAGATTTGGCCTTTCATGGCCGCCAATAACGCGGGGCCATCGCCCTTGCCTGAGGTGGCTTTGAGCGATTCATAAATCAGGCGCATGCCGTCATAACCGCCGACGGCCATGAAGTTGGGGCGCATGTTGTCGTTGGCCTTTTTGAAGGCTTCGACGAATTTTTTGTTGGCGGGCGAATTGTGATCGGCTGAGTAATGGTGCGAGGTCACCACCCCCAAAGCACCGTCGCCCATGCCGTTCAGTTGGTCGTCATCGGTGACGTCGCCGGTGCCAATCATCTTGATGCCGGCCTTGTCCAAACCACGCTCCAAGAACTGCTTCATCACCGCAGCACCGTTACCCGAGGGCACAAACACAAACAAAGCATCGGGCTTTTCATCGCGTACTTTTTGCAAGAACGGTGCGAAATCAGGGTTTCGCAAAGGCACGCGCAGGCTGTCCACCACCTGGCCGCCGTTAAAGGTGAAACGTTCTTTGAAATACTTTTCGCCGTCCAAGCCTGGGCCGTAATCAGAGACCAAAGTGATCACGCGTTTGATGCCATTTTTAGGCGCCCAATCGGCCATTGAAATGGTCACCTGCGGCACGGTGAAGCCAGCGCGAACCACAAAGGGCGAGGCCTCGGTGATGCTCGATGTGGCCGCCGCCATCACGACCATCGGGGTTTTGGATTGAGTGGCCAAGGGCGCGGTGGCCAGCGCCAGCGGTGTCAAGCCAAAACCAGCCAAGACATTCACGTGCTCATTGACCAACAACTCTTGGGCAATGCGCTTGGTGACATCGGGCAGGCCGGTGTCGTCTTTGATGATCAACTCGACCTTGCGTCCAGCGACCGTGCTGCCGTTTTGGGCCATGTAGAGTTTTGCGGCCGCTTCGATTTGTCGGCCGGTTGAAGCCGCCTGTCCGGTCATGGGCAAAATGAGCCCAATTTTGAAACTCTCAGGAGCGCCAGCGAAAGCACTCAGAGGCGCAGACAACAAGCTGGCGGCGGTCAGCGCAGCACCTGCGGTCAAGGTGAAAAATTGTCTTTTTTGCATGGCCATCTCGACTCCGTTTTATTGATGACGCCATGATACCGAGGTTCAGTCGTAACCGAAACCACGCATGATCTGTTTGGCTTTGTCGGTTCGTAAAAAATCCAAAAAAGCTTGGGCGCCCAGTTTGCCTTGACCCGCCTTGAGCAAAACGGCGTCTTGCAGCAAGGGGTCGTAAAGACTTGGGGGCACCCACCAGACAGCGCCTTCAGTGAGCTGCCCTTCTTTCCAAACCTGAGACAAGGCCACGAAGCCCATCGCAGCGTTTTCGGTGGCCACAAATTGATAGGCTTGCCCGATATTGACACCCATCACCAGCTGCGGTTTCCAGGCTTCCATCAGGCCCAGGCGGGTCAACGTTTGCACGGCCGCTTGACCGTAAGGCGCCAATTTCGGGTCCGCAATGGCAAGTTTGGCCGATTTGTCCTGTTTGTCGAGCGGGTTTCCGTCGGGACCTTTACGGGTTTTGAGCACCTCGCCCTGCGCATCCACTAGACCCACTTTGGCACTCCACAAGACCAACTTGCCCCGGGCATAAGTGAATCGAGAGCCGCCGATGGCCAAGCCCTCTTGCTCTAATTTGACCGGGGTGCTTTCATCGGCCGCCAACAAAACTTGATAAGGCGCACCCGCTTTGATTTGGGTATAAAACTGACCCGTTGAACCCGAGGTGGCCAACACCCGATGCCCGCTGTCCCGTTCAAACTGAGCGGCAATTTTTTGCATGGGAAGACTGAAGTTGGCCGCCACCGCCACCGACACTTCTTCCGCATGTGCCCCAGAACTGAACCCCATGCCGGCCATCAACGTCCAAGCGACTAAGACACTTGACCCCCATAAACCAGTCAATCCATTCAACCCGCTCAACGTGCGCTTGGGCACGTCCCCGTTAAACACTTTCATCCTTAATCCTTAACCCTTTACCTTTTACCTTTTACCTTTTACCTTTTACCTTTTACCTTTTACCTTTTACCTTCTACCCTTTAACGATGTGGATTTACCGCTATGCTTATCCAAGCATAACTGATGGCTTGTTCAACTCCCTCATCTGGTGTCACCCTGAGTCGGTTGGCTTTAGAATCCGCCGGTTTTTAGATCTCATTCAATTTTTAGGAAATTCCATGGAAACCACCGCCTCTGGCTTGCTTTACGAAGACACTTTGATTGGTGACGGCGAAACCGCCAAACCCGGCGATGAGGTGAGCGTGCATTACACAGGCTGGCTTTACAAAGACGAGCAGCAAGGCGCCAAGTTCGACTCAAGCAAGGACCGCAATGACCCTTTTGAGTTTTCATTGGGCGCCGGCATGGTCATCAAAGGTTGGGACGAAGGCGTGCAGGGCATGAAAGTAGGCGGCGCACGCACCTTGATCATTCCAGCCACTTTGGGCTACGGTGCCCGCGGCGCTGGCGGCGTGATCCCCCCCAATGCCACCCTCAAATTTGATGTGGAATTGTTGGCGATTCTTTGAATCGGTGAGGCCAGCGCCGCACCACGGCGCTGACCAAGACGGTGGCCAACAGGCCAGCGGGCACGCCAAAAACCCCAGCACAGACGGGCTCAATACCCCACCAGCGTGGGTCAGACCCAGAGAAACCGCCCAAGGCATTGACCCCTAAATAGTACAGGGTGACGCCCAAGCCAGTCAGCATCCCGGCCACGGCGCCTGCACGTTGGGTGCCTTTCCAAAAAATTCCTAACACCATGGCCGGCACCAACGCAGACGCCGCCAAGGAAAAAGACGCTGTGACCAAGGGCAAGATTTGTGACGGCTTCAAGGCCGCTACAAAGGCCGCCAACATGGCCACCACCATCAGCACAAATTTAGACACGATGACCCGCTGTTCAGGCGATTGATTTTTTCGCCAACGCTCAAAAAAGTGCAAATCGCGCACCAACGAGTTGCTGATCGTCAGCAAAAGCCCGTCGGCCGTCGACAACGCCGCCGCCAAGCCCCCCGCCGCCACCAGACCCGACACCACATAGGGCAAGCCACCCAATTCAGGCGTGGCCAACATGATCAAGTCAGCGCCCAATTTGATTTCGCCAAACTGCAAAATGCCGTCGTTGTTCACGTCGCTGACCGAGACCAGACTCGGGTCGACCTTGGCCCATTGCAGAATCCAAACCGGCAAATCATCAAAACGACTGCCAACCAAATTGTTCATCACCTCAAACTTGACCAACACCGCCAAAGCCGGCGCGCTGAGGTAAACCAAGGCAATGAAGACCAAAGACCAAACCACCGAACGGCGCGTGTCAGCCACCGAAGGCGAGGTGTAGTAGCGGGTCAACAAGTGGGGCAACCCTGCGGTGCCGACCATCAAGCAAAACATCAAGGCCAAAAAGTTCAATCGGGACTGACTGAACAGCCTTTGTTCGGCCGGCGTGCCATCGGGGTCGCCCTGGAATGCCTGGGTGTGCCTGGGCATACCGCCCAAAGGTTGGGCCCGTTGCAAATCTTCTTGAATGGTTTTTCGCCATTTCTCGCGGGCGGTGGCAGCGTCTTTTGGCAGATTCGCCAACTCGCGGCTGACATCCACAATCTGAGAGACGTCCATGTCGTTTTGCCGCATGACCCGCAAACGTTCCTGCAAACTCTGGCGCTCTTGGACCAAAGCCAACTCGACATTCTCAAGTTTAATTTGCAAGTTTTGAGCCCGCTCTAGGTAAATGCGTTGCACTTGCTTTTCCTGCGGGGAAGCCATGAGCTTGTCCTCGAGCGCGGCAATTTTTCCCAGTTGTTGGCCATAAACCAAGGGGGCCAAGGGGTTCCCCATTTGCTTGTAGGCCAGCCAAGACACGGGGATCAAAAAGGTCAAGAACATCACCACGTATTGGGCCACTTGCGTCCAAGTGATGGCGCGCATGCCGCCTAAAAAAGAACACACCAGCACCCCACCCAAACCGAGCATGATGCCGATTTCAAATTGCACGCCGGTCAAGCGCGAGGCAATCAAACCGACGCCGTAAATCTGCGCCACCACATAGGTGAAGGAACACACCACGGCGGCCAGCGCCGCAATCACTCGGGGCCAACGGCCCCCAAAGCGAACGGCAAAAAAATCGGGCACGGTGTACAGGTTCATGCGCCGCAATGGCGGTGCAATCAACAAAGCCACCAAACAAAAACCGCCCGTCCAACCGAGCACGTAAGCCAAGCCGCCCGGCTCTCCTCCGCTGCCCGAGAAGCCTTGCAAATACAAAGCACCCGCCAAGCTGATGAAGGAGGCGGCACTCATCCAATCAGCGGCCGCGGCCATGCCATTGAAAAACGGCGGGATTCGTCGCCCCGCCACATAATATTCCTCTGGGTCGGTGGTGCGACACACAATGCCCAAAGCAGCGCAACCCATGACGATGCTGAAGAGAAAAATGGGGCCAATCCAGCGCCGCGACAGACCGTGGAATTCGGCCCAAGCCATCACACCCAAAAAAGCCAATACCCCCAGCACCAACAGGAAAAAACCTTTGAGTTGGTAATTTTGGAAAAGGCCGCCTTGCAAAGGTGCTGGTTTGTCAGACATGAGGACCTGCCTCCACGACTTGGGGTGGCTTTTCATCCAAAGCTTCGTCCCGGCGGTTCATGACCGCTGCATAAAGGCCAGTCACCAAAATGAAGACCAGCACCGCGCCTTGTGCCGCCAGCCAGTAGGAAAATGGCCCGCCCCACATCGGCAGGGGGGATATCCAATCCCGAGCAAAAAAGCACCCCCCGAACGACACACAGAAGACCAGCAGCAGCAACACCGCACGCAACCAGCCCTGGAGGGGTCGTTTGGAGGTTTCCATCAAGCTTGGTGTCTTCGACCTTCGTTGTCTGATCAGACCCCTGCCAATCGCTTCCAGGTGTCGATCACGCTGTCGGGATTCAGCGAGATCGAGGCAATGCCTTGATCGGCCAGCCACTGAGCAAAATCAGGGTGGTCGCTGGGGCCTTGACCGCAGATGCCGACGTACTTGCCTTGCGCCAAACAAGCAGCAATGGCGCGGCTCAACATGGCTTTGACGGCGGGGTCGCGTTCGTCAAAATCGGCGGCCAACAGTTCCAAGCCGGAGTCACGGTCCAAGCCCAAGGTGAGTTGGGTCAGGTCGTTGGAGCCAATTGAGAAACCATCGAAATACTGCAAAAACTCATCGGCCAGAATGGCGTTGCTGGGCACTTCGCACATCATGATGACCTTGAGTTCTTGGCCGGGCGCGCCCGCACCCCGCTTCAAGCCCTGCTGGGCCATCAAAGAAGTGACGCGCTCGGCTTGGCCCAGGGTGCGCACAAAAGGCACCATGACCTGCACATTGGTCAGACCCATGTCTTCGCGGACCCGTTTCAGGGCTTCGCATTCCATGGCAAAGGCTTCCGAAAAGTCGGCGCTCAAATAACGCGCCGCGCCACGGAAACCCAGCATCGGGTTTTCTTCTTCGGGTTCATAGCGGCTGCCCCCAATCAACTTGCGGTATTCATTGCTCTTGAAGTCGGACAAACGCACGATGACTGGTTTGGGCCAAAAAGCCGCCGCGATGGTGGCGACGCCCTCGGCCACCTTGTCCACATAAAAAGCCTTGGGGGACGCATGGCCACGCGCCACGGATTCAACGGCCTTTTTCAAATCGCCATCCACATTGGGGTAGTCCAAAATGGCCTTGGGGTGCACTCCAATGTTGTTGTTGATGATGAACTCCAAGCGAGCCAAACCCACCCCATCGTTGGGCAGTTGGCAGAAGTCAAAGGCAAGCTGGGGGTTGCCCACGTTCATCATGATTTTGGTTTTTATCGGCGGCATGGTGCCGCGCTCGACTTCAGCGGTCTCCACTTCAAGCAAACCGTCGTAGATGTGGCCGGTGTCGCCCTCGGCACAACTCACTGTGACCAAGGTGCCGTCCTTCAGCAAGTCGGTGGCGTTGCCGCAACCCACCACCGCAGGAATACCGAGTTCACGCGCGATGATGGCGGCGTGGCAAGTGCGGCCGCCACGGTTGGTGACGATGGCGCTCGCGCGCTTCATGACCGGTTCCCAGTTCGGGTCGGTCATGTCGGTCACCAACACATCGCCGGCTTGCACCTTGTCCATCTCGCTGATGTGCGAGACCAAACGCACAGGGCCGGTCCCGATTTTTTGGCCGATGGCCCGGCCTTCGGCCAACACATTGCCAGCGCCTTTCAGCTGGTAGCGCAACTCGGCCTTGCCGGCCTGCTGGCTCTTCACGGTCTCGGGGCGCGCTTGCAAAATATAAAGCTGTTGATCGGTGCCGTCCTTGCCCCACTCGATGTCCATGGCACGACCATAGTGCTGCTCAATGACCAGGGCATAGTGGGCCAGTTGTTCGACATCAGCGTCTGTCAAAGAGTAGCGGTTGCGTTGCTCAGTTGGCACGTCAGTCGTCTTGACCAACTTACCAGTGGCGGCTTTTTCTTCGGTTGACGCAAACACCATTTGAATCAACTTCGAACCCAAATTGCGGCGAATGACGGCGCGCTTACCCGCTTTGAGCATCGGTTTGTGCACATAGAACTCGTCGGGGTTCACGGCGCCCTGCACCACGGTTTCGCCCAGGCCATAGCTGGAGGTGATGAAGACCACGTCTTCAAATCCACTCTCGGTGTCGATGGTGAACATCACACCGGCTGCGCCCAAATCCGAGCGCACCATGCGCTGCACGCCGGCCGACAAAGCCACGTCGGCGTGGGCAAAGCCCTTGTGCACGCGGTAACTGATGGCGCGGTCGTTGTACAAACTGGCAAAGACCTCTTTCATCTTGGCCAATACATCGGCCAATCCGACCACGTTCAAAAAAGTTTCTTGTTGGCCAGCAAAGGAAGCGTCCGGCAGGTCTTCAGCAGTGGCCGAAGAACGCACAGCGAATGAAGCCTGCGTGTTGCCCGCGCTGAGCGTGGCGAAGGCTTCACCAATGGCTTTTTCGAGGTCAGCGGGAAAGGGTTGATGCTCCACCCATTCGCGAATTTCAGCACCGGCGTCCGCCAGTGCTCGGACGTCTTCGGTATCCAAAGTCGCTAATCGGGCGTTGATTTTGTCGGCCAATCCGTCATGGGCCAAGAATTGGCGAAAGGCGTGGGCGGTGGTGGCAAAACCGGTGGGTACGCGCACGCCTTGGGGCAGTTGTGAAATCATCTCGCCGAGGGAGGCGTTTTTACCGCCCACCGACTCGACGTCGCTCATTCTCAGTTTTTCAAAGGGGACGACCAAGGCGGTCGATTCAAACAAGGCTGACATGGGAAGGCTCCGGAAGTTAAAAATCGGGCGCGCTCCAGGCTCAGTCGGCGAATCGGCAGATCTTGTTGTTGTTTTGCAACGGATTCAACGCAGCGGCGGGTGGAGGTCATGGACAAATTTGGATAATGTGAGGGATTGTAGGTCGGACCCAGCCCTTTTTCCAATAAATTCACATGCACACTCGCACCGTTTTCTTCATTTCTGACGGCACCGGCATCACGGCCGAAACCTTTGGTAACGCCATCTTGGCCCAGTTTGAGATGAAGCCCCGCCATGTCCGTCTGCCCTTCGTTGACAGCGTGGACAAAGCCCACCAAGCGGTGCGCCAAATCAACCACACGGGTGAAATTGAAGGCAAAAAACCCATCGTCTTTACCACCCTGGTGAACATGGAGGTGTTGGCCGTGATCCGCGCGAACTGTCAAGGCATGTTGCTCGACATGTTCGCGACCTTTGTCAACCCACTGGAGGAAGAGCTGGGCATGAAGTCGCACCACCGCGTGGGCCGGTTTTCGGACGCCAGCAAAAGCGGCGAATACCATGACCGGATCGAGGCGATCAACTTCAGCCTCTCGCACGACGACGGTCAATCGAACCGAGACCTGCAAGCAGCCGATGTGATTTTGGTGGGCGTGTCACGCAGCGGAAAAACGCCGACCAGCTTGTACCTCGCCATGCAATATGGCCTCAAAGCCGCCAATTACCCACTGATTCCTGAAGACTTTGAGCGCCGACAATTGCCCCCTGCCCTGGTACCGCATCGAAACAAGTTATTCGGCTTGACCATCCAGCCGGAACGTCTATCAGAGATCCGCAACGAGCGCCGCCCCAACTCCCATTACGCCAGCTTGCAAAATTGCCGCACCGAGGTATCAGAAGCCGAGGCCATGATGCGCCGCAGCGGGGTGCGTTGGTTGTCGTCCACGCACAAATCCATCGAAGAAATCGCCACCACCATCCTTCAGGAAATTCGGCCCGAGCGCTTGGTCTATTGAGAACTGATCGCCTTGCTCTTTAGGCGGTTGTGCGTCGCACCTTGCGCACATTAAACGCGCTGACGATGAGCACCGATTGCACGCCTGCCAACCCCAATAAAACGGCCGTGTAATTGCCTTGGTCCATCAAACGCCCAAAGATCACGGGAGCCACCGCTTGACCAATGTCCAAGCCAGCGTAGACCACGCCGTAGACCCGTCCTGTGGCGTTCGCCGGGGTTGATTTTTTGACCAACAAATCCCGCGAAGGGGAGGCAATGCCAGAGGCAAAACCCATCACACCAAACAAGATGGGCACCCAATCGCCGGGCACGGGGGACAAAGCCAAATTCAAAGCCACCACCGCCGCCACACCAATCCCCATGGCCACGATGCGCTCACAACGATCGGCGTTGGAGGCCAAAAAGCCCCCCAAAACCATCCCGCACGCGCTGGCCACCATATAAATGGTCAGGCAGACCGCCACCCAGTGAAGCGGAACCGCATGGAGTTGGCGCGCGGCCTCAGGCGCATAGGCCTGGATGATGCTGAGCACCACGGCATAAAAAAAGAAAAAGCCAAAACACATCCAAACAGCGGGGATGCGCAGGAAATCAAAGCCCGTATCGGGCGCCTGGTTGCGGTCGGTGGCGGCTGTGTCAGTTGAGGCTGGCATCGCCAGCACCTCGCGTTGAACCAGCAACAAAATCAGGACCAAGGTCGCCAGCAAGGCCGCGCTGGCCAACGCCCAGCGCCAAGAAAAGGCCATCGCGATCGGCACCATCATGGCGGCGGCGATGGCCCAGCCCAAACTGCCGCTGATGCCATGCGTGCTGTAAGCATGACCCAAACGATGTGGCGCGACGCGGCGGTTGAACAAGGTGTAGTCGACGGGGTGAAAAACGCCGTTGCCAATGCCCGCCAAGACCGCTGCAACAAGCAAAACCCAGTAGGCGGGGGCCAAGGCATCCATCAGCAAAGCCACGATCAAAAAGCCCATGCCAGCGAACAAAACCGGCCTTGGACTGAAGCGGTCCACCAAAAAGCCCGAGGCCGCCTGCACCGCACACGACACCACAAAGAACACCGACAAAACCAAGCCCAACTCGGTGTAAGTGACTGAGAAAGCCGCTTTCAACCAAGGAAAAAGAGGCGCCAAGACCAATTGACTGAAGTGGCTGATGCTGTGGGCGATGCTGACCAAAGCGATCAAAGCAGCGTCTTGGCGCAGGGTAGGAAAGGCAGGGTTGTCGCTGGTCGTGAGGGGGGGAGAAATGGCTTCGGACATAAGCCATTATCCTAATTCAGTGGCGAACGCGCCCTTGTCGCAAAGGACACTTTTGGGGGCAAAGCGCCATCTCTTTAACGTGGTTCCGCCAGCGCCTGAGTCAAAGCCCTCTCCACGGCCGTGGCCACTGACAGCAATTGCGCATCCTGACCTCGAGCGGCAGACAACATCAAACCCACCGGCAACTCACCCGCCGATTGACAGGGCAAGGAGATCGAACACCCATCCATGAAGTTGAACAAGGCCGTGTTGCGAAGCAACAGGCCATTGACTTTAAAAAACGCCTCATGAGAAGCCAACACCGTGGCCATCGGCGCGGCAACGAGGGGCACGGTCGGGCACAGTACCGCATCAAAGCCCCTTAATGCCGTCGCCATGCGGCGAATCCAGACTTGTCGGCGTGACAGAAGACTTTGGTAATCGGCTGGGCTGGCGCCTGCCCCCATGCGGATTCGCTGCACCACCCGGGCGTCGATTCGATCGGCCTGCGAGCGCAAGCGCTCGGCGTGAATTCGGTAGGCTTCGATGGGCGACAAGCCAAATGGCGTGTTCATCTCGGCCACTTCGGCCAATTCTTGCAAAGGCAACTCGACCAGCACGGCCCCCGCAGCGGCCAAGGTGCACAGCGCTCGCTCATAAGCCTTGGCGACTGTGGGGTCCATGTCATCCAACACAACCGCTTGTGGCAAGCCCAAGCGCATGCCCTTCAAAGGACGGTTTTCAAGTGCGAGTGCTTGGCCCGCCAACACCCCATCGACCAAGGCACAGTCGGCAACGCTGCGGGTCATGGCACAAACCGTGTCCACGCTCGGCGCCAAGGGGAAAGCACCGGTCAAAGGCACCCGAAATTGGCTGCTCTTAAAGCCCACCAAACCACACAAGGCCGACGGGATGCGAATGGAGCCACCGGTGTCTGAGCCCAGTGCCGCGACCGCCAAACCCAGCGCCACTGAAACGGCTGCGCCGGAAGACGATCCCCCTGGAATCCGCGCCATCTCGGCGTCGGCTGGGTTGCGTGGCGTGCCGAAGTGCGGGTTCAAACCCACCCCCGAAAAGGCAAACTCACTCATATTCGTTTTGCCAATGAGGGCGGCACCGGCCTGACGCAAGCGCTGCACCGCCACAGCGTCCACCGTGGCCGGGGCATCGTTTTGGCAGACCACGGATCCGGCCCAAGTCGCCTCGCCCTCGATGTCGTAAAGGTCTTTGAGGGTGATGGGCAAGCCCGCGAGCGGCAAGTGGGTCTTGCCACCGAACTTGGGTTCTGAATTTGAACCTGAAGTCGCCCCATTGACCTTATCGGCCTTATCGGCCTCATCGGCCTCATCGGCCAATTTGGCAGCGGCCAGCGCTTCTTGCGCATAAAGGCGGGTAAAAACAGACGCCGCCTCGGGCGCTTGTGCCGCCTGCAAGACCGAATGCACCCAGTCCTGATGGCTCAGGCCTTCTCGCCGCAATCGGGCGCGCAAAGCCGTGATGTTTTCTTGAAGGGGTGCCGCAATGGGAGCAGAAATCGAAGCAGAGGTCATCTGCCGTAATTTAGCGCATCCGGCACGCTTCAGTGCAAGGTCTCACCAAACTTGAAAACACCGGGCGCTTGCACAGGATCCACATCGACCGTGATGACTTCCTTGGGCAAGAAGCGGCCTTCAAGCAACAACTTGGACAAGGGGTTCTCGATGCGTTGTTGGATCGCCCGCTTCAAAGGCCGTGCGCCGAACACCGGGTCAAAGCCCACCTTGGCCAATTCGGCCAAAGCCGCCGCGGACACCTGCAAGGTCAACTCCATTTTGGCCAAGCGGTTTTCCAAAATACCCAATTGGATCTTGGCAATCTTTTCAATGTCTTTGGCGTCGAGCGCGTGGAACACCGTGATTTCGTCGATCCGGTTCAAAAACTCGGGGCGGAAATGGTCTTTCAATTCCTCCAGCACCACGTCCTTGATGTCGTCGTAATCCTTGCCCACCATGGACTGAATCAACTGCGAGCCAATGTTGCTGGTCATGATCAGAACCGTGTTTTTGAAGTCCACGGTACGGCCTTGGCCATCGGTCAAACGGCCATCGTCCAGCACTTGAAGCAGCACGTTGAAAACATCGGGGTGGGCCTTTTCGATTTCGTCAAAAAGAACCACGCTATAGGGGTTGCGTCGCACGGCCTCGGTCAGGTAACCGCCCTCGTCGTAGCCCACATAACCGGGAGGGGCGCCAATCAAACGCGCGACCGAGTGCTTCTCCATGAACTCGCTCATGTCGATGCGAATCAGGTGTTCTTCGGAGTCGAACAAGAAGCCCGCCAAGGCCTTGCTGAGCTCGGTTTTGCCGACGCCCGTCGGGCCCAAAAACAAGAACGAGCCGGTGGGGCGATGGGGGTCCGACAAACCGGAACGGGAGCGCCGAATCGCATTCGACACCGCCGAAATGGCCTCGTCCTGACCCACCACGCGTTCGTGCAAATGCTTTTCCATGTGCAGCAACTTGTCTTTTTCTCCCTGCATCATTTTGGCCACTGGAATGCCTGTCGCACGGCTCACCACCTCGGCGATTTCCTCAGCGCCCACTTGCGTGCGCAACAAACGCGGGGCGTTGCTGCCACCCAAGCCTTGGCCTTTGCCGCTCTCGCGGGCCTGCGCCTCTTTGAGTTGCAACTCCAATTTGGGCAACTCACCATATTGCAACTCGGCCACCTTGTTGAAGTCACCCTTGCGGGTCAATTCTTCAATTTGCTGACGCAGTTTATCGATGGCCCCGCGCACAGCCTGACTGTCTTGGGCTTCGGCTTTTTCGGCCAACCAGATTTCTTCGAGATCGGCAATTTCTTTTTGCATCTTCTCGATTTCTTCTTCGATCAAGGCCAGGCGTTTTTGGGAGGCCTCGTCGGTTTCCTTTTTCATCGCTTCGCGCTCGATTTGGAACTGAATCAAACGGCGGTCGAGCTTATCGATGACTTCTGGCTTGGAGTCAATTTCAATCTTGATTTTGGCCGCAGCCTCATCGATCAAATCAATGGCTTTGTCTGGCAAGAAACGGTCGGTGATGTAGCGGTTACTGAGCTCAGCAGCGGCCACGATGGCCGGGTCGGTGATGTCCACGCCGTGGTGCACTTCGTATTTTTCTTGCAAACCACGCAAAATGGCAATGGTGGCTTCGACGGAAGGTTCGCCCACCAAAATCTTCTGGAAACGCCGCTCCAAAGCCGCGTCTTTTTCGATGTACTTGCGGTATTCGTCCAAGGTGGTCGCGCCCACGCAGTGCAACTCACCACGGGCCAAGGCAGGCTTGAGCATATTGCCAGCGTCCATCGCCCCTTCGGCCTTGCCGGCACCCACCATGGTGTGCAGTTCATCAATGAAAACGATGGTTTGCCCCTCGTCTTTGGCGAGTTCGTTCAGCACGCTCTTGAGGCGTTCCTCGAAGTCACCCCGGTATTTAGCGCCGGCCAGCAAGGACGCCATGTCGAGCGACAAGACGCGCTTGCCTTTCAGTGAATCGGGCACTTCGCCTGCCACGATGCGTTGGGCCAAGCCTTCGACAATCGCGGTCTTGCCCACGCCGGGCTCGCCAATCAAGACCGGGTTGTTTTTGGTCCGGCGTTGCAGCACTTGGATGGCGCGGCGGATTTCATCGTCGCGGCCAATCACGGGGTCGAGCTTGCCTTGACGGGCACGTTCGGTGAGGTCAAGCGTGTATTTTTTCAGCGCCTCGCGTTGACCTTCGGCGTCGGCGCTATGAACGCCCTCTCCGCCGCGCACCGCATCGACGGCGGCTTCCAGACTCTTGCGGGTCAAGCCCAGGCTTCGGGCTGTGTCCGACAATTCAGATTTGCTGTCGGCCAAGGCCAATAAAAACAACTCGCTGGCAATGAACTGATCGCCCCGCTTGAGGGCCTCTTTTTCGGTGGCTTGCAACAAAATCGACAAGTCACGCCCCACCTGGACCTGCTCAACACCGCTGACGCTGGGCAGCCGTTTGATGGCCTGATCGGCCGCCCCTTGCAACCCCGTGACGTTGACGCCGGCGCGTTGCAGCAAGGCACGCGGGCCGTCGTCTTGCTTGATCATGGCGGACAGCAAATGAGCAGGCTCGATATAAGCGTTGTCGTGGACCAAGGCCAGACTTTGGGCGTCGGCCAAGGCTTCTTGGAATTTGGTGGTCAGTTTGTCGGTGCGCATTTTGATTTCAGGGGATGTTAAAAGCCCAAGTGATGGATAGCCCAGAAAGAACCCATTGGCGTTCATTCAGAAGCCTGATGCACACCAATTGGTGTCATCTACTTTGATTTCAAGCCTAAATCAAAAACCAGACACTGACCTGGATCAAAAGAAGGCCAGACGCCGAGCGGGCGGCGTGGAGATACGAAACCCCAGAAAATGGGGTTGATGTGAGGCCTGCGGGTGATGCGGGCAAGCCTCGGCCTTGTGGTTGCCCCCGGCTTTTTATTGGGCGTTGGTTTTTTGAATGCCCCAGCGGGCCAGCGCGGCGTCGTCGCTGCTGCGGGCATCGACCCATTGCGCGCCGCTGTCGGTGGTTTCTTTTTTCCAAAATGGCGCTTGGGTTTTCAGGTAGTCCATCAAAAATTCGCAAGCCTGAAAGCTTTGTCCGCGGTGGGCCGAGGTCACGGCCACCAAGACAATTTGATCGCCGACGGCCAAATCACCCACGCGGTGAATGACCCTTGCACCTTGCATGTCAAAGCGCTGTTGGGCTTCTTGCATCATGGCCTCGATGGACCGCTCGGTCATGCCGGGGTAATGTTCCAATGCCATGCGGCTGAGGCCATGGCTGCCGCGCACCGTGCCCACAAAGCTGCATACCGCGCCGACACCGGGCTGGTCGGCGCGCAGTGCAGCCAACTCGGCAGACACATCAAAGTCTTGGGTTTGAATGCTGACTGAAAAGCGGTCTGAAAGTCGGTTCATAGCAAAACCTTTTAATGAAGTGCTTATGAGTAGCTCTTATGTGGCTCTTGTGGCCCTGCTCGGGTCAACCGCCCGTCACCGGGGGAAACAAGGCCACTTCAGCGCCTTCCGACAAAGCAGCCGATTCTTCACACAGGTCTTGGTTCAAGGCCATTCGCACGGGTCGCTCCCTTGACAGGCGTTCAGCATAAGCGCCGCCCCGTGAGATCAACTCGTCTCGCAAGGCCGCCAAGGTCGTGGTCTCGGTTTGCCAGGCTTCGGAGCCGGTGCCCAAGGCCTCACGAATCGAAGCGAAATAACGCAATGTGATGTTCATCTTCCAGCCAAGAAAATCAAGCCAACAATTCAGCAAAGGAAATAAAAGCCACCTCATCACCGACGGCAATGGGCCTTCCGGGCGGATTATCGACCAAACCGTCCCCCCAAACCGCCGAGGTCAGCACGCCAGAGCTTTGGTTAGGAAACAAGTCCAAGCGGCCTTCAGAGTTGCGCCAGACCCGTAAAAATTCTCGGCGGTGATCGGCTTTCGGCCAAGCAAAGTTGGCGCGCATCGGGGCGGCTTTGGGCTCCCATTCGACAGCCCCCTGCAAGCGCAACAAAAACGGGCGCACCAAGAGCAAGAAGGTCACGAAACTCGACACCGGGTTGCCGGGAAGTCCGACAAAATGGGCAGTTCCGACGCGGCCATAGGCAAAGGGTTTGCCCGGCTTGATGGCCATTTGCCAAAGATGCAGTTCACCCAGGGCGCTGACCGCGGGTTTCACGTGGTCTTCCTCGCCAACAGAAACCCCGCCACTGGTCAAAATCAAGTCGTGGTGCTCGGCGGCTTGTGCCAAGGCCTTTTGCGTAGCGGCCAACTGGTCGGGCACGATGCCCATGTCGGTGACTTCACAGCCGAAACGCAAGAGCAAAGCCCTTAAAAAGAAGCGGTTGGAGTTGTAAATCGCGCCAGCGGGTAATTGCTCAGGCGCCATTTCGCCGGGCATGACCAACTCGTCGCCGGTTGAAAACAAGGCCACCTTGGGTCGACGAACCACCTTCAATTCAGCCCGCCCGACGCTGGCCGCCAGCCCCAGGGCGGCGGGGTGCAATCGGGTACCCGACAACAAAACATCAGCGCCCTGCGCCACGTCTTCACCCGCACGGCGAATGGCTTGGTTGACGGGGGGGCGAGTGGCAAAACGCACGGCGCCGTCCAAGGCTTCGCAATGTTCTTGCATGACCACGGTGTCAGCACCCGGAGGCACCGGCGCACCGGTGAAGATGCGCGCCGCCGTGCCCGGTTGCAACGCTTGGGCCGCAGAACCCGCCGCAATTCGCTGCGATACGGGCAGAACGCCACCCACTTCGGGCACATCGGTGGCACGCAAAGCGTAGCCGTCCATGGCGCTGTTGTCGTGGGCGGGCACTTGCAAAGGCGAGACCACGGTTTCAGCCAGTACACGGCCATCGGCGTCAAAGGTGGAGACGACTTCGACACCGTTTGCGGTGTCCCCCAAAGAATGCGCATAGGACAACAATTCAGCCAAGGCATCGTCCAAAGAGCGCAGGGGTTTGCGCGGGGATTGGGTGGGTTTGGTCAGAGTCGTCATGGCGCGTTCAATAAAAAATGAAGGTGCTGCGGGTCAAGCTCGGTATTCAAAGCGGCTGGCTTGGCTCAGCAGCCAATCGGCCATGCTTTCGGCTTGGTTCAAATCCAGCAAAGCCAAGTTTGCAGGAACAGGCTGCGGCAAGTCACTGTCAGCGGCCACAGCGACCACCCAAGGGTCATGTGGGAAGCGCAAGGGTCGTCCTTCCCAATCGGCGCTCGGCGCACGCCATATTTCAATTTTGGGCAAGGGGCTGTCTTTGAAGCCTTCGACCAAAATCCAGTCAACATCGGGGGCCATTTTGGCAATCAGCGCTTGGGGCGTTAAGGCCGTGGGTTCAGCGTGCTCGTGCATCAAAACGAAGCGTAAATCGCTGGCCAACATGACCTCTTGCGCACCGGCTTGCCGATGCCGGTAGCTGTCTTTGCCCGGCTGATCCACATCAAATTTATGGTGTGCGTGCTTGAGCACTGAGACCCGCTGGCCACGTTGCTTCATGGCTGGAATGAGCCGCTCCAACAAGGTGGTTTTGCCCGACCCGGAAAGCCCTGCAAAAGCCACCACTTTCATGTTGGGCAATGCGCTTGGATGTAATCTTTGACGACACCCACATCAGCCGGAATGACCTTCACCCGCTTGGGCAAGGCTTCAATGCCTTCAAACTTCGATGGCCGCTCTGGCAGGTGGCCCAGGGCTTCTTCGATGGTGGCTGCAAACTTGATGGGCAAGGCGGTTTCCAGCACGATCATGGGGGACTTGTTGGGCCCGAGCCCTTGTTCACGGGCCACCTTCAGGCCATCGGCGGTGTGGGTGTCGATGGTGACCCCAAAACGCTGGTGCGTGTCTCGGATGGTGGCCAAACGATCGGCGTGGCTGCTGCGGCCGCTGACAAAGCCGTAGCGTGTAGCCGCCTGTTCGAAATGGGGGTCAGCGCTCAGGTCAAAGAGGCCTTGTTTGGCGAGTTGTTCGCCAAAAAGGAATTTCACTTTGTCGGTGGCTTTGGGGTCAAATCCAGAGTCGCAGCCTTCGTCATTTGCCAGTCGACCCAATAAGTCGCAAACAAAGCGCTCAAAGTTGCTGGCCTTGGAAATGTCCATCGAGGGGCTGGAGGTCTCAAAGGTATCGGCGCTGCCCCGCACGCGGTAGACGCCGGTTTTAAAGAACTCATCGAGCACATCGTTTTCATTGGTGGCCACCACCAGTTGCTCGATGGGCAAGCCCATCATGCGGGCCACATGGCCCGCGCAAATATTGCCGAAGTTGCCGGAAGGCACGGTGAAACTGACCTTCTGATATTCTGTTTGAGTGGCCTGAAAGTAGCCCGCAAAGTAATAGACCACCTGGGCCAACAAGCGCGCCCAGTTGATGGAATTGACCGTGCCAATTTTGTAGCGACGCTTGAATTCCAAGTCATTGGACACTGCTTTGACAATGTCTTGGCAATCGTCAAAAACGCCTTCTACCGCCAAATTGTGGATGTTGTCGTCTTGCAGGCTGAACATTTGCGCTTGTTGGAACGGGCTCATGCGACCGTTTGGGCTGGTCATGAAAACACGAACGGCTTTTTTGCCGCGCATGGCGTACTCGGCGGCGCTGCCGGTGTCACCGGAAGTCGCCCCAAGAATGTTCAACTCTTCGCCACGCCGGGCCAATTCATATTCAAATAAATTGCCCAACAATTGCATGGCCATGTCTTTGAAGGCCAAGGTGGGACCGTTCGACAAGGCTTCTAAATAAAGGCCTGGGTCCAGGGGTTTGAGCGGAACAATTTCGGCCGAACCAAAGACTTCTGGGGTGTAGGTTTTTCGGCACAAGGCACGCAGATCGTCGGCGGGAATGTCGTCAATGTAGAGCGACAGAATCTCGAAGGCCAATTCGGCATAACCGGTGGGTTGGGTTGAATCCCGGCGTGACGCGGAGGTGCCCTGGTTGAAAATTTCGCGCCAACGGGCCAAAGTGGCGACATCCACTTGCGGGTAGCGCTCTGGCAAGTAAAGGCCACCGTCCGGAGCCAAGCCTTCCAGAAGAATTTCGCAAAAGCGTTTGCGCTCGGGGTCACCGCGTGTGCTGAGGTATTGCATATCGTTTGAAATCAGGCCGAATGAAGCAAAATTAAGCGAGGGCTTCTTTGCGGATCCGGTGAATCGGGCCCTTCACCGTGGGCAGGGCTTGCATCAAGGCCAAGGCTTCGTTCATGGTGCCTTCGCGGGTGTCGTGGGTCAGGATGATGAGGTCGGTTTGCGTAGCGCCTTCGCCGCCCACTTTGTCGGCTTCGCGCTGCAACACCGCGTCGATGCTGATGCCCGATTGGGCCAAGATACCAGTCACTTTGGCCAACACACCCGGTTCGTCGGCCACGCTCAAACGCAGATAGTAACTGGTGACGACCTCGCTCATGGGCACCACCGGTAAATCGCTCATGGCGTCGGCTTGGAAAGCCAAATGGGGCACTCGGTGGGCTTCATCTGCAGCCGCCAAGCGGGCAATGTCGACCAAGTCGGCAATCACGGCGCTGGCCGTGGGTTCAGCGCCGGCGCCCTTGCCGTAATACAAGGTCGTGCCGACGGCGTCGCCTTGCACCATGACGGCGTTCATCGCGCCCTCCACATTCGCAATCAGGCGTTGGGCTGGAATCAAGCAAGGGTGAACACGCAGTTCCACGCCCCCAGCCACCCGCTTGGTGATGCCCAGCAACTTGATGCGGTAGCCGAGTTGTTCGGCATAACGAATGTCGGCCGCGCTTAAAGCGGTGATGCCTTCAATGTAAGCTTTGTCAAATTGCACCGGAATGCCAAAAGCCAGCGCACTCATGAGCGTGGCTTTGTGCGCGGCGTCCACGCCTTCGATATCAAAAGTGGGGTCCGCTTCGGCGTAGCCCAAGCGCTGCGCTTCTTTCAGAACCACATCGAAGTTCAGGCCCTTGTCGCGCATTTCGGAAAGGATGAAATTGGTCGTGCCATTGATGATGCCGGCCACCCATTGAATGCTGTTGGCAGTCAAGCCTTCGCGCAAGGCTTTGATGATCGGAATGCCACCCGCCACGGCGGCTTCAAAGGCCACCATCACGCCCTTGGCCGATGCGGCTGCAAAAATTTCAGTGCCATGCACGGCCAGCAAAGCCTTGTTGGCGGTGACGACGTGTTTTCCAGCGGCAATGGCTTCTAACACCAAGGTTTTGGCAATGCCGTAGCCCCCAATCAGTTCGACCACCACATCGATGTCGGGGTTGGCAATCACGGCACGGGCGTCGTTCACCACTTGCGCTTGCGAACCGACGATGGCTTGGGCGCGGGTCACATCGAGATCGGCCACCATCGTCACTTCAATCCCTCGGCCGGCGCGGCGGCGAATTTCTTCTTGGTTGCGTTGCAAAACGTTGAAGGTGCCACTGCCTACAGTGCCAATACCCAACAGGCCTACTTGAATCGGTTTCATGATGTCAAAATGATTGAATAGCGAGAGAAAAAATGCGGAAGGCCGGTGCGCTCGCATCAAGCTTTTTTGCGGCGGCTTTCCAAGAACTTGGCCATGCGCCCAATCGCGACGCGCAAATCGTCTTCATGCGGCAAGAACACCATTCGGAAGTGATCGGGCCGAGGCCAATTGAAGCCGGTTCCTTGTACCAACATGACCCGGGTTTCTTGTAACAGGTCCAGGAAAAATTGTTGGTCGTCTTCGATCGGATAAACCTGGGGATCGAGTTTAGGGAACATGTACAAGGCCGCTTGTGGTTTGACACACGTCACGCCCGGAATGGCGGTAATCAACTCATAGGCCAAATCCCTTTGGCGGCGCAAGCGCCCCCCCTCGGCCACCAAGTCTTGGATGCTTTGGTAACCGCCCAAAGCGGTTTGAATGGCGTATTGACCAGGCACATTCGAGCAAAGCCGCATGTTAGAAAGCATGTTCAAGCCCTCGATGTAATCCTTGGCAGGGCGCTTGTCGCCCGAAACCACCATCCAACCCGCGCGGTACCCGCAGGAACGGTAGCTTTTGGACAGCGAGTTGAAAGTGAGCGTCAAAACGTCTTCACTCAAACTGCCCATGGCGATGTGTTGCACGCCGTCGTAGAGCACCTTGTCATAGACCTCGTCGGCAAAAATGACCAGGTGGTGTTCACGGGCGATTTGCACGATTTCTTGGAGCAACTCCAGCGAATAAAGAACGCCCGTGGGGTTGTTGGGGTTGATGACCACGATGCCTTTGGTGCGGGGCGTGATCTTGGCACGAATATCAGCCAGATTGGGCATCCAGCCGTTTTCCTCGTCGCACAGGTAATGCACGGGCGTGGCGCCGGACAAGCTGGTTGCAGCGGTCCACAACGGGTAATCGGGTGCAGGCAGCAACAACTCATCGCCGTTGTCGAGCAAGCCATTGGTCGCCATGACGATCAATTCGCTGGCGCCATTGCCCAGATAAATATCGTCCAAGGTGACGTTTTTGATGCCTTGCTCTTGGGTGTAATGCATCACCGCTTTGCGCGCCGCAAAGATGCCTTTGCTGTCGGTGTAGCCCGCTGAGTTGCCCAAGTTGCGAATCATGTCTTGCTGAATTTCTTCAGGCGCATCGAATCCAAAAACCGCCAAATTACCGATGTTGAGCTTGATGATTTTTTGGCCTTCGTCTTCCATCTGACGGGCACGGTCCATGATGGGCCCCCGAATGTCATAGCAGACATTGGCCAATTTGGCTGATTTTTGAATGGTTTTCATGGACAGATCAACAGGCAAGCGAAACCTATAATTTGACCACACTTCCTGAACGAACTTCCTGACCTCAACGTCCTGCATCGAATCCAAAGGCACCATGAAATTTCAACCCGACAAGGTCGACGTCCAGACCATCACAGCCTACGGTCCCGGCTGGGTCGCGGTGAATGGCGAAAAATTCACCACCTCGATGCTGATCACCAGCCAAGGCATCAAGCAAGCATGGACCGCTTCCACCTTTGAAGAATTGTCTGAACCAGATTTTGGCCCCTTGGCCTCTTTGGGCTGCGAAGTGGTTCTGTTTGGCAGCGGCAACCGCCTGCGTTTTGCCAAAGCCGAATGGCTTCCAGCCTTGATAGCCCGACGCATTGGATTGGAAAGCATGGACACCGCTGCCGCTTGCCGCACCTACAACATCTTGGCGGGAGAAGGCCGCACCGTGGCGGCCGTGTTGCTCCTCGAACAGCCGACTTGAGGGACTTGAAGCCACCTAAACGTCACCCCCCTCCTTGTGAATCAGGTTAAAATCCACATCTTGCAAACGAGGCGGTTTCGCCTTGAGCAAGTTAGGCACCCTCTTTCGTGTCTATTGCCCTCTCAGAAATAGAGTGAAGTTTTATGGCGATCGTTGTCAACAAGTTAATACCTGAGTTCGAGGCGAATGCGACGGGCGGTGTGAAGGTTTCCAATTCCAGCCACCTTGGACAAACCGTCGTTTTGTATTTTTACCCCAAAGACAATACACCGGGTTGCACCACAGAAGCGATGCAGTTCAGAGACAAATACAAAGATTTTGTCAAAGCAGGTGCCGCGGTGTTTGGCGTTTCGCGCGACAACATGAAATCCCACGACGAATTCAAGCTCAAGCTGGAATTGCCCTTTGAGTTAATCGCCGACACCGAAGAAAAAATGTGCCACATGTTCGGCGTCGTCAAGAACAAGATCATGTACGGCAAAAAGGTCAAAGGCATTGAGCGAAGCACCTTTTTGATCGGGCCCGACGGCGTTCTCAAAGAGGAATGGCGCGGCCTGAAAGTGCCCGGTCATGTGGACGAAGTGCTGAAATCCGTCAAAGCCCTGAAAAGTCTGAAAAAGGCCGCCTAAGTTTTTTTTCGAGTCATGCGAGTCATGCATAATGAATCGCATATGCAGCTGTTTTTATTCCGACAACTTGCTTTCTCATTTACAAAAGCCGCTTGGGTTTCCCAGCGGCTTTTACGCTTTTTGATGGTTTTTCGCTGAAATTGTGAACCTTTGGAGCCTCTTCACACATGCCCTTGCCTCCCGCCCCCACTAAAAAAGCAGCCCTTCTTTCGGGTGTCGCCCCCTCAACTGACTGGGTCGAATCACCAGCCGCCTTCGCAAGAGCCTCCTCCACTCCTCCCCGAAACCCATCCAACGAGCCAACGACCCCCACCGGTCGCAAGGCCAACAAAGTCAGCCCTGCAGCGACAAAAACCAAGGCAACGGCTTTGCCTCAAGCGCTGCCAGTGGCCGTCAATTCAGCGGCCACATCGGTGAAGAACATTAGCAAGGCCAAAAAGACCAAACACACCGGCCCCAACAAGTTGTTTGTGCTGGACACCAATGTGTTGATGCATGACCCCATGTGCCTCTACCGCTTTGAAGAGCACGATATCTTTTTGCCAATGATCGTGCTGGAAGAGCTGGATGGCCACAAAAAGGGCATGACCGAAGTCGCTCGCAATGCTCGACAAACCAGCCGCACGCTCGACGCCTTGGCAGGCGCACAAGGCGCTGATATCGTCAACGGTCTGAAACTGGACACCACCGGGCACAAAGAAGCGGGTGGCAAATTATTTTTCCAGACCCAACCCCTGCAATACACGCTGCCCACCAGCTTGCCCCAAGGCAAAGCCGACAACCAAATTTTGGGTGTGGTGCAAGCCTTGCGTCAAATTGAAATTGACCAGACCCCAAAAGACAAATTCGCTCGCGAAGTGGTCTTGGTCTCCAAAGACATCAACATGCGGGTCAAAGCCCGCGCCCTGGGTCTGGCCGCAGAAGACTATGAAAACGACAAAACTTTGGAGGATGGCGACCTGTTGTATGCCGGCGTCTTGGCCCTTCCCCATGACTTCTGGAGCAAAAACGGCAAGTCGGTAGAAAGCTGGCAAAGCGGCAGCCACACCTACTACCGCATCAGCGGACCCATTGTGCCTTCGCTGATGATCAATCAGTTTGCCTACCTAGAAGCCCCAGGCGAAACCAATCTCTACACGAGGGTCACCGAGATTCGGGGCAAAACGGCGGTCTTACAAACCTTGAAAGACTTCAGCCACGCCAAGAATGCCATTTGGGGCGTGACCACACGCAATCGAGAACAAAACTTCGCGATGAATTTACTGCTGGACCCCGAGGTGGACTTCGTCACCTTGACCGGTACCGCCGGCACGGGCAAAACCTTAATGGCTTTGGCGGCTGGCTTGACCCAGGTTTTGGACGAACGCCGTTACACCGAGATCATCATGACCCGGGCCACGGTCAGCGTGGGTGAGGACATTGGCTTTTTGCCAGGCACTGAAGAAGAAAAAATGGGTCCCTGGATGGGGGCCTTGGACGACAACTTGGAATTCTTGGCCAAAGGCGACGGCGGCAACGCGGGCGAATGGGGCCGTGCGGCCACCAACGAGCTGATCCGCAGTCGCATCAAGATCAAGAGCATGAACTTCATGCGGGGTCGCACCTTCATGAACAAATACGTCATCATTGACGAGGCGCAAAACTTGACGCCCAAGCAAATGAAGACTTTGATTACCCGGGCCGGCCCGGGCACCAAAATCATTTGTATGGGCAATTTGGCTCAAATCGACACGCCCTACCTCACCGAAGGTTCTTCCGGTTTGACCTATGCGGTCGACCGTTTCAAGGGCTGGCCACACGGCGGGCACATTACCTTGGCCCGCGGCGAGCGCTCTCGTTTGGCCGACTTTGCCAGCGATGTACTTTGAACTGGCCGTTCCGCTTTAAACCTTAGAAGTCGTCGCTGTTGCCATAAGCCAGACTCTCAAAGCGGGTCTGGTTCTTGTGGAAGAACAACTTGACTGTGCCCGTGGGGCCATTGCGCTGCTTGCCGATGATGATTTCGGCCATGTTCTGGTCTTTGCTTTCTTTGTTGTAGTAATCGTCGCGGTAAATGAACATGATGATGTCGGCATCTTGTTCAATCGCGCCCGATTCCCGCAAGTCGCTCATCATCGGTCGTTTGTCGGTGCGCGTTTCCACACTGCGGTTCAGCTGAGACAGTGCAATGACCGGACATTGCAACTCTTTGGCCAGCATTTTCAAGCCTCGAGAAATTTCGCCCAGTTCGGTCGAACGGTTATCACCGCTGTCCCCACTGTTGCCGCTCATGAGTTGCAAGTAATCAACCACGATCAAGCCGAGTTTGCCGCAACTGCGGGACAAGCGTCGGGCATTGGTGCGCAGTTGACTGGAGTTCAAGCCGGGGCTTTCGTCGATGTGCAATGACACGGTGCGCAGGCGCTCAATGGCCTCGGTCAGTCGGGGCCACTCTTCATCGGCCAGTTTACCGGTCCGTAAATTCCCTTGGTTGATGCGGCCAATCGAGCCGACCACGCGCACCGCCAATTGAGCCGCCCCCATTTCCATCGAAAACACCGCGACGGGCAAGCCTTCATTCAGCGCCACGTGTTCGGCAATGTTGATGGCGAAAGCGGTTTTGCCCATGGACGGCCGCGCCGCCAGCACCACCAAGTCGCCAGGCTGAAGGCCTGAGGTCATGCGGTCCAGGTCGTAAAAACCAGTGGGCACGCCGGTGATGTCGTTCGGGTTGTCGGCCATCTCCTGCACGCGGTCCAGCAGATCGACCACCAAGGTGTCCATGGACTGAAAACCTTGTTTCATCTTGGCGCCTTCTTCGCCAATGTTGAAGATTTTTTGCTCGGCCTCGTCTAAAATTTTGTCGACCGCACGACCTTGAGGGTTGAAAGCGCTGGTGGCGATTTCGTCGCTGGCCGACACCAATTTGCGAAGGACCGCCCGGTCACGGACGATTTCAGCATAGCGCCGGATGTTGCTGGCACTTGGCACATATTGGGCCAAGGTGTTCAAATAAGCCAAACCCCCGGCTTCTTCCGATTTGCCCAAGTTTTGCAACTGCTCGTAGACCGTCACCACATCGGCGGGTTTGGAGCCGTTGATGAGCGTGTTCAACACGCCAAAAATAACGCGGTGTTCGTAGCGGTAAAAATCTCCCTCGACGACGATGTCACTGATCTTTTCCCATGCGCCGTTGTCAATCAGCACGCCGCCCAACACACTGGATTCAGCTTCGATCGAATGGGGCGGCACGCGCAGCTTAGCGACCTCGCGGTCTGAGCGCTCGTCGGGCTCCGCTCGCATTGGCAAAAATGGGGACTCAAGAGACGGGAAAACAGCTGACATGGACTTCCTCAACAAGCGGGCATATTAGCCTGCCTTGGCCTTTTCGTCACGGTACAAAGCTGTGCGCAGGCTGTGGACAAGGCGTGGAAATCTCGGGATAAACCGATAAAGGAAAACCCGATTCAAGCCATTGAAAAATAAAAAAAGCCGCCTGCAGGAGGCGGCTTTTTTCGAAGGGCCTGGACCCGGAGCTTAGGCCGTTTCGCCGTAAACCGACACGTTCACTTCGACCACCACGTCGGTGTGCAAAGCCACGCTGATGGTGCTGTCGCCGACCATTTTCAGGGGGCCGTTGGGCAAACGAATTTGCGACTTCAACACCGGATAGCCCGCCTTCGCCAATTCTTCAGCGATGTCGTGGTTGGTGACGGAACCGAACAAACGACCGTCGACACCCGACTTTTGCGTCAGCTTGATGGTGGTGCCACCCAGCTTTTCGCCTTGGGCTTGGGCTTCAGCCAATTTGGCGGCTGCGGCTTTTTCGAGCTCAGCACGCTTGGCTTCAAATTCAGCCTTGGCCGATGCCGTGGCGCGACGAGCACGGCCAGAAGGGATCAAGAAGTTACGGGCATAGCCGTCTTTGACCTTGACGATTTCGCCGAGGTTACCGAGGTTCACAACCTTGTCGAGCAGAATGATTTGCATGGTTGTTCTCCTTAGATCTTGTGCTGGTCACTGTAAGGCACCAGAGCCAAGAAGCGAGCGCGCTTGATGGCGGTGTTCAGCTGACGTTGGTAGATGGCGCGGGTGCCGGTTAAACGGGCGGGAATGATTTTGCCGTTTTCAGCAATGAAGTCACGCAGTGTGTCGACGTCTTTGTAGTCGATTTCTTCAACATCGGCCACGGTGAAGCGGCAAAAGCGCTTGCGCTTGAACAGCAAGGATTGGGTGTTGCGCTTGGGGCGCTTGTTTTTGTCAAATTTCTTAAACGTTGCCATGTGGGCTCCTCAATAGGGGTAGGCTTAAAGGGTTTGAAACGCTTGAATGTGAAAAATCAGTTGTTTGCCGTTTCGGGGCGTGGTCAAAAACCCGGTAAATTGCCACTCGCTGCCTAAAGGCTGCAGGGCCAGGGTTTCTGCCATGGTTCCGATAGCAACTGTCTTGACCACCGCTTTAGCGACTCGGCTGGTGCCGGCTTCCAAAACTTGTGACTCGTGTTCGAGCAACAACTCCAAAGCAGGCAAACCGGCCGGGGTCCATCGCAAAGGTTTGGTTTCTGCGATGCTGGCGGTCAAACAAAGCTGGTTCACATTCCTTTCTAATTAACGCTCGGTGCCAGCAAATTCAGCTTGCTGGGCCTTGCGGGCTTCTTCACGCTCGACGGTCTTCATCATGGAGGAAGGACCGGTTTCGGCCTTCTTCTTCAAGACGGTGATGTGACGCAGAACCGCATCGTTGAATTTGAAAGCGTGTTCGAGTTCAGCCATGACTGCTTGGTCGGCTTCGATGTTCACGCACAGGTAGTGGGCCTTGGCCAGCTTGTTGATCAGGTAAGCCAGTTGACGGCGACCCCAATCTTCTACACGGTGCACTTTACCGCCGCCAGCGACGATCATGCCCTTGTAGCGTTCCAGCATGGCAGGAACTTGTTCGCTTTGATCCGGGTGGATCAGCAAAACGATTTCATAATGACGCATGTTTTCTCCTTCAGGTTGAAGCCACCCGCGGCGTCTAAACGCAGTGTGGCAAGGCAAAGCCCACGATTATAGGTTAATTTTGGGCATGCCAAGGGGGTTCATCTTTTTCCTTTGACGAACACGGTCTTTGAAGAACACGGTCATGCCCACTCAAACCCACCGGGGTGAATTTTTCAGCGCCCTCTTGAAATGGCGTGCCTCCATCCTCAAATCATTCGGGTCCCGTCATTTTTTGACTTTTTTTACCCATTTCTTTCCCCTTTCACCCTCTTTCATGACCCAACCTAACCCACCCACCTCTGCCGAGCCCACCCCCCACAACGCGTCCCAAAATCAAGAGAGCGCTGAGACCAACGTCAGCGACAACAGCCCGGCCGAGTCGAACCTGTCCGATGTTCAAGCCGAGCTGGCCAATCTCAAGGCAAAAAGCGCTGAATTAGCCGATCAATATTTGCGCGCCAAGGCGGAAGCCGAAAACGCTCGCCGTCGCGCTGAAGAAGAAATTGCCAAGGCCCGCAAATTTGGCATAGAGTCTTTCGCCGAAAACTTGCTCCCCGTGGTCGACAGCCTGGAGGCCGGCTTGGCCATTCAAGAAGCCACCAACGAGCAAATCCGTGAAGGCGCGGCCGCCACCCTGCGCCAACTCCACGCCGCTTTGGAGCGGAACAAAGTGTTGGCCATCAACCCCGAAGCGGGCAACAAGTTTGATCCGCACCATCACCAAGCCATTAGCGTGGTGCCTGCAGATCAAGAACCCAATACCGTCGTGATGGTGCTGCAAAAGGGCTATGCCATTGCTGACCGCGTCTTGCGTCCCGCCTTGGTCACCGTTTCAGCGCCGAAATAAGGCTGAAGTCAAAGGTCAAAAGGCGAAAAGCCCAAAACTAAAGACCCACGACGAAATTAACCACAATCCTCACCTTTTTACGTTTATACGCAGCCTTCTTAAGGCCTTGCCCTTGAAAGTGCTGCGCTCACCCACACATCCCCCTCAAGACGGGCTTTGTTTCTTGATTTTCTGAATCAAGCCCCCTAACCTAACTTTCAAACATTCTGGAGAAACACATGGGAAAAATCATCGGTATTGACTTGGGCACCACCAATTCGTGCGTGTCGGTCATGGAAGGCAACACCACCAAGGTCATCGAAAACAGTGAAGGCGCGCGCACCACGCCTTCGATCATTGCTTACCAAGAAGACGGCGAAATTCTCGTCGGCGCTTCTGCCAAACGCCAGGCGGTCACCAACCCCCGCAACACTTTGTACGCCGTCAAGCGCCTGATCGGTCGCAAGTTCCTCGAAAAAGAAGTCCAAAAAGACATCGAGTTGATGCCCTACACCATCACCAAGGCCGATAACGGCGACGCTTGGGTCGAAGTGCGCGGCAAAAAAATGGCGCCTCCCCAAGTCAGCGCAGAAGTCTTGCGAAAAATGAAAAAAACCGCTGAGGATTACCTCGGCGAAGAAGTGACGGAAGCCGTGATCACGGTCCCCGCCTACTTCAACGACGCGCAACGTCAAGCCACCAAAGACGCCGGCCGCATTGCCGGTTTGGATGTCAAGCGCATCATCAACGAACCCACCGCAGCCGCCTTGGCCTTCGGCCTGGACAAGAACGAAAAGGGCGACCGCAAGATTGCCGTTTACGACTTGGGCGGCGGCACATTTGACGTCTCCATCATTGAAATTGCGGACGTCGATGGCGAAAAGCAATTCGAGGTGTTGTCCACCAATGGAGACACGTTCTTGGGCGGTGAAGACTTCGACCAACGCATCATCGAATACATCATCACCGAATTCAAGAAAGAATCTGGCGTTGATCTGTCCAAAGACGTGCTGGCCCTGCAACGCCTGAAAGACGCGGCCGAAAAGGCCAAGATTGAGCTGTCCTCGTCGGCTTCGACCGACATCAACTTGCCCTACATCACGGCGGATGCCTCGGGTCCCAAGCACCTGAATATCAAATTAACCCGTGCCAAGCTCGAGCAATTGGTTGAAGAATTGATCGAACGCACCATCGCGCCTTGCCGTTTGGCGATCACAGACGCAGGCGTTAATGTGGACGAAATCAACGACGTGATCTTGGTTGGCGGCCAGACCCGCATGCCGGCGGTGCAAGAAAAGGTCAAAGCCTTCTTCGGTAAAGACCCCCGCAAAGACGTGAACCCTGACGAAGCAGTGGCCGTCGGCGCTGCCATCCAAGGCCAAGTGCTTTCCGGCGACCGCAAAGACGTGTTGTTGTTGGATGTAACCCCCTTGTCCTTGGGCATCGAAACCTTGGGCGGCGTCATGACCAAGATGATCGCCAAGAACACCACCATCCCCACCAAGTTTGCGCAAACGTATTCCACTGCGGATGACAACCAACCGGCGGTGACCATCAAGGTCTTCCAAGGCGAGCGTGAAATGGCTTCAGGCAACAAGCTGTTGGGCGAATTCAACCTCGAAGGCATTCCACCCGCTCCTCGTGGCGTGCCCCAAATTGAAGTGTCGTTCGACATCGACGCCAATGGCATCTTGCATGTTGGCGCGAAAGACAAGGGCACTGGCAAAGAAAACAAAATTACCATCAAAGCCAACTCGGGCTTGTCTGAAGCCGAAATCCAAAAAATGGTTCAAGATGCCGAGTTGAACGCCGCCGATGACAAGAAAAAGCTAGAACTCATCCAAGCCCGCAACCAAGCGGAAGCCACCGCTCACGGCGTCAAGAAAAGCCTGACTGAGCATGGCGACAAGCTCGACGCCAGTGAAAAGGCGGCCATTGAAGCGGCCGTGAAAGACCTTGAAGCCGCCATGACCACCGAAGACAAAGACGACATCGAGGCCAAAACCAACGCCTTAATCACAGCCAGTCAAAAGCTGGGCGAAAAAGTCTACGCTGAACAAGCAGCCCAGGCCGGTGCCACCGACGCTGCGGGGGCCGCAGGTGCCTCTGCGGGCCCTGGTGCCAGCCCAGCGGCTGATGACAACGTGGTTGACGCTGAGGTCAAAGAAGTCAAAAAAGGTTAAGTTACCGCTTACGCTTATAGTTACAAGTTAGCCCTCTCACTGCACGCGCCGCGCAAGGCCATCAGGGCAAGCGCGGCGTGTTGCCTTCCACCTCCTAAACGATAAGCAAATGGCCAAACGAGATTTTTACGAAGTGCTGGGCGTTCCCAAAAACGCCTCCGA
This sequence comes from uncultured Curvibacter sp., assembly GCA_903828535.1. Taxonomy (GTDB): domain Bacteria; phylum Pseudomonadota; class Gammaproteobacteria; order Burkholderiales; family Burkholderiaceae_C; genus Curvibacter. The sequence continues at coordinate 85,738 of CAIKMN010000011.1, forward strand.
CGAGGAAATTAAAAAAGCGTATCGCAAGCTGGCGATGAAGCACCACCCGGACAGAAACCAGGGCGATGCCTCCAAAGCCGCAGAAGAAAAGTTCAAGGAAGTCAAAGAAGCCTACGAAATGCTGAGTGATCCGCAGAAAAAGGCGGCGTATGACCAGCATGGCTTTGCCGGGGTTGATCCCAACATGCGGGGCCCCAGCGGGGCGGAGGGATTCGGCGGTTTTGCAGAAGCATTTGGCGACATTTTTGGCGACATGTTCGCCCAGCAACGCGGGGGCGGTCGCGGCGGCCGTCAGGTCTACCGAGGCAACGACCTCAGTTACGCGATGGAAGTCACTCTGGAAGAGGCCGCCAAAGGCAAAGACGCCCAAATCCGCATTCCCAGTTGGGAATCTTGCGATGTTTGCCACGGCGTCGGCGCCAAGCCAGGCAGCAGCGTCAAAACCTGCCCCACCTGTGCCGGCCAAGGCCAAGTGCAAATGCGCCAAGGCTTTTTCAGCGTGCAGCAAACCTGCCCCACCTGCCATGGCAGCGGCAAAATCATCCCCGAGCCTTGCATCGCTTGCGCTGGTCAGGGCAAGATCAAGAAGCAAAAAACCCTGGAAGTCAAAATCCCAGCGGGCATCGACGACGGCATGCGCATTCGCAGCGTGGGCAATGGCGAGCCCGGCACCAATGGCGGACCTTCTGGCGATCTGTACATTGAAATTCGCCTCAAGAAGCACGACATCTTTGAGCGCGATGGCGACGATCTGCACTGCTCTGTGCCCATCAGTTTCACCACCGCGGCGCTGGGCGGTGAGATTGAGGTGCCGACTTTAGAAGGCAAAGCCGCCATCGACATTCCCGAGGGCACTCAGGCGGGCAAGCAATTCCGGTTGCGGGGCAAAGGCATCAAAGGCGTGCGCGGGAGCTATCCCGGCGATCTTTATTGCCACATCAGCATCGAAACCCCGATCAAATTGAGCGAGCATCAACGCAAATTACTCAAAGAGTTCGATGAGTCGCTCAACAAAGGGGGGGCCAAGCACCAACCCAACGCCAACGGATGGGCGACCCGCTTGAAAGCTTTTTTTAGTTGAACGCCTTGCCTCGGGCTTGGCCCGAGTTTGAAAGCGGTAAACTCCATTTGTGTTTCGTTAACCTTTCTAAAACATCCATGACCCCAACAAAAAACACCCGCGTCTTCTCTGTGGTCGCCAGCTTGGTTCTGGGCTTGTCCACACAAGTCACCTTGGCACAAACCGCCGCCGCTCCTGCCCCTGCTGCGCCCGCGCCCATCACCGCCACGCCTTCTAAGGCAGCACCTGCCCCTGCGGCGGCTCCTGCGCCAGCTGCCGCACCTGCTCCAGCTGCAGCCCCCGCTGCACCTGCCGCGCCCGCTGCTTCTAAAAAGAAGCACAAAAAAGCCCACAAAAAACACAAGGCCGCCAGCAACTGAGCCTATAAATTAAAGCGCCTGCCTTCAAGACCATGCCCCTAACGCCCCATCGTCGGACATTGACTCGTGAGTGGGCGCTGGTCTTGTGGGGGCTCGCAGCGTGGTTTTTAGGAACCTTGGCAACGCCTGCAGCAGCCCAAGAGATTCCCCAGCTGCACTTGCCTCGCACCCTGCTATCGGCCGGCATCTACCAAATTGAAGTCCAAGTGGCGCAATCGCCCCTGGAGCATGAAATTGGCTTGATGATGCGAAAAGACATGCCCCAACAAGAAGGCATGTTGTTCATTTTTGATTCTCCCCAGAGCCAATGCTTTTGGATGAAAAACACCTTGCTGCCTTTGACCGCAGCCTTCGTCGCTGACGACGGCAAGATCGTCAACTTGGCGGACATGAAACCGCAAACCCTGGAATCCCATTGCAGCGCCAAACCCGTGCGTTATGTCTTGGAAATGAACCAAGGCTGGTTCCAAAGCAAGGGTTTAAAAGCCGGCAGTCAACTCATGGGCTCGGTTTTTAACGCCAAGCGTTGACAACCCCCAGTCCCCTCTCTGGCCGCCGAGTTTGACCGTTCGGTTGTTAAAACAGCGCGCCCAGCGAGCAATCGGCCCCATCCCTCTCCGTTTCCCTCACAGTCAGTTGTTTGACGCTAAGCGTCACCACTCACTGGAGACTTCGATGAGCAACCCGGCCACCTGCCCCTTTCATTCCCCTACTGGCGCCAACACCACCATGGGAGACCAAGCCAGGTCCACTTGGTGGCCCAACCAACTCAATCTCTCCATCCTGCATCAGCACCAAGACGTCTCGAGCCCCCTGGCAGCTGGTTTTGACTATGCCAAGGCCTTCAAAGCGCTGGACTTTAAAGGGCTCAAAAAAGACTTGACCGCCCTGATGACCGACTCTCAGGATTGGTGGCCAGCCGACTGGGGACATTACGGCGGTCTGTTCATCCGCATGGCTTGGCACGATGCAGGCACCTACCGCATTGCCGACGGACGGGGCGGCGCGAACACCGGCAACCAACGCTTTGCGCCTTTGAACAGCTGGCCCGACAACGTCAACTTGGACAAAGCCCGCCGACTGCTTTGGCCGCTCAAACAAAAATACGGCAACGCCATTTCCTGGGCCGATTTGTTCATTTTGGCGGGCAATGTCGCACTCGAAAGCATGGGCTTCAAAACATTTGGTTTTGGGGGCGGTCGGGTCGATATTTGGGCGCCCGAACTGGATATTTATTGGGGCCCCGAAACCGCGTGGCTGGCCTCCAGCGACCAAGCCAACAGCCGCTACAGCGGCGACCGCCAATTAGAAAATCCTTTGGCGGCTGTGCAAATGGGTCTGATTTATGTGAATCCACAAGGCCCCGACGGTCACCCCGATCCTGTGGCCTCAGGCCGAGATGTGCGTGAAACCTTTGCCCGCATGGCCATGAACGACTATGAGACCGTGGCCCTGATTGCCGGTGGCCACACCTTCGGAAAAATGCACGGGGCCGGCAGCCCTGAGTTGGTGGGCCCGGCGCCTGAGGCAGCGCCAGTCCAAGAAATGAGCTTGGGTTGGATCAACAGCTTGGGCAGCGGACACGGCGCGGACACCACCAGCAGCGGCTTTGAAGGGGCCTGGAAACCCAACCCCACCACTTGGGACATGGGCTATTTAAAAACGCTCTTCAAGTACGAATGGGAACAAATTCAAAGCCCCGCAGGGGCCATTCAATGGCAGGCCAAAAACGTGGCCCCCGAAGACATGATTGTCGATGCCTTTGACCCGAGTAAAAAACACGCCCCCGTCATGACGACCGCCGACTTGTCGCTGCGCATGGACCCTCTCTATGAAAAAATTGCCCTCCACTTTTTGAATACGCCGGATGAATTCGCCGATGCCTTTGCCCGCGCTTGGTTTAAATTGACCCACCGCGACATGGGCCCGAAGGTGCTTTATTTGGGCCCTGAAGTCCCCGCTGAAAATTTGATCTGGCAAGACCCCGTTCCTTTGAACGACCACCCATTGATCAGCGCCCAAGACGAGGTGCAACTTAAGTCCGACCTCCTGGCCAGCGGGCTCAGCATCGGCCAACTGGTGACCACCGCTTGGGCCTCGGCCTCTACCTTCCGGGGCAGCGATCGGCGCGGGGGGGGCAATGGTGCCCGGCTGCGTTTGGCGCCGCAAAAAGACTGGGAAGTCAATCAACCCCAACAACTGGCTTCTGTGCTCAAGGTGCTGGAAGGCATTCAACAGGCCTTCAACGACAAACAAACCCATAATCCAGGCCAATATCCGGGCCACTTCAAGCAAGTGTCGCTGGCCGACCTGATTGTCTTGGCGGGGAATGCGGGTGTGGAAGCAGCGGCCAAAGCGGCAGGCCAGTCGGTGCAAGTGCCCTTTCACGCCGGCAGAACCGACGCCACTCAATATGAGACCGATGTCGAATCCTTTGCCGTACTGGAACCCGAGGCCGATGGCTTTCGCAATTACCGCAAAACCAGCAGCCAATCGGCCCCTGAAACGATTCTTTTAGACAAAGCCAATTTATTGGGCCTCAGTGCACCAGAAATGACCCTTTTGGTCGGTGGCATGCGCGTGTTGGGCACCAACTTTGGCGGCAGCTCACAAGGCGTCTTGACGCATCGGCCTGAGCAATTGACCCACGATTTCTTTGTCAACTTGGTCGACATGTCCACAGTTTGGGTGCCCATCGATGACAACCACTTCAAAGGCCTTGACCGCAAAACTGGGGTCCAAAAATGGACCGCCTCGCGGGTCGATTTGGTCTTTGGCGCCAACTCACAACTGCGGGCCTTGTCTGAGTTCTATGCCCAGCGCGACAACCAAACCCTGTTTGTGAAGGACTTCGTGGCCGCTTGGACCAAAGTCATGAATTCAGACCGTTTTGATTTGAAATGAAGGGCCTTTGAACCCTAAAAAAAAGGGACGCCTTTCAGCGCCCCTTTTTTAAATATCCGCCTAAAGGGGACCCAACTGCGGTCTCAACTCAAGCGTAGTTGGCTTCAGCAAAAGACCAGTTCACCAAGCTGTTGAGGAAGGTTTCCACAAACTTTTGACGCAGGTTGCGGTAGTCGATGTAGTAAGCGTGCTCCCACACATCAACGGTCAACAGGGCCTTGTCTGCGGTGGTCAGGGGCGTGCCCGCCGCGCCGGTGTTGACGATGTCAACCGAGCCGTCGGGCTTCTTCACCAACCAAGTCCAGCCAGAGCCAAAGTTACCCACGGCCGACTTCACAAATGCTTCTTTGAAGGCTTCATAGCTGCCCCACTTGGCATTGATGGCTGCAGCCAAAGGACCTGTGGGCATGCCGCCGCCGTTGGGCTTCATGCAGTTCCAGAAGAAAGTGTGGTTCCAGATTTGGGCTGCGTTGTTGTAGACACCGCCAGTGGAAGTCTTGATGATGTCTTCCAAGGTTTTGGTTTCGAACTCTGTGCCTTTTTGCAGGTTATTCAAGTTGACGACATACGCGTTGTGGTGTTTACCGTGGTGGAATTCCAAGGTTTCTTGTGAGTAGAAAGGGGCCAATGCGTCGATGGCATAAGGCAGCGCTGGCAGGGTATGTTCCATGATGATTTCCTTGGGGTTTTGGGGTTGGGGGAGAAAAAAATGGATTATCGCACCGTCAAATCGAGTTGGCCGTCGGCCAGACGAGCTTGAATCGATTGACCCGATTTGACCTGCATGACTTGGGTAATGGGCTGGCCATTTTCTTGGGTGAGCAGGGCATAACCGCGCTTCAAAACCAAATCGGGGTTCATCAAATCCAGTTGTAGGCCCAAGCGATTCAAGCGGTCGCGCTGCTGCCTTTGTTGATCTGGCCCAACTTGTATCCAGCGTTGTGCGGCTTGTTCGGTTTTGTTTTGCTGCTTTTGGCAGGCTTGCCTCACCCCTTTTTGCAGCCGCTGCTCGAGATTCAGCAAGGCCCAGCGGGCTTCGTTGGCACGTGACGAGGGGCGACCCAATCGGTTGGCCACCCAATCCAAACGTTGTGCGCAGGCATCGATTTGGTGGGTCAGCGCGTCTGCCAGGCGGTCCTCCAAAAGGTCCAAAGCCCCCAGCCAAATGGCCTGGGGCTGGGCCACCAGTTCAGCCGCTGCGGTCGGGGTTGGGGCGCGCACATCGGCCACAAAATCGGCAATGGTGAAGTCGGTCTCGTGGCCCACGCCACAAATAACCGGCACCGGGCTTAGCAACAGGGTGCGGGCCAACTGCTCGTCGTTGAAGGCCCATAAATCCTCCATCGAACCTCCGCCGCGCACGAGCAAAATCACGTCCACTTTGGCAGTGCCCGGTTTGGGTTCTTCATGGGCCGCATAAAGCGCTTGCAGCGCTTTGACCAATTCAACCGGCGCCTGCGCGCCCTGCACGGCGGCGTTGACCAAGACCACCTCCAAGTGGGGCACCCGCCGCGCCAATGCCGTGGCGACATCGTGCAAAGCCGCCGCGCCCAAGGAAGTGACCAAACCGATGCGCCTCGGCATCAAGGGCAAAGGGCGCTTGCGCTCGGTGTCGAACAGGCCCTCGGCCTGGAGCTTTTCTTTCAAACGCAAAAAGGCCTCGAACAAAGCCCCTTGTCCCGCTTTTTGCAAGCGCTCCACAATCAGTTGCAAATCACCTCGGGGCTCGTAAACGCCCAGACGGCCTGTCACTTCGACCAAATCGCCCTCGCGGGGTGAGAACGACAGGCCATCGGCGGCACGTTTGAACATCGCGCAGCGGAGTTGGCCTTGGCGGTCTTTCAAAGAAAAATAACAATGACCGCTGGCAGCGCGGGTAAAGCCGGCGATTTCGCCCCGCACTTGTACGGGATTAAAGCGGGCCGCCAAAGCGTCGGCAATGGCCCGGCACAAGGCGCCCACGGGCCAAACCCGGGCCGCACCAAAATCGGCTGCATCGGCATGGCCGCTGGAGAGGCGTTCGGAGGCCATGGCGGCGGTATTTTGGTTGGTGGAGTCGAAGGAGGTCAGGTCCATAATGCTTGCCATAATCTCTGGCAACTCATTGAACGGAGCGCCCTTTGTTTTCCATCATACAAGCAGCAGGCTGGCCGATTTGGCCGCTTTTGGCTTGCTCCATCGTCGCCTTGGCCTTGATCATCGAACGCTTTATCCAATTGCGTCCAACAAAAATTTTGCCGCCCGGCCTGTTTGACGAAGCCCTGGCCGTGAGCCGCGACAAATTGCCCAGCCGGAAGGTGATTGACCACATGGCCGACACCTCGCCTTTGGGCAAGGTCTTGGCGAGTGGTTTTCAAGCCCTGCAAGAACACCCTAAATGCAGCGAATCGGAGTTGCAAGGCGCCATGGAAGCCGCCGGCCGGCGGGTAGAGGCGGAGTTGCAAAAAAACCTGAATGCCTTGGCTACCATTGCCTCGGTTGCGCCCTTGTTGGGTCTGTTGGGCACCGTGATCGGCATGATTGACATTTTTAGCTCGCAAAGCGCTGAGAGTGGCGGCAACCCCGTCCTGCTCGCGCAGGGCATTTCCATGGCCTTGTACAACACGGCTTTTGGCCTGATGGTGGCCATTCCTTCGCTCATGTTTTGGCGGTACTTCCGGGGTCAAGTGGACGCGGCTGTTTTGGCCTTGGAAGCCGATGCCGAGCGCTTGCTGCGCCACCTGAACCACCTGCGCAAATAAAGCCATGCGATTCAACAAGCGTCGACAAGACGACCCCGACATCAATTTAATTCCCTTCATCGACGTGTTGTTGGTCGTGGTTATTTTTTTGATGCTGTCGACGACCTTCAGCAAACCAAGTGAACTGTCGGTTCGCCTGCCCAGCGCCGATGGCCAAACGCCGCCTCAACGCCCCAAAGAACTGGTGCTGAGCGTCACCGCCACCGGCCAATATGCACTCAATAACAGGCCGGTGGGGGACGACGTGCCGGGCTTGGTCACGGCCTTGTCGGCATTGGCCAGCCCGGAGGCGGTGTTGATCATCAGCGCTGATGGACGGGCCAGCCACCAATCGGTCATCCATGTCATGGAAGCGGCACGGCAGGTTGGCTTGTCTCGAGTGACTTTTGCGACCCAAGCCACGGCCAAAACAGCCCCGCATTGACAGGATTGACGCCATGGCTTTGCTGACTCGCCAACTCGCTGAACATTGGGTGCTAAGGCAATGGCGAACACGGGGTCTTTGGGCGGGGTTGACTTGGCCTTTGGCCGCGCTGTTCGGGGCATTGCTGAGTCTGCGACGCCTTATGTACAGCACCGGCTTCATAAAAACCACCCGTTTGGATGCACATGTGATCGTCGTGGGCAACGTGGTGGCCGGGGGTACCGGCAAAACACCGGTGGTGATGGCCTTGGTCGACCACCTGGTCGGACAAGGGTGGCAAGTCGGTGTGCTGGCCCGGGGCTACGGAGCCAAGCCCAGCCTCCCTGTGGTTGAAGTTGAATTCAACAGCCCCTCAAACGAAGTGGGTGACGAGCCCTTGCTGATCAAACAGCGTACGGGCGTGCCCGTCTTCATTGGACGCGAACGCGCCGCAGCTGGTAAAGCCTTGTTGGCAGCCTACCCCAACGTTCAAATCTTGGTTTGCGACGATGGCCTGCAGCACCTGGCGATGGCCCGTGACCTGGAAATTGGCGTTTTCGACGACCGCGGCGTTGGCAATGGCTTGCTACAACCTGCTGGGCCTTTGCGCGAGCCTTGGCCACGCCCGCTTGATTTTGTGCTGCACAGCGGACAGAAAACGGCTGACAGCGCCCCCCACCCGTTTTTGGGGCTAAAAAATTTACCCCTCTTTCGCGCCCAAAGGACTTTGTCCGATTTTGCAGAGCCGGTGTTGAGCCCGGCAGTTTCAAGCCCGGTTTCAGTGCCCTTGGCGCACTGGCAAGGTCAGCCTGTGGCCGCGGTGGCTGGCATCGCGCAACCGGACGTTTTTTTTAACGCTCTGCGCGCTCGAGGCTTGAACGTAGAGCGCGCCTATCCTCGCCCCGATCACCACGACTTTTCGGAGATCAACGAAACAGATAGCGGGTTACGACTTGAACCAAGGCCTTTGTTTTGCACTGAAAAAGACGCCGTCAAACTGCGCGGCTTGTTAACCTCCAGCCCCACTTCGAATGCCCCTCCTCCATCGAATGCCCCAGCACCAGCGCTTTGGACAGTGCCTTTGAAGTTGGAAATTGACCCGTCTTTTTGGCCCGCCTTGGACAGCCGACTCGAGGCGTTATCATCCCGGCATGGACAGCAAACTGCTTGAACTTCTGGTCTGCCCGGTCACCAAAGGGCCGTTGACTTTTGACCGCGACCGACAAAAACTCATCTCTTTGAGCGCTCGCCTCGCCTACCCGGTTCGCGACGGCATGCCCGTGCTTTTAGAAAATGAAGCGCGCGTGTTAACACCCGAAGAAGCCGAACGGTGATTTGAAGTTGAGTGACCCGGTGAGCCCCTTCACGGTTTTGATCCCTGCCCGTTTGGGCTCTTCGCGCCTTCCCAACAAACCCTTGGCTGATTTGGCCGGCGTGCCGATGGTGGTTCGCGTGGCACAACAAGCCGCTAAAAGCCAAGCCCAGCAAGTGGTGGTCGCGGCAGACGATCCCTTGATTGTCAGCGCCTGTGAGGCCCGCGGCATTCGGGCCCTGTTGACCCGCCTTGACCACCCCTCCGGCAGTGATCGATTGGCTGAAGCTTGCGATTTATTGGGACTGAGCGACGATGACCTGGTCGTCAACGTGCAAGGTGACGAGCCCTTAATCGAACCCCAACTCATTGACGAAGTGGCTTTGCTGCTGCAAAACCGCCCCCAAGCTGCGATGAGCACGGCCGCCCATGTGATCCAGCACACCGGCGACTTCTTCAATCCCCATGTCGTCAAAGTGGTGATGAATGCGGCCAATTTAGCGCTTTACTTCAGCCGCGCTTGCATTCCTCATTTGAGGGATCAAGGCCCCTCTCCTTTGTCCAAGGAGCCCCTCGCCTTGAGCGCTTACGGCGCCCATCCGCCATTGCGCCACCTGGGCATTTACGCTTACCGAGTGGGTTTTTTGCGCTTGTTCCCCCAACTCAGTCCCGCCCCTTTGGAGCAGACCGAGGCCCTGGAACAACTTCGCGCCCTTTGGCATGGCCATGCGATTGCGGTGCATGTGACCGACCACGCACCCGGCCCTGGCGTCGACACGCCCGAGGATTTAGCCCGAGTCAGGGCCTTGCTTTCTTCTGGAAGAATGGCGTCAGACTGACGTGATATCCTCGTTGGAAAGAGACGTCTTCCATAAGAATTTCCCTCCAAGGACCCCCTTCATGAAATTAATTTTGCTCGGCGCCCCTGGCGCAGGTAAAGGCACCCAAGCCACTTTCATTTGCCAAAAATACGGCATCCCTCAAATCTCCACCGGTGACATGTTGCGCGCCGCTGTCAAAGCGGGCACGCCATTGGGCTTACAAGCCAAATCGGTGATGGAGTCAGGTGGTTTGGTCAGCGACGAGCTGATCATCAATTTGGTCAAAGAACGAATTGCCCAAGCCGATTGCGCCAACGGATTTTTGTTCGATGGTTTCCCCCGCACCCTTCCTCAAGCCGACGCCATGAAGGCGGCCGGCGTGAAGCTTGACTACGTGCTCGAAATTGATGTGCCCTTTGAAGCCATCATTGAACGCATGAGCGGTCGCCGCTCACATCCGGCCTCGGGGCGCACCTACCACGTCAAATTCAACCCACCCAAGCAAGAAGGCGTGGACGACGTGACCGGAGAACCCCTGATCCAACGCGAAGACGACAAGGAAGAAACCGTCAAAAAACGCTTGGAGGTCTACACAGCCCAGACCCGTCCTTTGGTCAGCTATTACAGCGACTGGGCTGCCAATGACCCCGCAGCAGCGCCACGTTACCGCGCCATTAGTGGCACGGGCAGCGTCGACGACATCACCGCCCGCGCATTCAAGGCGTTGAGCGAGTGATTTCAGTTTGAATTCAAGAGCAAACTAAGTTGCAAACGCACCCTGGCCTTGGCCGGGGTGAGATCGCCCCAATCAGGGGCCAAAGTATGGGACGAGAAGCCCTCGGGCACCTGCGTGGGATGGCCTTGTGCACAGCGGGTCGTCCAGCACAATTGGATGCCCTGACTTTGCGCCTTTAACAAGGCCGCCCGCCACGCCTCACTGAGGGTGCCATTGCCAGTACTGGCGACCACAATCCCCCGAACGCCGGCCATCACCAACGCCTCAATTTCCCAAGCTTCAGAGCCCGCATGGTGGGTCAAGATACCCACTCGGGGCCAAGCTTCTGCCGGCGTCCTGAGCAACAGGGCCAAATGATTGACCTCAACCGGTTGGGCGGTTTGGGTAGCGGTTTGGGAAGTGGTTTGAATTTGGGCTTGACTTGGAGAGGGCGGTTTTGTTTGCCATTGCCACTGAGTCCCTTGTTCAGGCTTTGTCAAATTGGACACGGGTCTTTTGAGCAAAGTGGCCGCCACGGGCCTGTCACCCGAATCGAAAGCGTCTAAATTTTGTGGGTGACTCTTGCGAACCCAGCGGGCCGCGTGGGCTTGGCCTGCACAAACGACCCAAACGCCCTTGGCTTGGGTTTCCCGGGAGCTGGCCAGCAACAAGGCATCCGCCAGGTTTTGGGGGCCATCCGCATCGGGCGCGTTGCTGGGCCGCATGGCGCAGGTCAAAACAAGGGGCTTGCTGAGTTCAGCCTCGTCTCGATTTAAAACGACTTCTAAAAAAGTCGCTGTTTCCTCAAGGGTATCGGTGCCGTGGGTGATGACCACGCCCGCCACCTCGTCGTCTTGCAAGGCGGGCACAAGGGCCTGAATCAGGGCCACCCAATGGGCAGGGTTCAGGTCTTTGCTGTCAATTTGGGCCACTTGTTGGCTCACCAAGGTCAGGGCACTTTGCCCCTCTCCGACGGCCCCCTCTTCATGCCCCTCTTGACACCATTCGCTCAACAAATCAGCCACCGAACGTTGGGCGGCCACGTAATGTTCAGGCAAATGAGGGTCTGCTGCCAACCCAGCGATGGTGCCCCCCATCCCCAAAACCATGATTTTGTGAGGCGAAGAATTTTTCATTTTTTTTTAGAGGAGGACTTGCACAATTAAAGAAACTGGTTAAAAATACAGTTACTGGGTATTTATTCAGCTTTGCTAAGCCACTCGCACGGAGGCAACATGACCGACTTTTTGACTGAGGCCCCATTTTCCTTGAAGTTGACAGCCAGACAACAACAAATTCTGGAACTCATCCAAAAGGCGATTGCCCAAACCGGCGCCCCCCCCACGCGCGCAGAAATCGCCTCTGAGTTGGGCTTCAAGTCGCCCAATGCGGCCGAAGAACACCTTCAAGCACTGGCTCGTAAAGGGGCCATTGAGTTGGTCAGCGGTACGTCCCGTGGCATTCGTTTGCGAGGCGCCAATTCCCAGCGGTTCAACCAAATGGCCTTTCCCTTGGCCAGTTTGAGCCAGCTGGCATTGCCTTTGATCGGCCGCGTTTCTGCAGGCTCGCCAATCCTGGCGCAAGAACACGTCGATCAGACCTACCACGTGGAAACCAGCCTGTTCAGTACCCCACCCGACTTTCTGTTGAAGGTGCGGGGCATGTCCATGCGCGACGCCGGCATCATGGACGGCGACTTGTTGGCGGTTAAAACCACCCGCGAAGCCAAAAACGGGCAGATCGTCGTGGCCCGCTTGGGCGATGAAGTGACCGTTAAACGCTTTCGCAGAACGGCTCAGCACATTGAATTGCTGCCTGAAAACCCAGACTACGCCCCCATCATCGTGCAAGACGATGAATCTTTTGAAATCGAAGGCTTGGCTGTGGGTTTGATACGCAACACAGTCTTGATGTAATTTTGGAGAGTTCCCATGAGCCTGTTTTCTTTTAAATTTTTAAAGTCTGCCCAAGCTATTTTGGTGCCACGGGAAGTTGCTCCGGCGGTTCCGGTCCGTCAAACGGTTCGCCCATCACGCCCTTTACGGGTGCTTTGTGTGCGCGACCCCAAGGGAAGCGGCCTGTCCCAACAAAATCCAGGCCGCTTGGTCATTTCGGGCCGCATGGCCGATGTTTGCGCCGAACTCGACCGCATGGTCAAAGCCCAAGCACGTCTGCATTGAATTGAGGCGCCTCCCAGCTTCGAGCGAGGGGTAAAAGTCACGCCACAATCGAGGCACAATGTTGGGATATGAACATTGTGATCCTCGATGACTACCAAGATGCGGTGCGCAAGCTGAAATGTGCCAGCAAGCTGGATGCTTATGCCGCCAAGGTCTACACCAACACCGTCAAAGGCATGGGCCAATTGGCCGTTCGACTGAAAGACGCAGAAGCCTTGGTTTTGGTTCGTGAACGCACGCAACTCAACCGGGCTCTGATTGAAAAACTCCCCAAACTGCGTTTGATTTCTCAAACTGGCAAAATTGGCCCTCACATTGATTTGGCTGCTTGCACCGAACGGGGCATCGCCGTTGCAGAGGGCGTCGGCTCACCCGTCGCCCCAGCCGAGTTGACTTGGGCCCTGATCATGGCCGCCATGCGGCGCTTGCCTCAGTACATCTCCAACTTGAAACATGGCGCTTGGCAACAATCCGGCCTGAAAGCGTCTTCGATGCCCCCCAACTTTGGGCTCGGCAACACCTTGCGCGGCAAAACACTGGGCATTTGGGGCTACGGCCGCATCGGTCAATTGGTTGCCAAATATGGACAAGCTTTTGGCATGAATGTCAAAGTCTGGGGCCGTGAAGCTTCACGCGCCCAAGCCCTGGCCGATGGGTTTCAAGCCTTCACCAGTCGGGAGGCCTGTTTTGAAGAAAGCGATGTGCTGAGTTTGCACCTGCGCTTGTGCGACGACACGCAAAACATCGTCAGCGCCGACGATTTGGCCCGAATGAAACCCACTGCCTTGCTGGTCAACACCTCGCGCTCCGAGCTCATTGAATCCGGCGCCCTCTTGGCCGCCTTGAATCGGGGCCGTCCTGGCTTGGCGGCTGTTGATGTGTTTGAAAGCGAGCCGATTTTGCAGGGCCATGCTTTATTGCGTTTGGAAAACTGCATTTGCACGCCCCATATTGGCTATGTAGAACAAGATTCTTATGAGCTGTATTTTGGGGCTGCCTTTGACAACATCATCAATTACATCAAAGGCACCCCCACCAATATCGTCAACCCAGGCGCTTTACAAGTTCGGCGCTGAAACCCTGATTCAAGATCGTCATGACTCCTATTTTCCAAAAAGTGGCTGTTGTCGGCACCGGCGCCATGGGGCGCGGCATCGCGCAAATGGCCGTTCAAGCCGGCAGCGCCGTTCAACTGTTTGACGCACAAGTCGGTGCGGCCGAAAAGTCCGAGCAAGCTTTGCACCAACAGTGGCAAAAGTTGGCTGAGAAGGGGCGACTGACTGCCGAGCAAGTCGCGACCTACATCGCCCGTTTGTCCGTCTGCAACAACCTGTTCGATCTGGGTTCCTGCGACCTCGTCATCGAAGCCATCGTCGAAAAGTTAGACATCAAACAACAGCTTTTTGCACAGTTAGAAACCATCGTTTCGGCCCAATCCGTGCTTGCCAGCAACACCTCTTCGTTGTCCATCACGGCCATCGCGGCGGGCTTGAAGCACCCCGAACGTTTGGCGGGTTACCACTTCTTTAACCCCGTGCCCTTAATGAAGGTGGTCGAGGTCATTGGCGGATTGGCGACGGCCGCTGAGGTCTGTGAAAAGCTCACTGCCTACACGCGTCAAATGGGCCACACGCCAGTCAGCGCGACCGATACCCCTGGCTTCATCGTCAACCACGCCGGACGGGGTTATGGCACCGAGGCCTTGCGCATCATCACAGAAGGCGTGACAGATTTTCAAACTGTCGACGCGATTTTGCGCGACCAAGTGGGCTTCAAATTGGGGCCTTTCGAGCTGTTCGACTTGACCGGATTGGATGTTTCCCAACCGGTCATGGAATCGATCTACCACCAGTACTTTGAAGAGCCGCGTTACCGCCCGAGCGTGATTGGCGCCCAGCGTTTAGCGGGCCGCCAACTGGGCCGTAAAACCAACCATGGGTTTTATCGCTACGCAGAAGGCCAAGCCCTCAAAGCGAACGAACCGACCGTCCCTGTGGTGGCCGAGTTGCCGCCCGTATGGGTCTCCTCACGCGCCGCACGCCGGGCCGAGTTGTATCAACTGCTGAAAGACCTTGGTGCCCAAATTGAAACCGGCGCTGCGCCCTCTTCCCAGGCACTTTGTTTGGTGGCGCCTTTGGGCTTTGACGTCACCACCATGGCCGTGGTGGAGCGACTCGACCCCAGCCGCACCGTGGGGATTGACCTGTTGATCGACGACAAAGCCACGCGACGCCGTGTGCTCGCCACCAACCCCGCGACCCGAGAGGACATGCGCGATGCGGCCCATGCCCTGTTTGCGCGGGACGGCAAAGCGGTTTCCGTCATTCGCGACAGCGGTGGTTTCGTTACACAACGGGTGTTGGCCAACATCGTCAACATTGCCAGCGACATTTGCCAGCAAGGCATTTGCAGCCCCGAGGACTTGGAGCTTGCGGTCACATTGGGCCTGGGCTACCCCATGGGCCCCTTGGCCATGGGCAATGCCTACGGCCCCGACAACCTGCTCGAGGTCTTGTTCAACCTTTACACCGTATATGGCGATCCTCGATACCGCCCCAGCCCTTGGTTGCGCCGCCGCGGTGCCATTGGTTTGAGCCTGTTGCACCGAGAAGCCTGAATAGAGAATACAAAGGTCCTTGCCCATGCCCGCCGAACTCAAAAGCACCAGTCAAGGTCAAACGCTGATCTTGACCATCAGCAACCCCGAGATGCGCAACGCCTTGGGCCCTGAAATTTATGCCGCTGGGGTCGAGGCCTTGAGCGTGGCCGAAAGCAATACCGACATTCGCAGCGTGGTCATCACCGGTGAAGGCCACTGGTTTTGTGCGGGTGGCAACTTGCAACGCTTGCAAGCCAACCGCTTGCAACCGCCGGAACACCAAGCCCAGAGCATCGAGAACCTGCACAACTTTATTGAGGCCATTCGGGTCTTTCCTCACCCCGTTGTGGCCGCTGTGGAAGGGCCTGCAGCAGGCGCTGGTTTTTCTTTGGTCTTGGCTTGCGATTTGGTGGTCGCGGCGCGCGATGCTTTTTTTGCAATGTCTTACAGCACCGTTGGACTCTCCCCCGATGGCGGCGCCAGCCATGCCTTGGCCCACGCCCTGCCACGTGCTTTGGCGACGGAATTGTTGATGCTCGGCGGTCGGATCGACTCAACCACCCTGCATCAGCACGGCCTGGTCAACCGCATCAGCGAGTCTGGTGCTGCCTTAAGCACCGCCCTGGCGCTGGCAGAGCAACTTAACCAGCGTGCGCCCAATGCACTGACCAGCATCAAAGAGTTGCTGCAACAAGCGAAGGGCCTCTCTTTGACACAACAACTGGCGTGCGAGCGCGACGCGTTTGTCAAAAACCTGCACCACCCGAATGGGGGCATTGGCATCCATGCTTTTTTGAACAAGACCGCGCCTCGTTTTGAGTAAAGTCAACTAAATAAAACAAACAACGCCGCGGTCTCTGAGGCGACAATTTTTCAACTTTCAGTCACACAAAAGACAGTCCATGGACCAGCCCATTCTGACAATGGAGGAACGCGAGTCGATCAATTCGGGTCGCTGGTTTTCTTCACTCTCACCCTCACTTAGACACGACATTCTTCGATGCGCTTATGTCAAACGTTACCGCGACGGCGATCTGATCACAGCCCGTGGCGAACCGCCCGAGGAATGGATGGCCTGCGCCAAGGGGGCCGTTCGGGTCAGCTCGACCTCGATCTCGGGCAAGCAAATCACGTTGACTTATGTGGAGCCGGGGATCTGGTTCGGCGACGTTTCGATCTTCGACGGGGATCGGCGCACGCACGATGCCTACGCGCATGGCGAAACCACCTGTCTGTGTGTGGCCAAAGCCGATTTCAAAAAAATCTTGGCGCTTCATGTGGAGTTCTACGAAGCCATGATTCGCTTGCATGCGCGACGCATCCGTCAGCTCTACGGCTTGGTCGAAGACTTGAACACACTGCCGCTGCGCTCACGATTGGCCAAACAACTGCTGCACTTGGTACGCAGTTATGGCGTGCCGAGTTTGTCCAACAGCAGCGAAATGCGAATTGGTCTGCACCTGGCACAAGAGGAACTGGCACAGTTGTTGGGCGCTTCAAGACAAAGGGTCAATCAAGAACTGAAATCAATGGAGCGCGAGGAGGCCATTCGCATCGAGCCGGCGGGGCTGATTGTCAAGGACCGCGAAGCGTTGATGCGCATCAGCGAAGCCGATCTTTGAGCATCGTGCCACGATCCACTTTGAACCCAGGGGCAGTCGCATGACCCAATTCGATCATTTCATTGGCACCCGCGCGGTGTCTGAGCAGCACACTTTCGACATCGCCGCTTTGTCGGCCTGGCTGCAGCAAAACCTACCCGGCTTTAAGGGTCCCTTGAGCGTTGAAATGTTCAAGGGCGGCCAGTCCAATCCCACCTACAAACTCATCACACCGCAACGCCAGTATGTGATGCGCGCCAAGCCCGGTCCGGTGGCCAAATTGTTGCCATCGGCCCATGCCATTGAGCGGGAATTCAAGGTGATGCGCGGCTTGGCGGGCACCCCCGTCCCCGTGCCTGAGATGCTGTGCCTGTGCGAGGACGAAACCGTCATAGGTCGCGCGTTTTACGTCATGGACTTCGTCTCCGGTCGAGTCCTGTGGGACCAGTCCTTGCCTGGCCTTTCACGCGAACAACGCTTTGATATTTACAACGAAATGAACCGGGTGTTGGCCGCCCTGCACTCGGTCGATTTCGCTGCTCAAGGGCTGGCCGACTACGGCCGGCCAGGCAATTATTTCGAGCGCCAAATCGGACGCTGGAGCAAGCAATACACGGCCTCCATTACCGAGCCCAATCCCGCCATGGACCGCTTGATGGAATGGCTGCCTGAGAACATCCCTGAAGCGGCCAAAGACCCCTCCATGGTCAGCATCGTGCATGGGGACTATCGACTCGATAACATGATGTTTGCTGCCGATGGGCCACGCGTCATCGCCGTGCTGGATTGGGAGCTGTCCACCTTGGGTCACCCCTTGGCTGATTTCAGTTACCACTGCATGGCTTGGCACATTGAACCCGGCAGCTTTCGAGGCATCGGCGGCTTGGACTTGGCGGCTTTGGGCATTCCTTCGGAAGCCGACTACATCCAGATGTACTGCGAGCGCACGGGGCGGTTTACGCCCGCTGAGCTCAAAGCCGACTGGAACTTTTACCTCGCCTACAACCTTTTCCGCATGTCTGCGATTTTGCAAGGCATTGCCAAACGGGTTGAGATGGGCACGGCGTCCAGCGAACAAGCCATAAGCTCAGGTCGTGGGGCCCGTCCCATGTCCGAGATGGCTTGGGCCTTGGTACAAAACCACTATTTTTGAAATCGCTTTTTTTTCACGACAACACAAGAGGCATCCATGGACTTCGAATATTCAAGCAAAACCAAAGACTTGCAAGCGCGTTTGCAGCGTTTCATGGACGAGTACATCTACCCCAACGAGGCCACTTACCACGCGCAATTGGAAGCCAATACAGCGGCCGGAAAGCGTTGGACCCCACTGGCCATCATTGAAGACCTGAAGGTCAAAGCCCGTGCCGACGGTCTTTGGAATTTGTTTTTGCCAGTCGACAGCGCCCACGCCTCGGGTTACAACGGCGCCGGACTGACCAACCAAGAATATGCACCTTTGGCTGAAATCATGGGCCGGGTGCCCTGGTCCAGCGAAGTTTTCAACTGCTCCGCGCCCGACACCGGCAACATGGAAACCATTGCCCGCTATGGCTCGCCCGCCAACCGCGAAAAATGGCTCAAGCCTTTGTTGGACGGTCAAATCCGTTCGGCCTTCGCCATGACCGAACCCGACGTTGCTTCCAGCGACGCCACCAACATCGCCACCCGCATCGAGCGCCAAGGCGACGATTACGTCATCAATGGCCGCAAGTGGTGGATTTCTGGTGCTGCAGACCCCCGCTGTGCGGTTTTCATCACCATGGGCAAGACCGACCCCGAGGCGCCTAAACACTCACAACAAAGCATGATCTTGGTGCCGGCCAACGCGCCTGGCATCAACATCATTCGCCCGCTCACGGTGATGGGTTATGACGATGCGCCGCACGGCCACGTCGAAATGACGTTCGACAACGTGCGCGTCCCCGCCGACAACTTGCTGTTGGGCGAAGGCCGTGGTTTTGAAATTGCCCAAGGTCGCCTTGGCCCTGGACGCATCCACCACTGCATGCGCCTGATTGGTTTGGCCGAACGCGCCCTCGAGTTGATGTGCCGACGAGCCTCCTCGCGGGTGGCCTTTGGTCAAACCGTGGCATCACAAACTGTGACTCAAGAACGCATTGCCGAAGCCCGTTGCAAGATCGACATGGCCCGTTTGCTCACACTCAAAGCCGCTTGGCTGATGGACATTGCGGGCAACAAGGTGGCCCGCAGTGAAATTGCCATGATCAAGGTGGTCGCCCCCAACATGGCCTGCCAAGTGATCGATTGGGCCATGCAAGTGCATGGCGGCGGCGGCATGTCTGGCGACTTTCCACTCGCGTCCGCTTATGCCCACGCCCGCACCTTGCGTTTTGCCGATGGACCGGATGAAGTGCACCGCAACGCCATCGCCAAATGGGAACTGGGCCGCTATGCCGATAAACCCAGCGACGAACCCGCTC
Organism: uncultured Curvibacter sp.; assembly: GCA_903828535.1. Taxonomy (GTDB): domain Bacteria; phylum Pseudomonadota; class Gammaproteobacteria; order Burkholderiales; family Burkholderiaceae_C; genus Curvibacter. Next base: position 104,898 of record CAIKMN010000011.1, read on the forward strand.
CAGTGACGCGCGGCTGCTGAGCCCTTTTTCGCTCGCCTCAAAAGCCCAGACCCGAACGTCTGGGCTTTTTTTCGCTCATAAGCCCAACGAATCCAAAATCTCTTGGGGGGTTGATGCCAAATGGTCGGCCCGCCAGTTCCTCACATCGGCGTCTTGGCCCAGATAGCCATACTGCGCTACCACGGTGCGCATGCCTGCGGCTTTGCCCGCTTGGACATCCCGCTCGTCGTCGCCGACATACGCACAATGCGCCGGGTCCACCCTCAACCGACGGGCCGCTTCCAACAGCGGTTCAGGGTGGGGTTTGGCGTGCGGCGTGGTGTCGCCGCTGATCAGCACCCCGGCATTCGCCAGCAAAGACAGTTGTTGGGACAAGGGTCGAGTAAAGCGTTCCGACTTATTGGTCACCACGCCCCAGGGCAAACCACGGGCCTCAATGCGTTGAATCACCTCGACCACGCCGTCAAAGAGGGTGGTTGCTTCGGTGAGCCGGGCTTCATAGGCCTTAAAAAACGCTTCTTTGTGGTCGTCGAAGGCGGGGTGATCTGGCCCCATGCCCAAAGCAATTTTTAGCATCCCTCTCGCACCCGACCCCACCAAAGGACGATAAGTCGTCATGGGCAGGGAAGGCAAACCACTGGCCGTGCGCAACTGGTCGGCTGCGGCCGCCAAATCGGGCGCGCTGTCGATCAGGGTGCCGTCCAAATCGAACAACACCGCCTTCAGGTTGGGAAATTGAGTGTCCATGCCAACCGCCTGGGATTAACCAGGCTCTTTTTGGGTCGCCACCATGTAGTTCACCGCGGGGTCGTCGTTTAAAGACACGCGGTGGGTGAAGGGGTTGTAGCGCATGCCCTTGACCTCTCGCCAAGACAAACCCGCTGCCCGACAGTCCCGTGCCAGTTCAGCGGGTTGAATTAATTTGGCATATTCGTGGGTGCCACGTGGCAACAAATTCAGCACGTATTCCGCTCCAACGATGGCCTGCAAAAAAGCCCTTGCATTGCGGTTGATGGTGGAAAAAAACACCCAGCCGCCGGGCTTCACCAAATCGGCGCAGGCCTGAACGATGGAAGTGGGGTCTGGCACGTGCTCGAGCATTTCCATGCAAGTGACGACATCAAAGGCACCCGCTTCTTCTGTGGCTAAATCTTCGGCAGCAATGGCTCGGAATTGAAGATGCGGGGTGCCCGCTTCCAGCGCGTGCATTTGAGCGACTTTGAGGGCTTTGTCAGACAAATCGATCCCCGTCACCTGAGCGCCTTTGCGCGCCATGGCGTCAGACAAAATGCCGCCGCCACAGCCCACATCCAGAACACGCAGACCCTTCAGCGGCTGGTGGGCATCAATCCACCCCAATCGCACCGGGTTGATGAGGTGCAGCGGTTTGAATTCACCCTCCAAATCCCACCAGCGATGGGCCAGTTCGGAAAATTTCGCCAATTCAGCCGGGTCGGCATTGACCTGCTTGGGGGAAGCGGGGGGCAAAGAAGGTTCAGAGATGGGCATAAATTTTCAAATGTTTACAAATTAACCGGTATTTTGCCCACAATCCATCGCGATAAAACAACAAAAAAGCCACCCGAAGGTGGCTTTCAGGGGAATCAACCAGATCAGTTGTTGCGGGTGCCGACCACTTCGATTTCCACACGGCGGTTTTTAGCGCGGCCTTCGGCTGTTTTGTTGTCAGCGATGGGTTGCGACTTGCCCTTGCCTTCGGTGTAAACGCGGTTCTTTTCGATGCCCTTGGACACCAAGAAGGCCTTCACAGCTTCAGCACGACGGACCGACAGTTTTTGGTTGTAAGCCACGGTGCCCACGGAGTCGGTGTGACCCACGGCAATGATGACTTCCAAGTTAATGCCCTTGACCTTGCTGACCAGGTCTTCCAACTTGGCTTTGCCTTCGGTCTTCAAAACCGATTTGTCGAAATCAAAGAAGGCGTCAGCGGCGTAGGTCACCTTGCTGGCCATCACGGGAGCGGCAGGGGCTTCGGCCTTGGGGGCTGGAGCGGGTTCAGCCTTGGGGGCGGGTGCAGGGGCCGGTGCGGGGGCCGGTGCAGGCGCTGCGGGTTTGGGGGCAATGGCACCGTCGCAACCAGGGGCTGCGGTCGCGGGCGTCCAAGCGGAATCACGCCAGCACAATTCATTGGTGCCGTTTTTCCAGACAGCGTCACCAGAACCGTTTTTCCAGTTGTCCACAGATTGGGCTCCGGCAGAAGCGGCCATGGCCACGGATGCCAACAACAAAGCGACTTGGTTCATTTTTTTCATGTAAATCCTCTTGGAATAAGTGGCCAGAAAGCCACGGAATGGAAACTGTGTAGGGAATTGTGCCACAGGCGAAGCCGAGTTGTTTGACACAACGCAATCCAACCTGTAAGAGAAAATAAGCATTTCTTGGTTTCGTTGCTTTAGAGCAACAAACCAATGGCCCTAAAATAGTCTCTTTGCCTGTCGGTAGCTTTTTCATGACCCAGTTTGCCAAAGAAACCTTGCCCATCAGCCTTGAAGAGGAGATGCGGCGCAGCTACCTTGACTACGCCATGAGCGTGATTGTTGGGCGCGCCTTGCCCGACGCCCGCGATGGTCTGAAACCAGTGCACCGCCGAGTTTTGTATGCCATGCACGAGTTGAAAAACGAGTGGAACCGGCCCTACAAGAAGTCAGCCCGTATTGTGGGCGATGTGATCGGCAAATACCACCCTCACGGTGACACCGCGGTCTACGACACCATCGTCCGCATGGCCCAAGACTTTTCAATGCGTTACATGTTGGTCGACGGCCAGGGCAACTTCGGCTCGGTAGACGGCGACAACGCAGCAGCGATGCGGTACACGGAAATCCGTTTGGCCAAAATTGCCCACGAAATGCTCACCGACATCGACAAAGAGACCGTCGATTTCGGCCCCAACTACGACGGCAGCGAGAGCGAACCCCTGGTCATGCCCAGCAAGGTGCCCAACTTGCTGGTCAACGGCTCTTCTGGCATTGCGGTGGGCATGGCCACCAACATCCCGCCGCACAACTTGAACGAAGTGGTCGACGCCTGCCTCCATTTGCTGCACCACCCAGATGCCACCATCGACGATCTGATGGACTTTGTGCCCGCGCCTGACTTCCCCACCGCCGGCATCATTTACGGCATACAGGGTGTCAAGGAAGGCTACCGCACCGGCCGTGGCCGCGTGGTGATGCGGGCCAAGTGCCATTTTGAAGACATCGACAAAGGCCAGCGCCAAGCCATCATCGTGGATGAGCTGCCTTACCAGGTCAACAAAAAGACCTTGCAAGAGCGCATGGCCGAACTGGTGCACGAGAAGAAAATCGAAGGCATCAGCCACATCCAAGACGAGTCCGACAAATCGGGCATGCGTTTGGTGATCGAGCTGAAGCGCGGCGAAGTTCCAGAAGTGGTGCTGAACAACCTCCACAAGCAGACTCAGCTGCAAGACACCTTTGGTATCAACATGGTGGCGCTGATCGACGGCCAACCCAAGCTGTGCAACCTGAAAGACCTGGTTCAGGTCTTTTTGGAACACCGTCGCGAGGTGGTGACCCGCCGCACCATTTTTACCCTGCGCAAAGCCCGCGAGCGAGGCCATGTGCTGGAAGGCCTGGCGGTCGCGTTGGCCAACATCGACGAGTTCATTGCCATCATCCGCAACGCCCCCACGCCCCCCGTGGCCAAGGCCGGGTTGATGACCAAAGCCTGGGACAGCCAGTTGGTGCGCGAAATGCTCACCCGCACCCGCGCTGATGGCGGCGTCATCAATGCCGACGACTACCGCCCCGATGGTTTGGAGCGCGAATTCGGCATGGGCAAAGACGGGCTCTATCGCCTGTCCGAAACCCAAGCGCAAGAAATCTTGCAAATGCGCTTGCAACGCTTGACCGGTTTGGAGCAAGACAAAATCGTTGCTGAGTACAAAGAAGTCATGGCCGAGATTGACGATTTGCTCGACATCTTGTCCAAACCCGAGCGCGTCTCGGTCATCATTGGCGAAGAACTGAGCGAAATTAAACGGGAGTTTGGTCAAACCAAGCTGGGCGCTCGCCGCAGCGAAATTGAGCACAGCGCGCAAGACCTGAGCACCGAAGACCTCATCACCCCCACCGACATGGTCGTGACGCTGAGCCACAGCGGCTACATCAAGAGTCAGCCGCTCTCAGAGTACCGAGCGCAAAAACGCGGTGGGCGGGGCAAACAAGCCACGGCCACCAAAGAAGACGATTGGATTGACCAACTCTTCATTGCCAACACGCACGACTACATCTTGTGCTTCTCCAACCGGGGCCGCTTGTATTGGCTGAAGGTTTGGGAAGTTCCTGCAGGTTCGCGGGGTTCCCGCGGACGGCCGATTGTCAACATGTTCCCGCTGCAAGAAGGCGAAAAAATCAATGTGGTGTTGCCGCTGACGGGCGACAAACGCACCTTCCCTGCCGACCAATTTGTGTTCATGGCGACCTCCATGGGGACAGTCAAGAAGACGGCGCTCGACGAGTTCAACAACCCCCGCAAGGGCGGCATCATCGCCGTCAATTTGGACGAAGGCGACTACCTGATTGGCGCGGCGTTGACCGACGGCCAACACGATGTGATGCTCTTTAGCGACGGCGGCAAAGCCGTCCGCTTCGACGAAAACGATGTGCGACCCTTGGGCCGGAACGCCCGCGGTGTGCGCGGCATGACCATTGAAGAAGGCCAGCATGTGATTGCGATGTTGGTCGCCGAAGACGAACAACAAAGTGTCTTGACCGCCACCGAAAATGGTTTTGGCAAACGCACGTCGATTGTCGAATACACCCGGCACGGTCGTGGCACCAAGGGCATGATTGCCATCCAACAAACCGAGCGCAACGGCAAAGTCGTGGCCGCCACTTTGGTGCATGCCGACGACGAAATCATGCTCATCACCGACCGCGGTGTTCTGGTGCGCACCCGTGTCGCCGAAATCCGCGAATTGGGCCGCGCCACGCAAGGCGTGACGTTGATGTCTTTGGACGAAGGTTCGCGCCTGTCGGGCTTGCAACGCATCGTTGAAAACGACGCCAATCCAGAGGCGGAGGGTGAGTCGGGGTCGGGGTCTGATTTGGACACCGACGATCAAGCCGGTGAAGACAGCGCCGGCGCAACGCCCACCGCTTAATGAGCGCACGCCCTTTTAACTTCTCTGCCGGGCCGGCCGCCCTGCCCGAGGCGGTTTTGAAGCAGGCCGCAGCAGAGATGCTTGACTGGCACGGCAGCGGCATGGGCGTGATGGAGATGAGCCACCGGGGCAAAGAGTTCATCCACATTTATGAACAAGCCGAGGCCGACTTCAGAGCGTTGTTGGCCATTCCTCCCGAATTCAAAATCTTGTTCATGCAGGGAGGCGGCTTGGCTGAAAACGCCATCGTCCCCTTGAATTTATCGAAAGGCCTGGCAGCCGACTTTGTGGTGACCGGGGGTTGGAGTCAAAAAAGCGCAAAAGAAGCGGCCAAGTATTGCCAAGCCCGCGTGATTGCGAGCAATGAGGCGACTCATTTCGCTGAGCTCCCCTCCCCCAGCAGCTGGCGTCTGAACACAGACGCGCAGTATGTGCACATTTGCTCGAACGAAACCATCCACGGCATCGAGTTCCAACAGTTGCCCGACCTCAAGGCGCTGGGCTGCGATGCGCCATTGGTGATCGATTTTTCTTCCCATGTGGCCTCCCGTTCCGTCGATTGGAGTCGGGTGGGATTGGCTTTTGGCGGCGCTCAAAAAAACCTAGGGCCCGCTGGCGTCACCTTGGTGGTGGTGCGCGAAGACTTGCTGGGTCATGCGCTGTCCATTTGCCCCAGCGCCTTTGACTACCAATTGGTCGCTAAAAACGATTCGATGTACAACACCCCGCCCACCTATGGCATTTACATCGCTGGTCTGACCTTTCAGTGGCTGAAGCAACAAACGGAAATGACCACGGTCAACGGCGCTCCTATCGAGTTGCGAGGCGTGGCCGCGATGGCGGTTCGCAACCAAGCGAAGGCCAAGTTGCTCTACGACTACTTGGACCAATCGTCCGTGTTTGAAAGCCGGGTCGAACCCGCCGCGCGTTCCCGCATGAACGTGCCCTTCTTCTTTAACCGGGCGCTGGAAGCCGAGCGGGGTGCTGCCCTTTACGAGGCTTTCCTAAAGGGCGCTGCCACAGCGGGCTTGCTGCAACTCAAGGGCCATAAATCCTTGGGAGGACTGCGTGCCAGCCTCTACAACGCCATGCCATTGGCCGGGGTCCAAGCCCTGATTGCCTATCTGCAAGCATTTGAGAAAACCGGCTTATGAGCTCTGCCCCCAATTTGCCCGAACACCCCGATCAAGCGCCGAAAACGCTGCCCACCTTGGCTGAGCTGCGGGTGCAGATTGATGCACTGGACCAACAGCTTTTGAGCTTGGTCAACCAACGTGCCCGCGTGGCCGAATGGGTTGGTGAAGTCAAGCGGCGTGAAGGCTCCCCTTTCTTTCGTCCTGACCGAGTGGCTCAGGTCATTGAGAAAATCGAAAAAGCCAACCCAGGCCCTCTCAAGAACGAACACGTGGCGGCCATTTGGCGCGAAATCATGTCGGCTTGTTTGGCGTTGGAATCACCCCAACGTGTCGCCATTTTGGGTCCCGCAGGCACCTTCTGCGAGCAAGCCGCCCTTGAATACTTTGGCAGCGCAGCCGAGTTCATTTACTGCGCCAACTTTGACGAGGTGTTCCAGGCCACCGCCGCCGGCAGCGCGCAATACGGCGTGGTGGGGGTTGAAAATTCAGTGGAAGGCGTGGTCACACGTTCGCTGGATTTGTTCTTGCACACGCCCACCCATGTGGTCGGCGAAGTCAGTCTGTTGGTGCGCCACAACCTGATGCGCCAAGTGAATGCCTTGGAAGATATTCAGGTGGTGATGGCCCATCCACAAGCGTTGGCTCAATGCCAGGCTTGGCTCACCAAGCACCTCCCTGATGTGGAGCGCCGCCCCGTCTCCAGCAATGCCGAAGGCGCCCGTCTGGCTGCCAGCAACCCGGCTTGGGCCGCACTGGCCAGTGAACGCGCGGCCAGCAATTTTGGCTTGCACATCGTGGCCCATGCCGTCCAAGACGACGCCTACAACCGGACGCGCTTTGCCATCATTGCCTTGCCTGAAACCTTGTCGACACCCCCCGTCAGCGGCCAAGACTGCACCAGCCTCGTGGTGTCCGTCCCGAACCGACCCGGCGCAGTGCACGACTTGCTGGTGCCGCTCAAAACGCATGGTGTTTCCATGACGCGGTTTGAATCGCGCCCCGCCCGCACCGGTCAATGGGAATACTATTTTTACATCGACCTCGCCGGTCATGCCTCTGAACCCCATGTAGCGAACGCGCTGAAAGAGTTGCGTGAACTTTGTGCGTTTTACAAAGTTTTGGGCAGCTACCCGGTGGCCACGGCCTGAGCACCACATGATGGTGGAACGTCTGGGCCTGATTGGCTGCGGCTTGATGGGCGGCTCTTTTGCCTTGGCCTTGAAACAAGCGGGCCTCGTGAGGCACGTGGTGGGATTCAGCCCCAGAGAAAGCACGCGGGCCAAGGCATTGGCATTGGGCGTCATTGATGAAGCCGTGGGTTCTCTCCATGAAGCCGTTCGGGACGCCGATGTGGTGCTGCTGGCGGTGCCGGTCGCGGCGACAGCGTCCAGCTTGCGCGCCATGGCGCCCTTTCTCCGTGTCGACACCTTGTTGATGGACGTCGGCTCCACCAAAGCCGATGTGGTGCAAGCGGCTCAACGCAACTTGGGCGACAAACTGCCTTGCTTTGTGCCCGCGCACCCGATTGCAGGCAGTGAACGCGCTGGCATTGAAGCCGCGCACGCCGATTTGTACCGAGGCCAGGCTCTGATTCTGACGCCGATCGCCGAAACAGACGCCACCCCCGTGGCCCGAGCGCACCAACTTTGGCAGGCCTTGGGCTGCCACGTGAGTTGCATGAGCCCGGAGGCGCACGACGCCACCTTTGCCGCTGTCAGCCACCTGCCTCATTTGCTGGCCTTTGCCTTCATCCAAGGTTTGAGCGAACAACCGCAAGGGGCCGAGTTCATGTCTTTGGCAGGCCCGGGTTTTAGAGATTTCAGCCGCATTGCGGCCAGCGACCCTGCCGTTTGGCGTGACATTTTCAGCGCCAATGCGGGCCAGGTTTTGGTTCAATTGAGCCAATTTCGCCATGCCTTGGCGTCCTTCGAGACCCAATTACAAGCCCTTGCTCAGGGTCAACCCGATCAGAATTTGACTCAGAACTCGACTCCGCATTTGGCCAAGCTAGAACAACTAATAGCCCAAGCCAGCGCCATGCGCGCGAAATGGAAAGCCAACTAAAAATGTACAGCACCGAATTTCTGGACATCCCACCGCTCGTTTCTGCGGGCGGTTGCGTCACCTTGCCAGGCTCCAAAAGCATCTCGAACCGAGTGCTGTTGTTGGCCGCACTGAGTCAAGGCACGACCACCATTCACGACCTGTTGGACTCCGACGATACCCGGGTCATGTTGGACGCTTTGCGCGCTTTGGGCTGCCAAGTGGAGAACGCTGAAGTCAACCAAAAGCAAGTCTTGCAAGTGACGGGCTTGGGCGGTCGTTTGTCCGACCTTGTCTTGAGCCAGTTCAATGCCGAACACCCTTTGGCCTTGTTTTTGGGCAACGCCGGCACGGCCATGCGTCCCTTGACAGCGGCCTTGTCGCTGCTGGGTGGCCATTTTCAAATGAGCGGTGTGGCCCGCATGCACGAACGCCCCATCGGCGACTTGGTCGATGCCCTGCGTCAACTCGGCTGTCACATTGACTACTTGGGTCAAGACGGCTATCCCCCTTTGAAAATTGCCCCCGCCCATTTCAAAAACAACGGCCCGATCTCGGTGCGGGGCGATGTGTCCAGTCAATTCTTAACCGCCTTGTTGATGGCGCTGCCCTTGGTGGCCGAGCAAGACATTGTGATTGAGGTGGTGGGCGAGTTGATCTCCAAGCCGTACATCGACATCACCCTGAAACTGTTGGCGCGCTTTGGCATCCAAGTGCAACGCGAAGCCTGGCAGCGCTTCACCATTCCAGCGGGTTCACGCTATCACTCGCCGGGCGAAATGTATGTGGAAGCCGATGCGTCTTCCGCCAGCTATTTCATTGCCTTGGGCGCACTGGCGGGCGCAGAACCGCTGCGCATTCAAGGCGTGGGGTTGGCATCCATTCAAGGTGACATACGGTTCGTTGAGGCAGCCAAAGCCATGGGTGCCGTCGTGACTGGCGGCCCAAATTGGCTGGAAGTGAGCCGGGCCAATCACCAAAACGCGCAGGGCCAGTGGGCCTTGAAAGCGATTGATTTGGATTGCAACCACATCCCAGACGCCGCCATGACGCTGGCGGTCATGGCCTTGTTTGCCGACGGCCCGACCACGCTGCGTAACATTGCCAGTTGGCGCGTCAAAGAAACCGACCGCATTGCCGCCATGGCCATAGAAGCCCGCAAATTGGGCGCTACCATGGAAGAAGGCCCCGACTGGCTCCGTGTCCATCCCTTGCCCAAAGACCAATGGCGCAGCGCCAGCATCCACACTTATGACGACCACCGCGTCGCCATGTGTTTTTCTCTAGCGGCCTTTAACCCTGCCGCCATCAAAGTGCGCATTGAAGACCCCAAGTGCGTCGCCAAGACCTTTCCCGATTACTTTGAAACCCTGTTTTCTGTGGTTCAAACGCCGGTTGAGAACATCCCCGTCATTTGCGTGGATGGCCCCACGGCTTCCGGCAAAGGGACCTTGGCGGGCATGACCGCCAGCCGATTGGGCTATTTGCTGCTCGACTCGGGTGCCCTTTACCGCTTGGTCGGCTTGGCAGCCCGACAAGCCCATTTGCCAATGGACGCGGTTCCTGGGCAAAGTGCTGAAGAGGCTCGACAAAAGGCCATCGCCGATTGCGCCAGTCAAATGTCGGTGCAATTTGAAGCCGACCACGTGCTGCTGAATGGCCAAGACGTCAGCCGCTTGATTCGCACCGAGGCAGCGGGCATGGATGCCTCGTCGGTCTCTGCCATCCCCGCCGTGCGCCAATCTTTGCACGATTTGCAACTGCGTTTTAGACGCCTGCCCGGCTTGGTCGCCGATGGGCGTGACATGGGCACGGTGGTCTTTCCTGACGCGCCCTTGAAGGTCTTTTTGACCGCAAGCGCTGAAAAACGGGCAGAACGTCGGCACAAGCAATTGATTTCTAAAGGAATTTCGGCTAACATATCGGTCTTGCTTGCAGATTTAATGGCACGCGACACACGGGATTCCACCCGCGAAATCGCACCACTGAAGCCTGCGGACAATGCGAAGTTGCTAGACAACTCCGAGCTCTCCATCGACGAGTCGGTGGCCCAAGTCTTGGCTTGGTGGCAGGACGTTCAGCAAATTCAAAAACCCTAGAAAACCGGCCCACCCTGCCCCCCTCGTGCGTCAGCACATGGTCTGGGTGGATTGTTTAACTTGTAACCCCGCCGCGGTCAGGAACGCCTGCTGCGGATTAGGAAAAATCCCTCATGTCAGAATCTTTTGCCGCCCTATTTGAAGAATCGTTGCAGCGCTCAGAAATGCGCGCAGGCGAAGTCATTACCGCTGAAGTGGTTCGCATCGAACACAGCTTCGTGGTGGTCAACGCCGGTTTGAAATCCGAGGCCTATGTGCCTCTTGAAGAGTTCAAAAACGATCAGGGCGAAGTTGAAGTCCAAGTTGGTGACTTCGTTTCCGTCGCTATCGACGCCATCGAAAACGGCTACGGCGACACCATCTTGTCGCGCGACAAAGCCAAGCGTTTGGCCTCCTGGTTGTCCCTCGAAAAAGCCTTGGAATCTGGCGAATTTGTCACGGGCACCACCAGTGGCAAGGTCAAGGGTGGCCTGACCGTTTTGGTCAATGGCATCCGCGCTTTCTTGCCTGGTTCGTTGATCGACACCCGTCCCATCAAGGACCTGTCGCCCTACGAAAACAAAACCATGGAATTCAAGGTCATCAAGCTCGACCGCAAGCGCAACAACGTCGTGCTGTCACGCCGCGCTGTGGTGGAAGCCTCGATGGGCGAAGAACGCGCCAAGTTGATGGAAAACCTGAAAGAAGGCTCCATCGTTCACGGTGTCGTCAAGAACATCACCGAATACGGCGCCTTCGTTGACTTGGGTGGCATCGACGGTCTTTTGCACATCACCGACATGGCTTGGCGTCGTGTGCGTCACCCCAGCGAAGTGGTGGCAGCCGGTCAAGAAATCACCGCCAAGATTCTCAAATTTGACACCGACAAAAACCGTGTGTCTTTGGGTCTCAAGCAAATGGGCGACGACCCCTGGATGGGCGTCAACCGCCGCTACCCACAAAGCACCCGCTTGTTTGGCAAGATCACCAACATCGCCGACTACGGCGCGTTTGTGGAACTCGAACCCGGCATCGAAGGCCTGGTGCACGTTTCCGAAATGGACTGGACCAACAAAAACGTGGCCCCCAACAAGCTGGTGTCCTTGGGCGACGAAGTCGAAGTCATGGTTTTGGAAATCGACGAAGACAAGCGCCGCATCAGCTTGGGCATGAAGCAATGCCGCGCCAACCCTTGGCAAGAGTTTGCTCAAAACACCAAGCGTGGCGACCGCGTCAAGGGCCCGATCAAATCGATCACCGACTTCGGCGTGTTCGTGGGCTTGGCCGCCGGCATCGACGGTTTGGTGCACTTGTCTGACCTGTCTTGGAACGAAACCGGCGAAGCCGCCGTGCGCAATTACAAGAAAGGCCAAGACGTTGAAGCCATCGTATTGGCAGTGGACGTCGAACGCGAACGCATCTCCCTGGGCATCAAGCAACTCGACTCAGACCCCTTCACAACCTTTGCTTCGATCAACGACAAGGGCCAAATCGTGACTGGCAAGGTCAAGACCGTGGACGCCCGTGGTGCAGAAATCGACCTCGGCGAAGACATCATCGGCTATCTGCGCGCCAGCGAAATTTCACGTGACCGCGTGGAAGACGCCCGCAATGTGCTGAAAGAAGGCGACGAAGTCACCGCTGTGGTGGTCAATGTGGATCGCAAGACCCGCAACATCCAGTTGTCGATCAAGGCCAAGGACCAAGCTGACCAGCAAGAAGCCATGGCTTCTTTGAGCCAGCAATCCGCTCGCGACAACGCCGGTACCACCAGCCTGGGCGCTTTGTTGCGTGCCAAGTTGGACAACGGCAGCAACTAACCCACACAGGGGTTAATCCCTGGGTTCCACAAGCTGGCTCTGCGAACAAAGCAGGGTCAGCTTTTTTCATGCCATTCTCGTTTTATTTTTACTTTCCATTGCCGACATGACCCGTTCCGATCTTGTTGAAGAATTGGCTAACCGATTCAAACAACTCACCCAACGCGACGCCGAGCAAGCGGTGAAGACCATCTTGGACGCATTGAGCCAGGCGCTGTCGCGGGGACATCGGGTGGAAATTCGGGGCTTTGGCAGCTTCTCGGTGAACCGCCGGCCTCCCCGTTTGGGTCGCAACCCCCGCAGCGGAGAAAGCGTGGCCATTCCCGAAAAACGCGTGCCCCATTTCAAACCAGGCAAAGGGCTGCGCGAATCGGTGGACAATTCCAGCGCCTCAAAATGATTCGTTCGCTATGATTCACAGCCTATGAAATACCTGCTGTGGCTGCTCAAAGCTGTCATTTTTTTTACCCTGTTTGCTTTTGCTCTGAATAACCAACAAGAGGGCAGCATCCACCTTTGGTTTGGTACGGTTTGGCGTGCGCCGATGGTCTTGATGGTGTTGACCATTTTCGCCATGGGCGCGGCGGTGGGCGTCTTGGGCATGCTGCCGAAAATGCGCGCCAAACCAGGGACGTCTGCAGCCAACCCAAAGGATGCTTCGGATGGAGTTTGACCTCAGTTGGCTGCTGCTGGGCCTGCCCCTGGCCTTTGTGCTCGGGTGGGGCGCCTCTCGCTTTGATTTACGACAACTTCGATTGGAAAACAAGCAAGCGCCTAAGTCGTATTTCAAAGGTCTGAATTACCTCTTGAACGAACAGCAAGACCAGGCCATCGACGCTTTCATTGAAGCCGTGCAAAACGACCCCGACACCTCAGAGTTGCATTTTGCGTTGGGCAATTTGTTCCGCCGACGAGGCGAGTTTGAGCGTGCCGTGCGGGTGCATGAACACCTGTTGAGCCGTGCCGACTTGACCCCAACAGACCGCGACCGTGCGCAGCATGCGTTGGCTCTGGATTTCTTGAAAGCGGGCCTGCTGGACCGTGCTGAAACCGCCCTTAAAAAACTCGAGGGCACGACCTTTGAAAGCACCTCCCGACTGGCGCTTTTGGCCATTTATGAACGCTCTCGCGATTGGCCCCAAGCGGCTGAAATTGCCCAGCGCATGACCCAAGCCCAGCAAGGTCAATTTGCCAACCGCGAAGCCCACTACCTGTGTGAACAGGCATTACAAGAAGCCCATACCAAGCCTGAACTGGCCTTGGAGCGCCTAGATCAAGCGATCCAAACGGCGCCTGAGGCGCCGAGAGCGTATTTGGAAAAGGCCAAACTGCTCGCCACCTTGCAGCAATTTCAAGCCGTCGACGCCTGCCTGACCTTGTTGTCGCAACGCTGCCCTGGCCATATTCCCTTGGGTGCCCTTTTGTGGGCTCAAGCAGCGAACAAGACACAACAGCAAGCCAGGGTCGACTTGATGTTGCAAAAACTGGATGCAGATCGCCCCAGCTTGGATTTGTTGGAGGCCCGCATCGGGCTGATTGACAACGGCCAAAACGCGCCCAGCGATGCCCTGCAAAAGACCTTGGCCCTTTATGAAAGCCATCTAGAGAAAGAACCTTCTCTCGTGGCCGCATCGGGGTGGCTTCAAGCCCAAGCCCAAGCACAAGTGCAAGCCCATGCAACAACCCAATTGTCCTTGACGTCTTCGGAATCGCCCCCCACGGCCTGGCCTAAAACACTCCAACGCGCCCTGGACCGGGCCACTTTGCCATTGAGTCGCTACCGCTGCGCGGCCTGTGGTTTCGAAGCCAAAACCTACTTTTGGCACTGCCCAGGCTGCCAGTCTTGGGACAGTTTTCCGCCCCAGCGCATCGAAGAGCTCTGAGCCGATCTGCTTGACAAAGTTAAGCCCCCTGCAAGGCGCCTTGCCACCCCCTCGCCACCCCGGGTAAATTTACCGGCGGTAGAGCTCATCGGCTGAACTGCATCCGCAATCCTTTCTTGATACGGGATGATCAATCCCATCCGCAACCCGCGGACATTCACCTAGGGATTGATCATGTTCAAAAAGTTTCTGACTTTCTTGGTTTTATTCAGCGCGATGGCGTTCGCTGGCATGGCCTTTGCCGCCGCCGTCGACGTCAACAAAGCGACCGATGCGGAGCTCGACAGCATCAAAGGCATCGGCCCCGCCATGTCCGGAAAAATCATCAAAGAACGCCAAAAAGCGCCCTTCAAAGATTGGACAGACTTCATTAACCGCACCAAGGGCATCGGCCCAGCGGCGGCCAAACGCTTTTCAGCGGAAGGTTTGAACGTCGCAGGCGCCCCTTACACCGAAGCCGCAGGGGAGGCCAGTAACAAATCGGCCTCCAAAAAGGCCACTCAAAAATCAGGCAAAACAGCGCCAACAACTGCAGCGTCTGGCACGGCGGGGACCCCCTCAACCCCTGCCTCAACCCCTGCCTCATCACCAGCTTTATCCCCTGCAGCCAAAACCACTAAACCCTCGGCCACCCCCACCAACGCCGCCAACCCTTCCCCCACGCAAAAAACCAACTGAAACCAGGAAAACACCATGAAAAAAACCACCCTCACTTTCATCGCTTGTGCCTTGGGCACCCTGACCTTGGGCGCTTGCACCCCCAAGGTGGATACCGCCAAAGCCAGCTATTGCAGCGCTGTCAACAATTACGCCGTCGCGGTGAACAACCTCAACAGTTTGCCCAGCACGGCCACGGTAGCCGATTACAACAAACTGCAATCACTGGTCAATCAGACCGGCAATGCCTTGGACAGCGCGGCCAGAACGTTGGACAAGTCCGAAGGCAAGGCCCTCTCGTCGACCAGCAAGCAATTTGAATCCGAGGTCAATAAAATAAAATCATCGGAAACCTTGGCGGACGCTCAAGTCAAAATCAAATCGGCTTCTGACTTGGCCATTGCTCAGTCACTGAAAATCACCGAAACGGATTGCTCGATCGGCGCCGACGCCAAGGCGAAATAAGACTGAACCACACCCGCCCGCCGCAGCGGGTGTGCCTTGCCGAGGCGGCGGCGGGCTAAAATGGACCTTTTAGATCCACCACCATGGGTCAAGGCCCATTTTTTCTTACACCATGTCCCAGTCTCCTGCCTCACCCCACCCGGCCATCAAGGTCACTGTTCCTGCCTTTTCGCTCACCACCAAAGCCAACGTCTACTTTGACGGAAAATGTGTGAGCCACAGCTTTACCTTGCCCGACGGCAGTTCCAAAAGCGTTGGCGTGGTGTTGCCAGCGACCTTGACCTTCAATACCGGCGCGCCCGAGATCATGGAATGCGTCGCCGGTTCTTGCGAATACAAATTAGCTGGCACGGACACTTGGGTCCAATCCAGCGCCGGTGAGTCTTTCAAAGTACAGGGTCAATCTTCCTTTGAGATCCGCGTCAGCGACGCTCAGGGCTATCACTACATTTGCCATTTCGGTTGATCGCCATGTCCACCATTTTGCAAAACCTGCCCCTGAACCAAAAAGTCGGAATCGCATTTTCTGGCGGTTTGGACACCAGCGCCGCCTTGCTGTGGATGCGTCAAAAAGGCGCCATTCCTTATGCCTACACGGCCAATTTAGGCCAGCCCGATGAGCCCGATTACGAAGAAATTCCGCGCAAAGCCATGGCCTATGGCGCCGAAAACGCCCGCCTGATTGACTGCCGAACGCAGTTGGCCCACGAAGGCATCGCCGCCTTGCAAGCCGGTGCTTTTCACATCAACACGGCCGGCTCCACTTATTTCAACACCACCCCCTTGGGCCGCGCTGTCACGGGCACCATGCTGGTAGCGGCCATGAAGCAAGACGACGTCAACATTTGGGGCGACGGCAGCACCTTCAAGGGCAATGACATTGAGCGTTTTTACCGTTATGGCCTGTTGACCAACCCGGCCCTCAAAATTTACAAGCCTTGGTTAGACCCCCAATTCATTGACGAATTGGGCGGCCGCAGTGAGATGTCGGCGTTCATGACGCAGCATGGTTTCGGTTACAAAATGTCGGCCGAAAAAGCCTACTCGACTGACTCCAACATGCTCGGTGCTACCCACGAGGCCAAGGACCTGGAGCACCTCAACAGCGGCATCAAAATCGTCAACCCCATCATGGGGGTGGCGTTCTGGAAAGACGACGTGGCGGTAAAAGCCGAAACCGTCACTGTGCGTTTTGAAGAAGGCCAACCCGTGGCACTCAATGGCGTGCGTTTCGACGACCCAGTGGCCCTGATTTTGGAAGCCAACCGCATCGGTGGGCGCCACGGTTTGGGGATGAGTGATCAAATCGAGAACCGCATCATCGAAGCCAAGAGCCGCGGCATTTACGAAGCCCCTGGCTTGGCCTTGTTGTTCATTGCCTATGAACGTTTGGTCACAGGCATCCACAACGAAGACACCATCGAGCAATACCGCGACAACGGCCGCAAACTTGGCCGCCTGCTTTACCAAGGCCGCTGGTTCGATCCTCCAGCCATCATGCTGCGTGAGACGGCGCAACGCTGGGTGGCACGCGCCATCACCGGCGAGGTCACGGTCGAATTGCGCCGCGGCAACGACTATTCGTTGTTGAACACCGAATCGCCCAACCTGACCTATCACCCCGAGCGTTTGACCATGGAAAAAGGCGAATCCATGTTCTCGCCTCTGGAC
The DNA here is from genome assembly GCA_903828535.1 of uncultured Curvibacter sp. GTDB lineage: Bacteria > Pseudomonadota > Gammaproteobacteria > Burkholderiales > Burkholderiaceae_C > Curvibacter. The sequence goes on from CAIKMN010000011.1 coordinate 121,800, forward strand.
CGGATTGGCCAACTCACCATGCGCAACTTGGACATTGTGGACACCCGCGAAAAGCTCGGTATCTACACCCAAAGTGGCTTGTTGTCCTTGGGCGAAAGCGCACCGCTGCCGTCATTGCCGCTGCACAAACCCAGCTAAGCCAAGCCTGCCAACAGCCTCGGTTGGCTTAGCAACCAGGGCGATCAAAGCACGAGGGGTTCGGGCTCCAATCGAATGCCAAACCGCTCGTATACGCTGGTTTGAATGGCGCGCGCCAACGTCATGACTTCCCCACCGGTGACGGCGGTTTCACCTTGGCCTCGGTTGACCAAAACCAAGGCCTGTTTTTCATAAACACCGGCACGGCCAATTGATTTGCCTTTCCAACCGCAGGCATCGATGAGCCAACCTGCGGCGAGTTTGATGCGGCCATCGTCCAAGTGGTAGTGCACAATCTTGGGGTCGCGCGCAATGATGTCAGCGCACTGTTCGGGCGTCACAGTGGGGTTCTTGAAGAAACTGCCCGCATTGCCAATCTGCGCCGGGTCTGGTAACTTCGCACGGCGAATTTCGCAGACCCAATCGAAAATTTGTTGGGCAGAAGGCACGGCGTCCTGCTGGCCCTGTTCGCACTGTTCAGCTCGCCAAGCATCGCGCTTGCGTGTCAAATCCAGATAGTCCAAATCGGGCTTCCAGGTCTTGGGCAGTCGCATCCGCACCCGCAAAATGACGGCACGACCGGCCAAGCCCATACCGGGCTTCAAATCAGACTGGGGGGCGGGGTGCTTAAAAACCGAATCGCGGTATCCAAAACCACACTGGGCCGCGTTCAAGGTAAAGACCTGACCCGTCAACAAATCAAAGGCGTCTAATGATTCGAATCGGTCTTGCAACTCAACCCCATAAGCCCCGATGTTTTGTACCGGGGCCGCGCCGACGGTGCCAGGAATCAAGGCCATGTTCTCCAAGCCGGGCAGGCCTTGAGCCACCGTCCAAGCCACCAGGTCGTGCCAAGATTCTCCCGCTCCGACCTCTACAAGATGGGCCTTGGGATCGTTATCGGGCAACAAGCGCAAACCCTTGATTTCCATTTTCAAAACCAAGGGTTTCACGTCCCCTGTAAAAACCAGATTAGAACCGCCACCGAGGACCAATTTCGGCACCTCTCTCAGCGCCTCATCGGCTGCCAAAGCTTGCAAATCGGCCTCGGATTGCACCCGCACCAAATTTTGGGCACGGGCCATGATGCCAAAGGTGTTGTAGGGCTGGAGGGAAACGTTTTTCTCGACTAACATCGCCCGAATTGTCCCTTCTTTTTTGAAACACCATGCCCTCTTTTGATACTGTGCTCGAAGCCAACCTGGTTGAAGTTAAAAATGCCGTGGAAAACACGGCCAAAGAAATCGCCACGCGTTTCGACTTCAAAGGCACTTCAGCCGCCATTGAGCTGAAAGACAAAGAAATCACCTTATTCGGCGACGCCGAATTTCAGCTCACCCAAGTTGAAGATATTTTGCGCAACAAATTGACCAAGCGCGAGGTGGATGTGCGTTTCTTGGACATCGGCAAGGTCGAAAAAATCGGCGGCGACAAGGTCAAGCAGGTCGTCAAAGTGCGCAACGGCCTCGAGGGCGATGCAGCGAAGAAGATTCAAAAAGCCATCAAAGAAAGCAAGCTCAAAGTTCAAGCTGCTATCCAGGGCGATGCCGTTCGCGTGACCGGCGCCAAACGCGATGACCTACAAGCCGCCATGGCCCTGGTGCGCAAGGAAGTGGCCGACCTCCCTTTGAGTTTCAACAACTTCCGGGATTAAGGCGCTCAGTAAATCGGTCTTCACTCGGCCTTAAATGGATAAATAAGGGGCATGAAATGGGATATTTCATCCCCCTCCTTATCAGCCCTTGCTGCCAATCTTGCTCTCCTGCCCCGAGATCAAGCGGGCCATGTTTTGGCGATGGCGCCAAATCAGCAAAGCCGACATGACCACCAAGGCCAGCGCCACTGGGGGCTCGGTTGACCAAAAAACGCCGTCGCCCAAGATGTAAATGAGCGGTGCAGCCAAGGCTGCCAACAACGCAGACAAAGAAGAGTAGCGCCAAATAACCGCGGCCCCCAACCACACCGCGGCCACACAAAGGCCCAAAACCGCATCGACGCCAAGCAAAACGCCCAATGCAGTGGCCACGCCTTTGCCACCTTCAAACTTAAAAAACACGGGGAACAGATGGCCCAAGAAAGCGGCCAAGGCCACCCCCGCTAACAAAAGACCCGGCTCGACGGCGCTGGCATCGGTGAAGGTGTCGGCCCAAACCCGCACCAAAAAAACCGGCAACCCGCCTTTTGCAGCGTCGAGCAACAAGGTCAAAACGGCGGCTATTTTGTTACCCGATCGCAGGACATTCGTGGCACCGGGGTTTTTCGAACCGTAGCTGCGTGGGTCGTTCAACCCCATCAGCCGGCTGACCAGCACCGCAAAAGACAAAGAACCCATCAGATAACCAAGCACCGGCGCCAGCCACAAAGCCCAGAGCGGCATTTGAACATTCACCATGTTTTAAATCGCCAAGTCGCGGTCTTGCCAACGGATGGCGTCGATGGCGCTCAGCACCTCTTTAGACAAAGTCGTGCCCCAAGCGTCCAAATCTTCGTCGAGCTGCGCCATCGAAGTCACACCAATGATGGTGCTGGCCACTTGCCACTTGGTGTAGCAAAACGCCAACGCCAATTGAGTGGGGGTCAGTCCGTTTTCACGTGCCAAGTCGTTGTATCGCTTGGCGGAGCGGAGCGCGTCGTCGCGACCCCAGCGTTGTTTGCGAACCGATTCGTATTTGGCGATGCGGGCGTCTTGTGGTGCGTTGGGGCCCGTGGTGCCGGCTTCATCGTACTTGCCCGTCAACAAACCAAAACCCAGGGGGGAATAAGCCAACAAGCCCACCTCCAAACGGTGGCAGGTTTCGTCCAAGCCATTTTCAAAACTGCGGTTAATCAGGCAATACGGGTTTTGTGTGCTGACAATGCGTGGCAATCCCTGCTCTTGCGCCAATCGCACAAATTCGTGAACACCGTAAGGGGTCTCGTTGGAGAGGCCAATGTGGCGAATCTTGCCGGCTTTGACCAATTGCCCCAAGGTTTCCAGCTGCTCCAAAATTGGGGTGGCCGTATTCTCTTTCTTCGGGTCGTAATACAGACCGCCAAACATCGGCACGTGGCGCTCAGGCCAATGGATTTGATAGAGGTCGATGACGTCGGTTTTCAAGCGCTTGAGGCTGGCTTCACACGAGGCCACGATGTCCGCGGACGTCATGCCTTGACCTGACCGCACCCAAGGCATGCCGCGCGAGGGGCCGGCCACCTTGGAGGCCAAGACGATTTTTTGCCGATTGGCAGGGTTTTTGGCCAACCAATGACCGATGATGGTTTCAGTGGCGCCGTAGGTTTCGGCCTTGGTGGGCACCGCATAAATTTCAGCGGTGTCCCAAAAATTAACGCCGCGCTCCAAGGCCCGGTCCATGATGGCATGGGCATCCGCCTCGTTCACTTGCTCGCCAAAAGTCATGGTGCCCAGACAAATGGGGGTGACTTGCAAATCGCTTTTGCCTAAAGAGAGTGTTTTCATGGTGACAGATGAAGTGGATTGACGCCCCCAAGTGTAAGGGGCAGTCGATAAGATCACCGCATGTCAAAAGTCTCCTCCTTAACACCGCCATCGATGACAACAGCCCGCTACCAACCCCGACAAGTTTCACAAAGCCAATGGGTGTCGTTGCGGGGTCATCAGTACCACGTTCGCCAATGGGGCAGCCCCGACCACGCCAGTGCCAACCTGCCTCCGCTGGTCATGGTGCACGGCTGGATGGATGTGGCGGCGTCTTATCAATTTGTCGTCGATGCACTCAAGCAAGACCGCTGGGTGCTGGCCCCGGATTGGCGCGGTTTTGGTGAAACAACAGGCCCCTATTGCGACCACTATGTGTTCGCCGATTATTTGGCCGACTTGGACTTTTTATTGGACCATTTCGTGGGCGACCGCCTCATTGACTTGGTTGGCCACAGCATGGGCGGGAACATCGCCATGATGTACAGCGGTGCTCGGCCTGAGCGCATTCGCCGGCTTGTCAACTTGGAGGGTTTTGGCTTGGCGCAAACCAAACCGGAACATTCCCCTGCCCGTTATGCGGAGTGGATGGGTGAGTTAAAAACCCTGCACCGCGGGGAAATGGACCTCAAAACCTACCCCAGCCTCGAGGCCGTCGCCGCGCGCTTGGTCAAAACCAACCCACGCCTGAGCCAAGACAAAGCCTTGTGGTTGGCGGCCCATTGGTCGGAGCCCGTGGCGGGTGACAGCAACGCACCGGCTTTCCGCATTCGAGGCGAGGCCGCGCACAAAGTGATCAGTGCCCAGTTGTATAAGGTCGAAGAAGCCTTGGCTTTGTACCAAAACATCAGCGCGCCCGTTTTGGTGGTGGAAGCCAGCGACGACAGCTTGAGTCAATGGTGGAAGGGCAAGTTCACCCTAGAGGAATTCCACCAGCGCTTAAAACACGTGCGCCAATGCCGTGTTGAAGTGGTGCCCGACTCTGGCCACATGATGCACCACGATCAACCGGATTACTTGGCTCGGCTGATCGAGTCCTTCTTAGCCGATTGATTCAAAACCCATTGAACGGGCTGCCCTCCAAAGTTTGGCAGGGGTGGCGGGGTGGGCTGGAAAAATTGAAGTTCGGCCGTCATACGCAGGACAGCAGTCCATGAGAAAATAGCCCTTTTTGAAGAACAACAAGGATTTCATCATGGAAGCAGAACGCGTCAACCTCATTGGCACCACCTTGGCCGACCTCAGCCGCCGCACGGTCGACCTCCGGGGGTATCTTTGACTACGATGCCAAAGCCGACCGCCTGCGCACGGTGATTGCTTCGCTGGAAGACCCCAGCGTTTGGAACGACCCGAAAAAAGCCCAAGAGCTCTCAAAAGAAAAAAAAGCCCTGGATGACATTGTCTTGGTGCTCGAGCGCCTGAACACCGAGCTGTCCGACAACACCGAGTTGTACGACATGTCCAAAGAGGAAGGCGACATCGCTGGCCTTGAAACCTTGGAAACCGAGTGCATCAAGCTGAGCGAAACCATCGAAGGCCTGGAATTCCGCCGCATGTTCAACCAACCGGCCGACCCCAGCCCCTGCTTTTTAGACTTGCAAGCCGGCGCCGGCGGCACCGAGGCCTGTGACTGGGCCAGCATGTTGCTTCGCCAATACCTCAAATACGCCGAACGCAAAGGCTTCAAAGTCACCGTTGAAGACGAAACCCCCGGCGACGTTGCCGGCATCAAAAGCGCCACCATCAAGGTGGAGGGTGAATATGCTTTTGGCTTGCTTCGCACCGAAACGGGCGTCCACCGCTTGGTGCGGAAATCCCCCTTCGACTCGTCGGGAGGTCGCCACACCAGCTTTGCCAGCGTGTTTGTTTACCCTGAAGTCGACGATTCAATTGAAATCGACATCAACCCTGCCGATGTGCGCACCGATACCTTCCGCGCCAGTGGGGCGGGCGGCCAGCACATCAACAAAACCGACTCCGCCGTTCGTTTGACCCACATTCCCACGGGCATCGTGGTGCAGTGCCAAGACGGTCGCAGCCAACACAGCAACCGAGATGTGGCTTGGAAGCGCCTGCGCTCTAGGCTTTATGACTTTGAAATGCGAAAACGCATGGAAGAGCAACAAAAACTAGAAGACACCAAGACCGATGTGGGCTGGGGCCATCAAATCCGCAGCTACGTGCTGGACCAAAGCCGCATCAAAGACCTGCGCACCAACGTCGAAATTTCCAACACCCAAAAAGTGTTGGACGGCGATTTGGATGCCTTCATTGCCGCTTCCTTGAAACAAGGCGTTTGACGCTTTAACGAAAGAAACCATGATTCGCGAAGGACAGGCCACGGCCATTTCCCGTGCTGACTACACCGCCCCAGCCTATTGGATCGATCAGGTCGAGTTGACCTTTGACCTCGACCCCGCCAAAACCCGGGTGCTCAATAAAATGACCCTGCGCCGCAACCCCGAGGTGGCTGCGCAAGCCTTGCGTTTGAATGGCGAAGCGTTGAACTTGGCGCGGGTCTTGGTCAACGGCCAAGGGACGAGTTTCAAAATGGACGGCAACCATTTGGTGCTGGAAAGCCTGCCCGAGGGCCACGAGCCCTTCTCGCTGGAAATCTTCACGACCTGCCAGCCTGCCAAAAACACCAAGTTGATGGGTTTGTACACCAGCAACGACTCGTTTTTCACCCAATGCGAAGCCGAAGGTTTTCGACGCATCACCTACTTCTTGGACCGTCCGGATGTGATGGCCCTTTACACCGTGACGTTGCGGGCGGACAAGGCCAAATTCCCGGTTTTGTTGTCCAACGGCAACTTGGTCGATTCAGGTGACTTGGACGAAGGCCGTCACTTTGCCAAATGGGTAGACCCGCACAAGAAACCTTGCTATTTGTTCGCCTTGGTCGCAGGCAAGTTGGTGGCGCGTGAGCAACGCATCCGCTCGCGCTCAGGTCAAGACCATTTGCTGCAGGTGTTCGTGCGCCCCGGCGATTTGGACAAAACCGAGCACGCCATGAACTCGCTCATGGCCTCGGTGGCTTGGGACGAGGCCCGCTTTGGCCTGCCGCTGGATTTGGAGCGCTTCATGATCGTTGCGACCTCCGACTTCAACATGGGCGCCATGGAAAACAAGGGCCTGAATATTTTCAACACGAAGTATGTGTTGGCCAGTCAAACCACGGCCACCGACGCCGATTTTGCGAACATTGAAAGCGTGGTCGGCCACGAGTATTTCCACAACTGGACAGGCAACCGAATCACCTGCCGCGACTGGTTTCAACTCTCGTTGAAAGAAGGTCTGACGGTTTTCCGCGACCAAGAATTCAGCCAAGACCTGGCCGGCAGCCCCTCGGCCCGCGCCGTTAAACGCATCGAAGATGTCCGCGTCTTGCGCACGGCGCAATTCCCAGAAGACGCCGGCCCGATGGCCCACCCCGTGCGGCCTGACAGCTACATCGAGATCAACAACTTCTACACCGTCACCATTTACGAAAAAGGTGCCGAGGTGGTTCGCATGATGCAAACCTTGGTGGGCCGAGCCGGTTTTGCCAAGGGCATGAAGTTGTATTTCGAGCGCCACGATGGCCAAGCGGTGACCTGTGACGATTTTGTTCAAGCCATTGCCGACTCGAATCCGGCGTCTGAATTGGCGCGTCGATTGCCCCAGTTCAAACTTTGGTACAGCCAAGCCGGCACGCCTGTTTTGAGCGCCACGGGCACCTACGACGCCGAGCAAAAAACCTACACCTTGAACTTCCAACAAGTCTGCTCGCCGACGCCGGGACAAAGTGAAAAATCGCCCTTCTTGTTGCCCTTGAACCTCGGCTTGCTGAGCCCGTCCGGTGAGGCATTGCCTTTGCAGTTGGCCGGCTGGCCAGATGCCCAAACCGGTACCGGGCAATTTGTGCTGACCCAAGCGAACGAGCGCTTGACTTTCGTCAACGTGCCCGTGGCGCCCGTTCCGTCCTTGTTGCGCGAGTTCTCAGCGCCAGTGGTCTTGGTCTATGACTACAGTGATGCCGAGTTGCTGACCTTGCTGGCCCACGACACCGACCCCTTCAACCGCTGGGAAGCCGGCCAACGCTTGGCGGTGAACCGCGCCTTAAAGGCCATTCATGCTGGCTCCTCGCCTGGGGCCGAACCCTCGGCGCCCATCGACGTGCTCGACGAGCCTTTCTTGAACGCCATGCGCCAAATTTTGCGAGACCCTGCGCTGGATGCTGCCTTCAAAGAGTTGGTCTTGACGCTGCCCTCTGAAACTTATTTGGCCGAACAAATCGAGGAAGTCGATCCGCAGCGGGTTCATGCCGTGCGTCAAGCCATGCGCGAACAAATGGCGGTGGCCTTGCACGACGATTGGGTCGCCACCTACCAGGCCCATCAAGACAGCGGCGTCTACAAGCCGGACACCACTTCCAGTGGGCGCCGCGCTTTGACCGGAATGGCCCTGATGCATTTGTGCTTGGCGGCCTCTTTGACAGCGCCGGGCACGTCCAATGCCGTTAACCCTTGGCCAGGCAAGGCATTTCAACGCTTTAAAGACGCCGCCAACATGACCGACCGTTTCAACGCCTTGAGTGCGTTGGTGGTCAGCGGTCATGACTTGGCACAAGACGCTTTGTCGCGCTTTCACAGCCTGTTCAAGTCCGAAGCCTTGGTCATTGACAAATGGTTTGCCTTGCAAGCCAGCACCCCCGACCAGGACGGCCACGTGCTGCCCCTCGTTCGTGGCCTGATGCAACACCCCGACTTCAACCTGCTGAACCCAAACCGGGCCCGCAGTTTGATTTTTAGCTTTTGCAATGCCAACCCCGCGGCCTTCCACCGCCGTGATGCGGCCGGCTATGTTTTCTGGGCCGAGCGCGTGATGGAACTGGACGCCATCAACCCGCAAGTCGCAGCCCGCTTGGCGCGTGCCTTGGACCGCTGGCAAAAGCTGGCCGAGCCCTATCGCAGCGCCGCCCGCGAAGCCATTTCAAGAGTCGCAGCCAAGACCGATTTGAGCAACGATGTGCGTGAAGTGGTCAGCCGGGCTTTGAAAGATTGAGCTGATCCCGATTCACTTTAGCCCTTTGAACGTTCCCCATTTTCATTTTTATTCCACCATGAGCCACCCAAAAAACATCAGCCTCACGCGCTACTTAATTGAACTTCAACGCAGTGACAACCTCATTCCGAGCGAATTGCGCTTGTTGCTTGAAGTGGTGGCACGGGCTTGCAAAAGCATCAGCCATGCGGTGAACAAAGGTGCTTTGGGAGGGGTTCTTGGCAGTGCCGAAAGCGAAAACGTGCAGGGCGAGATTCAAAAGAAACTCGACATCATTGCCAATGAAGTGCTGATTGAAGCCAATGAATGGGGCGGTCACTTGGCGGCCATGGCGTCGGAAGAAATGGACGACATTTATCCCGTTCCCAATCGCTACCCACAAGGCGAATACCTGCTGCTGTTTGATCCTTTGGACGGCTCGAGCAACATCGATGTGAACGTCAGCATTGGCACGATTTTCAGCGTTCTGAAAAAGCCCGAAGGGGGTGCACTTGTCTGTAAGGAAGACTTTTTGCAAAGCGGCGCTCAACAAGTGGCCGCGGGGTACTGCGTCTACGGCCCGCAAACCACCTTGGTTTTGACCGTTGGTCAAGGAGTTGTGGCCTTCACGCTGGACCGCGAGCAAGGCTCATTTGTCTTGACTCAAGACCAATTCAAGATTCCCGAAGACACGCAAGAATTCGCCATCAACATGAGCAACATGCGCCATTGGGACGAACCCGTGAAACGCTATGTGGACGAGTGCCTGCAAGGCACAGAAGGCCCGCGCGGCAAAAACTTCAACATGCGTTGGATCGCCAGCATGGTGGCGGATGTCCACCGCATTCTGACCCGCGGCGGCGTCTTCATGTACCCCTGGGACCGACGTGAACCGAACAAAGCCGGCAAGCTGCGTTTAATGTACGAAGCCAACCCGATGTCGTGGATCATTGAGCAAGCGGGTGGTGCTTCAACCAATGGCCGCGAACGCATCTTGGACCTTCAGCCCACTCAACTGCACGAGCGTGTCAGTGTGGTGTTGGGTTCTAAAAACGAAGTCGAGCGCATCACGGCTTATCACCGCGGCGCTTGAGCTTTTTTTAAAAACAAAGTGGTTGCCGCCGCCATGGCCCGCTCGGTGGCTGCGCGCCGGTAATCCCATATTGGGTCGGCTGGCGGCAAGGCCATCACCATGGTGGCGTTGGCTTCAAAGAACAGCAATTCGACTGGTTCACCTTGTTCTTCTTGTCGTGAGAGGCCGAAGTCGATGCCCGCGTAATCCAAGCCCAACTCGGCTTGAATGGCCTGCAAGGCCGTCCAAACAGTCGTCCCCAAAACGCCTTGAGGATCACTCAAAAATCGCTGTTCCTCGGCCCGATGTTCGGCCTTTTCTTGCATCGCCGCGCTGAAATAATGCACCTTCCAGTGGTTTGAAATGGCCAGGTGCAAAGGATAAAGCGCACCGTCGATCATCATGACCCGATATTTTCGGTAGGCGCCATCAAGTCCCTGCGCGTTCAAATACGCCAGCGTCAACCAACGATCGCCGGGCTCTTTTTCTAGGTAAGTTTTGAGTTCACTGTATGAATCCAACTTGGCAAAATACTTGCCGGTCTGGAACCCGGGGCGTCGAAGCAACAAGGGAAAAACCAAGTCACGTTGGGCCTCGGACGCTGCCCACAAAGCGGGGCGAGACCATTCTCGAATTTGTGGAGACCTGACCCCTGGCAATTGGGCCAGTCGTTGTGCGTTGTTCGCACGGCCTGTGGCCAAAACCGCTTGGATGGAATTGACCCAAGGGGCGGTCGTCAAAGCCTTGACCCGCTCCGTCGCCAACAAGGAGGTGCCCGAGACGTCGGCGTCGCCCACCGCGTTAAAAAGCAAATCATGGGACGGCAACTGGCCGTTCCTGGCTTGCAAGGCCGTGTCCAAAAAATCCACCGCCAACGTGGTCACTTCAAAATGCCGGGGGTCGAGCAACGGCCGCCAAGGCACGTCTCCACCCCGCCCCGCAATCAAAACCAACACGTTGTAAATGCGCTCGGGCTGGGCCTGCATGGCGACCTGGGCGTGGCCATCGGCGCTAAGCCGAGAAGAAGAAGAAAAATCAAATCTTAAGGCCGGATAGGTGACACAAGGCTGCGCCCCGAAACCCAGCTCGCGGTGCTTCAGAACCCTTTCAGATTCTGCTGCATGCCCCTGCTCCAGCAGCACCACGGACAGGCCTTGGTGCGCGGCGGCCAAATCTGGCTCGGCAGCCAAGGCCAATTCATAGTGACTTTGGGCGCCCGACAAATCGCCTGCATGCAAAAGCAAATGGCCCCAATGCAAATGCGCCAAGCCCCGTGCCGGGGCGACACGGGTCGCCTCGGCGTAGGCGGTCTTGGCGGCGCTCGTGTGGCCAGATTCGTAAGCCAAAATACCCAAATTCACCAAAACTTCATGGTTTTCAGGGTGGTCCTTTAGCAAACTCAAATACATCGCCTGGGCGGGTCCGTATTGGCGCTGAAGCGCCAAAGCTTGCGCTTCCTCAAAAACCGACGCGAAGTCGGCTTTTGTCGGGCTGGTGTGAGGAAAATGAGCCATTTTTGACATTATTATCTTGGCTTGATGCCCTGCACCCGCACCAGGCAAGATTACCCATCGTTGAAATACCCGGAGATTCAAGCGCCATGAGCACTTCCACCGCTTCCTCAAAGCCCACCATCATTTACACGCTGACCGACGAAGCGCCCTTGCTGGCCACCAGCTCTTTCCTGCCCATCATCCGCAGCTTCACCGACTCGGCGGGTGTTGAAGTCACCACCAGCGACATTTCAGTGGCGGCCCGTGTGCTGGGCGAGTTCCGCGAATTCCTTCCTGAAGAACAACGCGTCCCCGACAACCTCGCCGAATTGGGCCGCTTGACCCTGTTGCCCCAAACGAACATCATCAAGTTGCCCAACATCAGTGCGTCGCAAAACCAATTGGTCAGCGCCATTCGCGAGCTGCAGTCCAAAGGCTACAAGCTGCCCGATTTCCCTGAGAATCCACAAACCGACGAAGAAAAAGCCATTCGCCTGCGCTACAACAAGTGCCTGGGTTCGGCGGTGAACCCCGTCTTGCGTGAAGGCAACTCAGACCGCCGCGCCCCTAAAGCGGTGAAGGAATACGCCCGCAAGAACCCCCACAGCATGGCCGATTGGAGCCAAGCATCGCGCAGCCACGTGTCCCACATGCACGCCGGCGATTTTTATCATGGCGAAAAGTCCATGACCCTGGACCGTCCCCGCGAAGTGAAGATGGAGCTGATCACCAAGAGCGGCAAAGCCATCATCTTGAAACCCAAGGTCTCGCTGCTCGACCGCGAAGTGATCGACAGCATGTTCATGAGCAAGAAGGCCCTGCTTGAATTCTACGAAAAAGAAATTGAAGACGCCCATGCCACTGGTGTGATGTTCTCTTTGCACGTGAAGGCCACCATGATGAAGGTTTCGCACCCCATCGTGTTCGGTCATTGCGTGAAAATCTTCTACAAAGACGCGTTTGAAAAACACGCCAAACTGTTTGAAGAACTCGGCGTCAACGTCAACAACGGCATGGCCAATTTGTACGACAAGATTGCCACCTTGCCCCAATCCAAACAAGAAGAAATCAAGCGTGACTTGCACGCCTGCCATGAAGGTCGCCCTGAATTGGCGATGGTTGATTCAGCCAAGGGCATCACCAATTTCCATTCGCCCAACGATGTGATCGTCGACGCTTCGATGCCCGCCATGATCCGCAACGGCGGCAAAATGTGGGGAGCCGATGGCCGACTGAAGGACGTCAAGGCGGTCATGCCTGAATCGACCTTTGCGCGCATTTATCAAGAAATGATCAACTTCTGCAAGTGGCATGGTGCGTTCGATCCCAAGACCATGGGCACGGTTCCCAACGTCGGCTTGATGGCCCAACAGGCCGAAGAATACGGCTCGCACGACAAGACTTTTGAGGTGCCTGAAGACGGTGTCGCCAACATCACCGACTTGGCCACCGGCGAGGTCTTGTTGAGTCAAAACGTCGAAGCCGGTGACATTTGGCGCATGTGCCAAGTCAAGGACGCGGCCATCCGTGATTGGGTCAAATTGGCTGTGACGCGTGCCCGCAATTCAGGCATGCCCGTGGTCTTCTGGCTGGATCAGTTCCGCCCTCATGAAGCCCAATTGATCACCAAGGTCAAGATGTACTTGCACGAGCACAACACCGCGGGTTTGGACATTCAAATCATGAGCCAAGTGCGCGCCATGCGCTACACCTTGGAACGCGTGGTGCGTGGCCTCGACACCATCAGCGCCACCGGCAACATCCTGCGCGACTACTTGACAGATTTGTTTCCCATCATGGAACTCGGCACCTCGGCCAAAATGTTGTCCATCGTCCCCTTGATGGCCGGCGGCGGCATGTACGAAACCGGTGCGGGCGGTTCGGCGCCCAAGCACGTTCAGCAACTGGTTGAGGAAAACCACTTGCGTTGGGATTCTCTGGGTGAGTTTTTGGCCTTGGCTGTTAGCTTGGAAGACCTGGGCATCAAGAACAACAACTCGCGCGCCAAATTGCTGGCGAAAACCTTGGACGCCGCCACCGGCAAACTGCTCGATAACAACAAAAACCCCTCGCCCAAGACGGGCCAGTTGGACAACCGCGGCAGCCAGTTCTATTTGGCGATGTATTGGGCGCAGGCCTTGGCAGAACAAACAGAAGACGCGGAATTGGCTGCTAAATTTTCACCCTTGGCCAAGGCCTTGACCGACGGCGAAAAAACCATTGTGGCTGAATTGGCGGCCGTACAAAGCCATGCGGTTGACATTGGGGGTTACTACAAACCCGACGCCGCCAAGCTGGACCAAGTCATGCGCCCCAGCAAGACCTTGAACGCCATTTTGGCCAATTTCAAGGCTTGAGACTGGCCCAAAACACCGCGCCGAGTCGATATAATTTCCGCTCGGCGCCGGTGTAGCTCAGTTGGTAGAGCAACGCACTCGTAACGCGTAGGTCAGCAGTTCGATTCCGCTCACCGGCACCAACTTCCTCATTCAACCCCCTGATTTAACGATTGGCACAGCGCCCTTTTCGATTAATCTGTTGGCCACCTCTGCGCCAAATTGGCTGGCCTGCGACAACAAGTCGGGGGCGCTCAAATCAAAAATTCGCTTGGCTTCGGCCTTGATCAACTCGCTGCCGTTTAACAGCGGGTCTCCCCAAGAGGCGCTGAGGTGAAGGGTATTTTCCCCCCATAGCGCATGCGCGGCCAAGGGCATGGAACAACTGCCGCCCATCGTCCTGCTCACCCCGCGTTCGGCGTAGACCTCAAGGGCCGTTTTGACGTCATTTAATGGTGTCAAAGCCCCCAACAAATCGCGCCGACTTGAACATATCTCGATCCCAATGGCGCCTTGTCCAGCCGCTGGAATCATCTCCGTTAAGGAAAAGGTTTTGCGAATACGGTCACTCAAGCCCAATCTTTTAAGACCGGCGCTGGCCAAGACAATCCCTGCATAGTGTCCCGAATCCAGTTTTTTTAGCCGAGTATCCAAATTACCCCGCAAAGGTTCTGTGCGCAAATCGGGGCGCATCGCGGCCAGCAGAACGGTTCTTCTCAAGCTGGAGGTCCCCACCACGGCCCCCTTGGGTAGCGCCTCCAAGCTTTCGTATTGAGTCGACACCCAGGCATCCCTAGGGTCCTCTCTTTCCAAAATGCAGGCCAACTCAAAGCCTTCCGGCAGTTCCATCGGCACGTCTTTCATCGAGTGAACCGCCAAATGCGCCTCCCCCTTGGCCATGGCCACCTCAAGCTCTTTGATGAAAAGTCCCTTGCCCCCTATCTGGCTGAGGGGTTGATTCAAAATTTGATCACCCTGGGTGGTCATGCCCAACAAGGTGATGCCCAACCCCTGCTGTTCGAGACGCTGTTTGACATGGTGGGCTTGCCAGAGTGCCAGTCGGCTTTCTCGGGTTGCGATGATGAGTGAAGCGTTCATGGGTAAGTTAGAACCTTAAGCAAAAATTTAAAACCGGATCAGTTCTCTTCAATCCAGTTACGGCGAATCAGAAATTTATCCATCAACTCTTGTTCAGGGGATCCGGGTTCGGGTGTTTGCTGATAAGACCAGCTCACCAAGGGGGGCATGGACAGCAGAATCGATTCGGTGCGCCCGCCAGACTGCAAGCCAAAGTGAGTGCCGCGGTCCCAAACCAAATTGAACTCCACATAACGGCCGCGACGAACCAGTTGGTGGTTTCTTTGATGTTCTGTGTAAGGCGTCGCCAAGCGCCTTTTGACGATGGGTAGATAAGCGGGCAAGAAAGCATTGCCAACACTTTTAAGCATGGCGAAACAGGACTCTGTGCCCAACTCAGAGAAGTCATCAAAAAAAATACCGCCAATGCCTCGCTGTTCTTGACGGTGCTTCAAACAAAAGTAATCATCACAACCCGCTTTGAAACGGGGGTAAAGGGCCTTGCCAAACGGGGCCAAAGCGGCCTTGCAGGTTTGATGAAAATGCAAGGCGTCTTCTTCAAATCCGTAAAAAGGCGTGAGGTCCATGCCGCCGCCAAACCAGGCCACCTGCTCGCCTTTTGACGACACCACCAACATCATGCGCACATTCATGTGAACGGTGGGCACATAGGGATTGCGGGGATGGAAAACCAAAGATACGCCCATGGCCTCAAATGGCGCCCCTTTCAAATCAGGACGGGTTTGCGTTGCAGAGGGCGGTAATTGAGCACCGTTAACGTGCGAAAACCCACAGCCGGCGCGCTCAAAAATGCCGCCGTTTTCCAAGATCATCGTGAGGCCTTGTCCTTGCAACGCTTCGCCAGGGTTTTTATGCCAAGGGTCTGCGTGAAACGCCTGACCATCCAGGGCACCAATCGCTTGGGTGATGTTCGTCTGCAAACCGACCAAATAGTCAAGAACCAAAGAAGGGGCCACGGCTTAAACCTCTTTCAAATTTTCGTGAATCTTTTGAATCATTCGCCAACAAAAGAACAACACAACGGGCGTGCTGAACCCCGCCAACATTTCTGGATAGACCTTGACACCCGAGACCTGTAGCGCTTTGCCGAGGTACAGAATCAGACTCACCACGTAATAAGAAATGGCGGCAATCGACAAGCCTTCCACGGTGGACTGCAATCTCAGTTGCAAGGCTTGGCCTTTGGTGAGTCTCTCCAATAAGGCTTGGTTTTGCGCCTCAGTGGCAATGTCCACGCGGGTTCGCAGCAAAGCACTGGCTCGGGCAATCCGCTCTGCCAAGGCCCCCAATCGATCCGAGGTGGCGTTCACTGTGGCCAGTGCGGGGGCCAGGCGGCGCTGCATGAATTCACCCACCGTTTGCATGCCCGACAATGGCTGCTCGCGCATTTCGGTGATGCGCTCACGCACAATGGCGTCGTAAGCGCGGGCCGCGGAGAAGCGGTAACTGTGCTCGGCCGTGGTGCTTTCCACTTGTGCCGCCAACACCGCGAGGTCGGTCAGCAAAATGTCATCGCTGTCGATTTTTTTCTCCAACCGGTTGGTGATGTCGACCAATTTCAATTCGGTTTGAGTCAGTTTGCTCGCCAACTTTTTGGCGACGGGCAAACTCATCAGCGACATGATTCGGTAGGTCTCCAACTCCAACAGCCGCTGCGCAATCCGGCCCGATCGATTTTCAGAGGTATCCGCAGAAGCCAGCACCAAGATGCGCTCAAAACCATCCGGGCCAATGCGCAAGCTGGTCATCAGGTGCGAGTGCGACAGGTGGTTGGACGTGCGCCCCATCTTGGCCCCAATCAGGGTGCCCTCCCCCAACCATTGACGGCCTTTCCAAAAGGCATCGGGGTCTTCGATGCCCTCGTTCAGCATGGCCAAATGAATGGCGGTGATGGTTTTTCCAGGAATGCGACTCAGCCAATCAGGCCCTGTGGCCACCTGCGACGCCAGTTCTGGCAGCAGACTGCCCCAACCCGCATGCAAGGGCAAAGGCTGAACAATGGTGTAGCGAGAAAACTCCGTGTGGCGTTCCCAAATCACCTTGTAGCCACCGCAATTTAATTGCAAAAAGCTGCCTTGCATCGACTCCAAAGCCAAGTCTTCTTGACCGGGCAACGCTTGAAGATGGGCCCACTCGTCTGATTTGGAGACGCCGGCATTCAGCACCGCGACATAAACAATCAGGGCCGGTAATTTGAAGGTGGCCGAAGGGCGGGTGTGAATTTCATTGTGCAAGCCCTCACGCTGAGCATCGTTGGCAGGCAAGTAGGCAGGCGTTGTCTCTTTCATTCAGAACCCCCCAAAACACAAACAAGCGTCAATTCGGATTGACATTATCAGTTGTATTGATATATTTACAACCGATTTTGTCATCTTTTGTTGACAAACGCCTCAAACAAAGGGGGATGCATGGGCATTCTGTTACGCGCTGAATTGGCATTGAAGTCCCACTTTCAATTGGCGGCTGGCGTGGGGGCGCCGCCTCAATTACAGGCTGCCATGCAACATGCCGTTTTCACCGGCGGCGCTCGCATCCGGCCACAACTGTGCATCGCCGTGGCCACCGCCTGTGGCGATGATGCGCCCGAATTAACGAATGCCGCCGCCGTGGCGCTGGAGCTCATGCACTGCGCTTCCTTGGTTCATGACGACATGCCTGCTTTTGACAACGCGGATTTTCGACGCGGCC
Organism: uncultured Curvibacter sp.; assembly: GCA_903828535.1. GTDB lineage: Bacteria > Pseudomonadota > Gammaproteobacteria > Burkholderiales > Burkholderiaceae_C > Curvibacter. The sequence goes on from CAIKMN010000011.1 coordinate 139,086, forward strand.
AACCGACGGTGCACAAAGCCTTCAGCGAACCACTGGCTTTGCTGTCGGGCGATGGCTTGATCGTCATGGCCTACCGGGTTTTGTTGCAGGCCGGTGCCGGGCACGCCACTCGACTACTGGGGTTGATGGACGCCCTGACCCGCGGTGTTGGTTTGCCGGACGGGATCGTCGCCGGCCAAGCCTGGGAATGCGAAACCACCGCCGATTTGGCGCAATACCAGCGGGCCAAAACGGGGGCGCTTTTTGTCGCAGCCACTTGTTCCGGCGCCATCGCCCGTGGGCATGATCCGGCGCCCTGGAAAGGCCTTGGGGCTTTTTTGGGCGAGGCTTATCAAGTGGCCGATGACATTCGAGATGTCTTGGGTGATGCGTCCAATTTGGGCAAACCCGCGGGCCAAGATCTGGCCAACGCCCGCCCCAGTTCAGCCCAAGCCCTGGGCTTGGATGGCGCCATTCGGTATTTCGATTCCTTGATTGAAAAGGCTGGGCAGTCCATCCCCGATTGCACTTGCCGGGACATGTTGGCGCAACTGGTTTTGCTCGAATCTGAGCGCCTGGTGCCTAAATCCATGTGCCAGAGTTACCGAAAAAAGACCCGTCCCGCACGCACCACCTCCCGCACCACCTCCCGCACCACCTCGCGCACCACCTCCCGCACCACCTCGCGCACCACCTCCCGCAGCCCCAAGTTGGCAACCGTGCCGCGCTGACCTCGGAAATAGCCCTTTATGACGCACCCTTTGGACCTCGCCACATTGCCCGCGGCAGGCGGCGCCGTCAGTCGTTGGCGTGACCGCTTGTTGGCGGTGCTCGAGGGCTGGTACGCCAGTCCAACCCTCTACCGCTGGTCCATCGCCAACCCCATCACCCGTTGGGTGACCCAACGCAGAACGCAGCAATTGTTTGACCTGATGTCAGGCTTTGTACACACCCAAGTGGTCCTGGGTTGCGTGCGTTTGAACCTTTTCAAAATGCTGTACCAAGCCCCGGCGAATTTGCAGCAAATCGCTCAGCGCGTTCAGATGCCAGAGCCTGCTTTGCAACGCTTGTTGCTCTCCGCAGTTGCTCTGAAATTACTGGAGTTCCGGGGAGAGTTTCGCTTTGGCTTAGGCCCGCTGGGTGTTCCGTTGGCCACGCACGATGGCGTCGCGGCCATGATTGAACACAACCATTTGCTCTACGAGGACATGAAAGACCCCGTGGGCTTTTTGCACGATGCCTGGCAGGGCGCCATGGCCTCTTACTGGCCTTATGCACACGATGCCAAGGCCGAGCAACACGCCGCCGCTGAAAAATTCAGCCGCTACTCTGACTTGATGGCCGCCTCACAAGGCTTTGTGGTTCAAGAAATCTTATCGACCTACGCCTTTGAACAACACCAATCGGTATTGGATGTGGGTTCAGGCAAAGGCCGCTTTGCTTGTGATTTGGCAGCCCACGCCCCCCACCTCAAGATCCAACTCTTTGATTTGCCGCCCGTCTTGTCTTTGGCCCAAGGCAACGTCTCTCAACGAGGTATGCAAGAGAGAATTTCTCTCAAACCAGGCAGTTTTTTGCACGATGAATTGCCCGCTGGCGCTGATTTGATCACCTTGGTTAGGGTTGCTCACGACCATCCGGATGACGTGGTGAAGCAACTGCTTCAAAAAATTTACAACGCCCTGCAGCAAGGCGGCACTTTCTTGTTGGCCGAGCCCATGGCCCAAAGCTTATCCCCCGGCTCCGCTGCCGGCGCCCAAGCCGATGCCTATTTCCACTTCTATTTACTGGCCATGGGCGCCGGACGTCTTCGGTCGCCAGAGGAGCTCATGCAGATGATGCAAGCGGTTGGTTTTAAGCAAATTCAAAGACTTTCAAACGCCATGCCCATCCATGCCAAGCTGGTTTTGGGTCGAAAAGTCTAAGTGTTTCTACTAGGTATTGAATAATTATGTAAATCTAACTTGACGTTTATAAATGTCAGAATAAAAATACAACTATGAAATCCCTGGCCGTCGTCTTTGACAACCCGAAACGCCTCTCCCTGCAGACCTTGGCCCTTCCGGCCCTGCAAGAGGGGCAGGTCGAAGTCGCGGTGCAGTACAGCGGCATCAGCACCGGCACCGAGCGCCTGTTGTGGGATGGCAGCATGCCGGCCTTTCCCGGCATGGGCTACCCCTTGGTTCCTGGTTACGAGACTGTGGGGAAAGTCACCAAAACGAGAGGCGGCTCTCATTTGAGGGAGGGGCAAACGGTTTTTGTCCCAGGCGCCCACTGCTTCACAGGGGTCAAAAGTTTGTTTGGGGGGGCCGCGGCCAAGTTGGTCGTGGCAGATTCCAAAATTCTGCCCATCCGGGATTCTTTAGGCGCCGAGGCAGTTTTGATGGCGCTCGCGGCCACGGCCTACCACGCGGTTTCGGGCGGCGGACAACAAGCGCCGCATCAGCCCCCAGACCTGATCATTGGCCACGGCGTCATGGGCAGGCTGCTGGCTCGCCTCACCGTGGCAGCTGGCTTTTCACCACCCACCGTTTGGGAAACGCAAGCGGGTCGATCCAATGGCGCTGAAGGCTACCCCGTCGTTCACCCCAACGACGACGACCGCAAAGACTACCAAGCCATTTACGACGTCAGTGGGGACGCCACCCTGCTCGATCAATTGATTCAACGACTTCGCCCAGGCGGCGAGGTCGTCTTGGCCGGTTTTTACAAGCAGAACCTTGCTTTCGCCTACGCGCCGGCCTTCATGCGCGAGGCCCGCATCCGCATTGCGGCTGAATGGAAACGGCCCGATTTGTTGGCCGTCAATGAACTGATCAACCGCGGGCAACTCTCGCTCGCTGACTTGGTCACTCATCAACAACGATCAGAAACCGCCGCCGATGCGTATGAAACCGCATTCGGTGACGTGGATTGCCTCAAGATGGTTTTGGACTGGAGTGCCCACGCATGAAGACTGCATTAACTTCGAATGAACAAGCCATTCAATTTGTCGACCGCCTGCGCCAAGAAGCGGCCACGCCATCCGAGCCGGTCGGCACCACTGAGGTGACCAAGGAAACGCAAATCATCGCCATCTACGGCAAAGGCGGCATTGGCAAAAGTTTTACCTTGGCCAATCTCAGCTACATGATGGCGCAGCAAGGCAAAAAAGTGTTGTTGATTGGCTGTGACCCCAAGAGCGACACCACCAGCTTGTTGTTTGGCGGCAGGGCCTGTCCCACCATCATTGAAACCTCTGCCAAGAAAAAATTGGCCGGCGAAGCGGTCTCGATTGGCGATGTCTGCTTCAAGCGCGACGGGGTCTATGCCATGGAACTCGGCGGCCCTGAGGTGGGTCGAGGCTGCGGGGGCCGCGGCATCATCCATGGTTTTGAACTGCTCGAAAAGCTCGGCTTTCACGAGTGGGGGTTTGACTACGTTTTATTGGACTTTTTGGGCGACGTGGTCTGCGGTGGCTTTGGACTGCCAATTGCCCGTGACATGTGCCAAAAAGTGATTGTGGTGGCCAGCAACGATTTGCAATCGCTGTATGTGGCCAACAACGTCTGTTCTGCTGTGGAGTATTTCCGCAAACTCGGCGGCAATGTGGGTGTGGCCGGCATGGTCATCAACCGCGACGATGGCACCGGCGAGGCCGCCAACTTTGCGCAAGAGGTCGGTATCCCCATTTTGTCGACGATCCCTGCAAATGAAGACATCCGCAGGAAAAGCGCCAGCTATGAAATCATTGGCCGCCCCGATTCCGTGTGGGGCCCGATGTTCGAAGAATTGGCCCAAAACGTGGCGACCTCGGAGCCCATGCGCCCCAAGCCCATGACACAAGACCAACTGCTCGGCCTGTTTGCAGCCAGCGCGGTGGGGCGCGATGTGGTGTTGGAACCTGCCACGCAGTTTGACATGTGCGGCAGAACCGACGACACCAAGCCGACGCTTGAAGTGGTCTACGACGAAGTCTGAAGCCCATCAACGCCATGTCAAAAACCATCCCCATCACCGCCCTGGCGGCCCCTCAAACCGGAGGGGTCAGCACGACGCTGGAAGGGGATGGCATGGGTTGCCACTCAGGCGGTGAAAAAATGTTGGCGGCCGCCAAGGCCTCCGGCAAGTCAGAGGTCTTGCAGCAATATGCCAATGACTATCCGGTGGATCCGAAAGCCGGCCCCCATGACCAACCGCAAAGCATGTGCCCTGCCTTTGGATCTTTGCGTGTGGGTCTGCGCATGCGCCGAACCGCGACAATTTTATCGGGTTCTGCCTGCTGCGTTTATGGCTTGACCTTCACTTCGCATTTTTACGGCGCCAAGCGCAGCGTGGGCTATGTACCATTTAATTCTGAATCGCTGGTGACAGGCAAGCTGTTTGAAGACATCCGCGAATCGGTCTACAACGAAGCCAATCCCGACAAATACGACGCGATTGTGATCATCAATTTGTGCGTCCCCACGGCCAGTGGCGTGCCCTTGCAATTGCTGCCCAAAGAAATCAACGGGGTACGGATCATTGGCATTGATGTGCCTGGCTTTGGCGTGCCAACGCATGCCGAAGCCAAAGACATTTTGGCAGGGGCCATGCTCAAGTATGCGCGCGAAGAAATCACCTCGGGCCCAGTGGCCCTGCCCCGAACCGGCCGCTCTGCCAAACCCACGATCACCTTGCTGGGAGAAATGTTCCCCGCCGATCCGATGATCATTGGCCGTCTGTTGGAACCCATGGGTTTAGCAGTTGGCCCGGTGGTGCCCACCCGCGAATGGCGCGAGCTTTATGCGGCCTTGGACTGTTTGGCTGTGGCCGCCATCCACCCTTTTTACACCGCCAGTATTCGCGAATTTCAGGCGGCTGGCCGGCCCATCATTGGCTCTGCGCCTGTGGGCTTGGCGGGCACGGATGCTTGGCTGCAAAACGTGGGGCAAGTGGCCAACGTGCCGCAAGCCCAAATTGACGCTGTTAAAAATGCCATGCGCATGGCCATCCAAGGCGGCTTGGCCAAATCGCCCATCAAAGGCCGCATCGTGATGAGTGGCTATGAAGGTTCTGAATTGCTGGTGGCCCGGTTGCTGGTGGAAAGCGGGGCTGATTTGCGCTACGTCGGCACCGCCTGCCCGCGCACCCCTTGGAGCGCGGAGGACTGCGCCTGGCTCGAAGCCCAAGGTGTGCATGTTCAGTATCGCGCCTCCTTGGAGCAAGACTTGGCGGCTTTGCAGGAATGGCGACCCGATTTGGCGATTGGCACCACGCCCTTGGTGCAAGCGGCCAAAGAAAGCAGGACACCGGCTTTGTATTTCACCAACCTGATTTCTGCACGCCCCCTGATGGGGCCTGCAGGCGCAGGTTCCTTGGCCCAAGTCATCAACGGCGCCATGGCGAACAAGTCCCGTTTCGAAGCCATGAAAGACTTCTTTGGCGAAGCCGGTAGCGGTCATGCAACGGGTATCTGGGAGGCCTCTAAGGGCGTGCCCCAGAGGCGTCCAGAATTTGAAGCGGACACCCGCCGTCAGCTCGAGAAGTTGGCCAAAAAACGCCAAGCGGAGGCGATGATCTGATGTTGGTACTCGACCACGATCGCGCTGGTGGCTATTGGGGAGCCTTTTATGTTTTCACCGCCATCAAAGGCTTGCAAGTGGTCATTGATGGTCCGGTGGGCTGCGAAAACCTTCCCGTGACTTCGGTGTTGCACTACACCGACGCCCTGCCCCCTCATGAATTGCCGATTGTCGTAACGGGGTTGGCCGAAGAGCAACTCGGGCGTGAAGGCACCGAAGGGGCGATGCGCCGAGCGCATGCGGTCTTGAACCCTGATCTGCCAGCGGTCGTCGTGACAGGTTCGATTGCCGAAATGATTGGTGGTGGCGTCACCCCAGAAGGCACGAACCTGCAGCGCTTTTTACCCCGCACCATTGATGAAGACCAATGGCAATGTGCCAACCGAGCGATGTACTGGCTGTGGCAGCAATACGGTCTCAAGCAAGTTCCCAAACGGGAGCGCAAAACCGGTGAGCGCCCTAGGGTGAACATCATCGGGCCGTCCTACGGCGCCTTCAACTGCCCCAGCGATTTGGCTGAAATCAGGCGCTTGGTGAATGGCATTGGGGCTGAGGTGAATGAAGTCTTTCCGCTGGGCTCACACGTCGCTGATGTCTCGCGGCTGGTGGATGCCGATGTGAACATTTGCATGTACCGCGAATTCGGTCGCCTGTTGTGCGAAGCGCTGGAGCGTCCTTATTTGCAAGCGCCGATTGGTTTGCACAGCACTACGAAGTTTTTGCGCTCTCTGGGTGACTTGTTGGGCTTGGACCCCGAGCCCTTCATTGAACGCGAGAAGCACAGCACCATCAAACCCATTTGGGATTTGTGGCGCTCCGTCACGCAAGACTTTTTTGCCACCGCCAATTTCGGCGTGGTGGCCAACGAAACCTACACGCGGGGCATCCGTCATTTCTTAGAAGACGAAATGGGAATGCCTTGCAATTTTGCGATCGCTCGGGTCGCAGGCGCCAAAACCGACAACGCAGAAGTGCGCCGATTGGTCACAGAAAAAACGCCCATGGTGCTTTATGGCAGCTACAACGAGCGCATCTATTTGGCCGAATGTGGTGGCGGCTCCATGATGAAAACCAGTTTCATCCCCGCCAGCTTTCCGCTGCCCCTGATCCGTCGCCACACCGGAACGCCCTTCATGGGCTATGCCGGCGCCACTTACATCATTCAAGAGTTCTGCAACGGGCTCTTCGACGCGCTTTTCCACATCCTGCCTTTGGGGACTGAGCTCGACAAGATCGAGGCCACACTGGGCCGTTCGGGCCCTGAGTCCACGCTGCCGTGGGAAGCCAAAGCGCAAGAAAAATTGGAAGCCTTGCTGGAACAGCAACCTGTCTTGGTTCGCATTTCAGCCGCTAAAAAGATGCGCGATCAGGCTGAAAGAGACGCCCGAGAGCGGGGTCAACCTCAGGTGGAAGCCAAGAGGTTTGGTGAATTGTTCGGAATAAAAGAAATGGAAGTGTCTGCATGAAAGAGGCATGCCATTTTTGTAAATCCGTTCAATCCTTCGGCTTGTCCGGGGGGTCATCTGCGGGGGTGTTCACACCTTTGCAGTCCGTCCTGAGCCCTTTGGGCGAGGGGTTTCGCCGTAAGGCATTTTGAAAGAGGCAAAACTATGACTGATGCAGCTAACCCCTCGGGGCTGACAGACGAAGAAGCCCAAGAGTTCCACCAGTACTACATCCAGGGTTACCTGTTGTGGGCGGCTGGCGCTCTCTTCGCCCACAGCTTGGTGTGGATCTGGCGTCCTTGGTTCTAAACGACTAAAGCAAGAGGTGTATTGATGACTAATCTCAAAACAAACAACGAGCGTTCTGCTTCCTTTAGCCATGAGGACGGTGAAGGGATGCTTTTCATGATGCTTTTTGTCGTGTTCTTGGCCGTGGCTTTGGTTGGACATTTGCTGACCATGAATTGGCGCAGTTGGCTTCCTGGAGCTGAAGATTCCTTGAGCACCGTTGAAGGGGTCAAGTCGTCTGTATACACCGTCATTTCTCAATTGACTTAAGAAAGGAAATTCCTATGTGGCGCATTTGGCGTGTGATAGATCCTCGCAAAGCGATCGTCCTGACCGGACTCTTGATTGCTTTTATCTCAGCAACGATTCACCTGGTCATGATCAGTACCGATCGTTACAACCTCAACAGCTGGCATCCCGATACGGCCAAAGCCGCAGCGGCCAATGCACCAGCGCAAAACGCTGGCTTACCCCAAAAGTAAGCCCAGTGTGTTTTGTTTGGACAGGCGCTATCGCTCCATTTTGGACGGGGCGTCTGTTCTCTAAATTTTTACATTCAAGTCTAGAAGACCCCGTAAAAAAATCAATCGGTCGGAGGATGCCACTATGACGATGTTAAGTTTTGAACGTAAATACCGCGTCCGCGGCGGTACCCTATTTGGGGGTGACCTGTTTGATTTTTGGGTGGGTCCTTTCTACGTTGGATTCTTCGGAATCACCACTCTATTTTTTGCCCTTACCGGCACCATGATGATTTTGTGGGGCGCCGCGATGGGGCCCACTTGGAATCTCTGGCAAATCAGTATTGCGCCGCCTGACATTGCTTATGGGTTGCGATTTGCCCCCCTAATGGCCGGTGGTCTGTGGCAGTTGATCACGATCTGTGCGATCGGTGCCTTTGTCTCTTGGGCCTTACGCGAGGTTGAAATTTGTCGCAAATTGGGCATGGGCCTGCATGTGCCCGTGGCTTTCGGAATGGCCATCTTGGCTTATGTCAGTTTGCAAGTCATTCGCCCTGTTTTGATGGGCGCTTGGGGACACGCCTTTCCTTATGGCATCTACAGCCACTTGGACTGGGTCAGCAACACAGCCTACCAATACCTGCACTTCCACTACAACCCCTGGCACATGATTGCGGCCAGCTTGTTCTTTGCCACGGTGTTGGCTTTGTCGATGCACGGCGGCTTGGTCTTGTCAGCCACCAACCCAGGCCACGGCCAAACCGTCAAAACACCCGAGCACGAAGACACGTTTTTCCGGGACTTGATAGGCTACTCCGTCGGCACCTTGGGCATTCACCGCCTGGGTCTGTTCATGGCACTGGCTGGGGTCTGGTTCGGCATCGTTTGTATCGTGGTGAGTGGCCCCTTCTGGACAGGCGCTTGGCCTGAGTGGTGGGGCTGGTGGCTCAACATGCCCATTTGGCGCCCTTGATGGCTAGCAGAGGAAATTGAAATGGCCCAATACCAAAATCTTTTTACATCCGTCCAGCCTGTCGGCCCATTGCATGACGGCATCGCCCTGCCCCAGGGCGATGACAAACGCTTAGGTCAACCGTTTTTGTTGCACCTGCTGGGTCGCATTGGCAACGCCCAAATCGGCCCCGTTTATTTGGGGACCTTGGGTTTGGCGTCCCTGATCTTCGGCATCGCCGCCTTCAACATCATTGGCTTCAACATGTTGGCGTCGGTGGATTGGAATCCTATCCAACTGATTCGCCAGTTGTTTTGGCTGGCACTCGAGCCACCGGCCCCTGCCTATGGCTTGAGCTTCCCACCTTTGGCCAAAGGCGGTTGGTGGTTGATCGTCGGCTTGATGCTGACGGCTTCAATTTTGTTGTGGTGGGCTCGCACCTACCGACGTGCACGCCAATTGGGTCTCGGTACCCACGTGGCTTGGGCGTTTGCAGCGGCGATTTGGCTCTATCTTGTTTGCGGTTTTTTCCGCCCCATCATGATGGGCAGCTGGTCTGAGGCGGTGCCTTTTGGCATCTTCCCGCACCTGGACTGGGTGTCGGCCCTTTCTCTGCGTTACGGTAACTTGTTCTACAACCCGTTCCATGCGCTGTCGATCGTGTTTTTGTACGGATCGGTGCTGCTGTTTGCCATGCACGGCGCGACCATTTTGGCGGTCAGTCGGTACGGCGGTGAGCGTGAAATTGAGCAAATCGTCGACCGTGGCACTGCCTCCGAAAGAGCGGCTTTGTTCTGGCGTTGGACCATGGGCTTTAACGCCACGATGGAGTCCATTCACCGCTGGGCTTGGTGGTTTGCAGTGCTCTGTCCTTTGGTGGGCGGCATTGGCATCTTGCTGACCGGCACCGTCGTTGACAACTGGTACTTGTGGTCGGTCAAACACCACGTCGTCCCCGCCTATCCCTTGGGCAACCCCATCGTGGTGGACCCAGCACTTGTGGGAGTGAAACCATGAAGAATCTGATCAAAACAATGCTGTGTCTGGGCGCGGCTCTGCTGCTCTCTGGGTGTGAGAGACCCCCGATTGCCACCGTGCAAACAGGCTACCGCGGCACCGGGATGGAGCAGGTTTACAACCCGCGAACCTTGGCACAACAGGCACCGCTGAATCAGGCCCCGGTGGCCCCTGAGGCCGCTTCGGCTGAAGGCCCCAAGGCCAAAGACGTCTACAAAAATGTGCAGGTGTTGGGCGATCTCAGTGTCGGCCAATTTGCCCGCCACATGACCTCCATTGCGCAATGGGTGGCGCCCGATGTCGGCTGTTCTTATTGCCACAACCCGCAAGACTTTGCCGATGACAGCAAGTACACCAAGGTGGTGGCGCGTCGCATGATCCAAATGACGCAGCACGTCAACCAAGATTGGAAAGCACACGTTTCAGAAACCGGCGTGACCTGCTACACCTGCCACCGCGGCAACCACATTCCAAAAAATGTGTGGACAGCGCCAAAAGACCGCAAATACGCGAGCAGTTTGTTAGGCGATTTGGCAGGTCAAAACTTGGCCTCTAAAGAAGCCGGCTTGACGTCGCTGCCCTTTGATCCTTTTTCGTCCTATTTGATGGACAACAAAGCCATTCGCGTCAACGGACAAGAAGCCATGGCCGGTGTGGGCTCCTATGCCAACCGCGCGTCTTTGAAACAGACGGAGCACACCTACTCGCTGATGGTGCACATGTCGGAATCATTAGGCGTGAATTGCACCTATTGCCACAACACCCGAAACTTCGCTTCTTGGGAAGAATCTCGGCCCCAGCGTGTCACTGCTTGGCACGGCATTCGGATGACACGTGACTTGAACAACGAGTACATGACGCCGCTGACCAGCCAATTCCCCACTGAGCGACTCGGACCCCATGGCGATGTTGCCAAGGTCAATTGCAGCACTTGCCACCAAGGCGCCTTCAAGCCTTTGTATGGCGCTGCCATGGCTAAAGATTTTCCTGAATTGTTGACGCTAGCAAAGCCTTAAGCTTTGCACCTCATAAGGCCTGTCACTGCCAAGGGACAGGCCTTTTTTTTAGAATCAACACCATGCCCCAACCCCTGCTAACCCAAGGCCAAGCTCAAACAGGGGTTCTGTTGTTGGCGGACATTGCAGGAGAATTTCGACTTTGGGGCTGGTCACGCATCGTCAGGGGCCCCTCGGCACTTCGCCACTTAAGCGGCCTCGTGTTTGCCAAAGTGTTGGGCAGTGGCCACGAGGGCGGGTTTGGCCTGCGGCCCAGCTTCTCACGCCAGGGCTTGCTGCTTTGGTTTGAGACGCCGCAACAGGCTGAAGACTTCATGACCCGTTCTCAGGTGGTCAAAGACTATCAAGAAAGATCAAGGGAATTCTGCCTAATGGCGCTCAAAACTTGGTCGTCCCGAGGCCTTTGGGATCAAAAGTCGTTGGACGTCACCACCCCTGCCCCTGTTCAAGGACCGGTCGCGGCTTTAACGCGGGCCTCTATCAAATTCACCAAAGCCCATGCTTTCTGGCAATTCGCGCCGGCCTCGCAGAATGCCTTATCTCATGCTCAAGGCTGTCAATTGGCGGTTGGTTTGGGTGAAGCACCGTATTTGAGGCAAGCCACTTTCAGCATCTGGGACAGCATCGCCGACATGGATGCCTATGCCCGCTCTGGCGCGCATTTGCAGGCCATACATGCGGCCCAGAAAGAGGGCTATTTTTCTGAATCCCTGTTTGCGCGTTTTGTCCCTGTCCAGATGCAAGGACAATGGCAAGGCAAGGTGTATGGCTAAAGTCGTGGTGGTCGGCGCAGGCATTGGCGGCTTGGTCAGTGCCTTGGTGTTGGCGCACCACGGGTTTGAGGTGACCTTGATAGAAAGTGCACAAGAGCCGGGCGGCAAAATAAGACAGGTGTCTGTCGACGGAGTTGGCGTCGACTCTGGGCCCACCGTTTTCACCATGCGCTGGGTATTTGAGCAAATGCTGGCGGAGTTGGGCACCTCGTTATCGGACATCTTGACGCTTGAACCCTTGTCCATCTTGGCTCGCCACGCCTGGGACCAGAGCAAGCAACGGTTGGATTTGTTTGCCGACACCGCCCAAACAGCCGACGCCATTGGCCAGTTCAGCAGTCCCCAAGAGGCCCGTCGTTTTTTGGTTTTCTGCCAAGAGGCCAAGCGCTTGTACGAAACGCTCGAGCGCCCGTACATCCGCAGTGAGCGCCCCACCTTGACCAGCATGGTGAACGACCTGGGTTGGCAAGGCCTGCTGAACCTCAGCCGCTTGGGGCCATTCACCAGTCTTTGGCAAAGCCTGGGGCGCCATTTTCACGACCCGAGATTGCAGCAATTGTTTGGTCGCTACGCCACGTACTGCGGCTCATCGCCTTGGTCAGCACCAGCCACCTTGATGTTGGTGGCCCAAGTGGAATTGGAGGGTGTTTGGTCGGTGCACGGGGGCATGAAAGAAATCGCCAACGCCTTGGCCCGCCTGGGGGTGCAACGCGGTGTGCAGGCGCGGTATGGTCAACGTTGCAAAAAAATTCTGACCCAAAGCGGCCGCGTCACTGGCGTGCAACTCCACACTGGCGAGGTTATCGAGGCCCCTTACGTGGTTTTCAACGGCGATGTGAATGCCTTGGCCGACAGCCTCAATCAAAGCCAAAGCCAAAGCCAAACCCATCACCAAAATCAAAACTTAGAACGCCAAAAACGATCGCTCTCTGCCTTCACTTGGTCGCTCCACGCCAAAGCCAATGGCTTTCCCTTGGTGCGGCACAATGTTTTTTTCAACCAAGATTACCGGCGAGAGTTTGACGATATTTTTCAGCGCCACCAACTGCCTTCGCAGGGCACCGTTTACGTCTGCGCGCAAGACCGAACAGACCACGGGCTTGCCCATGACCCTGACGACCAGCAAGACCCTGAAAACCAACAAGCCATTAGGGAGCGTCTGCTCTGTTTGGTCAATGCCCCCGCCGACGGCGACGTGCATTCTTTTAGTTCCTCGGAGATACAAGCATGCGAATCCAGCAGCCTGGCCTTGATGCGTCGATGTGGCCTGGAAATCCAATTCGAAGCACACCAAGTGGTGCGAACGTTACCGCAGGACTTTGCGAGTCTGTTTCCGGCCAGCGGTGGGGCGCTGTATGGCCAAGCGACCCACGGCTGGATGTCTGCCTTTGCGCGTCCGTCGGCTCGCAGCCCCCTGACGGGTCTCTACACAGCGGGGGGCAGCGTACATCCGGGGCCGGGCGTTCCGATGGCCGCCATGTCGGGCCGTTTGGCGGCCGCGACGCTGATGGCGGACCTCGATTTGACCAAGCGGTTACACCGGGTGGTTATCTCTGGTGGTACCTCGACGCGCTGAGCGACGACGGGCAACACGGTTTGTCCATCATCGCCTTTGTCGGCAGTGTATTTTCGCCTTATTACGCTTGGGCCAGAAGGCGTCAAGGCGGCGTGGCCGACCCCGAGCATTTTTGCGCCTTGAATGTGGCGCTGTATGGCCAAGGCGGCAAGCGCTGGACCATGACCGAACGCGGCCGACAGCACATCCAGCGCTCGGCCGCGCATTATCAAATTGGCCCCAGCAGCCTGCGCTGGGATGGCCAAGCCTTGACGATAGACATCGATGAAGTCAACGTGCCTTTGCCGATACCAGTGCGCGGCCGGGTGACGGTTCGCCCACAAGGCCTCAGCCCCTTCGTCACCGCGTTGGATGCGGCGGCTCGTCACCGATGGGGGCCACTGGCGGCTTGCTCTCGTATCGAGGTCGACATGCAGCATCCCCGATTAAATTGGCAAGGCCATGCTTATTGGGATTCGAACGAAGGCGATGAGCCGATCGAAAAAGGCTTCTCCGCCTGGGATTGGGCGCGGGCTGAAATGGCCAATGGCGACACCTCGGTCATCTATGACGTGAAGCCCCTGCAAGGACCTGACCGGGTCGTGGCACGTCGTTTTTCTCCGGATGGCCAGAGCGCCCCTTTTTTAGCCCCGGATCAACACCGTTTGCCCCCTTCTGCTTGGCGAATTCAGCGTGCCATGTCAAGCGAAACTCCGACCGTGCCCAGTGTCATCAGCACCTTGGAAGACACGCCTTTTTATGCCCGCTCTTTGCTCAAAGCCCAACTGATGGGCGAGCAAGTCACGGCCATTCATGAGTCTTTGGATGTGCCTCGCTTGGTTTCTTGGCCGGTGCGTTGCATGCTGCCATTCAAGATGCCCAGACGCTTCACACCGACTTGGTAACCATGAAATAAACAATCGGCAGCGGTAGCAGTGTTGCGATGGCCCCTGCCAATTGCCAAATGCGAGACAGCCGCCAATAGGCCTCCCCAACTTCGGTGCTTTGGCTCAAAAGTCGGCGTTGTTTCAACTGAATGGGCACCAGGATGAAAAGCCAAATCAGACCCGAAAACAGCAACAAGCCATAAGACCATTGAATCCAAGGGTGGCTGGCATGCCCCCCAAATTTTTCTGCCAAGTCATGGCCGGTGTAGACAACCCCCAAAGAGCCGAGCAAGGTGAAGAAGCCGTCTGTGATCAACACCATGCGGTTGCTGAATTGAATGATGGCGTGGTTGCGTGTTCTCTCCGCCATCAAAGCCCAGACCCCACTGACGATGACGTTGCCTAAAAACAAGCACGCACACGTCAAATGAATGATCTTGAAATAAGCACCCATCAGAATTCAAACTCGCTTATCGTTGGGTTCTTTCGCGTTGTTCCAAGCGGCCAAACAAATCGACCATCCACTCGACCCGCTCATCAAAGCTGCGGGCCGGTACTTTCCAAGGCTTGGTGGCAGTCAAAGGCTCGCGGTCTTGTGAGACCATGTCGACCAAGTATTGAATCGCAGGCACCGGACTGAGGGGAACCGCTGGTGATGCGGGTGGTTTGATGGCGACCGAACTGGCCTTGGCAATCAAGGCCAACTTTCGAACGGTCGAAACCACGGTGCGTTTGTGCACCGAGTTCAAGCCCTCGCGGGACAGTTGCTTGCCAATCTCGGCGTACACCAAACGCGCCGACTGAATGGCTGGCCGACACTCCCAAGGCAATTCAGCCAGACCAAATTCAGCGCGCCGGTACAGCGCATCGGCTCTTAACAACAGGCGTTGGGTAAAACCAGCCAAACGCGCATCGAAGGTCGGGTTGGTCAACCAGACATCGGCGTCCATGCCAATTTCACGAAACCACGCCCGAGGAATGTAGAGGCGTCCATTTCGGGCGTCTTCTCCAATGTCTCGGGCAATGTTGGTGAGTTGCATCGCCACCCCTAATTCGCAAGCCCGGGCAATTGCAAATTCGCCCGAAGCGCCCATGATGATCGACATCATCGCCCCCACCGTCCCCGCCACCCTCGCCCCGTAAGCCTCGACGTCCGCCAAGGTTTCATAGCGGCGGCCTTCGGAATCCCACAAAAAGCCATCCAACAAGGCCTCCAGCAAACCCATCGGGATGCCATAGCGGTGCACCACCATCGTCAAGGCGCGGTCAGCGTCTTGCGGGCCGGGACGCCCTTGGTAAATGGCACTCAAACGGTCTCTCAAATCCTGCATGGCCTGTGCGGGATCGCTGCCCATGTCGATGGCGTCATCGGCCAGCCGACAAAAAGCATAGAGCGCGGTTGCCGGCGGACGCAGTCGGGTTGGCAGCAATTTTGAAGCCGCAAAGAAAGACTTAGATCCGCCGCGCATGAGCGCGGTACAAGCTTCTAAATCGTAGGTTAGAGGCGGTTTTTTAGACGAAAGAGCGGACATCAGGTACCACCTGTTCAAGCATTTTTGCGGACATCAACACACTTGGAACGCCCGCACCCGGTTGGCTGCTGGCGCCCACCATGAACAAGCCGTCCACGTCTTCACTGCGGTTGTGCGGCCTGAACCAAGCGCTTTGGGTCAAGATGGGCTCTAGCCCGAAACCAGCCCCTCGGTAAGACCACAAACGGTCTTGGAAATCTTGCGGGGTGGTGATTTTGGAGGAAACCAGATGCTGCTTCAAATTCGGTAAGACACTGTCTTGCAAAACCGTGGCAATGGCGTCTCGGTAGGTCTCTTGGACGGCGGTCCAATCGGTCTGGCTGCTCAAATTGGGAACCACCGACAAGACATAAAAACTGTCGCATCCGGCAGGGGCCAAGGACGGATCGGTCGCCGTCGGCCGGTACAAATAAAGGCTGAAGTCTTTGGAAAGCGTGTGGTTTTTGAAAATGTCTTGCAACAGGCCTTGATACCGAGGCCCCAACACCATCATGTGATGAGGCACCTCGTGGTACTGACGGTCGGTGCCGAAATACCAAACAAACAAACCCGATGAATATTGCCCTTTGGCGATCTTTCGATCGGTCCAATGGCGTCGATGTTTAGGCGCCACCAAATGAAGGTAGGTCCAAGCGGCATCGCCGTTACAGACCACGATGTCGGCAGGTAAATACGCCCCCGAGGCCAACTCCACACCGCGCGCGCGCCCGGCTTCGACTCGAATGTGGGTCACAGGGGCGTTGTAGCGGATCGGCACTTCGCGCTCCTCGAGCAACTTGACGAGTTCACGCACAATCGCGGTGGTCCCCCCCATCGCTGAATGGACGCCCCAGCGTCGCTCCAGCGAATGAATCAAGGAATAGACGCAGGTGACCGAAAACGGATTGCCGCCAATCAGCAAGGGGTGAAAACTCATGACGATGCGCAGTTTGGGATGCCGTATGTGCTGCGCCACCAAGCTGTAAATCGATTGCCACGCTTTCATCTTGACCAGCTTGGGCAGGGCCTTGGCGACGTCGATTAGGTTTTCAAAGGGCACCATGCCCAATTCAACAAAGCCCAGTTGAAAACATTTTTCTGAGGCCTTGATTAAATTTTTAAACCCTTGAACATCCTCCGGACTGAAACGCGCTATTTGCGCCAGCATTTCTTCGTCGTTGTTGCTGTAATCGAAATGCGTGCCATCGTCAAAACGGATGCGGTAAAAGGGCGACATCAGGCGCAAATCAACGTGGTCTTGCAGACGTCGTCCACACAGGTGGAAGAGCTCTTCAAGCAAATGCGGCAAGGTGATGATGGTGGGCCCGGCGTCGAAAGTAAAGCCATCTTGTCGGTGCACATAAGCCCGTCCACCAGGCGCGTCCAGCTTTTCCAGAACCTGCACGCGGTAACCCTTCACACTCAAGCGAATGGCCGCGGCAAGGCCCCCAAAACCGGTGCCAATGACGAGGGCGGTGGGCACTTTAGACGGGGAGTGAGGGGTCATGTGAATCCAAATGTGGCAAGCCCAAACCCGGGTTCTGTGGCTTGCGAAGGGCCCATCGCCAAAGGGCGGTGGTGTCCAAAGGCAGGAACAACATGAAGTGTTCCAAAATGGCCAAAGCCAACAAAGACCCCACCAAGAAGGAACCCACCTTTTCAGCAGGTTGGGCCGAAGGGTTCTCGCCGGCCACCAAGATCCATTGCAAACAAATGAAGGCCACCGTCACGGCGAAAGGGAAAAATGCATTCATGCGCCGGCGTTTGAAGAAACTCTCCAAGTAGCGCATGTGGGCAGGCAAAAAGGCTTCGCTCAAATTGCGAACCCCTAAATACAAATTCAATTTGGCGCTGATGCGCATGATCCAAAGCACCAAATAGGTACTGGTGCTCACTTGATTGGGGGCGCGCCAGGTGATGACCAAGATGAGCAAGCCAACGATGAGCAAGGCCAACTCATGCCAGAGCACGGCTTTGAACGACATCCAAAAACGCGGCCACCCCTGGTAGTTCGGTGGTAATGGTGTTTTTTGCGGGCCCGTAATCCAACCCGTGAGAAAACTCAACTCATTCCACCCCCAAGCCAATAATGCGCAGGTGAAAGCGCAATACGCACCTGTCACACTGGTTTGATATGCGGTGTGGTGCAAGCCTACCAAAGCGCCCAAACCGAGCAAGGTCGAAAGTCCCCAACTCAAGGTACCCGCGGATTTGGACACGTGATTCAACATGATCACAATGCCCGTGCTGAACCACCAAATAAAGATGGCAAATCCAATGGCGATCCAGGCTTCAGACATGGCTCATTACCAAGCCGGAACCATGCGAACTTGCTCAGGCAATGCATGATGATTGACAGGCAAAAAGTACAGCCGCGCAAAAGTAATCGCGCCCGAAGCAGCCCAGAAGCCTCGTCGAAGCAGGCCCACCAAACCACCGCGTTTTTTGGCCAAATCCATTTCTTTTTGAACCTGGAACAACTGCTTTAACCCGGCACGGAAAGCAGGGTTGTCGAGGTCCAGACTGACAGGAAAGACTTGCTTGGTAATTTCGTTAGTGATTCGGAAAACTTCGAAATCGTAGACCGACGAATCCAACCCCATTTCTTCATGAAGCATCGGACGTGAATGGTCTCGAACGTACATCGTGGAATAGACCGCCAACAAGAAAAAGCGGATCCAATACACATTGCCACCCTTCAACAAATTTGGCTGAGCCCGCATGATCAAGGCGAAGGACTCTCCATGGCGAAACTCATCGTTGCACCAGCGCTCAAACCAGCGAAAGATGGGGTGAAAGCGCTTGTCGGGGTTCTTTTCCAGTTGCCGGTAAATGCTGATGTAGCGGGCATAGCCAATTTTTTCAGACAAGTAGGTGGCGTAAAAAATGTATTTGGGCTTGAAGTAGGTGTAAGCCTTGGTTCGCTTCAAATTACCCAGGTCGATGCCCAAACCAAAGTCCTTCAACGATTGGTTCAGAAAGCTGGCGTGACGGGATTCGTCTCTGGCCATGTAGCGCATCAATTGCTTAATGTCGGGGTTGTCGATGTTTCGTGCGATTTCGTTATAGAGGATGCAACCGGAGAATTCAGAGGTCAAAGAGGAAATCAAAAAATCCAGAAATTCCTGTCGCATGGCCGTGCTGACTTGTGAAAATCGCTGGGCGACTTCTTCGGCAAATTGGGCGTCACGTTGAAAATGATCGTGGTTGTTGTCGCCCTCGTATTCCGACATCATCTGGTCCCACTCTGCGCGCACGGCGGAAATGTCCAAGCGGTCCATCGCTGCAAAATCGGTGGTGTAAAAACGCGGGCTCAGGAGCGTGCTTTGAACCGCTTTTTCAGAGGCTTTTTCGGCGCTGTCAATGGCTGCAATCGTGTTCATGAACAAAGTCCTGTTGACGGTTATGTTTTTGAGGGCGTGGATTTATTCAGGCTGCATCGATAAGAAACGAGCAAACTGGTCTTTATTGGTCGGACCAAATGACTCCAAGTCGACGTGTTGTCCGGTGCTGGGGTCCATCAAAGTGAGGCGCCCTTCTGTTCGGGCAATCAATTCGAAAGGATCAGAAGGACCCATGCCACGGGCATGTCGATCTCGGGTCAGGGCCCTCAAGGCACCTCGCACAAAACCTTGTTCACCGTGCAAGACCGTCAAGGTGGCGCCTGAAACGCCGTCAACGACGCGAACGCCCCCATCCGTTTGGTCCAGAAAAACCAAGGATCGTTGCTGAATCACCGCGGCGTTGAGCTGATCCGGTCCATTGCCGGTCAGTCGAACCAGCCCCACCGAAACCAAGGACAAGGCCAAGATGCCGCCGACCCAAAACAACACCCAGCGAGGAAAATTGTCCGTCGACGGTTTCGGTGAGCTTGGCGTCCACTGGCGCGAAGTCATGTCAGGCTGCCTTGCCAATGCGTTGCGTCTTGTGCTGGCGTTTCAGTCTTCAATCCCCGCAGGGTTTTGACAGACGATTGAGAATCCATGCCCGCGTTGGAAATCCAAGCGGCTCTCAGTTGAGCGGCCACCTCGGTCACCTCGCCAATGGCACGCAAAGTAGGTTCGGGGTGGGTCAAACGCCAAGGCCGGACACTGGGCCAAAGTTGAACCCAAGCAATTCGGTCTGAGCCTTTGAGTGCCAAGGTGATGTCACCCGCACCCGCCCCCAAGGCACGCAAATCCGAGGCTTTGATTTGCTTCAAAGGCAAGTTGTAAGTCACGGTCAACACAATCCCCAGGCGCATGACCACCCGTTTGTTGGTCAAGGTGTAAACCGTTGTCTGGGCAGTCATCCAGGCCAAGGCCGAAACCCCCAACAAGGCCATGACCGTCAAAGGTGCAATCCATTTAATGCCTTGCAGGACGGCCACAAGGCCCGCGCCCTGCTCCAGCGCAGGCCATGCACAGGCCAAGATCAAAGCAGAAAAATAAAAAATTAATTTTCTGAAATGAAACGCAGTGGTCAGCAACACGCCCACACGGGGTGAGCCTTGCCAAAGAATGGCTTCATCCGCCGGGAGTCGCTCAGGCAAACCGAATTGGGGCTCAAATTCGTGTTCGTGACCACGGTTTTCGATGGGCATGTTAAGACCTCACACTTCCAATTTAAATGAGGGGCTCGCTGCGTTTAATGTCCGCATACAAAGTGCCGCCACCGTAATAGGCGCTGATTTTTTCTTCTTCCAGCTTGGTGACTTGGTCAGGGTTCTTCAAAGCGGGAACGCCCGAAAAGTGGCGTGCGTAAATCGCATGGACTTCGACTTGATTGCGGCGGATCAGGGCAAACGACATCGGCAGCAAGGCGTTGTGGCCATGACCGGTATCGACTTCCAAGTAGCGAAACATCATCTCGGCCGAATCAATCCAAATGTCCTTCACCGTGCCGCCTTGTTTGCCGTCGCCAGCCATCACAGGCAGACCACGTGGGTCCACATCCTGCGGGGCTACGCTGTAGCTGTTGGCCTTGCGCAAAGGTTTAATCAGCAGGTCGCCATGGCTGGTGCGCTCTGGCACGTCTTCTCGGCTGGCATAAGCACCGGCGCCAATGGCTGCGCGCATGGCGTCGCCGCGTGGCTCCAAGGGGGCGCCAGAGGTGCTGCTGGTGGGGACGCCTTGGTAAGCAGGCTCTTGGCGATTCAAGTCAGGCACGGTGACGCTGTGACCGCCTTCCAGCAGAAAGGTTTTGGGCGCCGGAATGGGAAAGCCCTTGACCACGACTCGACCATTGCTGCTCGACTCCATGGGATAGCCTTCGCGGTGATTCTCCTGTGCCAAGTAATAAATGAGGCCAGCAAAAAAAATCCAGAACGCGTAAAGCAGCAATTGGGCCACATCAATATAGCCTGTGATATTTCCAACGGTGTGCATAGCAACTTCTCCTTTGTTCAAAAAACGCGAGACTCGACCAAGCCGAGTGGATGGGGGACTTCAGACATCAACGCTTGACGGCGTTTAACCAGGGGGCCGATTGAAATGAGGGTCAAGAACAAGAACAACATTTCAAGGTGATAAACCATGCTGTAACCCACCGAAGGGTCGCTGAGGGCCGGTCCGAGAGCCCCTTGAAGCGACAGATGGGTCACGACGTCTCGGAAAACCCCACCAATGACCATGGCCATGCCGGCCGCTGCCGATTGAACAGCGCCCCAGACGCCCAAGGCCAAACCAACGTAGGCCTTCTCCATGCGCATGGCGGTGAACAGGGTGCCCACCGCAAAGACGCCGCCACCAAAACCAATGCCCAATGCCCCCAGCCTGAACAGCCAGCCTGCGTCCAATGGGGCCGAAAAAATGACCGCTGAAAACGCGGGCAAGCCGGCCAAAGTGCCATACGCCGCCAAGCGCATCGCATCGACGCCTTTGGCGAGTTTGAGGCCGGAAAAATAAAAACCCAATAAACCCCCAGCGGCCAACATGCCCGTCAGGGCGCTGGTAGAGCCCACGCTGAGTTTCAAAATTTCACCGCCATAGGGCTCCAGCACAATGTCTTGCATGTTGAAAGCCAGGGTGCCCAGCGCTGTGGCCCACATGAAGCGGCGTGATGTCGGCAATTGAATGAAATCGGACCAAACCGATTGAAAAGACCGAACAGCTTGGCCTTTGAATTCGGCCACGCGTTGCGGATTTCTAGCCTCTTGTTTCCAGAGTGAAATGCCATTGATCACCAGCACCACCAAGGCGGTGCCTTGAACGACTTGCACCAACAACTCGGGCGTAAAGTGAGCCAAGAGCAAACTAAAAATCACACTGCCGCTGACGGCACCCAGCAACAGCATGGTGTACAAAAGCGCAACCACACGGGGCTGAGTCTCCTCACTGGCTTGGTCCGTTGCCAAAGCCAAAACCGCTGTTTGAGAGGTTTGAAGGCCGGCCCCCACCAACAAGAAGGCCATGGCTGCAGCGCCCTGACCGACCCAATTCGGGACAGGCACTTGACCGTGGCCCGACAAAACCAAAAGGGCAAAAGGCATCACCGCCAAGCCCAAAAATTGAATCAGCGTACCGCCCCACATGTAGGGAATTCGGCGCCAACCCAGCGCCGACCTGTGCACATCGGACTGATAACCCGTCACCGCACGCAACGGGGCGACCAGCAAGGGAAGCGCCAGCATCATCGAGACCAACCAAGCCGGAACGCCCAGCTCCACAATCATGACGCGGTTCAGGGTGCCGATCATCAAGGCCGTGGTGATGCCCATGGTGAACTTGAAGAGTGACAAACGCAACAACCTGGGCAGTGGCAAACCGACACTCGACACGTCGGCAAAAGGCAACCACGCTGAGGGCACCTTTTTCGCGTATTTCGTGAAGGTTTTAGCTCTCATGCGCGAACCCACTCCATGGCTTGTGATTTGTAAAAACCACTCGACACGCGCTGTGTCCTGGCACTTTTCCAATCGGACAATTCATCCTGCTGAGACATGAGCTGGATGATCTTGCTCTCACACATGGGCTCGAGCCACGGGGCGCGGTCACCGCGCGGGAACAGGCGTCCAATTGAAATCATCGCTGCCAACAAAGGCGTCCGGGGCGCGAAGGTAAAGGCCATCGAACGGTGGGTTCGTTCAGCCAAGGTCGCCAAGGCGTTGACCGCGTCTTCGGTTTGGTAATGAATGATGGAGTCCATCGCCACCACATGATCGAACGTTCCCAGCGCGGGGTCCAGCATGTCGCCGCTGTGAAAGTCAACCAGATGGGCAATGTTTCTCGGAATTCTTTCGCGCGCCAAATCCACCAAGGTCGGCGACAAATCAATCGCCACCACCTGGGCCCCGCGCAGCGCCGCTTCAACCGCCAAAGCACCGGTGCCGCAACCGGCATCCAAAATGCGTTTGCCGCGCAGATCGGCTCCCAACCAAGACAATAAGGTGGCGCGCATCTGGTCTCTGCCCGCCCGAACGGTGGCACGAATGCGACCGACTGGCGCATCTGAAGTCAACTTGGCCCAAGCGGCCACGGCGGTCCTGTCGAAATAATCTTCGATTTGTCCGCGCCTTTGTTCGTAGGTGATGTCGCTCATAGGGATGGCCTTAATCAAAGCCCAACAGATCAAAAATGTCGCGGTCCTTCATGGGCACCGCCGGCAGGGGGTCGGTGCCCAGCAACAAGGCCGCCGCTAAGCGCATGTATTCGTCTTGAACCGCCTTGACCGCCGGTGTCGCTTCGAGTTCAAACAAAGTGCTTTTTTGCAAACGACTTTTGCGAATTTCATCCAACATGGGAAAGTGCGCCATGGTTTTCAAACCGACCACCGCGTTGAATTTATCGATTTGATCGGTGGCGTCGCTTCGATTGGCAATCACGCCGCCCAAACGAACGTTGTAATTTTTGGCCTTGGCCCCAATCGCTTGCACAATGCGGTTCATCGCAAAAATAGAATCAAAATCATTGGCGGTGACGATCAAGGCGCGGTCTGCGTGTTGCAAAGGGGCAGCAAAACCACCGCAAACCACGTCGCCCAGCACATCAAAAATCACCACATCGGTGTCTTCGAGCAAGTGGTGTTCCTTCAGTAACTTCACGGTTTGCCCGACCACATAACCGCCGCAGCCCGTGCCAGCAGGCGGGCCGCCAGCCTCGACGCACATCACGCCGTTGTAGCCTTTGAAAACAAAATCTTCCAACCTCAATTCTTCGGCATGGAAGTCCACGGCTTCCAATGCGTCGATGACAGTGGGCATTAATTTTTTGGTCAAGGTAAACGTCGAATCGTGCTTGGGGTCACATCCAATTTGAAGCACACGTTTGCCCAATTTGCTGAAGGCCACCGACAAATTAGAGGACGTGGTGCTCTTGCCGATGCCGCCCTTGCCATAAACAGCAAAGACCTTGGCCGTCCCAATTTTGACGTTGGGATCCATTTGGAACTGAACACTCCCCTCGCCGTCAGCGCGGGAATTTCGTTGGATGCTTTGCACCGGAATGTGGGTGGTTTCAATCATGCGGGTTGGCCTTCCGTGATGCCTTCAAGACGGTCTTCAAGTTCCTCGCCAGCACGGAGCAAGGCGTTTTGGGTTGCTTCATCAGGTTTCCAATAGTCGCGACGTGATGCTTCGATCAAACGGTTCACCAACTTGGCCGAAGAAGTGGGGTTGAGTTGCGACATTCGTTCGCGCATGGCCGGGTCGAGCACGAAGGTTTGTGCCAACTGCTGATAAACCCATGGCTGGACTTGGCCCGTCGTGGCCGACCAGCCCATGGTGTTGGTCAGGTGAACCTCAATTTGACGTACACCCTCATAGCCATGTTGCAACATGCCCTCATGCCACTTGGGGTTCAGCATGCGGGTGCGGGTTTCAAGCGCCACTTGTTCGGTCAAACTGCGGACGACCCCATCGCCCTGGGTTTGGTCGACGATGTAAACCGGCGGCACGGTGGCGTTTTCACCGTGGCGCTCGTGTTTAGCTTGAAGCACCGCGCGGCTGATGCCGCCCAAGGTATCGAAATAGGTGTCGATGCTGGTGACGCCCAATTCGACGGAGTCCAAATTTTGGTAAGTCAATGAGACATCGGCCAAAACGCTTTGCAGCAACTTGTTGTTGCGAACCGGCTTGCCGTCCAGTCCAAAGGCAAATCCCTTGCGTGAGGTGAAGGCATCGCCCAGTTCACTTTCCGCTTGCCAGGTTGAGCTGTCCACCAACAGGTTCACGTTCGCACCATAAGCGCCTTCGGTATTGCCAAAGACCCGCAACGAAGCGGCTTCTAAGTCGACGCCATGCTCATGCATGTAGGCCAAGGCATGCTTCCTGATGAAGTTCATTTCGAGCGGTTCCTCGGCGCTGGCAGCCAAGAAACTCGCCTCGGCCAACAACTTGATTTGCATCGGCAACAAGTCTCGGAAAATACCCGACAAGGTAATGACCACGTCGATGCGGGGGCGTTTTAAAACATCCAAGGGCACCAATTGCGCGCCTGCCAAACGGCCATAGTTATCAAAGCGCGGGCTCACCCCCATCAAGGCCAAGGCTTGCGAGAGGGGGCCGCCCTCGGTCTTTAGGTTGTCGGAACCCCACAAAACCATGGCGATCGACTCTGGCAAACCGGCGCCGTCTGCTGCGTAGCGCGCCAATAACTTGGCGGCTTGCTTTTGGCCATCGCGTACCGCAAAAGCGGTTGGCATTTTGAAGGGGTCAAGCCCATGCAAATTGCGCCCCGTCGGCAAGACATCGGGGTTGTGCAACAGGTCACCGCCGGGGGCTGGCAACGCATAGCCGCCATCGAGCGCTTTGAGTAAGCCATTCAACTCGCTTTCTTGGCTCAACAAGACGTTAGATTGCACCAACTGGTGCAGTGCCAAGCGTTGCTTTTCACTCAAGTGCTTGGCTAATTGATTCAAGCCAGACTCACTGACCCCGTCGACCAACTTTTCCAGCAAGGCGGGCTCGTCAATTTCCATGGCCAAGGCCATGGCTTTCAAAGTGGTCAGGCGTTGCGAGCGGGTGGGCAACTGACCAATCACATGCAAGCCTTCAGGGATGAGGGTGTATTCAATTTCCAAGAGCTGTTCGATCAGGTCGTTGATCCAAGGCTCGACCACTTGGGCCTCGGGCAGAATGTCATCGGGCACTTTCATTTCCAGTGAAACCGATAGCTGATGGATCATGGCCGCCACATCGTTGCGCTCTTCACTGGCTTGATCGTCCAGAGCACGCCAACGGTCCAAGGTTTGCCTCAAATCCATCAATTCTTTGTACAAGCCCGAATCGGCAAAGGTGGGCGGCAAATAGCTGATCAAAGTCGCACTGCCTCTGCGTTTGGCTATCGCCCCTTCGGAGGGGTTGTTGGATGCGTAGAAGTAGAAGTTGGGTAATTCCTGAATCATCCGATCCGGCCAACAATTACCCGACAGGCCTGATTGTTTGCCTGGCATGAACTCCAACGCGCCGTGCGTGCCGAAGTGCAGCACGGCATCGGCTGCAAATTCTTGCCGGAGATAGCGATAAAAAGCGCTGAAGGCATGGGTGGGAGCAAAGCCCCCTTCAAACAACAAACGCATCGGGTCGCCCTCATAACCCATGCCCGGTTGAATGCACACCAAGGCTTGACCAAATTGAGCGCCTTGGATGAAAAGGCCTTGCCCATTGCTGAGTTGGCGGCCGGGTGCCGGCCCCCATTGAGACTCAATTTCTTTCAGCCAAGGCTCTTCTTGAATGTATTGCCGCGTGGAGATGATTTGGTGCACATTGGCGTCAGAACCATAAACCGCTTTGTTGCCCACCAAAACCTGGTCGCGAAGAGACGTCACGTCGCGCGGCACCTCAATTTGATAGCCCTCATTGGCCAGCGTTTTCAGGGTGTTGAACAACGACTCGAAAACAGACAAATAAGCTGCCGTTCCGACGTTGCCACTGTTGGGAGGGAAGTTAAAAATAACCAGCGCGATTTTTCGATTCTGCCGCGCTTTCAAACGCAGTTGGATCAGCTTTTCAACCCGCAAAGCCAACATGTCGGTGCGTTCTTCGCAGGTGAACATGTCTTGTGACTTGTGGTCGTCGGTGAAGTGACAATTCCGATCACAGCCTCTGCATTCCGTTCCCGCCGCACCCGGTCGACCGCCATAAACCATGGGAATCGTCGAGCCATCGAGCTCTGGAATGGCCACCATGATCGTGGTTTCAACCGGCAACAAACCACGTTGTGAGTTGCCCCATTGATCTAACGGTTGAAACTCAACCGGATGGGCCGCGATGTAGGGCACATTCAATTGCGCCAATATGGCTTCAGCCGCTTTGGCATCGTTGTAGGCGGGCCCACCGACCAAAGAGAAACCCGTTAAAGAGACCAAGGCATCGATCTGCGAGCGGCCCTCTTTGAGGTAGTAGTTTTCAATCGCCGGTCTCGCGTCCAAGCCACTCGCAAAGGCCGGGATCACACGCAAGCCTCGGGCTTCCAAGGCGGCAATCACCGCGTCGTAATGCAAGGCATTCCCGGCCAGCAAATAGGACCGAAGCAACAACAAACCCACGACCGGTTTCTTTTTAGAATCCACTGGCAATGCGGTCAATGACTCGGTGATGCGGCCTTTGATCTTCGGGTGATAAAGACCGACCTCAGGGTACTCAATGGCGTCTTCAGGCGCTAACACATCGCGGTATTTCTTGCGATCGCCCTGCGCGTATTTCTTCACCAGCATCACCACCATGCTGGAAATGTTTTGCTCCGAACCCGCTAACCAATAGCGCATCGTCAAAAAGAAGATTCGCAAGTCTTGGGCGGTTCCGGGTATAAAACGCAGCAATTTCGGCAGTCGCCGGAGCATGGCCATTTGCTTGGCGCCTTCGGACGAGCTGGCTGATTTTTCTTCGCTGTTGGTTTTGGCTTTCGGTCGCAGTTTTTTCAGAATCGCCATCAACCCCGTCGACTGCCCTCCCATGCTGAGCTTGCCCATGCGCGTCAATTGCATGACAGGAGGCGCGGACATGATGCACACCATCGCATCGCAAAGCCCGCGCCGGGCTTTCAGCGCTTCCAAGACGGGGAGGTAATGGTCTTCCATGAAAAGCATGGTGACAATCAGCAAATCGGCCCGTTCGATGTCGATCAAACATTTTTTCAAGGCAGCTTCACTGGCCCGATATTCACTGGCCGCATGCATGCGCAACTCCAGCCCAGGCAGCGGCTTGGCCAGCTTGTCGGCAGACCGTTGCACCGAGCTCGACAGGTGTGTGTCCAGCGTCAACATCACCACTTTCATGCGGGGCGACGCCTCACCCGACTCAGCGGCTGTAGTGGGCTTTGGCATCGTAGAGGGTGTCCACAGTGATGGTTGAAACGCCTTGATCCAAGGCGTATTTCTCGGTGTTTCGTCGGGCTTTTCCTCTGACAAAGAAGGGGATTTTTCCCAGCTCTTTTTCAGCCTCAACACTCCAAGTGGCTTGGTTGGAAGCTTCTTTTGCGGTCAGCTGGGGCGGAATTTCAGCGGCAGCGCTGTGTCCGCCCCCCAAGTGCGAAGGGGACGCCCCTGCATGGAACTCAAAGTCTTGGCGGAACATGCCGAGCAAATGCTCTTCCAACCCCATCATCAAAGGGTGGACCCAGGTGTCAAAAATGACGTTCGCCCCCTCAAACCCCATTTGAGGCGCATACCGAGCCGGGAAATCCTGCACGTGAACAGGCGCAGAAATCACGGCACAGGGAATGCCTTGCCTTTTGGCAATGTGGCGTTCCATCTGGGTCCCCAAGATCAACTCGGGTTGCAGTTGGCTGATTTGTTCCTCCACGGCCAAGTAATCGTCGGTGATGAGGGCCTCCAAGCCATAGGACTTGGCGCATTCCCTCACTTCTCTTGCAAACTCACGGCTATAGGTACCCAAACCAACCACTTCGAAGCCCATTTCTTGGCTGGCGATTCGGGCGGCGCAGACCACATGGGTGGCATCTCCAAACAAATAAACACGCTTACCGGTGAGGTAGGTGGAGTCCACTGATTGGGCATACCAACGGGCATTCGCTGTCAGGTGTTCTGCTGACGGCACAGGCACTTGCGCCAGCGCACACACTTCTTGAACGAAGTCCCGGGTGGCGTTGAAACCCAAGGGCACCTGTTTGGTGAAGGGTTGACCAAATTCTCTGGCCAGCCAGAGCGCGGTCGTCATGCCAACTTCGGGGTAAAGCACCACATTAAAATCGGCTTGCGCTAATTTTTCAATGTCGGCCACACACGCATTCAAAGGAGCCACCACCGACACTTCAATGCCCAAAGAATCCAGCAGCTGGCTGATTTCTTTGATGTCGTCTCGGTGCCTAAAACCCAAGGCAGAAGGGCCCAACAAATTGCAAGTGGGTCGGGCTTTGTTGGGCTGCGGTGTTGGCTTCTTGACCAAACGTCGGCTCAGTTGGTAAAAAGTTTCGCTGGCGCCCCAGTTTTCTTTGCGTTGGTAGGAAGGCAACTCCAAGGGCACCACGGGAATAGGCAAATTCAAGGCTTGTGCCAAGCCGCCCGGGTCGTCCTGAATCAACTCGGCGGTGCAAGACGATCCGACCAACAAAGCGGCGGGCTGAAATCGCTCGATGGCCAAGCGAGCCGCGTCTTTGAACAACTCGGCGGTGTCACCTCCCAAATCGCGGGCTTGAAAAGTCGTGTAAGTCACGGGCGGACGCTTGGGCAAGCGCTCGATCATGGTGAACAACAAGTCAGCGTAAGTGTCGCCTTGGGGCGCGTGCAAAACATAGTGGACGTCCCGCATGGCCGTGGCGATGCGCATGGCGCCTACATGGGGCGGTCCTTCGTAGGTCCAAAGTGTGAGTTGCATCGTCTTTCCTAGGCCGCCAGTTTTTGTCGACGACGCAGGGGGCGACTGAACAAGCCAGCGAGGTCTGCCGCTTGCTCATAGCCCTGGATGGGGGTGAAGACCAATTCAATCGCCCATTTGGTGGTGATGCCTTGGGCCTCCAAGGGGTTTGCCAAGCCCAAGCCGCAAACCACCATGTCGGGGTTGTCTTGCAGACAACGATCGAGTTGCCTGTCGACGTCCTGACCTTCGCTGATGCGGGTGCCGCTGGGCAACCAAGCGAGTTCAGGGGCCATCAGTTGACGGTGCAGATAAGGAGTCCCCACTTCGACCAAGTGCATCCCCAGTTCGCGGTTTAGAAAACGAGCCAATGGAATTTCCAGCTGCGAATCGGGGAAAAAGAAAATGGATTTGTTCTGCAATTGGGGGCGATGCCCCGACAAAGCTTTTTCTGCACGCTGACGCGGGCCCGACGTGACTCGGTCAAAGACCTCTTGCGACACGCCAAACTGACGGGCTGCGGCTTGCAGCCAGGCCGTGGTGCCCTCGAGTCCCAAAGGGAAAGGCGCCGCCAAATGCCGCGCACCGCGGTCTTGCAACAACTTGGCGGTATCGGCCAAAAAAGGCTGCGCCAACAAGAAAGGCATGCCTGCCTTGATGGAGGGCATCTTTTGGCTGTTGCGGGGTGGAAAAAAGTGAACCTCAATGCCCATTTGCGACAAAAGGTTCCCCAACTGGTCTTCGACCACGTCGGCTAAAGTGCCAACCACCAAAAGTTCATGAGGCGACTTAGTCCCTCTGGCTGGGTTGGTTGGGTTGGTTGGGTTCGTTGGGTGCGTCGGCAAGGCAGAGACCAAGGCCGCCAAACAGGCGTCTTCGCCTTGCGTAAAGGTGGTTTCAATGCCACTGCCCGAGTAATTCAGCACCCGAACTTGGGGGTGGTGAAGCTGGTTTTGTCTTTCAGCCGCCCGCGACAAATCGAGCTTGATGACCTCGGAAGGGCATGAACCGACCAAAAACAAGAGGCGAGTATCAGGGCGGCGCTGCAAGAGTTGATTGACGACCCGGTCGAGCTCATCGTGAACATCCGCTAGACCCGCTAAATCGCGCTCATCGATGATGGCAGTGCCAAAGCGCGGTTCCGCAAAAATCATCACACCGGCAGCTGACTGCATCAGGTGCGCGCAAGTGCGTGAACCCACTATTAAGAAAAAAGCATCTTGAATTTTTCGATGCAACCAAATGATGCCCGTGAGGCCGCAAAACACCTCTCGTTGACCCCGCTCCACCAACGGGACCACGTCGGTACAGCCGACCCCGGTTTCCGCTCGAATGGGAATCACGTGGCTCATAGGCTCACCTGCGGCTGGGTACTGAGGTGGTTTTCAGCCGGTTTTTGCAACCGGGCCAGGCGCAATTTGCGGATGTATTGCGCCGCATTCACGGCGTAAGTGACGTAAGCCGCCAAAGCCAGGATGAGCAGTTCCTCAGCCGACCAAAGGCCTTCCCACCAGACCCAGATATAAGTCGTGTGCAGCGCCAACACCACCATGCTGATGACGTCTTCCCAGAAAAAAGCGGGGGCAAACAGGTATTGGCCAAACACCACTTTCTCCCAAATGGCGCCTGTGACCATGATCCCGTAAAGCACGCCCGTTTTGATCACAACCGAAATCAAGGCCCAATCGGTGTGCGCGCCCGACTTGAGGCTGTTCAAAACCAAGCTCAGACTGACCAGAAACACACCGAACTGAACCGGCGCCAACACCCCCTGAACCAAGGTCCATTTCGTGTTGTCACGCCGAACGCGTTGCTCCGGCGTGTACAAAACTGAAGAAAAGGTGGGTTGCATAAAGCCTTTGACGACCAAGTATTGAGCACACTCTAAATAGCCAAAGCCTGAGTGTCAACATAAAATGACATTATTTTATGTATTTTAGGGTTTACACTTAATCGGCGAATTTCCAAATTGACACACACTAGCGTCGTCAATTGGGAGAGCCCGTGTGCTTCGTTTTAAATTTCTAAAAACGGAACTGAAAATCAACGCCCCATGGAAAGAAGGGGCGCCGTTAACAACGATCAAAAAACGCATCGGGGCCAAAACCCGGTTGGTGGGCGGTACGCGCTTCGTCAAAGACGGCGTCCTGGACCCGTCCCAAGTGGAATTGCTCGCCAACGCCAGCCTGAGAAGCTTGGACGAGTGCAAAAGAGTGGTGTTGCGCTGGCAACGTCAAGGCCAAAGTCTGGCGGACATCTATTTGAATGGCATCGTCCCCTGCGCCCGTTGGCTGGGATGCCAATGGGCCTCGGATGCGTTGAGCTTTGTCGACTGCCACTTGGCCAACGCCACCTTGCAGCAGCTTTTGTATGAATTCAGCGACGAGTTCTTGTCGGAAGGCAACGGCGTAAAAACGGACTTCAGTGTGTTGTTAATGACCGAACCGGGCAGTCAACATGGACTGGGTGTCTTCATGCTGGGCGAGTTTTTTAAACAAGCGGGCTGGCAAGTGACTTTAGCGCACCCGCAGGACCTGAGCGCCATAAGTGACCTTCTGGCCTCAGACTGGTTTGACGCCATTGGCCTGTCGATCTCGACGGACCGGCATTTGGACCTGCTGTCTCAAACACTGCCTCGCATGATGATGGGCTCGGCCAACCCAGAAGCCCCGCTTTTCTTGGGCGGCCCCATGGCAGTAGTGGCTCCCGAAAAATTAAATTGGACTGGCGCCCTCGTTTTCGATCTGGACGCGCAAAAAACCGTGGCCAGTTTGACTTCACGCCTGCGTCGTTCTCAATCTTGAGTTGTTCTCAGTGAGCACTTTACATGTCGTTGCAGTCGCCTTTGGCTCTTCAATGCCTAGTATTAATTACAATAAGAACTGTATAATTTTTAAAACTACACCCCCTCATTTCCCACTAGCACCACGCCATCGGCCCCTTTGTGAACATCGATAGCCTTGCTTCTACCAACCTCTCGCAGCTGTTAGGGGCGGTTTCAGACTTGACCTTGATGATTGACCCTCAAGGCTTAGTGGAGGATGTGTCAACCGGACATGACATGCTCGCTTCGCTGGGTTGCCTGAATTGGGTGGGCAAACCTTGGGTGGATACCGTCACCACCGAGAGCAAAAGCAAAATTCTGGATTTGCTGCAGGCCAAGCCGGATACCCCCCAGTTGTTGTGGCGGCATGTCAACCACCCGACTCCGTCCGGCGAAGAAGCCGCTATTCAGTACATCACCCTGGCATTGCCTAACGGCAAATTAGTGGCTGTGGGCCGAAGTCTGCATCGGCTGACCGAGCTGCAAAAGCGCTTGGTCGAGACCCAACAGTCGGTGGAACGCGATTATTTGCGCTTGCGTCACATCGAAGCGCGTTATCGAATTTTGTTTGAAACTGCGCCTGATGCCATTTTGAGGGTCGACGCCAGCGCCTACCGCGTCCTTGAAAACAATGCAGGCGCCCAGGCGCTTGTTAAAGACACAGGCAAGCGTTTTGTTGGCAAAGATTTTCGAGATCTTTTTGAGGCGGAAAGCCGCAGCGAAGTCGAGTTTCTCTTGCGCACCGCGCTGGCCACAGGTCGAATTGAGATTTGTGCCGTTAAGCTCATCGGCTCAGCGGCTTTATTAAATTTGTCGGTTTGTGTTTTCCGTCAAGAAGGCGGCGCGCAGTTCTTGGCCCGCTTGACCCCGCGTGAATCTCAAACCCTGGGCGGCTCCGATTGGGAGTCGTCAACGGTTTTGGGCGAAGCCATGCGGCAGTTTCCCGACGGCTGGATTTTGACCGACACCTCAGGCTCGGTTCAAAGCGTCAATGAAGAGGGCATGGCCCTCTTGGGACTGACCTCGTCGTCTCAAATCTTAGGGCAGTCTTTGGAGCGCTGGTGGTTGCGCGGCGCAGTGGATTGGGGGGTTTTGATCACCTCGCTCAAACAGCAAATTCCGGTTCGCAATTTTGCAACTGAGGTGCGGACCCAATCGGGCATGACCTTGCCCGTCGAGGTCTCTGCCGTCAATTTGACACGGCCCGAGCCCCTTTATGCCTTCTTTGTGCGGGACATGGACCGCCGCCACCCCGCCCTGTCCACCCTCTCTAACCCCATACATCCGGGTTACAACGAACTGTCGCAACTGGTGGGCCGCAAGCCCATCAAAGACATTGTGGGCGAAACGGTCGACACCGTCGAGCGCATCTGCATTGAAACCGCGCTCGAACTGACCCACAACAACCGCGCTTCGGCCGCCGAGATGCTGGGCCTGTCTCGGCAAAGCTTGTATGTCAAGTTGAGGCGCTTTGGCATCCTGTCGGACCCAGAGTCCGACCCTCCCCTGTCATAGTTTTCTGACTTTTATCACCCATTAGTGTCAATCCCAGTTGACATTCATGCATTCCCTCTCACAATGGGGGC
>CAIKMN010000012.1 GCA_903828535.1 uncultured Curvibacter sp.
ACATTATCGGACATGAAATTCCAAACCTTAGAAGATGTCGTCGGAAAAACGCCCTTGGTCGCCTTGCAACGCATTGGGCAAGCTGA
This sequence comes from uncultured Curvibacter sp., assembly GCA_903828535.1. Lineage (GTDB taxonomy): Bacteria > Pseudomonadota > Gammaproteobacteria > Burkholderiales > Burkholderiaceae_C > Curvibacter. The sequence goes on from CAIKMN010000012.1 coordinate 87, forward strand.
AAACCAAGCGAAAAACAATGTGGTTTTGGGCAAGTTGGAAGGCAATAACCCGGCCGGTTCGGTCAAAGACCGACCTGCTTTGTCCATGATTCAGCGTTCGGAAGAGCGCGGCGAAATTCGCCCCGGCGACAGCCTCATTGAAGCCACCTCGGGCAATACCGGCATCGCCTTGGCCATGGCCGCAGCCATCAAGGGGTACCGCATGGTGTTGATCATGCCCGAAGACCTTTCAATTGAACGCGCTCAGACCATGAAGGCATTCGGCGCTGAATTGATTTTGACCCCTAAAAGCGGCGGCATGGAGTACGCCCGTGATCTGGCCGAGCAAATGCAGCGTGACGGCAAAGGCAAAGTGCTGGACCAATTTGCCAACCCCGACAACCCCCGAGTTCACTACGAGACCACGGGCCCCGAGCTGTGGGCACAAACCGAGGGAAAAATCACCCACTTTGTCAGCGCCATGGGCACCACTGGCACGATCACGGGGGTTTCCCGTTTTTTGAAAGAAAAAAACCCAGCGATTCGCATCATTGGGGCCCAGCCCCAAGAGGGGTCGCGCATCCCTGGCATCCGTAAATGGCCGCAGGCGTATTTGCCTAAAATTTACGATGCGCGTTGGGTCGATGAATTGGTTTATGTGGCCCAAGAAGACGCTGAGGAAATGAGCCGTCGCATGGCGCGCGAGGAGGGTATTTTTGCCGGCATCTCAGCCGGCGGTGCCTGCTGGGCCGCTCAAGAAGTGGCGAAGGCTTGCCAAAACGCGGTGATCGCTTTTGTGGTTTGCGACCGCGGGGACCGTTATTTGTCGACCGGCGTTTTCCCCGCTTAAAAGACAATGGGCAAAATCACAGAAAAAATTGGTAAAGACCAAAAGAAAGTGAAAAGGGCGACCCGATGTCCATGACCCCCGAATTTCGATTTTGTCCTCAGTGCGCGGCTTCACTGGAGTGGTTGCCGCACCAAGAAGATGGTGGTTACAAAGAGCGGCTCTCTTGCGCGAGTTGCGGCTTTATTCATTGGAACAACCCGACGCCGGTATTGGCCGCCATTGTGGAATACCGCGGACAGGTTTTGTTGGCCCGTAATGCAGCTTGGCAAAACCGCATGTTCGCGCTGATCACCGGTTTCATGGAGGCGGGCGAAACCGCCGAAGGCGGCATTGCTCGCGAGGTCAAAGAGGAAACCAATTTGGAGGTGAGCGAGGTGAATTTGGTGGGCGTGTATGACTTTCAGCGCATGAACCAGGTCATCGTCGTCTACCACGTTGTGGCGGAGGGTGAGGTGGCCTTGTCGCCCGAGTTGGCCGAGTACAAATTGTTCGATTTAGACAAGCTGCGTTGCTGGCCTCAGGGCACCGGCAAGGGCTTGGCCGACTGGTTGAAAACCCGCGGCTTCGAGCCGCAGTTCATGGAGTTTGCCCGTGCTTGAAGTGGATACCCGGGGTTTGAAATGCCCCTTGCCAATTTTGAAAGCCAAAAAAGCTTTGACGGGCATAGCGCCTGGCGGGTTTCTAAAAGTAGTGGCCACCGACCCGGGCTCGGTGCGCGACTTCCAAGCTTTTTGCAAACAAACTGGACACGGTCTGGTGTCCCAAGACCAAACGCCGACCGACGCTGGGCTTGAAATCACGCATGTGATTCAGCGCAAAGCTTAAAAGAAGGGCGCGGTTAAAGCGACAGCCCTTTGAGGTAATTGCGAAACGACACGCTTACTTCGGGGTGTTGCAAGGCCAACTCCACCGTGGCTTCTAAGAACCCTTCTTTGGAGCCGCAGTCGTAGCGCTTGCCGCTGTATTCCCAAGCGTAAACGGCTTCGCGCGTCATGAGGCGAGCAATGCCATCGGTGAGTTGAATTTCGCCGCCAGCACCTTTAGGTTGGTCGCGAAGAATGTCAAAAATGGCGGGCGTTAACACGTACCGACCGGCCACCCCCATGCGCGAGGGCGCCACTTCAGGCATGGGTTTTTCAACGATGTGGCTGACCTTGAGCGTGTGCGGCTCCACCGTTTCGCCCACCACAATCCCGTAGCGACGCACGTGCTCCAAGGGCACTTCTTGCACCGCCAAAATTGAGCGCCCCAGCTTGTCGAATTGGCGGGTCATTTGCGCCATCACGGGTTCGCCACCGATCGGGGCGGTCATCAAGTCGTCCGCCAAGAGAACGGCAAAGGGCTCGTTGCCCACCAAATGCGCGGCGCACAAAACCGCGTGTCCCAAACCCAAAGAACGTGGTTGGCGCACATAAGAAAAAGACATGTCATCGGGCTGCAATTCACGCACCAATTTCAGCAATGCGTGTTTTTGCGCAGCCTCCAATTCGGCTTCCAATTCATAGGCCGTGTCGAAGTGGTCTTCAATGGCGCGTTTGGAGCGACCGGTCACAAAAATCATGTGCTGAATGCCAGCGGCGTGGGCTTCTTCGACCGCATATTGGATCAAAGGCTTGTCCACAATCGGCAACATTTCTTTGGGAGAGGCCTTGGTGGCAGGTAGAAAGCGGGTGCCCAAACCAGCGACAGGGAAAACGGCTTTTCGAACGCGTTGAGGTGTATTCATGGATGACCCTTTTACAGTAAATTCATGTCAAAAAGATGAACGATTTGACTCAAGGTGGCCCCAAGCCCACTTCAACCCAAGCGTTTGAGTTGGTCACTCAAGCTCGTCAACTTGGCTTCAAAGTCGGCCACACGTTTGTTTTCTTGTTCAATCACGGCGGGCGGGGCTTTCGCCACAAAGGCTTCGTTGCTCAATTTGGTGCGGGCTTTGCCAATTTCGGCCTCCAGCTTGCCCATTTCTTTGCCCAAGCGGGCCTTTTCAGCGACGACGTCAATTTCCATAAACAAGCACAAGCGGGCCAGGCCGAAAGCGGCCACAGGAGCGGCTTGTGCCTGTGCTGACCAAGTCGCGGGGTCGCTGAACAACTTCACTTCCGACAATTTACCCAAGGTTTTGAGCACCGGAGCGGCCTGCGTCAAGAAGGCCATTTCCTCGGCATCGGTGGACAACACCAAGAGCGGCAAACGCACGCTGGGCGAGACGTTCATTTCGCCGCGAAGCGTTCGACACACATCGACCAAGCCCTTCAATCGATTGACATAGGCCATGGCGTCGGGGTCTATTTTTTTGAGGTTCGGCGTGGGGTAGTCGGTGATGCTGATAGAGGGTTTTTCTGCGCCCGCCAAGCCGGCCAAAGTCGTCATGCCAGCCACCGGGGCCACGACTTGCCACAAGCTTTCCGAAATGAACGGAATCAGCGGATGGGCCAGTCGCAAAATACTCTCCAGGGTGCGGATCAGGGTGCGGCGGGTGGCACGCTGTTCGGCTTCGGTACCGGTTTGCAATTGCACTTTGGCGATTTCCAGATACCAATCGCAGAACTCGTTCCAAACAAAGTCGTACAACTTGTTGGCCACTTGGTCGAGGCGGTAATCGGCAAAACCTTGTTCGATGTCGGCTTTGAGTTGCTCCAACCCAGAGCTGATCCAACGGTCGGCTTGGCTGAAGTGCATGTAACCGTGGGCCTTGCCGCCGACACCGCAATCGGCTTTGGTGTGGGGCATGAGGCCGCAGTCCGCGCCTTCGCAATTCATCAAGACAAAGCGGCTGGCGTTCCAGAGTTTGTTGCAAAAGTTGCGATAGCCTTCACAGCGTTTGGAGTCAAAGTTGATACTTCGGCCCAGTGTGGCCATGGCTGCGAAGGTAAAGCGCAGGGCGTCGGCACCGTAGGCGGGGATGCCTTCAGGGAATTCTTTTTGGGTGTTTTTACGGACTTGTGGCGCGGTTTCGGGTTTGCGCAAACCTTGGGTGCGTTTTTCGAGCAAGGGCTCCAGGCTGATGCCATCGATCAAGTCCACCGGGTCGAGCACATTGCCCTCGGACTTGCTCATTTTCTTACCTTGAGCATCCAACACCAGGCCGTGGATGTAGACGTGCTTGAAAGGGACCTTGCCTGTGAAGTGCGTGGTCATCATGATCATTCGGGCGACCCAGAAGAAGATGATGTCATAGCCTGTCACCAAAACAGAGCTGGGTAAATAGAGGTCGAAGTCGCTCTTTTCACCCGGGACTTTTTCTCTCGCTTGTTCTGGGGCCGGCCAACCCAAGGTGCTGAAGGGGACCAAGGCGGATGAGAACCAGGTGTCTAGGACGTCTTCGTCTCTGGTCAATACCTTACCGGGGGCGACTTTATCGGCTTGGGCTTGCGCTTCGGTCTCGTTTTTGGCGACGTAAATGTGACCTTCTTGGTCGTACCACGCCGGGATTTGATGGCCCCACCAGAGTTGGCGGCTGATGCACCAGTCTTGGATGTTGTTCATCCACTGGTTATAGGTATTGACCCAGTTTTCAGGCACAAACTTCACCTCGCCCGTGGCCACAGCGTCAATGGCTTTTTGGGCAATGGATCGGGTGTCTTGGGCGGTTGTGGCGGGCGATTTGTTCATGGCCACAAACCATTGGTCGGTCAGCATGGGCTCGATGATCTGACCGGTTCTGGCGCAGCGGGGCACCATGAGTTTGTGCTTTTTGACCTCGACCAACAAACCGGCTTCATCCAAGTCGGCGACGATTTGTTGGCGTGCCTTGAAACGGTCCAGCCCTTGGTAGGGTACGGGTGCGTTTTCGTTGATTTTGGCGTCCAGGGTTAGCACGCAAATCATGGGCAGTTGGTGGCGTTGGCCGACGGCGTAGTCGTTTTGATCGTGTGCAGGGGTGACCTTCACCACGCCGGTGCCGAATTCGCGGTCCACGTAGTCGTCGGCAATGACCGGAATGTCGCGACCGGTCAAGGGCAGTTGAACGGTTTGGCCGATCAAGTGCGCGTAGCGTTCATCGTCGGGGTGCACCATCACCGCCACGTCGCCGAGCAGGGTTTCAGGTCGGGTGGTCGCGACCACCAAGCGGCCCGATCCATTGCTTAATGGGTAGGCGATGTGCCAGAGCGAACCGTCTTCTTCTTCACTTTCGACTTCCAAGTCGGAGACTGCTGATTTCAGCACCGGGTCCCAATTCACCAAGCGTTTACCTCGGTAAATCAGCCCTTGTTGGTGCAGCGTGACAAAGGCTTCTGTCACTGCTTGGGACAGGTTGTCGTCCATGGTGAAGTACTCGCGACGCCAGTCCACGCTGTCGCCCATGCGGCGCATTTGGGTGGTGATGGTATGGCCGGATTGCTCTTTCCACTCCCAAATTTTGGAGACAAATTGGGCGCGCCCCAAGTCGTGGCGGCTGATATTTTGGGCCTGAAGTTGACGTTCCACCACAATTTGAGTGGCGATGCCGGCGTGGTCGGTGCCCGGGATCCAAGCGGTGTTGAAGCCGCGCATGCGGTGGTAACGCGTCAAACTGTCCATGATGGTTTGGTTAAACGCGTGGCCCATGTGCAAGGTGCCGGTGACGTTGGGCGGCGGCAATTGAATGGCAAAAGCGGGCGCGCTGGCTTCAGGTCGGCCGGTGCCACGGTAGCCAGCAGCGCCGTATCCGCGCTCTTCCCACAAGGGGCCCCAATGCGCTTCTAAGGCAGCGGGCTCAAAAGACTTAGAGAGGCTGTTCAGGCCCGGTTGTTGAATGTCGGGGGAGGGGGAATTGGTGTCGCTCATCCACCCATTTTACCGGCTGCCTTGCGCCAGAAGGCGTTGGCTTCGGACAGGTCGTTGCGCTGTTCTGCCAATTGGGCCAAGGTCCAATAAGCGCGGCGTTGCAGCTGGGAAGGGGCGCCAGTGGCGGATGTCGCGACCAAGCGGGGCGCAGCGGCGCTCAAGTGCTTTTGGGCTTTGCCCCAAAGCGAACGATTAAAGCAAGCCATGCCGGTCAAATAATCGAGCAGGGCGTCACGGGGATGCAGCTGGAGGCTGGCTTCAATGCGCGCGAGCCAAGGTTCATCAACCGTGTCGGGTTTCAAGGTCAGCACCTCAACCAGCTGGGTTTGTTGCTCAGGGGTCAAACCTTTGGGCCAAAGTTGCCAAAGCGGGAAAAGCCAATTTTGAACTTGTTGGTTGCTGCCCCCCAAGGCGAGCCAACGCGCTGAGGCTTCCAGGGCCAAGTCGGGGGTGGTTTTTTCTGACGGGTCTAATTCTTGCCAAACTTGCTCCAATGCCGTGGTGTCCTTGGCTTGGCGGATCATCTGGGTCACCAACCCTCGGATCAAGCTGTCAGCGGCTTCTTTGGAAAAAGCACTGTGTTTGGCCAGCAGACGCATGGTGTGGAGGGCTTCTTGATGCAAGCCAGCTTGTTCGGCTGCGCGCAGTTTGAGTCGAAGTGCTTTGGTGCGTCTGCCCGTGCCGGGGCCCAAGTTGGACAACCTGTCCAGTGCCCCCTGCGGATCGCGGTCGTCAAGTTGCCATTGCACTGCGCGCAGTTGAATGGCCACTTGGAGCTCCGCTTGCTGCGCCCCTTTGGCCTCTTGAACCGCTTGGAGTGCGCCTTGTAGGTGGTGTTCCCGATCGGCTTTGTCTTGTAAGGCATGGGCACTGTCGGCGGCCAGCAGGTGCGACAAACACCGCAAAGAGCTGCTGACGGGCACTGCCCCTTGGCTCTGACTTAACGACTTTTCTTGTGCCAAGCTCACCAAGCTGGCTTTTTTGGCACGCACGAAACGCCCCGACGCAAAGTGGGTCATGGCGTCTAGCAGTGCTTGCACCATATTGCGCTCGCGCTGCTGGGCGCGCCAGCGACGGGCTTGCTGGCTGATGTCAAAAAGACCCTGAATCGCTTGGAGCGCCACGTACAAAAGCGCAAACGCCAAGAACAAAACCAGCAAGACGAAGTTCAAAGAAAAATCGATGCGGTAAGGCGGGTAAAACAAACTCACCGTGCCTTGGTTGTTGCCGGCGAACAAAGCCGAGGCGACCGCAAATCCAAAAAGGGCCAAAAACCAAAGAGCCGCGCGCATGGTCAACGTCCTGCCGCTGCGGTGGTCAGGGCCGTGAAGGACTCATCGAGCCGGGGCAAATCGCTGGTTTTGAGCTGGGCTTGCAACTGGCTAATCGCATTTAGTTCGAGCTGAACGCGGCGTGACTTGGGGTCAAAGTAGTGGGTCAAAAGCGCTTGGGCTTGGCCCAGGTCTCGACGGCTGGAGTCCAGTTGGTGGGAGAGCAAACTGAGCTTGGCATTGAGCAGCGTGAGTTTGAGGTTTTCATGCAAAAAGAAAGCCTGATCGGGGCTCACCAAGGCGGCGTCGGGGCGGTCAATTCGGCTGACCCGAATCAAGTTTTTAATCTCTTGGTAAAGGGGTGTCCACAGAGGCAACACCTGGCTTTCCCAGAACGACAAGTTGGGGTTGTGGGCGGGGGCTGGTGTATTGGCTGAAACTTGACTGGCAGAAGCACTGCTTGCAGAAGCCGAACTTGCAGACGAATTTGGCACATCGTTTTGCAGGGGAAGGGCATCAACAGATTGCACCAATTCATCCAGTTGATTGAGTGCTCTGGGTGTGTCTAAAGGGGTGCTTTCTTTAAGGCGGGCCGCGTCGTGTTGCAAGGCGCGTTGCAAAGGGGCTAAGCGGGGTTGCGCTGCTCGGCTGATGCGCTTGTCTGCGTTCTTCAAGGCGACGGCCAAGGGCTCGCTGCTGCCCGTCAGTTGAGCTTGTTGTTGTGCTAAGCGCAAGGAAGACTCAATGTCAACGACCAGGTTTTCATCGCGTGAGCGCGACAGGCTTTGCATCAACTCCTCGAGTTGTGTTCTTTGCAAAGTGACTTCGCCCAATTTGGCTTCTGTCAAAGACAGTCGCGCGTTCAGGGTTTGGACTAAATCTTGAGCCTGTTTGGCGCTGGCCTTGGCCTCTAAAGCGACGCTGCTGTTGTCGGCCGATTGACGAGCCAACTGGGTTTGAATGCTGTCGAGCTTTTCCCAAGTCATCAGGCCCAAAACCACGCCAAGGCTGCCCAATCCCAGGGCCAGCCAAAGCCGGCGCTGACCCGTTGACGGCGTCACGCCAAGGCCTGAACTTGTCGATGGGCCTTTTGGCGTGGCGGAGGCATCCATTGCTTTTTCTGGGGTTGAGGCGGCGGGCGGGGGCAAATTCATGCTTAGATTCTATCGACCCATTGGTCTTGAAAGCGCTGAGCGATGGCCTGTGTGTTGGGGGCAACCACTTGAACCTCGGTGAACCCGACTTGAAGCGCTGTCTCGGCGATGCGGGGATGGGTGGCTAAGACGGGGCTTTGCAGCCAAGAAGCAGAGGGGCTGATTTGATGCAGTTGCTGCACCGCCTGACTGCTGCTGAAAAGCCAGACTGTTTTCTGGGGGGGGCGTTTCTGGGCCCAATCGGGTAAGACCAAAAGCCCCGCCCGTTGGTAGACCGCTTGGTAATGCACCTGGCCTTGGCGAGCCCGAATCTGCTCGGCCAGCCACTCGCGACCGCTGCCTTCTGCCTGTGAGGGGCTTTCGGAATCAGGGTCATGCTGTGCTTCGGCCCCGCGAAGAATCAGAACCGCGTCGCCAGGGCGAATTTGTTCAGCCACGACAGCCCAAAGGCTTTCGCTGTCAAATTGCTCGGCCTCTACAGGTGGGGAGTCGATGAGCAACTTCGACAGGGGTTGGGCTTGACCCGCTAGAGCTAGACGCAGCGCCTTGGCAGTGCCGGGGCCAGGGGCCCAGGCACGAGCTGGCGCTACAGAGCCGAACCATTGTTGTAACCACGCACTGGGGCAATAGGCCACGGCGCTCGGGCTGACAAACAAAATAGCACGCCAAGTTGAATGGTTTTGAAGCGGAGCGCCAGGGTCAAGTTCCGCCATCGCCTTGGTTTCAATCAAGGGGAGCGCCATGGCCGGACATCCCAGCAACTGAAGTTGCTGGACCCAGTCGCTCGCTTGAGGCTCGGGCCGGGTCACCAGCAACAGTGGGGACGTCATGTTGTTGGGGTGGGGCCGGTTCAAGGGCCTTTGGCTGTGGGCTTGTTGGGGTCGCGGCACCAATCGCTCCAACTGCCGGCAAACAGCGTTTGGGTGCCCAAACCGGCCAAGCGCATGGCCAGCAAATTGGGCAGGGCACTGACGCCGCTGCCGCATTGGTGCACCACCGAATCGGCGGGGCGGCCTTGCAACAAAGCTTCAAATTCGGCGCGAAGTTGTTCTGCCGGCTTGAAACGACCGTCGCTTTGAAAATTTTCCGTGAAGGGCCTGTTCAAGGCGCCAGGGATGTGTCCGGCTACAGGGTCCAGCGGCTCCACCTCACCTCTAAAACGGGGCCCACTTCGGGCGTCCAAAATGGTTTGCGATGAGGGCGTTTGGTTGAGTTGTGCCCATACTTCGTCGGCACTGCGCAGCTTGACTAAGCTTGGCTGCAACTGGAATGCAGAGCCTGTGGAAGCGGGGTGATGGACCGCCGCACCCAAAGCGGTTCCATGAGAAGAAGTCGGGAATCCGGTGTTCTTCCAGGCCGCCAAGCCCCCATCCAGCACCGCCACAGCGTCGTGGCCGACCCACTTCAGCATCCACCACAAACGCCCGCAGTGGGTGTTGCCGTTTCGGTCATAAACCACGGCTTGCACACCCGTCTTAAAGCCGAGGGTGTTGAGCCATTGCGCAAAGTTTTCGCGGGTGGGCAGGGGATGTCGTCCGCCAGAGGCAGTCGCCGTGTTTTCGCCAGCGGGGGCATGAACGCTCAAGTGTTGGTCGAGGTCAGCGTGAACAGCCCCAGGAATGTGTTCTTGGGAAAAAGCCGCGGCGCCGGCTTGAGGCTGGGCCAAGTCAAAGCTGCAGTCAAACACCATCAAAGGCTGGCCGTCAGCCTGCAAGGCCTTGAGTTGGTCCACTTGAATCAGAGTCGTGTACATGGCGCGGACCCAGAAATTAGACGGGGCCAACGCTGGCGCCGAGTTGGCGGCGGTACCACTCGTGGAAGTGTTGCATCCCGTCTTCCATCGGGCTTTGGTAGGGGCCGACTTCATCGTCGCCACGGGCCAACAGGGCTTGACGGCCAGCGTCCATGCGCTCGGCAATTTCGTCGTCCTCGATGCAGGTTTCCATGTAGGCAGCGCGTTGGGCTTCGACGAATTCGCGCTCGAAAGCCACAATTTCTTCCGGGTAGTAAAACTCAACTTGGTTGAGCGTTTTTTGCGGACCCAAGGGGTGCAGCGTCGATACCGTCAACACATGCGGGTACCACTCGACCATGATGTGGGGGTAGTAGGTCAACCAAATGGCGCCTCGCTCGGGCAGTTCGCCATTGCGGTATTTCAGCAGGACCTCGTGCCATTTGGCGTAGGTGGCCGAGCCCGGCTTGTTGAAGCCTTTTGAGACCCCCACGGTTTGGACCGAGTAATGTTCTTGAAACTCCCAGTTCAGGTCGTCGCAAGTGACGAATTGTCCCAAGCCGGGGTGAAAAGGTCCGACGTGGTAGTCCTCGAGATAGACCTCGATGAAGGTTTTCCAGTTGTAATTGCACTCGTGCAACTCGATGTGGTCGAGCGCAAAACCGGCAAAATCCAATTCAGCGCGTGGCCCCAAAGCTTTCAGCTGCGCGTGAACATCGCAGCCATTGGCTTCAAACAACAGGCCGTTCCACTCTTGGAGTGGGTAGTTGTTGAGGTTCAAGCAGGGGTCGTTTGCAAAGTGGGGAGCACCCAACAACTCACCGCTGGCGCTGTAGGTCCAGCGGTGCAAGGGGCAAACGATGTTGCCGCCCGCACTGCCAGGGGCTTGGGTTTGCAAATTGCCTCGGCCTTGCAAAATCAGGGCTTGGCGGTGGCGGCAAACGTTCGAAATCAGCTCAATGCCCTTGGGCGTGTGCACCAAGGCACGACCGCCTTGCTCTTGAGGCAAGGCAAAGTAGTCGCCCACATGGGGGACACTCAGCGCGTGGCCCACATAACGGGGGCCTCTTTTGAACAACAACGACATTTCGCGCTCAAAGAGCGCTTGATCAAAGTAGCTAGAAACTGGTAGTTGGCTTGCGGCCTGCTGCAGTTGAAGACTTAAATCAGACATGGGTGACCTGACCTAAAGACTCCCCACAGGGAGGGGTTAGAAAAAACTGAAAGACAAAGCCAATCAGGGGGTCTGCGATTGTAGCCTTTCTGCCAGGTGAAATGGGCCTGCCTTGCCCCTAGAATCAAGACCATGCCCAAAGCCCCATTAACGATACAAAAATCGCTAGCCCCATCCCAGTCTGAGCAGGTCATGCCAGACAGTTACGAGTCGGCCTTGGCCGAGCTCGAATCGCTCGTGGCCCGCATCGATGCAGGCGAGTTGCCCTTGAACCAATTGCTCGTCAACTACCAGCGAGGGGCCTTTTTGTTGCAGTTTTGCCGAGATCAATTGGCTGCCGTGGAAACTCAAATCAAGCTGCTCGACGACGGCCAATTAAAGCCCTGGGAGGGCGCTTGAGCGCAAACCATTTGGCATTTGACGCGGCCGCTTGGCGTGCCGATCGGCTCGACGAGGTGGAGTTGGCCTTGTCTCAGTGGGTGGGCGTCGGCGCACCCGACGCCTTGGCCGAGCCCATGCGCCACGCCGTTTTGGGTGGCGGCAAGCGCATCCGCGCCTTGTTGGCCTTTGCGGCCCAAGAGGCGGTTCAAGGCGAGCGTGAGGCGGGCTTGCGCGCAGCCTGCGCACTCGAATTAATTCACGCTTATTCCTTGGTGCACGATGACATGCCCTGCATGGACAACGATGTGTTGCGTCGTGGCAAACCCACGGTGCACGTTCAATTCGGACAGGCCAGCGCCTTGTTGGCCGGCGATGCCTTGCAGGCCCAAGCCTTTGAATTGCTAACCCCCGAAGGCGGCGCCGTTTCTCTCGCTCACCAAGCCAAATTGTGTGCCTTGTTGGCCAGGGCCGCAGGCGCCACCGGCATGGCCGGTGGTCAGGCCATTGACTTGGCCAGTGTCGGCATCGCTTTGGACGAGCCGCAGCTGCGCCAGATGCACCGCTTAAAAACAGGTGCTTTGTTGCAAGCCAGCGTGTTGATGGGGGCGGCCTGCGCGAACTCGGTCAGCGACCGGACATGGAACGCGCTGACCACCTACGCCGATGCTTTGGGCTTGGCCTTCCAAGTGGTGGACGATGTGCTCGATGTCACCGCCGACGCTGTCACCTTGGGTAAAACGGCGGGCAAAGACGCCGCCAACGACAAACCCACTTATGTTTCCCTTCTGGGGTTAGAACCCGCCAAAGCTTTGGCCCAGAGCCTTTTAGAGCAAGCGATGAATGCTTTGGCCGAATCTGGCCTCGAAGACACCCGCGCCTTGGCCGCACTGGCCCAATTGGTGGTGCAAAGAAATTCTTAACATGACGACCGCTTCTTACCCTTTGTTGTCCACCGTCAACAGCCCCGCCGATTTGCGCGGTTTTTCTCGGGCCCAGCTCAAACAATTGGCTGTGGAATTGCGAGCCTTCGTCTTGGCGAATGTGGCTCAAACTGGCGGCCACTTGAGCTCGAATCTGGGCACCGTCGAATTGACCATTGCCTTGCATGCGGTGTTCAACACGCCAGAAGACCGCTTGGTCTGGGATGTGGGTCATCAAACTTATCCGCACAAAATCTTGACAGGCCGGCGCGAGCGCATGCCCAGCCTGCGCCAATTTGGCGGCTTGTCGGGCTTCCCTCAACGTACCGAGAGTGAATACGACGCGTTTGGCACCGCGCATTCGTCGACCAGTATTTCAGCGGCTTTGGGCATGGCTTTGGCGGCCCGTCAAAAAGGGGAAAAGCGCCACGCTGTGGCCGTTATTGGCGACGGCGCCCTGAGCGCAGGCATGGCTTTTGAGGCCTTGAACAACGCCGGAGTTCAGCACGACAGCCGCCTCTTGGTGGTGTTGAACGACAACGACATGTCCATCAGCCCACCGGTCGGCGCTTTGAATCGTTATTTGGCGCAACTCATGAGCGGGCAGTTTTATGCGGCGGCCAAAGAGGTGGGCAAAAATGTCTTGAAACCGTTGCCGCCCTTATTTGAGTTGGCCAAGCGGTTGGAGGAACAGGCCAAGGGCATGGTCGTCCCCGCCACCTTGTTTGAAAAATTTGGCTTTAATTATGTGGGCCCCATCGATGGCCATGATTTGGATTCTCTGATCCCCACGATGGAGAACCTCAAGCAGTTGCAAGGGCCTCAGTTTTTGCATGTGGTGACCAAAAAAGGGCGCGGCTACGACAAGGCCGAGGCCGACCCCATTAGCTACCACGGGCCCAGCCGTTTTGACCCCGCGGTGGGCATCCAAAAGCCCAGTGCCCCGTCCAAACTCACGTTCACCCAAGTCTTTGGTCAATGGCTGTGCGACATGGCGGCCGCTGACCCTCGCTTGGTCGGCATCACGCCCGCCATGCGCGAGGGCTCGGGCATGGTCGAGTTCGAGCGGCGTTTTCCTGATCGCTACCACGACGTCGGCATTGCCGAGCAACACGCTGTCACCTTCGCCGCTGGATTGGCATGTGAGGGCTTAAAGCCCGTCGTCGCCATTTACTCCACCTTCCTGCAGCGCGCTTATGACCAGTTGATTCACGATGTGGCCTTGCAAAAGTTGCCCGTCGTTTTTGCTTTGGACCGCGCCGGTTTGGTCGGCGCCGATGGTGCCACGCATGCAGGCGCCTATGACATGGCTTTCTTGCGCTGCATTCCCAACGTGAGCGTGGCGTGCCCGGCCGATGAAGCCGAGTGCCGTCAACTCCTGACAACGGCTTACCAACAAGACCACGCTGTTGCGGTTCGTTACCCACGTGGCGCGGGCGTGGGTACCTCCCCCGCCACCACCTTGGACCCTTTGCCTTTTGGCAAAGGCGAATGGCGTCGGCAAGGTAAAAAGGGGCCAGATGGTGTGGCGATTTTGGTGTTTGGGACGTTGCTTTATCCGGCCTTGCAAGCCGCCGAGGCCCTGGACGCCTCCGTCGTGAACATGCGCTGGGCCAAGCCATTGGATGTCGAGTTGTTGAGCCAAGTCGCCACTGACCATGGGTCGCTGGTCACTTTGGAAGACGGTTGTATTATGGGCGGCGCAGGCAGTGCGGTGGCCGAGGCGCTGGCGGCCAAGGGTTTGTCGAAACCTCTGTTGCAGCTGGGTTTTGAAGATGGTTTCATCGAACACGGCGACCCCGCCCACCTCATGAGCTTGCAAGGATTGGACGCAGTGGGTATTCGAGCGTCCATTCAGAAACGATTTTTCCCAGCCTCAGTAGTTTAAAAAGGAGACCTTCATGGATCGTCGTTCAATCATCAAACAGGCTGGCTTGGCCGGCATTTTGGCCACTGCGGCGGCACCGGCGGTGCACGCCCAGCAGGCCATTCGTTGGCGTTTGGCGTCCAGCTTTCCCAAGTCACTCGACACCTTGTTTGGCACTTCTGAGTTGTTTGCCAAAATGGTGAAAGACATGTCGGGCGGCAAGTTTGAAATTTCTGTCCACCCCGGCGGCGAGTTGATGCCGGCCATGGGTGTGGTTGACGGGGTGCAACAAGGCTCAGTCGAAATGGCCCATACCGCCCCCTATTATTTTTACGGCAAGAACCCCGCATTTGCGATGGGCTCGACCATTCCCTTTGGCTTCAATTCGCGCCAAATGACCGCTTGGATGCTGCATGGCAACGGCCGCAAGCTGATGAACGGTTTGTATGCCCAATACAACATGATCGGTTTTAACGGCGGCAACACCGGCGCTCAGATGGGGGGGTGGTTCCGCAAAGAGATCAAAACCGTTGAAGACTTCAAGGGCCTGAAAATGCGCTTGGGTGGTGGTTTGGTGGGCGAAGTCATGTCCAAGCTCGGCGCGGTCCCACAAAGCTTGCCAGGCGGCGAAATTTATCAAGCCCTGGAAAAAGGCACCATCGACGCCGTCGAGTGGGTGGGCCCTTACGATGATTTGAAGTTGGGCCTGAACAAAGTCGCTCCTTACTACTACTACCCCGGTTGGTGGGAAGGTTGCGCTCAAGTTGACTTTTTGATCAACGACAAGGCCTTCCAAAGCCTGTCGTCTGAAAACAAAGCCATCATTGAAGCGGCTTCCGGCTATGCCCACATGGACATGCAAGCCAAGTACGACGCGCTGAACCCGATTGCCTTGAAACAGTTGGTCGGTAGCAAAACCAAGTTGTTGGCATTCCCCAAAGCGGTGATGGACGCGTCTTATGAAGCCGCTCAGCAGGTTTACGAAGAACTCAACGCCAAGAGCCCCGACTGGAAAAAAATTCACGCCGACTACCACGCCTTCTTGCGCGATGAAGTGCTCTGGTTCCGCGTGGCCGAAGGCACCTTTGACCGCTACATGTCCAGCTTGAAGCTGTAAGTCAGCGGCCTCCTGCCCCTGTTTTTAGTGGCTTGCTGAAGCCGCAGGAGGGGACGGGTCCAAGGGCTTGTCCCCGTTGCGCAACATTTCTTGAAGGCGCTGTTCCTCGGCGCTGTTTTGTTCAGCGTCGTCGGGTGCCAATTCGAGCGTCACCTTGTCCAAGTCGACCACCTCGGGTTTGGGCACCAGCATCGTGACGCTCTCAGGTACAAAGATCACAATGCCCACCAGCAGGAGCTGCATCAGCACCCAGGGGATGGCACCCATGTAGATGTCGTTGGAAGCAATGGGTTTTTTGATGCGGCCTTCCTTGAACAGCGTGTCGGCGATACCGCGCAAATAGAACAAGGCAAAACCAAACGGCGGGTGCATGAAGCTTGTCTGCATGTTCACGCACAGCAGCACGCCGAACCAGACCAAATCGATGCCGAGTTTGCTGGCCACGGGACCGAGCAGGGGCAGGATGATGAAGGCGATTTCAAAGAAATCCAGGAAGAACGCCAAGAAGAAAATGAAGGCGTTGACGGTGATCAAAAAGCCAATTTGGCCGCCGGGTAAATGCCCCAACATGTTCTCAACCCAGCGCGCCCCATCCACGCCCTGAAAGACCATCGAGAAGACCCGAGAGCCGAGCAAAATGAAGACCACCATCGCGGTCAAACGCATCGTGCTGTTCATGGCTTCCCAGAGCAAGGGCCAGGTCAGCCGGCGGTGCAGGGCGGCCAAAATCAGGGCCCCCACAACGCCCATGGCGCCCGCTTCGGTGGGGGTGGCAATCGCGACGTCGATGCCGGGCAGTCCGCCCATGGAGCCCAATACCGCAAAAATCAGCAGCGCTGACGGGATGATGCCGCGCAAGCATTTGGCCCACAAGGCCCAACCTTGCAGAGTGCGGGCCGTTTTGGGAACGCCCGGCACGTCTTTGGGCCGAAAAACGCCAAGCGCAAAGGTGTACAAAGCAAAAATCAAGACCTGCAAAATCGAGGGTCCCCAGGCCCCTTTGTACATATCGCCGACAGAGCGACCCAATTGGTCGGCCATGACGATCAACACCAACGAGGGCGGCACTAATTGGGTGATGGTGCCCGATGCGGCCAAGACCCCCGTGGCATAACGCAGGTTGTAGCCGTAGCGCAGCATCACGGGCAGGGAAATCAAGCCCATGGCAATCACCTGGCCCGCCACCGTGCCGGTGATGGCGCCCAAAATAAAGCCCACGATGATCACCGAATACCCCAAGCCGCCTTTGATGGGACCAAACAACTGGCCCATTGAGTCGAGCATGTCCTCGGCCAAGCCACACTTTTCAAGCAAAGCGCCCATTAACGTGAAAAAAGGGATGGCCAGTAGCAAATCGTTCGACAAGATGCCGAACATGTTCAGCGGCAAATTGCTCATGAAACTGGCCGGAAACCAACCCATGTAAATCGCAAAAAAGCCCGAGCCCAATCCCAAAGCGGCCAGCGAAAACGCCACAGGAAAGCCCAGCAGCATGAACAACACCAGCCCCGCAAACATATAAGGTGCAAAGTTTTCCATGGTTGATCGCTATCTCACTGCACCGGTTTTTCGTATTGCAGGTTCAATTCCGAACCCAACGCGTCGGGGTTGCGCAAAAAAGCCACCCGTTTGATGATTTCAGCCAGACCTTGCAAAAACACAAGACCAAAACCCAGCGGCAGCAACAAAGCGACGGGCCAGCGCACCAAGCCACCGACATTGGAGGAGGTTTCACCGCTGATGAACCACTTGATGAAAAGGGGGGTGCTGATGTAGGCCAAGAAGCCCATGGTGGGCAACAAAAAGAAAATCAAGCCGAACAAATCCAGCCAAACGGGGGCTTTGCCTTGGAGGCGGCCGTAAAAAATATCCACCCGCACATGCTCATTGACCTTGAGCACATAAGGCGCGCCCAGCATGACGCCGGCGGCGAACAAATACCATTGAATTTCAAGCCAACCATTGGAGCTGGCGTCAAGGCCGTAGCGGACCACCGCGTTGCCCGCTGAAACCAAAGCGGCCGCCAAAACGGTCCAAGCGCCCCCTTTGGCCAGTTGGGCGCTCAGGGCATCAACGGCCTTGGCAAATTGAAGGAGTAAGGACATGAAGGGACATTCGACTAAAACAGAGGTCGAATGTTACCGCTTCATGAAATTATTCATCAATTCAGGGGGCGGACTGGCATTGAATTGATAACGGGGGACACTTGAACCTGCACATAGGCGCCAGGATCATGGGGCATTTGGACGTTGTAAGTCCGCCCTGCGTATTCATATTGGACGTTGTAGGCCACCACGCGGCTTTCGTAGACCATTTGACGGCCGCAGGTGGTCACGTTTTCAGTTTTGGGCTGCCCGCCGCCTTCGATTCGGTCGCCCAGAATGGCGCCGCCCAGAACGCCTGCCACGGTGGCCAAGGCTTTGCCGCTCCCACCGCCGACGGAATTGCCCACCGCGCCGCCTGCGATGGCCCCCATCACAGCGCCTGCGCCTGACTTTTCATTGCTGGTGACCGCTTGGGTTGAGCAAACGCGTTGCGGGATGCCCACCGCCTGAACCACCGGCGTTGACGAGAGGACTCGGGCCAATTCAGGCGTTTGTACTGAGGCTTGTGGTTGCTGTTGTGGTTGGGCTTGGGCTTGGGACGCTGTCAGCGCGGCCACAAAACCGACAGTCAGTAAGTGGGTCAGGGCAAAGGCGCGGGGTTTGGCGTGGGGTTTGGTGTGGGGTTTAAACAGGGGCTTCATAAAAATCTTGTGAGTGGGTATGTGACTAAAACGCGGCAACTTAGATGCAGGTTGACCGGATCGTATTCAAGTTCTAGGGTTCAAGATTTGTTTTTACCAGTTCTCTGGGGTAAAGCCCACGGTGAATCGTTTTTTTGACGTCGTCCCCCAGTCGATCACGGGCCGCTTGATGACGCTCGGATGGCTCAGCATCAGGGCCCGCGCGGATGGGTTGTTTTGAACCTGGGCTTGAACGTCTGGGGGTAAGTTTCGCCAAGTGGTGCCTTTTCGGTTGACCAAGGCCTCCCAGCCCAAAGCAGAGATCCAAGCGTCGAGTTCAGGCTCGGGCACGCTGGCTTTTTTGAAATCGTGAAACACAAAGGCCCGGTTTTGGTTCCGCAGCCAATCCAGTCCTTTTTTGACGGAACTGCAATTGGCGATGCCATAAAGGGTGATTGGGGAGGAGGGGGTCATGGATTCAGCTTCGGCGACAATCGAAGCATGCATTTTCCACAAAACACCTTGGCAGATTGGCTGGCGCATTGCGAGCAGCTGCATCCCAAAACGATTGACATGGGTTTAGAGCGTTCCAGAGTCGTGGCCGAGCGCATGGGCTTGCGATTCAAGGTCCCCGTCATCACGGTGGCAGGCACCAACGGCAAGGGTTCAACCTGCGCCATGCTGGAGGCCATTTTGTTGCAGGCGGGATACCGCACCGGGGTCTATACCTCACCCCATTTGGTGCATTTTGAAGAACGCTGTCGCTTGCGTGGCGAGTCGGTCTCCGAGGCTGATTTGTTGCCCCATTTTGAAGCGGTTGAAAACGCCAGGGCCGAAACCTCCTTGAGTTACTTCGAGTTCACCACACTGGCGATCCTGCGTTGCTTGGCTGAGGCGCCGCTGGATGTGGTCATCTTGGAGGTGGGTCTGGGCGGTCGCTTGGATACCGTCAACCTGATCGATGCCGATTGCGCTGTCATCACCAGCATCGACCTGGACCACACCGATCTCTTGGGGAACGACCGCGAAACCATCGGCCGAGAAAAAGCCGGTATTTTCCGCGTTGGCCAATTGGTGGTCATCAGCGACCCCATGCCCCCCGAAAGTGTCGTGAAAGCCGCCACCGATTTGGGCTGTGATTTGTGGCGTTTGGGCGTGGACTACAACTTTGCGGGCGATCAGCTGCAATGGGCTTGGTCGGGCCGTGGTCGTCGCTATGCGGGTTTGGCCTATCCGGCCTTGCGTGGTGCCAACCAGTTGTTAAACGCCTCTGGCGTCTTGGCCGCCTTAACCGGGCTGCGCGCCCGATTGCCGGTCACGGCTCAGGCGGTTCGCAATGGTTTGGCCATGGTCTCTTTGCCGGGGCGCTTCCAAATCGTCCCAGGCCAGCCCGCCTTGGTGCTGGATGTGGCCCACAACCCGCACTCGGTCGCGGCATTGACGGTGAACCTGGACGCCATGGGTTTTTACCCCCGCACTCACGCTGTTTTGGGGGCCATGGCCGACAAAGACCTGGCCACGATGTTGGCCAAAGTCGCGCCCTTGGTTGACGCATGGTATCTGTGCGATTTACCCACCCCGCGGGCCGCCCGCGCCGAGCAATTGTCGCGGGTCGTTGCCGCGCTGAAGGGCCCTCGGCAAGTGCCTGTTAGCTGCTTTGAAACCCCTCAACAAGCCCTTGATGCAGCCGCTTTGAATGCAGACCCCGCTGATAGAATTGTGGTTTTCGGATCGTTCTTCACAGTGGGCGGGGTGTTGCAAAACGGCGTGCCCAAGTTGTCCGCCCCACACCTGTCAAACTGAGATTTTTTAAAGCATTTCGGCACATGGCATTTCCCCAATTCCGCTGGCCCTTCGGTGCTGACGTCAACAACTCCGAGTCGGCTGCGTCGGTCGATACCCTCCGAAGGCGCGCCCGCCACCGTCTGATGGGGGCCAGTTTGCTGGTGGTGATCGGGGTGGTTGCCTTTCCGTGGATGTTTGACACCCAACCACGCCCTGTGGCGCTCGATGTGCCCATCGCCATCCCAGACAAAAACCAAGTTGCGGCCTTGGCATTGCCGCCAGCGGACACCGAGCTGAAGGTCAAAACAGAGGACGCTTCCAATTTATCTCCAGCAACTTCTTTGCCTGCAGCTTTACCCCCCGCATCGCCTGCCGAGAGTCACGTGGCGCCAGTTCGTCAAGTGAACAGCAAAGGTTTGGCACCCGGGGAAGAAGAAGTGACATCCGCCTCTAAAGACGGCAAAGAGACCAAAGAGACCAAAGAGACCAAAGAGGCGAAGCCATCTAAAGAAAGCAAAGAAGTCAAAGACTCCAAGTCTGAACCCAAACCCGAACCAAAACCAGAACCCAAGCCCAAATCAGAAGCTAAAAACGACGGCACTCGTGCGCAATCTCTCCTGGACGGGGGCGCCAAGTCGGCTGAAGCAAAACCTTCAGAGGCCAACGCCAGCCGTTATGTGGTTCAAGTGGCGGCTTTCAGCGATGCCGGCAAGGCCCATGAAGTTCGTCAAAAACTGGAAAAAGCAGGCATCAAAACTTACTCGCAAGCGGTCGATACCCCCGACGGCAAACGCTACCGGGTTCGCATTGGGCCCTTCACCAGCAAAGCGGAAGCCGAACAAGCGGCTGGAAAAGTCAAAACCCACCAGCTCACGGCTGTGGTGTTGACGCTGTGACTTTGGGTCTATGTTGAACTGGCCTTTTCAATGGGTAGACACCTGCATGTTGGGGGTGTTGGCCTATTGTTTGGTGTCAGGGGCTTGGCGAGGTTTGGCTTACGAGGTGTTTGCCTTGGCCGCATGGGTAGTGGCCTTCTTTGCAGCCAACGCCTTTGCCGACATGGCCGCCCAACATTTGCCCTTGGGTGAGTTGAGCGACGGCGTGCGTTATGCCCTCGGTTTTGTGGTTCTATTCGTCGCCGCCATGTGCGTCACCACTTTGCTGGGTTCCTTGCTCACTCGCTTGTTGAGTGCCGTGGGGCTGGGTTTGGTGAATCGTTTTTTTGGCGCCGGGTTTGGCCTGGCGCGTGGGGTTGTTTTGCTGTTGGTGGTGGCTGCGGTGGTTGAAAAAACACCTTTGCACACCACTTATGGGTGGCAGGCCTCACAAGGGGCTGTGTGGTTGAGCGCTGGTTTGCAAACCCTGCAACCTTGGCTGCCGCAACAAATCGGCCACTATTTATAGGAACTTCATATGTGTGGCATCGTTGGTGTTGTTAGTAAAACCCCCGTCAATCAACTCATTTATGACGCTTTGTTGCTTTTGCAACACCGCGGTCAGGATGCGGCCGGCATCGTTACCCAACAAGAACGAAAGTTCTTCATGCACAAGGCCAAGGGCATGGTGCGTGACGTGTTCCGCACCCGCAACATGCGCGCCTTGCCCGGCCCGGTGGGTTTGGGCCAAGTGCGCTATCCCACCGCAGGCAACGCCTTCAGCGAAGAAGAGGCGCAGCCTTTTTATGTAAACGCGCCTTTTGGCTTGGTCTTGGTGCACAACGGTAACTTAACGAACGCCAAAGAACTGCGCAAAGAGTTGTTCGTCACCGACCACCGCCACACCAACACCGACAGCGATTCTGAAGTTTTGCTGAATGTGTTGGCCCACGAAATGGACCGCGCCACCCGAGGCAAAACCTTGGACAAGTCGGCCATTTTTGAAGCGGTGCGCCAAGTGCATCTGCGCGTCAAGGGTTCCTATGCGGTGATCGTGCTGATCGCTGGGCATGGGCTGCTGGCTTTCCGCGATCCTTTCGGCATTCGGCCTTTGTGCATGGGCCGCGGCGCCGATGGCACCGTCATGGTAGGCAGTGAATCCGTGGCTTTGGAAGGCACGGGCCACGATTTGGTCCGCAACATCGCGCCGGGTGAGGCGGTTTTTGTGGACAACGAAGGCCAGATTCATGCCGAACAATGCGCGGCCAATCCACAGTTGCACCCCTGCATTTTTGAGTACATTTATTTGGCCCGTCCTGACTCGGTGATGGACGGCATTTCGGTTTACCGCGCCCGCCTGAACTTGGGTGAAACCCTGGCCAAACGCGTCATTTCAGTCATCCCGCCGAAAGACATTGACGTGGTGATACCGATCCCCGAATCCAGCCGCCCCAGCGCCAT
The DNA here is from genome assembly GCA_903828535.1 of uncultured Curvibacter sp. Classification (GTDB taxonomy): domain Bacteria; phylum Pseudomonadota; class Gammaproteobacteria; order Burkholderiales; family Burkholderiaceae_C; genus Curvibacter. The sequence goes on from CAIKMN010000012.1 coordinate 22,145, forward strand.
GCAGCTGGCGCAGCTGCTGGGCTTGCCCTACCGTGAAGGTTTCGTTAAAAACCGCTATGTGGGCCGCACCTTCATCATGCCAGGGCAGGGTGTTCGTAAAAAATCGGTGCGCCAAAAACTCAACGTCATCGGCAGCGAATTCAAGGGCCGCAACGTGCTCTTGGTGGACGACTCCATTGTGCGGGGCACCACCAGCCGCGAGATTGTTCAGATGGCGCGAGAAGCCGGTGCCAACAAGGTCTACATGGCCAGCGCCGCACCGCCCGTTCGTTTTCCGAATGTATATGGCATTGACATGCCCACCAGCGCCGAATTGGTGGCCCATGGCCGCACTTTGGAAGAGGTACGTGAGTTGATAGGCTGCGATGCCCTGATTTACCAAGACGTCGAAGCCATGAAGGCCGCAATTGGTTCCCTCAACCCTGAAATTCACGGCTTTGACGCCTCTTGTTTTGACGGCTTTTATGTGACCGGCGACATCACCGCTGAAGACATTCAGCGCCTCAATGAAGACCGCGTCGGCACCGAAGAAAACGACCTCGACACCTCCCGCTTGGCGCTGCCCAATCCCGCCACAGTTTGATATTTCAATTCCTTTTTTGAACGGTATTCCCTTGAGTCCTGCTGACGTTTCATCAAATCGGGTACGAACTCGATTTGCACCTTCTCCCACGGGTTTTATTCACCTCGGCAACATCCGCTCGGCCCTGTACCCTTGGGCTTTTGCCCGGGCTCATCAGGGTGTGTTTGTTTTGCGCATTGAAGACACCGATTTAGAGCGGTCTAACCAAGCCTCGGTTGATGTGATTTTGGAAGGCATGGACTGGTTGGGCATGCAGCCCGACGAGGGGCCTTTTTATCAAATGCAGCGCATGGCGCGCTACAAAGAAGTGTTGTCGCAACTCCAAGCCGCTGGCCATGTTTACCCTTGCTACATGAGCATGGCCGATCTGGATGCCCTGCGCGAGCGCCAAATGGCGGCCAAAGAAAAACCCCGCTACGACGGTACTTGGCGTCCTGCACCCGGAAAAACCTTGCCCCCAGTACCCGAAGGCGTTCAACCGGTGTTGCGGTTTTTGAATCCAGAAGGCGGCTCGGTTGTTTGGGAAGACAAAGTCAAAGGCCGAATTGAAATCAGCAACAACGAGCTAGACGATTTGGTGATTGCTCGCCCAGATGGCACCCCCACTTATAACTTTTGCGTGGTAGTGGACGACATCGACATGCAAATCACCCACGTGATTCGGGGCGATGACCACGTGAACAACACGCCGCGCCAGATCAACATCTTCAAAGCCCTCGGAAAAGAACCCCCGATTTATGCGCACTTGCCCACCGTGCTGAATGAGCAGGGCGAAAAAATGAGCAAGCGCAACGGCGCCAAAGCCGTGACCCAATACCGTGATGAAGGCTATTTGCCAGAGGCCATGGTCAACTACTTGGCGCGCTTGGGTTGGTCTCACGGCGATGATGAAATTTTTAGCCGTGAGCAATTTTTGGCGTGGTTCAACTTGGACCACTTGGGCCGCAGCGCCGCCCAGTTTGACGAGGCCAAATTGAAGTGGGTCAACGCCCAACACCTGAAGGCCATGGACGACAACGCTTTGGCCACAGCGGTTCAACCTTTCGTGGTCAAAGCCTTGGTGGCACAAGGTGTTGCAGATGCCGAGGCCACTGCCCAAGTGACCCAAGCTTTAAGGACTGGCCACTTGGCTCAACTCGCCGCCTTATTCAAAGACCGATGCGATACCTTGTTGGTCTTGGCCGATTGGGCCGTCCGTTTTTATGCCGACGTGCAACCCGCCGCGGAAGAATTTGCGCAACACGTCACCGACGCCATTCGACCCGGCTTGCAAGTGCTGACCGAGCGCTTGAACGCCTTGTCTGGTGACGCTTGGGAAAAAGCCACAATTGCCGCTTTGTTCAAAGAAGTCTTGAAAGAGCAGGGCCTGAAAATGCCCCAACTCGCCATGCCCGTGCGTGTGCTGACCGTAGGGACCGCGCACACACCCTCTGTCGATGCGGTTCTTTTTTTGCTGGGCCAGCAAAAAGTTGTCACAAGATTGAAAAAGGCCTAAAAAATCTGCTTATAATTGAGGGCTCTGCTAAACGTTGATGACAACGTTTAACTTGGGGGGTATAGCTCAGCTGGGAGAGCGCTTGCATGGCATGCAAGAGGTCAGCGGTTCGATCCCGCTTACCTCCACCA
>CAIKMN010000013.1 GCA_903828535.1 uncultured Curvibacter sp.
AGCCACGACCAAGGGGCGCTCACGGTAAGCCGTCAAGCCGTCGCATTCATAAGGCGTGGTGTCTTCGCTGTGCCACAGCAGGGCATGCGCTGGCAAAACTTTTAGCAGTGCCGCCACGACTTTCGCTTGGCGCTCGGAGCGAGCAACGGCCTCGAGTTCTGCAAGGGGAATCGCAGCGTTCATGGCAGGGCCTTATTTGAAAATCACGGTCTTGTGACCGTTCAACAAAATGCGGTGTTCGCTGTGCCATTTGACAGCGCGGGCCAAGACTTGGCTCTCGGTGTCTCGGCCTTGGGCGGTGAAATCTTCGACCGTTTTGCTGTGATCGACACGGGCCACGTCTTGTTCAATGATGGGGCCTTCGTCCAAATCGGCGGTGACGTAGTGGGCTGTGGCGCCAATCAATTTAACGCCCCGGTCGTGCGCTTGGTAATAAGGCTTGGCGCCTTTGAAGCTGGGCAAAAAACTGTGGTGGATGTTGATCGCCTTGCCCGACAGTTCTCGGCACAGGTTGTCGCTCAGCACCTGCATGTAGCGGGCCAACACCACCAACTCAGCGCCTTCGGCACGGATGATGTCGAGTTGTTTTTCTTCAGCCTGTGGCTTGGTCGCCGCCGTCACGGGGATGTGGTGAAAGGGCACGTTGTAGCTGGCCGCGAGTTGATAAAAATCACGGTGGTTGCTGATGATGGCGGCAATGTGGATGGGCAAGAGCCCCGACTTCCAGCGGAACAGCAGGTCGTTGAGACAATGGCCCTCTTTGCTGACCAAGATCACGGTTTTCATTTGGCCATCGCGTCGGTGCAATTGCCAGCCCATGGCAAAAGGAACCGCGAAGACGCTCAAGTCGGCCTTCAAGGCATCCAAGTCGAGGGCGTCGCCGGCGAATTGAACCCGCATGAAAAACAAGCCCGTTGCGGGGTCGTTGTACTGCGCAGCTTCTTCGATGTTGGCGCCTTTTTCAAGCAAAAAGCCGGAAACAGCATGAACAATCCCGGTTCGATCCGGGCAGGACAAATTCAGAATAAATGCGTTAGCCATGCGCCTCATTGTCGCATTGGTTGAAGGTTATGGCGTCCCGGCGGGGCTTAATGAACCAGAACGGGGTGTTGGGCCAGCCCCGAATAGCGCTCCAAGGTGTCCTCGACTTCTTCTTGGCTGGGCGTGTTCAGTTGCCAGGCCAGAATCTTTTCTTGGAACATTTCGGCCCATGAGCCATCCAAGTAAACCTCTTTGCCCGAGCGCTTGTCCACGATTTCAAAGCCGTGGCGCTCTAGGTGAGGGGGTGCGTTCACTTCTGGCGAAGGCGATTCGGCCAGCATGTGGAGCACCACAAAGGAGTCAGAGTCATAAAGCATTTGCATGATGGCGATTCCTTTTACGTCTCCATCATATCGGGCAATTTGGCCCCTTTTTCAAGGGCGGGGGCGTTTTTTTAATCCAAAGTTTGATCGACCACATTGCCCCGCGCATCGGTCAATTTGATGCGGGCGGGTAGGTAATGCAGGTTGGGCGCCAGCCACAACTCCCCGGCGGTGTCGGTTTCCTTTTGCAAGAGACGGTGCAGCTTCAATGTGGGCAAAAGGGGGTTGCTGGGGGTCGTCAAGGCCTCAGGACCGTCGACATTAAAAAGCCAAAAATCGGGGCCGCGCGCGCTGCTGACTGGCACGGTGATTCGGGTCCCAGGAATGAAGTGCGCCGGGTCTCCTGCGACCCAGGAAGCCAACTGAATAAACACGCTGAGTTGATCTTGTTGCAGCGGCCTCAGCGGGGCGTCGGGGGTGTTGGCGCTGTAGGTGATCAGCTTTTTTTCAGCATTGAAGTGCGCCGCGATTTCGCTGCGCCGCTTGTCAGAAAAGCGAACCGGTGCCAAGCCCTGCGGGCTCAATTGGCCTTGGCTGCGTTGCGTCACCTTGAACCCCATCAGGTTGATTTCAGCTTGTGCTTGGTAGTTTTCGCCTTGGTTATCCCAGAGAAAAACGGCACTCGCCAGAACAGGAAAGCCACTGTATTGGCCACGAACGCTGTAATTCAAATTCTGGGACGGCGGCACCAAGGTGGGCCAAGGGGCTTGATGATTCAAATCCGCCTCAAACAAGTCTTGGGGCGTGGCGGGGTCTGCCGTGGAAGGCGTCGAGGGGGTCGCCTTCGCGCCTAAAGGGTCTGGGGCGGCTTCTGCTGGGCTCTGGGTCTCGGGGTACTCCTGGGTTTCCACTTTGGCTTGTTCTGTGGGCAACTGGCTCTCGGGCAAAGGCGCTTTGGCTTCTGCCGCCTGCGGGCCATTCACAGGCAAGGGGGGTGTGGGTGGTACCGCTGGAGCCCCATGGGGCCCACGGGGCCGCGGTTCAGGGAGTGCCGGTACAGCCACCAATTGCCAAACAGGGGAAGCCGCCGGGGGCTTCACTTCGATGCCCGACCCCGCTCGCCCTTGCGCCCAAGGCGACACCTTGAGCAAAAACCAGGCATGGGCCAAAACCACCCCCAAGATCAAGGCCGTCAGACCAAAGGCTGCATTAACATCCCGTCTGAACAATCGAGCACCCCAAAAAGTCACTTTGAAATACACCAAAAACAAAGAAAAGGCATTAAGGCATCAAACATGAAACTCGCCACCTACTTGGATGGATCCCGAGACGGTCAACTGGTGGTCGTTTCACGCGATTTGAGAATGGCGCATTATGCGGCGGGGATCGTCAACCAATTGCAACAGGCTTTGGACGACTGGAACTTTATCTCGCCCCAGTTGCAAGGTCTTTATGAAGCCCTCAACCAAGGCAAGGCCAAACACGCTTTTGCATTTGACCCGCGTCGCAGCATGGCCCCTTTGCCGCGGGCCTACTTGTGGGCCAAGGGCTTTGCCTATTCAAACCAAACCGCTTTGACTCACCCTGCGCACCCCGCTTTTCAAAACGCCCTTCAATACGGTCCCAGTGACTTTTTTTGGGGGCCGTTTGAAGACATGGCCTTCGAAGCGGACGGGCCAGAATTGGACTTTGCAGCTGGCCTCGCCGTGATAACCGGCGATATTCCCCCCGCCGCGTCGGCCGATCAGGCCCTTGACGGGGTTCGATTGGTCATGCTCGTCAACGAAGTCGGCGCGGCAACCGCATTCAGCCCGGTGGCGGTGAGCACAGACGAGTTGGGTGCTGCGTGGCAACAAGGCCGGGTCAACCTGACTTTGCAGACCACCTTGAATGGCCGCAAGTTCGGTCTGTGCGACACCGGCCCGGACATGCGCGCTCATTTTGGTGAATTGCTGGCCCAATTGGCCGCCCACCGACCGGTTCGAGCTGGCGCAGTGGTCGGCACCGGGGCAGTGGCCAACCCCGGCGTCACCGACGCTCAGGGCCGAAGCCAATGGCCCAAAGGCCATCACTGCATCGCCGACAAACGTGCCGCCGAAACGCAACAAGATGGCCAGCCCACCACGCCGTTTTTAAAGGGGGGCGACAGCGTGGTCGTCGACATGAAAGACCTGCTAGGGCAATCGCTGTTTGGTGCGATCGAGACCCAGCTGGTCACCCAACCCCCCGTGGTTTAACGCTGGCCAAAAATAGCCGAACCCACCCGAACCAAGGTGCTGCCCGCTTGGATAGCGGCTTCTAGATCGGCGCTCATGCCCATCGACAGCGTGTCAAAGTCGTCCGGTGACGACAGCTGGCTTTTGACTTGATCAAACAAGGCCTTGGTGGCTTGGTGTACCACCAGCTGGCGCTGAGCATCGGACGCCGGTGCAGGGATGGTCATCAGCCCGCGCAGGCGCAAACGCGGCAAAGCGGCCACGGCTTTCGCCAGCGCCAAAACGTCCTGCGGGGCCACGCCCGACTTGCTGTCTTCGCCGTCGATGTTGACCTGCAGACACACATTCAATGGCGCTTGTTCAGCTTGACGCTGCGCCGACAAACGCTCTGCAATTTTGAGGCGATCGAGGGTGTGGAGCCAATCAAAATGCGCCGCCACGAGCTTGGTTTTATTGGACTGCACTGGGCCAATGCAATGCCACTCGAGACGAGGAGCCCACGATTCAAGGGCCAAGATTTTGCCAACGGCTTCTTGCAAATAGTTTTCGCCGAAAGCCCTTTGCCCCGCCTCAGCAGCGGCCACGACGGCTTCGGGGCCAAAGGTTTTAGAAACCGCCAACAAGTTGACCGAAGAAGGCGATCGTCCCGCGGCCAAGCAAGCCTGCTGAATGCGCTCGCGTACCCAAGCCCAGTTCTCGCGAATGGGCTCGGCACGTGCGGCCAAAGGGGGGCTGGGACGATCAGGAATGGGCTCGGGCGTCATGGGGGGATTTTCCCCGAATTAAACTACAAGTCCTCCTTCTGAATAAGCCCCTTTAAAAGAGACCCCATGACCCACCCCACAGCGCCCCAGGCCACTCCCTCCGTCAACGCCCGCCCCTACGATGCCGTGAAGCCTCAAAGAGTGGCCTTCTTAGGTCTGGGCGTGATGGGCTATCCGATGGCGGGGCACTTGGCCTTGGCGGGGCATCAGGTCACGGTTTACAACCGCAACCCCGCCAAAGCAGCCGCTTGGTTAAAAGAGTTTGGCCACGCCGCACCCGAAGGGGCGGCGCACCAAATCGCCACCACCCCCAAAGAAGCAGCACAAAACGCCGACGTTGTTTTTTGTTGCGTCGGTAACGACAACGACCTGCGCGCCGTGGTGTTGGGACAAGGCGACCACGAAGGACAAGGGGCTTTTTCGGGCATGAAAGCCGGCGCAATTTTTGTCGACCACACCACCGCCTCGGCCAACGTGGCGCGGGAGTTGTCGGCCTTGGCAAACCGCTTGAACTTGAGCTTCATCGATGCCCCCGTTTCGGGCGGCCAAGGCGGCGCTCAAAATGGCTTGTTGACGGTGATGTGTGGCGGTGACGCCAAGGCCTTTGAGGCCGTGCGCCCCATCGGCATGGCCTTCGCCCGTGCTTTCACTTTATTGGGAGACAGTGGCGCCGGTCAGCTCGCCAAGATGGTCAATCAAATTTGCATTGCCGGCTTGGTGCAGGCTTTGTCTGAGGGCGTCGCCTTTGGCCAAAAGGCCGGGCTGGACATGGTGCAGGTGCTGGACGTGATTGGCAAAGGCGCCGCCCAAAGTTGGCAAATGGACAACCGCGGCAAAACCATGGTCGCCGACAAGTTTGATTTTGGTTTTGCCGTGGACTGGATGCGCAAAGACTTGGGGCTGGTCATGGACGAAGCCAAGCGCAACGGCGCCCGTGTGCCCGTGACCGCCTTGGTCGATCAGTTCTATGCCGATGTGCAGGCCCTGGGCGGTCAACGTTTTGACACGTCCAGTTTGATCAAGCGCTTGCGCTGAGCGCAAGCCTCTAAGCCGTTTGCTTTTATTTTGGCGAAGAGGTCATGGCTTTGAGCTGGTCTTCGGTGATGTATTCAAACACCCGAACGACCTTCTTAACGCCTTCCACGCCCCGGGCCACCTCGGTGGCCCGCTTGGCTTCACGCTCAGTGACCAAGCCCATCAAATAAACCACTTGGCGCTCGGTCACCACCTTGATGGCGCTGGCGGGCAGGTCTTTCGCGTCGATCATGCTGGCCTTGACCTTGGTCGTGATGTAAACGTCGTTGGAGCGTTGCGTCAAGGTGGATTTTTCAGCCACCACCAACTCGTTGATCACTGAGCGCACGTTTTCAACCTTGGCAACGATGGGTTCGGCTTGCTTTTGCACCTCAGGGGTAGCGGCCTCCCCCGTGATCAATGCAATGCGGTTGAAACTGGTCAGGTTCTGATGAATTTGCTCGCCAAAGGCCGTGTTCAGACGGTTGCTGGCCCGTAACTCGATGCTCTCGTCTTCCACTTGAGCGCCTGAAGTGCGGCGGTCTGTGATCATCATGCTGGTCACCACGGCGCCGCCGGCCACAACGGGGAAACAGCCTGTCAAAGACGTGGCCAAAGAGACCATGCCCACCAAAGCGCAAGCCGTGACGACCGCGGGGCGGGCCCATGAACGGTTTAATAACTTTTGCATCTTCATTCCTCTATTTCTAAATCGCCCAACAACTGGGCGTCAACGCCATCACAAAGACAATGCAAGACCAACAACTGGGTCTCTAAGACGCGCATCATGCGCTCATTCGCTGCAACGATGTGCACATCGGTTTCTAACAACCGTTTGCTGACCTCTTGGCTCACAGGACCTGTGACGGCCAGAACCGTCATCTCACGGTCGTGCGCGGTATCGATGGCCGCCAGAACTTCGGGTGAAGGAGGCTGCTCAGAAAAAATCAGCAGCACATCGCCGGCCAAACCGAGGGCGCGAACTTGCCCTGCTAATTCACGATTTGGCGTTAACAAAAGGGCCGCTAATTCGGGCCGGGGACGCTCAAAAGGGCCCAAAAAATAGCCTACAAATAAGGGCGCCAGAAAGGCCGAGTGGCCGACACCCCCCACCAAAACCTTGCCCCCGTTGGTAATGCTGGCCAGCAAAGCCTGGACACCTTCCGCAATGCGCTTGCTATAACCCTCGGCGGATTGATAGCTCAAGTCGGCACTGTCGATGAAGTGCTGGTGAATACGGGGCTCTAACATGCGTCAATTTTATCCCCCCTCAAACGCGCCTTGCAGCCAATTCAAGGTTTGCTCGGGACCCACTTCAACGACATCAAAACGACAAGCAGGCAGGTGGGTCAATCGCTTCAAGTAAAAGCGCGCGGCGAAGATCAAACGCTTTTGCTTGGCCCACGTGACGCTGGCCGCGCCACCCCCAAATTGACGCGTGTTACGCAGACGCACTTCCACAAACACCAAGGTGCCTTGCGGATCGCGCACAATCAAATCAATTTCTCCGCCGCCCCGGCCCGGCGTTCGATAATTGCGTTGCACCAGTTGCATCCCGGCTTGTCGCAAATGGGCCAAGGCCCAATCTTCCGCTTCTTGGCCCAAAGCTTTGGTCGTCGGCTTGGCGTTTGACTTGCCGGTGGGCGGATGGGGTGTTGGTGGTGGCACTGCGTTGAAAATTTTTAAGGATTTGAATTGAGCCTCGTCAGTGCTTCATTTAGCCACGCCCTCATCGCCGCCCGTGAGGCCGCCGGTAGCCAAGACTTTCCCAAGGGTAGTCTTTATGTCGTGGCCACGCCGATTGGGAACCTGGCCGACCTCTCTCTACGGGCCCTTTGTGTGCTTGAGCGGATGGACGCGCTGGCCTGCGAGGACACTCGACACACCCAAAGCCTGTTGCGCGCCTACGGACTTGAACGCCCCAACAGCGCCCTGTTGGCCGTGCACCAACACAACGAAGCCGAAGCCGCCATCGGCGTGATTGACCGCTTGGCCAAAGGCGAGCGCATCGCTTATGTGAGTGACGCAGGCACGCCAGCGGTGAGCGACCCGGGGGCCCGATTGGTCGCGGCGGTTCAAGCGGCGGGGCACCGCGTGATTCCGCTGCCGGGTGCCAGCAGCGTGACGGCCTTGTTGTCGGTGGCCGGTGTGATGGCGCAAGAAGGTGTTTTGTCGAACGGCTTTACCTTTGTCGGGTTTTTGTCCCCCAAGCAGGCGGAGCGAGAAGCCGCGGTGCAAACCTTGGCCCTCGAGCCACGCGCTTTCATCTTGCTGGAAGCCCCGCACCGCATCGATGACCTGGCGAATGCCTTGTCGGTCTTGGGACAACGCCGCGTCACCGTGGGGCGTGAGTTGACCAAACAATTTGAAGAAGTCAAGACCCTGCCCGCGTGTGATCTGGTGGCTTGGTTGGGCGAAAAACCCCAGCGCAGCAAAGGCGAGTTTGCGCTGCTGATCCATCCGCCCGCCAAAGCTTTGGGCGATGGGGCCTCAAACGACTTTCAAAACGCTGAAAATTCGAAAGTCTTGCGCTTGTTGATGGCAGAGCTGCCCCTAAAAACCGCGGTGCGCTTGGCGGTGGAGCTGACAGGCAGCCCCCGCAATGAACTTTATGAGTTGGCCCTGCAACTCAAAAACGAAGCAGATTAGAAGGGAATATCGTCGTCCATGTCGTCAAAACCAGACGACGGACGGGCTGTTGCGGGGGCTGGTGCAGCCGCCCGAGGCGCCGCGGGGGCGTAACTCTGAGCCGGAGCCGGGGAGGAAGCACGGCGGGGAGCGGCTTCATAGCCATCGCCGCCTTGTGATCCGCCTTGGCCGCCGTCGTTGCCGCCCATGCCTTGGCGACTGCCCAACATTTGCATTTGGTCAGCGCGGATTTCAGTGCTGTATTTTTCGACGCCGGCTTGATCGGTCCATTTGCGTGTGCGCAAACTGCCTTCCACATAAATTTGAGCGCCTTTGCGAAGGTACTGGCCGGCAATTTCAGCCAAGCGGCCGTTGAACACCACGCGGTGCCATTCCGTGGCCTCTTTCATCTCGCCGCTTTGTTTGTCTTTCCAACGGTCGGTGGTGGCGAGGGTCACATTGGCCACTTGGTCGCCGCTGGGGAACGTGCGAATTTCAGGGTCGCGGCCCAAATTGCCCACGATGATGACTTTGTTGACGGATGCCATGACTGAAAAATCTCCAATGAATCCCCTATTATGAACGGACATCCCAGGTCAGCGCGGGGCCAGAAATCGGGATTCTTTATCATTGAGGGTTTTCCCCATTTTGCTGCGCCACCAAAGGTCCTCTTTGCAACCCCTTGTGCCCCCCCCTGAACCGTCCCCGGCCGAGCTCGCTCGCTGGGTTCAACCGCGCCTGAGTGTGCGAGGTGCCCGCACGCACAACCTTAAAAATATCGACCTGGACATCCCGCGCAACCAGCTGGTGGTGATCACGGGTTTGTCGGGCTCGGGCAAATCAAGCTTGGCATTTGACACGCTGTACGCCGAAGGCCAGCGCCGCTATGTCGAGAGCCTCTCCACCTATGCGCGTCAGTTTTTGCAGCTGATGGACAAACCCGATGTGGACCTGATAGAAGGCCTGTCTCCCGCGATTGCCATTGAGCAAAAGGCCAGCTCGCACAACCCGCGCTCCACCGTCGGCACGGTGACCGAAATCAGCGACTACCTGCGGTTGTTATTTGCCCGCGCGGGCACGCCGCATTGCCCCACCCATGGGCTGGCGCTGCAAGCCCAAAGCGTCAGCCAAATGGTGGACGCGGTGCTGGCTTTGCCAGCCGAAACCCGTCTCATGGTGCTGGCCCCGGTGGCACGAGAACGCAAAGGCGAATTTAACGATTTGTTTGCCAGCATGCAGGCGCAGGGCTATGTGCGCTTTCGCGTCAACGGCGTCCTTTATGAATTCGATGCCTTGCCAGAATTAAAGAAGAACGAAAAGCACGACATCGACGTGGTCATAGACCGCCTCAAAGTGCGCCCCGATGCGCAGCAACGATTGGCCGAGAGTTTTGAAACCGCTTTGCGTCTGACCCAAGGCCGCGCCTTGGCTGTGGAGCTCGACCCCCCTGTGGAGCGACCGAACGAAGCACCACGTGAACACCTGTTCAACTCGCGCTATGCCTGCCCGGTTTGCAGCTACTCCTTGAGCGAGTTGGAGCCGCGTTTGTTTTCGTTCAACTCGCCCATTGGCGCTTGCCCCAGTTGTGAGGGCTTGGGGGTGCAGGACTTGTTCGACGTGGAACGGGTCGTGGCCTTCCCCACACTCAGCTTGGCGAGTGGCGCCATCAAAGGTTGGGACCGTCGCAACGCGCTTTATTTTTCAATGCTGGAGAGCTTGGCCAAGCACTATCAATTCGACATCGAAGCCCCTTTTGAAACCTTGCCTGAAGCCACGCGCCACGCCCTCTTATGGGGTTCGGGCACAGAAGAAATTCGCTTCAGCTACGGCGGCGACGGCACGAAAAAGTCGACCAAAAAACATGCCTTTGAAGGCATCATCCCCAACATGCAGCGGCGCTACCGTGAAACCGACTCACCGGTGGTGCGCGAAGAATTGGCACGCTACCGCAGCAGCCAGACTTGCGCTGATTGCGGTGGCTCGCGTCTGCGCGCCGAAGCCCGTCATGTGCGCTTGGGTGAAGGGCCGCAGGCCCAAGCCATTTACCAAGTCAGTCACCTGACGTTGCAAGAAGCACAAGACTATTTTGAAGGCCTGCAACTGCAAGGTTCAAAGGCCGACATCGCGGGCAAAGTGGTGCGCGAAATTGCCTCTCGGTTGCGCTTCCTGAACGATGTCGGGCTGTCTTATTTGAGCTTGGACCGCAATGCCGACACCTTGTCCGGCGGCGAGTCGCAACGCATCCGTTTGGCCAGCCAAATTGGCTCGGGTCTGACGGGCGTGATGTACGTCCTCGACGAGCCCAGTATTGGCTTGCACCAGCGCGACAACGACCGCTTGATTGGCACCTTGGTGCACCTGCGTGACCTCGGCAACAGCGTGCTGGTGGTCGAACACGACGAAGACATGATGCGCGCCGCCGACCACCTGATCGACATGGGGCCTGGCGCAGGTGTGCACGGAGGCCGAGTCATGGCTCAGGGCAGCTACGACGAGGTGCGAGACAACCCCGCCTCGCCCACCGGCCAGTATTTGAGCGGCACCAAAAAAATCGAGGTGCCGATAAAAAGGCGTGTGCAAAAAGACGCCAGCCAATGGGTGCGCGTGGTCGGTGCACGGGGCAACAACTTGAAGCGCGTCAACGCCGATTTTCCAGTCGGTTTGTTGACCTGCGTCACAGGCGTTTCCGGCTCGGGCAAATCGACCTTGGTCAACGACACCTTGTACACCGCGGCGGCTCACAAAATCAACCGCGCCCACGACGAACCCGCCGCCCACGACGAGATTCTGGGCTTGGAGTTGTTCGACAAAGTCATCAACGTCGATCAATCCCCCATTGGCCGCACGCCTCGTTCCAACCCCGCCACCTACACCGGTTTGTTCACACCGATTCGGGAGTTGATGGCCGAAGTGCCGACGGCCCGCGAGCGCGGCTACGGCCCAGGGCGCTTCAGCTTCAACGTGGCCGGCGGTCGCTGTGAAGCCTGCCAAGGCGACGGCGTGGTGAAGGTGGAGATGCACTTTTTGCCCGACGTTTATGTGCCCTGCGATGTCTGTCAAGGCCTGCGCTACAACCGCGAAACCTTGGAGGTGCAATACAAGGGTTGCAACATCGCGCAAATTTTGAACATGACCGTCGAGACGGCACACACCTTCTTCAAAGCCGTCCCTGCCATCGAGCGCAAGCTGCACACCTTGTTGGAGGTGGGCCTGTCTTACATCAAGCTCGGCCAATCGGCCACGACGCTGTCCGGCGGCGAAGCGCAGCGCATCAAGCTGGCACTGGAGCTCTCCAAGCGCGACACCGGACGAACGCTCTACATCTTGGACGAACCCACAACTGGGCTGCACTTTGCGGACATTGCTTTGTTGTTAAAGGTGATTCAGCAACTGCGTGATGCGGGCAACACCGTGGTGGTGATTGAGCACAATTTGGACGTCATCAAAACCGCCGATTGGTTGATTGACATGGGCCCCGAAGGGGGCTCTGGTGGCGGTCAAGTGGTGGGCGTGGGCAGCCCTGAAACCTTGGCCGACAACCAAAGCAGCCATACAGGGCGCTACCTGCGGCGGTATTTGGGGCTGGAATAAAGCCGTTTAACCTGCGCGCGCGTGGTTCAACACATCTCGTGTCCGCAGGGCCTCTTGCCGCGCGGCGGCTGCAAAATCGTCGCTGGGCGAGGCATACAACACCGCTCGCGACGAGTTAACGATGACCGGGGCCCACCCCTCCAAAACACCCGCCGCGTTGGTTTGACCGACGCGGTAACCCGCTTTCACTGTGGCCATGGCATCTCCCCCTTGAGCCCCAACGCCAGGAATCAACAAAGGCACGCTCGGGGCCAAGGCCCGGACTCGCTCAATTTCTGCAGGGTAGGTCGCACCCACGACCAAGCCCAATTGCCCATTCAGATTCCAAGGGCCTTGGGCCAGTTGCGCGATGTGCTCGTACAAGCGAGGCGCCCCGACGACACTTTGTAATCGCTGATTTTGAAAATCATCACCGCCTGGATTGGAGGTGCGGCACAACAAAAAGGCCCCTTTGCCAGGGTGCTTCAAATAGGGCTGAACCGAATCAAAGCCCATGAAGGGCGAGAGCGTCACCGCGTCCGCACCGTAGCGCTCAAATGCCTCTTTGGCGTATTGCTCTGCCGTGCTGCCAATGTCACCTCGTTTGGCGTCCAGGATGATGGGAACGTGCGGCGCAACCCGACGCAGGTGGGCCATCAATTGCTCGAGTTGGTCTTCGGCCCGATGCGCCGCAAAGTACGCAATTTGCGGTTTGAACGCGATGGCCAAGTCGACGGTGGCGTCGACAATGGCGGCACAAAAATCAAAAATTTTTCGAGGGTCGTTTTTAAAGGCGCTTGGAAATTTGGCGGGTTCTGGGTCCAAACCCACGCACAACAACGAGTTGTTTTGCTGCTCCGCCTGGCGCAGTTGTTCAAGAAAAGTCATGGCGCGATTTTAGGGTTTCATGAAAGGCAAGGCCAAACTCAGATCGGCCCAGACCCGGCCCTTGTCAGCTGGGTGACGCAACAAACTCGGCACATCGAGTGTCACGACAGCAGGAAGGCCGTGGCAGACCTGTAAATGGCCGCGCAATTTACCCAACGGCTCTGAAGTTTGTAGGGCCTGTTGAGCGGCCACGCGGCCCATCAACAAGACCACTTTGGGCGCCCATTGACTTAAATGTTCGGCCAGATTCATGGGCACTGACGCCGCCTCAGATTCATCAGCGGCATTAGAACCCGTCCTGCCTGCGGCGGCGCGCAACCCCAAGACAGACACTGGGGTGTTTTGTTGCCATTGGGCAGCGCGCAACAGGTTGTCCAACAAGTGTCCCGCGGCGGGTCTGTCAGGGCCCAAAAGCCAATCGGTGGGGGGCTTGTCGGCCGCCCAAAAAGCCTCCGTGATGATCAAGCAGCCCCCCGTTTTGGCCGGTGCGCTGCTGTTGGTGACATAAAGCGCCTGCGGCCTTTCCAGATGCCAACTCAAAAGACCCGCTTGGCGCACCGGCAGGGCCTTTTTAGTCGAGGTCGGGGAGGGCGCCATCGGTGAAGCAGGTGCTATGGCAGGTGCAATGGCAGGTGCAATGGCAGGTGCAACGGCAGGTGCATCGGCAGGTGCTTCGGTCGGTACGATGCCGGGCGCCTTGCTGGCCTCGGGCCACCAAATCGGGACCCGCATTTCCACCAGCATGGCGCGTTGTCGGGGCGTCAAATCCATCATGAGGTCAACGCCATGCCCATCACCACGGCGTCTTCGCGACCGTGCGGGGTGAGGGGTGCCAAGGGCGCGGCGTAATAGCCTTTGCGCAGACCCGCTTGCTTGAAACCAAAGCGGGCATAAACCCGTTGCGCGTGTTCGTTTGAAGCCCGTACCTCGAGCCACAACTTGGCCGCCCCCTGGCTGTGCGCCAGGAGTTTCAAGGCGTCCAGCATCATTCGCCCCCAGCCTTGGTGTTGGAACTCGGGTGCGACGGTGATGTTGAGCAAATGGGTTTCTTCAACGCCTTTCATGGCCACAAAATACCCAATCAAGGTGTCGCCCCCAACCAAGACCATCAGGTCATAGCCAGCCCGCAGGGAATCTTCAAAGTTGCCGAGTGACCATGGGTGCGAGTAGACCCTCTCTTCAATCGCCATGACCCGGGTCAACCAAGCGGGCGTGAGGCGCAACAACTGGGCTTCGAGGCGGGACGCCGTTGGTTCTGGTCTTGCGGGTCTTTCAGGTCTTTCAGGTCTTTCAGAGGGCAGTGGCGACTTTTGAGGTGGTTTATCGGCTTTGGCGGCTTTGACGGCCTTATCCGCTTCTCTTTCCAAGGTGGTTTGCGCCACCTTGTCTCGCAAATACAAAGGCTGGGCCTCTTCTGCGGGCACGGACAACCCATCTGCCCATGCTTGGGGCGCCAGGCGCAACAATGCAGTGGCCGTCGGCCAAACCACCTGACCAGGGCAGCGCACCCGGTTTTGAAGTTGGGTGAAACGCGGGCCATACACGGCACCCGCTGTGCCCGCCAAAACCCATTCAGGGCCAAGCCCGTCATCGGCCTGGGTTACTGGCACTGTTGACGCTCTTGGCTCTCCTGAAACCCATGTCGGTAATGTCGGTAATGTCGCTAATGTAGCTAGTGTCGCCAGTGTCGCCACTGAGGCGACCGGTGCAGCCAGGTTTTCAGGACGACACAACTCGAACCCAGCGGCAGGTGCATCGCCCAAGGGCACGGCGTGCCATCGTCCTTGTCGTTCCGATTCACTGTCTTGGTAGGCATATTGGTAGGCATAAGCGGCGGCGTAAACCTCCTCCATGCGGGCATCGAGTGCCGCCAAAACATGCGTGCTGCCTTGCTGAAACCGCGCCTCTTCAGCCACGGCCAACAGGGTGTCGATGGGCAAGACGGGCAAGTCAGCGCCCAGTGCCAGTCCTTGTGCAACCGCGCAACTTGTACGTAAACCCGTAAAGGAGCCGGGGCCCCTCCCAAACACCACCGCGTCCAATTCGCTGAGCTTCAAGTTGGCTTGCTTTAACAAGTCCATCGCCCGTGCAATCAACTGCGCCGAGGCCTTCGCCCCGCCCTCGCCCTCAAAAGACCAGGTTTGCTGGCCATCGGTCACGGCGATGGACAAACGCTCGGTGCTGGTATCAAAGGCTAAAAATGGCATCCCCCATTATCCCGAAAGTGCACCCCGACTTGGCGCTGGATTCAGTGGGCTGATAGGATGGATTGATGACCCGAATTCGCCTTGCTCGTCTTGCTTTTGTCATGGCCCGAGTTTTGGCCATTGGCTTGCTTTCATTGCCTTTACAAACCCGGGGGCAGGCGGTCACACCGTCGCTGCCGCCCGAAATCAGCCAGGCCTTGCAAAAGGCGGGCATTCCGGCGCAGTCGGTTTCTTTTTGGGTCGCGCCTTTGAACAGCCAAGGCGAACCGGCTCTGGGCACCGCGCCTCGGCCCTTGCTGGCATGGCGGGCTCAAGCGCCCATGAACCCAGCTTCGGTCATGAAACTCTTGACCACCAGCGCCGCTTTGGATTTATTAGGCCCTGACTTCACCTGGCACACCCCGGTCTACGCCGATGGCACTTTGCAAGACGGCGTCCTGCGTGGCAATTTGTACCTGCAAGGCCAAGGCGACCCGACCTTGGTGGTGGAGCGTCTTTGGTTGCTGCTGCAGCGGGTCAGGCAATGGGGGGTCGAGCAAATTCAAGGCGACATCGTCTTAGACCGCAGTGCCTTTGCCCCTGAACCCGTGGATCCAGGCGAGTTCGACGCAGCACCGCTCAGACCCTACAACGTCCCTGCGAACGCCCTTTTGCTGAATTTCCGCGCTTGGAGCGCCACCTTCAGCCCCGACCCCAACAAAGCCATTGCCCATGTGCAAATCAGCCCGCCCCTGATGGGTGTACAGGTCCCTCTCAGTGTGCCGTTGACGGGCGTGATGGGTGGGATGGGTGGAAAAGGGGAGAGTGGCGGCGCTTGTGGCGACTGGCGAAGCCAATTGCAGGCCCGTTGGGACCAACCGCTGCAGCTCAGCTTTAACGGCAGCTACCCGGCGGCTTGCGGCGAGCGGGTTTGGTCCATGGCTTACCCCGACCCCGTTCAATACGATGCCCGACTGCTGGCCGCGCTGTGGCAATCGGTGGGAGGCCGATTAGAAGGCAAAGTGCGCGACGGAAAGGTCCCCAGCGGACTTTCACCGTGGTTCAACCAAACTTCTCCTCCTTTGGCAGAGGTGGTGCGGGACATCAACAAGTTCAGCAACAACGTCATGGCGCAACAGTTGTTCTTAACCTTGAGCTGGCAAGCTACGGGACAAGGGTCAACGGAAGCGTCTCGTCAAATTTTGCGTCAATGGTGGGCATCCCACATTGGTCAAAAAGGGGCCTGGGTCCCTTTGGATGGCGACGCCGATCTGCCCGTGGTGGACAACGGTTCAGGCTTGAGTCGCCAATCGCGCCTGAGTGCGCAAGCGCTGGGTGCGTTGATTCACCAAAATTGGCGCCAAGGTGCCATGCCTGAATGGTTGGCTTCTCTGCCTCTGGTGGGCGTGGATGGCACGTTAAAGCGCCTGGCGCCCAGCGATAACCCCACCCGCTGGGGGGCTGCACACTTGAAATCGGGCAGCTTGCGAGAGGTGTCGGCGGTGGCGGGTGTGGTGCGTACCCCCAAAGGAAATTATTTCGCGGTGGTGGCCATTGCCAACCAAGAGCGCGCGGCGGGCTTCCCGACCGCTGTGCAAGCCCTCTTGGACTGGCTCAGCAAAAGCCCCTGAGGGCTTGCAGGGCTTTAAAGACACGCGGGTTTCATGGTGATTACCAGCGGGCCCGAACACGCCCAAAAGCGTAATTCCCAAACAGCACTTGAGCGGCGGGCGTGAAATACACCTTGTCGGCAAAAGCATATTTGGTGTAGTCCAGTCCGGTGATGATCGTGGCGTTCGAGCACAGGTGCGAGTTGACTTGATTGGCGCCAATCCCAATGCCCACGCCCGAGTCCAAGGTGCTACAAACGACGGTGGTGGCATCGCGCAAACCATAGGCGGCGGCCGCGTTGTTGATCCCCGTGATCATGTTGTAGTAATAAGCGGAGTCGATGTAGAGCACATTCGTCCAGAGGTCGGCCGTCGACGCTTCTAGCGCCGCGTTGAAACCCACGATGTTGATCGACGTGGGGCCAGCGGCCTGAGTACAGGTGATGGGGTTGACCAAACTTTGGGCATTGCTGCCAACAACGGCCAAGGACATGAGCGAAGCCATACCGCTGTTGCTGCCCCAAGGGGAGCGGCTGGCATCGTAGGTGCCTGTGACCATCACATGGGTGGCCCCTGCCTTCACCAAACGGCGAACCTCAGCGCCCAAATCACAACCGGCCTGCGCCATGTTGTAGAGGTATTGGTCTTTGGAAATGGCGCCTTGTTGAATTTGCTGGGTTTGCACAATCAAGTCGCTCAAACCGCCATTGATGACCACCAAGTCGTTGGGTCCAAAAACGTCTCGGGCCAAGAACTGGCTGATCTGGTCATGGATGGTGGGGGTGCTGGCGTTGCCCACCGCGTCGGGGGTGTGCAACACACGGGCATTGCCGTAGGCATAGCCCGTCGATTTGGTGTTGGCGCAGGAGGGGTTCAAATAAAGGCCATACGCATTGGCCACCTGTTGAACCCAAATATTGACGGTGCCGTCATTCACGGTGTAACGCGACAAATAGCCCGCACAAGGCACTTGACCCACATCGCTGAGACCGTCACCAAAAGAAACCAGGCGGGTGGGGGTGAAGGCCGACACCACTTGGCTGGCGCCGCATCCTGCCAATAAGCTGGCGAACGATGCCAAAAACAGCCAAAAGACCCGTCGTACCCAATTTCCACGCATTAAATTCTCCCTGCTTGGTCGCTAGTGTAACGAGACTTGAAGGCCTTGAAGCGTCGCCACGGGCTCTCAGGCCGCGGCCCGACGCAGTCGGTCGGCCACCCCCTCCCACTCGGCGGATAAGGGGATCGATTGGACCCATATCTCGACCGTGCTGGGTTCGTCCATCTGCCGCAAATCCGCAAACAAGCGGTGCGCTGAAGCGTCTGCGCTGTCGGGCATTTTGAAGACCTTGACGGCATGGGCCGCGTTGACCCCATCAAAGGGCAGAAACGCCGGCTTTTCTCGAACATACAAGGCAAGTTGGCCTTTTTGGCCTGCGGGTCCCACCTGCTTTTGAGACGCCGCCCATTTCAACCAGGCCGCTTGCATGTCCGCCAGGCTCATGAGCTTGACCTGGGCCCGCGGTGCATAGTGCGCCGTCAACGTGCCCGAGGCTTTTGGCGCCTGCTGGGTACTGGCTTGCGTCGCTTGTTCCGGCGACACCAACGGATGACCACACGCCGACAACACGTGCGTTAAAGCCGCTCTGGACACGCCACCGGGGCGCAATAAAACCGGCATGCCGCGGCTGCAATCGACAATCGAAGATTCAATCCCAACCTCGCAGGGGCCGCCGTCCAAAATAAGCAAATCCAGCGTCTCGGTTTTTGGAAACTCTACGGCCACATGCGCCGCGGTGGTCGGGCTGACACGCCCAAATCGGTTGGCACTGGGCGCCGCCACGCCTTGCACACCCAAAGCCAGAGCCCTTTTTAAAAGCGCCTGTGCGACCGGGTGTGAGGGGCAACGCAACCCAATGCTCAACTGGCCTCCTGCCGCCACAGCGGCCACCTCGGGGCGACGCGGCAGGATGAGGGTCAAGGGACCGGGCCAAAAGGCACTCATCAAGGCTTGGGCAAAGGCGGGCACCTCACTGGCAAAGAGACCCACCTCGCTGGCCTCGGCCACATGCACGATCAGGGGGTGATCGGCGGGGCGGTCTTTGGCTTTAAAAATTTTCGCCACCGCCGCAGCGTTGTTTGCATCGGCGGCCAAACCGTAGACGGTTTCTGTCGGCAAACCAATCAAGTCCCCCGCCAGCAACGCCAGGGCGGCTTGCTCAATCGCTTGGGCTTCGCGGGCCCTCAAGGCGTTCAAAATCATGGTGCGAGCCGGCCGCTCAGAACGCCGAAACGCCCAAACAGGTGGCGGCTTGCAAGGCCACTTGGCGGGCTTCTTCAGGGGTTTTGGCCGTGATGTTCAGGTGCCCCATTTTGCGACCCGGTTTGGCCTCTTGCTTGCCGTAAAGGTGCAAATGGGTACCGGGCAAGGCCAGCACTTTTTCCCAAGGGGGTGCCGCATTTAAAGGGCCCGCAGTGGGCGCGTTTATCGGCCACAAGTCGCCCAACAGGTTCAGCATGAAGCTGGGGCTGTGCAAGCGCGGCGACGTCAAGGGCAAACCGCACAAGGTGCGCACCTGCAACTCAAACTGCGAGACATCACAGCCGTCCAAGGTGTAGTGGCCGCTGTTGTGGGGCCTTGGCGCGATTTCGTTGACGACCAAACTGCCGTCTTCCAGCACAAAAAACTCCACACACAAGACGCCAACGTAATCCAAACCCTCCGCAATGGCTCTGGCACCAGACACCGCTTGTTGGGCCGTATGGGCCGATAGATTGCCCTCATAGACCTCGGTCACGGCCAAAATGCCGTCACGGTGCAAGTTGCGCTGAACCGGAAAATTGACCACTTGGCCAGATCGGCTTCTCGCCACGATCACCGAACACTCGAGTGCCAAGGGCAGCATTTTTTCGAGCACACAAGGCACTTGGCCCAATTGCGCCCAAGCAACGCTCAATTCTTCGCGGTTCTTGACGCGAATTTGGCCTTTGCCGTCGTAACCCAAGCGCGCGGTTTTCAAAATGCCGGGCAACAAATGGGCTTGAATGGCGCTCAATTGTTCTGCCGTTTCCAGCACAGCATACGGTGCACAGGGCACACCGCATGCGACAAAGTGGGCCTTTTCGCGGGCACGGTCTTGTGCCACCGACACGCTGGCAGCGGCAGGAGAAACCCCGGTTGATTGCAAAGCCAGTGCCGACAAACTGGCCGCCGGCACATTTTCAAACTCGGTGGTCACCGCGGCGCAAAGCGCTCCAAATTCCTGCAACGCTTGGGGGTCTTCGTAGTCGGCTTGCCAGTGGTGGTGACTGACTCGGCCAGCGGGACTGTGGGGATCGGGGTCCAACACCGCCGTGAAATACCCCATTTGTTGAGCCGCATGCACAAACATGCGCCCCAATTGACCCCCGCCCAAGACGCCCAAGGTGGCGCCCGGTAATATCACCGCGGCCGCGCTCATGCTTGGGCCGGCGGCAAAGTCATGGCTTGAGCAGCCTGGGTTTGAGCCAAGCGATAGGCCGCCAACATCGAACCCAAAGCCGGGTTGTGCAGCGCCATCATGGCGACCGCAAACAACGCGGCATTGGCGGCGCCCGCTTGACCGATGGCAAAGGTCGCCACCGGTATGCCTTTGGGCATTTGCACAATGCTGTGCAAAGAATCCACACCGTTCAAGTGTTTACTGGCGACCGGCACCCCCAAAACAGGGACGGTCGTTTTGGCCGCCAACATGCCTGGCAAATGGGCAGCGCCGCCGGCGCCTGCAATGATGGCTTGAAGGCCTCGCCCCTGTGCTTGTTCAGCGTAAGCAAACAAGTCATCCGGCATGCGGTGCGCCGAAACCACGCGGGCCTCATGGGCAATTCCAAAATGTTGAAGCACTTCGACGGCCGGTTGCATGGTGTCCCAATCACTGCTGGAACCCATGACGACGCCGATCAAAGGGGGCGGCGAGGACGATCGTGAAGGCAAAGGTGAAGACATAAATGGTCGTGGGTTGGATAAGCTGGCGAAAGGCCTTTAGGTCTGTCAATGCGCTTGGCTTGTTGGCAGAGTCTTGAATTTTACTTTTTAGCGCCCAAGCCCTTAACATTTCGCCAAAATAGCGGTTTTGAAGTTTTCTCAGCCCTTTTTTAGCCCTTTTTAGAACGCCCCAATATGATCGATGTGACCCAACACAATTTTGAGCAAGAGGTGCTTGAAGCCTCCGCGACCACGCCGGTCTTGATCGACTTTTGGGCGCCATGGTGTGGCCCCTGTAAAACCTTGGGTCCCGTGCTTGAAAAGCTCGAAGCCGATTATCAAGGCCGCTTCAAGCTGGCCAAAGTTGACTCGGATCAAGAGCCTCAATTGGCCGGTGCTTTTGGCATTCGCAGCATCCCCACTTGTGTTTTGATGGTGAGCGGCAAACCCGTCGATGGTTTCATGGGCGCACAAAGCGAGGGCCAGTTGCGCGCATTTTTGGACAAACATCTCCCCACGAAAGAAGCCCTTCACGCCGAAGCTGAAACCGAGGCCGCAGAGGCCCTGATTCAAGCCGGCGACACCGAGGCCGCCTTGGCCAAATTGGCAGAGGCTTTAACCGCCGACCCCAGCAACGATGAGGCGCGCTTCGATTACGCCAAACTGTTGATCGCCGGCGGCGCTTTTGAAGAGGCCCACTCGGTGCTGAAAGACCCCTTGGCCCGGATCCCAAAACCCTTGCGGTTTGAGGCCTTGGCCACCTGGTTGTACGCCATAGAATACGTCGATAGCCAAGCCTTTGCGGGCCAATTCGGCGGCTGGGAACGGCCCCAATTCGACGCCAAGATTGCCGAAAACAAACGCGACTTTGAAACACGCTATGCCAAGGCCGCCGCCTTGTTATCGGCCGGCTTGCTGGCCGAGTCCATGGACGAATTGCTGGAAATCGTCCTGCGTGACCGCGCCTGGAACCAAGAACTGGCGCGCAAAACCGTGGTCGCCATTTTGGAACTGTTAACACCGCCCAAACCCAAGGGGGGCGGCGAGGCGGGCAACAAAACCGCTGGTGGCATTGAGCTGGCGGGCAAGGCCGTGGCCGCGCTAGACCCCCAGGCTGAGATGGTGGCGCGCTATCGTCGCAAACTCAGCATGGCGCTGAATTGAGCCTTAAGCCTTAAGCCCCTTAAACACTACATCGGCAAGCCGGTTAAACGCGCCAAGGACTCGCGGTATTTGGCCGCGGTCTTTTCAATTACCTCGGGTGGCAATTTTGGCGCTGGCGCTGTTTTGTCCCAAGGCTGGCCATTGACCTGCGCTGTTTCCAACCAGTCGCGCACAAATTGCTTGTCATAGCTGGGGGGGTTTTCGCCGGCGGCGAAGGCGGCGTCGTAGCCTTCAACGGGCCAGTAACGTGAACTGTCGGGGGTCAACACCTCGTCCATCAAGACCAATTGGCCCTCGGCATCCAGGCCAAATTCAAACTTGGTGTCGGCGATGATCATGCCTTTTTTGAGGGCCATTTCATACGCTGTTTTGTAGAGCGCGATGCTGATGTCTCGGATGCGGGTGGCCAAGTCCAGGCCCAGCAGGTCCACGGTTTTTTCAAACGTGATATTTTCGTCGTGTTCGCCCATTTCCGCTTTGGCCGCGGGCGTATAAATGGGCTCGGGTAAACGCGAGGCGTTTTTCAAACTGCCGGGCAAGGGCACACCGCAAACCGATTGGCTTGCCTGGTATTCCTTCCAGCCGCTGCCTGCCAAATAGCCACGCACCACGGCCTCCACCGGTATTGGTTTAAGGCGCTTGACCAACATGGAACGCCCGCGCACCTGGGCGCGTTCTTCGGCCTTGACCACGCTTTCGGGCGCATCGCCGGTGAGGTGATTCGGACAAATGGCGCCCAAATGGCCAAACCAAAAGAGCGCCATTTCTGTCAGCAAAGCGCCTTTGCCGGGAATGGGTTCACCCATGATGACATCAAAGGCGGACAAGCGATCGCTGGCCACCATCAGGATGCGGTCATCGCCCACCGCGTAGTTGTCGCGCACCTTGCCCCGCGCCAGCAACGGCAG
The DNA here is from genome assembly GCA_903828535.1 of uncultured Curvibacter sp. Taxonomy (GTDB): domain Bacteria; phylum Pseudomonadota; class Gammaproteobacteria; order Burkholderiales; family Burkholderiaceae_C; genus Curvibacter. The sequence continues at coordinate 22,217 of CAIKMN010000013.1, forward strand.
GGAATGAAGGTCGGAGGTATGGAGTGCGCTGAAGGACGAGGCGGGGTTCATGTTCATTCTTCAGTTCACCACTTGCGCCAATTCACCCTTGGCGTATCGAGCAGCAACGACTTGCAAACTATCGCCTTTGATCTTGGCGGCTTGACCTTCGCAGCCGAACTCGATGTAGCGTTGCTTGCAAATTTGCTTGGCGGCCTCGCGAGCGGGTTTTAGCCATTCGCGGGCGTCAAATTTGTCGGGGTTTTCAAACAAGAATTTGCGAACGGCACCGGTCATGGCCAAACGAATGTCAGTGTCAATGTTGATTTTGCGGACGCCAAATTGAATGGCCTTCTGAATTTCTTCCACTGGCACGCCGTAAGTTTCTTTCATATTGCCGCCGTATTGGCGAATGAGGGCCAGCAGCTCTTGGGGCACGCTGGACGAGCCATGCATGACCAAGTGGGTATTGGGGATGCGGCGGTTGATTTCTTTGATGCGTTCAATAGCCAAAATGTCGCCGGTGGGCTTGCGGGTGAACTTGTAGGCACCGTGACTGGTGCCGATGGCAATGGCCAAGGCATCCAACTGCGTTTGCTTGACAAAGTCGGCCGCCTGTTCAGGGTCCGTCAACAACTGGTCTTGCGTCATCACGGCGTCGGTGCCGTGGCCGTCTTCTTTGTCGCCTTGCATGGTTTCGAGGGAGCCGAGGCAGCCCAACTCACCCTCCACGCTGACCCCCAATTTGTGTGCCATGGCCACCACTTGCCGCGTCACGTCCACGTTGTACTCAAAACTGGCAATGGTCTTGCCGTCGGCCTCCAAGCTGCCGTCCATCATGACCGAGCTGAAGCCCAATTCAATCGCGCCTTGGCAAACCGCTGGGCTCTGGCCGTGGTCTTGGTGCATGACCAGAGGGATGTGCGGATAGGATTCGACGGCCGCCGAAATCAGGTGCTTGATAAACGCTTCACCCGCGTATTTGCGCGCGCCTGCGCTGGCTTGCAGAATGACCGGCGCGCCCACTTCGTCGGCCGCTGCCATGACGGCCTGCACTTGTTCCAAGTTGTTGACGTTGAAGGCTGGAATGCCATATTGGTTGGCGGCTGCGTGGTCCAGCAGTTCGCGCATCGAAACGAGTGCCATAAAGAATGCTCCTAAGTTAAAAATCTTTTTGGCTGGGCGGCCTTTTGTTTTTTATAGGCCCAGCATCAATTCCAAATTCTGTACAGCGGCACCACCGGCGCCTTTGCCCAGGTTGTCCAAACGGGCGATCAACACCGCATGACCATGGGCGTCGTTGCCAAACACGCGCAACTCCAATTGGTTGGTGTTGTTCAAAGCAAGCGCGTCTAGTTTTTGATTGTCGGTAGCGGGCTGCACGCTAACCCAGCCACCTTGCGCCACGCTGTCAGCGTAATGCTGAGCCAAGGTTTGGTGCAGGTCCGCCAAGGTGGGTTTCGTGGGTAAGCTCGCCAAATGCAAGGGCAATTGAACCAACATGCCTTGCTTGAAATTACCCACGGCGGGCACAAAAACAGGACGGGTCTTTAAGCCGGTGTAGGCCATGATTTCGGGAATGTGTTTGTGCTCTAGGCCCAAGGCATACGCCTCAAACAAAGGCGCTTCCCCTTTTTCATAGGCTTCAATCATGGGCCGTCCACCGCCTGAATAACCACTGACGGAGGGCAAGCAAAGGGGCGTGTCGGCGGGCAAAACGCCCGCTTCGATCAAAGGACGTAACAGGGCAATGGCCCCCGTGGCGTAGCAGCCCGGATTGGCCACTCGCTGCGCCTGTCGAACGCGGTCGGCTTGGCCTGGGGTCAATTCTGGAAAACCATAGACCCACCCCGGGCTGACACGATGGGCCGTTGAGGCATCAATGATTTTCGGGCCCGCTCGCCCTGTTTCCGCGGCGATGGCATCCACCATGGCCACGGTTTCACGGGCTGCGTCATCGTGCAAACACAAAATCACCAGGTCGGCTTGGGCCAACAGCTCGCGCTTGGCTGCGGGGTCTTTGCGTCGATCAGGCGCAATGCTGAGCATCTCAACAGCAGGCATTTTTAGCAGCCGTTCCCGAATTTGCAGGCCGGTGGTGCCCGCTTCACCGTCGATAAAAACCCTGGCCAGAACGGCTTTTTTGGAAGAAGTCATGCGCGTCAATCTTGAAAAAGGAGGCCAATCTGATCAGCTTGTCAGGAATCTGGAAGATTGGCGCGATGCAACATGATACATTTCTGCGCTGTTTACACGCACTTTTTTCACCCTTTCCTGAGAGAGCCCTCATGAAGATTCACGAATACCAAGGCAAGGAAATCTTGCGCCAATTTGGAGTGCCCGTTCCCCGTGGCATCCCCGCTTTCACCGTTCAAGAAGCCGTTGAAGCCGCTCAAAAGCTGGGCGGCCCCGTGTGGGTCGTCAAGGCCCAAATCCACGCCGGTGGCCGTGGCAAGGGCGGTGGCGTGAAAGTGGCCAAAACCATTGACGACGTCAAACGCCTGGCTTCCGAAATTTTGGGCATGCAACTCAAAACCCATCAAACAGGCCCTGAAGGTCAAAAAGTGCGTCGCTTGTACATCGAAGATGGCGCCGACATTCAAAAAGAATATTACGTCTCGGTCGTGACCGACCGTGCCTCCCAAAAAGTGGCGTTCATCGCTTCCAGCGAAGGCGGCATGGACATTGAGGAAGTGGCGCATTCCACCCCCGAAAAGATCATCACCGAATTCATTGATCCTTTGACCGGTTTGGGCGACGCCCAAGCCCGCAAAATCGCCGAATTGATTGGCATGCCCGCCGACTCCGTGGCACAAGCTGCTGATATCTTCCAAAAGCTGTATCAGTGCTACATGGCCACTGATGCTTCATTGGTTGAAATCAACCCCTTGAACCGCGACTCTAAAGGCAATGTGATTGCGCTGGACGCCAAGTTCAACTTTGACGCAAACGCCCTGTTCCGCCATCCTGAAATCGTGGCTTACCGCGATTTGGACGAAGAAGACCCCGCAGAAGTCGAAGCCTCTAAATTTGACTTGGCTTACATCTCGCTCGATGGCAACATCGGTTGCTTGGTGAACGGCGCTGGATTGGCCATGGCGACCATGGACACCATCAAGTTGTTTGGCGGCGAGCCCGCCAACTTCTTGGATGTGGGCGGTGGCGCCACCGCTGAAAAAGTAACCGAGGCCTTCAAGATCATGTTGGGCAACCCCAATGTGAAAGGTATTTTGGTCAACATTTTTGGCGGCATCATGAAATGCGACACCATCGCCACCGGTGTGATCACCGCTTGTAAAGCCGTGAACTTGTCGGTCCCTTTGGTGGTGCGCATGAAGGGCACCAACGAAGAGCTGGGCAAAAAACTGCTCGCCGAGTCGGGTCTGCCCATCATTGCGGCCGACACCATGGCCGAAGCGGCCACCAAAATTGTCGCTGCCGTTAAGTAAGCCCGGAGAACCAACATGTCGATCTACATCAATAAAGACACCAAAGTCATTACCCAAGGCATTACCGGTAAAACGGGTCAGTTTCACACTGAAAAGTGCCAAGAGTACGCCAATGGCAAAAATGCTTTTGTCGCGGGCGTAAACCCCAAAAAGGCCGGCGAATCCATTTTCAACATCCCTATTTACGCTTCCGTCAAAGAAGCTGCCACCCAAACTGGCGCCACCGTTTCGGTCATTTACGTGCCCCCAGCTGGCGCTGCTGCAGCCATCTGGGAGGCGGTTGAAGCCGACTTGGACATGGCCATTTGCATCACTGAAGGCATTCCCGTGCGCGACATGCTCGAAGTGCGCAACAAAATGAAGGCCAAAGAAGCCGCTGGCGGCAAAAAGACCTTGTTGTTGGGTCCCAACTGCCCCGGCATCATCACGCCCGAAGAAATCAAAATCGGCATCATGCCGGGTCACATTCACCGCAAGGGTCGCATTGGCGTGGTCAGCCGCTCCGGTACTTTGACTTATGAGGCGGTGGCCATGTTGACCGAAGTCGGCTTGGGTCAATCGACCGCGGTGGGCATCGGGGGTGATCCCATCAATGGCTTGAAACACATTGATGTCATGAAGGCCTTCAACGACGACCCAGACACAGACGCGGTCATCATGATTGGCGAAATTGGCGGTCCCGATGAAGCAGAAGCCGCTTTGTGGTGCAAGGCCAATATGAAGAAACCCATCGTTGGCTTTATTGCCGGCGTGACGGCGCCTCCCGGCAAACGCATGGGCCACGCAGGGGCTTTGATCTCTGGCGGCGCTGATACAGCCGATGCCAAACTGGCTATCATGGAAGAATGTGGTTTCATCGTGACCCGCAACCCTTCCGAATTGGGCAAATTACTCAAAGCCCAACTCAAATAAGGCCAAACCGAACCCAAACAGGTTTAAATATCAACCTCGCTCCTCTGAATTTATTTAACTTTGACTTGGGGTTGGCACTGCAAAGTGCTGACTTCTGGTTGGGGCTACTCAAAATCATGGGCGTGAACTTGTTGATGTCGGGCGAAAACGCCGTTTCTATCGCCTTAGCCGCCCGTGACCTGCCCGGCCCGCAAAGACAAAAAGCCATCTGGTTAGGGGCTCTTTTTGCGGTCATTCTGCGCGTTGTGCTCACTTTTGTGGCCGTTGAATTACTGGCTTTGCCTTATGTTCAATTGCTCGGTGGTTTGGCTTTGGTTTGGATCGGCGTTCAATTGATGAACGATGAGACTGATGAGGTTGAGCACCACCACCCTGTTCATCATTTATGGGGCGCCGTTCGCATTATCTTGATCGCCGACTTGGTCATGAGCCTGGACAACGTCATCGCCGTGGCGGCAGCGGCCAAAGGAAGCCCTTTGTTGCTCATTTTGGGATTAGTGACCAGCGCACCGATTGTGGTGCTTGGCAGCGCCATGTTGATCAAAATCATGGCGCAGTATCCAATCATCATTAAATTGGGTGCGGCGCTGATTGGTTGGGTCGCCGGAGAAACCATTTGTAACGATCGTGCTTTGTCTGCATACCTGGCTCAATGGCAACTGTTTTTGCCAGAACACATTACTTTAACAACCCTGATATCGGCAACGTGTTCAGTTCTGGTCGTTGTTTTAGGGCTTAGAAAACAATCTAAAACCAATATTTCCGAAAAAAAGTTATGAAAAAAGACGCTGGCTTGACCTTGATTCAACTCATGATCGTGATTGCCGCCATTGGCATCATCGGCAGCATGGCTTTTAGGGCCTTGAGCCAGCAAGGCTTCTAAATCCAGGGCCAGGGCCTCCCCAACCAAAAAAATCGCTCAGCGAGCGTTTGGTGGTCTTCTGACTGGTGCCGCAGGCGCTCTGCCTTCTATGTGACGGAACTTGATGCGTCCCTTGCTTAAATCGTAAGGGGACAGCTCCAAAGACACCTTATCACCTGCCAAAATCCTAATGTGGTTTTTGCGCATTTTGCCTGCTGAATAGGCAATCAATTGGTGTCCGTTTTCAAGGGTCACGCGAAAACGGGTATCGGGCAATACCTCGTTGACGACCCCCATCATCTCAATCAGTTCTTCTTTCGCCATAGCCCCTCAATGTAACACAAACACATTTTTTCTCTTATCTCTTTAAAAGTAATATATAAAACTAATAGTAATAGTAAGGGCCGCCTCTGTCTGTGGAAAACCCAAAATTGATCTATCAAATCAAAGACTTACTCTTGCTCAAGGCCTGTGTGTTCAAGCCCTTTGTGTCTGCTGTCTATTGTGAACAAATTTAGGTTTGATCAAGTTGCTGTGGATAAGCTGCTCTTTGTTAAAAAGATACCCACAGGCTTATGCCAGGCTCGCAATCAACACGGCGTTCGTTCCGCCAAACGCAAATGAGTTGGACATGACGTGACGCATGTTGAGCGTGTGCCGGGCTTGGTGTTGAATCAGATCAATATTGAACTTGGGGTCCACTTCCTGTACGTGGGCGGTTGCCGGTAATTGTTGGCATTCCAAAGCCTTTACGGCAATGATGGTTTCTAATACACCTCCCGCGCCAATCAGATGACCGTGTACTGCTTTAGTGGAACTCACTGGAACAGCGTTGACCCCAAATACTTCTGCCAATGAGGCGGCCTCCGCCGCATCGCCACTTTGGGTGCCAGTCCCATGGGCATTGACATAACCAATGTCTTGTGGGGTCAAGCCCGCATCGCGCAGGGCATTCCTCATGGCTTTGACTTGCCCTTGCGGGTTGGGATGGGTGATGTGTTCACTGTCGCAGTTGGTGGCATAACCACTGAGGTAAATGCGAGTTTGATGTTGGCGTTTTTTAGTATGTGTTTCTGATTCCAACACCAAAGCCCCTGCGCCTTCGCCCATTGCAAATCCATGTCGGTCCTTGGCAAAGGGTCGGCAAGCTTGATAGGCATCGGAAAGGTCTTGGTGGATCGGTGAAAGCACCCGCATCGCTTGCCAACTGGATAAAATGCCTGGCATCAACATCGATTCATGGCCACCCACAATCGCCACATCGAGCCAGCCGCCTCGAATGGCCCTTACCGCTTCACCGATGGCGACGGCCGATGAGGCGCAGGCGCAGGCATAGCCCAAGGCGTGCCCTTTGACTTTTAATGCCAATGCAATCTCAGCTACGGCTGCATTGGGCATGGTGGTTAAAACGGTTGTTGGCCGCAGTCGTTGGTGTTCGTTGTAGATTTGCCTACAAATGGATTCGAAACTGTGGGCACCTGACATGCCACTGCCCCAAAACAAACCGGTGCGGTCGTGGTCCAGCATTTCTAAATTCAGACCGCTGTTTTCAAAAGCCTGTTTGGCTGCGACCAGTGCCATTGCGGTGCCCCGGTCGGGTGTGATCTTAGAAGGTGTTTTGACAGATTTGTCGTCGAAATCACAAGAAGCCACTGGAACCCAAGCGGCATCTAAACCCTGTAAATTGATTTCAAAGCCACGGACGCCAGATTGGTTTTTAAGACAAGCTTCAAACAAGGAATCTGCTGAGTGACCCAGTGGGCTGATGACGCCCTTGCCCGTGATATAGACCTGGATGGCACTCATGCTGCAGGTGTTTGCAAGGCTTCTTCGACGATTTTCGTCAACTGGTTCAAACTAATGCCACTTTTGGTGGGATCCAACTTGTCTTCAGGAATACGCAACTTGAAGGCATCTTCTAGTGCGAAAACAAACTCCATCAATGCCAAAGAGTCGAGTCCCAAATCTTCAAGCACGGTTTCGCCGCTTATTTTGTCAGCGGAAACTTCAAATTGCTTGACCAAGATATCTGTCAAAGTATCGTAAACAGGGGCTGTCATTGTGGTCTGCTGGGTTCGGTTTCGGGACGACTGAGGCTTTTCAAAAAATGTAGGGTTTCTTGAATGACTTGCTGTCGGTCATTGTCGATGCTAATCATGTGATAGCTGTTGTTGACAATGATTTTTTGTAAATGAACAGATGATTTTAATCCAGAAGACAGTATTGTTAAGTTATGTGTACTTGCCACTTCATCTTCTTGGGCATGAATGGCCAGAATTTGAGGACACGAAACCAACGATAGGTTCTTCTTAACGAAACGATTCAATCGATCGTTTTGTTTAAGGTGAGTAATGCCCAAATTGGCCACACCGGCCCGTGAAATCTTGCGTTGCTCCAACTCGCGTTTGATCCAATTTCGAATTCGCTCGTTTTTAACGCCAAAAGGTGGTTTTTCTTTATAGTGCCAAAAAACGCCCAAGGGGGTATACAGGGCCACATTGATCATGAAATGCCAAGGCGGAATGGACCAGCCGTCCTGTACCAAGGAAGTCGATAACAACACCAAGCCGTCGGACCGAGTCTCCTTTTCCATGGTGGAAGCCAAAGCCAAGGCAGCCCCGGTTGAAATACCCACCAAAAAGACTTTCTCAAAGCCTTCGGCTTTGAGAGATCGAACCTTGTTTTTGACTGCCAGAACCCAGGCCTCAAAGGGAGAAGAAACGGGCTTCTTCACATTGATATCAAAGGTATATCCTTCAATTTCAAACGAAATCACGTTGGCCCCATGGCGCTGCAAGGGGCCTTTTAAACTCAGCAATTCATCGGTTGTGCTGTACAAACCATGCAACAAAACGACGGCACTTTTCTGGAGTGATAACAAAATAAAACGATCAGTTAAAACCCGACTATTTTACTTCTCAGAGACCTGATCTGGCCGGGTGGCTGCTTCCATTAAGCTTAGCCAAAGCAGGGCTTCTTGACGGCTGTTACCGCACATCTCTGGATTGGGTTTTAAGCCCCCACAAAAAGAGGGGCGGTCAGGTTGACCAAACAACAAGCACTCGTTATGAATGCCCAATTGGACGCAGCGGACATTGGCCGGCTTTCCGTTGGGCATGCCTGGAATCGGACTGTTGATGGAAGGTGCAACGCAACAAGCGCCGCATTCTGGACGGCAGGTTTGTGTTTCACGTGAAACAGGAGAAGGGAAAAACATGGTCATATTTTGCACCTCGTTAAAATAAGACCATGCTTTACCCAAAAGAATTTGACGTGATCGTGGTCGGCGGAGGCCATGCGGGCACCGAGGCGGCATTGGCCGCTGCCAGGATGGGTTGCGAAACCTTGTTGTTAACCCACAACATTGAGACCCTGGGCCAAATGAGTTGCAACCCTTCGATTGGGGGCATTGGCAAAGGGCATTTGGTCAAAGAAGTCGACGCTTTGGGCGGCGCGATGGCCTTGGCCACGGATGAAGCAGGCATTCAGTTTCGCATTTTGAACAGTTCAAAGGGCCCTGCGGTTCGCGCCACACGAGCCCAAGCAGACCGCATTTTGTACAAGGCCGCCATTCGACATCGCCTAGAAAACCAGCCCCATTTGTTCTTGTTTCAGCAAGCGGTCGACGACTTAATGTTGGAAGGCGACCGCGTGGTGGGTGCCGTGACCCAAGTGGGTATTCGGTTTCGTGCACGGGCGGTTGTTTTAACAGCCGGTACTTTTTTAGACGGCAAGATCCACGTCGGTTTGCAGAACTATGCCGCAGGCAGGGCGGGCGATCCGCCGGCGGTTAGCTTGTCTGCTCGGCTGAAAGAAATGAAATTGCCGCAGGGCCGCTTAAAAACGGGAACGCCGCCCCGAATTGACGGGCGAAGCATTGATTTTTCGAAATGCACCGAACAACCCGGTGACGGTATGCCCGGCGGTTTGCCGGGCCAAGTGCCCGTCTTTAGTTTCATGGGAAATGCGCCAATGCACCCCCAGCAGGCACCTTGTTGGATTACCCACACCAATGCCAAAACCCATGACATTATTCGCAGCGGTTTTGATCGCAGCCCGATGTTTACGGGAAAGATCGAAGGGGTGGGGCCACGCTATTGCCCCAGCGTCGAAGACAAAATAAACCGTTTTGCCGACAAAGACAGCCACCAGATTTTTTTGGAGCCCGAAGGCCTCACCACGCACGAGTATTACCCCAACGGCATCAGCACCAGCTTGCCGTTTGACATTCAGTTCGATTTGGTGCGCAGCATGCAAGGGCTCGAAAACGCGCACATATTGCGCCCTGGCTATGCCATTGAATACGACTACTTCGATCCCCGATCTTTAAAGTCAAACTTTGAAACCCGACAAATCCAAGGTTTGTTTTTTGCTGGCCAAATCAACGGCACGACCGGTTATGAAGAAGCCGCGGCCCAAGGGCTGTTTGCTGGCATCAACGCGGCTTTGCGCTGCCGTGAAGAGGGGCCTTGGTTGCCGCGACGAGATCAGGCTTACCTCGGCGTCCTGGTCGATGATTTGATTTCTCAAGGCGTCACCGAGCCTTACCGCATGTTTACCAGCCGTGCTGAATTCCGGTTGCAGTTGCGAGAAGACAACGCCGATGCGCGCTTGACCGAGGAAGGTCGACGCTTGGGGCTCGTCGACGAGGTCCGCTGGGCCGCTTTTTGTCGCAAACAAGAGGCTGTTTCACGTGAAACAGAGCGGTTGAAGTCGGTTTGGGTCAACCCCCATTCTTTACCGGCCGCCGAGGCCGAGCGCGTCTTGGGCAAGGCGATTGAGCGGGAATACAACCTGGCGGACTTGTTGCGCCGACCCGGGGTCACCTACCAAGGGCTGATGTCTTTGGATGGGGGGCGCTATCAACCGCCGCAAGAGGCTGAAGCCACCTTGGCGCCTGATGTGCTGGAGCAAATTGACATTGCCGCCAAGTACTCGGGCTACATCAACCGCCAACAAGAAGAGGTTGAACGCGCCGCCCACTTCGAAAGCTTAAAACTACCGCAAGACTTTGACTACAGCCAGGTATCGGCCTTGTCTATTGAGGTTCGTCAAAAACTCAATCGCCACAAACCCGAAACCTTGGGGCTGGCTTCTCGAATTTCGGGCGTCACGCCGGCAGCGATTTCTTTGTTGCTGATCCATTTGAAAAAACGCGGGGTCAAAGGCTTTGCCAGCATGGCCGCTAAAGTCACTAAAGCCACTCAAGAAACCGAAAGCGAAAACGCATGAACACCCTGGAAGAGGGCCTTGAGGCGCTCGGCTTGGGCTTGTCGGTGGCCCAAGTGGGCCAGCTGAAAACCTATTTGGACCTGCTTCAAAAGTGGGGCAGGGTCTACAACTTAACCGCGGTACGTGACCCCCATGAGATGTTGACGCATCACCTGCTTGACAGTCTGGCGGTGGTGGCTCCGTTGGCGTCGTATGTGGCCCAATGGAAAAACGAAAAACAAATCAAATCGCCTTTTCAATCCCCACCGGCCCCTTTTCAGTTGATGGATGTGGGTTCGGGCGCCGGCTTGCCTGGCGTGGTGCTGGCTTTGACTTTGCCGAACATCCAGGTGGTCTGTGTGGACGCCGTGGCTAAAAAAACGGCCTTCATTCAACAGGTCGCATTGGCCTTGAAGCTGCCCAACCTCAAAGCCGTGCACGCCCGGGTTGAAACCTTGCAGGGCCCTTTTGATTTGATTACAAGCCGAGCCTTTGCCAGCTTGCAAGACTTCACCCTTTTGACGCGGCAAGCGTTGGCTCCAGAAGGGGTGTGGATGGCCCTCAAGGGCAAGCGCCCCGATGAGGAATTGGCGGCATTAAACCCCCTGTGCGCGGCGATGTTTCACGTGGAACCGTTGGCCGTTCCCGGCCTGGATGCCGATCGTTGTTTGGTCTGGTTGCGCCCATCGATCTCGGCAAACCAGGCCTTCACGTAAACTCTGTTCTTTGTTTAAGTCTGGGTGGAGCTCCCTTCGCTGTTTATGGCGCATATTTTTTGCATTTCTAACCAAAAAGGCGGCGTCGGCAAAACCACGACCACGGTCAATTTGGCGGCTGGATTGGCCAAAATTGGCCAACGCGTTTTGATGATTGATTTGGACCCTCAAGGCAACGCCACCATGGGTTCGGGCATCGACAAGCGATCACTGACGTTGAGCGTCTACGACGTTTTGCTGGAATCGGCCAGCGTGGCCGAAGCGCGGGTGCGTGCCGAGCCCTGCGGCTACGACGTGCTCGGCTCGAACCGGGAGTTGGCGGGTGCTGAAGTGGAGCTGGTCACCTTGGAGCGGCGCGAGAAACGGCTAAAAACCGCCTTGGCGTCGGTGTTGGGCGAGTACGACTTTGTCTTGATTGACTGTCCCCCTTCGCTGTCTATGCTCACTTTAAATGGCTTGTGCAGCGCCCACGGCGTCATTGTCCCCATGCAATGTGAGTACTTTGCCCTGGAAGGCTTGACCGACTTGGTCAACACCATCAAACAGGTGCACGCCCATTTAAATCCGGCCTTGCAAATCATCGGTTTGTTGCGGGTCATGTTTGACCCTCGGGTCACACTGCAACAGCAGGTGGGCGCCCAGTTGAAGTCCCATTTTGGCGACAAGGTCTTCAACACCGTTATTCCTCGCAATGTTCGCTTGGCCGAGGCGCCCAGTTATGGTTTGCCTGGCGTGGTGTTTGACCCCGCTGCCAAAGGCAGCCAAGCGTTTGTCGAGTTCGCTGCAGAAATGGTGTCGCGCTTGAAAACCAGCACCCCTAAAAATTAAAGAGAAAAAGATGGTCACCAAAAAACCAAAAGGCTTGGGTCGAGGTTTAGAAAACTTTTTTGGCCCCCAAACCACCCACTCAGACCCTTTGAGTTCAGCCCCAAGCGACAACTTGCCCAGCAGCCTGTCTCTTGAAGAGATGGTGCCCGGTGTTTACCAACCCCGCACGCGCATGGACGAGGGCGCTTTGTATGAGTTGGCCGAAAGCATCAAAGCCCAAGGCATCATGCAGCCGATTTTGGTGCGTCCTTTGGCGGCGCCCGCCGATCAACCGGATGCGCCCCAACGTTATGAAATCATTGCGGGCGAGCGGCGCTTTCGCGCGGCGAAACTGGCCGGCTTAGAGCGAGTGCCCGTGTTGGTACGGCATGTTGAAGACCAGGCCACCGCGGCCATGGCCCTGATTGAGAATATCCAGCGCGAAGACTTGAACCCACTGGAGGAGGCCCAAGGCTTGCAGCGTCTCATCAAAGAGTTTGGCCTCAGTCACGAACAAGCCGCCCAAGCGGTGGGGCGCTCGCGCAGTGCGGCCTCCAATTTGTTGCGCTTGTTGAACTTGGCAGAGCCGGTTCAAACCATGCTCATGGCGGGGGATGTGGACATGGGTCACGCCCGTGCGTTGTTGGCGCTGGACCGCGCCTCGCAAATTACCGCCGCGCATCAAATCGCTGCCAAAAAAATGTCGGTGCGTGAGGCCGAGGCCCTGGTCAAAAAGGTGGGTGCTGAATTCCATTTGGTGTCTCCCAAGGCCAACGCCAAAGGCAAAGAAAAATCGCGAGATTTGAAGCGCATTGAAGAAGAGCTGTCGGACTTGTTCACGGCCGATGTCGAGGTGCGCATCAAGAAGCGCATCAAGCGCGCGGGGCGACTTGAGGAGATGGGCGAGTTGACTGTGCAGTTCAGCTCCTTAGACGAGCTCAATGGCTTGATTGAACGCCTCAGGACCGCGTAATCTGCGCTCAAAGCCCCTTATAAGCAGCCCATTGGATAGGTGAGATGTCCGTTCCTGCATTGAACCGATGGCGGCGCGATCTGCTGGGGGTCGCGGCGTGGGTGGCGTTGGGCTTTGCGGCCGCGGTGAGGGGCAATTGGTCTGAATGGGTGGCCCGCTCCGCGCAACATTACGAAGCTTGGCAACTCGATGAATGGCCTCTGGGCCTGTTGTTGTTGGCCATCGGCTTGTGTTGGTTTGTCTGGCGTCGAATGAACGAACTTCATGCTTTGCTGAAACAAAACCAGGTGTTGGCGCAACGGTTGATCACGGTTCAAGAAGACGAGCGCCGTGCCTTGGCGCGTGAGTTGCACGACGAATTTGGCCAAGGCTGCACGGCCATTCGAATAGAAGCGCAATGTGTTCAAGGCTTGGGACAAGGCTCAGCACACCAACAAGCAATTGAAGAGAGTGCTCGGCGCATCGACTCGGCCGCCCATGCGCTTTACAGCCTGGTGAAAGACCGGCTCAAGCAGCTGCGGCCCCAAGACTTAGACGGCATGGGTTTGTGGTCAGCCGTACAGACCTTGTGTGAAAACTGGGAGCTGCAAACAGGGGTGGCGTGTGCTTTTTATCCGCCCAGCCCCGCGCTTCAAAATCAAATTTTGGCGCTGAACCACGACGCGCTTCAAGTGGCCATTTACCGGATTGTCCAAGAGGCGTTGACCAACGTGTCGCGTCACGCACAGGCCAGTCAAGTCAAAGTCAGCGCCGTCGTTTTAGGGGCGCCAAAACCAAAAGCCTTGCGTTTAGAAATTCAAGACGATGGGGTCGGACTGAGTGGCGCGGCCGAAGGGAATAAGGCGGTGCAAGCGCAGGGGCCCACCGGCTTTGGCTTGTTGGGCATCCAAGAGCGGGCAGCCGCTTTGGGGGGGCACATGACCTTGCGGTCCTTGCGCGCCGCACGAGGGGCCAAAGACGGCGGAGCTGGGCCCCCTTCTGGTTGTTGCGTCCAAGTCACCTTGCCTTTGAAGGAGGCGTTGGCGTGATTCGTGTCTTGTTGCTGGACGACCACCCCGTGGTGCGCGACGGCTTTAAACGCTTGCTGTTGCAAACGGGTCAGATTGACGTCGTGGGTGATTTCGGCGATGCGGAACAAGCGTTGTGGGCCTGTCGCCAACAGGCACCCGATGTCGTGGTGCTCGACCTCTCTTTGGGGCCCGTTCAAGGCTTGGATTGGATGTTGACCTTGTTGCATCAACAACCTCAGACCCGGGTATTGGTCTTCAGCATGCACGACGCAGCGCCCTTGGTGAAGCGGGCGTTGAGCCTGGGAGCGGCTGGTTTTGTGAGTAAACAAGCCCAACCAGACAGTTTGGTGAGCGCTGTTTTGGCGGTGTCACGCGGCGAGCGTTATTTGAGTGCTGACTTGGCGCTGCGTGCTCAGCAACACCAGCAGCAACAGCAACAGCCTCGTGGACAGGGCCAAATACAGGGCCCGGGCCGTGGCCCCCTTGCGGACAGCAACGAAGACCTGTTGGCCACGTTGACCCCCAAAGAATGGGCTGTTTTTCGTTGTTTGGCTCAGGGCCAGTCGGTGGCGGCGATCGCCGATCAATTGGGGCTCAGCGCCAAAACGGTGTCCAACCACCAAACCACCATCAAAGAAAAACTGCGGGTTGAAACCACGGCGGCCTTGGTCCACATCGCATTGAACCACGCGCTGTTGAATCCCCAGAGCGCCTAGGGTTTGTCCTAGACGCTTAACCCTGAAAACGGGAAGTTTTCCCTTGGTCGTTCGCCACCCGTTTCTTAGGATGCTTGGCATTTAAGGAGCGTCACTTGCAGTCCGTTTTCATTCAACCTTCTCACCCTTCTTTTCATCACCATTTACCGCCCCGTGCCCGGCGCACGAACGCCGCTTGGCGGATGACGGCGATGGCTTTTGCCGCGGCCTCTTGGGGGGGTGTGGGGTTTAACGCGCCGGCTCTTGCAGCGCCAGCCACGCCGGTGGTTGAGGTGATTGGTGCCACCCCCATTGACAGCATTGGCGTGCCTTTGTCCCAGTTTCCGGCCAACGCCCAAAGACTGGGCGAGAAAGAAAACCAGGCCCAAGGCACGACCAACTTGGCGGATTTGTTAAACAACAACCTGGGTTCTGTCAGTGTCAGCAACAGCACGGGCAACCCTTACCAAAACGACGTGAACTACCGAGGATTTCAAGCCACGTCTTCGCTCGGCGCGCCCGTCGGACTGTCTGTTTATTTGGACGGCGTGCGCATGAACGAGCCCTTTGGCTCGGTTGTGAACTGGGACCTGATTCCCACCAATGCCTTGGCCAGCGTGGACATACTGCCTGGCTCCAACCCCCTTTTCGGCTTGAACACCTTGGGGGGCGCTTTGGTGGTCAACACCAAAAATGGGAAAGAGGATGCCGGTGCATCGATCACATTGACAGGGGGGTCATTCCATCGACGCGCATTGAAGTTTGAAAACGGGTGGGTAGATGAGGCCCACGACAGCGACTATTTTTTGGCGGGTAACGTCGACAAACAAAACGGGTATCGACCCCACAATGGTTCTGACGTTTATCAGTTCTATTCCAAAGGCCGTTGGCATGGCCATGAGGGCAAAACATGGCTGGAGGTTTCCACCGCTTTGGCCAATACGACCATGAACGGCACCCAGTCGTTGCCCATGGACATGATGAACACCCCCGCTCAGTCTTACACCTGGCCAGATCGCATGGCCAATCAAATGGCGCTTTTTAATTTGAAAGGCAGCCATTGGTTCAATGGGCAAAACCAGGTGTCTGCCCAGGTTTTTTCTCGCCAATCCAACGCCTCGGGTGTGAACAGCAATGCCCAATTGGATGATGGGTGTTTCAATGCCGATGGTGGTTTTGTGTTGGGCAGTAATGGGGCTCCTAAATGCGCCAATCAAGCCCCCAATGGCTCAGCCCTCAACAGCGTGACAGGGGCCAATGCGCAAGCGCTGGGTTACGGTCGATGGACCAGCAGCATCAACACCAGCTTGGTGGAGTCCGTCACCAAACAGTCCACCCTCGGCACCAACCTTCAATGGTCAAACTTTGACACACTGCGGGGTCTCAACAATGCCCTCACGGTAGGGGTTGCCTATGACCACGCCCGTTTGAGCTACACGCAAAACACCTCATTGGCCCAGTTGACGAATTACCAGATCGTCGCCATTCCCAATCAGGCTTACGGCTTTACCTCGAACGGATTGGCGCCTTCCAGCACCAACCGCCCGGCCTTCACGGGCAGCCCTGTTTTGAGTGATGTCGGCTTGAACGCGACAACGAATAACTTGAGCGCCTTCTTGACCGACACGCTCAGCCTGACTGAAAAACTCAGCGCCACGGTCTCGGGCAGTTTTAACTTTTCAAATTTGTCTCAACAGGGCGCCAACAACCAATACATGAACACCGACGGCGGCTTCAGCTGGAGCGACGACAGCGGCGCCTATTACAACCCCCTTTATGCAAATGCCTATAAGTATTCCAATTCAGGCAATGGGGCCGCCACCAAGGTCAATGGGGTTCCTGCGGGGGCGGTGGCGGGCCCCGAAACCCACAGTTTGGAGGGCAATCACCACTACAAGCGCTTCAACCCTGCTGTTGGGTTTAACTACAACTTCGATAAAGCCTTGGGTGTTTTTGGCAACTACAGCCAATCCATGCGCGCACCCACCTCGATTGAGTTGTCTTGCGCCAATCCCGCCCAGCCTTGTGCTTTGCCGACCGGCTTTAACGGTGACCCCGATCTGAAAGCCGTTGTCGCCAAAACCATCGAGATGGGAGGGCGCGGCAAGTGGGGCAGCAATTCTCGTTGGAGCGCCGCGGTCTATGACTCGCGTTTGAGCAATGACATTCAGTTCATCTCCACCTCTAATTCCTTGGGCTATTTCGCCAATGTCGGCGATACCGAACGACGTGGCCTTGAATTGAGCGCCCAAACCAAGTGGGCGGCAGGGACGCTGGCTTTGAACTACGGCTGGGTGGATGCCAAGTACCGATCTGCCTTCACGACCGCGAGCGGGCAAAACGTGGTGAGTGGTGACCAGATGCCGGGCATCGCCCGCCAAACCTTAAAAGCACGGGCCACCTACGCCGTGACCCCCGACTTGTTGGCGGGCGCTAACTGGGTCGCTGCAGGCCAGCAAATAGCGCATGGCAACGAGAGCAACAAAGACCCCGCCGGCGTCGTGCCCGGGTATTCATTGTTGAACTTGGATCTGCATTACCAAATGGGCGAGCAACTCTTGCTGTCAGCCCACCTGAACAACGCCTTGAATAAACAATACGCCACCTACGGTTTGTCAGGCGCAACCAGCGTCTACACCCTGGTGACCCAGCAATTTATCACCCCAGCCGCTCCCCGTTCCCTTTGGCTCAGTTTGACCTACCGTTTTGGCGGTGCCAAATCGAGTCAAGACAAGGACTAAATAAAAGAGGGCTGATTCAGCGGGGCTCGGGCAACTCGATTTTGACTTCGAGCACATCGAAGTTGTCTTGCCGCTCCAAGTTCACTTTGATGTCATTGGGGTTGATGGCCACGTATTTTGAAATGACGGCAATCAACTCGCGTTGCAAATCAGGCAAGTAGTCGGGGCTGCCCGCGTTGCGACCGGTGCGTTCGTGGGCCAGGATGATTTGCAACCGCTCTTTGGCGACGCTGGCCGTTTTCTTTTTCTCGCCCAGCAGAAAAGACAAAAAGGACATGGCTCAACGTCCTCCAAAGATGCGTTTGAAAAAGCCGGGTTTCACGGGCTCGGTAAAACGCAAGGGCTTGTCTTCACCCAAGAAGCGTGCGATCACGTCTTTGTAGGCCTCAGACACATCGCTTTCTTGCAAGTGAATGGCAGGCATGCCTTGGTTGCTGGATTGCAACACGGTTTCGGATTCAGGAATCACGCCAATCAGGTCAATGCGCAAGATGTCTTTGATGTCGTCGAGCGACAACATTTGGCCGTCTTCGACGCGGTTTGGGTTGTAGCGGGTGATGAGCAAGTGCTCTTTGATGGGTTCCAAGCCTTCAATGGCGCGCTTGGTTTTGGAGCCCAACATGCCCAAAATGCGGTCCGAATCGCGCACCGAAGAGACTTCGGGGTTGGTGACCAACAGCGCTTCGTCGGCAAAGTGCATGGCCATCAGGGCGCCCGTTTCAATGCCCGCCGGAGAGTCGCAAACAATGTAGTCAAAGCCCATGTCGCCCAAGTCTTTCAAAACGCGCTCAACGCCTTCTTGTGTCAGGGCTTCTTTGTCGCGCGTTTGCGAGGCGGCCAAAACAAACAGGTTTTCGCATTGTTTGTCTTTGATCAGCGCTTGGTTTAAGTTCGCTTCGTTTTGAATCACATTGATCAGGTCGTACACCACGCGGCGTTCGCAACCCATGATCAAGTCCAAATTGCGCAGACCGACATCAAAGTCGATCACAGCGGTTTTGAAGCCGCGCAATGCGAGGCCGGTGGCAAAACTGGCGCTGGTGGTGGTTTTGCCGACGCCACCTTTGCCCGACGTCACGACAACAATTTTGGCCATGTCTTTTGAGTCCTTTAAAAATTAAATGGGGTTGACCAGCAACTTCTCGCCGACCAGTTTGATTTGCGTAGCCTTGCTCGCCACCTCGGTGGGCAAGGCGGTTTCGAATGCACGGTAGTTGCCTGCTATTGAGACCAGTTCGGCCTCCATGCAGGTGGTGAAAATGCGCGCTTCGGTGTTGCCGCGCGCACCGGCCACAGCCCGCCCGCGCAAGGGCGCGTAGACATGAACATGGCCATCCGCAATCACTTCAGCGCCATGGCTGACCATGCCCAGCACAATGATGTCGCCACCCCTGGCATAAACGCGTTGGCCGGAGCGAAGCGGCTTGTCGATCACCAAGGTGCCTGTCGCCGGCACGGGCACTTCCACTTGAACCTCGACGGGCACGGCCACGGCGACTTCACGGACGACTTCCCGAACTTCGGTTGGCGCCGATATGCGCGCGTCGACACCCGCAATTTGCGCATCGGGCGTGTGAACCAGCCCGGCGCGTTGGGCGGCCGCTATTTGCTTTTCATGGCCACCGCGCACCGCCATCGGCTGGACCTGGTGTTGCTTTAAGAGTTTGACCAAAGCCTTGAAATCCAGCAACTCGGCACTGTTGGCAATCGCGCTCAAGTCGAGCACCAGGGGGTCGTTGGAGAAAAAATCGGGGGTGTCTTCGAGCTTGGCGCTCAGGTCGCGCATCAGCAAAGCCTGATCGGTGGTTTTGATCAACAAGGCCACCATCGTCAAGGTGGCGCTTTTGAAGTCAAAGTGGGCGCGGGCTTGGCCCGAGGGCACACCGGTTTTGGACATTGTTGTGGGGTTAAAAAATCAATTTTTAAGAAGCCTTAGTGTAACTTGCAGCGGCTTAGGCGGGGTTACGAGCCAGGTAGGCTTGTGCAAACGCCACATACCAAGGCAAGCAAGCGGCATTGGCCATTGCGTCTGGGTTGATGACCTTGTTCAGAGGTTGTCCCAGCAGTAATTTTTTGATGGGCAACTCTTGTTTTTTACCGGTCAACGTGCGCGGTATTTCAGCAACTTGGAAAACCTCATTGGGCACAAAACGGGGTGACAAAGCCTCTTTAATCGCCTGATTTAACCGTTGCTTCAAGGCGTCATCCAAGGTGACGCCGGGCCGCAAGGCCACGAACAAAGGCATGTAACTTTCGCGCCCCAGGTATTCCAAGTCAACAACCATGGAGTCCAGCACTTCGGGCAAGGCCTCCACGGCGCGGTACAGCTCACTCGTGCCCATGCGCAGGCCGTGGCGGTTGATGGTGGCGTCGGAGCGGCCATAAATCACGCAACTGCCGTCGGGGTAAATGCGCAACCAATCGCCGTGCCGCCAAACGCCACCCGCGGAAGCGGGCATGTCCCCTCCACCAGGCCGGCGCCCCAGACCGGCGGGGTACATGTCGAAATAGCTCGACAGATACCGCTTGTTGTCGGTGTCACCCCAAAAATAAAGCGGCATCGCGGGCAGGGGCTGGCTACAAATGAGCTCGCCGACCTCGTCCAGCACGGGTTGACCTTGTTCGTTCCATGATTCCACGGCGCTGCCCAACAAGCGGCATTGCATGCGGCCAGGGGTTTGCGGCAACTCTCGGTTGCCGCCAATGAAGGCGCCGGCAAAATCGGTGCCGCCCGAAATGTTGCACCACCAAATACCGGGCGTACCGATTCGCTCGAATTGCTCAGTGCCCCAAGCTTGGGTGTCCGCAGACAAGGGCGAGCCGGTGGTGCCCAAGGCGCGCACCGACGACAAATCGCCACAGGCTTGCAGATCGACCCCGGCCTTCATGCAGTTGGCAAAGAACGCCGCGCCCGCGCCAAAGAAGGTGACTTGGTGCTCGGCGGCAAAGCGCCACAAGGTGCCCCAGTCTGGCGCGTCCTTGCTGCCGCCCGGATTGCCGTCAAAAATCACGCAGGTGGTGCCGCTCAGCAAGCCGCTCATTTGGGCGTTCCACATGACCCAGCCGGTGGAGCTGTACCAGTGATATCGCTCGCCCCAGGAGTTGGGCGCGTAGCTGCAACCCACATCGTTGTGCAGGGATTTGAGCGTCACCGCGACCAACACCGTGCCGCCGTGCCCGTGCACGATGGGTTTCGGCATGCCCGTGGTGCCGCTGGAATAAACAACCCACAACGGGTGATCAAAGGGCAGCCACTCGGGTTGGAAAGCCGCTACTTCGGCGTTGTCTGAAGCGCAGGCGTCGATGAACGACAAGGTGTTGGGCAAGCCGGCGGCGGCGTCCAAATTGCCATACAAAAGGGTGTGTTGAACCGAGGGCAACGCCGCTTGCAGGGCTTGCACCACAGCCAGCCGATCGTGGTCTTTGCCGGCATAGGTCACGCCGTCGCAGGCCAGCAAGATTTTGGGCTCAATTTGTTTAAAACGGTCGAGCACAGCGGCGGTGCCCATGTCGGGGGCACAGATACTCCAAACCGCGCCCAGGCTGACCGTGGCCAAGAAGGCCACCATGGCTTCGGGAATGTTGGGCAGATAAGCTGCGACC
Organism: uncultured Curvibacter sp.; assembly: GCA_903828535.1. Classification (GTDB taxonomy): domain Bacteria; phylum Pseudomonadota; class Gammaproteobacteria; order Burkholderiales; family Burkholderiaceae_C; genus Curvibacter. The sequence continues at coordinate 43,175 of CAIKMN010000013.1, forward strand.
CGGTCACCCTTCACCACGCCCAACTCACGAAGGCGCAGCGACAACGAAGCCGCTTGGCGTTGCAACTCGGGCCAACTCAGTTCTCGAGTCTGACCTTTTTCATTGGTGCTGATCAGCGCCGGGAAACCCGCGGCATGGGCCGCTTGGGTGTGGCGAAATACCTGATGCGCGTAGTTGACTTGCGCCCCCTCAAACCACACCGAACCCGGCATCGCGTTTCGGTTCAAGGCTTGGGCGTGGGGGGTGGGGGATTGCAAATCAAAGTAATCCCAACAACTTTGCCAAAAAGCATCCAAATCGGTGGTCGACCAGCGCCACAGCGCGTCGTAGCTGTCAAAGGTCAGGCCACGTTCGCGGGCGAGCCAGTCTTGATAGAGACGAATTTGGGGCTTTAAAGGGGCCTGTGAAGGGGTGGCGGTTGAGGTTTTCATGGCGGCTAGGCTATCTCAAAAAGCGGTGGGTGCTAAGGGTGTTTGTGCTGAGCGTGACAGGGCCTGTCGCAACCACTCCAAAGCAGCGCTTTGTTGAGGTCGGCGAGACCAAAGCAGGTCGACATGCACGGTGTCCATGGTGAAGGGCAGTTCACGCCAAACCAGTTGATCGGCGATGCCTGTGAACTCGATGAAGTGCTGCGGTAAAACGGTCAGCAAATCCGACGCGGCGACCACTTGGCCGGCGGTAAAAAACTGGTTCACGGTCAGCACGATGCGCCGTTCACGTCCCCAATGCCCCAGGGCCTCGTCGACAAAGCCATAAGGGCGACCCGAAAAGCTCACCAGCAAATGGCGAGCTGCGCAATAGGCATCCAGGGTCAAGGGCCCCGCCGCCAAGGGGTGGTCTCGGCGCATCACGCACACATACTGGCTGTCGTACAAACGTTGGTGGTCAAAAGCCATGCCCATGCCGGCTTGATTGCGGGCAGTTAAATCGGCCATGACGGCGGGAAAGTAGCCAATGGCCATGTCGGTCACGGCGTCTTCCAACAAGCGGCGGGGGTCGCGCGTGGTCAAGGGCAATACGCGCAGGGTGATGCCCGGCGCCTCTTGCTCAACGATGCGCAACAACTGGGGCATCAAGGCGGTGGCGGTGGCGTCCGCCATGCTCAGGGTGAAAGCTTGGTTGGCGCTGGCAGCGTCGAATCGCACGGGCATCAGTGTGGCTTCGAGTTGTTGCAGCGTCAGACGCACTTGGGGCCAAATGCGTTGGGCATAGGGCGTGGCGGTCACGCCTTGCCCTTGGCGCACAAACAATTCGTCGTGCAAGGCCTCTTTCAGTCGACGCAAGGCGTTGCTGACGGCGGGTTGGGTCAACGCTAAATTTTGAGCGGCACGGGTCAGGCTCTGTTCGACCATGACGGCATCAAAAACGCGCAACAAGTTGAGGTCGAGACGGTTAAACACGCAATTAAACACTCAATTCATTCAAAAGATGAATGACAAGTATCATAAATATAAATTATTAAAATACCAGTATTAACCCTATGATTCGGTTAAAGAATTCAAAAGAGTGCCTTTTAGCTTTTTAGCCAACCCCCCTTTTCATTCGATTTTTTGATCTGTTAGACCCACAGAAAGTTGACCATGTCCCTTCACACTCAAAATGCTGTGACCCCAGCCTACCGCCCGCCTTACATTGCCAAACCTGAGTTCGTGACGGCCTCTGCCGCTCTGGCAACCCCTGTTTTGCGTTTGCCCAAAGCCCCCGTGGTGTTTGTCGTGGCTATTTTGGCGGCGACGCTGTTGATGTTGCCGGCGGAGTTTTTGGAAAGCGGCACGGAAGACCATTTGCTGATGGTTTGGCTGGCCGTTTGGACCGTCGCCTTTACGGTGTTGTCTGTTTTGGCAACGCCCATTACTTTGTGGGTTCAAGACCTGATGACCCGTTTTGCGGCCTGGCAAGTGGCCCGCCAACAAGCGGCCGAAGACCGTAAACTCTGGGCCGCCGCTTTGTCAGACGCCCGCGTCATGAATGACTTGAACTGCGCCCTTTCGGCCGAATAAGATCGACAGCACGATCAAGCCAAGGCGTTCAAACGACTGGCCAAAGCCTCTTTGGTGACGCTGAGTTCTTGGGGCAAATGGTAAGCCAGCTTGTCAAAGTGTTCGCTGTGCAACTTCAGCTCGTCCAGCCAAGCGGACTTGTTCAATTCGGTCACGGTTTGGAATTGGCTTTCTGAGAAGTCCAAGCCCGTCCAGTTGATTTCGTTGTAATTGGGCGTGATCCCAAAAAGCGTATCGTGACCAGCGACCGTGCCCTCCAAGCGGTCGATCATCCACTTCAAGACACGCATGTTTTCGCCGTATCCAGGCCAGACAAACTGGCCGTCGGCACCCTTGCGGAACCAGTTGGTGGTGTAAATTTTGGGCAATTTGGCGCCAGAAGCGGTCAACTTGGCGCCCAAGTCCAACCAATGTTGAAAGTAATCGCTCATGTTGTAGCCACAGAAAGGCAGCATGGCGAAGGGGTCACGTCGAACCACGCCTTGTTGACCAAACGCTGCTGCGGTGGTTTCAGAGCCCATGGTGGCTGCCATGTAAACACCTTCGACCCAGTTGTGGGCCTCGGTCACCAAAGGCACCGTGGTCGAGCGGCGGCCGCCAAAAATGAAGGCATCAATGGTCACGCCTGCCGGGTCGTCCCAGGCGCTGTCCAAAGCAGGGTTGTTGGTGGCGGCGACGGTAAAGCGCGCATTCGGGTGAGCGGCTTTGGCGCCGGTTTCTTTGGCGATGGCGGGTGTCCAGTCTTTGCCTTGCCAGTCAATCAGGTGAGCGGGCCATTGGCCGCTGTCCTTTTCCAGGCCTTCCCACCACACATCGCCGTCGTCGGTCAGCGCCACGTTGGTGAATATGACGTCTTTGTTCAAGCTCGCCATGCAGTTCGGGTTGGTCACGTTGTTGGTGCCGGGGGCCACGCCAAAGTAGCCGGCCTCGGGGTTGATGGCGCGCAAAGTGCCGTCGGCTTGGGGCTTGATCCAAGCGATGTCGTCGCCAATCGTGGTGACTTTCCAGCCGTTGAAACCAGCGGGGGGCACCAGCATAGAGAAGTTGGTTTTGCCGCAAGCACTTGGGAAGGCTGCAGCCACGTGGTATTTTTTTCCTTGGGGACTGGTCACACCCAAAATCAGCATGTGCTCGGCCAACCAGCCGGTGCCGCCGGTGGCGGCGGCTTCTGCTTTGCCCATGGTGGACGCTATGCGAAGGGCCAAGCATTTCTTGCCCAACAAAGCGTTGCCGCCGTAACCCGAACCGTAAGACCAAATTTCGCGGGTTTCGGGGTAATGAACAATGTATTTGACGGTGGGGTTGCAGGGCCAAGCTGTTTTGTCTTTTTCACCTGCGGCCAACGGCGCACCCACCGTGTGCAGGCAAGGCACGAACTCGCCGTCGACGCCCAGTACGTCATAAACCGCTTTGCCCATGCGGGTCATCAAACGCTGGTTGACCGCGACATAGGCGCTGTCAGACAACTCAACGCCGATGTGCGCGATGTTCGAGCCCAATGGACCCATGCTGAAGGGCACAACATACATGGTGCGGCCGGCCATGCAACCCTCAAACAAAGGTTGCAGCGTGGCACGCATCTCAGAAGGGGCCTTCCAGTTGTTGGTCGGGCCAGCGTCTTCGGCTTTTTCGGAGCAAATGTAAGTGCGGTCTTCGACGCGGGCCACGTCGCTGGGGTCTGAGCAGGCCAAGTAGCTGTTGGCGCGCTTGGCGGGGTTCAAGCGTTTGAAGGTGCCGGCATCGACGAGCTGTTGGCACAGGCGATCGTATTCTTCAACGCTGCCGTCGCACCAGTGCACGGCCGCTGGTTTGCAGAGCGCCACCATGTCGGCGACCCAAGCGATCAGCTTGGCATTTTTAACGTAAGCGGGCGGATTGAGGGGCAGTCCCTGCAAAACGGGTGAGTTCATGAAAAGGCTCCAAAGTTGAAAAACGGTTTTTTCAAAAAGGACGGCCTGGGGGGAGAGAAACGGACGGTTCCGGCTCGGTTTCGGCCGTCGTTTTTGAAAAAAACGGCGTTTGGTTCAGTCGGCTAATCGTCGGCTGGGGCAGATTTTAGGAAGGTCTAAGGGGTGGCGTCAATGAGATTCGTAACCGACTCGTAACTCAGGGCCTAAAAAAAAGCCCCACGCACTGGGCATGGGGCTTTTATCAGAGGGAGAAGGGGTTAAGCCATGAAAACGGCAATAAACGCCAACAAGAACATCAAAACGCCGCCCACGATGGGCAAAACGATGGGAATCAAAGGCACGATGGCTTCAACGGGATCGGCCGGTTGGTCATGGCTGGCATCAACAGGATGGGCGTTCGACATGGGAATTCCTCGCACAAACAAAAAACAACAGCCTTTATTCTAACCAAGCTTGAGAAGCCCGGCTATTGATAGACCCTTTGAGAGACCCTTTCGTGAACTTTCATCGGTCCAAATAGGGTTGGCAAACCCGTAAAACCTCATCACCGTAAGCGCTCAGTTTGCGTTGACCAATCCCGCTGATGGTGGACAGCGCTGCCAAATCGCATGGACCGAGGGTCGCAATGGCGGCCAGGGTGGCGTCATGAAAAATAACGTAGGCGGGCAAATTGTGCGAACTCGCCACTTCGGCGCGCCAAGCCTTGAGGGCGTCAAAACAAGCGCGGGCGGCACCCGACAGGGATTCTGAGGGTTTAGCGCCGGTGCTTCTGGCGGAGGATGAAGAAGAGCCCGACGCAACCGGCCTCTCGCCTAGGCGCACCCAGATGGGTCGCTCGCCGCGCAGAATGGGGCGCGCGGCTTCGACCAAATGCAAGGTGTTGTAGCCATCGGCGTCGATGCGCAAGGCCCCAATCGCCAGCAGTTGGCGCAAAACGCTGCGCAAGCGGGCGTCGGTGTATTGAGTGCCCAGGCCAAAAGTACTGAGGTGTTGGTGACCGAATTGACGTACTTTTTCGGTGGTTTTCCCACGAAGGATGTCGCTGACATGGCCGGCACCAAAAGCGGGGCTGCCGGCTTGCTCTAAACGGTAAACCGTCGATAAAAGCTTGCGCGCTGCGTCGGTTCCGTCCCAAAGCGCGGGGGGATTGAGGCAGTTGTCGCAGTTTTGGCAAGGCAGGCTTTCTTCTCCAAAATAGCGCAAGAGGCGCACACGGCGGCAATCCATGGCTTCGGCCAAGCCCAGCAACGCGTCCAATTTGCCGCGCATCACTTGTTTGAAGGCTTCGTTGGCGGGGCTTTCATCAATCATGCGGCGCTGGTTCACCACATCGTTCAGGCCATAAGCCATCCAGGCGTTGGCGGGGGCGCCATCGCGACCGGCGCGACCGGTTTCTTGGTAATAACCTTCGATGTTCTTGGGCATGTCCAAATGAGCGACAAAGCGCACATCGGGTTTGTCGATGCCCATGCCAAAAGCAATCGTGGCCACCATGATGATGCTTTCGTCACGAAGAAAGCGGTCTTGGTGGGCTTGTCTCAGCGAGCTCTCTAAGCCGGCGTGATAGGGCAAGGCGTTAAAACCGGCGTCGCACAAGGTTTGCGCCACCTGCTCAACGCGTTTGCGCGATTGGCAATACACCACGCCGCAATCGTGCCGTCCGCTGTCTACATGGTGGCGGTGCTCACGCTCCAAAAAACGCAGCAGTTGCTGTGTGGCCTCGTTTTTCTCGACGATGGTGTAGCGGATGTTGGGCCGGTCAAAGCTGCTGATGAACGGCTCAGCGCTTTCGAGTTGCAAGCGCTCGACGATGTCAGCGCGGGTAATGGTGTCGGCAGTCGCCGTCAGGGCAATGCGTGGCACGTTGGGGAAACGCTCGTGCAAGACCGTCAGTCCGCGGTATTCAGGCCGAAAGTCGTGTCCCCATTGACTCACGCAGTGGGCTTCGTCAATGGCAAACAGGCTCAGCAGGCCGCGCTCGGCCAGCGACGCCATTTGCGACAAGAATCGCGGCGTGGTCAAGCGCTCGGGCGCAGCATAAAGCAGGGTGAGTTCGCCGGCCAGCAGGCGCTTTTCAACGGCTTGGGCGTCCTCCCAGGACAAGCTTGAGTTCAGGAAAGCGGCGGCAACACCCAGTTCATCCAAGGCCCCCACCTGGTCGTGCATCAAGGCAATCAAGGGGGAAACCACGATGGTGGTGCCCAGGCCGGCCCGTTGCCGAACAATCGCCGGGACTTGGTAGCAAAGCGATTTGCCGCCGCCGGTGGGCATCAATACCAAGGCATCGTGACCGGCCACAACGCGGTGGATGATGGCCTCTTGCGGCCCTCTGAATTGTCCGTAGCCAAATACACTTTGTAAGACCGCTCGGGCAGGAGAGACAGAAGGGGTCAAAGCGTCGGCCGTGGTGTCGGCCATGGTGTCGGCCAAAGTGGCGGCGCCATGGTCGGCGGTTGAGTCGTCGGGGCTGAGCAAGGGAAGTCTTAAAATCGAGCGATGAAACCGATAGCCTACACCCGCGCCGCCGACTTGCCGGCCACCTTAGCCCGTCGCATCGTGATTTTGGACGGTGCCATGGGCACCATGATCCAGCGATTCAAGCTGAACGAGGCGCAATACCGCGGCGAGCGCTTTGCTGATTTCCCCAAAGACGTCAAAGGCAATAACGAGTTGTTGAGCCTGACGCGGCCCGATGTCATACAAGACATCCATGAAGGGTACTTGGCAGCGGGTGCCGATTTGATCGAAACCAACACCTTTGGCGCCACCACCATCGCCCAAGCCGATTACGACATGGCGCACTTGGCGCGCGAAATGAATTTGGCGTCGGCCCGTTTGGCCCGTGCCGCCTGCGACAAATACAGCACGCCCGAGCACCCTCGCTACGTGGCTGGCGCTTTGGGCCCCACGCCCAAAACCGCCAGCATCAGCCCCGATGTGAACGACCCTGCGGCCCGCAATGTGGACTTTGAGCAATTGCGCGCCGCCTATTACGAGCAGGTCGAAGCCTTGGTCGAGGGGGGCGCTGATGTGCTCTTGGTCGAAACCATTTTCGACACTTTGAACGCCAAGGCGGCCTTGTTTGCGATCGATGAGTTTTTTGAAGCCAGCGGCGAACGTCTTCCTTTGATCATCAGCGGCACCGTGACCGACGCATCCGGCCGCATTTTGTCGGGCCAAACCGTCACTGCTTTCTGGCACAGCGTTCGCCACGCCCAGCCCTTGGCCATTGGTCTGAACTGCGCCTTGGGTGCTGCCCTGATGCGCCCCTACATACAAGAGCTGAACCGCGCGGCGCCAGACACCTTCATCAGCTGCTACCCCAACGCCGGACTGCCCAACCCCATGAGCGACACCGGCTTTGACGAAACCCCCGCAGACACCAGCCGCTTGGTACACGAGTTCGCCGCTGAAGGTTTGGTCAACCTATTGGGCGGCTGCTGCGGCACCACGCCCGACCACATTGGCGCCATCGCCCAGGCCGTGAAGAATGTGCCGACACGCGCATTGCCCGAGTCCTCTAGGGCGCTCAACCCGGCAGGGCGCTTTGGCGCTTACCGCGAAGCCGCCTAAAATAACGGCCATCTCAAGGAGCGTTGCAGCAAGTCCACCGAGGCTTGTCAGGCTTGAGGTGGTCACTGAATTCAACGACGCTCACCTGAACCCAGCCGTTCCACCAGGTGAGTTGCATGTCTGATACGTCCCCCGCTAATTCCTTCCATTCTGTCCCGCCGATGTGGCTGTCGGGTCTGGAGCCTGTGCGCATTGGCGAAGGCAGTTTGTTCGTCAACATCGGCGAGCGCACCAATGTGACTGGCTCCAAAGCGTTTGCCCGCATGATCTTGAATGGGCAGTTTGAGGAAGCCCTGGCTGTGGCGCGTCAGCAGGTTGAAAACGGCGCCCAGGTGATTGACATCAACATGGACGAGGCCATGCTCGACAGCCAAGCAGCCATGGTGCGCTTCTTGAATTTGGTGGCGGGCGAGCCCGACATTGCTCGCGTGCCCATCATGATTGACTCTAGCAAATGGAGCGTGATCGAAGCCGGCTTGCGCTGTGTGCAGGGCAAAGGCATCGTTAACTCGATCAGCATGAAAGAGGGCGAGGCCGAGTTCAAACGCCAAGCCAATTTATTGCGACGCTACGGCGCGGCCGCGGTGGTCATGGCGTTTGACGAAAAAGGCCAAGCCGATACGTACGCCCGCAAAATTGAAATCTGCCAGCGCGCCTACAACCTCTTGGTCAACGAAGTGGGTTTTCCTTGTGAAGACATTATTTTTGACCCCAATATTTTTGCCATTGCGACGGGCATTGAAGAGCACGACAACTATGCGGTCGACTTCATCAATGCGACGCGCTGGATCAAGCAAAACCTGCCCGGGGCGAAGGTCTCCGGCGGCGTCTCGAATGTGAGCTTCAGCTTCCGGGGTAATGACCCCGTACGCGAAGCCATTCACACCGTCTTTTTGTACCAAGCGATACAAGCCGGCATGGACATGGGCATCGTGAACGCGGGCATGGTCGGCGTCTACGACCGCTTGGAGCCGATCTTGCGTGAGCGCGTTGAAGATGTGGTGTTGAACCGCCGCCCCAACTACTTGCCGGGCGAGCCCGAACTGAGCGCCAGCGAGCGCCTGATTGAAGTTGCCGAGTCCGCCAAAGGCGCAGCCAAAGACGACAGCAAGAAGAACGAGTGGCGAACCGGTCCTGTTGAGCAACGCTTGAGCCACGCTTTGGTGAATGGCATCACCGAGTTCATCGAAGTCGACACCGAAGAGGCCTATCAAGCGATTCTGGCCAAGGGCGGCCGCCCTTTGCACGTCATCGAGGGCCCGCTCATGGACGGCATGAATGTGGTCGGCGACCTGTTCGGTCAGGGCAAGATGTTCTTGCCCCAGGTGGTCAAAAGTGCCCGCGTGATGAAGCAGGCGGTGGCCAAATTGGTGCCCTACATTGAAGAAGAAAAACGCCAGCAGTCCTTGGCCGGGCAAGACGTCAAGGCCAAGGGCAAGATCATCATCGCCACCGTCAAAGGCGATGTGCACGACATTGGCAAAAACATTGTGACCGTGGTGCTCCAGTGCAATAACTTTGAAGTCGTGAACATGGGCGTGATGGTGCCCTGCCATGAAATTTTGGCGATGGCCAAAGCCGAAGGCGCGGACATCGTGGGCCTTTCCGGTCTCATCACCCCCAGCTTGGAGGAGATGCAATACGTGGCTGCGGAAATGCAAAAAGACCCTTATTTCCGCGACCAAAAAATCCCACTGATGATTGGCGGGGCCACCACCAGCCGGGTGCACACGGCCGTCAAAATTGCCCCGCATTACGACGGTCCGGTGGTCTATGTGCCCGATGCATCCCGCAGCGTGTCGGTGGCGCAAAGCCTGTTGTCTGAACAAGCTCAAAAATACATCGACGAGTTGAATGCCGACTATGAAAAAGTGCGCGCGCAGCATGCCAACCGCCAACAAACCCCGATGTGGCCTTTGGCAAAAGCCCGCGCCAACGCGACCCCCTTGGATTGGTCAACTTACCAACCCTCAAAGCCCAAATTCATCGGTCGGCGAGAGATCAAAAACTTTGACTTGAGCGAATTGGCCCGGTTCATTGACTGGGGGCCTTTTTTCCAAACCTGGGATTTGGCCGGCTCTTATCCTGCCATTCTGCAAGACGAGGTGGTGGGGATCGAAGCCCAAAAGGTTTTGGCCGATGGCCAAAAAATGCTGCAAAAAATCATTGAAGGCCGCTGGTTGCAAGCCAATGCGGTGGTGGGGATTTATCCGGCGAACTCGGTCGGAGACGATCTGATTTTGTACGCCGACGAAGCCCGGACCCAAGTCGCTCTGACCTGGCACGGTCTGCGCCAACAAACCGAAAAACAAACCATCGACGGCGTCACACGCCCCAGCCGCTGCTTGGCCGATTTTGTAGCGCCTCGCCACGGCTTGGCCAATGACGTGGCCGACTATGTGGGCGTTTTTGCGGTCACCGCCGGTTTGGGGTCTGAGAAAAAAGAAGCGCAATTCATCGCTGCCCACGACGACTACTCGGCCATCTTGTTCAAGGCCTTGGCGGACCGTTTGGCCGAAGCCTTTGCTGAGTATTTGCACTGGCGTGTGCGCACCGATTTGTGGGGCTACGCGAAAGCTGAAATGGCGCAGCCATTCTCGTCAGAAGACCTGATTGCAGAGCGCTACCAAGGCATTCGCCCCGCGCCGGGCTACCCGGCTTGCCCCGACCATTTGGTCAAGCGTGAGTTGTTCGATTTGTTGCAGTGCCAAGACATTGGCATGGGGCTGACCGACAGCTTGGCGATGACACCAGCCGCCAGCGTGAGTGGCTTTTATTTAGCCCATCCCGACAGCACCTATTTCAATGTGGGCAAGATTGGCGAAGACCAATTGCAAGACTTGGCCACGCGGCGCGGCATGCCGGTCGACGAACTCCGGCGCTGGTTGGCGCCGGTGCTCTGAGCTTATTGATCTGCGAAAGCGCGCTCGATCACGAAGTCGCCCGGCTTGGTCGTGTTGCCCTCTTTGAAGCCGCGCACTTCCATCATTTGCTTCAGGTCGCGCAGCATTTCGGGGCTGCCGCAAATCATGACCCGGTCTTCAGCGGGGTTCAAGGCGGGTAGACCGAGGTCGGTGGCCATTTGGCCGTTTTCAATCACGGTGGTCACGCGGCCTTGGTGTTTGTAGGCTTCGCGCGTCACAGTGGGGTAGTACTTGAGTTGCTGGCTGACCATTTCGCCCAGGAACTCGTGCTTTGGCAATTCTTGCGTGATGTAGTCGTGGTAGGCCAATTCATTGACTTGGCGCACGCCGTGAACCAGCACCACTTCCTCGAATTTTTCATAGGTTTCGGGGTCGCGGATGATGCTCAAAAAGGGCGCTACGCCCGTCCCAGTCGACAACATATACAGGCGTTTGGCAGGCAGCAGGTAGTCGATCAACAGCGTGCCGGTGGGCTTTTTGCCCACAATGATGCTGTCACCCACCTGGATGTGTTGCAAGCGGGAAGTGAGCGGGCCGTCGGGGACCTTGATGCTCAAAAATTCCAAATGCTCTTCGTAATTGGCAGAGGCGATGCTGTAGGCGCGCAACAGCGGCTTGTCATTGACGCGCAGGCCAATCATGGTGAAGTGGCCGTTGGAGAAGCGCAGCGATGGGTCGCGCGTGGTGGTGAATGAGAAAAGTCGGTCGGTCCAGTGGTGGACGGACAGCACGCGTTCTTCGTTGAAAGCACTCATGAAATTTAATCGAAACTTGGAATTAAAAAAAGAGACGTAATCCCCCTATTGTCCTGCATCTCAAACCAAATTCATGCTCGGCTGAAGGATCGGTATTGGATGGCTTCGGCCAAATGTTCCATTTCGAGGCGATCCGAGTCCGCTAAATCGGCAATCGTGCGGGACACACGCAAGGCGCGGTGGACGCCGCGCGCAGACCACCCCAGCTTTTGCGCGGCCGACATGAGCAAGCTTTGTGCTTTATCGGCCAAAGCCGTGTGCTCTTCTAAAGCGGGGCCTTGCAAAGCGGCATTGGGAAGGCGTTGTCGCTGCATGGCTTTGGCTCGGGCTTGAATCACTCTTTTTTGGACTTCTTGGGATTCAGATGTCGAGGGGGCGGCGCCGCTGTTTTCAGCCCACAGGGCCGTTAGCGGCACGGTGTTCACATGGAGGTGCAGATCGATTCGGTCCAGCAAGGGGCCGCTCAACCGGCTTTGGTAGCGGGCCACTTGCTCTGGGGTACAGCGGCAGCGTGGCGTTGTTGAGGTTGAAGCAGCGGCGCGATGCGCCCCCAGCATGCCGCATGGACAGGGGTTCATCGCTGCAATCAATTGAAATTGGGCGGGGTATTCGGCTCGGTGAGCGGCGCGGGCCAAGCGGATAACGCCCGTCTCCAAGGGTTCGCGCAAGGCCTCTAAGGCGGCTCTGGGGAACTCAGGCAGCTCATCTAAAAACAAGACGCCGTGGTGTGCGAGTGAAATTTCGCCAGGTTTCGGCGGTGAGCCCCCGCCGACCAAGGCCACCGCACTGGCGCTGTGGTGCGGGCTGCGCGTGGGCCTGACCCCCCAGCGTTCCGGCTTGAATTGAGCCGCTAAGCTGAGCACAGCGGCGCTGCTCAGGGCCTCGTCCAAGGTCATCGGCGGGAGCAAATCGGAAAAGCGGCTCGCCAGCATGGACTTCCCAGAACCCGGCGGCCCCACCATCAACACGCTGTGCCCACCAGCGGCGGCAATTTCGAGCGCCCGCTTGGCCCCGGCTTGGCCTTTGATGTCGGCCAAATCGCCTGCCTGTTGAGGGGGGCGACTTGGCGGGGTATTCATGACTGACTTCAAACGGGGGTTCAAACGGGCCCAACCGGTCACAGAAGGAGAAGGAGAAGGAGAAGGAGAAGGGGTAGGAGAAGCAGGGGCAAATCGCAACGCCACATCGCGCAAATGCTCGGCCCGCCAAACGGGGGTGTCGGGCACCAGGGCCGCTTCTTCAGCGCTGCCCGGTGGCAGTACCCACTGCACTTCAGAACCGCTGGCGCGCCCCACGCTCTCCCGTGCGGCCTGACCCCGAGTGGCAACCACCATCGCCAAGGCGCCGCGCACGGGTCTTAAGGCACCTGAAAGGGAGAGCTCGCCCGCAAACTCAAACGGACTCAAGGCGGCCGCATCGACCTGGCCACTGGCGGCCAGGATGCCCAATGCGATCGGTAAATCAAAGCGCCCGGATTCTTTCGGCAAGTCAGCCGGGGCCAGGTTGACGATGATTTTTTTGTTGTTCGGAAACACAAAACCCGAATTCACAATCGCAGAACGAACCCGCTCGCGGGCTTCTTTGACTTCGGTGTCGGCCAACCCCACCAAATTAAAACCGGGCAGACCGTTCGCCAGGTGCACCTCGATGAGGATGCGCGGTGCCAGCAGCCCCAGCAAGGTCCGGCTGTTGACTTGGGCGTAATCGGACAAGGTGTTTGGCATTTTTTTGGTGCGCTTCAGGCCGGGGCTGCACCAAACCACCTGATTTGCACCAAATTGGTGCCTAAATATGGCGTGCTAAAGGTGTTTTGGGTCAGATTGGCGCTTGAATCCGCGTCAACATTTGGCACGAATTCTGCAAACACCGTTGTTTTAAATTGTTCAACTCGCTCGTCGGGCTCGTAAAGGAGTACACATGAAACTTGTCACTGCCATCATCAAACCGTTCAAGCTGGACGAGGTGCGTGAAGCCCTGTCTGCGATGGGGGTTCAAGGCATCACGGTGACCGAAGTCAAGGGCTTTGGTCGTCAAAAGGGC
>CAIKMN010000014.1 GCA_903828535.1 uncultured Curvibacter sp.
CCAATGCGCTGAGGAGGGCGTGCCCAGAATCACCAAAAGGTCATTTTTCCAATCCCATGTCAAAGGCAGTTGCTGATCCAATAAAACATGGGCGGCCTCTTCGTCTGACAGACTGCTCATCAAACCCGGAGCCATTTGGTAGCGCTGGCACCACAAAGGAATAAAGGGGTCGGCCTTGCCGATTTGCTCTAAATATTGGCTGATTTCTTGACGCAGGCTTGGTGCCAAATCGGGGCTGTCTGCAAGGCTGAGCAAGGCGGGTAGCAAGTCGGCCAGTTCGGCCTTGCGTTGTCGCATGGCGTCAACCGCCTGCCTGGTGGCGGCGTCGTTTTGGCTCAAAGCGCCCGCCAACACCGCCTGGGCTTGTTGCGCCAAGGTGCGAAGTGACGTTAACAAAGGGGTGAGCGCCAACATGTTTTAACCCTGCACCACACGGCCGTTGAGTTTTTGCACCGGCCGCACATTGCCCTCAAAGGGGAATTGCTTCAACTGGTCTTTCGAAACCGTCAAAGGCGTTTTGAGCACGTAATACTTGACACCTTCCGAACAAGGGGGCGTGGTCAAGGTGCCTTCGTATTGGTAGTAATCCAAAGCGCTGGGCAACAGCGATTTGAAATTAATTTTGTTTTCTTCCAATTCAACGCGCTCACCTTCTTTGACCGGGAGCTTTTCCCAGAGGTTTTTGAGCGTCGGGTTTTCTTCGCCTTCTTTAAACAACACCACCAAGGTGACCCACTCGCCTTTTTCATTGCGGTGCATGAGCTTCATGTCCATGGCGCTGGCTTGGCCGTCAATTTTGTCTTCGCTGGGACGGTGAAATTGCACTTTGGTTAATTCAAAGGGGGCGCTGTCCACGCGGATCTTGCCGCCCTCTTCCACCTTGATGTCGATGTTGCGGCCATCGTTGGTGAGAACGGTCTTGGCTTCTTGGTAGGCCGGCACCAAACTCAACTTGGCTTTCACAAAGGGGCCGACGATGTTGATGGGCGATTGCCACTTGGCTTTGGCGCAGGTTTTGTATTTCTCACCCCAGCTATCAGGGCCGGTTTCACCGCTGTAAGACCAGCTCACCTTCTTTTTGCCGTCTTTTTCGTGCTCTTTGCCGCCGGACTTCGAGTCGCCTTCAGACGGTCCGTTCAAACCGGGGATTTTGCATTCCGACAACACGTCTTCTTTTTGGCCCATGGCTGCCAGCGCGTTTTGGGCTGCACAAATGACTTTTTGCTTGCTGCCCCAATCGGCCAGGTCCAACACTTTCTTAAATTCAACCGCAGCCTCTTCGTCCTCAGGTCCTTTGGTCAACAAACGGACGGCGCTCAAACCCAGCTGTCGTTCAACCGACAGTTTCTTGGGGTTCTTGTCTTTCTTGTTGGGCTTGTACAACTCTTCCAAATCGTGCAGGGTCTCACCGCTGGCGAAGGACGCTTTAATGGCCTCAAGCTGCTGAGCGCTGGCGGCCAAAGGTTCGAGCTTCTTTTTGGCCTCATTCGCGACTTCTAGCTCTGTCTTGGCGGCTTCCGCGGCCTTCGTGGCCGCTTCCAGTTGGGTGGTTTGCTCGGTTAATTTGGCCTCATTGGCCTTGCCCGATTGCTGGCCTTTCCATGCAAAAAAGCCGGCACCGGCGAGGGCCACAACCAAAATAAGTTCAATGAGCAGTCGGATCATGTTGGGTTTGAAATGTCGATTTTTAAGATATGAAGCAAAAATCAAGCCACCCAAGTGTCATGAAGACTCAAGGCCGGACTTCACCCGCCTGCAACCAATGCCAATAAGTCGGCAGAAACGGCCATGCCATGTCCTTCACCGGCGTTCCTGGCGGAAATACAGGGGCCGTCAAGTGGTCCAACCACTCGCCCTGGGCCCCCAAAATGTTCAGCCAAGCACGGTCTGAGCGCAACTGCTGGCGCTCATCGGGCATGACTTGGCTGTTTCGGGCGGACAACACCGCCCGTTGGGCGGTGGTTTCATCAACGGGGCCAGAGAGCCGATCGTGGAGGCTGGCCCAATGCCGGCCTTGCAGCTGAGCCACCAGGGTTTTCAACAAGCGTTCAGAACGCAGCACCTGTTCATCGGGATCGCCGATGCGGTGCATGAAGCGGAGTTGGCCCAGAACATTGTCAAAAAAAACAAAGGCATCGGGGTTTTGTGCCAACAATTCGGGCAACCGCCCCAAGGCGTCGCCGGTTTTGTAATGCCAATCCACCCGGGCCTTTTTGAGGGCTTGGCCGTGGCGGCGACTGAAAAACCAAGGCGCAAAGGGGTCTAAGTCCCAAATTTCAATGTGTTTAAAGCGTCTCAACCAGACGTTGGGCAGCATCCAGCCGGCACTGGCCCCGATCAACAACAAACGATCGGAAGTGGGTTGCAAGGTCAAAAGCCACTGGGCAATGTGGTCTTGAGTGGGGCGCCAACGCGCTTGGTTGCGCCAACCACGCCAATGCCACAAGAGGCCACCAGAAAGGTTGCGGGGTTTCAAGCATTGGCCCCTAAATTGAACTGCCTCAGGCCTGTGGCGTCCAGAATGGCTTGCTCTTTTTTACGGTGGTAAGCGGCAACAGATTGCCGGTCTTGCTCCATCAAAGCCTCCATTTTCAGGCGCTCTTGATCGGCCTTAATTCGCCTGGCTTGGGTGTTCTCCAGCAGGTGTTTGGACTTGACGATGTCGTTTTGAATGCGGTTCATCAACTCGGTCATTTGGGTGGCAAATTGCCGCGCGTCGTGCATTTCTTGCATGCCCATCATGACTTGCTGGCCCTTGGCAGGGTTCAGGTAGTCGTTGACCATGTCGCGCACGCGCTCATGACTGGCCTCCAGACTCTGAATGTGCTCCCGAATTTGGTTGATCTCAGACTGAATGCGCGTCACCTTCTCTTGGGCCTGATTGGCCAAGACGCTCCAGCATTCTCGAACTTGGGGTTGATCCGAAGGCATCGTCTTTAACTCCCCATCAGCCCATCATCAGTTGTCGCACATCGGTGCGGGTCTGGGGTTCGGAAAAGCCCATTTGCCAATCTTGACGCAAAAAGTTTTCCATCAAGGGACGCAGGCGAATGGCATCGTCCAACTCGGGGTTGGTGCCTTTGACATAGGCCCCGACCTGAATGAGGTCGACGTTTTGTTGGTAAAGCGACCACAAGCGCCGAAACCGGTTGGCGGTTTGCAAGTCCTCGGCGTTCAAGAGGTTTTGAGCCAAGCGAGAAATAGAGCCCGTTAAGTCAATCGCGGGGTAATGCGCCGCGTCGGCCAATTTGCGCGACAACATCACTTGGCCATCCAAGGAGGCACGGGCAATGTCGACGATGGGGTCATTGCCGTCATCGCCTTCGGCCAACACGGTGTAAATGGCCGTGATGGAGCCCCGGCCGTTGCGACCGACGCCAGCGCGTTCAATGAGGTTGGGCAGCAAGGCGAACACCGAAGGGGGGTAGCCCTTGGCGGTGGGCGGCTCGCCGACGGCCAGCCCAATTTCACGTTGGGCATGGGCAACGCGGGTCAGGCTGTCGCAGAGCATCAAAACATCTTTGCCTTGATCGCGAAAATACTCCGCAATCAAATGCGTCATATTGGCCGCCTTCAGTCGAAGCACCGGCGACACATTGGCCGGCGCAGCGACCACGACCGACTTCGCCAAACCTTCTTTACCCAAGGTTTCAGCAATAAAAGCCTGCACCTCTCGGCCGCGTTCACCGACCAAGCCAATCACCACCAAGTCGGCTTGTGTAAAACGGGTGAGCATGCCGAGCAGCACGCTTTTGCCCACGCCAGAACCGGCAACCAAACCAATGCGCTGGCCTTTTCCCATGGTGAGCAAGCCGTTCATGGCTTTGACGCCCACGTCCAAAATTTGATGGATGGGCCCCCGCTCCATGGGGTTGACGGGCAGCCCCACGGTCAAGCTCAACTTGGCCACACCGCGCGGCTTGGGCAAATTGTCCAAAGGCTCGCCACGGCCATCGATCACGCGGCCCAATAAATCCGGACCCAATGACACCAAACTGCTGTCGGGTACGACCCGCACCGTGGCGCCAGGGCCAATGCCCAAGGGTTCAGTGAAGGGCATCAGGTAAAGGGTTTTGTCGGAAAAGCCCACCACCTCCGCTTCAACCCGGGCGCCGTCGACGCCGACGATTTCGCAAACCGATCCGATGGGGGCCAAGACGCCGCGGGCTTCTAAACGCAAGCCCACCAAACGCACCAGCGTGCCCAGTCGCTCGGGCCCTGCCGCTTTGACTGAGGCAATGCTGCGGTCAACTTCGCCTGAAAAATCAAGCATCTTCGCTTTCCACGGCAGGCTGGGGTTCACAGAGCAATTGCGCTGAAAGGGCTGCCAGTCGGTGTTCGATCAAATCGCACACCACGCTGTCGTCGGCGCTGGCGCGCACACTGCCCGACCTCAAACGCTCGTTGGGGACAATTCGCCACAGCTCATTTTGAATGCCACTGTCGGCCAACATTTGGGCGTCTTGGGGGTTCATTTCAACCTTGACCGAAGCCCCTTCGCTCACGCTCAACTCGGCGATGCAGGCGTGCACCAAACGGTCGATGGCCGCACTGGAGAGGGTTAATTCGGTTTTGACGAGCTCTTGCGCCAAATGCAATGACAGGCGCTTCAAGGGCTCAAACCAGCGTGTGGGGTCTTGCAGCAAGCCGCGCAATTCGGTGTCGAGTTGATTCACCACGTCTTCGGCACGGGCCTCAGAGAGGGCTTGTTGATTTTCGAACTCCTCGCGCATCAGGCGACGACCTTCAGCAACGCCTTTGGCATGGGCCTCATCGCGAATTCGTTTGAGCTCAGCTTCGCTGATTTGAGGCGCTGCTGAACCTGATTCGCCCAAAACAGGCGTCTCTTTGTTTTGAATGTCTTCAATTTCAGCGCTCAGCCGAGCCGCTTGCGCCTTGACTTGAGCCAAAGCGGCTTTTTTACTGGAAAGTTCTTGTTGAACGGCCTGCTCCCACTGATTCAGGTCGAAGCGTTCAAATGCGGGGGGGCTGTTGGGGGTCCAAGGGTCTTTCTGAAATGATTCAGAGGCGCCACCGCCGGCAAAATCGGCAGGCTGCCAAACACGGGCGGTGGTCTCTCGCGCCCCGGGGTCGCGGTCCAAAAATGCCAACTTAGACAAAATCGGCTCCTCCGCCCAAGATCAAATCGCCGGCGTCGGAGAGTTTTCGGGCCATCCGCATGATTTGTTTTTGCGCGTCTTCCACTTGAGAAATCCGCAAGGGGCCTTTGGCGTCCATGTCGTCTTTGAACATGCCGCGAGCACGTTCGGACATATTGCCCAAGAAACGCTCCAACACCGCTTCGCTGGCGCCTTTCAAGGCCGTCATCAGTTGATCGGGCTCCACGTTGCGCATCAGCACCTGGATGCCCTTGTTGTCCACCGCCGTCAAGTTTTCGAAGGTGAACATGTTGTCTTGAATCTTCAACATCAAGTCGGGATCCAGGTCTTCCAGGCCCTTCATGACGGTGGATTCCAATTCGGTCTTGGTGAAGTTCATGATCTTCGCAGCGGCCTTCACACCGCCAAAGCTTGACGACTTGGCGCTGGAGTTATTGGCAAACTGCTTTTTCATTATGGCTTCCAACTCTTCCATCGCTGAAGGCTGCACCACGTCCAAAGCGGCCACACGTTGAATGATTTCTGGGCGCAACTCCCCCGGTAAGAAGGACAAAACATCAGCGGCTACGCTGTGTTCGAGCACCGACAAAATGATCGCCGTCACTTGGGGATGTTCGCCGCGGATCATGTCGGCAATGGCGCGGGCATCCATCCAGCTCAAAATATCCAGGCCCTTAGAACCCTGTCCCGGCATGATGCGGTTCAGCACCGAGGCGGCCTTGTCGTCGCCGAGTGCCCGCTTCATGACCTTTTCGACGTAGTCGCTGGTGCCCAGGCCCAAGCTGGTTTGCTTTTTGAGGGTGGCGATGAATTCGTCGAGCACAAAATTAACGGCCTCTTGCGACAAGTCGGCCACTTGCACCATGGCCGCGCCCAATTCTTGGACTTCTTTGGGGCTCATGAAACGAATAATTTCAGAGGCCTGCTGCTCGCCGACCAAGAGCATCAAAACCGCCGCCCGTTGAACTCGGGTCATTTCAGTCAGTTCTTTTTCCAGCTCGGGGGTCATTTCGACGGAATCTGCCATGCTGCTTCCTATTGCTACTTCTTACTGCTAATTGCCTGTTAAGCGGCTTTGATCATGTTCTTCAAGACGCTGGCCACGCGACCAGAATCCTCAGCCACCAGCAAGCGTACCAGAGCCACTTTGTCGTCGTAGGAGTTGGCGGTATCCAACATTTCCATCGAGATGCTCGATTTCTTGGGTTTGAGCTTGGCTTTCATTTGCTCCAAGGTCTCGCCGTCACCCAATTGGATGGCATTCATGTCGTCTGCTGACAACTCGCCATCTGCGGGCTGAGTGGCTGGCATGGCGGCGGCCACGGCTTCGGCAATTTCTTTTTCGCGGTTCAAGACATGGCCCACAGCCGGTTTCACAACCAAGAGCAAGAAGGCGATGAACACGAGCCCCAAAAAGCCGCTCTTGATCAAGTTCATCACGGCATCGTCTTTGTACCAAGGCAGGTGCATGTCGACCACTTGTTCAGGCTCAAACTTGGCCGGAATGACGGTCACGACGTCGCCGCGGGCTTCGTTGAAACCGACCACGCTGCGGACCAGGCTTTGCAGGTGCTCAATTTCTTCAGGCGTATAGGGATTGGGTTTGGGGTCTTGGGCCTCACCCTTGTCATTTTTGGGTTGAGGAATCGGGGCCCGCTCGTTGATGACCACGGCCACGCTCAAGCGTTGCACCGTGCCCGTCGCGCCCTTGACGTGTTTGACCAAGCGGTCCAACTCGTAGTTGCGGGTGGTGTGTGAGTTGTTGACGGTTTTTTCGTCTTGGGTCGGATTCGCGGCCGTGGTGTTGGCGCTGGCACTCGGTGCAGGCGGCGGCGTATTCGACAAAGTGCCCGGAATGCCCCCGGCTTCTTTGGCCGTGTTGCGCTCTTCGCTCAAGACTTCCGAGCGGGTTTTGGCGCCCTTCTCTGATGGATCGAAGTTTTCCGTGGTCATTTCCGTTTCGGTAAAGTCCAAGGTCATGTTGACTTGGGCACGGACGTTGGCGTCTCCGGTGATGGGGGTCAAAATTTCGTCGATGCGTTGGCGCAAAGACTCTTCCATTTTTTCTTTGTGCTGGGTCTGCGCCGCGGTCATGCCCAAGTTGCTTTGGGTTTGGTTGTCGGTCAGTAGCTTGCCATGGTTGTCCACCACAGACACGTTGTCGGCGCTCAGCATCGGAATGCTGGAGGCCACCAAGTTGACCACGGCGGCCACTTGCGTTGGGCTCAATGCGCGGCCGGGGAAAGGCGTGAGCACCACCGAGGCTTTGGGGGGCGTGCGGTCCCGTACAAAGGCCGACTGCTTGGGCATCGCCAAGTGCACGCGAGCCGATTGAATGGAGTCGATTTGCAAAATGCTTCGGGCCAATTCTTGTTCCATGGCTTGGTTGTAGCGCGCTTGCTCCATGAACTGGCTGGTGGTCATGGCCGATTGGTCTTTTAGTGCGTCCATGCCCGAGGGGGCTGTTTTCGGCAACCCCTTGGCGGCCAAGAAGATGCGGGCTTCGTGGTAACGGGTGGTTGGCACCGTGACTTGGCCAGTGGCCGAATCCAAAACGGGTTTGAAGTCGGCTGTTTTAAGGGCGTCAAAGGCGGCCTGCTGGTCGGCCTCAGTGATGCCAACGGCAATTTGACGGTAGGTGGGCGCGTTGATCCAGGTATAGGCCAAACCAAAAATCAACAGCATGATGGCCAACAACAAAGCCGGCATCGCATTTTTGACGGCGGGTTGGTCGAGTAACCGTTTGACTTGCCCCAATTGGCTGGCCGCTGTGCTGGCCAAACTTTGGGGATTGGCGCTGCCGTTACCGGGACTCAAGGCCACGGCGTCTGAAACGTTCGAATTGCCACCGGCGTTGGCCAGCGACATATTGGCCATATTGGATGAAAGTGCGTCTGTTGCCATGATTTATTAACTTTCTTACACAGGCATGTTCATGATTTCGTCGTAGGCTTTGAGGACTTTGTTGCGCACCTGCAAGGTGGCTTCAAAGGCCAAAGACGACTTTTGCATGCTCAAGACCACATCGGTCAAAGGCACATCCTCACCCCGCTCAAAGGCGCTGGTCATGGCTTGGGAATGGTTTTGCAAGTCATTGACTTTGTTGACCGATTTTTGAATTGCTTCTGAAAAACTGGGCGCATTCGGGCTGGAAACCGATGCGGGTGCACCAGCGGCCTCTCGTTGGTAAGACTGCAGGGTTTGCAACATCGACAAGATGTTGGCGTTGGAGTTGACTTTTTCAATCATGGGGTGACCTCGATTCAGTTCAACCAAGCCAATTCATGGCCGTTTTCTTTGAGTTTGGCCAGCTTGTAACGCAAGGTTCGGGGGCTGATGCCTAATTTTTTAGCGGCTTCCATGCGGCTGCATGTGGTCTTGATGGCCGTCATGATGATTTGCAACTCGCTGTTTTTGATTTCCTTTTGCAAGGTGCTGGCTTCCAAATCGTCGTCCATTTCGGTGTCCATGTCGGTGTCCATGTCGGTGTCCATGCCGGATTCAACGGATGAGTCCAAGGGCATGTTCATCACGGGCATCGGCGCAAAGGCAGGGGCCTCAGGCATCGCCATCACGGGCAAGGTGGCGGCATCGTCAAACATCAGGTGCGCTGGGGTGATCGTGTCGCCGGTGCACAAGACCACGGCGCGCATCACCACGTTTTCGAGTTCGCGCACATTGCCAGGCCAAGCGTATTGGTGCAAGGCCCATTGCGCTTCTTGGCTGATGTGCAACACACGGCCGCTTTGGGCATGACGCACCAACAATTGGGCGACCAAGGGCAAGATGTCGCCCCGGCGTTGGCTCAATGGTGGCACGGTCAGCTTGAAGGTGCTGATGCGGAAATAAAGGTCTTCGCGGAACTCTTTGTCCACGATCGCTTGACGCAGGTCTTTGTTGGTGGCCGTGACCACACGCACATCGACCGCCAAAGCGCGCTCAGAGCCCAGGCGCAGGACTTGGCGCTCTTGCAACACGCGCAGCAATTTGGCTTGCAAATGAACCGGCATTTCGGCCAACTCGTCCAAGAACAAGGTGCCGCCGTGGGCTTGCTCAAAAGCACCGCGGTGTTCTTTGGCAGCGCCCGTAAAGGAGCCCTTTTCATGACCAAAGAGCATGTCTTCGATCAAGTGCTCAGGCAAGGCAGCGCAATTCAGGGCCACGAAGGGTCCGCGCGCACGTGGAGAAGACTCATGCACCACACGGGCCAAGACTTCTTTACCGGCACCGGTCGGGCCTTGAATCAAAACCGTTACTTGGGTTTGTGCGACGCGTTGGGCCAAGGCCAATAAATGCAAACTGGCGGGGTCCACGTACACCACGCTGCGCGCGGCGCCTGACAAGGGCGCAAAGGGGGCTGAGGGGGCTGAGGGCACCGAGGTCGCTGGGTTCGAGGAAGCGAGGTCCAAGGCGGTGTGCCAAGCGTCGGTCATGGATTGTTTGGCCACTTGCCAAGCGGGCAAGGTCCACTCGTCCATGGGCATCACGTGCACCACGCCTTTGTGCATGGCGGCAATCGCCAGCTCAAACTGACGGCGGTCAATGCGGGCCACCACAGGCAGTTGCTTTTGCTGCTGGGCCATGAGCGTTTGGAGTTCAACCAGCAATTGGTCGTTGTCTTGCAAGCGAACCACCAGGCCATTGGCCCAAGGCAAAGAGAGCGTGAAGTCTTCGAGGGTTCGCACCGGGCGAATCACCAAGCCCAAGGCACCGAGTTGTGCCGATGTGCTGGCAGGCAGCGACTGGAAGGGGTCCAGCCAGAGCAGGTTTTTGACAGCGGGATTGTGAGTCATGGTGTTGCAAATGTGTTTGTTTGAAACACTTAATGCAAATGCCATGCCAACGGATTTTCGACAGGTTTTTGGGCGTAAAAAATCCCACCAGGGGTGTTTGACACACCAGGGCGGGATTTAAAGCTCAAGTAACGATGTCAGGAGGGTGTGCCCCCCCCTAATTAACCCTTCAACAGGGTCAAGACTTGTTGGCTTTGTTGGTTGGCTTGGGCCAGCATGGCGGTAGCCGCTTGGGCAATGATCTGAGCGCGCGACAAATTGGTCGAGGCTTGGGCATAGTTGGTGTCGGTGATGGTGGCACGCGAGGTGGTCTCGTTCGATTGCACCGAGGTCAAATCTTGTGCTGCATAGGTCAATTGATTGACGGAGGCACCTACCGTTGAACGCGTCGAGTTCAATTGCTCCAAGGCGGTGGACACCGATGTCATGGCTGCGGAGGCAGCCGAAACGGTGTTGATGTTCGCCAAGTTAATGGTTAACCCGGACAAGGTAATGGGTGGAATATGAACGGTGATGGTTTGACCCGCCCCGACGCCCATCTGAAAAACGACTTTACCGGCTGACAAGGTGCCGATCCCCCCGGAGGCGGCGGTGGTGCCTGTCAAAAGGGTCATGCCGTTCCAAGTGGTTTGATTGGCCACATTGGTGATTTGGCTTGCCAACGAAGAAAACTCATTGTTCATGTAAGTTCGTTGGGTGCTGGAATAGGTGCCGTTGGCCGCTTGGGTGGCCAGGGTGAACATGGTTTGCAGCATTTGTTGCTGAGTCGACATGGCCGAGTCAGCCGTTTGCAGCATGTTGATGCCGTCATTGGCATTGGCGATGGCTTGCCCCATGCCGTTAATTTGTTGCGTCATGGACTGAGAAACCGCCAAGCCAGCGGCATTATCCGATGCTTGGTTGATTTGCAGGCCCGTTGACAACTGCTCCATGGCTTTGGACTGATTCACATTGTTATTCGCTATGGCGGTTTGCGCATAAAGCGAATTGACATTCGTATTGATCGTTAATGACATCGTTTTCTCCTAAATTAAGGGGTTGACTTGAGCGGCAACAATTGGCCACAGGTGTCAATTGCTTTTCTTATTTAGCAATCGCCGTGCCAGCTTTTAAAGCCTTCTGATGCCGACTTCGTCAAAAAAACGACGCCTTTAACGAAAAACCCCGCCACTGTGGCCAGTGGCGGGGTTTTATTCAGAGCTAATCTGAATTATTTCAACAACGTCAGGACGCTTTGGCTTTGTTGGTTGGCTTGTGCCAACATGGCCGTTGCCGCTTGGGCAATGATTTGCGAGCGCGACAGGTTGGTCGAGGCCGCTGCGTAGTTGGTGTCGGTGATGTTGGCGCGTGAAGCCGTGATATTTTGCTGAACATTGGTCATGTCTTGTGCGGCAAACGTCAATTGGTTGACGCCAGCACCCACTTTGGAACGCTGGTCGTTGATGGTGGTCAACGCACTGTCAACTGTCGCCAAGGCAGAGCTGGCATCTTCGGCGGTCGCAATCGACACACCGCTGACACCCAAAGCTGAACCCGTCATGCCACTGATGGTCACGCTGATGGTGAAACCAGACGTGCCACCCACTTGGAATTTCACCTTACCGGCGGAGGTGGTGCCTGCGCCACCTGAGGCGGCGGTGGTGCCGGTCAGGATGCTCATGCCGTTCCAGCTGGTTTGCTTGGCAATGTTGGTGATTTGGCTGGCCAAGCTGGTGAACTCGGTGTTCATATAAGAGCGTTGGCTGCTCGAATAGGTGCCGTTGGAAGCTTGGGTTGCCAAGGTGAACATGGTTTGCAACATTTGTTGTTGAGTCGACATGGCCGAATCAGCGGTTTGCAACATGTTGATGCCGTCGTTGGCATTGGTGATCGATTGACCCAAGCCATTGATTTGCTGAGTCATAGACTGCGATACAGCCAAACCAGCAGAGTTATCAGAGGCTTGGTTAATTGCCAAACCAGTGGACAACTGTTCCATGGCCTTTGATTGGGCCACGTTGTTGTTGCTGATAGCGGTTTGGGCGAACAACGAATTCACGTTGGTGTTGATGGTCAAAGACATGGTGGTTCTCCTAAAAAAAGAAACAAGTTACCTAAAGGGTTCTATGTGAATAAAACAGAAAGAAAGGTCTTGCTTCCTGTTAAACAATGAATCGACTGCTGTTCAAAAAACTTAAATACTTTTTTAAGCTTTTTTGTTGTAAAGCATGCCTTTGAGCTGTTCAATGCTCGCAGCAATGTCCAACATCTTGGTGCTGGGGAATTGCATCATCACTTCGCCGGAATGGGCATTCGTTACTTGCACATATTGCATGCCGCTGGCTTTGTCTAAATTAAAGCCAACAGAGATTTTTGATTGGGCCGCCTGTTGGTTCAACTCTTCCAAAGCTTGCTGCAAGGCTTGTTGCTGGGCTTTGACTTGCGCTGAGAAATCAATTGTTTTTGGCTGAGAAACAGGAAGCTCAACCGGCTTGGGGTTCACCACCTCAACTGCAGAATCCGCAACTTGTGGAGACGACTTGGCTGCAGTCGGCGTTGGCACAGAAGCCGCCCCTGAATTGACAGGGGTGACATAGGGCAAGCTCGCTGCACCCGATACGGTAGATAAGTTAACGCTCATGGCCAATCTCCTAAAAAACAAAGCCGCATGACCACGAAAAACAGTCGCGGAAATGGCCTTGTCAGCGGAATCGACCTGAGATCAGGAAACTTTAATCAATTGGATTGTGAAGGCGGATTGAAAGTGGCCGTCAACTGAGACTTGGTGCTGGCTGCCTGGGCCAAGATGGCAGACATCTGAGCAAACTGATTCGTGTAATTGCTCAGCATCGACGCCATGCGGGTGTTCAGATTGGTTAAATTGGTTTGCTCTTGGTTGATGACGCTTTGTGCACTGTTTTGATTCGAGGTCAAAATGCCCGTACCGGATGTCAAACTGGCAATGGTTTTCATCGCCCCGCCCGCAATGCCTTTGTTGGGCAAAAGACCGTCGATGCCCGCCGTGTTCATATTGAACGCCTGAACCACGCCGGTGTAATTTTTATTCAACTGGCTGGCCAAGGTGGCCGAGTCCACGGCCATGGTGCCGTCTTGCTGCACCGTGACGCCCATGTCGGCCAAGGTTGGCAAAGTTGTTTTCGTACCGGAATCGGTAAAACTGGGGTTGGCCTGCATGGCCGCCAGCACCTGCTGTTGAATCATCTGAATGGACGGGTCTTGCGCCAGACTGCCCCCATAGCCCGCCGTCGTATTGCCGGGCGTCGAGGCATTTTTAATCACCGATTGCAAACTGTTGTAGGCCGTGACCAAGGCATTGATGTCCGAGGTAATGGCCGATGTGTCTTGGGTCAAGTTGATCTGATTGGCGCCAACACCCTGAATTTGCAGGGTGGCGCCGGTCAAGGCATCGTTAATGGTGTTTGAGGCACGCGCAAAACTCAAGCCGTCCAGCGTGAACAAAGCGTCTTGCGCCGTTTGGTTACTGACTAAATTCACCGGCGTTTGCGACCCCCCCGATCCGGTCGTCAAGGTGAATGCATTTGACGCACCACTCGTTCCGGAAAGCACGATCTGATAGGGATTACTGCCGGTGCCGGTATTCACGTAAGAGGCTGTGATGCCCAAATTGGCATTGTTGATTGCATCAATCATGCCCTGAGGTGTCTGCGCCGCGTTCGTCAAGGCCACCGATTTGCTTCCAATTTGGACGTTAAAACTGGCTGGCAAGGTGCTGTCCAAACCGCTGGCACTGGTGGCGGTGGTGGCCAAGCTGGACGACTGGGCTTGCGCGAGTTGTGTCACATTCAAAGAATGAATCCCTGGGGCCACGGTGGTGGCCGAGGTGACATTGGCTACATTGGGGTTGCTCACCGTGGCGTTGTAATTTTGCAGATTGGTGTTTTTGTCCAATGTATTGAAGGCGCTGTTGAGCTGCGTCAGTGCATCTTGAAGTGCCGTGTAGCCGGCAATTTTTGCCGTTTGCGTGGCGATGTGCGCGTTGATTTGTTGCGTCTGAGGTTGCGAGACCGCACTGACCAAGTTTTTTGCCAAAGTGGCTGTGTCGATCGACGACGTCATCCCCAGCGCCGTTTCAATGGTGTTGGCATTCACTGGCGACGAGGTCGAGGTGCTGTTCGCTGAATACGCGCTCGGCAAACTAAAGGCAGAACTGCTGGCGCCAATCGATGAAGTCGACATTTAATTTAGCCTAAATATTGAAACAAAGACAATTTGGACACCAGCGCAAAACTTTGCTGCGCGGCTTGGAGTGAGACCTGTTGTTGACTCAACTGCGTGACCGCTGTGGTGTAGTCGGTATCCTGAACTTTAGACAAGGCCGTTTTCAAGGACAAGGTTTGGCTGCTGGTGATATTGCCTTGCGTGGTCACGGTATTCTGGGTGGTGCCGACCAAAGCCAAGGCGCTGTTCAGTCCGGTGGTCATGGTGCCAATCTGGGTGAGGCCTTGGTTGATACCGGCCATATTTGAGTTGGTGACCGCGTCGGTCATGCTCTGCAAAGCTTGAAAAAAGCTGACTTGGGATTTGGCCCCGGTGCTGTCGTCCACATGGGCCACCGAAGGGAACGCCACGTTGCCAGGCAAACTGGCTTGCACCGACATGTTGTTGCCAATTTGAACGCTGAGAGTCGATTGATCGCCTTGGTAAGCCAATTGGCCATTGACCATTCCAAACGGCGGTACAGTAATCTTGCTGCCACTGAAGATATAGCTGCCATTGGCATCCTTCGTCGCGGCCAAACTTTTCATCTGATCTGTCAAGCCTTGCAATTGCACCGCCAAGATCTTGCGTTGAGAAGGATCTAGCGTGCCACTGCTGGCTTGAACCATGAGCGTGCTGAACGAGTTCATGACATTGCTGGCACTTTGCAATGAAGACGATGCTGCACTCAATGAGGTATTGGCTGCATCTTGGTTATTGGCATAGGTGGCTTGAATGGCCAACTCAGAATTCAGGTTCATGATGCTGGCCGATTGACTGGCCGAGTCACTGGGCTGGGTCAATTGCTGCCCAGTCGAGAGCTGCTCTTGAGTCTTCATCATGGCGTTTTTCATGCTGTCCATTTGGGCAGATGACTGAGAAAAAAATTGGCTAGTGCTGATTTGCATGATTCACGCTCAATTGAGGTTAAAGATGTCACTGAACAACTGGCTGGCCACTTGAATGGTTTTCGCAGCGGCTTGATAACCTTGTTGGAAGCGAATCAAATTTGAGGCTTCTGTATCCAAACTGACACCAGAAATCTTGCTTTGGGTGGCCACCGCTTGGTTATTCACCACCGTCAAAGCGGTTTGGGCAATGTTGGCTTGATTGGCGGTATTGCCAACTGAACTGATGAAATTTGAATAAGATTGGTTCAGCGTTTGCGAGCCATTCACCACTTGAGCGGTAGACAATTGGGACATGGCCACTGCATTTTGGTTGTTGCCGCTTCGCCCCTGGTCGCCGGTCAGCTGGAAGCTGTCGCCACTTAATGGCACGCCAGAAAATTGAACGGCCACGCCGTTGTACTGTATGGAAGCATTGTTGTTGCTGATGGGGCTCAACAACCCCCCACCTAAATTGGTACCGTCGGTGTTGTCGATGAGGTTGTAACCCAATGGCGCACTCGGCAATGAACTGAAGTTAAGCTGAGCATTGGCCAAGGTCGGATTGGTGGCGTCCAAGCTTACATTGAACGGCTGAGGGGCTTGGGGTGGTTGTGCGTTACCTGTTAAGGTAATGACCTGATTACCATTGCCTTGGGGACTTCCGGTGACCTTCGCGGTGAAACCCAAGTGGGCCGCATTCAAGGCATTCGCAATGCCGTTTGGCGAATCATCTGAAACTGTGAGTGTTTGGGTGACCGCAGGAAAACCCACTTTAACGCTCAAATTAAATGGAACGCCATTATTGAGATTACTCGACGCCAGGTCATTGCTGTTTTCAACGGTGTCAAAGAAGTTAATTTGTTTGGGTACGTTGCGCAAGTCACTCACCGGATCGGTGGGTGCCCCGCTCTCTGTGGCAGCCAAAGACATCGAGCCCACGCCGGTAACGGCCACCACCAAATCATCGGGAACCTGACCGTTGATGTAGGCGGCGGTGCGAAACCCAAGTTGGGTCAAGGTGGCTGGATTGCCTGGCGACAAAAAGCTCAAACTGGTGGGCGATACCCCGTTGTTGGAAGCCGTATTGACCGAAAAAGTAAACGGGGTGTTGTGGGCACTCGAAATCTGCAGCTGGTAAGGGCCCACGCCTGCCCCACTGAGGTCTTGGACGCTGGCGCTGAGGCCCGGAATCGAACTTGAAATCAGGTTGGCCAAGCCGCTCGGGGTGTCTTGGCCCGGGGGAACGGTCAATAAGTTGGTCACCGGCGGTGAACCCGATGTGACGTTGAAGCTGAAGGACCCGCCCCCATTGATCGATTGACTCGGGTCAGTAAATGAGGTGTTGGCGACCTGAGTCGCACCAAATCCGAGTTGGACGGCTTGACTGGTGTTGGCGCTTGTGAAGCTCAGTTCTCCCGATTGTTTGCCCGCCGTCAAACCCAAGGCGTTGGGCGTGAAGCCGCTGCCGCCCGCACTGGGCTGCACGTTGATGTCATTGCCCGTCGGGTCATTCAAGACCAAGCTGCCGTCATGGGCGACAGAGGCGCTCACGCCTGTATTGGCGGTTTGGAGATTGATGGCGTCAGCCAAATCAGCAATGGACGCAAATCCAGCGCCACCTGGATTCTGGCTGGAAGTGATGTCCTGACCATTTAAATTCAAACTGAATTGCAGCACGGAAGAGGTCAGTTTGCTGGCAGGAATGGTCAAGGTGGTTTGGGCACTGACGGTCACACCGGTTTGGGCCGACATCCCGTTCAGAAGGTTGGCCATATCGGAGGCAGCGCTTTGAGGGGGAATGGCTGGCCACGCCACACCGTTCAATGTAAAAGCCCCCGCAGGCAAGCCCGCACCGTGCAGCGACAAGTTGCCGCCGTTCAATACGGCCGGTTGCACCGCAGAACTGCTCAAGGTGCCCGCCGAGGTCAGCAAGGATTGTTGACTGGGTTGGGCTTGGGCGCCATAAAAAACATTCATGCCGCGATAGCCTTGCACGGCGCCATTGGCCTGGGTACCCGATTGATTCAGGTATTGCGAGTTGTAGGTGCTGCCAAGGTTGAAGCCGTTGTCAGTGGTCAGCAATTTGGATTGCTGTTCAGAAGTCAAAGGCGAACCCAGCACTTGTTGGCCACTGCGGGTCAACAATTGCAATTGCAAGCTGTCCAGCGTCTGACCGGGCTGGGGATCCAAATAGAGCGTGGCGTCTTGCGTGCCCGCCGGGATGGTGGTGACGGCGCTGACACCCTGTTGCCCCAACGTGATGGGCAAACCAACAGCCGCGCTGCTGTTGTTACCCAGCACCTGACTCAAAGGAGGGGGCACCATGCTGGCGGCGGCTTGATAGCTGACGCTGGGCGTCGCATTTCCGGCATTGGACGAAGACGCCTGCACATTGAAGGGACCCGCCGCGGCGATCAAGTTGGGGTCGGTAATGGCCACTTGAATGCCGTCTGCCGGCGTCTCGGCGCTGCTGTCGAATTTGAACAAGGGTTGACCCAAATTGCCATTCAAATCAATGCCTTGGGCTTGCGTTTGGTTGACTTGAGCCGAAATGGTCTGCGCCAAGTCGCTCATTTGCTTCATGGCAGGACTGAGCACTTGGGTTCTGAATGTCAAAATGCCCGATAAATCGCCGCTGGCGATGCCGGTCATTTTGTATTGAACGCCCTTTTGAACCGTCGACAGGGTCATGTTGGGGGGCTTGGCTTCATCCAGCACCAGGCTCATTGGGTAGGCCTCTTGGCCGCTCACGAGGTTGCCGGCTTGACCCGCCCCGTCGATGCTCACATCGGCCGAACCGTTGCCAGAAAAAGTGACTTTGAGGCCCACCAAATTGGAGAGCTGGTTCAACAAAGTGTCCCGCTGGTCCAGCATGGCCGGGGGTTGAGCGATCAAAGTGGCATTTTGAGACAACCCGGCATTGACTTGGGCAATTTGACTGGCCAAGGTATTGATCTTCGCCAAATCCGATTGCGCCTGACTTTGCGACTGTGCATCTACCGTGTGCAGCTGCCCCGAAATTTCATAAAAAGTGGAAGTCAGGGCGTTGGCAGTACCCAACACCGATGTGCGCAACACCGAAGAGGCGGGGTTGGTGGACAACTGGTTGAGCGAGTTAAAAAAGCCGTCCATCGAAGCCGTCAGGCCAGAGGTGGAGTTGCCCAAGGCGTTCACCACGCTGTTGGTCAGGTTCAACAAACTGGTTTGGGTCCCCAACTGGCTGGTACTGGTGCGCACATTGGCGTTGGCAAATTCATCGTAGTTGCGCGAGACCGTCGCAGCGACGGCACCGGTTCCGAGATTCACATTCCCCGAGGGGGTTGGTGTGCCCTCCACCATCACCACCCGCTGTGCCGAGTAGCCTTCCGTGGTGGAGTTGGCAATGTTGTTACTGACCGTCGACAGAGCGGCTTGGTAGGACTGCAGCGCGTTTGAGGCGACAAGGGCCATGTCACTCATGGTGATTCACTCCCTTGGGTGGTGGCGGGCTTGGCGTCCTTGGAATCGGCGTTCGCCTGGGTGGCGCCATAGCTGTTTTTGACGCGGCGCAAACTCATTGGCGTGCCGGGTTGAACCAAATTTTTCAGCGCGTGTTCTGAATGCGCTAATGAAATGGGCGCAGGTGCCGAATTTAAAGGCAGCGCCACTGTGGCGGCGCTGGGCGTTCCCAGCGGTGACATAGTAGGGCTGGCGTTGTTCACGGCATCCATGTGGCGACTTTGTGTTTTGACCAGTATGTCGGCCAAACCCACTGAATTGCGCTTGGACATCTGCACCGAGACTTCTTTGTCAAACATGCTCTGGAACTGATCGGAGGTGTGAGAGTCGATCAAATCGCTCTTGGGCACCGCCTCGCGCATGGTCTTCATCATGTTCTGCAGGAACAAACCCTCAAACTGCTGAGCGGTATGGCGCAACGCCGCCTTGGGATCTTGCTTGGCTTGCGCCCGCAGGTTCGCCAAGCCATCAAAGTCCAGATAGGAATTGGGGCTGGCGACGCCAGTAGAGGGGGTGATGGGGGTGTCCATGTCGAGGGCTCTTTTGCGGATTCGACGTTTAAATCACCACCAACTCGGCGCGCAAACTGCCTGAGCTTTTCAGCGCTTCCAAAATGGCAATCAAGGCCGAAGGCGCAGCGCCAACCTGATTGACGGCGTCCACAATCTGGCGCAGGTCCACACCGGGCTGGAACAAGAACATCGGCTTGTTGGCCTCGTTGACTTTCACGTCGGCGTTGGCCACCGCTTGGGTGGTCCCGCCTGACAAGGCGTTGGGCTGAGAAACCTCGTTGGTTGAGGCAATCGAAACGGTAATACTGCCATGCGACACCGCGGCGGCCGTCACCTTCACATTGCGGCTAATGACCACCGTCCCCGTGCGCGAATTCACCACCACGCGAGCAGGCGGCTCTCCAGGCAAGACGTCAATGTTTTCCACCATGCTCATGAAGGCCACCCGTTGGCTGGGGTCCATGGGCGCACGCACGGTCAATGAGGTGCTGTCAATGGCATTCGCCACATCAGGGCCAAACTTGTCGTTGACGGCGTTGATGATCGCGCTCACGGTGCTGAAGTCGCCTTCGCGCACGTTGATGATGAGTTGTCCGGCGCTGGCAAAGGGGGTTTCAACCACCCGCTCCACCGTCGCGCCGCCTGGCACACGAGCGGCCGTCGTGACGCCCGTCGAAACGCTGGAGCCGGCGCCGCTGGCAGAAACGCTGGTGGCCGTCAGAGGGCCTTGCGCCAAGGCATAAATTTGGCCGTCGGTGCCGCGCATGCTGGTGAGCAGCAAGGTGCCGCCGCGCAGGCTCGAGGCCTTGCCGATGGTGGCCACATTGACATCCAATTTTTGGCCCGGCTTGGCAAAGCCGGGCAACTCCGCCGTGACCAAGACAGCGGCCACGTTTTTAATGTCAACCTTGCCAGTCAACGTGGAGCTGTCAAAGTCCGAAAGGGGGCCATCTTGCGTGACGCCCAGGTTTTTCAACATGGCCTTCATGCTTTGGGCCGTGAAAGACACATCAGAACCGTCGCCGGTGCCTTGCAAGCCAGCCACCAAGCCAAAACCAATGATTTGGTTGCTGCGCCCTGCCGCCAGGACGGCCAAATCTTTCACCCGGTCTGCGTGGCAAGGTGTTGCCACCCCCACCCAGGCCATACACACCGACACCCAACTCAAAAGCCAAGAGCGGTACAGGCGAGACAGGGAAAAGGGTTGTGTGGACATGTCAAACTTTCGTTACTACTTCGTCTAAAGCAAGTAACACGCCAGTTTTAGAAAGGCCAGACCTTGAGCAACACACTGGTGCCCCAACCCGCGCTGGTGGCATTGGCCATGTCGCCTGTGCCTCGGTAGGTGATTTGGGCATTCGCCAAACGATGCGATTGCATGGTGTTGTTGGGCGAAATGTCTTCGGGGCGGGCGATGCCAGCCAGTTGCATGACCTCGGTGCCCTCGGTCAAAGCCAGTTGTTTTTCGCCGCGCAAAACCAAATTGCCATTGGCCATGACTTTGAAAACGGTGACGGTAATGGAGCCATCCAAGCTGGCCGCTTGGTCAGCCTCCCCTGCCCCTTTGCTGGTGGTGGTCGAAGGACCGGCCAGCGGCGCAAAGGCCTTACCAGCGGCCGACAATGCGGTGTTCGTGGCGGCGCGGCTCAGTTGGTTGTTTTGGCTGCGTGTGGCAGTGGCGGTTTCATCCAGCACCACGGTGACAATGTCACCCACATGGTAGGAACGGCCATGCCCAAAAAGGCTGTCGTAGTTTCCCGCATAAATAGCGCCAGTGGCCGCCACAGCGGTTTCTTTCTCAGCGGGGAAAACCGGCTCGAAACTGGGGCTGTGGGCGATTGCCGGTGGGGTCGTGTTACAGCCAGCCAAGGCCAACAACAAACCGGCACCAAGCAAAGAGCGTGAGAACAAGGTCATGACGAGGCCTCACAAGTGTTGGTTGATGAAGCTCAGCATGTCGTTGACTGCTGAGATGGCCTTGGAATTGATTTCGTAGGCGCGTTGGGTTTCAATCATGTTGACCATTTCAGCCACCACGTTGACGTTGGACGCTTCCAACGAGCCTTGGGCAATCGTGCCGGCACCGTTCACGCCGGGGTTGACCACCGTGGGCACGCCGCTGGCGGGGGTGGGGGTCATCAAGTTGCCACCGATCGATTGCAAACCCGCGGCATTAACGAAGGTCGCAATTTGCAACTGGCCCAGGGTTTGGCTGGCACCGGTGTTCAAAATGGCCGTCACGGTGCCGTCGCCACCGAAAGTGATGCTAGAAGCCGTCGGGGGCACGGTGATGGCGGGCTGCAACAGTTGGCCGGTCGAGCTGACAATTTGGCCCGTGGCCGACAATTGGAAATTGCCGTCGCGTGTGTAGGCCAAAGAACCGTTGGCTTGGGCAATTTGGAAATAACCATTGCCCTGAATCGCCAAGTCCAAAGGGTTGGAAGTGGTTTGCATGTCGCCTTGGGTGACTTGCTTTTGGGTGGCCACGATCTTCACGCCCGTGCCCAACATCAAGCCGGTCGGGGCTTGCGAGTTGACGTCGGTTTGACCGCCAGCCTGACGCACGTTTTGGTAAAGCATGTCCTCGAACACAGCACGGTCCGATTTAAAACCAGTGGTGTTGACGTTCGCCAAGTTATTGGAGATCACGTTCATACGGGTTTGCTGAGCATCCAAACCCGTCTTCGCTACCCACATTGATGCATCCATGATGGACTCCTTTTAATTTCTATTGTTTAAACCGTTCAGGCCAACTTCATCATCGAAGTGCCGGACTCGTCGTTGCTTTTGGCGGATTCAATCACCTTGACTTGCTGCTCGAAGCTGCGTGATTGCTCCATCATCTTGATCATGGCGCCGATGGGGCTGACATTGCTGCCCTCTAAAGAACCTGTTGTCACAGAAGGCAATTCCACCCCGTTGGTGATGTCGCCACCGCCTTTGGGGCCCATCAAACCGTCTTCACGGCGGACCAATTCAGCCTTGCTCGCATCACGCAATTGAATGCGGTCTACCAAGGTGGACGCGACACTGGCGGGCGCTTTGGGGTCTTGTGCATAGACTGAACCATCGGCCGTGAGGCTGATGTTGAAGCCAACGGGCACGGTGATCGGCTTGCCGCTTTGATTCAAAACGGGGTGTCCCCCCGTGATCTCCAAGATCCCGGAATTGGAGACACTCATGTCACCGCGACGGGTGAAGCCTTGCGTGCCGTCTGTGCCCTGCACGCCCATCACGGTAAAGTTATTCATAGACACGTCGAGCGGATTGCCAGTGACGATGCGCACACCGGGTGCCAATTGAATGGAGTCGGTATCGACAGGGACCGGTTGGTAACGGGTCTCCAGACCGGAACCGCTGGCCTTGACGGTACTCAAGGCCGCCTCATAGCTGCGCTTAAAGCCAATCGTGTTGACGTTGGCCAACTCGTTGGTAGTGGCTTGCCGGGTAATGCGTTGGGCATTAATGGCAGCAGCAGCGTTAAAGGCGGAACGGTCCATGGGGGTCTCGATTCATTCTCAGTTCAAGCTAGAAGAACTGGGTTTAACCTTGCATGTTGATGATGGCGTCGGTCATGCGACCGCTGGTTTCAATGGCTTTTGAGTTGGCCTGGAAGTTACGCTGTTCGGTAATCAGGTTCACCAGTTCGGTGGTCAAGTTCACGTTCGAGCTTTCGGTGGCACCCGATTGAATCGTGCCGTATCCCGCTGACCCGGCGGTGCCCAAGGTCGGGTTACCGGAAGTAGCGGTACGCAAGTACTCCGAATTACCCAACTGTTGCAGACCAGACGGGTTGCTAAAGTTGGCCAATGAAATTTTGGCAATGTTTTGTTGGGTACCGTTCGAATAAGCCGCGGTCACCAAACCATCCGATGCAATCGTCAAACCTTGCAACGAGCCTTCGGGCTTACCGTCTTGGCTTTGCGAACCCACCGCAAAGGTGTTGCTGCTGACCTGCGCCGAGTTGGCGTAATTGACCTTGATCGACAAAGAACCCGCACCGTTTGACAAGAACACGGTGCTCAGCGGCATCGGCGACAACGGCGACGACAACTGGCCATTGGTGTTGAAGGTCAATTGGCCTTTGGTCAGGTAAATCGGCGACCATTGAGGCAAGGTGCTGAAGCCAGCGCTGCTGCTGGTTTCTTGCCCAGCGGCCGTGATGTATTGTGGCTGTGGCGTGCCTGAACTGCTGTCCACATACTGGGTGGGCTGAATCCAAGTGGACGTGCTGCCATTGCCCGAAGGGGCTGAGCTGAAACCCCATTGGGAGTTGTTGGAAGACACCGCCAAAAAGGCGCTTGAGCCGGTGGTGCCCGTGGTCACTGAAAAACAGTTCGAGGTTGGGTCAAAGCTGACCTTGACACCATTCACGGTGGCACCTTGTCCGTCGCCCATGTTGTTGATGCCATTTTGCAAGGCTTGGGCAAATGAAGTCGAGCTGTAAGTGCCCGGGGCCACGACCACCACGCCCTTGACCGTGCCGACCGTCACGTTGAAGGTGTTGTTGCTGGTGTCGACTGCAAAGCTGCTGGGGTCCGTGATGGTCACAGGTGAGCCAGTCACCACGGCAGGCGTGGATGGCAAACCACGCACCGCATTTTGAGATTCTGTGTTGACCTTGGCGCCATCGGGCGACAAACCGAACAAGGTGGAGGCCGAGTTCGAAACGCCACTGATTTGCACACTGGAGGTATCGCCTGTTGTGCCCGAGGTCAAGGTGTAGCTTTGGCTGGCCGCGTTGAAGGTGTAAGTCATGCCAAAGCGCTGCTGATTGGCCAGTACAGGCGAGGCCCCATTGGGCATGATTTGGTAGGCGCTGGAATTCAGCGGAACCGAGGTCGAAGGAATCCCGAACACGTTACCCGTTTGACCCTTGATGTCGATCAACGTCGCGCCGGCCGCACTGGCGGTGTCGCTGGGGGTGATCATGAATTGTTGGCTCAAGGGGCTGTAGGCCACCGCATAGGTGGTCCAGCCAGACGTCGCAGTGGCGTTGCCAGACAAGGCTTGATAGGCTGCTTGAGACGCCGCATTCAATTGGTTTTGAACATTCACAGCGGCTTGGGATGGGCTCACGGTGTTGCTGTAGCCCACATTGTTGCCAGTTCCGGTGACGGTGGGGTCAAATCCGAGGTTGACCGGCACCGTCAAAGCGGCTTTTCCGGGGGGATTCAAAGTAAAAGTCAACTTGGCGTTGGCATCAGAAGCGACCCCGGTGCCATCGGTCCCAGAACCAAAGGTAAAGCTCTTTTGACCCGCAGAAAGGGCCTGCATTTGATCCGTCACATATTGTGAAAACAACTGAGGCGTGATTGAAATCGGCGTTGGCTTTTGGGTGGTGACCCAATAAGCAAAACCAGACGAAGGCGGCATGGAGCCGTCGGCATTCGGCACAATCGGCTGGCTCGGACCGGGGGGCCAAGTCAGGTCAAGGGGAATCGCATCGGCCGTACCGTCGACTTGGATGGAGAACAAGTTGGTCGAGCCACTTTCTGGGGTGCTGTTAGTGGCCGCAACATAACCCGGATTTTTTTGCATGACTTGGCTCACAAAGGATTGAGCCTGTTGTACCAAACTGTTTTGGCCGTTGGTGCCACCTAAACTGTCAAAGTTGAAGGTCTGAGCCCCACCCGAAGTGGCTGCGGCCAGAGAGGTTTTGGTGTTCGTCAACTGGTCCAAATTGAACATTTCTGTGGTGCCGTTGACCAGCTCATTTTTGACCGCGCTGTACGGTTGGGTTTGACCGTATTTGTTCACATACAAAGGCTCACCCGCCGCGTTGGTCGCTTGCTGCAACCCAGGCTGCACCACATTGCCACCCACTTGCACATAGGTTTGCCATTTGTTGCTGGGGCTGGTCTGGCTGGCGTTTTGGGTTTTGACATAGTAGATGGTGGCCAGGTAGTTATTGCCTGAGCCGTCGTACACCGTCATGGCGTTGCTGTAGTTGTAGGTGCTGGGGTCGTTGGGGCTGAAGGCCGACGTGATCACGTTGGCGGATGAGGGGAAGTTAATCCCCAAATTCAAGGTGCTGGTGGCGTTGGCCTGCCCGACCGTGGTTTGCGGAATGGTCAACACCGTGCGGCTGTTGACGTTGGCGTTACCGGTCGAGTCCACAGACGACGCTAACAACTTTTGTCCCGAAGCATTCACCACCTGAAACTGGCTGTTCAACTGGAACTCACCATCACGGGTGTACACCTGTTGCAAGCCGTCGCTGGAGATCATGGGGAAAAAACCGGAGCCGGAGACCGCCATATTCAAAGAGTTGTTCGACTGAACAATGTTGCCTTGGCTGTTGTCTTGCGTCACCGAGGTCAAGGTCACGCCCTGCCCCACCGTGGTGGCCGCATTTTGCAAAGCGGAGCTCGCAAAAATGTTACCGAAGTTGGCCACCGAGGTTTTGAAGGCCGTGGTTTGCGAGTTGGCGATGTTATTGGACGTCACATCGAGCTGTGTCGTGGCAGCGTTCAAACCGGTCATCGAGGTATAAAGTGACATACAAGGCTCCTAGAACAAATTCAAAATGGGGGGTTAAAACAAAAGTTATTGGATGTACTGAACACTGCCAGCACTGACCGATTGGCCATTGGCCACGTTGAGCATGACTTGGCCGTTGTTTTGAGTGACACCCGTCACGGTTTGCAAGGTGCTGACGGTAGCGGTGTTGGTTTGACCGGCGAGGGTGGCTGTGGCGCTCAAGGTGTAGTTGCCATCGGCTGCTGTGCTGCCTTGGCTGTTTTGACCATCCCAAGTCCAGCTCAAATTACCCGCGGGTTGTTTGCCTAAGTTGTAGGTGTTGATCAGGTTACCGGCACTGTCCTTGACTTGAATGTTCACGCTGTCGGCCCCCTTGGGCAGAGCGATGAACGCGGCTGAGGCCGTGCCATTGGTCAACGCCTGCGGCGTGTCGGGCACCGCCACTTTGCTGTTGATCAACAAGGCACTGCTCATCAAGCTCTCACCCGACAAGCTGTTGACCAAGTCCGTCATCTTTGAGGACATGGTGGTGGTGGCTTCGAGTTGCGAGAACTGCGCCAATTGAGACACAAAGTTAGCGCCATCCGCCGGGTTCAGCGGGTCTTGGCATTTGAGTTGGGTGGTGAACAGGGTCAGAAAATCGGACTCGCCCATGCTGGAGGTGCCGGTTCCGGTGCCAGCCGCTTTGGCCGCAGCGGCTTGTTGCTGTGCTTCGGCCGTGGTCAAAATGTTGGACGGCAAAGGCACCGTGCTGGGCGCCGTTGGGGTGGCCAAACCGCCGGAAGAAGAGATGGAATTCATGGACATGGGCTAAGTCTCCTGTTGCGCTTAAGGCTTAAGATTTCGTGAGGTCGAGGGTGCGCAGCATCAATTGACGCGCGGTGTTCACCACTTCGACGTTGTTTTGGTAAGAGCGAGAAGCGGCCATCATTTCCACCATTTCGCCCATTTCATTCACATTCGATTGGTAAACAAAACCATCTTTGTCGGACATGGGGTTGCCCGGGTCGGACACTTTGCGAACCGGTGAAGGGTCGTCCACAATGCCTTGAATCTTCACGCCGCCCGTGTTATTGATCCCTGGGGTAGCGCTCTGTTGATCCATGATGGCTTTGAAGACAACCTTTTTGGCACGAAAGGCGGTTTTGTCATCACCCGAAACGGTGTTGGCATTGGCCAAATTGGACGCCACCGCATTCATGCGAGCGCCTTGTGCATTTAGAGCAGAACCGGCAATGCCAAAAATGTTGTCGAGTGACATTTGTTATTCCCCTTTCAAGGCACGGCGAATGCCCTGAACACGTTGATCCAAAAAGTCCAAAGTGGCTTGATAGTCAGCAGCGGACTTACCGTATTGCGCTTGCTCGACGTTCATTTCAACCGTGTTGCCGTCGAAGGCCACGTTAAAAGGCACGCGGTACTTGACCCCCGCTTCGCTGCTGGGCATGTCGGCTTGGGCAATGTGTGATGCGTTGGTGGTTTGCAAGCTGTATTCGTTTTGACTTTGTTGCAAGACGTTCTTGAAATCAACGTCTTGCGCTTTGAAGTTGGGGGTGTCGGCATTGGCCAAATTCCGAGCAAGGAGTTCCATGCGCTGGCTGCGCACGGCCAATGCCTGCGCCGATACACCCAGTGCTTGATCGATTTGGTTCATGGCCCACTTCCTTTTGCGCTTGAAAGACACTGCCGGTTTCCCGACGCCCG
Organism: uncultured Curvibacter sp.; assembly: GCA_903828535.1. Classification (GTDB taxonomy): domain Bacteria; phylum Pseudomonadota; class Gammaproteobacteria; order Burkholderiales; family Burkholderiaceae_C; genus Curvibacter. Next base: position 27,219 of record CAIKMN010000014.1, read on the forward strand.
ACCTCTAAATCAAGAGGCCTCAGTCACTATCAAGCAAACGTTGTGCCAACTTTATTTGCCGTTTTTATTGACAACTTTTACTTTGATTTTCAGAGGGAAGAGCACCCCAGACTCGCTGAGAGACCCGGCCCTTAGCGAACCGAATTGCCGGCGGCAAAGTCTTGCCGTTGCGCCACAGTCGAGTTGTCGTCGTAGGCGGCGGTGCGCATGGCTTGAACGCGACTGCGCGGTGAATTACCCAAGCCCAAGAGGTCCGCCGCATGGCTTTGCAAACCCTCCAACAAGGATTGACGGGTGATGGGCGCCGAAGGGTCACCGCCCACATGCAGCAAACTGGCCTGTGTGCCGGGGATGTTTAATGGCACGTCGGAGCGGGCCTCGTTGCGGGCATTGGGTGTCAAAACCGATAGATAAAGGTCGTCCAAGCCTGTGGGGCCTTTGTTTTTGAGGCCCACATCGTTGAAATAACGATCAACCAAATGCAGTTGCTGGTAAACGCTCAAACCCAAAATGGCTTTCGGGGAGTTGCCAAAACCCGCACTGGCTGCGCCATTGCCCCCTCCCCCACAAAATTGGATGATGCCGTGACACCGTTGATTGGTGGAGCGGGGATTCATGCCGTCGCTCTCCATCAAGGTCATTTTGGCGAAATCATCGGGGTTGAATTGATGCCGTTTGGCCAATTCCAAGATTTTTTGATGGACGTCTTTCTTTTCGACAGCAGGAATAAAACCTTTTGCCACCGCTCGGTCCAGCGTTTTTTCTAAAACGGGGTGAGCCCCTGAGGCGGCATTGATCGCTGCCATCGTGGGGGCAGCGGGTGCGGGTAAAGTTTTCAAATAACTGTCTGTTGATGGCAGGCGTTCTGCCGACACCTCAACGGTTTCGAGTTCTGGATGAGGCTCTGTGCTGCCAGAGGCCAGTTTTGTTGCCGAAGACCCTAAAGCTTGAAGAGG
>CAIKMN010000015.1 GCA_903828535.1 uncultured Curvibacter sp.
GCAAGGCGAGGCCGCAACCCAACGCGTGATTGACGATGTGGCGACGGTTTTGGCTTGGGTGTTGGTGCTCACCTGCGTGGTCGGCGTGTTCGCGGCCCCTTTGATGGTCTGGGCCATGGCCAGCGGCTTGCAGCAAGCGCCCGGGGGCTACAAAGCCGCTGCCAACATGACCCAAATCATGTTCCCCTACATTGGTTTCATGTCGATGGTGGCGCTGTCGGCGGGCATTTTGAACACGTGGAAACAGTTTGCGATACCCGCCGCCACGCCAGTGTTGCTCAACCTCAGCATGATCGCCGCCGCCGCTTGGGGCGCACCACAATTGAAGCAAATCGGCATGGAGCCCATCTACGCCATGGCCTTTGGTGTCATGGGGGGGGGGCTGTTGCAGTTGGCGGTGCAAGTGCCGGCTTTGCAGCGCTTGGGCTTGCTGCCGCACATCGGCGTCACTTGGACACGCTTTTGCGCCGCGTTTGCCGACCCGGTCACCCGCCAAATCGTCGTGCTGATGATGCCCGCCTTATTGGGCGTTGGGGTGGCGCAGTTGTCGATGCTCATCAACACTCAAATTGCTTCGCATTTGGCGCCCGGCAGCGTGAGTTGGATCACTTACGCCGACCGTTTGATGGAATTCCCCACCGCCATGTTGGGCGTGGCCTTGGGCGTGGTGTTGATGCCGCAACTGGCCGGCGCCCGCGCCAAGCAAGACACACAAGCCTATTCCGATTTGCTCGATTGGGGCCTGCGCCTCGTGGTGCTGCTGGCCTTGCCGAGCGCCGTCGCGTTACTGACCTTGGCACAGCCCTTGGTCGCGACGCTTTACCAATACGGGGCTTTCACGGTCCGCGATGTGGTGAAAACCACGCCCGCCTTGATGGGTTGGGGCGTCGGGCTGGTCGGCATGGTCGCCATCAAGGTGCTGGCGCCGGGCTATTTCGCCAACCAAGACACCAAAACACCGGTGCGCATTGCGCTGGGGGTGCTGGTCGTCACCCAAATGCTGAACGCTTTGTTGGTGCCTTATTTTCAACACGCCGCGTTGACCCTGTCCATTGGCTTGGGCGGCCTGCTGAACGCGCTGTGGCTTTATTGGGGGTTACGGCGCCGTGGTAGCTACCAGCCGCTTCCCGGCTGGGGTCGCTTCTTTTTACAAATTGTGGTGGCGTGCACCACCATGGCGGCGTTCTTGATTTGGGCCAACAACGCCTTTGACTGGCTTGGGACCCAAGCCGTCCCCGATTCGTCTTGGCGTTGGCTGCGCGTTGGCAAGTTGGTCGCGGTGATCGCGGGGGCGGCTTTGATTTACTTTTCGGTGCTTCGCGTCTTGGGTTTGCCCTTCAGGCAGTTTGTGCGCCGGTGAAGGTGCAAGAACAAGCAGAACCACAACCACAACCACAACCACAACCATTAGCCCAAGCATTAGCCCAAGCTGGCTAGCCCTTGACGCCCCATCGCAAAATCGGTAGAACTTGGCCATGAGTTCTCTTCACCTTCAATTAGAGGCCCCCACGCCACTCGACTACTTTGCCACTTTGGTGGCCAGTGACGAGCATTTCCCTTTGCTGGAAGCAGCTGCCAGCCTGGCGCAAGACGAGAACCCATTGCTCGACACCCAAGCCGTATTGGCCACGCTCGATCAAATGCTGGTGCGGCTGAAGCGGCGCATTCCAGTCGACGCCTCGGTGCGCGTTCGATTGGGGTTTTTGAACCGTTACTTTTTCAATGAGCTGGGTTTTGCGGGCAACCTGAACAACTACTACGACGCTGAAAACAGCTATGTGTCGTCGGTGCTGCAGACCCGTTTGGGCATTCCCATCAGCGTCGCTGTGATTTGGCTGGAGTTGGCGCAGGGCTTGGGCTTGAAGTCAGTGGGGGTCGGATTCCCCGGTCACTTTTTGGTCAAAACGGCCTGTGACCAAGCGCACATCGTCATGGACCCTTTGTCGGGCCAGTCGCTGAGCCGAGAAGATTTAGCCGAGCGCTTGTCTCATTTGGGCCTTTATGCGGAAGGGACTCAACCCACCGAGCGCTTATTGGCGCAACTGTTGATGCCCTGTTCGCCACGTGCGTTGGTGGCCCGCATGCTGCACAACTTGAAAGAAATTCATGCGGCTGAATCAGACGCCCCCAAGTTGTTGGCGGTGTTAGACCGCTTGATCGTGTTGATGCCCCAAGCCTGGGGCGAATACCGAGACCGGGGGCTGGTTAATGTCCGTTGTGGCGACACCGAAGCCGCCAAACGCGACTTACAAACTTACGTCAACCATGTGCACGACGCGCAAGACCTGCCGCAAGTCAACCAGCTGATTGACTCGCTGAATTGAGGCCGGTGGATGAGGTCGGTGGATAAGGTCGAACAGGCGCCTCATTTTTAATGGCTTAATATTTTTTATTTGACTTCAACGGGTTCGCCCGAGCCTTGCTCGGCGATCACGCCAATGTTGTAAACCGTTTCGCCTGCCGCCCGCAATGTGGCCGTTGTGGCTTCGGCCGTTGCCGCGTCAACCACCACCACCATGCCGATGCCGTTGTTGAAGGTGCGGTTCATCTCGATGTCGTCAATGCCAGCGACCGATTGCAGCCATGCAAACAACTCGCTTTGCGGCCAGCTACCGGCGCGCAAATGGGCGGCAGTGCCTTCGGGCAACACGCGGGGAATGTTTTCCAACAAACCACCTCCGGTGATATGTGCCAAGGCCTTGATGGGGTGCTGCGACAGCGCTTGAAGCACCGATTTCACATACAACTTGGTGGGCGCCATGATGGCTTGCTTGAACGGCTGGCCGTCCAGTGTCACGGGCAAACGCCCTTGTTGGGTGGCGCGGTCGATGACTTTGCGCACCAGGCTGAAACCGTTGGAATGCACGCCGGCCGAAGCCAAGCCCAGCACCACGTCACCAGGGCGCACGTTTTGGCCAGTCAGAATTTTTGATTTCTCAACGACACCCACCGCAAAACCAGCCAGATCATATTCACCTGCGGGATACATGCCCGGCATTTCAGCGGTTTCGCCGCCAATCAAGGCGCACCCCGATAATTCGCAGCCTTTGGCGATGCCGCCGACCACGGCCGCGGCGGTGTCCACATTCAATTGGCCGCAGGCAAAGTAATCCAAAAAGAACAGAGGTTCGGCCCCTTGGACCAGCACGTCGTTGACACTCATGGCAACCAAGTCGATGCCCACGGCGTCGTGCATTTGCCATTCGAAAGCCAGCTTGAGCTTGGTGCCAACACCGTCGGTGCCACTGACCAAAACCGGTTCTTGGTAACGTTTGGGCACTTCAAACAAGGCGCCAAAACCGCCAATACCGGCCAGGACGCCTTCACGCAGGGTTTTCTTGGCCAAAGGCTTGATGCGCTCCACCAAGGCATCGCCGGCGACGATATCGACCCCCGCGTCTTTGTATGAAATGGGGGTTGCGGGCGACGAAGGGGATGTGCTCATGAAACGGGACCAATAGAATGAAGCGACATTTTAAAGGAGTCCCGATTGACCGACCCCGTTGCAGAAAGTTCCAAGAAGGCTGCCACCCCGAGCACCTTGGCCAAACGGGCCTGGGTCTGGTTCTTCGCCTTGGTTTTGGTCCTGGCGTTGTTTTGGCTTTTGCGGGATGTCCTGCTGCCCTTTGTTTTAGGCACCGTTTTGGCTTATGTGCTGGCCCCTGTGGTCCGCCAATGGGAGCAACTGTCCAAAGGCAAGCTGCCCCATGTGCTCTCCGTGCTCTTGGTCGAGGGGCTGTTTTTTGTGACCGTGCTGGGCGTTTTGTTGCTCTTGGTGCCGATCTTGACGCAAGAAATCCCCTTGATTAAAAAGCAAGTGCCCGTCCTGGTGTTGCAGTTGGCGCAGTGGGTGCAGGGCATGGCGGCCACCTTGGGCATCCCCTTGGAATGGGATGCGGCCAAAATGAAAGAAAGCCTCGTGGGCTATTTGAGCACTTCCGGCGAAGCCACTTGGACCACTGGACTGTCCTTTCTTCAGCAAGGCGGCAGTTGGGCCATGAGTTTGCTCACCAACCTGATTTTGTTGCCCATGGTGGTTTTCTATTTGTTGGTTGATTGGGACCGACTCACCACCGGCTTGATGTCTTGGGTGCCCGAGCGCTTGCACCACCGTTTTTACAGTTTCATGGATGAATGCAACCACGTGCTGGGCCAATACCTTCGGGGACAGCTGCTTGAAATGGTCATTTTGGCCATTTTTTACAGCACCGGACTCTGGCTATTTGGGCTGGATCTGGCCTTGCCCATTGGCATCTTCACCGGTCTGGCCGTTTGTGTGCCTTACCTGGGCTACGGCGTTGGCTTGGTGCTGGCCGCTTTGGCGGGTTGGTTGCAGTTTGACAGCGTTCACACCCTGAGCATGTTGGTCGTGGTGTACGGCGCAGGCACCGTTTTAGAAGGCTTTGTGCTGACCCCCAAATTGGTCGGCAAGCGCATCGGCCTCAACCCCTTGTATGTTGTCTTTGCCTTGATGGCCTTTGGCAGCCTCTTCGGCCTGATTGGGGTCTTCGTGGCGTTGCCGGTCAGCGCCGTCCTGTTGGTGGCGATTCGTCGATTCCGTCAGCGTTATCTAGAAAGTGATTTTTACCAAGACCCTGCCTGAATTCAAAGGCACCGCCGGATTTTCAGAAGTACCTTCGGATTTTTAGAAGCACCTTCGGTTTAGGCGCTACGATTCGCGTCTATGAAACAACTTGCTCTGGACATTGGACTGGCCAGCGTCCCGACCTTGGACAACTTTTACGCTGGGGCCAATCAAGCCGTGCTCCAGCACCTGCGTTTGTGGTTGACGGTGCCTCGGTCGCCGGTCCCTTGTTACCTTTGGGGCGATTCTGGTAGCGGCAAAACCCATTTGCTCAAAGGTTTACAAACCCGACTTCACGAACTGGGCGCCGACGTGGGGTGGATGGATGCCAACACCACGGAGCCGCCTGCATTTGACACGCGCTGGCAAGCCGTTGTTCTGGAAAATGTGACTTGGTACAACGCGTCTCAGCAGCAGGCCGCCTTCAATTGGTTCGTCAATGCCCACACGCATCAAATCGCGGTTTTTTCCAGTGGCACCGTGCCGCCCGCGGATTTGCAGCTGCGTGAAGATTTACGCACCCGTTTGGGTTGGGGGCATGTGTTTCAATTGCATCACCTCTGCGAGTCCGAACGCCAACAGGTTTTATATGAGGCTGCCCAAGCGCGTGGGCTGAGTTTGAGCCCCGAAGTGGTGGACTTCATGCTGAACCGCTTTTCTCGTGACCTCAGCTCCCTCATGCACCTGCTCGATGCTTTGGATGCATTTGCCCTGCAAACCCAGCGCGCCGTGACCATTCCGCTCATCAAAACAATGCTCGCGGCCGACGATTAAAGCCGCCTTTTTAACCATGAAACTTGCCCTGTTTGACTTAGACCACACCCTGTTGCCGATTGACTCCGACCAATCTTGGGGGCGCTTCACCACCCGAATTGGCTGGACCGATCCCGTTACCTTTGCCAAGCGCAACGAGGCGTTCTACGCCCATTACCAAGCCGGAACGCTGGACATCCACGAATACGTTCGTTTTGGCACTGAAGCGGTGCGTTTAAAGGGGCCCGAGGCCGCTGCCCAGGCCCAGGCTCAATTCATGCGCGAGGTGGTTCAACCGGCCATACAGCCCGAGGCCTTGGCCTTGGTCGACAAACACAAAGCGGCGGGCGATCAAGTCATCATCATCACCGCCACCAACGAGTTTGTGACCGCACCCATTGCCGCTGCTTTTGGTGTTTCTGAACTGATCGCGGTCAAGTTGGCACGTGATGCATCGGGCTGGTTTACGGGTGAAATTGACGGTATCCCGTCCCTGCGAGAAGGCAAGGTCCTGCGCATGGAACAATGGCTGTCGGCGCGGGGCCTCCATTGGGACACGGTGGACGCTACGTTTTACAGCGATTCATCCAACGATGTACCGCTCTTGGAGAAGGTCAATCGGCCTGTGGCCACCAACCCAGACGCCGGATTGCGCGCCTTGGCGCTGGCGCGTGGCTGGCCCGTGTTGGACCTGTTTGCTAAAGAAAAATGATTAAAAATTTCATCGATAAATTACTCGGCTCGAAATCCTCGGCCAAAAAAGAGGCCGCGGCCAAGCCCAAATTCGGCAAGCGAGAAGAAGTGCCTGCCTCGGTTCACGGCATTGACCCCGAATTGGTTGATCGACGCGCCTTTGATGTCGTGCGCAACTTGCAGGACGCCGGCTTTGAAGCCTACATCGTGGGCGGTGCGGTGCGCGATTTGTTGCTGGGACTGCGTCCCAAAGATTTTGACGTGGCCACCAACGCCACGCCTGAGCAAGTGAAGTCCTTGTTCCGCCGTGCTTTCATCATTGGGCGTCGTTTTCGAATTGTCCACGTGGTGTATGGGCGAGGGCGCGAGCACGAAGTCATTGAGGTTTCGACCTTCCGTGCCTACTTGGACAACGCCGCCGCCGAGCAAGTCAGTGGCAACGAAAAAACCAGTAAAGCCGCTTTGGCCGGCATGACGCATGCGGTGGATGCCAGCGGTCGCGTGCTGCGAGACAACGTCTGGGGGCCGCAAGAAGAAGACGCGGTGCGCCGCGACTTCACCCTCAACGCCATGTACTACGATCCCGCCACGCAAATTGTGGTGGACTACCACAAGGGCATTCAGGACGCCAAAAAGAAGACCTTGCGCATGATTGGCGACCCCACCACCCGCTACCGCGAAGACCCTGTTCGCATCATTCGGGCCGTTCGTTTTGCGGCCAAGCTCAGCCCCTTGGGTTTTTCGTTGGAAGCTAAAACAGCCGCCGCTTTGGTCCCGAGCCGCAAGCTCTTGGCCGAGGTGCCGCAGAGCCGTTTGTTTGATGAAATGCTCAAGCTGTTGCAAACCGGCCATGGTTTGGCCACCATTGAGCAGCTGAAAAAATTGGGCCTCGCTCAAGGCATTTACCCGCTTTTGGACGTGGTCGTCGAGCGAGCGAACACCCCGTTTGTGGCCTGTGCCTTGCAAGACACCGACCGCCGCGTGGCCGAAGGCAAATCGGTGGCCCCCAGCTTCTTGCTGGCCACGGTGTTGTGGCAAGACGTTCGCGACGGCTGGTCGGCACGCTTGGCTAAGAAAGAAAACACCTTCCCTGCCCTGCAAGAGGCCATTGACGAGGTCTTTAATCAACGCATCGGCGACGTTTCCGGACGGGGCAAGTTGGCCGCCGACATGCGCGAAATTTGGGTCATGCAACCACGCTTCGACAAGCGCGTCGGGTCAGGCCCGCACGGCTTGGTGGAGCAAGCGCGCTTTCGCGCCGGCTTTGACTTCATGCGCCTGCGCGCCGAGGTCGGCGAAATTGAAATCGAGCTGGCCGATTGGTGGGAAGACTTCAGCCTGGGCAGCGACGAAGAGCGCGAGGCCTTGCTGGCGCAGGTGCGGCCTGCGCCCAGGCGGGTGTCTAAAGCCGCCCCGCGCCCAGAAGCAAGGACTGCGGCCGCCAAAACGGGCGCTGAATCCACCGAATCCCTTGAAGGCCATTTGGCTGAAGGCGCCCAAGACCCCGTAGCCCCCAAAAAACGCCGTCGCCGTCGCAAGCCTGCAGGTGCAAGAGGTGACGGCGCTCTAGGCAGTCAAAAGGGTGTGTCGAACGCTTCTTCTGAAGGTTCATCGGGCTCGGGTGACTGAGACCGTATGGTCACTGCTTACATTGGACTGGGCGCTAACTTGGCCAATCCGGCGGTCCAAGTGAAAAGCGCATTAGAGGCCTTGGCGCTTCTGCCACAAACTTCTGGGGTCAGGGTTTCGCAGTTTTACCGCAGTGCGCCGGTGGACGCGTCGGGTCCTGAGTTCGTCAATGCCGTGGCCGAAGTGCAAACCGAGCTGTCGCCCTTGGCTTTGCTGCACGGGCTTCAGGCCCTCGAAAACGCTGCAGGCCGCGAACGCCCTTACCGAAACGCCCCGCGCACTTTGGATTTGGACTTGCTGTTCCATGGCGCCACGGTGCAGAACACCCCCGAGCTGACCTTGCCACACCCGCGTTGGCGCGAGCGGGCCTTTGTGCTGCGGCCTCTTTATGAGTTGGCGCCTGAAAAGGTGAGCGCGGCCGATTTGGCGGCCGTGGCGACACAAGAACTCAGCGTGTTGGCCCTCTAAAAAAAAACCGCCCCAAGGGGCGGTGCCAGCTTGAGGCGGTTGGACGAAGGGGTTTACAAAGTATCAATAAAGCTGCGCAGTTTGTCGCTGCGGCTGGGGTGCTTGAGCTTGCGCAAGGCTTTGGCTTCGATTTGGCGAATGCGCTCGCGCGTGACGTCAAACTGCTTGCCCACTTCTTCGAGCGTGTGGTCGGTGGACATTTCGATGCCGAAGCGCATGCGCAGCACCTTGGCCTCGCGGGGCGTCAAGCCGTCCAAAATGTCCTTCACGACATCGCGCAAACCAGCTTGCATGGCCGCGTCGATGGGGGCGGTGTTGGCGCCGTCTTCGATGAAGTCGCCCAAGTGGCTGTCGTCATCGTCACCAATCGGGGTTTCCATTGAAATCGGCTCTTTCGCAATCTTCATGATCTTGCGAATTTTGTCTTCCGGGATTTCCATTTTCTCGGCCAAGACGCTGGCATCGGGCTCGAAACCGAACTCTTGCAAATGCTGGCGGCTGATGCGGTTCATCTTGTTGATGGTTTCGATCATGTGCACCGGAATGCGGATGGTTCGGGCCTGATCTGCAATTGAGCGGGTAATGGCTTGGCGAATCCACCAAGTGGCGTAGGTCGAGAATTTGTAGCCGCGACGGTATTCGAATTTGTCCACCGCCTTCATCAAACCGATGTTGCCTTCTTGGATCAAATCCAAGAATTGCAAACCGCGGTTGGTGTATTTTTTGGCAATCGAAATGACCAAGCGCAAGTTGGCTTCAATCATCTCTTTCTTGGCTTCACGCGAGGCGCGTTCGCCGTCGTTCATGCGCTTGTTAATGTCTTTTAGGCCTGCCAACGGCACGACCACCTTGGCTTGCAGGTCGATTAGTTTTTGTTGCAGCTCTTGAATGGGCGGGATGTTTCGCGCCATCACCACGCTCCAAGGCTTGTTGGCGGCGGCTTGCTTTTCGACCCATTTCAGGTTGAGTAATTGGCTGGCAATTTTGTTGCCATTCTTGTCAAAACCCGAGAAGTCGGCGATGAATTGTTCTTGTGGGTAATGGCATTTGTCGACAATGATGCGGCGCAGTTCGCGTTCTTTTTTGCGCACATCGTCGACCTGGCCGCGCACCATGTCGCAGAGCTTTTCGATGGTTTTGGCCGTGAAACGAATCGTCATCAACTCCGCCGACAACTGGCGCTGGGCTTCCATGTAAGACTTGCTGCCGTAGCCTTCTTTGTCGTAGATGGCGTGCATTTTTTCGAACCAACCGCGCAGGCTGTCAAAGCGAACCAAGGCTTCTTTTTTCAGTTCTTCCAGTTTCTTGGTCAGTGCTTTGGAGCCGCCCTTGCCGTCGTCGTCGTCGGCTTCGTCGAACTCGTCAAAGTCTTCTTCGGCCACGTAATCGTCGGCTTCGTTGGCGTTGGAGAAACCGTCCACGATGGTCGAAATCACCACCTTGTTTTCACGGATTTGCTCACCCAATTCCAAAATTTCGGCGATGGTTGCAGGCGAACCAGAGATGGCTTCCATCATGGCCTGCAGGCCACCTTCGATGCGTTTGGCAATTTCAATTTCGCCTTCGCGCGTCAGCAATTCAACCGTGCCCATTTCGCGCATGTACATGCGCACGGGGTCGGTGGTGCGTCCGAACTCACTGTCCACGGTAGACAAAGCCGCTTCGGCTTGTTCTTCGGCTTCTTCTTCGGTGGTGGCCGTTTGTGCGGTGTTGGTGATCAGCAGGGTTTCGGCGTCGGGCATTTGCTCGTAAACCGCCACGTCCATGTCGTTCAACATGGTGATCACGACTTCCATCGTTTCAGCGTCGACCAGTTTGTCGGGCAAGTGGTCTGAGATTTCGCCGTGCGTCAAATAGCCACGGGTTTTGCCGAGCTTGATCAGGGCTTTCAAGCGCGAGCGGCGTTTGGCCAGATCTTCTTCAGACAAAACGGTTTCTTCGAGGCCGAATTCTTTCATCAAGGCGCGTTCTTTGGCCTTGCTGATCTTCATGCGCAGTGGCTTGACCTTCTCAGTGGTCTCTGCGGTGGGCGCCGCTTCTGATTCGACTTCGCCTTCCAAGTCGGCTTCGATGTCGGACAGGTCCAAATCATCGACACCCGCGGATTTGCCTTTGGTGGCGCTGTCGCCGTCGGTTTTGGCTTTGCGACCGCGTTTGGCGGGCGGCGTGGTTTTATCGGCTGCCTTGTTTTTAGCAGGGGCGGCGGCTTTGCTCGCGGCCGCTTTTTTGGCGGGGGCCTTCACTTCAACCTCAACCACGGTTTTGTTTTTGGCGGTGGCTTTTGCAGGGGCTGGCGCGGCTTTTTTGACAACGGTTTTTTCAGGTGTCGCTTTGGTTGCGGCAGTTTTCGATGAGGCCGCTTTAAACGGAGCCGTTTTAACCGGAGCCGCTTTCACGTTGGTTAAGGGCTTGGACTTGGGCGTAGGCTTGGCCTTGGCCGCGGATTTTGTCGCTGGGGCCTGCTTGGCTGCAGGGGTTTTGGCTTTCACCGACTTGACAGATTTTTGAGCAGGCATCGCGCACCTCGGTATCGAAACAGGAAAAAACAGGAAAAAATTTCAAGGATCCAAGTCGGCAACGAAACAGCCGCCTCAAAATGAAAGCAGCATCAAGGCACCAACGACGGGATTCCTCTGGACAAGCTGGGGGCGATCATTTGGAATGCAATCCTTGCGGTTGTTGGGCGCCTTCCCGCTGGGGGTGCTTTTGAGCTTTGGCTGTCCCGGCCCGGAGGTGTTACTGTCGCACTTGCCGATAAGAGCAGTGGATTATACCGTTACTCTTCAGAATTGGCGGCCAAATGCCGCTCCAATTCCAAGCGCCGCTGCTGCAATTGACGGTAGCGGGACAAGGCGCCGGGCTCTGTAGCGGCCGCTGCGATGGCAGAGCGTTCCTCCATTTTGAGCTTATCAACCAACATGCGGTCCAAGGTGGCCCTCAATTCGACCTGCAGTTCGAGGTGAAAGTCTTGGGCCTGTGGTTCGTCCATGGGGGTCGATAAAGGGTGCGCCATCAAGCGCTCTGCCGCAGAGGCGGTGGACGTTTGGAGCGAATGCAAAGCGGGCTTTAAGGCCGCCCAAGGGAGCGCACCCGATTCGTTGACTTGCCGCTCCAGCCAATGGAATAAATCGCCATGCGGGGCGGGCAGTTGGCCCAACAGCTCCCGGTCTTCAAAAGTGAGCGCATCCAAGGCGGTCAGGTCTGTGAGCAGCAAGCGCAAGACTTGGTCTTCTCGAGTCGACAACAAAACCCGGGGGGCAGAATCGTTTTCAATCGGCTTGGCGGCGAATTTTGAGTTGAAGCGCCCCCCTTGGCCCCAGATTTTTGAATTCGGGGTGAATGGTTTTTTGAACGGGGTCTTTTCTGCCGATTGGCCTGGGGGTGCCGCAGAGTAAGGGGGCCAGCCCACCGAGGGTTCAGGCGAGTAAAGCGACCCGTTGGTCGGCCCTGAGTGCGTTGGAATTCCCACCGATTTGCTGGTGGATTGCCAAACGGCAGCGAGTTCAGCGGCGTTGATTTGCGCCAGTTGCGCCAATTCGCTCAGCAATTGGCGCTTGAGCACGCCGTCGGGCAGGGCGCTCCACAAGGGCCTGGCATTGGCCGCCATGTGCGCGCGGCCTTCAGCCGTGCCCGTGTCACATTGCTCGCGGGCGGCCTCGACCAAGAAACGGCTCAGGGGCAGGGCGTCGTGCACATGGCGAGCAAACGCCTCGGCACCGAATTCGCGAATAAAGCTGTCGGGGTCGTGCTCGGCGGGCAAGAACAAAAACTTCACCGATCGGGTATCGGTGGCCAAGGGAATGGCCGCGTCCAGGGCTTTGCGGGCGGCCCGCCGACCCGCAGCGTCGCCGTCAAAGCTGAACACCACCGACTCGGTGAAGCGAAACAGTTTTTGCACGTGCTCGGCCGTGCAAGCCGTGCCCAAGGTGGCCACCGCATTTGGAAAGCCGAGTTGGGCCAATGCCACCACGTCCATGTAACCCTCGGTCACCAGCGCATAGCCCTGTTCGCGCAACGCTTGTCGGGCTTCAAAAAGGCCATAAAGCTCGCGGCCTTTGCTGAAGACAGGGGTCTCGGGGGAGTTCAGGTATTTGGGTTTATCGTCGCCCAAAACACGGCCGCCAAAACCAATGCATTCGCCCTTGACATTGCGGATCGGGAACATGATGCGGTCGCGAAAGCGGTCGTAGCGTTTTTCATCTTCCTCGGTCGACGCAATGACCAAACCGCTTTCTTCCAAGCTCGAGTCGTTGTAATTTGGAAAGACGCTGGCCAAAGTGCGCCAGCCTTCGGGGGCATAACCCAAGCCAAAGTGCTTGGCAATCTGGCCGGAAAGGCCCCGATTTTTGAGGTATTGCACCGCCTTGGGCGACTGCTTCAAATGGTGGCGGTAAGCCTCGCCGGCTTTTTCCAATGTCTCAGACAAACTGCTTTGTTTTTGGCGCAGCGCATTTTGTCGGGCACGTTCTTGCGGTGAAATGTCCTCTTCAGGCACCTGGAGACCAAATTGCTGGGCCAAGTCATTGACAGCTTCGATAAAGCTGGCACCGGTATATTCGGTTAAGAACTTGATGGCATCACCGCTGGCGCCGCAGCCAAAGCAGTGGTAGAACTGCTTGGCAGGGCTGACCGAGAATGAGGGCGACTTTTCCCCATGAAACGGGCACAAACCCATGAAGTTGGCGCCGCCTTTTTTGAGCGTGACGTGGCGACCCACCACGTCGACCACGTCGACGCGTGCCAATAATTCTTGGATGAAGCTCTGAGGGATTGCCATGGAAACGCTGGGCGCGAAAGGTGCGTGCTTTGAATTTTTTCTAGGAGACTTTTGTGATGTCGATATTTGATCAAGACTTGCCTAAAACCGCTGCTAATTTTGCGCCGTTTTCGCCGCTGGGCTTTTTGGAGCGCAGCGCCTCGGTTTACCCCGATCGACTCGCCATTGTGCATGGTTTGGGCCCGACCGCTTTGCGCCAGACATGGCGCCAAACATACACCCGCTGCAGTCGACTCGCCAGCGCCTTGCAAAAAGCCGGTTTGGGCAAAAACGACACCGTCGCCGTGATGTTGCCGAACACGCCACCCATGGTCGAAGCCCACTTTGGTGTGCCCATGGCCGGCGCAGTTTTGAACGCCTTGAACACGCGCTTAGACCCCGAAGCGCTGGCCTTCATGCTCGACCATGGCGAAGCCAAGGCCGCGATTGTGGATCCTGAATTTGCTGGTGTCTTCGCCAAAGCGTTGGCCTTGCGCCAATCGAAAACGCCGTTGTTGTTGATCGACGTCGAAGACGATTTATTTGGCCCTGCGCCTCTAAAGTTGGGCCACTTGAGCTACGAAGAGTTCCTGACCCAGGGTGACCCTGATTTCGATTGGCAAGGCCCGGCGGACGAGTGGGACGCCATTGCCCTCAACTACACCAGTGGCACCACCGGCAACCCCAAGGGCGTCGTTTACCACCACCGAGGCGCGGCCATGAACGCCATCTCCAATGTGTTGGAGTGGGACCTGCCCAAGCACTCGGTTTATTTGTGGACGCTGCCAATGTTCCACTGCAACGGCTGGTGCTTCTCATGGACCGTTGCTTCGCGCGCCGCCGTGAATGTGTGCTTGCGCAAAATTGACCCCGCCCTGATATTCGACATGATGCGCGAGCACGGCGTCACCCATTACTGCGGTGCGCCCATCGTGCACGGCTTGTTGGTGAACGCGCCCGCGGCCTTGAAAGTGGGTTTGCCCACGGGCGTCAAAGCCATGGTGGCGGGCGCGGCGCCACCCGCTTCGATGATCGAGGGCATGGAAAGGATGGGCTTCGATTTGACCCACGTCTACGGCCTGACCGAGGTCTATGGCCCCGCCGTCGTGTGCGCCCAACAAGGTGATTGGGCCCCCCTTGAGATTGGCGAACGCGCTCGTCTGAATGCCCGCCAAGGCGTGCGCTACCACTTGCAGGCCGCTGTTCAAGTCTGCGACCCAGAAACCCTGCAACCCGTGCCATGGGACGGAGAAACCATGGGCGAAATCATGTTCCGGGGCAACATCGCCATGAAGGGTTATTTGAAGAACCCCAAGGCCACAGAAGAAGCCTTGGCCGGCGGTTGGTTTCACAGCGGCGACTTGGCCGTGCAGTACCCCGATGGCTACATCAAAATCAAAGACCGCAGCAAAGACATCATCATCTCGGGCGGTGAAAATATTTCGTCGATTGAGGTCGAAGATGTGTTGTACCGCCACCCCGATGTGTTGGCTGCCGCTGTCGTGGCCAAGCCCGATGCCCGCTGGGGCGAGACGCCCTGCGCCTTTGTGGAACTGAAAGCCGAGGCGGATACCACGCCAGAAGACATCGTGGCGCATTGCAAAAAGCACCTGGCCGGCTTCAAAGTGCCGCGAGCGGTGGTCTTTGGCGAGCTGCCGAAAACCAGCACCGGCAAGATTCAAAAGTTTGAGCTGCGCCAGCGAGCCGGCTCAGCCCAAGCGATTGATGTTTAAACCCTTAGACCCTTAAAAGCCGCTTTAATTGGCGAAAGCGGCAATCCCCGTTTGCGCCCGACCCAAAATCAGGGCGTGCACATCGTGCGTGCCCTCATAGGTGTTGACCACCTCGAGGTTGACCAAATGACGGGCCACGCCGTACTCGTCGCTGATGCCGTTCCCGCCCATCATGTCGCGCGCCAAGCGGGCAATGTCCAAGGCCTTGCCACAGGAATTGCGTTTGATGATGGAGGTCGCTTCCACCGAATCAATGCCTTGGTCTTTCATTTGTCCCATGCGCAAGCAAGCTTGCAGGCCGATGGCAATCTCGGTTTGCATGTCGGCCAATTTTTTCTGAATCAATTGGTTGGCGGCCAATGGGCGGCCGAATTGCTTGCGGTCCAGGGTGTATTGGCGGGCGCGGTGCCAGCAATCTTCGGCAGCGCCCAAAGCGCCCCAGGCGATGCCATAGCGGGCCGAGTTCAAGCAGGTGAAGGGGCCTTTTAGGCCTTGCACTTCAGGGAAAGCGTTTTCTTCAGGCACAAACACGTCGTCCATCACGATTTCGCCCGTGATCGAAGCGCGCAGCCCCACCTTGCCGTGAATCGCCGGTGCGCTCAGGCCTTTCATGCCTTTTTCCAAAACAAAACCTCGGATGGGGCCGACCGCGCCGCTTTCAGAAACTTCTTTGGCCCAAACCACAAATACGTCGGCGATGGGGCTGTTGGAGATCCACATCTTGCTGCCCTTGAGGCGGTAGCCGCCGGCGGTTTTGACGGCGCGAGTGGCCATGCTGCCGGGGTCGGAGCCGTGGTCGGGTTCGGTCAAACCGAAGCAACCAATCCACTCGCCGGTCGCCAGTTTGGGCAGGTATTTTTGACGTTGCGCTTCGCTGCCGAATTCATAAATGGGCACCATCACCAGCGAACTTTGCACGCTGGCCATGGAGCGGTAGCCAGAGTCGACGCGCTCGATTTCACGGGCGATCAGGCCGTAAGCCACATAGTTCAGGCCGGGGCCGCCGTAGGGTTCTGGGATGGTCGGGCCGAGCAAGCCGAGTTCGCCCATCTCGCGAAAAATGGCCGTGTCCACGCTTTCGTTGCGGAACGTGCTCAGCACGCGCGGGGCCAATTTGTCTTGGCAATAAGCGGCAGCGGCGTCTCTCACCATGCGCTCATCGGTGCTGAGTTGTTGGTCTAATAAAAAGGGGTCGGCCCAATCAAAACTTGCGTGCTTTGCCATTTCAAGAACTCCTGTTCCCAGACTTGGGATGAAGCCTGTATTTTTAACCAAATGGGGACGAAAAAAAGCGCACCGATGTGCGCTGTGGCTGCCAAAGGTCGCCCTGGGGACTTAGCCGCCCTTCTTGCTGCGCTTGCCAGGGTTCTTTTTGTTGTTGGTGGCGACGCCGCGCTCACGACTCACTTTTTGACCACGTCCACCGGTCGGGGTGGGCATGCCGGGCATGGGGGTCGGTGCGGGAGTGCTTTTGCGATCGGCTTCGGTAACGATTTTGTTGCCCATGGTCTTGTCTATAGAGTGAGGTTGAAAACCTTTGAGTTTATCATCGTTGCTTTTTGAACCGCCATGAACGCCTTGATCGATCAGGTCCGAACCTATCTTCTTCAGCTTCAAGCCCATATCACCCAAGCTGTGACTGACCTTGATGGGGGCACCTTTGTCGTGGATCCTTGGACCAAAGGGTCCGAAGAAAAGTTGCAAGGCAACGGCATCACCAAAATCTTAGAAGGCGGCACGGTCTTCGAGCGTGCCGGCTGTGGCTTCTCGCACGTCAAGGGGGCTCAACTCCCGCCATCGGCCACGCAACACCGACCTGAATTGGCGGGTGCGCCCTTTGAAGCGCTAGGGGTTTCTTTGGTGTTTCACCCGCGCAACCCGTATGTGCCCACCGTCCACATGAATGTCCGCATGATCGCGGCCAGCCCGGCTGGCGAGAAGGCGGCGCCCGTGGCGTGGTTTGGTGGCGGCCTCGACCTCACCCCTTATTACGGCTTCAAAGAAGACGCCGTGCACTTTCACCGCACCTGCCACGACGCCTTGGCCCCTTTCGGGCCGACGTTGCACCCGCGCTTCAAAGCCTGGTGTGACGAGTATTTTTGTTTGAAACACCGAGGCGAACAGCGCGGGGTGGGCGGCATCTTTTTTGACGACTTTTCGGAACTCGGTTTGGACGCCAGTTTGGCCATGCTGCAAAGCGTGGGCAACTGCTTCTTGCCCGCCTACATGCCGATCGTCACCCAACGCGCTCAAATGCCTTATGGCGAGCGCGAGCGCCAACACCAGCTTTATCGGCGTGGGCGCTATGTGGAGTTCAACCTGGTTTGGGACCGTGGCACCCACTTCGGCCTCCAATCAGGCGGCCGCACCGAGTCCATTTTGTTGTCCATGCCACCCTTGGTGACTTGGTCTTACCAAAAGCAACACGCAGCAGATTCTGCCGAGCAGCAGTTGTTGGACTACTTTCTCAAGCCCCGAGATTGGTTGGCTGAAGGGGTTTGAGCCCACCTCGGCCATTCAGTCTCTTACTGGGGTTCGCGTAACTTTCGCGAATGCACATGAACGGCCTCCACCAGCGCACTGACGCTCTCGGGTGGGGTGTGTTGGCTGATGCCGTGGCCCAGGTTGAAGATGTGGGTCGAGCCCTCGCTTGGCGTGCCAAAGCTGTCGAGCACTTGGCGCGCTTGGGCGGCAATGGTGTCAGGCGGGCTGAACAGCACATTCGGGTCCAGATTGCCTTGCAGGGCCTTGCCGTAAGGGGCGACTTTGGCGCGGGCTGTGCCTAGGTGGGTGGTCCAGTCCAGGCCCAAGACGTTGCAGTCGAGGTCTTTCATGTCGTCCAGCCACTGGCCGCCGCCCTTGGTGAACACGATGCGGGGGATGGTTTGACCGTCGTGGGTTTTCTTGAGCTGGGCCAACACGCGTCGGGTGTAGGCCAAGCTAAAGGTTTGAAAAGCGCCGTCGGCCAAGACGCCGCCCCAGCTGTCAAAAATCATCACCGCTTGCGCGCCGGCTTCTATTTGGGTGTTGAGGTACAGCGCCACCGCGTCGGCGTTGAGGGTCAAAATTTGGTGCATCAAGTCGGGGCGGGCGTACATCAGGGTTTTGACGTGGCGGTAATCGTCAGACCCGGCGCCTTCGACCATGTAGCAGGCCAGGGTCCAGGGGCTGCCCGAAAAGCCGATCAACGGCACGCGCCCGTTGAGGGCTTTGCGAATCGAAGTCACGGCGTCAAAAACATAGCGCAGTTTGGCCATGTCGGGCACGGCCAGTTTGGCCACGGCGGCTTCGTCGCGCACGTTTTTTGCAAATTTGGGGCCTTCGCCCAAGGCAAAGGACAGGCCCAAGCCCATGGCGTCGGGCACCGTCAAGATGTCGCTGAACAAGATGGCTGCGTCCAGTGGGTAGCGCTCCAGCGGTTGCAAAGTAACTTCGGTGGCGAAGTCGACGTCAGTGGCCAAGCCCATGAAGCTGCCCGCTTGCGCGCGAGTGGCACGGTATTCGGGCAAGTAGCGACCGGCTTGGCGCATCAGCCATAAGGGGGTGTAGTCGGTGCTTTGGCCCAGGCAGGCGCGCAAGAAGGTGTCATTTTGGAGGGGGGCAAACATAAATCAGGGCAATATCAGGGCGATGAAGGAAGCAGAATCAGGCAGTGTCCGGCTGAATCAGGCCGAAAGGGGCGCATGAGCGCCAAGTACGCCAAGTGCGCCTTGTGCACGGAGCTGGCTGGCGAGCTGTTCGCCCAATTCATTGGCGGCTTGGGCCGCGCTGGTGTCGAGTTGATGGGGGTTGAGGGTGGCGCCGGGCAAGCGCACTTCGCCTTGGACCCGAACCAAATGCGGTGTGGCCGATTGGGGGTCACCCCAGGCGGCTTGCAGGTGCAGGGTGTCGCCCTCCCAAACGGCGTGGGCAGCCAAGGGCATCGAGCAACTGCCGCCCATGGCACGGCTAACGGCACGCTCGGCGGTGACGGCCAGCCAAGTGCTGGCGTCGGCGAGCGGACTCAACGCGTCAAGCAGCGCCAGCTGGGCGGGGTTTTGAGCCTCTGGGCTGCCGCTTCGAATTTCAATGCCCAAAGCCCCTTGGCCGGCGGCGGGCAGCATTTGATCGGTGTCAAAAATGGCGCGAATCCGGTCCGATAAACCCAGGCGCTTCAAACCGGCGGCGGCCAGCACAATGCCCGCATATTGGCCTGAATCGAGTTTGCGCAGGCGGGTATCTAAGTTGCCACGCAGGGCTTCGATTTTTAAATCGGGGCGCAATTGACGCAGCAAGATGGTGCGGCGCAGGCTCGAAGTGCCGACCACGGCCCCTTCGGGTAAATCGTTCAGGCTGGCGAATTTGGAGGACACCCAGGCGTCGCGCGGGTCTTCTCGGCGCATGACGCAGGCCAGCTCAAAGCCAGGCGGGAGTTCCATCGGCACGTCTTTGAGCGAGTGCACGGCCAATTGGGCGCGGCCTTGCGCCAAGGCGACTTCCAGTTCTTTGACAAACAAGCCTTTGCCACCGACTTTGCTGAGGCTGACGTCCAGAATTTGATCACCTAGGGTGGTCATGCCCAGCAGTTCAATGTGGTGGCCTTGTTGTTGCAGCAGGTCTTTGACGTGCTCGGCCTGCCACAGGGCCAGGCGGCTTTCACGGGTGGCGATGGTCAGATAAAGAGAGGGCATGACCGAATCATACTGGTATCATCCGGCATGCTTTCGGCCCATCAACTGTCCTGTCAGCGTGGCACCAAACGGCTGTTTCAGGGCCTGAATTTCGGCCTTCCTTCTGGACATTGGATTCAGGTCAAAGGCCCCAATGGAGCCGGCAAAACCAGCTTGCTCCGAATTCTGTGTGGCCTCTCCAGCCCCACCCTGGGCGAGGTGCTCTGGCAAGGCCAAAACACCCAATCGACTCGCTCGGCGTTCAATGCCGAGTTGCATTACCAAGGCCACGGCCTGGCCCTCAAAGAAGAACTCAGCGCGACAGAAAACTTGCAATCGGGTGCCGCTTTGCGGGGTCTTACGG
Organism: uncultured Curvibacter sp.; assembly: GCA_903828535.1. Classification (GTDB taxonomy): domain Bacteria; phylum Pseudomonadota; class Gammaproteobacteria; order Burkholderiales; family Burkholderiaceae_C; genus Curvibacter. Next base: position 19,631 of record CAIKMN010000015.1, read on the forward strand.
TGTCGCCTGAAGCGGTGCAAGCCGCCTTGTTCAAAGTGGGTTTAAAGGGGCGTTCGCAACTGCCGGTGAAGGTCTTGTCGCAAGGTCAAAAACGCCGCGTTACCTTGGCTGGTTTGGTCTTGAGTTCAGCCCCTTTGTGGATTTTGGACGAGCCCTTTGCCGCCTTGGATGTGGCAGCGCAAAGCAGCTTGCAAGGCATCTTGGACCAGCATCTGGCGCAAGGGGGGTTCTTGGTGTTCACCAGCCACCAGCCGATTGAACTGCAAGCGCCCGGCGAAGTCCTCGACTTGGGGGTTTTTGCTGCATGAACACGACCGCTCCCCGCTCAGCGCCCCCCGCGCCTTCCATGAGCCCAATGAGACAAATGGGCCAAACCCTTTGGGCTTTGCTGACGCGCGACTTGAAAGTGGCTGCCCGGCGACAGAGCGATTTGGCGACCGTGGTTTTCTTCTTTGGCGTCGTGGCCGCCTTGTTCCCCTTGGCCATTGGCCCTGAAATGGGCACCTTGCGTTTGATCGGCCCTGGCATCTTGTGGGTGGCGGCATTGCTCGCCGCCATGCTGTCGATGGGGCGCTTGTTCTCGGCTGATTACGCCGACGGCAGTTTGGAGCAGTTGTTGCTCTCTGCCACGCCCTTGCCGTTTTTGGTGGCGGCCAAAATCGCGGCGCATTGGCTGTTGTCCGGTTTGCCTTTGGTGATTTTGTCGCCTTTGTTGGCGCTGCAGTTTGACTTGCCTGGGGACGCGGTGAAAATCCTGATGCTGACTTTGTTCGTCGGCACCTTGAGCTTGTCTTTGATGGGTGCAGTGGGCGCGGCCTTGACCTTGGGCTTGCGCAGCAGCGAACTGCTGTTGTCGCTTTTGGTGTTGCCGCTTTATATTCCCACCTTGGTCTTTGGTGCGGGGGCCGTGCAGGCCGAAATGAGCGGCCTGGGGGCGCAAGGGCATGTGTCTTTGCTCATGGCGGTGTTGATGTTGGCCCTCTTTTTGTGTCCTTGGGCGGCTTCGTCTGCCCTCAAAATTGCCTTGGAATAACTTGGAATAAACATGGTTTTGCCTTGGTTTCAATATGCGGCGCCGCAACGGTTTTATGGCCTGGCGGGGCGGCTCTATCCGTTTTGTTTTGTGCTCGCGGCCTTGCTCAGTGTGGTGGGTTTGTACATGGGGTTTTTTGTCGCCCCGACCGACGCCCAGCAAGGCGAGGCCTACCGCATCATCTTCATCCACGTGCCCGCCTCTTGGATGTCCATGGTCATTTATTGCGCCATGGCCTTTTGGTCGGCCTTGGGTTTGGGTTTCAAAACCCGAATTTCGGGTCTGATGGCCCAAGCCTTGGCCCCCACCGGTGCGCTGTTTTGCTTTTTGTCTTTGTGGACTGGCGCGCTGTGGGGCAAGCCCATGTGGGGCACTTGGTGGGTTTGGGACGCGCGGCTGACCTCGGAGTTGATTTTGTTGTTTTTGTACGCCGGCTACATGGCCCTGACCCGGGCCATCGACGACCCGCAGCGCCGCGACCAAGCGGGTGCCTTGGTGGCCTTGGTCGGCGTCATCAATGTGCCGATCATTTATTTTTCGGTCAAATGGTGGAACACCCTGCATCAGGGCGCCAGCGTCTCCATGACCCAAGCCCCGCGCATGGCGCACACCATGTTGTGGGCGATGTTGCTGGTGACCTTGGGCTGCTGGGCGTATGCCGTGGGGATGGCCTTGTACCGCGTGCGTGGCTTGATTTTGCAACGCGAGCACGACACCGCCTGGGTACAGGCGCTCGCCCAGTCACAGGCCGGGTCATTGAATCAAGGCGATCCGGCTGAATCAGGAGCAGGCACATGAACTGGGCTAATTCAGAGGCATTTTGGGCCATGGGGGGCTACGGCCTCTATGTTTGGGGCAGTTTTGGTGTGGTGGCCATCGGCTTGGCGGCTGAGGTGCTGATGGCCCGTCGTGCGAGCCGTCAAATTTGGCGAAATTTGCGAGACGAAGTCAGCGACAATCAAGCCCCATGAAACCCCGTCATCAACGTCTGTTGTTCATTGGCATTGGGCTGTTGGCGCTGGCCGCGGCGGCTTACTTTGTTTTGAACGCTTTTCAAAGCAATCTGGTGTTCTTCTTTACGCCCAGCCAAATCGAGTCGGGCGACGCCCCCAAGGGCCATGTCTTTCGCGTCGGTGGCATGGTCAAAGAAGGCAGCTTGCAGCGTCAGGGCATGCAGGTGTCTTTTGTGGTGACCGATACGCGCCACGACGCCTTGGTGGTCTACGAAGGGTTGCTGCCCGATTTGTTCAAAGAAGGCCGCGGCGTGGTGGCACAAGGGCAACTCAATGCCAATGGCCAGTTCGTCGCTTCCGAAGTCTTGGCCAAACACGACGAAAACTACATGCCCCCCGAAGCCAAACAGGCTTTGGACGATGCGGCTGCTAAAAAGTTGGCGGGTAAGCTGGCCAACTCCCCTTGAAAGATCATTTTTATGTGGGTTGAACTCGGGCATTTTTGTTTGATTCTGGCGCTGGGCGTTTCCTTGATTCAGGCCGTCTTGCCGCTGCTGGGTACCTTCAAACCCCACTCGAAATTCGCCCTTTGGCAAGCGCTGGCCCGGCCGGCTGCGGTGTTGGTTTTTGTGTTGGTCAGCTTGTCCTTTGCGACCTTGGCGGGCGCTTTTTTGGGCAACGACTTCTCGGTGCGCTATGTGTCCGAGCATTCCAATTCCATGTTGCCTGCGCACTACCAATTTGCAGCTGTCTGGGGTGGCCACGAAGGCTCCTTGTTGCTGTGGGTGGAAATTTTGAGCCTCTGGGGTTTGTCTGTGGCCGTATTTTCCAAACAACTGCCCTTGTCCATGGTGGCGCGGGTGTTGTCGGTGTTGGGCTGGGTGGCGATTGGCTTTTTGTTGTTCATCTTGACCACCTCCAACCCCTTTGAGCGTTTGGTGCCTGCCTTGCAAGAGGGCAAAGACTTGAACCCTTTGCTGCAAGACCCGGCCTTGGTGATTCACCCGCCCATGCTCTACATGGGCTATGTGGGCTTTTCAGTGGCCTTCGCATTCGCCATCGCGGCCTTGTTGTCGGGCCGTCTTGATGTGGCCTGGGCACGCTGGTCGAGGCCCTGGACTTTGGTGGCTTGGGTCTTCATGTCCTTCGGCATTGGCCTTGGTTCTTGGTGGGCTTACAACGTCTTGGGCTGGGGCGGATGGTGGTTTTGGGACCCCGTCGAGAACGCCTCTCTTTTGCCTTGGTTGTGCGGCACGGCGTTGTTGCATTCGCTGATGATGACGGAGAAGCGCGGTGGCTTCAAAGCCTGGACGGTGCTGCTGGCGATTGCTGCTTTTTCTTTGTCCTTGCTCGGTACTTTCTTGGTCCGCTCGGGCGTCCTCAATTCGGTGCACGCCTTTGCTTCGGACCCCAAGCGCGGGGTCTTTATTTTGGTCTTCTTGGCGCTGGTGGTCGGCACTTCGTTGACGCTGTTTGCTTGGCGGGCGCCCAAGTTAAAGGCTGCCCCCGGCGCGCCCGTGTTGCGCGAAACCTTGTTGCTGTTGAACAGCGTTTTCTTGGTCGTGGCCTGTGCGGCGGTGCTGTTGGGCACGGTTTACCCGATGGTGATTGATGCCTTGAATTTGGGCAAATTGTCTGTGGGGGCGCCTTACTTCAACTTGGTTTTTGTGCCGTTGATGGTGCCTATTTTGGTCTTGTTGGTGCCCGGCGTCGTCTCCACTTGGAAGGACACCGATGGCTTCAATGTCTTGCGCCGGCTCTGGCCCATGGCGTTGTTGAGCTTGACGGTCGGTCTCTTGGTCCCCGCTTGGATGGGGCACGCTTTGGCTGTTTCCCTTTGGTCTCCCGGGGTCACCATGGGCGTGGCGTTGGCGACTTGGGTGGCCGCTGGCACCTTGCAACATTTGTTGCCGCGTTGGTTGGCGCCTGGTCGCGTGTCGATGGGCTTTGTGGGCATGCACTTGGCGCATTTGGGCTTGGCTGTGTTGGTGCTGGGAGTGACCTTGGTCAAGGGCTACGAGGTCGAGCGCGACGTCAGCATGAACCTGGGTGATACGCTGAATTTGCAAACCTACCGTTTTGTTCTGGACGGTGTACAAGAAGTGCCTGGCCCCAATTACGCCGCCAAACGCGCCGATGTATCGGTGTTCCAAGGGGAACAAAAATTGACGGTGTTGCACCCCGAAAAACGCCGTTATTTTTCCAGCCCCATGCCCATGACGCAAGCCGCCATTGACGTCTCCCCGTGGCGCGACTTGTATGTGTCTTTGGGCGAGCCCATGAACAAAGAGCAAACACAGTGGAGTTTACGGGTCTACAACAAACCCTTTGTGTCTTGGATTTGGGCAGGCGTCCTGCTGATGATGGCGGGCGGCATCGTGGCGGCGGCCGATAGGCGCTATAGAAAGTCACCGAAAGTCTGATCATGCGTTTGGCCCTCATTCCTTTGATCGTTTTTTTGGCGCTGGTGGTGTTTTTAGCCGTCGGCTTGAAGCGCGATCCGCATGAAATTCCCTCGCCTTTGATCGACCACCCCGCACCGGCCTTTGTGTTGGAAACCGTGGCCGCTGACACCCCCCGTTTCAGCCCTGAGCAAATGAAAGGCCAGGTCTGGCTGCTCAATGTTTGGGCGACCTGGTGCCTGCCTTGCCAGCAAGAGCACCCCATGCTGATGCAATTTGCACAGCAGGGCCTGGTGCCTGTGGTGGGCATGAATTACAAAGAAATTCAAACCGACCAAGACGAAGCGGGTCAGTCCCTTCTGCCGGCCACACGCTTGGCGATGGCGCGCACCAAAACAGCCGCTTGGTTGAAAAAACACGGCAACCCCTATGCCGTCACCGTGCTGGATGTGGACGGTCGAGTTGGCGTGAACTACGGTGTTTACGGCGTGCCTGAGAGTTACCTCATAGACAAAGCCGGCGTCATTCGCTACAAGGTGGTGGGCGTCTTAACGCCTGAAATTTTGGCCGAGACCGTCCAGCCTTTGATTCAGAAGCTGAACAAGGAGCCATTCCCGCAGCAACCGGTGCCCAAAGCAGTATGACCTTGCATCGACTTTCCCCTGTTTTTCCCAGCGCCACCGCTTCGCTGAGTTCAGGCGTTTGGGTATTGACGTTTAGATTTGCTGTTGTCTTTGCCCTTTCCTTTGCCCTGGCTTGTCTGGCCTTTTTTGCCACCGGTGTGCAGGCCAAAGAAGCGGTGCCCTTGGGCGACGCGCCTTGGGTGGAAGCGCGAATGGTGCACATCTCAGAAGAGCTGCGTTGTTTGGTTTGCCAAAACGAAACCTTGGCCTCATCCCGTGCTGAATTGGCCAAAGATTTGCGCGACGAAGTGCGTGACCTGATTCGACAAGGCAAAACAGACCCCGAAATCAAGACCTATTTGGTGGCCCGATATGGCGACTTTGTGTTGTACCGCCCCGAAGTCAAGCCCAGCACTTGGGCGCTCTGGTGGGGCCCCGCGGTCATGCTGGGCTTGGGCTTGATCGCCGCGCTGTGGGCTGTGCGCGCTCGCCGAAAAAACGCTGCCTTTGACTCTGACACTGGGCCACATCCTCCGCAAGTTCTTTTCAGTGCCGAGGCGCAGAAGCTGGTCGATTCGGTCATGAAAACTCGAGAATGAACATGAATGTCCCCTTGGTTTTTGTCGCGCTGGCGGTTTTATTGACCCTGTCTGTGGTGGCCGTTTTGGCCCGCTCGCTGTGGCGTGCTGCTGCCCAACTGACCGAAGCCAAGCCGGTGGACGACCAAGCCCAAAGCAGCGCCGCTATCTACAAAGAGGCCCTGAAAGAGTTGGATGCGGAGCGGGAAGCAGGTCAAATCACCGAATCCGAGTGGGCCCATTCAAGAGATGAAATTGCAAAACGCTTGACGCAAGATTTGAGCGTCGAATCCCGCTCCATGGCCATGGACCGCCACTTGTTCAAGCGCCTCCAGTGGGGTACGGCTGTGGGCTTGTTGTTGCTGCTGCCTTTGGCCTTTGGCCTTTACCAAAAACTCGGTGAAACCGATGCCATGGACCCCGATGTCATGGCGCTTTCGCAAGCCGATCATTTGTCGCCCGAGGCCTTGGAGCGCGCTTTGACCAAGCGCTTGGCCAGCCGGCCAGCCGATGTGGAAGCTTGGGTGGTGTTGGCCCGCGTCCAGCGTGCGCAAGGCCAATTTGAAGCCGCCAGCTACAGCTTTGATCGGGCCTTTCGTTTGACCCAAGACCCCGTTTTGAACCTAGAACGCCTTGAAGCCACGGCCATGCAGCGAGGCGGTCGATTGAACGGCGGTTCCGGCGGCTCTGGTGACCCTGTGGTGGGTGACGCCGACGCGATCATCCAAGCGGCATTGGCCGCAGACCCCAACAACAGCCGGGTGTTGTTGCTCTCCGGTCAAGTGGCCTTTGCCAACGGCGACTTCACTCAGGCGCTGGTGCATTGGCGTCAGTTGCTGGCGCAGTTACCGCCCGAATCGGCTGGCGCCAAAGCCGTAGAACAAGCCCTGTCGGCAGCGCAGCAACAAGGCGGGCGTTTGGCCAAAACCACGCCAGGGGCTCAAGCTTCCAATGCCTCTCAATCCCCTCAAGCCGCTCATGCCAACACGGTGACCTTGAAAGGCCGAGTCGCCTTGGCGCCCCACTTATTAAAACAGGTTGCGCCCCAAGACACGCTCTTCATCACGGCGGTCGAAGTGGGCGGCCCCCCCATGCCTTTGGCTGTCATCCGGCGGCCCGCCAGTGATTTACTGCAAGCCAAAAATCAGACCCTTGACTTTCTGTTGGACGATGAATCGGCCATGAGCCCCCAAGCTTCACTGTCTGCACTTTCGCGCCGATCGGCTGGGGCCCAAGTCTGGGTGCGTGCCCGCATTTCCAAATCGGGTAACCCCATCGCCCAATCGGGGGATCTCAAGGCCCAATCAGCCCCGTTGAAGCTGGGAACGACCGGCGTTGTGCTGACCCTCAGCGAAGTGGTTCCTTGATTTCCTCGGCCAAATGGGGGGAGTCAAGGCGGTCTTTGCTGCTGTCAGTTTCAATTAATCTTAGTTTCGCTAAAATTCCAGCCAATGCCCCGATTTCACTTTAACTACGCTTTGAAAGAGACTTCCATGAAAACCACCCGCCGTACCTTCGTTATTCAATCCGTTTTGGGCGCTGGCGCTTTGGCGTCGATGGGCGCGGCCCAAGCCGCCATGGTCGACGAAAAAGACCCCCAAGCCACGGCTTTGAGTTACGTGGCTGACGCCAGCAAGTCGACCAAGGCCAAGCCTGGCCAAGCTTGCGAACATTGCGCCCTGTTCCAAGGCAAGGCGGGCGATGCCGCCGGTGCTTGCGCTTTGTTTGCTGGCAAGCAAGTGGCTGCCAAGGGCTGGTGCTCGGCTTTCGCTAAGAAGGCCTAAGCTTTCTCCTTGTTGGACAGACCGACGTCAAAAAGCCGCCGACAGGCGGCTTTTTTGTGGGCTCTAAAATCGTCCTTTGACTTGGGAGTAAGCGATCATGGGATTGAGTTCTAAATTCAAGAAGGACGCCTCTAAAGCGGGCGTCTTGACCGTTGCCCTGTTCGCGGGTCTGAGCCTCGGTCAATCTGGCGCCTGGGCTGAAACTCACGAGCGCGAAGAGCTAAAACGCAAACCACCAGAAGTGCGCCGTGCACCGCCTGGTCCCATCCCCGCCATGCCCGGCAACCCAGGCAATTCTGGGCGTGTGCACGTTTTGCCAGGCCCGGCGCTGCGGCTGGGCGATGGGCGTTTTCATTACCACGAGGGCGTTTGGTATTCGCCTTGCGGCGGCTATTTCTGCGTGACCCGCCCCGCCTACGGCTTGATGGTGCCCATGTTGCCCATCGACATGGTGGTCTTGCCTTTCGCCGGCATGACCTACTATTTTGCCAACGGCAACTATTACCAAGCAGCGCCAGGCGGCTATGTGGTCGTGCAACCGCCCCTGGGCATTGAAACCGTCATGCCCACTCAAACACAATGGCCCACACAATCTCCCATTCAAACTCCTCAACCCCCTCAACCCCCTCAACTCCCTCCACTCCCTCAACTCCCTCAACTCCCTCAACTCCCTCAACTCCCTCAACTCCCTCAACTCCCTCAACTCCCCTTAGCGCCGCAAGCCGCCTCGGACTCCCCCCTGATTTATCCGCAAAATGGGCAATCAGCAGAACAGGTGCAGGCCGACTCAACCCAGTGCAGCAACTGGGCCGCTGGGCAACCGAATGGGGCGGGCAATGTGAGCGCCTACAACCAAGCGTTTGGCATGTGCATGGATTCACGCGGCTATTCGGTTCGTTAAAAAAGGGAACGAATCAAATAAATTGCAAGGTGCATTGAAATTGGCTTAGCGCCAACCTCGGCCCTGAGCCCTAAAGTAGCGTCCATGAACACCCTCGTCACCGCTCCCTTGGCCACCTCAGCCAACCCCGAAGCATCGGCTGCAGCGGCCATTTCCCATCGCATGCCCACTTGGTTCATCCCACATGGCGGAGGGCCTTGCTTTTTTATGGATTGGAAGCCAGCCAGTCCCTGGGAAAAAATGGCCGATTTTTTGAAATCACAGGCCGCTACTTTGCCCGAGAAACCCAAGGGCATCGTCCTGGTTTCTGCGCATTGGTTGGAATCCGACGTGGGCGTCATGAACGGTGCTCAGCCTGAGTTGTTGTTTGATTACTACGGCTTTCCACCCCACACCTACGCGCTGAAATACCCGGCCCCCGGATCGCCTGCACTCGCTCAACGCGTCCAAGATTTGTTGGCCCAAGCCGGACAAGCCTCCCACACCAACGCGAGCCGGGGTTACGACCATGGCATGTTCATTCCCATGCTGTTGCTTTTTCCTGAAGCGGACATTCCAGTGGTACAGGTTTCACTGTTAAAGAACCTCGACCCGGCGGCCCACCTCCAGCTCGGCAAGCGTTTGGCTGCTTTGCGTGACGAAGGTATTTTGATCATTGGCAGCGGCATGAGTTTTCACAACATGCGGGGTTATGGCGACCCGCGCTTTGGGCCCATTTCCGACACCTTTGACGATTGGTTAACCCAAGCGGTGACGGCCCCTGCGCATGAACGAGAACAAGCCTTGGCGGGCTGGGAAGCGGCGCCGGGGGCGCGCTTGTGCCATCCCCCAAGAGCCGAAGAACATTTATTGCCATTGATGGTGGTCGCTGGCGCCGCGGGGGAGGACTTGGGGCGCAAGGTGTTTTCAGACCGGGTGTTGGAAACCACTCTGTCTGGTTTCACCTTTGGCTGAGTTGTGTTTGGCTTCGGTTTTTTGGCTGAATTAATTTTTGCAGCACGGCTTGGGGGTAAAGCCGGTGCTCAGCCATCAGCACCCGATGCGCCAAGCGGCCTGCATCGTCATCAGGCAAAACAGGCACGACGGCTTGCGCCAAGATGCGGCCTTGGTCCACTTCCACGCTGACCTCGTGCACTGTGGCGCCGGTGAATTGACAACCCGCGTCAATCGCTCGTTGGTGGGTATTCAAGCCAGGAAAAGCAGGCAACAAGGCGGGGTGGATGTTGATCAAACGGCCTGCAAAGTGCTGCACAAAGGCCGCCGTGAGCACCCGCATGAAACCCGCCAGCACCACCAATTCGGGGGCAAATCGATCGATGCAGTCGCGCAAAGCCGAGTCAAATTCAGCGCGAGTTTCAAACTGCGTGTGAGGTATCACCTCGGTGTGAAGGCCCCTGTTGCGAGCGGTTTGCAGACCCGCTGCATCGGCGCGGTTGCTGATAACGGCGGCTATGTGAATGCCGTGGCGCTCGGCCCATTGCGCTGTCTGTGCCGTTTCGGCAATGGCCTGCATGTTCGAGCCTGAGCCCGAAATCAGAATGACGATGTTTCTTGGGGGCGGTGAGGGCGCAGTGGCCGCGGTGGGCACTTGGGGCACTTGGGGCAATCCGGGGAGCGGTGCAGAAATGGCCTTCAGTATCGCTGCCAGGTTCAGGTGCGGTGTGATGGGGTCAGGCAGGGGTTCGGACAAGAACGGCACGCGGCCCCAGCAGGGCGCGCCCAGCAACTGGTTCAAGGTGGCAAAGTTGTCATCGGCGTGGCCCATCTGGGGGTTCACGTGGTTGGCCACCCAGCCCACCAGCTTCAAGCCCCTAGCGCGGATGGCCTCGGCGCTCAACACCGCGTGGTTGATGCAACCCAAGCGCATGCCCACCACCAGCACCACAGGCAGCGCCAAATCGACTGCCAAGTCGGCACTGTCCCAGCGCCCTCGTAGATGGGGCGGGGTTTCTAAATCCGAATCTGCTTTTTGTTCAGAGGGGTGGGGCGCTTTGAGTGCCGCTGCGATGGGTTCATGCAGCGGCACGCAAAAGCCACCAACGCCTTCCACCACGCTGAAGTCGGCTTTGGCCGCGGTGCGTTTGATCGCACTCAACAAGGACTGGGGGTCGATCACCACGCCTTCTAACTTCGCGGCGATGTGGGGCGCGCAGGGATGGCGCAATTGCAGAGGCCCCACCTCGTGGTCTTGCACATCGAGGGGGCTGGCCGTTCGCAGTCGTTGCACGTCGTCGTTGACCCACTGACCTTCGACGCATTCGAGGCCCGCCGCAATCGGTTTGATGGCCACCACACGCCAGCCCTGCTGGCCGAGCAGCCGAGTCAGGGCAGCGCTGATGGTGGTCTTGCCGATTTCCGTGTCGGTGCCGGTGACGAAGAACCCAGGAAATGTAGGAAATGCAGGGCGTGAATGGTTTGCAGGGATCATAGGAAAGCGGGGGCCTCCACCGCCAAGGCGTTCAGCAGTTGAGCCACATCGGCGGGCGTGTGGCTGCCAGAAAAAGTCACGCGCAGGCGGGCGGTCCCCGCCGGCACGGTGGGTGGGCGAATCGCGGGGACGCGTATGCCACGCCGCTCTAAGCCAGCGGCCAGAGCCACGGCAGCCGCGTTGTCGCCAATCACCAAAGCCTGAATGGGCGTGGGGCTGTCGATCAAGGTCCAATCCAAATTCGGTCTGCGCAACAGCAAATCGCGCAGACCGGTTTGCCATTGGTTTTGCAATTGGGCCAATCGGTCTCGGCGCGCTTGGCCGCGCTCGTCTTGCATCAATCGCAAGCTGGTCAACAAAGCGTGCGCTAGGGCAGGTGGCGCGGCGGTGGTGTAGATGTAAGGGCGCGCGGTTTGAATCAGGAACTGAATCAGCGTGGGGTGGGCTGCCACAAAGGCGCCAGAAACGCCCGCGGCTTTGCCGAGGGTGCCCACCAAAATGAGCCGCTGACTCGAGCAGCCAAAATGCGCGAGCGTGCCTCGCCCGTTGGGGCCCACGACGCCAAAGCCGTGGGCATCGTCCACAATCAACCATGCTTGGTGTTGTTCGGCCAGCGCCAACAAATTCGCCAGCGGCGCCAACTCACCATCCATGCTGAACACCGCGTCGGTGACGATGAGCTTGACGCGGGCTTTGCTTTGCTGCAGCTGCTCGTCGAGTGTTGTTAAATCCAAGTGCGGATAGCGTTGAACCTGAGCCCCTTTTTGGCGGGCCAAGCGAATGCCGTCGATGAGAGAGGCGTGATTGAGTGCTTCTGAAAAGATCTCGGTGTGCTCGTCGGCCAAGGCGGACAACAGCGCCAAATTGGCCATGTAACCGGTGCAAAAAAACAAGGCCTCTGCACCGGGAATCTGTGGCTGCACCCAAGCCGCTAGGGCGGCCTCCAATGCCTCATGGGCCACTGAATGACCGCTCACCAAGTGCGAGGCCCCGGAGCCCGCGCCATACAGCTTCACCCCCTCAATCAAGGCGGCCGCGATGTCGGGGTGCGCCGCCAAGCCCAAATAGTCGTTGGCGCAAAACATCAGCAATTCTTGGCTTTTGTCACGGTCATGATGCTGCCCGCTGCGAACCCGCTGGTGCGGTGCTGTGCCTGTCTCGACGGCGCGCAGCACGCGGATCAATTGTTGGTCGGCTAACTGTTGTAACTTGGCAGAAAAAGGCGTTAACAAGGCATCGAGGGACATTTCAGCCATGCGCGACCTCGTTCAAAGTGGCGGTCAGGCCTTCAAACAAAAACTGGGCGCTGCCGGCATCGATTAAATAAGGCGGCATCACATAAACCGTTTGACCAATCGGGCGAATCAGCAATTCGTGTTGACGCGCCGCCAAGTGAAAGCGCTCGGCAAATCGTTCATGCTGGCCGGTCACATCAAACGCGACCACCATGCCACGCTGACGCCAATGTTGAACCCGCGCGTCTTGCGCCAAAGGGCCCAAAGCGATTGCCAAGTGTTGGGCTTGAACTTGATTCTTAGCCACCACATCGGCTTGGGCAAAACGGTCCAGCACCGCATTCGCCGCAGCGCAGGCCAACGGGTTACCGGTGTAGGAATGCGAATGCAAAAAACCGCGAGCCACCTCATCGCTCCAAAAACTTTGAAAAACCGCTTCCGTGCTCAACACCAACGACAGCGGCAAAGTGCCTCCGCTGATGCCTTTGGACAAGGTGATGAAGTCGGGCCAACGTTTGTTTTCGCCTGCTTGATGTGTTTGTTCCCAAGCAAAGAAGCTGCCTGTTCGGCCGCAGCCAACGGCAATTTCGTCGGCAATCAGATGCACTTCAAACTCGTCGCACAAGGCCCGAACGCCGCGCAAATAGTCGGGGCTGTGCATCACCATGCCCGCGGCACATTGCACCAGCGGCTCCAGAATGAGGGCTGCCACATGGCCTTGACGTTGGTTCAGGGTCTGTCGCAAATCGGCCAGCGCCTTCTCTTCAGAACCGGCTTGGCGAGAGTCGGGCGAAGTCACCAAATGCGCTTGCATCAACAAAGGTTCGTAGGCATCGCGAAAAATCGCGACGTCGGTGACGGCCAAGGCCCCAATGGTTTCACCGTGGTAGCCGTTGCGCAGACAAATGAATTCTTTTTTCTGCGGCTGGCCTCGGTTTTTCCAGCTGTGAAAACTCATCTTTAACGCAATTTCAACCGCCGATGCTCCGTCGCTGGCAAAGAAGGTGTGTCCCAAAGCACCTTGAGTCAAGGCCGATAGTTTTTCTGCCAAGTTGACTGCATGCTCGTGGGTGCAACCGGCCAACATCACATGCGGCAAGCGGTCAAGTTGGTCTTTGATGGCCTGATGAATGCCGGTGTCTGAATGCCCAAATAAATTCACCCACCAAGAGCTGTTGGCGTCAAAGTAACGGCGCCCCTCAACGTCGAACAGCCAAGGACCTTCGCCCCGCGCCATGGGCAGTGGCGGCACCACCGCCGCCCGTGCCATTTGTGTGCAAGGATGCCAGACCGCCGCCAGGCTGCGCGCAGCCAAGGGGTGGGCAGGAAGGGGAGCGGCGTTGTTGTAGGTGTGGGAAGGGGTGGCACTCATGGGAATGTCCGGCCTTAGGCACGGAAGTTAAGGGTATTTTAAAGACTCCAAAAAAGCAGGGTTCCATCGAAGCCCACTAGGGTAAACGTCGATGACCTTTGGCGCCATATCCCTTAGCCTCTTGCCCCGTGTGCCAAAGAATTTTCTAGAGGTCCCTTTGCATTGTTTGCTTGAATCCACCAAACGGGTCTTTGGCTTTTTTTTACGATGCCTTGCGTTCCTTGCTTTGGCCTTAGGGTCCAGTTCCACTTGGGCGGGGCGCTTGTCTCAAGCGGACGTGTCGGCCTTGTTGGGCCCTTCCTTTCATCTTGGTGAGCGCAACGCTGGCCTGCCGCTTTGGCCCCTTTATGGAGCGGCTCAAGACAAGGGCGAAAATGGCGAAGTGGGTGAAAAACCCCAACTCTTGGGCTATGTTTTTGAATCGATCGACTTTGAACCTGTCAAAGGCTATGCCGGTAAACCGCTGGACTTTTTGGTGGCCATTGACCCGCAGGGCAAGTTTTTAGCCATTCATTTGTTGGACCACAAAGAACCCTTGTTTCGTTCAGAAAAAGGCACGGCCTTGTTGGAAGCCTTTGGCCAACAATATGTCGGGGTCACGCCACAACACAAAATTCAGATTTACCACTACAAGTCCAAAACCGACATCACCGAAACACAGGCTTCTTTGCACGGCGTGCAGGGGGGTACAGTGAGCGTCAAAGCCATCAATCAATCTCTTTTGCAGTCTGCGCTCACGGTGGCTCGGGCCCACGCCAAGGCCATGGCGTCTGGCAAGGAGATGGGGGCAGAGGCCGAAAAAGGCGGGCACCATTCGACCGATGCCAGCGCTGAATCTTCGGTGCGCCACCTTGGCTGGCAGCAGTTGCTCAGCCGACACATGGTCGAGCCCTTTTCTTTGACCCGCTCGCAAATCGAATCGGCCTTTGCGAAAACGCGGGCTGCCGGGAACGATCCGTTGGTGGCCGATCATCCCGACGAAGTGGCCTTGGCATTTCATGTGGCCTTGATCAGTCATCCCCTCATTGGGCGGAATTTGTTGGACGAGAACGGATGGCAGTTGTTGAACGTGAATCGACACGAGAGCCCTGCTTTTTTGGTCACTGAATCAGGCCCTTTGTACAAAATGCGCTACGAGCGCCAACGCGCCGACCTTGAAATGCCTTTTGTTTTGCGACAGAACGGCCGTGAGTTGGCGCTCAGGGCCTTGACCTTCGATGAAAAAATGCCCGTCCCGGGCTACCCCGAACAAGTGATTGCACATGTCTTGGTGGTGGAAGACCCCGCGGGTTTAGACCCGGCTCAGCCCTACACCTTGAGCTTTAAATTGGGCCGTCGATTTGGACAATTCCCACAAAATGTCGCCAAGGCGGAGTTTCCCTTGCCTTATCAATTTGGCCCGGTGCGCATGGCGATTTCTCGCCTGATCGACAAGCCTTGGATGGGCACCTGGGAGGACCGAATTCTGGAAATTTTCCTGCTCCTGAGCGCTTTGGCGGTGTTGACCGTGGGCTTGATTCGACAAGCTTGGTTGAGCGAAAAGCCCCAGAGACTTTTGTGGTTCAGGCGGTTTTATTTGTTGTTCACGCTGGTCTTTACAGGTTGGATGGCGCAAGGGCAGCTGAGCATTGTGAATTTGATCGCCGCTCTCGACGCCTTGCGTCAAGGCGAGGGGTTGGGCTTCTTCATGAACGATCCGATGACGGTGTTGTTGTGGCTCTACGTGGGCGTCACTTTGTTCGTGTGGGGCCGTGGCACCTTCTGCGGTTGGCTCTGTCCTTTTGGTGCGTTGCAAGAAATCTTGAGCGACCTGGTTCAGGCGCTGGGCTGGCAACACAAGCGTCTCAAAACCGGGTGGGATTTGCGTTTGAAGAAAATCAAATACGGGTTGTTGATTCTGGTTGTGGGCTTGCCCTTGATGGCGGCTCAATGGCCCGAATGGGGCTTGAGTCAAGGCCTCATTGAAATGGCTCCCGAAGTCGAGCCTTTCAAAACCGCCATCAGTTCTTACTTTGTGCGCGACTGGCCTTTTGTGCTGTGGGCTGTGGCTTGCTTGGTCTTGAGCCTGGTGGTTTACCGCGGCTATTGCCGCTACCTCTGCCCTTTGGGCGCGGCATTGGCCAGCGTCAATGTGTTGCAGCGGTGGGGCTGGATCGCGCGCCGCAAAGAATGCGGCAGTCCCTGCCAAACCTGTCGACACCGCTGTGAATACCAGGCCATCGACCCCAAAGGCCAAGTGGATTACGCCGAGTGTTTTCAATGCTTGGACTGCGTCTCGATTTATCAAGACGATCAACATTGCTTGCCCTTGATTCAAGAGCGCAAAAAACGAATCATCCCCATCTTGGCTGAGCCTGCTTCATGAACCCCTCTTCCACACGGCGTCAATACCTTCGTTCCAGCCTTGGCCTGGGTTTGGCGATGCTGACCGCCAGCGGCTTGGCACACGCTGCTGAAAAAAATGGTTCTTCAAAGTCGCCTTCTTCAAAGCCAGTGATTTGGCGAGAAAAAATGCTTCAAGGCTTTGGCACCACGCTTTGGCTGCGGGCCGGTCATGCAGACGAGGGCGTGTTGGACTTGGCCCTGAGCGAAGCCGTTCAAGCCATTCGGCAGGTGGAGCAACGGATGAGTTTGTTTGACGAAAACAGTGCGTTAAGCCAACTCAATCGGCAAGGTTTTTTGCGGAACCCGGACCCCGATTTGTTGAAAATTTTGACCCTGTCTCAAACCATTGCTCAAAAAAGCGGCGGCGCTTTTGACGTCACCATGCAGCCGATTTGGCTGGCTTGGACGGCCTGGCTGAATGGCCAAGGGATTGAAGCGTTCGATCAAAAATGGGATCAAAAACCCAATCAAAAAACCGCACCTTCATCCCCCCATTCACCGCCCTTCAGTTCAAGCCTGCCCAAAGACCTGCGCGCGCGTCTGGCCGCGGCTTGCCAAAAGGTGGGCTGGCAAGGCTTGTCGATTGCCCCCGACCACATTCGATTGCGTGCCGGCATGGCGGTGTCGTTGAATGGCATTGCCCAAGGGTTTGCCTCGGACGCTGCCAAAGCAGCACTGCAACGCCGGGGCATCCAACAGGCCTTGCTCGATGTGGGTGAAACCACGCTGCTGGGCGAGAGCGCAAACGGCCCTTGGAGGCTGGGCATAGAGTCGGTTCGGGGTCATGAACCCGCCCCCGTTTGGGTCAGCGATGGCCGCGCCATCGCCACTTCGTCAGAAGCGCACACAGCATTCAGCGCAGACCGCCGGTTTCACCACATTGTGAATCCCCACACGGGGCTCTCGCCGACTCATTGGGCCAGCGTCAGCGTGATCGCGCCCAGTTGCACTTTGGCCGATGGCTTGACCAAGGTTTTTTTCATGGCCCCCCCAGAAAAGATCAAAGCACTCGTCGACTATTGGGGCGTGGACGTCGTGCTTCAAGACAAGACGGGGCGTTGGCAATCCACTGTAAAGGCTGCATGAGGCAGCCCCGGCGCGGCTCCATGGCGTCTTGATGTGAGTGCGGGTTTAAAGACTCAGGAACCCCGCCAACTCAGGGCTGTTCGCCACTTCTTGGGCAGGGCCACTCAAAACCACTTGGCCTTTTTGTAAGACCACGGCGCAGTCAGCGTGATGCAGCACTTTTTTGTAGTCGCGGTCGACGATGAGCGTGGCGATCCCACTGGCGCGAATTTCGCCAATCACGCGCCAAATTTCGGCCACTATCAAAGGGGCTAGGCCTTCCGTGGCTTCATCTAAGATGAGCAGGCCTGGGTGGGTCATGAGGGCGCGGCCAATCGACAGCATTTGTTGTTCACCGCCCGACAACTGACCGCCCAAGTGTTGGATGCGCTCTTGCAATCTGGGGAAGGTGGCCATGACCCGGTCGAAAGTCCAATCCTGTTGGCCATCGCGGTGTTGGTTCAGACTCGGTTTGGCCGCCATGACCAAATTTTCGCGCACCGTCAGGTTCGGGAAAACGCCGCGACCCTCGGGCACGTAGGCCACGCCAGCGCGGGCGACTTCATGGGGCTTGGCGTGAGAGAGATCGTGGCCAAAAAAAACAATCTGGCCTTCTCGCTCGCTCACATGGCCGATCAGGGTGCGGATCAAGGTGCTTTTGCCCATGCCATTGCGCCCCAAAAGACCCAAGGTTTGGCCTCGTCCCAGTTGCACATTGACACCGTGAAGCACATGGCTGGAGCCGTACCAAGCATGCAGATTTTTGGCGTCAAGAATGGCTTCTGTGGGCAGCGGTGTCGTCATTATTAAGGGCATTATGAAGCGGTTGCAGCGTGTTCACCCTCACCTAAATAGGCGGTTTGAACAGCGGGGTTTTGGCGTATGGCCTCGGGGACATCACTGGCAATGACTTGACCGTTGACCATGACCGTGACCCGGTCAGCGATGCGGAACACGGCATCCATGTCGTGTTCAACCAACAAAATCGCATGCTCCCTTTTGAGTTGGGTGAGCAGAGTCAACATGCGCTCGGTTTCTTCGGCGCCCATGCCGGCCAAGGGCTCGTCCAGCAACAAGACTTGAGGTTTTGTGGCCAAACACATGGCGATTTCGAGTTGCCTTTTTTGGCCATGCGACAGCAGTCCGGCTGGCCAATCTTGCCATTCCGTCAAACCGCAGCGCGCCATGACTTCTTGCGCTTTCGCCCGACTCTGCAAAGCGCTTTCAGCAGGGCGCCACCACAACCATGGTTTTTGGTCATGGGCTTGCGCGGCCAAGCGGCAGTTCTCATAAACACTGAACGGGGGATAGATGTTGTTGCGCTGGTAGCTGCGCCCCAGCCCCGCACGGGCACGTTGGTCTTGCGGCCATTGGGTCACGTCTTGGCCGAGCAATTCGACCCGTCCTTCAGAGGGCGGGAACTCACCCGACAAGATGTTGATCAAGGTGGATTTGCCAGCGCCATTGGTGCCAATGACGGCGTGGAGGCTACCGGCTTTCAAGTCGATGGAAACTTGGTTCAAGGCCACCAAGCCGCCCCAACGGCGGGTGATTTGATGACCGCGCATCAGCACGGTGGCGTCGTTCTCAAGGGGCTGCATGGGCCTTGCCTTTCAAGCGAATTTTGATTTGCTCAGGAACGCCCACCAAGCCGCGCGGCAAGAGCATCACGCTGAGCATGATGGTCAAACCCAGCCCCAAGTGCCAGTGTTTGGCCATGTTGCCGAAAATCGATTCGGATTTAAAAAACTCTTGCAACAAGGCAAAAACAAACGCGCCGATCAAGGCACCCCGGAGTTGGCCGATGCCGCCCAAAATCACCATGATCAGCACCGCGCCTGAAAGGTGCCAGCTCAACATTTCCGGGTTCACATAACCGTCTTTGACGGCGAACAAGAAGCCAGCCAAGCCCGCAATTGCACCCGACAAAGTAAAGGCAGCGAGTTGATAAGGGTAGATCGAAAAACCCGTGGCGCGCATGCGCTGGGCATTCACCCGAATGCCCGCCAATGCCCGCCCGAATCGAGAACGGTTGAGCAAGGCCAGAACGATAAAAACGGCGACCAAGCAAGCCCAAGTGAAGCCATAGAGCGCGTAGGGTTTGTCCAAATCCAACCACGGTTTGAAAACAGGTTTAAACAACAAATAAATGCCATCACTGCCGCCGCCAAGGGGGGTGTCGTGCACCACGTAATAGGCCATTTGTGCAAACGCCAGCGTGACCATGATGAAGTAAACCCCACTGGTTCTGAGCGACAGCGCACCCATCACCAAAGCAGCGGCTGCAGCCAAAGCCACACAGGCGGGCAACAACCAGGCGATCGAGGCGGAGTCGCTTTCAGGCGAGAACCAGACGGTGGCGTAGGCGCCGAGGCCAAAAAACGCGGCTTGCCCAAAGCACACCAAGCCGACCGAGCCCACCAGCAATTCAAGGCTCAGGGCGAACAGGGCATAGACCATGATTTTGGTGACAAAGTCCAGCCCATAAGCACTGGCAAAAGTGGGGAACAACGCCAACAACATGAAGGCGAAGATCACAAAAAGTTTCGAAGAAGTGGTGGGCATAAAAGAGGGCACTCAGGGTTCAACCGGCCTTGAAAAGCCCGCTGGGCTTCCACAACAAAATCAGGGCCATCAGCACATACACCAAGACGCCGGCGGCTTGGGGCAGTAGAACTTTGCCAAAGGTGTCCACCACGCCAATCAACAGGGCAGCCATCAATGCGCCGCGGATGGAGCCAATGCCCCCAATCACCACGACCACAAAGCAGATGATGAGCACGGTGTCGCCCATGCCAGGGTAGACCGAAGAAACGGGTGCGGCCAACATGCCGGCAAAGACGGCGATCGCCAAGCCAGCCGAAAAGACGACGCGGTTCAAAAATTGGATGTCGATGCCCAAAGACTGCACCATTTCTCGATTGGTGCTGCCGGCGCGGATCATCATGCCGAGGCGGGTGGACTTGAACACCCAATACATCCCCATTGCCAATAACAAGCAAGCCCCCGATATGAAAAGACGATAGACCGGGTAGGTCATCATCTCGCCCAAAGGCAGGCTGCCCGCTAGGCCAGCGGGGATGTCAACGCTGTGAACATCGTCGCCCACCAACAGGCTGCGGACCTCTTCAAAGACCAAGATGAGACCGTAAGTCATGAGCACTTGTTGCAGGTGTTCTCGCTGGTACAAGAAGCTGAAGAATGCCCACTCCAACACGTATCCCAACAACACGGCCAACCCGACGCCCACCAACAAGGTGGCAAAGAATCCGCCGCCAAACGTGTTGGCAACAAGAGGGGCCAGGGCATAGGCCATGTAGGCGCCGAGCATGTAAAAACTGCCATGCGCCAAGTTGATGACGCCCATGATGCCGAAGATCAGGGTCAGGCCCGACGCGATCAGAAACAGCAGCAAGCCGTACTGAACCGCGTTCAAGCACTGAATTAAAAAGGTCGATGCGTCCATTTACATCTTGCAGCCGCGAGCGGGGTCGTTCAAGGCCTTGGTCGCGATACCAACCATTTTGTTTTCCTTGGCTTCCACTTGGCGCAGGTAAATGTCTTGGACGGGGTTGTGCGCTTTTGACAAAGTGAAGGCACCACGGGGACTGTCAATTTTGGCGGCTTCAACGGCGGCTGCGAATTCGGCTTTTTTGCCGACGTCGCCGTTGGTGGCCTTCAGGCCAATCGCCAAAATTTGCGCGGCGTCATAGCCTTGCACGGCATACACATCGGGCTGGAGCTTGAAGGTTTTGGCGTAGTTCAAGCGGAAGCTCTTGTCTTTAGGCACGTTCAAGCTGTCGGCATAGTGCAGGGTGGTGAACAAACCTTCAGCAGCATCGCCTTGGGCGTCCAAGGTGCCATCGGTCAAGAAGCCCGAGCCATATAAAGGGATGGATTTTTTCAGGCCGGCAGCGGCATAGTCTTTGACAAATTTAACCGCGCCGCCACCGGCAAAAAAGGTGAACACGGCGTCGGGCTTGGTCGCGGCAATGTCGGTCAGCAGGGCTTGGAATTCAACGTTGGGGAAGGGCAAGTTGAGTTCCTTCACCACGGTGCCGCCGCCTTTTTCAAAAGCCTCTTTGAAGCCACGAACGGCCTCGTCGCCAGCGGCGTATTTCCACGTGATGGTGGCCACCCGCTTGACGCCCTTCTTGGCCAGCACTTCGCCCATGGCGTAGCCCGGTTGCCAGTTGCTGAACGAGCTGCGGAAGATGTTGGGTGCGCACATGGCACCGGTCACCGCATCGGCACCGGCATTCGGAACGATCAACAAAGTATTGGTTTCTTTGGCCACCTTGGCCATGGCCATGGCTACACCGGAGTGAACGGTGCCGACCAACACATCGACGTTGTCGCGCTTGACCAACTTGTTCACGTTGTCGGTGGCTTTGGACGGATCGGACTCATCGTCCACTTTGACAAACTCCACTTCGCGACCCGACAGCTTGCCACCTTGTTCGGTGACATAGAGCCTGAAGCCATTTTCGATGGCATTGCCCAAAGCGGCGTAAGTGCCGGTGTAAGGCAACATCAAGCCTACTTTGAGCTTGGCATTGGCTTGCGCATGGGCGGCGCTCATTGGGGCCAACAGGCCGCCTGCGGCCAAGACTGAGGCACCAAGGGCCAAAGCAGTTCGACGAAATTTATCCATGGTTTGTCTCCAATAAGGGGGGTTGATGTTGCTGAAAAAAAGACTTAACTAACTGAATCAGAACTTGGGGTTGGTCTTTGTGCGGCGAATGACCACAGTCGTCCAAGGCTCGCCACTCACAGGATGGCAGTATCTTCGAAATTTCTTGAATTTGAGCCAAAGTCCCATACTCGTCATCCCTTCCTTGAACGGCCAAAATAGGGCACCGAATGGCCGTCAGATCTGGGGTGATGCACCAATTTCTGAATTCGGGATGCAGCCAAATGGTGTTCCAACCCCAAAAGGCGGAGTCGACGTCGGCGTGGTAACGAGACAGGCGCTGACGCATGCCAGTGGCCGGGTCTGCGTAGGCCGTCCTGGCCTTTTCAATGCTGTTGACGCTGATGTCTTCGACAAAAAGATGCGGGGCCAACACAATCAGGCCTTTCAGCGCAGGCAGATGCGCAGCGGCCAGCAAGGCGATTGAGCCGCCGTCGCTGTGGCCAAAGAGCCAAACCGGCGTTTGACTCAAGTCGATGCCCAAGGTTTCTAAAAGCAAAGGCAGCACTTGTTGGGCTTGCCGGTGCATGAAATTGGGGCCCCAATGCTCGTCGGGCGCACGAGGCGTCGATTGACCATAGCCGGGCCGCGAGTAAATCAATCCGCGACAACCCAACTCGGCGCACAAGATTTTAGGAAAGTCCCGCCACATCGACACAGAGCCCAAGCCCTCGTGCAAAAAAACCATCAGCGGGGTCGTCGGCTGATCTCCCTTTTCCGGGACGCTCTCGGGCCCGCACCACGCGTACTCAATTTGCAAGGCGTGCGCTCGGCTTGTGTCTGGAGGACACACAACCGGCAGCGTGAGCAATTGAGTTTCCATGGGCCGAGTGGATGTGGGCGGGATATGGGCGGGATATGGGCTTGAAGCCGTTTGACGCCGCTTTGAAATTAAGCCGCTTTATCAGTTTCTTGAGCCCGCAGTTTGAAGCGCTGGATTTTGCCGGTGGCGGTTTTGGGTAACTCTTTTACAAACTCAATTTGGCGGGGGTATTTGTAAGGCGCCAACTTGTCTTTGACAAAGGCTTTCAGCGCCTCCGCGCTCACTTCGGCGTGGTCCTTCAGCACCACAAAGGCCTTGGTTTTGGTCAAGCCTTCGGCATCGGGTACCCCAATCACGGCGGCTTCTAATACGGCGGGGTGCTGCACCAAAGTCGCTTCGACTTCGAAAGGCGAAACATAGATGCCGCTGACTTTCAGCATGTCGTCACTGCGTCCGCCGTAGGTGTAAGTGCCGTCAGCGTTGCGCATATATTTATCGCCGCTTTTGGTCCAACCGCCTTGAAAAGTGTCGCGGGTTTTTTCACGGTTGGCCCAATACATCATGGCCGCAGACGGGCCTTGTATGTACAAATCCCCCGGCTCACCATCGGGCACGGCTTGACCGTCGTCCCCTCGGAGTTCCACCACATAACCGGGTACGGGCCAGCCCGTGGTGCCGTAGCGAACTTTTTCGGGCGTGTTCGACAAAAAGATGTGCAGCATTTCAGTGGAGCCAATGCCGTCAACAATGTCCACACCAAAGTGACGCTGGAACCGCTCGCCCAGTTCGGCCGGCAAGGCCTCGCCAGCGGAAGACACCAAACGCAATGCCACTTGCTCGCGTGCTGGCAAATGGGGGTGGGCCAACATGCCAGCAAACCCCGTGGGGGCGCCGAAAAAGACCGTGGGTTTCTGGCCAACCACCTCACCCAACCAACGTTTGAAGGTGGCGTCCGGCGTGGGGCGCTCGGCCATCAACAAGGTGGTCGCGCCCACGCTCATTGGGAAGGTCAGGCCGTTGCCCAGACCGTAGGCAAAGAACAATTTGGCGGCTGAAAAACAGACGTCTTGTTCTTTGAGTTTCAGAACGCGTTTGCCGTACAACTCACAGGTCCAATAGGGATTGGCGTGAGAATGCACCGTGCCTTTGGGGCGGCCTGTGGAGCCTGATGAATAAAGCCAAAAGCCGGGGTCGTCACCGCTGGTGTTGGCCGCTTGCGTCAAGGGCGGTTGCGCTTGCAAAAAGGCCTCGAACTCGACTTCTGCGGGGTGCAATGGCGCGTTGGGGCGCGACACAATCACCTTGTGAACCTCGTGATCCGACTTCACCAAGGCCGCGGTCAAGGTGGGCAACAAAGCGCCTGAAACCAGCACCGCTTGCGCGCGTGAATGTTCCAACATGAAGGCGTAATCGTCGGCAGTTAGCAAAGTGTTGATGGCGACTGGCACCACACCTGCATACATGGCGCCGAGGTAGCTCACGGGCCAGTCGTTGCAGTCGTGCATCAGCAGCAACACGCGTTCTTCGCGGTGCAAGCCCAGGCCGCGCAAGCCGGCGGCCAGTCGGCGCACACGCTCGTCTAACTGCCCGAAGCTGAGGCTGCCTTGGTCATCGATGAAGGCGGTTTTGTCGGCTCGGTCGCCGTTGACCTTCAATAAATGCGCTGCAAAGTTGAAGGGGGTTGGCAAGGCCAACTCGGCCATGAGGTCGTCTTGAGGCATGGTGTTCCCTGTTTTCAGTTAGGGGGCTGAAACGCGTTTTAAGCCCGGTTTAAGCAGGATTCAACTGCGACAAAACAGCCGTGCTGGCTTGCACGGCGCTGCGGCGATGGTAGAAACTCAAGGCGCGTTGACCGCCCAATTCTTCGCCCCCCCCCGCACGCCCGGGGCCGCCGTGCAAAGACTGCGGCATCACGTTGCCGTGGCCGGTTTGCAGCGCCGCCACGTCGGGCGAAATGATGTGCACGCGGCCATGACTGTCCGCCAATTCGCCGGCGGCCTGCGCCAAGGCGTGGGCGTCTTGACCATACAAAGAGCAGACCAATGAACCCAAACCGCGGCGAACCAATTGCAGCGCATGGGCCAGGTCGCGGTAAGGCACCAAGGTGGCGACGGGGCCAAAGACTTCGGTGTCGTGCACACGGTCTGCCGCGTCACTGCCGGCGGCGTTGCGTGTGCCGAGCAGGGTGGGGGCCATGCAGCAAGAAACGGCGGCGTCGGCATCGACCAAAGTGGTCTCGCTGCCGTCGTGCAAGATTTCAGTTTGTGCGCTCAAATAAGCCAAGCCTTCTTTGGCGGTGTTCAGTTGGGCCCGGTTGACCAAAGCACCCATGCGAACGGTTTCGTTGCGGGGGTTGCCCACCACGGTTTTGGCAAGGCGGGCGCTGATCGCTTGGGCCGCGGCGGCGTAAAGCGATTCGGGTACCAAAGCACGGCGAATGGCGGTGCATTTTTGGCCCGATTTCACGGTCATTTCGCGCGCCACTTCTTTCACAAACAGGCCAAAGGCCTCGCTGTCCGCGCCTTCTCCTGGCAACAACAGGGCCGAGTTGATGCTGTCGGCTTCGATGTTGACGCGCACCGAGCGCTCGGTCACGGCGGGGTGTGAACGGATCACAGCCGCGGTATCGGCCGAGCCTGTAAAAGACAACACGTCAAAGGGCTGAAGCTGATCCAGCAAACCAGCCGAGCTGCCACAAATGACCGACAGCGCACCGGCGGGCAAGACGCCGGCATCCACCACGTCTTTGACCATGCGCTGCGTCAACCAAGCGGTGGCGGTGGCGGGCTTGATGATGACGGGCACGCCCGACAACAAAGCGGGCGCCGCTTTTTCCCATAAGCCCCAAGACGGGAAGTTGAAGGCATTGATGAACAAGGCCACACCGCGTGTGGGGCTGAGCAAATGCTGGGATTGGAACAAGGGGTCTTTGCCCAATTTGGTGGCGTCGCCGTCCACCAAAAAGTGGCGTGCACCGAGGCTTTCGCCCATCTTGGCGTAAACCCCCAAGGTGTAAATGCCGCCGTCGATGTCCACGGCCGAGTCGGTTTGCACGGTGCCACTGTTGGCGGTGGCAATTTCGTAATAGGCATCGCGGTTGGCCTGCAAGACTTTGACGATGGCGCTCAACAAAGCGCCGCGCGCTTGGTAGGTCATGGCACGCAGGGCTCTTCCGCCTAGCTCACGGGCAAAAGCAAAACCAGCGGCCAAGTCGAGGCCAGTGGCGTCGACGCGGACCAATTCGACGCCGGTGATGGGGTCAAACAAAGGGGTGCCTGCACCGTTGCCATTGAGCCATTGGCCGCCGAGGTAATTGGAGAGAAGTTCAGTCATGGTGATTCTTTAGGGGATGGTGAGCAAAGGGGAAAACAGGTTGAATTTTTGAGGCGTTGTTTTAAGCGCCCGCAGGGGTGAATTCGATGCGGCCTTGGGGCAGCAAATAAAGCACCAAGGCACGGCCTTGGGTGACCGTCGGGCAATGCGCACTGGCGGGAGGACAGACCAACCAACCGGCCGGCGCCCCGTCAAACAAGGCACCGTCGTCCAGCGGCATGATCAAATCTATTTCGCCATCGGGGTGGACGTGGTGCGGCCCTGCCACGTTGTTCATGTCGACCACGTCGACCGAAAAGCCATGCAGGTCGTCGGCGGGTTTGAAGATGCGGCCATAGCGCAGACCGCCGCCTTCGTATTTCGCCAACCAGCCTTCTTGCACGCCGACTTCACAAGCTTGCTTGATGGCTTTGTAGGAAACGCTATCAGGGCCGTAATGCTGATTGAGCCACTGGCCCAAGCCAGCACTCAGCGCTTGGCCGTTCATGTGCTGCGCGATGGCCTGCGTCAAAGGCATTAAAAGGTGGCGAAACTCGGTTGGGTTCACGGGCGGCTCCAAATTTGACAAATCGGCTTGTGTTTTTTCAAGACATGAATTATTGTGCGTGCTTGAAAGATAAAGCCTTCGAACCATGAAGTCAAGCAATATATTGCATATACTCGGGTTTGCCCTGATCTAAAACATGAATTCTGACGCCCTTGCCTCTGAACAAAGCCTGGCTGAATCGACCGCCAAGAACCCCTTTTTGATGGCTTTGGGTGAGCGCGTGCGCTCGTTACGCTCTCGACGAGGCATGACCCGCAAGGCCGTCGCGCTGGCGGCGCAGGTCTCGGAGCGGCATTTGGCCAACCTCGAATATGGTGAGGGCAACGCTTCGATTTTGGTGTTGCAACAGGTGGCCGGCGCGCTCCAATGTTCTTTGGTGGAGTTGTTGGGGGATGTGACGACCTCAAATCCCGAGTGGTTGTTGATTCGGGAATTGCTCAGCGCTGCCGATGAAAACACCTTGCGCAAAGCCCGCATCGCCATCGGTGAGGCATTGGGCACGGGCGGCAGCAACCCCAGCGCCAACCCCCGAGTGGCCTTGGTGGGGTTGCGCGGCGCGGGCAAGTCCACATTGGGCTCGATGCTGGCGCAAGACTTGGGCTTTCCCTTCGTGGAATTGAGCCGTGAAATTGAGCAATTTGCCGGCTGCAGCGTGGCGGAAATCCAAGCCCTGTATGGCGTGGCGGCTTATCGCCGCTATGAACGCCGGGCTTTGGAAGAGGCCATTCAAATTCACCCAGAAGCGGTCATAGCGACCCCTGGCGGCTTGGTGTCTGACCCCGCCACCTTCAACCAATTGCTGAGTCACTGCACCACGGTCTGGCTGCAAGCCGACCCGCAAGACCACATGGGCCGTGTGCAAGCCCAAGGCGATATGCGCCCGATGGCGGCCAGCAAAGAAGCCATGGAAGACCTGAAAAGCATCCTTCAAGGGCGAGCTGCTTTTTATTCAAAGGCGCAACTCAAATTGGACACCAGCGCGCAGTCATTGGAAGACACCTTCCAGTTGCTGCGCCGTCAGGTTCGGACCCAACTGCAACTCCCGTTGTAAGTCGACCCCAGCGTCCAGGGGGTTGTTTAAATTTTTCGCAATATTTTTCAAAACATGCATAAAAATGCTTGACTCGCTGTTTTGATGTGAACTATTATTCATAAAACGCAAACCCTCGCGACGAACTGACAGACCCACGAACAGGAACATCAAGGAGATCAGCATGAACAGTGTTCACCAAGCAGAAGTGCAGGCATTGGCCCCCGCCCGAGTCGAGTACCAAACTCACCCGAACCAATACCGCCATTTGAAACTCAGTTTCGACGGCGAAATTGCTACTTTGGCCATCGACATTGATGAATCTGCGGGCCTGCGCGAAGGCTACAAACTCAAGCTCAACAGCTACGACTTGGGTGTGGACATTGAATTGAACGACGCCGTCAGCCGCATCCGTTTTGAACACCCCGAAGTGCGCACCGTGGTGGTCACCAGTGCCAAAGACAAGGTGTTTTGCTCTGGCGCCAACATCTTCATGCTGGGTGTTTCCAGCCACGCTTGGAAAGTCAATTTTTGCAAATTCACCAACGAAACCCGCAACGGTTTGGAAGACTCTTCAAAGCACAGCGGCCTGAAATTTTTGGCCGCCGTGAACGGCGCTTGCGCCGGTGGGGGTTATGAGTTGGCCTTGGCTTGCGACGAAATTTTGTTGGTCGACGACCGTTCCAGCGCGGTCAGCCTGCCTGAAGTGCCTTTGTTGGGCGTCTTGCCTGGCACCGGTGGCTTGACCCGCGTCACCGACAAGCGCCGCGTGCGCCACGACTTGGCCGATATTTTTTGCACCAGCGTGGAAGGCGTTCGCGGTCAACGCGCCAAAGACTGGCGCTTGGTCGACGACATTGCCAAGCCCGCTGTGTTTGCGCAAAAAGTGAAAGAACGCGCGCAAGCCTTGGCTGCACAAAGCCTTCGCCCTGGCGTGTCAGGTCACGCCAAAGGGGTGACGTTGAACCCGTTGAACCGGACGATCGAAGCCGACGCGATTCGCTACCCCCACCTGAGCGTCGAGATTGACCGTGCCAAACGCACCGCCACGTTCACCGCCAAAGCCCCCACCACCTCACAGCCCAGCGACATCGCCGGCATCGAAGCGGCTGGTGAGCAGTGGTTCCCCTTGGCCTTTGCCCGTGAATTGGAAGACGCCATTTTGCAGATGCGCACGAACGAGTTGGACATCGGCGTGTGGTTAATCAAAACCGAAGGCGGTGCCGAGGGCGTTCAAGCTTTGCAAGCGTTGGACGCGGTCTTGTTGGCACATCAAAACCATTGGCTCGTGCGTGAAACCATCGGCTTGTTGCGCCGCACCTTCAGCCGTTTGGATTTGTCCTCACGCAGCTTGTTTGCTTTGATTGAATCAGGCGCTTGCTTTGCGGGCACTTTCTTGGAACTGGCTTTGGCCTGCGACCGCAGCTACATGTTGATGCTGCCCGACGACGAGGCCGCGACGCCCAAAATCAGCGTCAGCCAAGCCAACTTCGGGCTTTATCCGATGATCACCAACCAAAGCCGTTTGGAGCGTCGTTTTTACAACGAAGCCCCCGCCTTGGACGCCGTGCGTGTGAATTTGGGCAAGGCCTTGGATGCCGACGCGGCCCTCGGTTTGGGCTTGGTCACCGCCAACCCCGACGACATCGACTGGACCGATGAAGTCCGCATCGCGATTGAAGAACGCGTGTCCATGTCGCCCGATGCCATGACGGGTTTGGAAGCCAACTTGCGATTCAACGGGCCTGAAAACATGCTGACCCGCATTTTTGGCCGCTTGACCGCTTGGCAGAACTGGATCTTCCAACGCCCCAACGCCGTTGGCGAAAAAGGCGCACTGAAGGTTTACGGCAAAGGCGACAAGGCCGTCTTTGATTGGAACCGCGTTTAATTTCACCCTTAAAATTTTTTCAGGAGTTATTCATGTCGAGCATTGATTACAACCAAAAAATCCCCAACAACGTCAACCTGAGCGAAGACCGTACTTTGCAACGTGCGCTTGAGCAATGGCAGCCCAACTTCTTGAGCTGGTGGGACGACATGGGCCCTGAAGGCAGCACCGACTCCGACGTCTACCTGCGCACCGCCGTCAGTGTGGACCCCCAAGGTTGGGCCCAGTTCGGTCACGTGAAGATGCGCGACTACCGTTGGGGCGTGTTCTTGAACCCCGCAGAACAAGACCGCAAAATTCATTTTGGCGATCACAAAGGCGAAGCCGCTTGGCAAGACGTCCCTGGCGAGTACCGCGCCAACCTGCGCCGCATCATCGTGACGCAAGGTGACACCGAGCCCGCTTCGGTTGAACAACAACGTCACTTGGGCATGACGGCGCCCAGCATGTATGACCTGCGCAACCTCTACCAAATCAACGTTGAAGAAGGCCGCCACCTTTGGGCCATGGTTTACTTGCTTCACAAGCACTTTGGACGCGATGGCCGCGAAGAAGGCGAAGCCTTGTTGCAACGCCGTTCGGGTCAAGAAGACAACCCCCGCATCTTGCAAGCCTTCAACGAGCAAACGCCCGATTGGTTGAGCTTCTTCATGTTCACGTACTTCACCGACCGCGACGGCAAATTCCAGTTGTGCGCCTTGGCCGAATCAAGCTTCGATCCGCTGGCACGCACCACCAAATTCATGCTCACCGAAGAAGCGCACCACATGTTTGTGGGCGAGTCAGGCATCAGCCGCGTGATTTCGCGCACCTGCCAAGCCATGAACGAAATGAAGACCGACGACGTGGCCAAATTGCGCGCTGCTGGCGTGATTGATTTGCCCACTTTGCAACGCTACTTGAACTTCCACTTCAGCGTCACCATCGACTTGTTCGGTGCGGACGAATCCAGCAACGCCGCCACCTTCTACAGCACCGGCTTGAAAGGCCGTTACGAAGAAGGCAAGCGCATGGATGACCACCTCTTGAAGGGCCAAACCTACCCTGTTTTGTCGGTTCAAAACGGTCAATTGGTCGAGCGTGAAGTGCCCATGCTCAATGCCTTGAACGAAGTGCTGCGCGACGACTACATCAAAGACTCGATCGCCGGTGTCGAGCGTTGGAACAAAGTGATCGAACGCGCTGGCATTCCTTTCCGCTTGAAAACACCCCACAAGGCATTCCACCGCAACATTGGCGCTTTGTCGGGCGCCAAGGTGTCACCTGACGGCCGAGTGGTCAGTGAAGCCGAATGGAAAGCCAACGTGGACCATTGGCTGCCCTCCGGTGGCGACCGCGCTTTCGTGGCCAGCTTGATGGGCCGTGTGGTGGAGCCAGGCCAATTCGCCAACTGGATTGCGCCCCCCGTGATGGGCATTAACCGCCAGCCGGTTGACTTCCAATACGTGCGCTTTAATTGAGTTTTATCAGGGTTTTTAGACGGGTTTTTTAGATGGGCACCTCAGAAAATCAGGTCATCAAGCAACACTTGATCGACCCCGAAATTTGCATCCGCTGCAACACCTGCGAAGCGATTTGCCCGGTGGGGGCCATCACACACGACTCGCGCAATTACGTGGTCAAGGCCGATGTTTGCAACCTTTGCATGGCTTGCATCTCGCCTTGTCCCACGGGCTCGATTGACAACTGGCGCGACATGCCCAAGGCCAAGGCCTACAGCATCGAAGAGCAACTGACTTGGGACGATTTGCCGGCGCCGCTGAGCGCTGACGAGTTGGCTGCCCAAACCAGTGACTCAGCGGTCTCTGTGGACGCCCTCACGCCGTCTCAAGATCAGAATGTTCAAAGTTTGCCAAATGTCCAAAGTGTGCAAAGTGAGAGCCCTGGTTCGACCTTGCCGCCTTGGTCAGCCGCCCACGCTTACACCAACCTGTATGGTCCCAAGTCGTCGCAAAAAACGATTGAGGCCAAGGTGGTGGGCAATGTGCGTGTGACCGAAGTGGGCAAAAACTTGGGTTCAGACTACGACACCCACCACATCGTGCTGGACTTTGGCAACCTGCCCTTCCCGGTGCTCGAAGGCCAGTCGATTGGCATCGTGCCGCCGGGCGTGGACGCCAACGGGCGGCCTCACCATGCACGGCAATACTCCATTGCGAGCCCCCGCAACGGCGAACGACCCGGCTACAACAACCTGTCTTTGACCGTGAAGCGCGTGCTCGAAGACCACAGTGGTCAACCCGTGCGTGGTGTGGCTTCCAACTACCTGTGCGATTTGAAAATTGGCGAAACGGTGCAGGTCGTTGGGCCTTTCGGCAGCAGCTTTTTGATGCCCAATCACCCCAAGTCGAGCATCGTCATGATCTGTACTGGCACGGGCAGTGCCCCCATGCGGGCCATGACCGAATGGCGTCGCCGCTTGCGCGAGACGGGCAAATTTGAAGGCGGCAAACTGATGCTGTTCTTTGGTGCCCGCACCCAGCAAGAGTTGCCTTATTTTGGACCCTTGCAAAAATTGCCCAAAGACTTCATCGACAGCCAATTTGCGTTTTCCCGCACAGCAGGACAGCCCAAGGTGTATGTGCAAGACCTCATGCGTGAGCGCGCCGCCGATTTGGCGCTTTTGCTTAAAGATCCGAATGCGTATTTTTATGTCTGCGGTTTGAAGAGCATGGAAGAGGGCGTCGTACTGGCTTTGCGTGACATTGCGAATCAAGCCGGTTTAAATTGGGACCGCCTGGCCGCTGATTTGAAAAACCAGGGTCGACTGCATTTGGAAACTTATTAAAAAGTCTTAAAGTCCCATTTAAGACCCCCATCGAGACAAGGATTTCTCATGAGCTCCAGCGCCGCTAAGCATGCCTCTCTTGTTCAAGACGCTTTCATTTGCGATGCCATCCGCACCCCTTTCGGCCGCTACGGCGGCGCGCTTTCCAGCATCCGCACCGACGACCTGGGCGCCATCCCTTTAAGGGCCTTGATGGCACGCCACCCCAACGTCGACTGGGCCGCCTTGACCGATGTCATTTACGGCTGCGCCAACCAAGCCGGTGAGGACAACCGCAATGTCGCGCACATGGCCAGCCTGTTGGCCGGATTGCCCATTGAAGTGCCCGGTGCGACCCTCAACCGCTTGTGTGGTTCCGGGCTGGACGCTGTGGGCACCGCCGCGCGCGCCATCAAATCGGGTGAGGCCAGCCTCATGATTGCGGGCGGCGTTGAGAGCATGAGCCGCGCGCCCTTTGTGATGCCCAAGGCAGAATCGGCCTTCAGCCGCGCCAATGCGGTTTACGACACCACCATCGGCTGGCGCTTTGTCAACAAGCTGATGAAAGCCCAGTACGGCGTGGACAGCATGCCCGAGACGGCAGAAAACGTCGCCACCGACTACGGCATTGAGCGCGAAGCGCAAGACCGCATGGCCATGAACAGCCAACTGCGCGCGGTCGCCGCCCAACGTGCCGGCCACTTGGCCCGAGAAATCGTGGCGGTCCAAGTGCCCCAAAAGAAGGGCGACCCGCTCGTGGTCGACCAAGACGAACACCCGCGTGAAACCAGCTTCGAAGCCCTGGCCAAACTCAAAGGCGTGGTGCGCCCCGACGGCACGGTGACCGCAGGCAATGCCAGCGGCGTGAACGACGGCGCCTGTGCGCTGTTGCTCGCCAACGAAGCCACGGCCGCTAAAAACGGCCTCACCCCGCGAGCCCGCGTGGTCGGCATGGCCACCGCCGGCGTGGCGCCGCGCATCATGGGCATTGGACCGGTACCCGCGTCTCAAAAAGTGTTGGCGCAAACCGGCCTCACCTTGGCCGACATCGATGTGATCGAGCTCAACGAGGCCTTTGCCGCGCAAGGCTTGGCTGTCCTCAGGCTATTGGGCCTCTCGGATGACGATGAGCGCGTCAACGCTTGGGGCGGGGCGATTGCTTTGGGGCACCCTTTGGGGGCTTCGGGCGCGCGTTTGGCCACCACCGCCGTCAACCGCCTCCACGCCACGGGCGGTCGCTACGCGCTGTGCACCATGTGCATCGGCGTGGGCCAAGGCATCGCCATAATTCTTGAGCGGGTTTAAGGTTTTATGGCATAATTGAGGGCTCGGCCGGGTTCTTAGCTCAGTTGGTAGAGCAGCGGACTCTTAATCCGTAGGTCGACAGTTCGAGCCTGTCAGAACCCACCAAAAAATCCAAGTAAATCAAGCACTGTCAGCCATGTCAGTGCTTTTTTTACGTCTGAAATTAGCCCTGACTGGGCCAAAACCACACCCAAACGCCCACCTCAGATGGGCCCTTCAGCCATTTAGTCTGAATCTGAATTCACGGTGGCCCAGGTCATGGTGTTGATTAACCAGAGACCGTTCTTGGACTTCGTAAAAACAAGGGTTTGATAGCCTTGTTCGAGTTGATTTTTGGACTCGCCATCAACGAAGGTGACTTGGACAGGGAAGACGGCGTAGGCTTTGTTTTTGTCCTCAGAAATATGAACGGCGTCTCTGACGTCTATTGAAAAATTCTTGGCGCCCATTTTTTCAATAATGTCCGCCATCGCCTTGAGGTATTGAGTCGCCGATGTTTTTCCTGTCCAAACAAAAGGGGGGAATTCATCAATAATGGTCACTTCAGGCGTTGTCGTCGCAGCAAATGCTTTGGCATCCATTTTTTCTAAGGTGGCGGCGTAGTTGGCAATCAAAACCTGTTTCAGTTCCGCCTCTGTGTCTGCAAATGAGTCGAAAGCCAAAAATGCCAGAAATGCAAACAGAACGCAGCGAAATTTGCCCATGGTTTGTCTCCAGTGAATTAAATAAAGGCGGCAATTTTGATGAACTGACTGACGTTTAAAGGTGTCAATTCATTATATTTAAATCGTTCACGCCATGAATTTAAAGCCCCATAACTGCTCGACTTTCATCGTGGCCCTTGTCGTCGGCTTGGCGATTAACTGCTTCACCAGTTTCTGTAGGGCGAATGAGCAGTCAGTGCCAGTACAACGTCGTCCCTGAATAATCCTCAAACCCCGCATGAATGCTTGATTTGAGGGTAATTCTCAATGGCCAAATCTCTCAAATAGATATTCAATACAGCATGTTTTCTGGGAGTTTCAGGAGCCTGCATGTTGATGACCGATGACTTCTTTCGCAACCGCTTGGATCAACTCATAGACCTTCGCCATCCTCTGGCAGTTTTGGCAAATCGCATGCCTTGGCAAGAGATTGAGGCCTCCCTGGCTCACCGCTTTGCTCGCCAATTGCGCTCTGGCAAGAAGATAGAAGACATGGACATGTTTGGCGCTACTCAAGTCATTGCCGGTGCTGGCGTCTCCAATGCCGGCCGCCCCCGTTTGCCCACCCGCTTAATGATCTCGCTGCTGTATCTCAAACACGCCTTCAACGAAAGCGATGAAGACGTCGTGCAGCGCTGGGGCGAGACACCCACCTGGCAATACTTTTCTGGTCAAGAATACTTTGAGCACCGCCTGCCTTGCGACCCCACTCTTTTGGTCAAGTTCCGCAAACTTCTTGGCGAAGAAGGCGTTGAAGAACTGTTGGCCCGTACCATTGAGGTGGCCGTTGCCCTCAAGCTCATTGCCAAGAAGGAACTCAGCCACATCATTGTCGACTCAACAGTTCAAGAGAAGGCCATTGCCCACCCCACAGACAGCAAGCTGCTGGAGACGGCTCGCAATAAACTGGTTGAAGCTGCCAAGGCACAGGGCATTGAGCTCAAGCAAACCTATGCCAAAGAAGGCCAGCTTCTGGGCTACAAGGCTGGGCGTTACGCTCATGCCCGCCAATTCAAACGAATGCGCAAAGTGCTCAAACGTCAAAGCACTATCGTGGGCCGCCTGCACCGGGAGATCACGCGCAAGATGAACCCTCTGAGCCAAGCTGTGCAAGAAGCGCTAGGCCACACACTGCATAAAGCCAAACGCTTGATCACTCAAACTCGCAGCCACAAGAGCAAAGACAAAACCAAAGACAAACAACCCAAGCTTTACAGCTGGCACGCCCCAGAAGTTGAATGCATCTCCAAAGGCAAGAGCCGTAACCCCTACGAGTTTGGTGTGAAGGTGGGCATTGCCACCACGCTCAAGGGCACACTCATCGTTGGCGCCAGAAGCTTTCCTGGCAACCCGTACGACGGCCACACCCTCAATGAACAAGTTGAGCAAGCCAGCATCCTGATGCAAGCCACCGGTGTGACGCCACAAACGGCCATCGTTGACTTGGGCTACCGAGGTGTAGACAAGGACAACCAAAATCTAAACATCAAGCACCGCGGCAAGTTTAAAAGCATGACGGAGCAAGAAAGAAAACTGCTCAAACGCCGCCAAGCCATTGAGCCGATCATCGGCCACTTGAAAGCAGACCACCGAATGAACCGTTGCCACCTTAAAGGCTCAGAGGGAGACAGTTTGCATGCGGTGCTGTGCGCTGCGGGCTACAACATCCGGTGGTTGCTGAGAATGATCACAAGAAAAGGCATTGGGCTTTTTTTGCGCCTGCTAAATGCCTTTGGTTTCGAGAACTTGAAGCTCAAATTGCATCAAATTCTTGCCATGAACTTAAACATGCGGCACTCTTTGAGTGGTGCTGCGATCTGAAAATGAATTTTTCAGGGACGACCCATTAGGTTATA
>CAIKMN010000016.1 GCA_903828535.1 uncultured Curvibacter sp.
CAAACCGAGCACATCCGATAAGTTGTGGCCCGCGTCGGCCAACAAGGCGGTTGAGTTGGACAGCCAGCCGTACATAAATTCAGCCACCAAAAATGCACTGTTCATGGCCATGTCCAAAAGAAACGTACCGCTGCAGTCTGGCTCTGCATGGGGGTGCCCATGCCCATGCCCATGGCCATGGCCATGAGAATGTGCATGATGCGAATGATCGTGGTGATCGTGATCGTGGTGATCGTGATCGTGAGCGTGGTTGTGCGTCATGGCGGAGCCGAAGCGATGTTAAAGCTGGGAAAAGCCAGATTTAAGCACAACCCTTCAACCCCCCTCGGCGTGCCGGTCAGTCTGTATGAAAATACGCTCATGCGCCCTGATTTGTCCGCCCACACCCCCATGATGGCCCAATACCTGACATTGAAGTCAGACTACCCCGAGACATTGCTTTTTTACCGAATGGGTGATTTTTATGAGTTGTTCTATGCCGACGCCGAAAAGGCCGCGCGGCTGCTTGACATCACCCTGACCCAGCGCGGTCAATCGGCCGGTGCGCCGGTATTGATGGCGGGCGTGCCTTTCCATTCGATGGAACCCTATTTGGCACGCCTCATTAAGCACGGCGAATCAGTGGCGATTGCCGAACAAACCGGTGAAGTCGGGGCCAGCAAAGGGCCGGTTGAGCGCAAGGTGGTCCGGGTGGTGACGCCCGGCACCTTGACTGATTTTGAGCTGCTTAACGACAAATCCGACGCGGTGCTGTTGTCGCTACACCCAGGCCCGCGACAACGCTGTGGTTTGGCTTGGCTCAGCGTCACCCAAGATGAATTGCATTTGACGGAATGCCCCCTCGATGAATTACCTGCCTGGTGGGCCCGCATTGCGCCGAGCGAAGTGATTTTCAGCGCCGGCGTCACACCGACGTTCGCCGCCCAACTTCGCCAAGCCCCTGCCTTGGCAGGCTTGCCTTTGACTCAGCGACCCGAGTGGCAATTTGAGTCGGCGCTGGGCGAACGCAAACTGCGCGAACAACTGCAGGTGGCGAGCTTGGCGACTTGGCACGCTGAATCGCTGGAGCAAGCACACGCTGCTGCCGGGGCTTTGCTGCATTACGCCGAGCACACGCAGGGCCGGGCGTTGAACCACATCCGCGCCTTGCGTGTCCAAAAAACAGGCGAACTGATCGACCTGCCCCTGACCACCCGCCGCAATCTGGAGTTGGTGAAAACCTTGCGCGGCGAAGACAGCCCCACCCTGTTTTCTTTGCTCGACCACTGCGCCACCAGCATGGGCAGTCGCCTGCTGAAAACCTGGATTCAAGAACCCCCGCGCGACCGCGCTTTGGCGCAAGTCCGGCTGGACGCCATTACGGAATTGAAAGGCCAGCAAGGCGAAGGGCCTTGGCACGCGCTGCAAAAAGCCTTGAAGGGCGCCAGCGATGTGGAACGCATCACAGCGCGCATTTCGCTGCGACAGGTGCGCCCGCGTGAGTTGGTGGCGTTGTTGCAATCTTTGCAAAAAACACACCCATTGCGCCAAGTGTTGGCACCCCATGTTGGCACCTCTCTGCTCGGCGCCTTGAGCAACCAGCTGTATGCCCCGCCCGATGTGGCCGATTTGTTAAGCCGCGCCCTGCTGCCCGAGCCCGCTGCCTTGGTGCGCGACGGCGGCGTCATCAACGCCGGTTTTGATGCGGAGTTGGACGAGTTGCGGAACATTCAAACCCACGCCGATGCTTTTTTGGTCGATCTTGAAGTGCGCGAACGCGAGCGCACTGGCATTGCCAACTTGCGCGTGCAATACAACAAGGTGCATGGTTTTTACATAGAAATCACTCAAGGCCAACTCGACAAAGTGCCAGCCGATTACCGCCGTCGCCAAACCCTCAAAAACGCCGAGCGTTTCATCACGCCCGAGCTCAAAGCCTTTGAGGACAAGGCCTTGTCGGCCCAAGACCGGGCCTTGGCACGAGAAAAATGGCTGTATGAAAACCTGCTCGACGCCTTGCAACCGCAGGTGTCGGCGCTCTCCCAGGTGGCCCGCGCTTTGGCCAGCTTGGACGTGCTGTGCAACTTGACCGAGCGGGCGTTGACGCTCCATTGGCATGCGCCTGTGTTCGTTAAAGAGCCTTGCATCGACATTGAACAAGGCCGCCACCCCGTGGTCGAAGCGCGGCTTGCCGAAACGGTCGGCGCGAGTTTCATTGCCAACGACACCCGGCTCGGCCCCAAGCAAAAAATGCAGGTCATTACCGGCCCCAATATGGGCGGCAAATCGACCTACATGCGACAAGTGGCGCTGGTT
The DNA here is from genome assembly GCA_903828535.1 of uncultured Curvibacter sp. GTDB lineage: Bacteria > Pseudomonadota > Gammaproteobacteria > Burkholderiales > Burkholderiaceae_C > Curvibacter. The sequence goes on from CAIKMN010000016.1 coordinate 2,296, forward strand.
GTTTTGTTGGCCAGCATGGGCGCCTATGTGCCTGCGCAGGCTTGCCGACTGGGGCCGATTGACGCCATTTACACCCGCATTGGGGCCGCCGACGACTTGGCGAATGCCCAATCCACCTTCATGTTGGAGATGACCGAAGCGGCCCAAATTTTGCACGCCGCCACGCCGCACAGCTTGGTTTTAATGGATGAAATTGGCCGTGGCACCTCGACCTTTGATGGCCTCGCGCTGGCCTCGGGCATTGCCACCCATTTGCACGACAAAACCCAAGCCTTCACGCTGTTTGCCACGCATTATTTTGAGCTGACCGAGTTCCCCGCCGAGCACCATCAAGCGCTGAATGTGCATGTTTCGGCCACCGAATCCGGGCACGACATTGTGTTTTTGCACCACATCCAAATGGGCCCCGCCAGCCGCAGTTACGGCATTCAAGTGGCGCGCTTGGCGGGCATGCCCGCGGGCGTGGTGAACCACGCACGGCACACCCTGACGGCGTTGGAGTCGCGCGCGCAAGCGGCTCAAACCCAAGTGGATTTGTTCGCAGCGCCCCCATTCACTGAAATCACGGGCCCCAGCCTCTTAGAATCACGTTTGTCCGAGATCGACCCCGACGCCTTGAGCCCGCGCGAAGCCCTCGACATCCTCTACTCTTTAAAGAAAATTCAGGCAGCCAAATGACCTATTGCGTCGCCCTCAAACTGAACGCCGGCTTGGTGTTCTTGTCCGACTCCCGCACCAACGCGGGGCTGGACCAAATCAGCACCTTCCGCAAAATGATCGCCTACGAAAAGCCCGGCGATCGATTCATGGTGTTGCTGTCTGCGGGCAACTTGAGCATTTCTCAATCGATCCGCGAGTTGCTTCAAACGGAAGAACTGGTGGTCGAAGGCGCTGAACCGTTGACCATTTGGAACGCCAAAAGCATGTTCGACGCGGTGCGCGTGTTGGGCGCCACGGTGCGCCGGGTTTATGAACGCGACGCCACGGCGCTGCACGCGTCGGGCATTGACTTCAATGCTTCACTGATCTTTGGCGGTCAGATTGGCAACGAAAGCATGCGTTTGTTCCAAGTTTACTCAGCCGGCAATTTCATTGAGGCAACGGCCGAAACGCCCTACTTCCAAATTGGCGAGTCCAAATACGGCAAACCCGTCCTGGACCGCGTCATCAACGCCAACACCCCTTTGGACGAGGCCGCTAAGTGCGCCTTGGTGTCGATGGATTCCACCCTCAAATCGAACCTGTCCGTCGGTCTGCCGCTGGATTTGGTGGTCTATGAGGCCGGCGCTTTGAAGTGCGACAAGCTCATTTGCATCGAAGAGAACAACCCCTACTTCCGCATGTTGCACGACAGTTGGGGCGAGAAACTGCGCCACGTGTTTGACAGCATTCAAGACCCCCTGTGGAACGGCGGCACCACCCAAGTGCCCTTGGTGGTGCCCAGCACCCGCAGCACGCCGCTCAAGAAAATCGCTTCGCCCAAGGAAAAGCTGATTTAATCCGCCCAATCCACCCAGCCCATCACCGCGGTGAGCAGCACGATGAGGCCGAAGGCAATTCGGTAAAAGGCGAAGGCCACAAAGCTGTGCGTGCTGATGTAGCGCAGCAGCCAGCGCACGCACAACCAAGCACTCAAAAACGAGACGATCAAGCCCATGGCAAACAGGGGCAGGTCGTCGGCCACCAGCAAGTGGCGTTCTTTGTAAAGGCTGTAGACGCCAGCGCCAATCAAGGTGGGAATGGCCAAAAAGAAAGAAAAGTCGGTAGCGGCCTTGCGACTCAAACCCAAGAACATGCCGCCGATGATCGTGGCGCCGCTGCGGCTGGTGCCGGGAATCATGGCCAGGCACTGTACAAAGCCCACTTTCAGCGCGTCGCGCCAGGTCATGCTGTCGACATTCTGAATGGGGGCTTCTTCTTGGTCTCGTTTTTCGGCCCACAGAATGATCAAGCCGCCCAAAATAAAGGTCGTGGCGACCACATAACCGTTGAACAAATACTCGGTAATGACCTTCTTAAAAAGGACCCCGAGAATCGCAGCGGGCAAGAAACCCACAAAAATATTGAAGGCAAACAGGCGGGCCCGGGCATAGTGCGGCAAGGCCACCACGGTGGCGCTGATGCGGGGCCAATAAACCAGCACCACCGCGAAAATTGCACCGGTTTGAATGGCAATGTCAAAAACCTTGGCCTTGGCGTCGCTTAAGCCCAACAACGAACCCACCAAGATCAAATGTCCCGTGGAAGAAATGGGTAAGAACTCGGTCAACCCCTCCACCAAGCCCATCACACCCCACTTCAGCAACAAAATCAAATCCACGTTCAACTCCTTGATATCTTTGGATTATCCCTTTTTTTAAGACCGGCTCAGCACCCCACAAACGGGTAAACCGGGGTCGTTGTGAACCACCTCCAAGTCGTTTTTGGCTTGGGCCACCGCCATGTCGCGCGGCAAGGGCACGCCGTTTTTGACGGCCAACAACTCGGCCATCACGCTCACCGCAATTTCAGCTGGGGTCTTGCTGCCGATGTAAATGCCAATCGGGCCGCGCAAGCGTTTCAAGCTGTCTTCGGTTTGGTCAAAGTGTTCAATCATCCGCGCGCGCCGGGCCTCGTTGTTGCGGCGCGAGCCAATGCCGCCGACATAAAAAGCCTCGGTTTCCAAGGCTTCGAGCAGGGCCAGGTCGTCGAGTTTGGGGTCATGCGTCAAAGCCACCACGCAAGTGCGGCGGTCGGCCTTGAAGGCGCGCACCACGTCGTCGGGCATTTCGTGGGTCAACCGAACGCCAGCCACTTGCCAACTGCCGCGGTACTCTTCACGCGGGTCACACATCGTCACGGCAAAGCCGTTGAACAAGGCCATCGTGGCCAAATATTCCGACATTTGCCCCGCGCCAATGATCAACATGCGGTATTCGGGGCCAAAGGTGTTGACCAAAGCCTCGGCCGACATTTGCAGGCTTTCTGGCTGGTCGGTCAGTTGGAGACTCACTGCGCCAGTCGCTAAATTCAAGTGGCGTTGCACCAACTGGCCTTGCGCCAAAGTCTGGATGAGTTCATTCAATGAGGCCGGATCGGGATCAGACTCCAGACACAGCTCGAGCGTGCCGCCGCAAGGCAAGCCAAAGCGATGCGCTTCGTCGGCGCTGATGCCGTATTTAACAAACTGCGGCGCGCCTTGCGGCATCGCGACGTTAGACGAATAGGCCTTGGTGTGGCGATCGATCAAATCGTCTTCTATGCAGCCGCCCGAGACTGAACCCACCACCGAGCCCATTTCGTTCATCGCCATGATCGAGCCAATCGGTCTGGGAGACGAGCCCCAAGTCCGAACCACCGTGACCAACAAGGCCCGCTGCCCCGCTGATCGCCACGCCAGCAGCGTGCGCAAGACCATGATGTCCAAATTTTCCATACCACTTGTCTCCAACTTCCGACCTTTGTAAGCCATTTCAAAATTTGGGACTGGTTTTACCATTAACTTAGGCACAATCCGCTCAATGGAAGCCAAAACAGACCTCAAAGATGCAAACATGGCCGATGCTTGGGCCGATGCCTTGGCCAGTCATGCCCGGTTCGACGGCGGCAACGACTTAGAGGCCAATGCCAGTCGATTGGCCTTTGCCGACCCCGAATTCATGATGCGCCGAGACACGCGGGGCATTCGCTTCCAGCTCGAAATGCTGAAACCCGATTTGGAGCAGCAGGCCCAAAACATTCTGCAAACGGTGGTGGTATTCGGCAGTGCCCGCACCCCTTCGCCCGAACAGGCCCAAGCCCAAATGGCCGCAGCCTTGGCTGCTGGCGATGCCCAGCGTTTGGCCAAGGCGAAACGGGCCGAACAACAAGCGCAGTATTACCAAGCGGCACGACAATTTGCCGAGTTGGTGGCCTTGCACAGCGCCGCGCTGCCAGAGCGCGAGCGTTTGGTGATTTGCACCGGCGGCGGCCCCGGCGTGATGGAGGCCGCCAACCGAGGCGCTTTTGAAGCGGGGGCGCCCACCATTGGCTTGAACATTTCATTGCCCATGGAGCAAAAAAGCAACCCCTATTTAACGCCGAGTTTGAACTTCCAATTCCATTATTTCGCTCTGCGAAAAATGCATTTTTTGATGCGCGCCAAAGCCTTGGTGGCCTTTCCGGGGGGCTTTGGCACCTTGGACGAGTTGTTTGAGGTGTTGACCCTGATTCAAACCCAAAAGGTCAAACCCCTGCCCGTGCTGTTGTTTGGCAGCGCTTATTGGAAAAAGCTCATCCAATTTGAGTTTTTGGTCGAAGAAGGCGCCATTGCCCCCGAAGACATGAAGTTGTTTCGCTTTGTCGATACCCCCGAGGCGGCTTGGCACCACATCAGGGATTTTTATCAGCTTTAAGGCTTCAATTAAGGGCTCAGTGCGACCCCGTCGGATTCAGCCCATCGGCACTGGCGGGAACCCGCATTTCCCAGGCCAACGCGGAGCCCAGGCCCACCACCACCGCGCAGACCCAGAACAAAGCGCCCACCCCCATCAAAGCGCTGGCGCTACCGAACACCAGCGGCATCACCACGCTGGAGGCATTGATGGTCATCAGCCGCAAACCCAACGCCTCGCCGTGCTGGGCCGGCGGGGTGAGTTGGTGCAACAAGCTCATGATCATGGGCTGCACCGAGCCAATGGACATCCCCGCTAACACGGCGCAGACGCCCATCAGCCACGGATTGCTCATCAGCGGATAGACCGCAAACACGGCAAAAGTGACCACCATGGCCACGCCGATGACCACGCCCTCGCGCACATTGCGGGTGAGCCAAGGCAAGAAGAACCGAATGGTGCTGGCGGCCAACGCAAACGCACCCAGCAAAGAACCGATCACCGCCGCGCTGATGCCGCGCTCGTGGCCGAGCAGGGGAATCACAAAATTGTGCACATCCCAACTGGCCGACAAGAACCAATTGATGATCAACAGGCGTTTGAAGGACGTCTGACGCAACAAGGCCCAAACGCTTTGGCGTGGGCTCAATGCGGCGGCATGGGGTTCTTGAGTGGGTCCGTTGACAGGACTGCGTGCCGGTTCATGCGGCTTTTCACGCAAAGTGGCCGCTCGCACCAGCGCCCAAGAAAACAGGGGAAAGATGGCCAACAAGGCAAAGGCAGCTTGAAACCCATGGTGGTCAATCATCAAGCCGGCGGCCAAGGGTCCGACCACGTTGGAGACCGAAGGCCCCAGCGACAACCAACTGAAAATTTGCTTCAACTGCGAGGGGTGATCGGCCAAGCGGCCTGCATGGCGCTGCAAGGCCACGATGGCCGCGCCGGCCGCACCGCCGGTGCACAAGGCCGCGAAACACAAGACGGGGTAGATCGGAAAAGCCGTGGCCAAGAACATGCCCGAACACGAAATGCAAACGTACAAACCAAGGGGCCGGCGCAATCCGTGGCGGTCGGCAAAGCGCCCAGCAGGCAATGCTAAAAACACCTGCGTCAGCGAAAACAAGGCCAACAAGAAACCCACGGCCATCGGGCTGTAACCCAAACGCAAAGCCAGCAAAGGAGACGCCATGCGAAAGCCCGCCATGGTGGCGTGCAAGGCCACTTGGGCGGTCACCAAGCGGGCCAAATAGGGCGCCAAATTCAGCGGGGATTCGCCCGAATGAGCAACGGACTCAGACCCGGTCACGACGGGCTCAGCCATCCAAATCCGTTCCGCTGTCGGTCTCTTTGGCATTCAGTCCCGGCAACAAAGCCGCGGCTTGGGCCTCGGGCACGGCCTCGACATTTTTCAAAGCACGGTTCATCACATTGCTGCGCGTTTCCGCTTGAGCCAAGGTGTTGAGCACGGTTTGGGTTTGGGTTTTGACCTTGGCCAGCACATCGCCAAACTTGACGAATTCCGTCTTGACCGCCCCCAACACCTGCTTGACTTCGCTGGAGCGTTTTTCAAGTGCCAGCGTGCGAAAGCCCATTTGCAGCGAGTTCAAAATCGCCATCAAGGTGGTGGGGCCGGCCAGCGTGACGCGGTGGGTGCGCTGCAGCAGCTCCATCAAACCGGGGCGACGCAACACTTCGGCATAAAGGCCTTCGGTGGGCAAGAACAAAATCGCGAAGTCAGTGGTGTGGGGAGGCGCGACGTATTTCTCAGCAATCGACTTGGCCTCGGCAATGATCCGCGCTTCCAGCGCCTTGCCAGCGGCTTCGCTCGCGACCGCGTTGGCCTCCGACTGCGCGGTCAACAAGCGCTCGTAGTCTTCGTTGGGAAATTTAGCGTCAATCGGCAACCACAGGGGCTCGCCGTTGTCGCCCCGCCCGGGCAATCTAATGGCAAAGTCAACCGGGTTGCGCGAGCCCGGCACGACCACCACTTGCTCGGCGTATTGATCGGGCGCCAACACTTGCTCGAGCAAAGCCGACAACTGCGCCTCGCCAAACATACCGCGGGTTTTGACGTTGGTCAGCAGGTGCTTCAAATCGCCCACACCTTGCGCGAGCGATTGCATTTCGCCCAAGCCCTTGTGCACTTGGTCAAGTCGTTCCGCCACCATTTGAAAGCTCTGACCCAAACGCGCTTCCAGGGTGCTTTGCAGCTTTTCGTCGACCGTTTGGCGCATCTCGTCCAACTTGGCGGCATTGTTTTGCTGCAATTGCGCCAGCTGCAAATTCAGAGTGTCCCGAATTTCGCCCATGCGCCGCGCATTGGTTTCGCTCAGGCTTTGCAGTTGCACCGACAAGGTGTCGGTCAGGCCTTTTTGCAGGCCCAAAATTTGGCTGCCAAACGTTTGCTGAAACAAGGCCATGGCTTGCGCGTGTTCTTGTCGCGTGTCGCGGGCGGTGTCGCTTAAAACCTTGGCCAACTCGCGCTCCAAATGGTCGATGCGGGCCAACAAAGGCGCGTTGTCCAAGCGCTGCTTTTGTTGCCAGACCCAAACCAAAAGCATCACCAGCAAGCCGGCGATGCCCAATAAAGCGACCCCAATTAAAGTGTCCATCGCTGGGGGCTCAATTAACCGGCGTCAAAGCGTGGCCTTGCTTCAGGAAGGCCACCAAATTGTCTGCGGCCAATTTCGCCATGGCGAAACGGGTTTTGACGGTGGCGCTGGCGATGTGCGGGGTCAGCACGACGTTCGGGACGGTGAGCAAATCAGGGTGCACGGCGGGTTCGCCTTCAAACACATCGAGGCCAGCGGCCGCGATGCGCTTGTCGCGCAAGGCTTTGGCCAAGGCCGCGTCGTCCACAATGCCGCCGCGGGCAATGTTGATCAGGGTGGCGGTGGGTTTCATCAAGGCCAATTCAGCAGCGCCAATGGCGTGGTGCGATTCAGCGCTGTAGGGCATGACCAAAACCACATGATCGGCGGTTTTGAGCACTTCTTCTTTGCTCAGAAAGGCGGCGCCGCATTGCGCCTCCACGTCGGCATTCAAGCGGCTTCGGTTGTTGTAGATGACTTTCATGCCAAAGCCGTGAGCGCCTCGTTTGGCGATGCCTTGGCCGATTCGACCCATGCCCAAAATGCCCAATGTGCTGCCGTGCACTTCGGCGCCTGAAAACAAATCAAAGCGCCATTTTTTCCATTCGCCGCGACGCAAAAAATGCTCGCTCTCGGTCAGGCGCCGTGCAGTGGCCATCAACAAGGCAAAGCCAAAGTCGGCCGTGGTTTCTGTCAGCACATCGGGGGTGTTGGTGGCTTTGACGCCGCGGGCGGTCATGGCGGGCACGTCAAAGTTGTTGTAGCCGACGGCCATGTTGGCGCAGATTTTTAGATGCGGCGCAGCGGCCAAAACAGCCGCGTCAATGCGTTCGCTGCCCGTCGTGAAAGCGCCCACTTTGTTGCTCAACTTTTGCGCCAATTCGGACGGGCTAAAAATCACATCTTCGGGGTTGGCTTCGACTTCAAAGTGCTGCGAGAGTTGCTCGATGATTTCAGGAAACACATCGCGGGCCACCAGAATTTTGGGTTTGCTCATAACCGATTCTTTCTTTTTCTAATTTCAAACGGTGTCAATCTCAAACACCTGGCGCAAATAGGCCAGGTATTTTTCGTCGTCGCACATGCCCTTGCCGGGGGTGTCAGACAACTTAGCCACCGGCTGACCGTTGCAGCGCACCAGCTTGATGACCACTTGCAAAGGCGCGTAGCCAAGGTCGTTGGTGAGGTTGGTGCCAATGCCGAAAGCGAGTTGGCAGCGCCCCCGAAAGCGCTCATACAGCTCGATGATGCGGGGCACATTCAAGCCGTCGCTGAATATCAGCGTCTTGGTGCGCGGGTCGACGCGCAAGTTGCGGTAATGCTCAATGACGCGCTCGCCCCATGCAAACGGGTCGCCACTGTCGTGGCGGGCGCCGTCAAAGAGTTTGCAAAAATAAAGGTCAAAGTCACGCAAGAAAGCGCCGATGCCATACACATCGCTCAAGGCAATGCCCAAGTCGCCGCGGTATTCTTTGGCCCACATTTCAAAACCAAACACTTGGCTGTCACGCAGTCGTGGCCCCAGCGATTGGCAGGCTTGCAAATACTCGTGCGCCATGGTGCCGAGTGGGGTCAGACCCAAGCGCATGGCCGCCAAGACGTTGCTGGTGCCCGCCAATTGTTCCCCTTGGTGGTGGCCCAAGCGGTTGCTCAAGACCCGCAACACCTCTTCGTGCCAGGCTTTCGAAAAGCGTCGGCGGGTGCCGTAATCGGCGATCTTGAGGTTGTGCAGACCGTCGCCCCGCAGGAGCGAGATTTTTTCTTCCAAACGGCGTCGGCCTTCGGGAAAATCAGGCACCTTGACGGTGTTGCGGAAATACACCTCGTTGACAATCGCCAGCACCGGAATCTCAAAAAGAATCGTGTGCAGCCAAGGCCCCTGGATGGTGATGTCGATCTCTTCATTGGGCAAAGGCGTGACGGTGATGTATTTTTCATTGAGCTGGAACAAGCCCAAAAAATCCACGAAGTCGCTTTTGATGTAGCGCATGGAGCGCAAATAAGCCAGCTCGTTTTCTTTGAAAGTGATTTGGCACAAAGAGCGAATTTCGTCTCGAATCTCATCCGCAAATTGAGCCAAGTTGACACCGGGGTTGCGGCACTTAAATTTGTACTCCACCTGGGCACCCGGAAACTGGTGCAACACCACTTGCATCATGGTGAATTTGTAGAGGTCGGTGTCAAGCAGACTGGTGATGATCATGGTCTTTAATCGAGCCAGCGCGTGAAGTTCTCGACGCTTTCGCGCGGCGTTTCCAAGGTGTTCACCAAGGCATGGGCATCGGCGTAACCCAGCGCCATGCCACAGACCATGACTTCTTCTGGCCCTGCCTTCAAATGCCGCATGACGATTTTGGAAAAGTTCCGCCATGCACCTTGCGCACAGGTATCCAAGCCTTGGGTTTTGGCGGCCAACATGAAGGTCTGCATGAACAGGCCAAAATCAACCAGAGAAGAGCCTTGCATGCTCACGTGCGTGGTGAAAAACAAGCCCACCGGCGCATCAAAAAAACGGTAGTTGCGTTCTTGCTGTTGGTGCATGCCGTCTTTGTTTTCTCGGGTCAGTCCCAACAAACCGTACAAAGCCCAGCCGTTTTGACGTCGGCGGTCCAAATAAGGCGAGCCCACTTTGCGGTCAGCGGCATCACCGGCATGGCCAAACTCTTCGGCACGTTCAGGGTGCACGCGCAAGATGTCGTAGGCGGCGCAGGTTTCATTGATCAAGTGGTCGCGCGTCGCGCCTTGCACCACATAGACCTGCCAAGGTTGCATGTTGGTGCCCGAAGGCGCGCGCGATGCTGTTTCAAGCAAGCGGCGCAACACCTCGTGCGGCACGGGTTTGGGCAAAAAGGCCCGCAGCGACTTGCGTGAACGCACCAGTGCGTCAAATTTTTCAAATTCAGTCATGTAGGAAGGGGTCTCTGGATAAAGAGCTTTTTTAACACCGTTTGAAACGTTTCTGGCAAGGGCGCCGGTCGGCGAGATGTGCGGTCTACATAGACATGGATGAAATGGCCGCAGGCTGCGCTAAGGGGCTCACCTTGTGCAAATGCGCCAATTTCATAACGGACGCTGCTTGAACCCAGGTGGGCGACGCGTATGCCCAACTCGACGGTCTGGGGAAAAGCCAAGGGCACGAAATAATTGCAGTGGGTTTCTACCACCAGACCAATGGTGGCGCCCGCGTGGATGTCCAAGACCCCTTGCTCGATCAAATGGGCATTCACGGCGGCGTCAAACCAGTGGTAATAGATGACGTTGTTGACGTGGCCATACACATCGTTGTCGCTCCAGCGGGTGGTGATGGGGCGAAAAACCGCGTAGGCGCTTCGGGGTTCAGGTTGAGGACGGCTCATGGGTTTGATTTTGCCAGCTTAACGTTCTGACAAGGCGGCCTTGAGTGCTGGCAAAGCCTGCAACATGGCCTGCCGACCGCTTTCAATGGCGCGACGGCGCGCCGCAAAGTTGGTGCTGGCCACGCCATTCAGGGGGGGCCTCACCACCACATCGGCTTGCTTGAGTTCAAATCGATTCAGACTTTTGGACATGATGGCAAAGGTTTGCAGCATGATTTGCAAGGCACCCGCGCTCTCTCCGTCTTCAGGCGGCGAAGAAATGTCGACCGCCACGACAAAGTTCGCCCCCATTTGTCGGGCATAGGCCACCGGCACCGGCGCCACCAGCCCGCCGTCGACATAATCACGTCCGCCGATGCGAACCGGCTCAAACACCCCAGGCACGGCGCTGGAAGCCCGCACCGCCAAGGCCGTGTTACCCCGCTGGAACAAGACGCCTTCGCCAGTCTTTAAGTCAGTGGTCACGATGCCCAAGGGCATTTTGAAGTTTTCAATCGATCGCCGGCTGACCAGCCCTTCGACATAGCGCCCCAGCGCCTCGCCCTTCAAGACGCCCCGACTGACAAAGGGCAAGGTCCAATCGGTGATGACGGCCTCGTCCATGGTGAGCGCAATTTGCTGCAACGCTTGGCCGTTTTTACCGCTGGCATACAGCGCCGCGACCAAGCTGCCGGCGGAGGTACCGCAGACCAAATCGGGGCGAATGCCCGCCTCTTCCAAGACCTGAATCACACCAATGTGCGCAAAGCCACGCGCCGCGCCGCCACCCAAGGCCAACCCCAACTTCAAGGGTGGTTTGCTTCCGGCCGGCTCCACAGCCACAGCCACTGACTGCGGGGGCGGGGGCGGGGGCGGGGGCGGGGGCGGGGGCGGGGGCGAGGGCGGGAGCGGGAGCGGGGGCGCGGAGATGGCGGCGCCTTGCTCTGGCTTGAGGGACACCGGCGGGCTCGCGCAGCCCTGCAAAAGCAGGGCCATCGCCAACACCCAAACGGCGCTGCCGCCCCCGGGCAGGCAGCCCTTAAGTAAATTTAAAAAAGGGCCGAGCCCGCCCGAAGTGAAGTCTGAAAAGCGGTTCATAACCACCCATTGTGCAATGAGATGCAGTGAGATAATTCAGGCCATGACGAGTTCGCCACGTGTTTTGTTGAGGGTTTTGTTGCTGGGTGTTTTCATGGCGGCGCTGGATTCAGCCGTCATCGGGCCTGCCATTCCCGCCATCCGTGCCGAGTTTGGCATCAACCACCGCGAAGTCGGGTGGGTGATGTCGTCGTTCATCCTCTTCTCGTTGACCAGCACCGTGCTGATGTCCAACCTGAGCGACCGCATCGGGCGTCGACCTATTTTCTTGAGTGGCATCGCCCTGTTTGCCGTGGGTTCCGCCCTGATTGCTGGTGCGGGTTTCAGCCAAGGTGCCGGGCTGATCGGCTCGCACGGCTACGCCTGGCTGATTGTGGGCCGCGTCTTGCAAGGCATGGGCAGTGGCGGCATCGTGCCGACCGCCAGCGCCGTGATTGGCGACGCCTTGCCCGCCGAGCAACAAGGCAAAGCCTTGGGCTTGATTGGCGCGGTTTACGGCATGGCCTTTGTGCTGGGCCCTCCCCTGGCGGGCGCTTTGACGGTGTGGGCCAGCTGGCCTTGGATTTTTTTGATCAACTTGCCTTTGGCTTTTTACTTGTTATGGGCTGGCGCCAAGGCATTGCCCGCGCCAATGCCTCAGACTTTGCCAAAATCACCAGCCGATCGGTTAACGCCGTCCCGCCAGAAGCCGCCCCTGGACTGGCTGGGCTTGGGCTTGTTTTTCAGTGCACTGATGGCTTTGCTTTTGGGGGTGACCCAACTCGCTGAGCCCCTCAACAGCGTGGCCGGTGCCGCAATTCCCCTGTGGCCTTGGGCCTTCGCCAGTGCCTTGGTGCTGACGGTGCTGTTTGTGTGGGCAGAAAATCGCGCTGCGCAACAGGGCCAGCGCGCCATGGTGCCCATGGTTTTATTCACCCGCTCGCGCTTGGTGCTGACTTACGGCTTGACCTTGGGCTCCGGCTTGAGCATGGGCGGGATCGCCTTTTTGGCGTCCATGGCCACCCAAGGTTTTGGCGTCAGCACCCCGCATGCTGGCTTTGTGCTGCTGCCTTTGGTGCTGTTCTCCATGATCAGCTCGATGGGCTCGGGCCGCTTGCTGAACCGCTTGGGGGCCCGCACTTTGGTGGTGGCGGGCTTTGCGGCTTTGACCCTCGGTTATGTTGGCACGGCCTTGGCAGCCCTGCTCCATTTCGGCGGCTTGATTGCCTTTTTGTGCTTCACCGCCGTGGTGGGTTTGGGCGTGGGCATCTTGGTCGGCGGCGCCTTGCGCTCGGTGGCCCTGCACGAGGCACCCGAAGATTTGCGCGCCACCGCGCAAGGTTTGATCAACCTCTTTAACGGCATTGGCAGCTTGGTGGCCACCGCCGCCATCAGTGGCTTGGCCGATGCACTGGGCGATGCGGCTGGCTATGGTTTTTCTGTCGCCTACCTCGGTCTGGGACTCGTGATGTTGGCCTTGTGGGGTTTGGCCCTGCGGTTGCCGGCAAAATCGGAAGCGAGCCCACGATGACCTTGAGAATGGTCTTGAGTATGGCCTTGAAAATGGCCTTTCTTTTCTCATTCAGCTTAGGCCCAGCGGCCGCAGCGGGACCGTGGACCGAAGTCTCCAGCTCTCAGAACGCAAGCACTTCTGTCGACTTGGGCTCGGTGACGCACCAAAAGAACTTGACCCAAGTGACGACCATGATGTCGTACGAAAGTCCGCAGGTTTTTTCCTCGAAAAAAACCTTTCAATCGACCCGCTCCCTCATGGAATTTGACTGCGCCAAACACTGGGTCCATGCGCAGTCGGTGATTTTTTATGCGGGCCCTTTGCTGAGCGGCAGCGTCATCAGCAAAGAGGGCGTCATCAGCACCCTCGAGCCCGTTCCGAGTGGCACGCCCATCGAAAAAATCATGAAGAGCGTTTGCAACTGAAGCGGGGACTGCTTATTGGCCCAACATCTCAAGGGTCAGGTCTTTTGCGCCGTAAATCTGGTTCATGGTTTCGATGATCGCCGCGCTGTCGACCGCCACGGCCCGGTTCACCGCCGCATCAAACCAATAAGCGCCGCCGAGTGATGGCAAATTGCCATCAAAAACCAAGCCCACCAACTCGCCTTGTCGGTTCAACACCGGGCTGCCTGAGTTGCCGCCAATGATGTCGTTGGTCGAGACAAAGTTGAAGGGCGTGGCCAAGTTCAGGCGGTCTTTGGCGGCCAACCAAGTGTCGGTTAATTTAAACGGCTCGGCCCCGGTTGCCCGGGTGTACGCACCGCCCAAGGTGGTGAACGGCGCAATATCGCGACCGCCCTCTTGCCACCCTTTGACGCGGCCATAAGACAGGCGCAGGGTGAAGGTGGCGTCAGGTGCTTGTCGGTCGCCCCACAAAGCAAAACGGGCCTTGGCAATTTTTTCACTGTTCTTGGTGACGACAGAATCCACCTCTTTTTCATAGCGCGTGCGCAGGGCTCGGGCGATGGGGTCGACCTTCAGGGCCAATTTAATAAAGGGGTCTTGGCTTTGCATCACGGCGGCCAATCCGCCTTCCCACAACGCATGGCGCACCTTGATGTCGCCCAACTGGGTGCGCGCCATCAGGTCTTTGGCCATGTTCGCTGGTGATTCATTCCCCAGTATTTGTTTGACGTGCTCGTCGTCAGCGCCCAGCACTTCCCGGGCCTTGGTGAGTGAAAAAGTCAGCAACAGGTTTTCAAACTCAGGGTAAATGGGCGCTTCAGAAAACAAGCGTGCTTGCAATTGAGGCAAAGCGGATTCGTTGTACTCGGGCAGGCGCTCGGCATTGGGTTTGGCGCGCTCAACGGCGCCCCGAACCAAGGCGCGGGCCATGCTGAAGTAGCGGCTTTGAAAAGCAGCAGCGCCCTCCCACTGGCTGTAAGCGGGGCGAATGTTCTTGGCCAACTTTTCAGCTTTTGCAATCTGTTGCCACGCATCGCCGACCTCTTTTTTCAAGGTGGGATGCTGGGCCACGAAGCGCTGCAATTCGGCTTCGTCGGTGGCTTTTCGTTCCAGCAAACCGGGGGTGAGCAAGGCATCTAACTGCCCATGCAAAGCTTTGTAGGAATTTTCAACGCCAAACAGCGACTCGGTCGCGATGCGTTTTTGCTCTTCGCCAAGTTCTCCAAACTCAATCAACATGCCCCGCATTTGAGACAGGCGAGGAAGCGTCATCAAGGCCAAACTGTCGCGTCGGGCTTGCAATTGGGCGACGGTTAACTCGCGTTGGGTGGAGCCCGGGTGGCCCACCGTCATCACGGGCTCACCCGCTTGTGGGCCTTTGGCGTTGAGCGGGAAGAACTGGGCCACGGCAGCGGGTTGACCGCCTTCGTAAACGCGGACCATCGCCATGTCCAAGTCAAAGCGGGGAAAGTTGAAGTTGTCGGGGTCGCCGCCAAAAAAGGCCATGGCTTGTTCGGGCGCAAACACCAAACGGACGTCTTGGAATCGGTGGTATTGGTAGAGTTTGTATTGACCACCGTGGTAGAGCGACACCACATCGCAGCGAATTTTTTCTTTTTCTTTGGCCGCGCACTCGGCCGTCAAATTGGCTTCCACCGCATTTTTGGCTTTCTGAAATTCAGTGCCCGACAAGTTCTGGGTGGCGCCCTTGACCTTGTCTGTGACGTCGGTGATTTTCTCAAGGCGGTTCACTTCCATGGCCGGGCAACTGCGTTCTTGGGCACGCGACTTGGCCAAGAAGCCGTCTTTGAGGTAGTTGTGGCTGGCGTCAGAAATTTCTTCAATGCACTGAGCAGCGCAGTGGTGGTTGGTCAACACCAAGCCGTCTTTGGAAACAAAAGAGGCCGAGCAGCCCCCGGCCAACCGAGCCGCGCCGAGCATGGCCTTTTGCGTCCAATCGGCAGAGGGGCTCCAGCCCAAGTCTTTTTGCATGGCCACTTTGGGCAAGTGGTCCAAGGTCCACATGCCGGGTTCGGCGTGGGCGGATGGGGCGCATAGAACGCCAAAAAGAAGGGCGAACGGTAGGGCTAACGGTAGGACAAAGGCCATCGCCCCACTCTTTTTTATCGACTTAAAAAATGACATCACGGATCCTGAATAAATGAAAGGGCTAAAAGAAAGGGCAAAAAGTAAGGGCTAATCGAAAGGTTTTAGCGGGTCTTGTTCAACCAACGTTGCAAGGCCGCCACCGCCAGCACGAACGCCAATGCGCCGAGCCAAAGGGCATATTGGCCAAACGACTCACCCACCAAAGCCAAAGGCGCCGACTGGCCCGAGAACACCACCAAGGCCGCCAACAAAACCCCCACCAAGCTTTCGCCAACGATCATGCCGGAGGCCAGCAACACGCCCAGTTGTTTGGCCGACTCGGGGTCGCGACTTCGGTTCGCACGGCGATCTGCCCACCAACCCACCACGGCACCGACCACCACCATCAAGGTGACGGCCGTGGGCAGGTAAATGCCCAAGCCCACGACCAAAGGCGGCAATTGGGCTTTCCCTGAAGTGGCGCGGCGCAACACGGCATCGGCCACGATGAAGCAAACGCCAATGGCGGCGCCCATCCCCAACAAGTTCCAATCCAAAGTGCCTTGAATCACGCCCTTGGCCAAGGCAGAAATCAGGGCGGCTTGGGGTGCGGCGAGCGCTTTTTCGGGGTTGGCGCCGGCGCTGCCTGCAAAGCCATAGGCTTGTGCCAACAAGTCCAAAACCGGTGGAATCACCGCGGCCCCGGCGACCACGCCGACCACCAAAGCGACCTGCTGACGCCAAGGCGTGGCGTCCACCAGTTGTCCGGTTTTTAAGTCTTGCAAATTGTCGTTGGACACCGTGGCCACGGCCACAATTACTGCGGTCACAAAGAGGGCGAAGGCCACCAAAGCCTGTCCGGCCGACTCAGGCAGCAAGGGCTTGACGGACAACACCAAGAGCAGAGAAGCCCCAATCACCACCAAAATGCCAATGCCCGAAACGGGGCTGTTGCTCGAGCCAATCAAGCCACCCATGTAACCACACACAGCGGCCACAAAGAAGCTCATCAAGGCGATGTAGGCCACGCCACCGACCACCAAGGTGGGCAGTTGCGACATCAGGTCGGTGCCTTGAGACACTTGGGCCAACAAATAACCCACCGGCAACAAGGTGAGCAAGGTGATCAAGCCCACCCAACCAATTGGGATGTCTTGCTCCACGCGGGGCAAGCTGGCCCCTTGCCCGGCTTGCCTCAGTTTTGATGCACGCAGGGCCGAAGCCAAGCCATCGGCGACGGGTTTGGCCAATTTAATCAGCGTCCAAATGGCGGCGACGCCAATCGCGCCGGCGCCCACAAAGCGCACTTGGTGGCTCCAGACCGAGCGGGCCCAATCGGCATCCACGGGCGGAATGTCGGCACCGGCGACATTGCCCAAGGCGCTGAGGTAAGGCACGCCAAAACCCCAGCCAATCAAAGCGCCCGCC
Organism: uncultured Curvibacter sp.; assembly: GCA_903828535.1. Lineage (GTDB taxonomy): Bacteria > Pseudomonadota > Gammaproteobacteria > Burkholderiales > Burkholderiaceae_C > Curvibacter. The sequence continues at coordinate 19,087 of CAIKMN010000016.1, forward strand.
AAAATGGCCAAACCCACCCAGAGGCCAACCAACTGCCCCACAGCCAACAAGGCAAATGACAAGTTAAAGGTAAAACCCGTGACCCCTTTGCCCACTTTGAAATACGAGGCCACCTCACTGGCAAAGAGTTGCGTGGCGGTCAAGACCGTAAACCCAGCGGAGACGACAGCGCCCACCACAATCGCCACCAAGCCTTTTGAGGCGTCGGCGTTGGTCTCCCCCGCCTTCAAGACCTCAGCGCAGGCGACACCCTCTGGGTAAGGCAAATCAGACTCAGTGACCAAAGCGCGGCGCAGGGGAATTGAATACATGACGCCCAAAATGCCGCCCAGAGCACAAATGGCGAACGACACCCCATACGGGAAACCAGTCCACCAGCCGATCATGACCAAACCCGGCAAGACAAAAATAATCGAGCTCAACGTGCCCGCCGCTGATGCCACGGTTTGCACGATGTTGTTCTCTTGAATGGTCACACCGCTGAAGCCGCGCAGCACCGCCATGGAAATAACGGCCGCGGGAATTGACGTGGCAAAGGTCAGGCCCGCCTTCAAACCAAAGTAGACGTTGGCAGCGGTCAGCACCAAGGTGATCAGAATGCCCAAAACCAAACCGCGCAAGGTCAGTTCGCTTTGGGGTTGCCCCATCGGAGAGGGTTTGGGATTGGAAAGCAGCGACATGGATGGACTCCAGACAAGTGGCAAGGGAAACCAGAGAGGACAAAAACAGGTCGACCATTTTGGCATCCCCAGCAACCCCGCGGTCAACGCCAAGGCAGATGGTCTAGCTTGGCCAAGGGTTTTTTAATCAAGGGGCATTTAAAAGGGGCCGGATCCCTTTGGCCACTTCAGAGGCGGTCAAACCCAAAGGGCCAAGGTGTTGGACGTGCACCAACGCATCGGCAGCGGTGGCGTGCAACTGCACCGCCAATCTGGTGAGGTCCCAAACACCCAAGCCCCGGCGCAGGCCTTGCGACAACAAGGCCGCGGTCAAGCCCGTGAGCACATCGCCCATGCCGCCTGAGCCCATGCCTGAGTTACCAGCCAAACAAATCTCTGGCCCTGAAATGCCCGCATCCAGGCCAGGTCCAGCGCACAGACTGCCTTGGCCTTTCAGCACGACCACGCTGTGGGTCAACTCGACCAAACGCTGCACGGCAGCTGGCCGGTCGGCCTGGATTTGCTGAGCGGTGCAACCCAACAAGACCCCCGCCTCGCCGGGGTGCGGCGTGAGCACGGCGGGCAAGGAGCGGGCGCGCAGCATGGCCAGTAATTTCGGATTTTGGGCGAGCAAATGCAAGGCATCGGCGTCGATGACCAAAGGCACTTCGAGCGGAAGAGACTGGGCCAACAACTGCAGGGCCAATGGGCTTTGACCCATGCCAGGGCCGATGCCCAAGGCGTTCAGGGAGGACGGGTTGGTTTGAAGAGCGCTTAAAAAATGGCTGGCCGAGCGCAACATCAGTTCAGGTTGCTCGCCGATGACCCGCGGCGCCGGGTCGCACAAAAAGGCCAACTCGACCCAGCCCGCCCCGCTGTACAAGGCGGCCATTCCAGCCAACACCAAGGCGCCGGTCATGCCCTGCTGGCCTCCGACCAAGATGACCCGTCCGCCCGCGCCCTTGTGGGCATCGGGGGCACGAACCAAGCGATGGCGCAAAGAGAGAACGTCGATGGCTTTCATAAAATGATGATAAGCCCTGAAACGAAAAACCCGCGGCAAGCAGGTACTTGCAGCGGGTTGTAGATCGGCTTTTCGCTTTGCAGCGACTCAGCCATTCAACATTTAAGCAGCGGTGCGCTTCTTGGCGGCAGGCGCAGCGGTCTTGGCGGCGTTCAAAGCGGTGTTGGTGGCGGCTGTGATGTTGGCTTCGGCCACGTCGGTGGCTTGCTTCACGGCTTTTTGAACGGATTCAAAAGCGTTGTTGGCGGCGGTCACGGCGCTCTTCACGAAAGCCACTGCGGTGTCAGAACCCGCGGGGGCGTTCTTGGAAGCCGTTTCAACCAAGGTGGAA
>CAIKMN010000017.1 GCA_903828535.1 uncultured Curvibacter sp.
GTGGGGGGCGTTTTCTGTTCAGAGGCTGCCAATGCCAGCCCGGGTTCATCGCTCAACAGCGCAGGGAAATTCGAAAGACAGTCCACCCACTCTGGTTGAAGCCCATTTTCCGAAGGGCCTTTCAGCAGGGGCAGGTGATTTTGTAAATAGGTTTGCAAAACATGCCAGTTGGCTTTGCCCACTTCAGAACGGGGGGCGTTGGCCAATAAGCCATTGCCGTCGTAACTGAAGTAGCTGTGGAGCAGACCTTGGTAGCATTTTCTAAAGCGACGAGGCTCCTTTTGCCAAGCGCTGGTGTGTTGCAAGGCCAACTCGAACCAGTCCGGGTCCTCCAACAAACAAGGCGCATCTGGCAGGGGCAGGCTCAAGCCGAAAGCAAGCCAACGCGCTTCTTTCAAGCTGGGCAGGTAGCGGTGGCTTTTAAGTTTGGCAATGGTCTCACGTTGACGGTCGATGGGCTCAAAATGACTGGGTCCTAACCGATAGTGGCTGAGCCGATGGGTGACCCAATGCTTGAGTTCAGCGTTCGTTTTAAATTCAATGGAATGCGTCGATTCAGCCCGGTGCAACCCTTGTTTTAAGCGAGCCAGCGGCGTCATGTCCCTGCGCTTTCTCAGAAACTGCATTTGCCGAAATTGGCGTCTGAGTTGTCTTTGGCACGGGCCTCAGAGCGGCCGCTGCCCAGTTCAAAAGAACTGGCAAAGGGTCGGGACTTGCGTTCATCTAGTCCTAAGAATTCCAAACGCATCTCCACGCGGCGACTTTCTTCGTCGGTGGATTTGGCCGAGTTAAAAGCAAAACCACCCACCCAAAACAAATCACGTACCGATCGTTTGTCCGCGTCGCTCAAAGAAAATCGGCCCTGGTTGTCGAGCAGGCTGCACAACACCCGTTGGCTGCGTTGCAAGCTCAGGTTCAAGTTGCTCAGATAGGTGCCGGTTTGGTCGGTGTAGCCTTCGACCACCACGCGCTTCAAGACTTTTTGACAAGCTTCTTGGCGCGCCATATAGAGCAGCTCGGGCACGAAGGTGCGCAGAACTTCGGCTTGATCGGTGGTCAAAGCAGCGCTGTTAAAACCAAAACGGGCACGGTCGCCGAAATCGACCACATGGCGCTTTTGATCGACTTTAACGCCGGGATGCAACTCGGCGGCTTCTTCGGCCAAGGTCATGCAGGCATCGATGTCGTTTTGGTGCTGCACGGCTTCTTGCTCTTTTTCAGAAACGGTCTTGGTCACCGCCAGCAAGGCCACCGCCATCACCACCAAGAACAACACCATCATCGCTGTCATCATGTCCGAGAACGAAATCCAGAATGGTTTTTCGGCCTCATCTCCACGGGCACCATGGGCACCTCGAGTGGCGCTATTTAATCCTCGTCTGCTCATGACTCAGTGGGGCGTGTGTTTCCCGGCACCACCGCCAGCACATCGTCCAACTCTTTGATGGAAGCACTGATGAGGCCAACGGCAGAAGAGAGGGTTTGCTGGAAGTCGTGGTTGGACAGGTTCAGGCTGTTGCTGACCGAGATGCGGAAATCTTCATAGGCCTTGGCCAAGACCTCGGCCACTCCCGCCGAGAATTCTTGGGTTTGCAACTGCGCTTGGTTCAAAGCCTGAGACGCCTGCTCGATGCGTTGCAGGACGTCCGAGGTGATGCTGACGTCGGTCTTGGCGTTCTCGATCAGGCCTTTCAATTCCGTTAACAACAAGGCCACGCTGTCGCGGTGGCTTTGGTAATCTTTGAGGCCTTCTTGCAAACCCAACCCGGCTTGGTACAAAAAGGCGGCTACTTGATTGAGGCTTTCTGACGTGGTCGCCATTTGCCCGACGGTGCCACTGAACTGCCCCAATGTCTGGCCAACGCTGGCACCCGCTTGGCTGAACTCGTGGGTGGCGCTGCGCAGTTGTTGCGCACCGTCGCCCATGCCCAACACCAGTTGTTGGGTGGCAGAAGTCATTTGCGTCAGGGCTTGGTGCAGCAGGGACGTGGCTTGGCTCAATTGCTCGGTCAACTTCTGGCTGGACTTAGCGCCGTCTTGTTGCAACGTGGCCACGCCCGCCAGTTGCTGTTGTAAAACACCGTGGAGTTGTTGGGCAAATTGACCCATCAATTGGGCCATGGACTCCGATGCCGCTTGATTCTGGTTTTGGTTCGCTTGCAGCAACGCTGTTCTGATTGCTGCGATGGGCTCGGCCAATTGGCTTTGCAAGGCCTGCGAAACCGCTGTGGCCAGGCTCTCGCCCAAACGCTCGGCCAAGCGATCAACCAACTCCAAGTTGAGACGCTCTTGGTGGGCCATTTGCGCTTGGCTGAGCTGAGTCAGCAAGGGCTGCAAGGCCTGTAATTGGTGGGCCGTGTCTTGGGTGTGCAGCGCGGTTTCTTCCAAATACTGATCGGGCGAAGCGGCCGCAAAGCTGTTGTCCAACAATTCGGCGATGGCATCGACGCGGCCATACAGCGTGTTCATCAGCAACTTTTCAATGAAGGTGGTGAGCATTGCGGCCGTGATGGCCGCCGCCGATACCAAGAAGGCCTGGCCGACCGAATGCATCAGCGACTCCAAGCTGCTGCGAACGGTCTCCGCGTTGGCGCTGACCTCAAATTCTTGAAGGCCGTGTATCAAGCCCGCAAAGGTGCCGATGATGCCCAAGCCCGTAAAGAGGCCGGGCAAGTGTTTGAAAAAGTCGCTGCCAAGGCGGCCGTCGACCACCATGGGGCCATTCCAAAAGGCCTCGGCCGAGACGCTGGCGTGCCAGCTTTGAGGCGCGGTTTCGGATTGGTAGAGGGTTTTGCTGTATTCCTGCCAGAGATGGGCCAATCGGCGGTCTTGCTGGAAGGCAGGCGCCAGATCGTCTGGGCTGAGCGATGGGTTGAGGTTGCCCTGCGCGTCGACAGCGCGACGTTGCTTTGCCTTCAAAACCGACTGCAGCTTTCGCAATCGAAGCCAATGAAGCAAGCCAGGCAACAGAAATGAAAGCACAAAGGACGCTGCCAGCAAAGCCAAAGCGCCACCAGTGAGCAGCAGATGAACGGGAATCGAATTCATGTTGAGAAGCCTGGAGACAAAGTCTTGGCAGACTATAGCGTGAGGGCCAGTCCTTTTCTGTTTAAGCGGTCAGATTGACCAAATTGCCGGTAGGGCCCATGGTTTGCAATTGCTGCTCGAAATGACTCAGGAATTGATTCAAGGAGGCGCTGTGAGGGTCGCCCCCCAAACTGCTCACCAAGCCAGAGTAGCTTTGCTGCAAGGGGTTGGGACCTGTTTTGAGTTGAGTCACCAAGCTTTGCAGCGCGGTGCCTATTTGCGAAGTGGAGTCAAGCCTTTGCAACCCAGGATGAGGCGCGATCGCCTGGGGCGGCGTGGACGATGGACTTGGGGGTGGCGATTGCGATTGCAATTGCGATTGGGTTTGGGTTTGGGTTTGGATTTGCAGTGCCGTCATGAGGTTCCTCATGAAGCTGCTGAGGGCCTGAACTGGGTTCGCCGGTGGACTCGTCGCCAATGAATCTGAAACTGAATCTGAAACCGAATCTGAAACCTCTGAATTGTTCTCTGAGGGACTGGGTGGGGCTTTGGTGGCCGAGGGGGCGGCGTTTTGAGTCAGGGCGGTGTTCGTCGGTGGGCTGGTTTGGCCCATCGAGACGGCCAACGACGACATCACCATTTGCATCAAACGCGGCTGGGGCGGCGTGGCTTGCTGAAGGTGGTTGGAGAAGGCCGCTGATGGAGAAGGCGCAGGGGCCTGCAGGCTGTCGACCTTGCCTGCAGGCTGGGGGCCCGACGTGCGCAGCGAAGCCAGCGACGAGTAAGGGTCGCTAGAAAATGAATGGAGTCGGTGTATCGACACAAAGGCTTTCTGAAAGGGCTTCCAAAAACAGCATCCAGTTAGAACGCTGAAAAAGGGCCGCAATCTTTGTGCCTAGGTGTTTGGCGCCTCAAAACGCTGAAAAGCGGAAAACCTTGGCCGCTTTAAAGCCATTTGGCCTTCATAAAAGTGGCAATGAGGTGTGAAAAGTGGCCAGTGTTTGCCACCGCTTGCTTATTTGTCTTGGTACAGCAACTTGATGCTGATGCGGCGATTGCGCGGGTCGTACGGGTCTTTGGGGTTGAAGGGCTGGGTATCGGCCACGCCTTCGATGCGTGTGATGCGCTTGGGGTCCACGCCACTTTTCTCGAGCAATTGCCGGGTGGAGTCGGCCCGCTCTGCCGACAAAGACCAGTTGTTGCGACCGTCCTCGCCGTTGAACTGCACGCTGTCGGTGTTGCCTTGCACGGTGACTTTGTTGTTCAAGCCCGTGACGGATTTGGCAACGGTGTCCATCAATTTTTTGGCTTTGGGTGACAACACATTGGTGCCTGAGTCAAACATGGCAAAGTCGGCCTTGTCGATGATCTCGATGCGCATGCCATCTTTCTCGCGGGTCATTTTGACTTGGTCTTTCAATTTGGCCAGCTTGGGGTCGCTTTCCAGTTGTTTTTCCAACTCTTTTTCGAGTTTGTCAAAGTTCTCTTTGTCGAGTTGTTCGGCGGCCTTTTTCTTTTCGTCTTCCGACATGTTCTCGGGGTCGCTGTGTTCTTGAGCGTTGGGCGAGGGATCGTTTTCGGTGGGGCCTCCTTCGGAGCGAGGCGTCAGGCGTTCCATGGTCGCGGTTTGCTTGGCCGAAAACGGAAAACCGTCGGGGTCGATGATCGATCGGCCACCCAAAATACCGTTGGAGCCAGCCAATTTACCCATTTCCACTTGGCTGTGCGAGGTGGGTTTGAAGTAATCGGCAATGCTCTTGCGCTGCGAGCTGTTCGAAGCACCCAGCAACCACATGAGCAAAAAGAACGCCATCATGGCGGTCATCATGTCGGCCAGCGCGATCTTCCAGGCGCCGCCGTGGGCACCGCCGTGACCGTCATCCATCACCTTTTTGATGACGATGACGGGCGCTAAACCTTCTTCTTCTTTCGGCGCTTCGGCTGCCGCTGCATCCGCAGGTGCCCCCGCAGCAGCGGCTTCACCCTCACCCGGCGCTGACGGCGGAGGAGCCGCAGCAACCGACGCTTCCGCGGTCGCCATTATTTACCTCGCATGCCGTCAAAGACTTCGGCAAAAGTGGGCTGGCAGTCGTGGTTGATGGACACACGCGCCGCTTCAATGATGAGTGGAGGGGGGTGGCCGTGCAAATTGCCGATGATGATTTGTTTCACCACGCGTTGAATTTCACCTTCTTCATCGACCACTTGCTTGAGACGCATGCTGAAGGGCTCGACGATGCCGTAAGCCATCAACACCCCCAAGAACGTGCCCACCAGCGCCGCACCCACCAAACCTCCCAACACGGAAGGGGGTTGGTCAATGGCGCCCATGGTTTTCACCACACCCAACACGCAGGCCACAATCCCCAGAGCGGGCAGGGCACCGGCCATGCCCGCCAAGGCTTCAGCGGGTTTGAGCGCGGCGTGGTGGTGGTGCTTGATGGCGTGGTCCATCACTTCTTCGACGGCGTAGGGGCTGACGTTGCCAGACGACACCACCAGCAAACGCAAGGTGTCGGTGACCAAGGGCAACAGATCATGGTCGTGCAGGATGGCGGGGTATTCGGAGAAGATGGCGCTGGACTCGGGGTTTTCGATGTGCGGCTCCAGCGCCACAGCGCCTTCGCTTTTCAGCATCTTCATCAGCTTGTTGACCAAGAACATGGTCTGCAAGAAATCGTCTTTCTTGTACTTGGATCCTTTGAAGACTTTGCCAATGCCACTCCCAACGCCTTTGACGATGGTCATGCTGTTGCTCAGAAGCAAAGCCCCAATGGCCGCACCCAAAATCGTGGCGATTTCGCCAGGGGCGGCCTCGATGATCATTTCCATCGAGTTGCCTTCGGCGACGTAAACCCCGAAAACGCAAGCAAAAACCAATATCAAGCCAACGGCACCCATACCTGCTCCTAGATGTAACTTTTAGTATAGAACGTGACTTGACTGATTCAAAAGGAATTTCAGTGGCGTGTGTGCAATAAATTGGCGGGAATCAGCGAGGGCAGTTCGCGCCAAGCGTCGCGGATTTCTCCCATCAGGCTGTGCACTTCGGCCAAGGCTTCCAAATCATTTTGGGCATTGATGTGGATGATGCGGCGAATCACATAAGCGTAAAGCTCATTCAAATTCACAGCCAACTCACCGCCTTTTTCAAAATCCAAAGCGCCTTTCAAAGACACCAAGATGCGGCTGGCGCGTTGCAATGCGCGGCCTTTTTCAGCGATGTTATGGTGCTCAATGTGGCCTTTGGCCATGTTGAAGTTGTCGATCAGACCGTCGAACAGCATTTGAATGAGTTCAACCCGGTTGGCTGTGGCTGCTTTGATTTCAGCACCGCCGTTGCCGTAATTTTCCATGGCGCGAAAATTGAGTCGCATGATGTCTGGCCTTCTTAAATGGTTGCGTTGACACCCTTTGTATCGGTGTCTTAGGCAAAAACTTGAGCCAGAATCACTCAGCCTTTGGACTTGGGGGCCTTTTTCTTGGGTAAATTGACCTCGATGTCCAGGTCTTCGCGCAGTTTCTTGACGATCGCGCTCAACATTTGGCTGACCCGCGACTCGGTGACTTCGAGCACGGCGCCGATTTCCTTCAGGTTCAACTCTTCAACGTAGTAGAGGTTCATCAGCAACTGTTCGCGTTGGTTCAGCTGCGTGATGGCCTCGGTCAGGTTGCGCATGAACTGGGCTTGTTCCACAATCACCTCGGGCTGTTGGGAGGTGTCGTCGGCAATGCCCATGACCTCTTCGGTCATGACTTCCATTGAGTAGGTCTCAAAGCGTTTGGCTTGGCCGCGTTCTTTGTGAAATTCTTCAATGTCCTTGCCCATGTGCTCGGCGAGTTCGGCTTGGGTCGGCTGACGACCGAGCTCGCTGGCCAGTACGTGCGTCGATTCGTTGTGTAACTTGTTGAAGCTGACCGCTGAGCGGGGCAAGAACGACAGGCGCCTGACCTCGTCCAGAATGGCGCCGCGGACCCGGCTGTGGGCAAAGCTCTCAAATTCGATGCCCTTGCTGGCATCAAAAGCATTGGCCGCTTCCAACAAACCAATCATGCCGACTTGAATCAGTTCATCGAGCTCCATGAAAGGGGGGATGCGGACTTTCAGATGCAACGCCACCCGCTTGACCATGCCCATGTGGGCCACGATCAAACTTTCGTGGTTGTTTTGTACCTCTTCGTAAAGTCCAGCGCCGCGCACCATGATCAGCTCCGAGTTCGAACCAAGCGTTCGACAAAAAACTGCATGCCGCCGCTCAAGCCGTCATCGACCGCCAAACCTTCGGTCTCTTTGGCCAAAAGTCGGAAGTCTCGCGCTGCGGAGCTGCCAGGGGCATATTCCAAAACCGCTTGGTATTTTTTCAGTGCGCCCAAGATCATTTCGTCTTGTTCAATGGTGCCCAAATATTGAATGGTGTGGTCCAAAAAGCGAGCGCAAACTTGGTTGATGCGCTCGAACAATTGTCGACCTTCGCCTTGGCTGTTCATGCCATTGGCGATCAAATAGATGTTGTCCAAGCCAAAGTCTTGAATCATGACTTTGATGGTGCCGTAAGCATCCGCAATGGAGGAGGGGTCATCTCGAACCACGACAAAACGTTTGGCACAGGCCGACATAAAGGCCAGCACATAGGGCGAAATGCCCGCGGCCATGTCGACAATCAGGAAGTCGACTTCGTTTTCCAGCGAGCTAAAGGCCTGCACGATGCTGGCCGCTTGCAGTTCGCTCAAGCCTGCCATTTCATACATGCCAGAGGCGCCGGGCACCAATTGAACGCCTTGCCGGGTCGTGACGATGATTTCAGACAGTGTTTTTTCGCCACTCAAGAAGTGGCTCAAGTTGTAGGGGCAGCGAACCCCCAAGGCAATTTGGGCGTTGGCCAAGCCCAGGTCGGCGTCAAACAGCATCACGCGTTTGCCCGACATTTGAAGGGCAACGGCCAGATTGACGGCGACGGTGGTTTTGCCCACGCCGCCTTTGCCGCTGGCGATGCCGATGACTTGGGTTGCAGTGCTCATGATGGGGTTCACGGGGTCAGGTTAGCGCCAGGCGAAGGCCGAAGGCTGAGCGGGCACTGCAACAACGGGTGCTTGCGGTGGGAGAACCGCTGTTGGCAAAGGCGCCTCCCTCTCCGGGTTGGAAGTCGGGAGGGGAGACAGCGGCAAAAAGGCCAAGTCCAACAGGTGTTGCAGGGAGAAATCAGGCATTAGATTTTGCAAATGGTCTCCCGTGCTGCAAGCAGACACGGCGCAACTATTATGGCTCAAAAAGTCCAATAAAGACCAAGGGGGGCTGGCCTCATCGAGCTTGCTTAAAAACAGGCTTTGGATGGGCAAATTGGATTTGAGCAAGACCCGGTCCAGGCTGGTGTTGCTGGAATCGGCCGGCATCACCGCGTGGCACTGGGCCTTGGGAATGGCCGCCAAGACTTCTTGCACGCGCAGGGCCATTTGGACACCAGGGGTGTCGATGACGATGAATTTCTTGCCAGAAAGCTCCTCCATCACGACCCGCAGAATGTCTTGCGTCGGCGCGCGGAAGCAGTCAATCCCCATTTTGGCGGCCAGCATTTGGGTTTGGCTCCAAGCACCAACTCGGGTGTCTTGGTAGCTAATGAGGGCCACGTCTTCGGGCTCTAATGAACTGCTGACGTTGGCGCTCAGGGCGTTGTTCAACAAACGGGCCGCCATCAAGGTTTTACCGGCGCCAGAAGGGCCCGCCATGATGTGAACGCCCTCGGTGGGTGTTGGCACATTCGCGGTTTGACGCGCCAAAATTTGGCTCATTTCCTGACGCAGCACTTGCAGGGCCTCTTCGGGGGTTTGCAGGTCTTTCAAACTGTCTAACAACAAAGCCAGCAGGCCTTGAGGAATTTGAGATTGGTTCATGGCCTCGACCAAAGGCTGCAAAGCGGGGGCCAAGTTCAAGTTGGCACGCCAAGGCAGTGTTTGCTGGCCCAAGCGGAATTCCTTGCGCAGACCGGCCAACTCTTCGCGCACCAACTCCACAATTTCGCGGCTGCGTAAATAGTCCCGTGCATTGCTTTCAGGCGTGGGCATCTCGGGTTCTGGGTCGGCTGGGTTCTGAGCGGCAGGGTTGAAGTTTGCTTTTTGGCTTTGGGACAAGATGGAATCAAAGCTGACCTTGGTCCCCGCGTTTTGGCGACCGGTTTGACCTGGCTGGACGTGCATCGGGTGGCTGGACGCGTCGGCGCTTTCATCCGCCAAGTCAATGGCCACGACCAATTCGGTTTCGCCATGAATTTGGTGGTTAGAGATGATCAGCACGTCAGCGCCGTACAAAGCAATGGCTTTTTCGGTAGCGGCGCGCGTGTCTCGGGCCAAGATGCGTTTGAGTTCCATGGTTCAGTTCTCTTTTATTTTGAGGGTGCGCAGATTAGGATTTGTTTTCGGCTTTGACCGTGTGGATCACTTTGACGGTTTGGTCTTCAGGGATTTCGCTGTAAGACAAAATCGTCATGTCGTTCACTCGGTTCTTGGCGGCCTTGGACAGCCAGGGGCGAATGCCGGGGGACACCACCAACACAGCGGGGTGGCCTTGTTCTTCCACTTCATGGGCGCCTGAACGCAAGGCGTTGAAGAGGCGCTCAGACAGGCCGGGTTCTAAAACCACGTTTTGGCCCGGTTGGGTGTTTTGCAGCACGTTGTGCAACAGTTGCTCCAAACTGGGGTCCAGGGTGATGACGGACAAGGTGTTTTGCTCATCCACCAAGGTTTGCACGATCATTCGACCGAGGCGAGGGCGCAGGGTGGCGGTCAAAATATCGGGTTCTTGTGTTTTGATAGCCGCCTCGGACAAGGTTTCGGCAATCGTGCGCATGTCACGAATCGGCACGCCTTCGCGCAACAAGCCTTGCAAGGTGCGGGTGCAGGCGCCCAAAGAGAGCTTGCCGGGCACCAAGTCTTCCACCAATTTGGGTGATTTGGCGGCCAATTTATCAAGCAATTGCTGAACTTCGTCGTGGCTCAGGAGGTCGGCCGCGTTGTCGCGCAGCACTTTATTCAAGTGAGTCGCCACGGCGGTGCTGGCGTCAACCACGGTGTAGCCCAAAGTGCGGGCGTGGTCGCGTTGTGATGGGTCGATCCAAAGGGCTTCCAAGCCAAAAGCGGGCTCGCGGGTGGGGGTGCCGCTCAATTTGCCGTAAACCTGACCGGGGTTGATGGCCATTTCTTTGCCAATCTTGATCTGGCCTTTGCCACGCACCACGCCTTTTAAGACGATTTGGTAGCTGTCGGGGTCAATGTTCAGGGCATCGCGAATGCGCACAGGTTGAACCAAGAAGCCGAGTTCAGCGCTGAGTTTTTTGCGCACGCCCTTGACCCGGGACATCAATTGACCGCCTGTTTCAGCGTTCACCAGGGGAATCAAGCCATAGCCAATTTCCAGCCCGATCAGATCGACCGCATCGACGTCGTTCCAATCCAAGTCCTTGTTGGCAATCTCGGTGGCCTTTTGTTCTTCAGTGGGCTGAACCACGGCCAAATCTTCGGTTTTGCTGCGTTGCACCATGTAGCCCATGCCGCCCGCAGCAGCGCCCAACAACAAGAAAACCAGGTGGGGCATGCCCGGCACCAAGCCCATAAAGGCCAAGATGGCGGCCGACACAAACAAGGCGGTGGGGTTGGCCAATTGGCTGGTGGCTTGTTCGGTCATGGACTCCGAAGTGGTCACACGGGTCACAATGATGGCGGTGGCCAGAGACAAAAACAACGATGGAATTTGTGCCACCAGACCATCACCGATGGTCAGCAGGGTGTAAATGTGTCCGGCGTCAGCCAACGACAGGTTGTGCTGACCGATCCCAATGGCCAAGCCGCCGATGATGTTGATCATCAAAATCAACAGGCCGGCCATGGCGTCGCCACTCACAAACTTGGAGGCACCATCCATGGAGCCAAAAAAGTCGGCTTCTTGGCTTAATTCTTCACGGCGCTTTTTGGCGGTGGCTTGGTCAATCACGCCGGCGTTCAAGTCCGCGTCAATCGACATTTGTTTGCCGGGCATGGCGTCCAAGGTAAAACGGGCGTTCACTTCAGAAACGCGGCCAGCACCCTTGGTCACCACAAAGAAGTTGATGATCATCAAGATGCCAAAGATGATGAAACCGACCAAGTAGTTGCCACCAATCACGATCTCACCAAAGGCCGCCACCACCTTGCCGGCGGCTTCCTGGCCCTCGTGGCCATTGACCAAAATGACCCGGGTCGAGGCGACGTTCAGTGCCAAGCGCAGCATGGTGGCAAACAACAAGACAGAGGGAAAGGATGAAAAATCCAATGGTTTGCGGGTGCCAATGGCGATCATGACGATCAGCAAGCCGCTGGCAATGTTGAAGGTGAACAACACGTCCAACAACCAAGCCGGCAAAGGCAAGATCAGCATGGCCATGATCACCAGCACCAAGCCGGGAATGCTCAGGCTGTTCAGGTTGAGCTGATTCAAATTCTGTCGAATTGTTGACAGGGATAAGGTGGTCATGGGCGATCTGGTGTTGGCGGTCTTTAATTCAGTTCAATCGAAGCAATCTTTGTGCCATGAAAAACCGACGTTATTTCAGGACTTCGAGTTTGGCTGGGAAAGTGGCAAGACCCTTCCGGTCACGGTTCTTGCATGAAGAGAGGGCCACCTGAAATGAGAGAACCTATGGACAACAATTTACTTTCCAGCAACTTGGCTACCGGTTTGACATCACTTGCCTCGTCAAACCCTCTGGGTGCCAGCCCAGACGCCACTTCTGGGAATTCGGGAACCGCTGTCAACACCGTCAAAGGGGCGGACTTTGCGAACCTTTTCGCCCAAATCATGGTCGATTCGACGGGGCAAAACCTTGCCGCTGACCCGGTCCAAGTGAGCGCCGACGCCACTGCTTCCGCTGGTTTTTTGAGGGGACAAGCCGGGGTGCCCCTCCTGCCTTCCGGTCTCACCACCATTGCGTTGAGTCCACAGATGCAGTTGGTCACTGCGGCCAAGCCTTTGCCCGATGGCTCTAGTTTGTTGGCTTTCGCCAGATCCCAAGGATTGGACGAATCGACGGTCAGCAATTTGTTTGCTGAAATGAGTCAGAAAATCAGCACCGCTTCGGTTCTGGGTTCTTCAGCCCCGGTGGTTCAAAGCGCCCCAGGGGGCGACCAGCAGAGCAGCGCCTTTGTAGCCAATCTCAACGCCTTGCCGACCCAAATACAAACCAGCAGTGGGTTGGTTCCGATGCCAGCCGACATGGCGCAAGCCATGCAAGCCCTTCAGGTTGAGATGCATTGGCAACTGGGTACCTCAGGCAATACCGGGCCCGCCATGCCCACTTCTGTTCTGCCCCGTTCTCCTTTGCCGAACTCTCCTTTGCCGAGCTCCGCTTTGCCGAACTCTCCTTTGCCAGGATCTCCTTTGTCCAACTTGGCCCTGCCTGTGGCGACTCAGGTTTTCCAGGGGGCACAAGGGCCACAAGGGCCACAAGGCGCACAAAGTTCTTTCGGAACCGAGTTGACTTTGAAAGACCCCCAGGCCCCTTCGACCTTGAATCCTGCGCCTTTGAATTCGGCCAGCCCAGACACCGTGGTGCCATTGCAGGTGCCTTCACCGGTTTCTGTGGCAACTTCGTTGCCCGCGGCCGGACAACCCGCCGCCTTCCAGCCAGAGGCGAAGGCAACCGTTTCACTCAATGGCGCATGGGACCGCGCCAATTTAGAGGGCGGGTCCGTCTCACCCACACTGACCCTTCTGCCCACGGTGCCCACGCTCCCCACGCTCCCCACGCTGCCAATGATCGCAGCCGCCCTGAGCCCAATGACCGTAAGCCCAATGCCCTTGAGCCCAACGCCAACAAGTCCGGCGCCAATGAGCCCAACGCCAACAAGTCCTGCGCCAATGAGCCCAACGCCAACAAGTCCTGCGCCAATGATCGGCCTTCAAGCGGCGCTTTCTGATGTGAAGCCCAAAGAGGCTCGACCCGCCGATCCCCTCGTTGCGCAACCCCTGGGCAATGTTCAGCCGCTCTTGAGTGACACCCAGCCCAACAATTCGAACCTGTTGAATGCATTGCGTTTGCAACTCCAGCCCGTTCAGGCGGCAACACAAAGACTGGCGGCCATGGCCAGCCAAAACGAATCAGCCAGCTGGGGCAACCTCACGGGCTACACCCAGGGTGAAGGCGCTGTTTTAGACCTCAGTCTGGCTGCCCCCTCCCAAGCGGACCCCTTGCTCGGCAAAGGTTCAAACGCCTCACACACCGGTGATTTCAACGACACCTTGTCGGCGCTGGCTTCATTGGGCAACACCACCTCTGAATCGGGGGCGGCTGTTTCAGGCCTTGCTTCGACTCAATCGGTGAACAGCAACCTGGCCACCGACCCCGCCAAGCCCAGTTTTACAGACCAGTTGGCGACCAGTCAGCAAAATTACCAGCAAATGTCAGAGAAATTGGGTCAAGCACTCGCTTCTCGCTTGCAAGATCAAATTCAGAGTGGCCAATGGAAGATGCAAATGAATGTGGTTCCTGCACATTTAGGTAAGATAAGCATTGATTTGAATATGCATTCAGGCGGGTTAGATGCCACCTTCAAGTCTGACAATGCTGCGACCCGCGATTTGATCGTGGCTGGCATGCCAACATTGAGACACAATTTGAATCAATCTGGCACGACAGTTGCTTCGGTCTGGGTAAACGCAGATGCCAGAGGGCAGTCCGGCGGAAACCCGACACCGGGTCAAGGTCGGCAAACGCCCCCAGAAGCGAAGAAAAATCCTCTGAATCCAGAGGAAGAATCGGAAACTTCAGCGGGTTCCTCTGACGAGGCTGGCTGGTCCCTGATGGCTTAAAACGAATTTAACGAGGTGAAAAATGTCCGATTCCGCAGCACCGGCTCCCGAAGAGCCTAAAAAGAGCAAAAAAGGCCTCATCCTGATCATTGCAGGGGTGGTCGGCCTCTTGGTGCTTGTCGTTGCCGTGGTTTTGGGAACTTTGTATGCGGCCGGCGTGTTTGACGCCAAAGTGGATCCGCAGGCTCAATTAGAAGCGGGCGACGAAGAACATGGTGACGCCAAAGAAGGCGGTAAAGAAGAAGGCAAAAAAGAAGGCCACGAAGGTAAAAAGGAAGAAGGTAAAAAAGAAGGCAA
>CAIKMN010000018.1 GCA_903828535.1 uncultured Curvibacter sp.
TCAGCTAAGGAGTACGTTTTTCAGGGGCAAGGTCAGACCCCATGACAACCAAACGCCCTTTTCTCAAACTCGCCGCATTGCTCTCCTTGACTTTGACCTTGACCGTGTCGGGTCTGACGGCTCATGCGCAAGCGCCAATTAGCCTGCTCAACGTGTCTTATGACCCGACCCGTGAGCTGTATGTCGAGTTCAACAAGGCTTTTGCCGCCCACTGGAACGCCAAAACCGGCCAAGACGTGAGCTTCAAGCAGTCGCACGGCGGCTCGGGCAAGCAAGCCCGCTCCATCATTGATGGCTTGGATGCCGACGTGGCCACACTCGCCTTGGCCGGTGACACCGACGCGCTGCACAAAAACGGCAACCTGATTCCCAAAGACTGGCAAAAGCGTTTGCCGCACAACAGCTCGCCTTACACCTCGACCATCGTGTTGGTGGTGCGTGCGGGCAACCCCAAAGGCATCAAAGACTGGGACGACCTGGTCAAGCCCGGCATCAGCGTGATCACGCCTAACCCCAAAACATCGGGCGGTGCACGCTGGAACTATTTGGCTGCTTGGGAATTTGCCAAGCGCAAATTCGGCAGTGACGACAAAGCCAAAGACTTTGTGGCCGCGCTCTACAAAAACGTGCCCGTTCTCGACACGGGTGCCCGGGGCTCGTCCATCACCTTCGCACAGCGCAACCAGGGTGATGTGTTCATCTCTTGGGAAAACGAAGCCAACTTGCTGGAAAAAGAATTCGGCAACAAGGTGGACGTGGTGTACCCCTCCATCAGCATCCTTGCCGAGCCTGCTGTGACCGTGGTCGACAAAAACGTGGACCGCAAAGGCACACGCGCTGTGGCCCAGGCCTATTTGGAATACCTCTACACCGACGAAGGCCAAGACATCGCGGGCAAAAACTTTTACCGTCCGATCTCGCCCAAAGCCCAGGCCAAATACGCCAAGCAGTTCCCCAAATTGAACCTGTTCACCATCGACCAAGCCTTTGGGGGCTGGGAAAAAGCCGACAAAGCTCACTTTGCAGACGGCGGCAGCTTCGATCAGATTTACACCAAGAAGTGATCCGTCACTGAGTCGCGCAAAAGGAAGCCGCCATGTCTGTTTTATTGATCGCAGGAAGTCCGTCAGAGCGTTCGCGCACGGCGGCATTGCTGGAGGCCACAGGCCAACGGCTTGAGGATCGGGGCGTGCAAGTCAAACGCTTGCGCGTGCGTGACCTCAACCCCCAGGCCTTGCTGCTGGCCGACTTCGGTCACCCCTCGGTGCTGGCTGCGCAAGAGCTGGTGGCGCAAGCCTCGGTGCTGGTGGTGGCCACACCGGTGTACAAGGCCGCTTACAGCGGCATCTTGAAAGTGTTTTTGGATTTGTTGCCGCAAACCGGACTCAAAGGCAAAACCGTTTTGCCACTTGCCACCGGTGGCAGCCCGCACCACATGCTGGCGCTGGATTATGCGCTGCGCCCGGTGCTGCAGTCGCTCAGCGCCAAGCACATCTTGCCGGGCATTTACGCCACCGACTCGCAAGTCGTGGTGCTGCCCGAAGGCGGCTACGAAGTGGCCGACGAAATTGGATTGCGCCTGGACGAAGCCGTCGACACCTTGGTGGTCGAGAATTTGATCCAGGGTTTGTCAAACGCCGGTCGCTTCAGGTCCGTGCCATTCTCTGAAGTGCGATGTAGCGTCTGACTCACCGCGAACAGCGCGTTGGCTGTTCCTCCTTTTATTACCCCCCATTTTTTTGATTCCGCATCAGCGGTCAGGGCGAAGCCTTGCCGTTTGTAACTTGAAAGAACTTGATCATGACCACAACTCAACAAACTTCTCGCCGCCATTTTCTGGAAACCGCTTTGACCACGGCCAGCGGCCTCACCTTGGCGGGCGCTACGGGCTTTGCCTTGGCCCAAAAGGCTCCGCGCATTTTGCGTATTGGCCATCAAAAAGGTTGGTTGTCCATCCTCAAAGGGCGCGGCACTTTGGAAAAGCGCTTGACCCCTTTGGGCGTGAACATCAGCTGGACCGAGTTCAACGCCGGCCCGGTGCAGCTTGAAGCGCTGAATGTCGGCTCGATCGACTTTGGCGATGTGGGTGAAGCCCCGCCGATTTTTGCGCAAGCCGCCGGCGCGCCGCTGGTCTACGCCGGCGCCACCGTGCCGCGCCCCCGGCTGGAAGCCGTGATCGTGCCCAAAGGCTCGCCGATCCAAACAGTGGCCGATTTGAAAGGCAAAAAAATCGCCTACAACAAAGGCTCGAACGTGCAGTACTTCTTGGTCAAGCTGCTGCAAAAGCACGGCCTGCAATACAGCGACGTGCAGTCCATCTTCTTGCCGCCAGCGGACGCACGTGCCGCATTTGAAAAGGGCGCTATCGACGCTTGGATCATTTGGGACCCCTTCTTGGCCGCTGCACAAAAAACGCTGGAAGCGCGCTTGCTGGTCGATGCGTCAGGGATCGCCAACAACCGGGGCTATTACTTCACCTCGCGCGACTACGCCACGCGCAACCCCGATGTGCTGAAGATCGCCATTGAAGAGATCAATGCCGTCGACAACTGGGCGGGCAAAAACAAACAGGCGGCAGCGGCTGAACTCTCGGCGGTCTTGGGTTTGGATAAATCGATCACCGAGTTGTACCTGAGCCGTTCAGCCTTTGGCACCGCCGTGGTGAACCGCGACATTCTGGCCGAGCAGCAGTCAATTGCCGACACGTTTTTTGAACTCAAGCTGATCCCGAAAAAAATCAATCTGCTGCACGCCGCACCGGTTGATTTGAAGTAATCGCTGCACGCCATTGGACTGAAGTATCGCCATGCACAACCCATCATCTCAATCAAACAACCGTCGCCAGTGGCTGAGTTTGCTCGCGACATCGGCCGCCGCCTGGGGCTTGACCGGGCCACTGGCCCTGCACAGCGCCTGGGCGCAGACTCCTGCCACCATCCAACCGCTGGCGCAATTGCGCATTGGCTACCAAAAGTCGGCGGTGAACCTGGTCATCTTGAAGCAGCAGGGCGTGTTGGAAAAACGCTTTGCGCAAACCAAGGTGAGTTGGATCGAATTTCCGGCGGGCCCGCAGTTGCTGGAGGCGCTGTCGGTCGGCAGCTTGGAATTCGGCCTGACGGGTGACTCGCCGCCGGTGTTTGCCCAAGCTGCAGGTAAAGACCTGTGGTATGTAGGCGCCGAGCCATCCAAGCCAGAGAGCTCGGCGATCTTGGTCTTGGCCGATTCGCCGATTCGCACCCTCGCCGATTTGAAAGGCCGCAAGGTTGCTTTGCAAAAAGGCTCCAGCTCGCATTACCTGTTGGTGCGCGCCTTGGACAAAGCGAACCTGAAGTGGACCGACATCCAGCCGATCTACCTGGCCCCCGCCGATGCACGCGCCGCCTTTGAAAGCAAGAGCGTCGATGCTTGGGTGATTTGGGACCCGTTTTATGCCGCTACCGAACTGGCCATCAAACCCCGCGTGATTGCCAATGGCAAAGGGTTGTCGGGCAACAGCTCGTTTTACCTGGCCTCACGCCCCTTGGTCAGCCAGCACCCTGACGTGCTCAACATCTTGTTTGATGAACTGAGCCGCGCCGATCGTTTTGTGCACGAGCACCGCGCGCAGGCCATCAAGCTGATCGCGGACTTCAGCGGGCTCGATGCCGGCGTGGTCAGCCTGTTTTTGCAGCGCCGCCCGCGTTCGCCGGTGGGCTTGCTGGGCGCCGAAGCTGTGCTGGACCAACAACTGGTGGCCGACGCCTTTGCCAAATTGGCTTTGATTCCTAAACCCATCCGTGTGTCTGAAATTGTCTGGCAAGGCCCAGGCTTGACGCGCAGCGTATTGAAACCTTAACAAGTGAGTTGACATGGATATTTTTTGGTTTATTCCTTTGCATGGCGATGGTCGCTATTTGGGCTCGCAGCAAGGTGCGCGCGCGGTCGATCACCATTACATGAAGCAAATCGCGCAAGCCGCAGACGCGCTGGGTTACGGCGGTGTGCTGCTGCCCACCGGTCGCTCTTGCGAAGACCCTTGGATTGCGGCGGCCAGTTTGATTGCGGTAACCGAGCGCCTGAAGTTCTTGGTGGCCCTGCGCCCCAGCACCATCTCGCCCACCGTGGCGGCCAGACAAGCCGCCACCTTTGACCGACTCAGCGGCGGGCGATTGTTGGTCAATGTGGTGGCCGGTGGCGACGCGGGTGACCTGGAAGCTGATGGCAGTTTTTTGAGCCATGACGAGCGCTATGAACATGCGCGTGAATTTCTGCACGTCTGGACGCGCTTGCTCAAAGGGGAAGAAGTCACCTACGAAGGCAAACACATTCAGGTCAAGGGCGCTAAGCAGTTGTTTGCACCGGTGCAAAAGCCGTACCCGCCGCTGTACTTTGGCGGCTCGTCAGACCCCGCGCATGATCTGGCAGCCGAACAGGTGGAGTTGTATTTGACCTGGGGCGAGCCGCCAGCCGAGGTAGAGAAGAAGTTCAACGACGTGCGCCGCCGTGCAGAAAAACTGGGCCGCAAAGTGAAATTTGGCGTGCGCTTGCACGTCATTCCGCGCGAGACCAACGACGAAGCCTGGGCTGCTGCAGAGCGCTTGATTGCGCATCTGGACGACGACACCATCGCCAAGGCGCAAGCCAATATGGCGGGCATGGACTCCGAGGGGCAAAAGCGTATGCGCGCACTGCACGGCGGCAACCGCGCCAAGTTAGAGATCAGCCCCAACCTGTGGGCCGGCGTGGGCCTGGTGCGCGGCGGTGCAGGCACCGCCTTGGTGGGCGATGGCGAAACCATCGCTCGCCGTTTAAAGGAATACCAAGACATTGGCGCCGAGACCTTTGTGCTGTCGGGTTACCCGCATTTGGAAGAAGCGTATCGCTTTGCCGAGTTGGTGTTTCCGCATGTTGGCATCCAAGCACCCGGCCAAAGCAAAGTCGCACCCCAAGGTGAAACCATGGGCAATGCCTATGTGCCCCCGGTGGCCAAAGTGTCGCAAAGCTGAGGCACGCCATGAGCACCTTACTCACCCCTGCGCACGCCTTTGCCGACAAGGCGGACTTGTTTGTGGAAACCTCCGCACCGGCATCCAAGGCAGACTTTGACAACGTGGACCTCACAGCCTTGAATACCGAATACCCCTGGGCTTTCAGCATCGACGCTTCGCCTTTTGACTGGCGCCCGTTGTTGGGCTTTGTTGCTGGCGTCGGCCAGCGCTTGCTGCCTTGGGTGGTGCCGGTGCTGTTGCTGACTTTGTGGCAACTGTCGTCGTCACTGGGATGGTTGTCGGTACGGGTTCTGCCCGCACCATCAAGCGTGCTGGACGCGGCTTGGGGCCTGGCCGAGACCGGCGAGTTGGGCAAGCATGTGCGCGTCAGTGCAGGTCGCGCCTTGCTCGGATTGGCCGTGGGCGGCAGCCTGGGGCTGGTGCTGGGCTTGCTCACGGGCTCGGTGCGCTGGCTGGAGACATTGCTCGACTCGACCATTCAGATGATCCGCAACATTCCCGCGCTGGCACTGATCCCCTTGGTCATCTTGTGGTTCGGCATTGAAGAAAGTGCCAAGCTGTTTTTGATTTCGGTGGCAGTGTTCTTTCCGATCTACATCAACACCTTTCACGGCATACGCAACGTGGATCCGGGCTTGATTGAAATGGGCCGCACTTATGGTCTGACGCGCTGGGGCTTGTACCGTCAGATTATTTTGCCCGGTGCCACCTCTTCCATCTTAGTGGGTCTGCGGTTTTCGCTGGGTTTGATGTGGGTGATTTTGATTGTGGCCGAAACCATCTCGGCCCAAGCCGGCATAGGTTACCTGACCATGAATGCTCGGGAATTTTTACAGACCGATGTGGTGTTGGTGGGCATCTTGCTCTACGCCATTTTGGGCAAATTGGCCGACTTGTTTGCCAAGGGCCTAGAGAAGTACTGGCTGCGTTGGCACCCAGGCTACCAGTGAATACAGGACATACAAGATGAGTACGAACCACACTGAACTGAGCCAAGCCGCACAACAGGCCGCAAGCCAAACCAAAGGCGTGCGCGTGCAGGCCCAAGGCTTGGGTAAAGCCTACGGCACACGCAACGTGCTGCAAGGCACCGAGTTGGTGATTGAGCCGGGCGAATTTGTCGCCATCGTCGGGCGCAGTGGCTGCGGCAAAAGCACCTTGTTACGTCTGGTGGCGGGCCTGGAGCCGGCTACGCAAGGGCAACTGCTGCTGGACGGCAAAGTCGTCAAAGGCCTGAGCGACAACGCCCGCATTATGTTCCAAGAGGCGCGCTTGTTGCCTTGGCGTCGTGTGCTGGACAACGTGGCATTGGGCTTGCCCGAGTCTGGCAAGGCCGCAGCCGCCAAGGTGCTGGAGCAGGTCGGTCTGGGTGACCGACTCCAAGAATGGCCGGCCCGTTTGTCGGGCGGCCAACGCCAACGCGTGGCCCTGGCCCGCGCCCTGGTGCACAAGCCCCAACTGCTGCTTCTCGACGAACCGCTGGGAGCGCTGGATGCGCTGACCCGCATCGAAATGCACGAGCTGATTGAAAACCTTTGGCTGGCCAACGGTTTTACCGCCTTGCTGGTCACGCACGACGTGCAAGAAGCCGTGGCCCTGGCCGACCGGGTGATCCTGATCGAAGACGGCGTGATTGCGCTGGACGAGCGCATCCCCCTGGCGCGACCCCGCTCACGCGGCGATGCCGGCTTTGCGGCGATTGAGAAACGCATTCTGGACCGCGTGCTGCAACGCCAAGACACACAAACCAGCGTCGACACCTCGTGGATCACCACCACGACCACCCCACTCAACGGACTGCGCTGGGCCATATAGTTATTTAACGGACTTTCAAGGAGAATCCCATGTCCATTCAAGCCATCAATGTTCGCAACCAATTCAAAGGAAAGATCAAAGAGATCATCCGCGGTGACGTCGTCTCTGAGATCGATGTCGAAACCCCTTGGGGCATCGTCACCTCAGTCATCACCACCCGCTCGGTGGACGACCTGGCACTCAAGGTCGGCTCCGAAGTGGTCGCTTTGGTCAAGTCGACCGAAGTGTCTATTGCCAAGCTGTAAAGACCCCCGAAATCAGTCTTAACGCCTGAACTTTCAGGCCCCCAGTGAAAGAAAATATGACTCAGCAACAAAAACGGCAACTGCATCTGGGGGCCTTCTTTTTCGGCGTCGGGCACCACTTGGCGGCCTGGCGCCACCCCGATGTGGACCCCACCGCCTCCACCACCCTGCGCACCCTGCAAGACTGGGCGCGCCAAGCTGAAGCCGCGAAATTTGACGCAATTTTTTTTGCCGACAACGTCGGTATGAGCGACGGCTCGGCCGACGTCATCAGCCGCAACGCCTTGCCTTACCCCTTTGACCCTTTGTTGTTGCTCACCGCCTTGTCCGGCGTGACCGAGCGCATCGGCCTGGTGGCCACCGTGTCCACCACCTACTTGCCGCCGTACCACCTGGCGCGCAAGTTCGCCACGCTGGACCACTTGAGCGAGGGGCGCAGCGGCTGGAATCTGGTCACCTCGGGCAGCGAGTTTGAAGCTAAAGCGTTTGGCTTGCCGCATCAGCTTGAGCATGCTGAGCGCTACAAAATTGCCCACGAATACGTGAAGATCACGAAAGGCCTGTGGGACAGTTGGGAAGACGACGCCTTCATCCACGATAAGGCCCACAACCGATTTTTTGAGACCGACAAGCTCCACCGCGTGGCACACCAGGGCAGCAAGTTCAGCGTGCAAGGCTCTTTGCAAGCGCCACGCGCCCCGCAAGGCTACCCGGTACTGATACAAGCCGGTTCGTCCAATGACGGCCAAGACCTGGCCGCTGCGACTGCTGAAGTGGTGTTCACCGCCCAGCAAACGGTGGAAGACGCCCGTGCGTTCTACACCTCACTCAAGTCGCGCCTGCCCGCCTATGGCCGCACAGCCGACGACCTCAAAATCATGCCCGGCATCTCGCCCTTTGTGGCCCGCAGCCAGCAAGAGGCGCAAGAGAAGTTCGAGCAACTGCAAAGCCTGATCGACCCGGTGCTGGGTCTGGGCCTGCTGTCGGCATTCTTGGGCAATGTCGATCTGTCGGGCTACAACATCAACGATGCTTTCCCGCAAGACCTGCCCGTGACCGAGGGCTGGAAGAGCCGCCAAGAACTTTTTGCCAAGTTGGCAGCCCGCGAGAACTTGTCGATTCGCCAGCTGTACGAACGCGTGGCCAGCGCCCGCGGTCACTGGACGCTGGTGGGCACCCCCGAGCACATCGCCGACCAACTGGAGCAATGGTTCAAGACCGGGGCGGCCGATGGTTTCAATGTGCTCGCGCCCACCTTGCCGCATGGCCTGAAAGACTTTGCCGAGCTGGTGATTCCTGAGCTGCAGCGGCGCGGTCTGTTCCGCACCGAATACACAGGCCGCACACTGCGCGAGCACCTGGGCCTGCGCCGCCCGGCGCATCCCATTCGAAATGACAGTCCATCAAGCAATGGGGCCTGACGACAACTACTAATTTGTTGCGTGACTTGTGATCAAAGTTGCCCATATATGTTTAACGACATAAACAAACAACAAATGATTCGTTTGCGAATTTTCTTATGCAACACACAATCGAGGCCATGTCTTCTCAAACAACCCTTGTCATCGTGCCCGGCTGGCGCGATTCTGGCCCTGGCCACTGGCAAAGCCTGTGGGCTGAGTCTTTGCCGGGTGCGGTGCGAGTGGTTCAGGACGACTGGGTTTCGCCGGTGAAAACGGCTTGGGTGGCGGCGATAGGCCGAACGATTTTGGCGCAGCCCGGCCAAGTGGTGATTGCCGCGCACAGCCTGGGCTGCATTGCCACCACGCACCTGCCCAGCGAGGTGGTCAAGCGCATTCAAGGCGCGTTGTTGGTGGCACCGGCCGACCCTGAGCGGCGCAGTGTGCTGTCTGACTTTGCGCCTGTGCCCTACCAGCCCTTGCCTTACCGCAGCATTGTGGTGGCCAGCAACAACGATCCGTTTTGCCCGATCCGTACCGCCGGTGCCTACGCGCGTTCTTGGCGCAGTGAGCTGGTGCGCTTGCAAAACGCCGGGCATATCAACATCGATTCGGGCTTTGGCCCATGGCCTTTGGGCCTTGCTTTGCTGCAGTCTCTCACGGGTGCGTTGGCCTGGACCGGTCACTCGCCTTGAACTTCTACGCCCTCACTGTCTGTATTGGAAACTGTATGAAAAAACTTACTTATCTGGCTTTGGTGGCCGCACTGGCTTTGTCGGGCGCAGCCGCTGGTGCGCAAACTTTGCTCAATGCGTCCTATGACGTGGCACGCGAGTTTTACAAAGACTACAACGCCGCGTTTGTGATTCATTACAAAAAGACCACCGGGAAAGACGTGAAGATCGACCAGGCCCATGGCGGCTCGAGCGCGCAGGCGCGTTCCGTGAACGACGGCCTGGACGCCGATGTGGTGAGCATGAACACCACTACCGATGTGGACTTTTTGGCCAGCACCGGTGCGGTGGCCAAGGACTGGAATAAGCGCTTTGCCTTCAACGCGTCGCCCACTTCATCCACTATGTTGTTTTTGACGCGTAACGGAAACCCCAAGGGCATCAAAGACTGGGACGATTTGATCAAGCCCGGCATCAAGGTGATCGTGGTCAACCCCAAAACGGGTGGCAATGGCCGGATGGCTTATCTGGCGGCCTGGGGCTATGTGAAAAAGAAGGGCGGCTCGGACGCCGATGCGGCCGAGTTTGTGAGCAAGCTCTACAAAAACGTGCCGGTTTTGGCCAAGGGTGGGCGCGACGCGACCACCATCTTCTTGCAGCGCAATATTGGCGATGTGCTGGTGACCTTTGAGTCTGAAGTGGTCTCGGTGGACAACGAATTTGGCGCTGGCAAAGTCGATGCAGTGCACCCATCGATCAGCATCGTTGCCGAGAACCCGGTGGCGGTGGTCGAGCGCACCGTGGCCAAAAAAGGCACGGCTGTTTTGGCCAAAGCGTATCTGGACTATTTGTATTCAGACGAAGCGCAAGAGATTGCAGCCAAGCATGCTTTGCGTCCACGCAACGCGGAGGTTTTAAAGAAGTACGCTGCAACCTTCAAGCCCATCCAACTGTTCACTGTGAACGAAATTTTTGGCTCATTTGCTGAAGCACAAAAAATTCATTTCAACGACGGCGGTCAGTTTGACAAGCTGTACACCGTTCAATAACCCATTCCACTCATGACCGCATTGCCCAATGTGGCGTTCACCAAACGGAGAGCGCCAGCCAGAGTCTTGCCCGGGTTCAGCCTGACCCTGGGATTCACCATTTTTTACCTGAGCTTGATCGTGCTGATTCCTTTATCGGCGCTCGTCTTTAAAACCTTCACCCTGACCTGGGACCAGTTCTGGGCCGCCGTCACGGGCCCGCGCGTCATGGCGTCTTACCGCTTGACGTTTGGCGCGTCGTTGATCGCCGCCTTGGTGAATGTGGTGTTTGGCCTGCTGGTGGCTTGGGTGCTGGTGCGCTACGACTTCTTTGGCAAGAAAGTGGTGGACGCCTTGGTGGACTTGCCCTTTGCCTTGCCAACGGCTGTGGCCGGCATTTCGCTCACTGCTTTGTTGGCGGGCAACGGCTGGATTGGCCAGTATTTGGAGCCACTGGGCATTCAGTTGGCCTTCAACCCCAACGGCGTGGTGATTGCGCTGATCTTCATTGGCCTGCCGTTTGTGGTGCGCACGGTGCAACCGGTGTTGGAAGACACCGAAAAAGAACTCGAAGAAGCCGCCTCCTGCTTGGGCGCCACGCGCTGGCAGACCTTCACTCGGGTGATTTTCCCGTCTATCGCACCCGCGCTGCTCACCGGTTTTGCCATGGCCTTTGCCCGCGCCATTGGTGAATACGGTTCGGTGATTTTCATTGCCGGCAACATGCCCATGGTCTCAGAGATCACACCTTTGATCATCATTGGCAAGTTGGAGCAGTACGACTACGCCGGCGCCACGGCGGTGGCCTTGGTCATGTTGGTAATCTCGTTCATGTTGTTGCTGGTGATCAATGCCTTGCAAACTTGGCAGCGTCGCCGCACAGGAGCGTCGTCATGACTAAGCAAACGAGTCACAAACACGTCAGCACCACAGAACCCGCTTGGGTGCGGTTCAGCCTGATCACGCTGGCGCTGACCTTCATGTTTTTGTTTTTGGTCTTGCCCCTCGCCACGGTGTTTGCAGAAGCCTTGCGCAAAGGTTTTGTGGCTTACGTTGAGGCCCTGCAAGAGCCCGATGCCTGGTCGGCGATTCGCTTGACCTTCATCACCGCCTTGATTGCCGTGCCGCTGAACCTGGTGTTTGGCGTTGCAGCCGCATGGGCGATTGCCAAATATGAATTCACGGGCAAGGCCTTTTTGACCACCTTGGTGGACTTGCCGTTCTCGGTCTCGCCCGTGGTGGCGGGTTTGATTTACGTGCTGATGTTTGGCGCGCAAGGCTGGTTCGGTCCCTGGTTGCAGGCGCACGACATCAAGATCGTTTTTGCGGTGCCGGGCATTGTGCTGGCCACGGTGTTTGTGACTTTCCCATTCATCGCTCGCGAGTTGATTCCGCTGATGCAGGCGCAAGGCAGCGACGAAGAGCAGGCCGCGATTGTGCTGGGCGCCACCGGTTGGCAAACCTTTTGGCATGTCACGCTGCCCAATATCCAATGGGGTTTGATTTATGGCGTGATCTTGTGTAACGCCCGTGCCATGGGCGAGTTTGGTGCAGTCTCGGTGGTGTCGGGCCATATTCGCGGCCAGACCAACACCATGCCTTTGCATGTGGAAATTTTGTACAACGAATACCAATCGGCCGCTGCCTTTGCGGTGGCCTCTTTGCTGGCTTTGCTGGCCGTGGTGACCTTGGTGATCAAGTCGGTGGTGGAGTGGCGCCATGCGCAAGCCATGAAAGCCGTGTCCGATTTGCCGCCAGAACGCCTAACTCCAGAAACGGCAACGGCATGAACATCTCTCAACCGCTTACGCAGCAAGTCACATCATGAGCATCGAAATTCGCAACGTGCATAAACAGTTTGGCACTTTCACCGCCCTGAACGATGTCAGCTTGGACATCGAGTCCGGCGAGCTGGTGGCACTGCTGGGGCCCTCGGGCTGCGGCAAGACCACCTTGCTGCGCATCATCGCGGGCCTGGAAACCGCCGACCAAGGCACGATTGGTTTCAGTGGCGAAGACACCACGCATGTGCATGTGCGCGAGCGCCAAGTGGGCTTTGTGTTTCAGCATTACGCCTTGTTCCGCCACATGACGGTGTTTGAGAATGTCGCCTTTGGCCTACGCGTCAAGCCGCGCAACCAGCGCCCACCAGAAGCCGAAATCAAACGCAAAGTGCACGAACTTTTGAGTTTGGTGCAACTCGACTGGCTGGCCGATCGTTATCCTTCGCAGTTATCGGGCGGTCAACGCCAGCGCATTGCCTTGGCCCGTGCGCTGGCCGTCGAGCCCAAAGTGCTGCTGCTGGATGAGCCTTTTGGTGCCTTGGATGCCAAGGTGCGCAAAGAGCTGCGCCGCTGGTTGCGCCGCTTGCATGACGAGTTGCATGTGACCAGCATTTTTGTGACGCACGACCAGGAAGAAGCCCTGGAAGTGGCCGACCGCGTGGTGCTGATGAACAAAGGCAATATCGAGCAGATCGGTTCGCCTCAAAATGTGTGGGACCACCCGGCCAGCCCTTTTGTGTATGGTTTTTTGGGCGATGTGAACCTGTTCCATGGCCGAGCGCACGAAGGCGAAATGCTCATCGGTGCCGACCAACACGCCATTCGTTTGGATACGCCAGAACATGGCCAAGTGCAAGACGCAAAGGCTTTTGCCTATGTGCGTCCACACGACCTGGATGTGACCCGCTACACGCCGGGTGCTGCCAACACGGGCATTGTGGCCAAACTGACTCGCGCCATCGTGGTGGGGCCTGTGGCAAGGTTGGAGCTCGAACCCGTGGAAGCTGGCATGTTTGGCCAAGACGCCATCATCGAAGCGCAGTTGTCGGCATCGCAATACCGCCAGCAAGATTTCAAGGAAGGCGAAACCTTGGTGCTGACACCGCGTAAAGCGCGAGTGTTTGTGGACGCTTGAGCGCCATGACAACGCAGGATGATGGAGATTTGGCGAGGGTTCTGAAAGACGCGGCTGAGCTTTTTGGTCTTTTGTCTGCCCCCATGCGCTTGCAAATTATCAGTGCGCTTTGTCATGGTGAAAAGAACGTAGGGCAATTGATCGAGGCTGTGAAAACGACGCAGCCGAACATGTCTCAGCACCTGAACCAACTGTATCGAAAAGGCATTTTGAGCAAGCGGCGAAAGGGTGTACAAATTTATTATGCAATTGCAGCCAGCGGCCCCAAAATCTTCTTGTTGATTTGGTCGCCAATGTCGGTCGTTCCCTTCAACGCCACCATGTCGGCAAAACTGGCTCCAGCAGGGATGTTGATGGGGGCGTAAGGCTGACCAGCGTACTTGTCGCTGATGTACTTCACGAACAGCAGAACCAGCACGTAATCTTTGTACTGACTGGCATCCATGCTGCCTCTCAGTTCGTCACAGGACTGCCAGAGGGAGGAGTAAAGGTCGGATTTTTTGATTGCCATCGCAGAAAGCCTTGTCGTGGGCTATCGCCCTCAGAACGTTGATATTAAGGTGGATCAAGCCTGCGAAGTTCCAAAATCCATCTTTTTGGTTTCGATGTTTCCGCGTTGGGCGTAAACGACACTTTGCCTAGGCAGAGCGCCCGCCAGTGGATTAAATCAGCGCATTTAATTCGGCAACGCAGTCTGTATTCAGTCTGTAACGACCAGAAACAAAAAAGCCCCGCTCTCGTGAAGCGGGGCTAAGTTGTTGATTTATATGGGGTGGCTGATGGGGGGGTTCTCCACCTCAACAACAACCCTTTGAATCCGTTGCAGTTCTCCTGCCAAAACCCTGTGGATCAGGCCGTTTTGGTGGGAACCCAAAGTGGGAACCCACTCTGGCGCTAGGGCGATTTTAGCATCACTTGAACCGTGATCGGCTGGCTGGGGTGGCGGGTGCTTGGGCTGGCTGGCTTTGTGCTGCCCGTCCCCATGTGGAAGACGGGCGAAACTCAAAAGGGCTGGGGATGCCCCCATGCGCGGCCAGCCGCTGCCGCTCGGCCTCCATCATCTGCGCCCGTATCTCCTGCGCCTTGCGTTCGCTCTCGCGGGCAAGGTCGGCGATCCATATCGCCACGGCTTGGCTGAGTTCGTTCAAGATTTGTTTGATGGTCTTGGGGCTGCCGTCCTTGTTCGGCTTGCTGACGTGAATCCGCATCGCCTTGCGGATGCTGACCTTCTGCCGTGCGGTCGCTTTTTCAAGCTGCGGTTTGAAGTGGTCGTAAGCAAAGCGGGTTTTTTCTTTCGCCAGCTTTTTGTCCAGCCCCTCAATGGCGGCTTCACCCCTGCGGATGATGCCCACCTTTGTTTCACGGTCGGCGCGTTTGGTTTCGTAGCTTCCCCCTGCGTTTTTGAGCTTCGGGCCGATCTTCGGCTCGCCCTTCATGGCGGGCACAAAGTCGGGCGCGACTTTTTGAACGTGGGTCAGGTAAAGCGCCTTGGTCTGTTTCAACCAGTCCTTGTGACTGACAAAACGATCCTTGGGGTTCTGGCGGCTGAAAAAGTCCTTCGGGGTCTTGCATTCCTTCAAACCCCGTTCGCAAAACATCAGGTGCGCGTGGGGGTTGCCGTCGCCCTTGTCATGGATGGCGAGGCGGTAGGCGTGGCGGTCTTTCAAAAGATCGTCCGTGAAGGTCTGCGCCCATGCCGTTTTGTCGGTGGCTTCGCGCGGAATGGCAATGATCAGGCTGCGGTAACTGCGCCCGTTGGCTCTCTCCAACTCGTCCGCTTTTTGGAAAAATTCCAAACCATCTTTGGCAACGCTGGCGGGGATATTTTTATCAATGACGGCTTGAACTTCTGTTTTGTCGGCGTGGCGATCCAGCCCGCTGATATAGGCGGCGTGCTTGCCGCCTGCGCCTTTGCCTGCGCTGCCTGTTCGGGTTGAAACGTAATTGGTCGCCATAGAACAGATTACGGGATCAACCCCCTGTTTGGCAATGCCTGCACTTGGGGGCTTCGCGCCCCCAAACCCCCGCGAACGCCTGCGGCGTTCCTTTCTCTTCTTGTCCAAAAAGAAAAGGAGCGTAGCGACTGAAAGCCCGCATCGCGGGCGTGTCGGGTTTTGGGGTGTCGGGGCGCAGCCCTGACCGCAAGGAACGTTTGCTCACCACGCAGTGGGGAGAAACGTGTATTGCGCTTGGGGTGAAATCCCCAAGACCCCCGCCGCCCGTCAGTCACGACCTCTGGGAGAGATGCGGGCTGCCTTTTGAATCGCTCGCGTTCCGCTCGCTCGGAGGGTTTCACGCTCGCTGGCGCTCGCTCATTGAAGGAAAGACAAAGCGGGGATTGACATTTAAGCAGTGATCCACGTAACTGGATTTATCAAGGTTTAGGAGATTCAAATTATGGCAACACTGGCACAAATTGAGGCACTGGAAAAACGAAAAGCAAAAATTGCACAGACGATTTCAGCAGTGAAAAAAGATTTACGCGGTGAAAAAAAGAAAGCCGAAGATCACGTAAAGCTGGCGCTGGGTGGTGCGGTGTTGGCGTTCTTTGAACATGAGAACTGCCCCCACACCATCCGCCACGTCATTTTGACGAAAGCGGATCAAGGGGTTCAAAAACAAGGCTTGGGGCGTGAAAAATTTGAAGACCTGAAAGCACGATTCAAAAAAACCGAGGAACAAAAATGAAAACGGACGATCTAGAAAAACGAATTTTGCTTTTGGAAGAAAAAATCAAGATGCTTACGGCTGTATGCTACGGAGACACGCCAAGACTTCGGGCGAGATATGCAGAATGGTTATCAGATACGCCTTATCCCGAGTCTCAAGCACTGAGAACTAGAAAAGAGTGGGAAGTAATGGGCAGCACCTTCTCTAATGAGTAGCGATATTTGCCAATTTAGCAAAACTAATCGCGCTTGCTTTCCTCATCTTTTTAAGCTCGCTAGTGTTTGCATCCTTGGCAGACCTTGCAAACCTTGACCGCTCCTATGTTGGTGGCGTGGAGCGCGGCGAACGTAACCTAACACTTTTGAACTTGCTCACGCTATCAAAAGCCTTGAATGCCCGCCCTGCACAACTCCTTGCCGTTTTCGACAACACCATCGGAAAACCCTAAATCAGAGCAACTGGCGGGGGATTATACCTTTTAAAGGTACTTAAACGTATCATTGCGCCTGCGAGTGAGGCGAACTGTCCACGGCTGAACCTGTGGGGAACCCCGCTGCTGCCCTTTGGCATGCATGGGCGGGGTTGTCCATAGGCAGGCGAAGCCTGAGCGGTGGGCAGTGGGTTAGAACGCCAGTTGTTTAGCTTTTTGCCCACCCACGTTGTAAGCCTCTGTACCCTTGATTTCCTTTAGGTTTTCCTTGGCGATCAAGTGTGGATTCAAAAACAATGATCCGCTTTCTGACTTCACCAAAACGCCTGCATTGACCAATTTGCTCAGGCTGTTAGTGACTTGCTGGCGCACCAGTTTAGCCTTGTTTGCCACGTCTTGATGGGTGAGGCTAACCACGTTGCCCTGACTGACAAAATCCAATACCGTGAGGATCACTTTGAGGTCGGTGGTCGTGAGTTTTTTGTCCACAATAACCGACAGCAAAGACCTGTAAAACAAGATGACAAATGGCTCATTGGGCTTGATCCTAAAGTCCTTGGGATCGTGAATCACCACGGCAACGCTTTGCCCTTGCGCCATGCTGTCCTCGATCATGCTGCCCGCTAAATCGGTGGGGCATTGCCCCCCTTTTTTGTATCTACCCATGTTTGGCTCCTAAAAAGAAAAATGACTTTCTTTTTGAAGCAGGTAAGGCGCATTTTGTCAAGGCAGGGCAATGAAAAAATTGCCATTTGGCAATATTCCCCATGCTGAAAACCACTTGAACTGAAAACGTTTCTATGTAGGATGTTGGCAACGCCTATGTTGCCAAATTGCAATTTCTACGATGCCAAAAAGCAACGAATTCGTTGCTTGCAACCTCCGCAAACCCGCATGAACATTGAGGTTTCAAAAAACCTTCTTGCTCTTTCTTATTTTTCTTTGCAACTTTCTTTTTGTTAGCATCATTTTGATGGTCGGGTGGATACGGCTTTTATGCTGATTCGCTTTTTCCGTTCGTCCTGTAATTTCCACCGATTCAAAAACGCCCTAAACGTAGGATCACTGGCTCTGACGGTTTTCAAGTCCACGGCATAACTGACCGTGTTCAAGGTGTCGCGCAGTTCTGCCAAGCCCATGCCGTGCGTGTACACCTGAAAATGAATGTTCTGAACCTGTACGCCTTCATGCCCTGTGATCTGCATGGCGTGGGCGGGATTGGCTTTGGCACGGTGTAACCCTGTGATGAGGGTGGATCGTGTGCTGTGAAACACTTTGAAGCGGTCTTGGATGCCTAGCTTGTCCAGCCATAGCGCAAACTGACGGGCGGCGTTTTTACCGTAACCGTTGTTGCCGTCCACCGTGTGCGGGAATAGCCGCTCTGCCCCTATACCCCTGACGTATTCCACGTAATCCCAAAAACCAAGGTCTAGCAGGGTTTGATGCATGGGCACGGTTCGCCCTACTTTGCTGGTCTTAGTGTCGGTGATTTCCATCGCGTGAACGCCGTCAATGATGCGCACGTTTTGGATAGGTAAGCCTGCAATTTCGTTGAGCCGTGCGCCTGAGTACAGGGCAACAATGGGTATCCAGTAATGATCGGGTTTGGGCATTGCGCCCGTGTAGCCCATGCCGTAAATCGCTTTGAGTTCGGTGTCCTCGAACGATTTCCAATGCTCTTGTTTCTTTTTTAGCTTGCCCTTGGTGCTAATCAGCAAGCCGTCAACGGGGCTTTGTTGGTGCTGGCTGTGCCCGTTGCCAATACACCAGTTAAAAAAATCGTTCAGGTAGCCAAGGCGTTTATTGATGCGGCTCGCGCCTGCGCCTTTGTTCATCTCGTGATTTTTCCATTGCACCAGCGTGGGCTTGTCGTACAGGTTGACTTCCAAGTCCCCCAGCAAGCCCTTGAACTCCTCAAACAAAAGCCCTTTTTCGTAAATCGTGCGCTTGGCGTTGTCGTGCTGCTTTTCGCGGATATACCCTGCACATGCTTCGCTGAGAGGGCTGGAACGGGCTAGAAGGCGTTTTGGGGCTACGGTGAGGGGTTGGGTAGCCCTACCCATGTTCATCGCCTGTTGCAGAGGCGGATTCACCCCGTGAATCGCTTTGTAGGCTTCGATGGCTTTCATCATGCGATCAAAGTCTTCGGGGCTGTCCGATTTCATGATGCCTCGCGACAAGTCCAGTTCAAACTTGTGCGCGATCTCGTCAAGGCTAGGGAGTGTGGGCTTTTCGTTCATGGCGCGTTTTCGTTCAAGTGCTTCGTTGAACTGTAACGCCAGCAAACGGGCAACCGTGGGGCTGCGTGTGCCTAGGCTGTGCAGCGTCTCGCGCCGCTTGCCTGTGGGGTCTTGCCAGATGACACGGAGAGAAAAAACGCCGTGTCGGTTTTGCTTCAACCTCGGAACTCGGATCATGTGGGAACCCTAAGTGGGAACCTGTCGCGAGTTTTTTGGCTGGAAAACCGTTCAAATTCAAGACCTTAGAAAAGGTTGGGGTGGCTGATGGGGCTCGAACCCACGACAACAGGAATCACAATCCTGGACTCTACCAACTGAGCTACAGCCACCGTAGAGGTAAAATTATAAACTAATTTTCGCTAAAAGCCGGCCACCTCTCGACGAACCTGGCCTCAATTCGGTTGGGCCTTGGCATCCTTCGCCGCTGGTTTAGGCACCTTGATTTGGGTCTTGAATTCGGTCTTCAAGAAATCATAGTAGGCCGTGGTTTCGGCGGCCGCCAAAGCTTGGGTGTATTGCTTTTGTTCTTGCGTGGCACGTTCAGCAGGCACGTCAGTGCGGGGGACGACCTTGTTGACTTTGACCACCGCGTAACCACGCGAGCCCAGATCCACACCGACCAACTCAGGGGTTTGGGGCAAGCCGCTGGCCTTGGCCAGCAAGGCCGCGTCGACCACTTTCGGGTCCAGCTTTTGGGGGTTGTCTCGGGACACGGTCGATGGGGACGACAAATGGGCAGATTCAGGCTTGGACTTCCATTCCGCCAGTTTATCGGCGCCGTCTTTACGGGCTGCATTGGCGGCCAGTTCTGACCAAACCGCACTGCGCACTTTGGCTTTGACGTCATCCAGCGGCAGGGTTCGAGCAGACTGGTATGACACGATGCGAGCCGACACCAATTGGTTGGGGGCCAACTCAACCGCTTCGGTGTTTCGTTTCTTGGCCACCGAGTCAGCACTGAACAACGCGTTCAACAATTTGGGGTTGCTCAAGGGCGATGCCGCCAAGGCTGCAGCAGATTCGCGGCTGATGTCTTTGGCCGTTTGCACCGTCAGCTTGTAACGCTCAACAACCGCCTTGAAGTTCTCAGATTCTTCGTAAACGGAGTTGGTGAAACCTTCGGCCATTTCAGCGAATTTTTTGGTTGCTTGCTGTTGTTTGAGGTCTTTTTCAATGGCAACTCGTTGCGATTCAAAAGGCGGGACCACGGGTGCCTTGATGTCGGTGACCAAGATAATGTGGTAGCCGAAATCGGACGCGACCAAGTCGCTGATTTCACCTTTTTTCAAGCTGAATGCTGCGTCTTCAAAAGGCTTGACCATGGCGCCGCGGCCAAAGTAGTCAAGGTCGCCGCCTTTGGCAGCTGAGCCGGGGTCTTGCGAATTTTTACGCGCCACATCCGCAAAGCTGGCAGGGTTCTTTTTAACTTGAGCCAACAAAGCGGTGGCTTCAGCCTTCACCTTTTCGCGCTCAGCGGGTGTGGCGTTGGTTGAAACCGTCAACAAAATATGGCTCGCTCGGCGTTCTTCTTTGGAAGCGTAGCGGTTTTGGTTTTGGTCGTAGTAAGACTTCAAATCGGCTTCATTCAACTGAATGGTTTTTTGGACGCTGTCCAAGTCGAGCACGACGTATTCAACATCGGCTTTTTCAGGTTGCTGAAACAGCGCAGCGTGCGCGGGGTCTTTGTAATAGGCTTCTAAATCGGCCTCAGTGGGGCTGACTCGGCCCATGTAATCTTGGGGGGGAAAGACAGCGAACTGGACTTCACGTTGTTGGAAAAAAGCGTTCAAAGACAAATCTGAAATCGCTCGGGTCGAAAAAGCGCTTTGGTTCACGCCGGCCAGAACTTGTTGGCTGGAGAGGTCTTTGCGAACTTCAATTTCAAAGCCGGCGGGGGTCAAACCCTGGGCGGCCAACAATTGGCGATACGCCTCCATGTCCAAGGTGCCGTCGGGCTTGCGCAATTGGGCCAAAGCGGGAATTTCCAACAAGGTGCGGGCCAATTTGGCGTCGGGTGTGGTGAAGTGCTTGCTCTTGGCCGCGGCAAGCAACACTTGTTCACGCACCATGCGCTCCAGAATGGCGTAGCGAACCTCTGGGGTGTCGAGCATCTTGGGGTCGGCTTTGGGGTTTTGAGCACGCAGTCGTTGCACCTCTTTGTTGACCATGGCGTCCCATTCTGCTTGGGTAATGGCATTGCCGTCCACTTTAGCGACGACGTCGCCTTTGTCCATGGCTTTGTTGTAGCCGCTGATACCGAACATCACAAACGACGGGATGATCAAAACAAACAAGGCCGCCATGACCCATTTGGAATGCGTACGAATGAACTCAAACATGACCAAGATTCCCCGGAGGACCTAAAAACAAAGGCCGACCCTTTTTTAGAGAGCTGGCCTTTGGATTGTTTGAAAAAATGGTCGGCGTGGCGGGATTCGAACTCGCGACCCCTTGCACCCCATGCAAGTGCGCTACCAGGCTGCGCTACACGCCGACAAGCCTTCAATTATAGCCAGAAAACGAGGCCTAAATAGAAAGCTGATCAAAAAGGAGATGCCTAATTTCAGACAACTCTTTGCGAATGTCTTCGATGTGCAGCAAGGGTCCCTTTTGGGTTGGATCAGACAACTCAATGGGCTCGAAGATGACCGTTGCCGCTGCGTGAGGCGCGCCCTCCTGCAGCTGGTTTCGCGCGCCGCTGATGGTGAAACCTTGGTCGTAGAGCAATTCACGAATGCGGCGAATCATCAGCACTTCATGGTGCTGGTAATAGCGGCGATTGCCGCGGCGCTTCATGGGGCGCAGCTGCGTGAACTCTTGTTCCCAATAACGCAGCACATGGGGCTTGACGCCGCACAAATCGCCCACTTCACCAATGGTGAAATAGCGCTTGGCCGGAATGGCGGGCAAGCCGGGTTCATTGGATTGAAGAGACTCTGATGCCATGGCTCAATCAGTCGGCAGTGCCTTGAATTTGTTCTTTGAGTTTTTGGCTGGCGTGAAACGTCACGACACGTCGCGCCCCAATTGGAATCAACTCGCCGGTGCGCGGGTTGCGGCCGGGCCGTGGTGCTTTGGTGCGAATTTGAAAGTTGCCAAAACCTGAAATTTTGACGTCCTCACCTTGCACCAAACGTTCAATAGCGAGGTCAAAAAAAGCGTCCACCATGTCCTTGGATTCGCGCTTGTTCAAGCCAATTTGCTCGAACAGCATGTCTGCCAATTGGGCTTTGGTTAGCGCTGGGGTTTCCAGATCGTCAACCGCCAATTGAATTTCGAAATCATCCGCCATGGTTTTATGCTCGCAAACGCGCGCCGGTGCGCTCGGCCAAGTGTTTTATCACAGCTTGGACCACGGAATCAATCTGTTCGTCGGTCAACGTGGCGTCTTCACTCTGGAGAGAGAGGCGAACGGCGAAACTTTTCTCGGCCGTGTTGACGGGTCGATACACATCAAACAAGGTGACGTCACGCAGCAAGCCTTGGTGCGGTGCCTCCAAAATGGCCGCTTCAACCAAGGCGTAAGGCACGGCTTCACCCACCACCAAGGCCAAGTCACGGCTCACCGGTTGCAAACGCGAAACCGACTGGAAGGCCGCTACGCGGCGCGCCAATACGGCGTCCAATGCCAATTCAAACAAAATCGGCGACGAAGAAAAACCCCATTGCTGACGCCATTTGGGATGCAATTCACCCACGACGCCAATCGCAAAACCGTTCAATTTGATTTCAGCAGTTCGGCCTGGGTGCAAGGCCGGGTGTGTCGCGGGCACAAATGTCAACGGTCCCTTACCGTGCGTCGACAACAAATTTTCAAGTTCGCCCTTGACGTCGAAAAAGTCAACCCCCGTTTCCTTGCCCGTCCACTGCAAGGGTGCGCGGGGCCCAAAAGCCAAACCCGCCAAGCGCATGGGCTGGTGGAAGCCGGCGACGGTGGTCAAGGAATCTTGCACCTTGTCGTCTCGCAAGAAAACACGACCCAATTCAAAGACCCGAACCCGAGCCGCTTTGCGGTCGGTGTTGAACTTCAACACTTGCAACAAAGAGCCCATCAACGACGAGCGCATCACGCTCATTTGGCTGGCGATGGGGTTCAACAGTTGGATCGGATTTGGGTTGCCCGCCAACTCGTGTTCCCAAGCGGCCTCGACGAAACTGAAGTTGATGGTTTCTTGGTAACCCAAAGCCGCCAAAGCACGGCGCACGGCGAAAGGACTGCGTGTATTTTCTGCAGGCAGTTTGGGCGAGATGGGCGCCAAGGGTTTGGTGGTGGGCAGGTTTTCAAAACCCACTAATCGCACCACTTCTTCAATCAAATCTTCTTCAAGGGTGATGTCAAAACGGTAACTGGGCGGCGTCACCATCAAAGTGCCAACCTCCAAGCCTTCTGCGCCAGCGGTTGAGCCTTGACCGCCCTGCTCTACCTTCAAGCCAAGACGTTGCAGCGCCTGCACGCACTGCGCTTCAGACACCGGCATGCCAATGATTTTGGCCGCACGCGCCACACGCAATGGCACGGCTTGAGCCACCGGTCTGTTGGGCTGCACATCGGTGATGGGGCCCGCCTCGCCGCCGCAAATGTCTTGCACCAACTGGGTGATTCGCTCAATGATTTGAACGGTCGGTGCGGGATCGACACCGCGCTCAAAACGGTGCCCCGCATCGGTCGCGAAATTGAATCGACGTGAGCGCCCAGCGATCGCTTTGGGCCACCAAAAGGCCGCTTCAATGTAGATGTTTTGGGTGCCATCGGACACCGCAGTGGCGTCCCCGCCCATGATGCCCGCAAGCGATTCAACCGCTTTCGAATCGGCAATCACGCCAACGGTTTCATCGAGCGTGATGGTGTTGCCATTCAAGAGCTTCAGCGTTTCACCCGCACGGGCCCAACGAACCTCCAATCCGGCGTCTGAACCACTCAAGCCACCCTGAATTTTATCGAGGTCAAAAATATGGGTGGGTTGGCCCGACTCAAACATCACGTAATTTGAAATGTCCACCAAGGGCGTCACAGAGCGCTGACCGCAACGCGCCAAGCGATCCACCATCCATTGAGGCGTTTTGGCTTTGGGATTCACGCCGCGCACAATGCGGCCTGAAAAACGGCCGCACAAATCAGGCGCGCTGACCTTCACGGGCAACACGTCGTTGTGCCCCGTTGTCACGGCCGCAGTCTGTAAAGGCGTTAAAGGCATCAAGGGCGTGCCAGTCAAGGCCGATAACTCCCTCGCCACGCCATAAACACTCAAGCAATGCGCCAAATTGGGCGTGAGCTTCAGCGTGAACAAGGTGTCGTCCAGGTTCAAAAAATCGCGGATGTTTTGACCCAACGGGGCGTCCAATGGCAACTCCATCAAACCACCGTGGTCTTCAGAAAGTTTCAATTCACGCGCTGAGCACAACATGCCTTCGCTTTCAACGCCGCGCAATTTACCCAGTTTGATTTTGAAGGGCTGCCCATCGTCTCCCGGTGGCAACTCGGCGCCGACCAAGGCGCAAGGAATGCGAATGCCCACACGGGCGTTGGGCGCGCCGCACACAATGTTCAACAGTTGAGGCTGACCCGCAGCGTCAGTCTGACCCACGTCGACTTGGCAGACCCGCAAGCGATCGGCATTGGGGTGCTGCACCGCTTCTTTGATTTCGCCCACCACGATGTGGCTGAAAGGCGGGGCGACGGGTTGCAGTTCTTCCACCTCCAGACCGGCCATGGTCAAGGTGTCTGCCAACTGCTGGGTGGTCAAGGGGGGGGTGCAAAACTGGCGCAACCAAGATTCTGGGAATTGCATGGCTTTAACTTATTGGAATTGCGACAGGAAGCGAACATCACCGTCAAAGAACATGCGCAAGTCGTTCACGCCGTAGCGCAACATGGTCAAGCGGTCGGGGCCCATGCCGAAGGCAAAGCCAATGTATTTTTCAGGGTCGAGGCCCATGTTGCGCACCACATTCGGATGCACTTGGCCCGAACCCGCCACTTCCAACCAACGGCCCGCCAAAGGGCCACTGGGGAACTGAATATCAATTTCCGCACTGGGTTCGGTGAAGGGGAAAAAGCTGGGTCGAAAGCGCAACACCAAGTCATCTGACTCAAAAAAGGTGCGGCAAAAATCGGTAAACACCACTTTCAAATCTTTGAAGCTCACATTCGCCCCAATCCACAGGCCTTCGCATTGATGGAACATGGGTGAGTGGGTCGCATCGCTGTCAACGCGGTAAGTGCGCCCAGGCGCGATGACCCTGATTTCAGGCATGGGCTCACCGGCATCCAGCAAGGCTTTGTAACGTTGCACATGCTGTACGGCGTGGCGAATCTGCATCGGGCTGGTGTGTGTGCGCAACAAGTTGGGGGCTGCTTGGGAGCCCCCTTCCACGTAAAAGGTGTCGTGCATCGAACGTGCGGGGTGGTCTTCGGGCGTGTTGAGGGCGGTGAAGTTGAACCAATCGGATTCGATTTCAGGACCTTGGGCCACATCAAAACCCATGCTGCCAAAAATGCCCTCGATGCGCTCGAGCGTCAAAGAAACAGGGTGCAAACCGCCCTGCCCCAAACTGCGACCGGGCAACGAAACATCCAGCGCCTCGGCCCTGAGTTGAGCCTCCAACTCGGCATCGGCCAGCGCCTGTCGGCGCGCATTCAGGGCGGCCTCAATGGCTTGCTTGGCTTGATTGATGACCGCACCGCGCGCCTTCTTTTCTTCCACAGGCAAGGCGGCCAAGCCCTTCATCAATTCGGTGATGCGGCCTGATTTTCCGAGGTACAGGGCCTTGGCATTTTCTAAATCGGCGGGGGTGGTGGCCTGGGCAAATCCATGCGCAGCGCTCTCAACCAAGGCATCCAACTCGTTCATAGACATTTATCTTTGCAGCTTCAACAATGAAAAAGGGCCTTTGCTGAACTTAGCGAGGGCCCTTGTTTCTGGACTTCAGCCCCACTCCGAAAAGCAGGGCATCACCGTGATCAATCAAGCAGCCAACTTGGCCTTGACTTGTTCCACGATGCTGCCAAAAGCAGCTTTGTCGTGCACGGCCAAATCGGCCAGCATCTTGCGGTCGATTTCGATGGCGGCTTTTTTCAGGCCATTGGCAAATTGGCTGTAAGTCAGACCCAACTCACGAGAGGCCGCATTGATACGGGCGATCCACAATTGGCGGAACACACGCTTCTTGGTACGGCGGTCGCGATAGGCATACTGACCGGCCTTCATCACCGCCTGTTTGGCGATGCGGAAGACATTACCGCGGCGACCACGGAAACCTTTGGCCAGGGCCAATACTTTTTTATGACGGGCTCGGGCCGTCACACCACGTTTAACGCGAGGCATAGTTTTCTCCTAATTCGTCCGTTCAGATGCCAGTGCCTGGCAGCATTTGTGCCATGTGACCCATGTTGGTCTCATGCACGCCGACAGCCCCACGCAGGTGGCGCTTGTTCTTGGTGGTCTTCTTGGTCAAGATGTGACGCTTGAAGGCTTGGCCGCGTTTAACGGTGCCACCGGGACGAACGCGAAAACGCTTTTTAGCGCTGCTCTTGGTCTTCATTTTGGGCATTTTGATGCTCCTTTAATTTGTGCTCGTGAGGCGTCTGTCAACAATTGACAGCCTTGATGGCCCCGAGACACTTTTTTGCTCAGGCGGCGACGGGCGCTGCCTCAACAACTTGCTTGGCCGAACCGGGCTTTTTACGTCCCGGCGCGATCATCATCACCATCTGGCGCCCTTCCAACTTGGGAAACTGCTCCACAACAATGCTGTCGGCCAACTCATCACGAATTCGGTTCAACAAGTCCAGACCCAACTCTTGGTGGGTGATCTCACGTCCCCGAAATCGCAAGGTAATCTTGCATTTATCGCCATCGTCCAAAAAGCGCCGAATGTTGCGCATCTTGATGTTGTAGTCGCCGTCATCGGTTCCGGGTCGGAACTTGATTTCTTTGACTTCAATCACCTTTTGCTTCGACTTCGCTTCCGCGGCCTTCTTTTGCTCTTGGTATTTGAACTTGCCGTAGTCCATCAAACGACAGACTGGGGGCACTGCCGTAGCGGCAATTTCAACCAGATCCACATCCAACTCACCCGCCATGCGCAGGGCGTCAGCCAAGCTGACAATGCCCAAGGGCTCATTTTCAGGGCCGGAGAGGCGAACCTCAGGGGCCATGATTTCACGGTTCAGTCGGTGCTTGCGCTCTTCCCGCTGGCGGCGGTCACGAAATTCAGTAGCGATGGCTCATATCCTTAAAAAATCTCTGTCTTATAGACAGCAAAACCGCACGCGGCGGCGCACACCAAAGCGTTCTCTCAGTCAATCGATAGAAATCAAGCTTTACGAGCGATGTCCGCGGCAATCAGTTCAAAGAACGCTTGGAGGGACATCACACCGAGGTCTTTGTTGCCCCGGGCGCGCACTGCGACGGTACCGGCCTCTTTTTCTTTGTCGCCTGCGACCAGAATAAAAGGCACCTTTTGCATCGAATGCTCGCGTATTTTATACGTAATTTTCTCGTTTCGGAGATCTGTCTCCACCCTAAGCCCTTGATTTCGCAGAGTTTTGGCAATTTCGCCACAGTATTCAGCCTGAGAATCGGTAATATTGAGCACCGAAACCTGCACAGGAGCCAGCCAAGTGGGCAAGGCGCCACCGTGTTCTTCGATCAAAATCCCAATGAAGCGCTCCAAGCTGCCGACGATGGCACGGTGCAACATGATGGGCCGATGTCGGGCACCGTCTTCGCCCACATACTCAGCGTCCAAGCGCTCGGGCAAGTTGGGGTCGACCTGAATCGTGCCGCATTGCCACTGCCGACCCAAGGCGTCTTTCAAGGTGTATTCGATCTTGGGGCCATAAAAAGCGCCCTCGCCAGGCAAGTATTCAAACTCACATCCGGCCGCGCGAAGGCCTTCGGCCAAGGCGTTCTCAGCACGGTCCCAGCTTTCTTCGGTGCCAATGCGCTTTTCAGGACGCGTCGACAACTTGTAGATGATGTGGTTGAAACCAAAGTCTTTGTAGACCTTTTTCAGCAACGTGGTGAAGGCCACGACTTCACTTTGAATTTGGTCTTCGGTGCAAAAGATGTGGCCATCGTCTTGCACAAAGCCACGCACCCGCATGATGCCATGCAAACCGCCGCTGGGCTCGTTTCGGTGGCATTGACCAAACTCGCCAAAGCGCAACGGCAGGTCTCGGTAGCTCTTCACGCCTTGGTTAAAAATCAAGATGTGGCCCGGGCAGTTCATGGGCTTCAAAGCGTAGTCACGCTTTTCGCTTTCCGTCGTGAACATGTTCTCACGGTACTTGTCCCAGTGGCCGGTTTTTTCCCACAAAGACTTGTCGATGATCTGCGGGCCCTTGACCTCTTGATAGCCGTTGTCTTGATAAACCCGGCGCATGTACTGCTCCACGCCTTGCCAAACCGTCCAGCCCTTGGGGTGCCAAAAAACCAAGCCGGGGGCGTGCTCGTCGATGTGAAACAAATCGAGCTCTTTGCCTAACTTGCGGTGGTCGCGCTTTTCAGCTTCTTCAAGCTGAGTCAGGTATTGCTGCAATTCGTCTTTGCTGGCCCACGCGGTGCCGTAAACGCGTTGAAGCATTTCATTGCGATGGTCACCGCGCCAATAAGCGCCGGCCACCTTCATCAATTTGAAGTACTTTAACTTGCCGGTGCTCGGCACGTGGGGGCCACGGCACAAGTCTTCAAAAGCGCCTTCGCGGTACAGCGACACCGCCTGATCGGCCGGGATGCTGGCAATGATTTCGGCTTTGTAATGCTCGCCGATGCCTTTGAAATACGACACCGCTTCGTCGCGTGGCAAAACGCGGCGCACAACGGGTTCGTCTTTGGCGGCCAACTCGCTCATGCGTTTTTCGATGGCCGTCAAATCTTCTGGCGTGAAGGGGCGCGAGTACGAAAAGTCGTAATAAAACCCGTTTTCAATGACGGGGCCAATCGTTACTTGGGCTTCAGGAAAAAGGTCTTTCACCGCGTACGCCAACAAATGGGCTGTTGAGTGACGAATGACCTCCAATCCATCTGCGTCTTTGGCCGTGATGATGGCCAAACGGGCGTTTTCATTCAAGGTGTAGCTGGTGTCCACCACTTGCCCATCGACCTTGCCAGCCAATGCGGCTTTGGCCAAACCAGCGCCTATGCTGGCGGCCACTTCGGCCACGGTGACCGGGCCAGGAAATTCGCGTTGAGAACCGTCGGGTAAGGTAATTTGAATCATGTCGATTGAATCAAGAAGCAAAATAAAAAAGCGCGGAACTGCCGCGCTTTTTAAAGGGGGTGGGCTGATTAACCCAAGATTTTATCAGGGGCCACCCACCACCCAAGTTCTCGATTTCGCTCTGGTTCTGGTTTTGGTTCTGGTTTTCAGTGGAACTGT
Organism: uncultured Curvibacter sp.; assembly: GCA_903828535.1. Classification (GTDB taxonomy): domain Bacteria; phylum Pseudomonadota; class Gammaproteobacteria; order Burkholderiales; family Burkholderiaceae_C; genus Curvibacter. Next base: position 28,793 of record CAIKMN010000018.1, read on the forward strand.
TCTTCTTCGGTCGAACCGGTCAGGGCCTTCACAGAAGATGAGCCGCCTTGAATGACCGTGGTCACGTCGTCGAAATACCCTGCGCCCACTTCTTGTTGGTGAGACACAAAGGTATAGCCTTCTTCACGGGCTGCGAATTCGGGCTCTTGCACCATGTTGACATAGTGCTTCATGCCTTCACCAGCAGCGTAGTTTTTGGCGAACTTGAAGCTGTTGTACCAGTTGATGTGGATACCAGCCAAAGTGATGAACTGGAACTTGTAGCCAAGAGCCGACAGGTCTTCTTGGAACGAGGCGATTTGCGAATCGTTGAGGTTCTTCTTCCAGTTGAACGAAGGCGAGCAGTTGTAAGACAACAACTTGCCGGGGTTGGCCGCCAACACAGCTTGTGCGAATTCACGCGCAAAGCCAATGTCAGGCACGCCGGTTTCGCACCACACCAAGTCGGCGTAGGGGGCATAAGCCACGCCACGGCTGATGGCTTGCTCCAAACCATTCTTGACGCGGTAAAAGCCTTCTTGCGTGCGTTCGCCAGTCAAGAAAGGCTGGTCGTTGGCGTCGTGGTTCGAGGTGATCAGGTTGGCGGCTTCGGCATCGGTACGGGCCAAGATGATGGTGGGCACGCCCATGACGTCGGCGGCGAATCGCGCTGAAATCAGCTTTTCGCAGGCTTCTTGTGTAGGCACCAAAACTTTACCGCCCATGTGGCCGCATTTTTTCACGGCGGCCAATTGGTCTTCGAAGTGAACGCCAGCAGCGCCCGCGCTGATCATGTTCTTCATCAACTCAAAGGCGTTTAAAACACCACCAAAACCAGCTTCAGCGTCGGCGACGATGGGCAAGAAGTAGTCGATGAATTGGGCGTCGGAGGGGTTGATGCCACGTGACCATTGAATTTCGTCAGCGCGCTTGAAGGTGTTGTTGATGCGACGAACCATGGTGGGCACCGAGTCATAAGCGTAGAGCGACTGGTCGGGGTACATGGTTTCTGAGGTGTTGCCGTCAGCGGCGACTTGCCATCCAGACAGGTAAACCGCTTCCAGGCCGGCCTTGGCTTGCTGCATGGCTTGACCCGCGCTGATGGCGCCGAATGCGTTCACATAGCCCTTGTTGGCGCTGCCGTTGATTTTGTCCCACAACTTGGCGGCACCACGTTGGGCCAAGGTGTTTTCAATTTGCACGCTGCCACGCAAACGCACGACGTCAGCAGCGTTGTAACCGCGCTTCACACCCTTCCAACGGGGGTTGTGCGCCCAGTCGTTTTCGAGGGCGGCAATTTGTTGTTCGCGGCTGAGTTGTTCAGTCAAGGATTGAGGCATGGTGTTCACTCCGTTTGGGTTAAGAAAAAACAAAATAAAGATCAACAGGGACAAGTGAACTGTAGTCTTATATAAGACACAAAACAAGACTTATGTCTTATATAAGAGTTTTTTTATTTTGTTTAAATTCAATCACTTAGATACTTAATTCCGCATTAAGAAATTAATTTGATCATTGTGAAAATTCAAAAGGAGATTGCAAGTCGATATTTTTCACAATGCGAAAAATAGAACTCACCATGAAAAAAGCCACTGGGCGAGGCACCAGTGGCTTTTCAGTCATTCAAAAAAAAGGCCGTTTTACTGGACCTCAATCGCCCAATCGGCGGTGGCGCGGCGAACTTTGGGCAATTTTTCTAGCCAATCTTTGCCAGTTTCGCGGTAACCCAAGGGCAACAAAATCACGCTGCGCAGGCCCCTGGCACTCAAACCCAAGATCTCGTCGACCTTGGCGGGGTCAAAGCCTTCCATGGGCGTGGCGTCAACGCCTTCAGCGGCGGCGGCAATCATGGCCGTACCCAAGCCAATGTAGGCTTGGCGCGCAGCGTGCTCATGGTTTTTTTGAGCATCGCGGGCCAACGAGCTGTCGATCAAACGATCGCGGTAAGCGATGGACGCCTCCGTTTCGCCACCGCGCTCTTTGGCCATCAAATTGAACATGCTCATGATGCGTTCGCGGGTGTAGTTGTCCCATGCAGCAAACACCAACACATGCGATCCTTCGGTCACTTGGGCTTGGTTGTAAGCAGCGGCTTGAAGTTTTTGGCGCACTTCAGGGTTCGTCACCACCAAAACATCGTAGGGCTGCAAGCCGCTCGAGCTGGCGCTCAAACGGGTGGCTTCCACAATGCGGTCGACCTTGTCTTGCGGCACGGCTTTGCTGGGATCCATTTTCTTGGTAGCGTAGCGCCATTTCATCAAGTCAATCAAATTCATGTTTTTTCCGGGAAGTTAAAGAAATCAGTGCTTATTATTGCTGCTTGGCAAAATGGGGGCGCTGACCCGCTCGAATAACCTTAATTAGCCCCACGAACTTCCTGCCACCTTGACTGATTTGACTTTTTTCATGGTCGCAGCTTACGCAGCGCTGCTGCTGCTGACCCTGGTGTTCAAAGGCCCCGTGTTGAAAGGGCCTTGGTTGTTTTTGTTGCGCTCATTTTTCCCCAACTGGAAGTTTTTTCACGCCGTGGGCCGCGTGCCGCACCTGCATGTTCGGGGTTTTGTAGGCGGCCAGGCACCCAATACGGGCTGGACAGATTGGCAACCCGTCTATCCGCGACGCGCCAGAAGCCAACTTGACTTGTTCCTCAACGCCAAAACCAATTTATTGCTGTCCCAGCAAAATTTGGTCGACCATTTCTGGGCCGACTTGGTCGATTTGCCCGACGGCGCCGACGCCCGTCAATTGGTCTCCTTCGCCATGGTTGACCGGCTGGCGTTGAACACCACCTTGACCTGTTGGCCAGAGGCGACCCAAAGGCAATTCGAGTTGCGCATGGTGCTTTCGGACCCCAAGGACACGCTTGGAAATAACCCTTTTGAATCGGAAACCATGCTGACCACGCCGGTGTTGCCATGCCAACGTTGAACATTCAAACCGGAAACCTGCAAGCCGCCGATCTGCCGGGGTTCACCCCCCTCATGGCCATGGCTTTGACGATCCTTTTTACATTGAGTTGGTTAATTCAAACCGCAGAATTTGCTCAAATTTTTCGAATGCTTTCCCGCAACGCCGCCGCTAAGCCAATGGCGACAGGTTTGCAACAACCGCTTGATTGGTGGGACTGGTCTTTGCAGCGAGCCGATATTCCCAACCCCACTTGGCGCCGGTGGGCCGATGCGCTCTACAGCCCCTCCGGCATGCGCTGGCAACTGTGGCTGCGCGCTGGGAGTGGTTTGGCGCTGCCCTGGCTGGTCTACCTGAGCTTCCATTGGGGACTTCCCATCGCCACTGCCTTGTTTGTAGACGTTGGACTGCTGCTTGCCTTGCACCTCCTCATGCTGATTCGATGGCGTGGCGCGTTCAATGGCGGCAGCGACTTCATGACATTGATGGTCTTGATGGGCTTGTTCATCGCGGTTGGCGTCAACCTCTTTAGTGCCCCGAACCCCAATCCAACCCTCGGCTGGCGGGCTGGCTTTGCGTTCATCGCACTGCAAGCCATCAGCTCGTATTTTTTGTCTGGAAGCGTCAAGCTGCTGCGCCCAGAATGGCGCAACGGCCACGCCTTGACCATTTTCTTGAACGAAGCCGTTCGCGGCCCGCTTCCTTCCGGCCATTGGTCAAGGCAAGCTGGGCTGGCGAGGGGGGCTTCTTGGGCTTTCATTCTCTGGGAATGCGCTTTTCCGCTGGCCTTGTTTCAAGCCGAATGGGCGTTGTCGTTTTGCCTCGTGGCGGCGGTGTTCCACTTTTTGGTATTCTGGTTTTTCGGATTGAACCGTTTTTTCTGGGCCTGGTTGGCCACATTTCCTGCCATCATCTGGTGTGCCGCCGCACACTGGAATTAACCTTCACCGACCTCATTCACCATGCTCGACGCTCAAGCCCAAGCCCTCTTAGACCTCTTGACCAGCCGCAATGTGGCGCCTTTTTATTCATTGGCCGCGGCCTCGGCGCGTCAGCTTTACCGCGAACGCCGTGGTTTAACCCAGCCCGATGCCGAAGAAGTTGAACACATTGAGCACCACAGCCTCGATGTGCCGGCCAACTCAGAAACCGCCGCTGCTCGGATTCAATTGCGCGAATACAAGCCCAAAGGATTGGCATCGATTCAAGCCCCCTCGCCGGCCTTGGTTTATTACCACGGCGGTGGTTGGACCATTGGTGACCTAGAAACCCACGATGTGCTTTGCCGCAGTCTCGCCAATCGCTCGGGTTGCGTGGTCTTTGCGGTGGACTATCGCCTTGGCCCAGAACACAAATTTCCCGCCGCTTTTCATGACGCCGTGGCCGCCTTTGAATGGGTGTCTCAACAAGCGGGCAGGTTGGGCATCGACCCCAAACGCATCGCCGTGGGCGGCGACAGCGCGGGCGGCAATTTGGCCGCCGCGGTGAGTCTGGCCTTGCGCCAGGCCACTCAAGCCGACAGCACAAAAAACAGCCCCGCCTACCAACTCCTCATTTACCCAGCCACCGACCTGCGCGCCGTGGCCCCTTCACACACCACCAACGGCTCGGGCTTTTTGCTCGACAACTTAACCATTCAATGGTTCACCCAAAATTACTTGGCCAAACCCGAAGACGCCAACGATTGGCGTGCCTCGCCTGCGTTGGTCACCGCTTTCAATGGCTTGCCCCCCGCCTTGGTGTTGACCGCCGGCTACGACCCCTTGCGAGACGAAGGCCGTGAATACGCCGACGCCCTCACGCGCGCCGGGGTGGCGTGTGAGTACATTTGCTTTGAGCGTCAAATTCACGGCTTCATCACAATGGGGAGGATCTTGCGCGAATCTCACACCGCCATTGACCTCTGTGCTGCGGCCCTGCGCCGGGCTTTGGCTTGAAAATGATCTTCCAGTCTGTTTCTTCAATCGCCCTGGCTTTTGCCTTGGCCTTGACCACTTTTAATGTGGCCCACGCACAACTGGCCGCAGTCGGCCCCACCATCACCGTGGTGGGCCAACAACCCCCGCCGCCGATTGTTGAAATGAAGCGCAATCACACGCCCGGACAAGTCTGGATTCCGGGCTTTTGGAACTGGAACGGCAAAGCCTTCATTTGGCAAGCCGGCCACTTTGACCACGAGCGACGCGGCCAAATTTATGTGCCCACCACCTGGCAATCCGTTGGGAATGGCTGGGCCATGGTCCCCGGGCATTGGGTAGCCCAGTAAAAAAGCCAGTAAAAAAGGCGACTTAAAGTGGGGATTGAGGGCGGTTTATGGAACCCGCCCGTAGGTGTCGTCAAAGCGGACGATGTCGTCCTCACCTAAATAGGAGCCCGACTGCACCTCAATCAACTCCAAAGGCACGCGGCCTGGGTTGGATAACCGGTGGGTGACGCCCAGCGGAATGTAGGTGCTCTGGTTTTCGCTCAACAACAGCACTTGGTCGCCATTGGTGATTTCTGCCGTGCCTTTAACCACAATCCAATGCTCGGCGCGGTGGTGGTGCATTTGCAAACTGAGCGACGCACCGGGTTTCACCATGATGCGCTTCACCTGAAACCGGGCGCCCATGTCGATGCTGTCGTACCAACCCCATGGGCGGTGCACTTTGCGGTGCAGGGTCTGTTCGCCGCGCTTTTGTTCATTCAGCAAATTCACAATTTGCTTGACTTCTTGGCTCTTGCTTCGAGCCGACACCAACACCGCATCGGGCGTTTCGACCACCACGACATCGTCCAAACCCACGACGCTCACCAAGCGTGACGTGGCGTGCACCAAGGTGTTGCGGCTGTCTTTGATGATCGCGTCACCACGGAAGGCGTTGCCATCGGCGTCTTTTTCGGCCACTTGCCAAACCGCCTCCCAAGCGCCCAAATCGTTCCAGCCGGCATCCAAGGGCACCATGGCCAAGGGAATGTCGGCCAAGTCGGTTTTGCCTGGAATTTTTTCCATCACGGCATAGTCAATGGATTCTGAGGGCACCGCGGCAAATTCGGCTTTGCCGGGTCGTACAAAAGTGGCGCTGGTGCTGTTGTCGACGGCACGGGCCTCAAAGGCCGCTTGGGTCGCGGTCAAAATATCCGGGCGGGTGCGCTCAAGGGCTTTCAGCCAAACACTGGCCTTCAACACGAACATGCCGCTGTTCCAAAAGTAGCCGCCATCGGCCAAATATTGAGCCGCCGTTTCGGCGTTGGGCTTTTCGACGAACTGGGCCACGTTCCAAATGCCCTCATTGGCCTTGGCAACATGGGCGTGGATGTAGCCATAACCCGTCTCAGGCCGGTCAGGCGTAATGCCCAAAATCACCAAAGCGCCCTGCTCTGCTTGTCTCACTGCGGTTTGCAAAGCCGCTTGAAAAGCAGGCTCGTTCGTCACGGTTTGGTCGGCAGGCGTGACCACCAACACGGGGTCTTGGCCGTCGGCTGTGGCTTGCAATGCCGCCAAGGTCAAGGCGGGGGCGGTGTTTCGCCCCATCGGCTCGAGCAACAAGGCGCTCAAGGGCAAGCCGGTTTCGCGCAATTGGTCCACCACCAAAAAGCGGTGCTCATCGTTGCCGACCACCAAGGTGGGCTGAACCTGAATGTCGGGGGCTGTTAAACCATTCAAACGACGCACCGCTTGCTGAAACAAGCTGTGCTCGCCAGAAAAGACCAAAAACTGCTTAGGGAAACCAGCGCGGGAGAGCGGCCACAAACGAGTGCCGCTGCCACCAGCCATGACAATGGGCAAAATGGAAATGGATTTCATGGACCCATTATTTCACGGCGTGATCGCAATTCCTCGGCCATTTCTTCAAAAACCGTGTCCCAATCGTTCCAACGCGTTTGACGGAACAAACGGTGGTTTGGGTACCAGGGGCTGTCGGTGCGGCCCAACAACCAACGCCAATCGGGCACATGAGACAAAGCCACCCAGGTGGGCCTGCCCAAAGCACCTGCCAAATGGGCCAAGGCGCTGTCGCTGGTAATGACCAAGTCCAAGGACATCATGACGGCGGCAGAATCCATGAAGGCCCCAGCGCCCACATCGAAGTCGGGGCCAAGGTCTTCGACCTCCATGCCCTCTGGCAATTGGGCCAGTTGCTCGGAACCAGCCCCTTTTTGCAAACTGATCAAACGAACGCCTTTAATTTGGGCGAATTTCTCAAACTGCGCGAGATTGAATGAGCGCCCCCGGTCCAAAGGGCCCAGGCTACCTTGCCAAGCGATGCCGATTTTGAAGCCTTCAAAGCCGATGCGCTTTTGCCAAAGGTCCACTCGTTGAGGGTCGGCTTTGAGGTAGGGTTCAGACGTCGCGGCGTTGTCGAGGCGGGTACCCAAAACGCCCGGCAAACTCAACAAGGCACAGTGAAAATCCGTCTCAGGCAAAGGCCCTTTGCCTTTCGCACGCCAAGACTTGACGCCTGAAAGACCACCCAAAACACCTTGCAGAACAGAGGGCACTTCAAACACCACGGCGGCGCCGCGTTTGGCCACTTGGGGCACGTAGCGGGCGAATTGAAGCGCGTCGCCCAAGCCTTGTTCGGCTTGAACCAAGATTGACTTTCCCGCAATGTCCTCTTGGCCCGTCCAGCGCTTAGAGCCATTGGGGGTGAAGTGTCCGGCACTCTCAGCGCGGCGTTTGCGCGCTTCGTAATGCGTCCAACCCGCCTCCATTTGGCCTTGTTGCAACAAAGCCAAAGCCAAATTGAACTCAATCTCCGCCGACGTCGGCGCCAATTGATAAGCCCTTTGCTGGTGGGCCATGCCTTGTTCGTGCGAGCCCAATTCCCGCAGCACTTGGCCTAAATTCGAGTGAACTTGGGCGTTGTCGGGTGACAACACCAAAGCCGAGTGGTAGCTGTCCCTCGACTCCTCGAGCCGCCACAGCGCCCGCAAGGCATTGCCACGGTTCAAATGGACCTCGGAGCGCTGAGGCCCCGCGCCGATGGCAGCGTCAAAATCGGCCAGGGCGAGTTCAAATTTCTGTTGGGCACCGTAAGCCATGCCCCGATTGCTCAGCACGCGCCAAGTTTGGCCAGCCAACCCGCACTCCAAAGCACGGGTGTAGCAATTCACCGCCGAATCAAAAGCCTTTAGCTCCTGCATGACTACGCCCAAATTAAAATAGGCATCGCCGTAGTGGGGAGAAGCAGCCAACGCTTTTTGGTAACACGTCACCGCTTGGTCAAACGCCCTTAAGTCACGGTGCAGGTTGCCCAAATTGCTTAAAACCAAGGGCCAATCGGGCCGGTGTTTCAAAGCCTGCTCGTAGCCAGTGCGTGCGCGCTCAAAGTCACCCTGCAAATGCCAAACCAGCGCCCGATTGGCCTGGGCATGAAATTGATTGGCATCGATCAGTGTCGCCACGTCATAAGCTTCACCGGCCTCCACGTTTCGCCCCAAGGCCAACAAGGCGTCACCTCGACGTGTGTGCGTTTCGGGGTCAATCGGGCGGTAATCACTTAGCACCTCAAAACACATCAAGGCACTGGCGTGGTTGCCCAGTTGGCTGAAAACTTGGCCCAAATTGGCATAGGCGGAAGGCTCATTCGGGCGCAACTCCAAGGCACGCTGGTACCAACTCAGGGCATCAAAAGCGTTGCCTTCTTGCAGAGCCAGACTGCCCATCAATTGGGCCGCACCAAAGTCATTCGGCTCTAGGGATAAGGCGTGCAAACACAGAGAGCGAGATGCACTCAAATTGCCCTTGCGCCATAGAAGAATCGCATCTGCCACCAGATCGGCCTGCGCCCGCTCCGCTGCATCCAGATCTGACCGGATGCCGGGGCCCATTTCTGGGCTTTGTTCGCGTTTAGATGAAGAATGGTTTTGCACTTGAAATCTCTTTTCCGTGCACTTTGAATCGGTTTGATTGCCAAATACTTAAGTACTCAAGTAATGGCCAATCGGACCGATTAATAGGGGCAATGACAATTCTCAGCGTCACCGCCGCTTCAACCAACTATTACGCCACGGCGCCCTCGGGTCCGGTCAGTGTGGCTCAAGCGTTGTCCCAACTGGCTGCCAACCCCAGACTCAAACTGGGCATTTCGGACAGCACCCAGAACATTCAAAACAACATAGACCTGCTGAACCAATACCGCAACAACCTGACGGCATTGGCTCAGACAGACGCATCCACCCATTTGTCTTTAACCGCGAGCACCTTCAATATGGTATCGGGGCTGTTGCACAAAATCAGCACCAATTACCAAGTTGACGTCACTGCAGCCGGCACAGCCAGTGCCGCTAGTTTGAACAGCAATACCCATGTCAGCAGTTACACCGTCAGCGACATCAGCACCAACATTGCGAGCCAAATTGCCACGTTAAACAACAGCAAACTGACCAGCATCAGCTTGCTGGATTCTCAGAACTTGGTGAAATTGACGGCCACACAGTTCGCAGCCAACAGCAGCGTTATTGGCAAAATGACAGGTTCCAATGGTTTCAATGTCAGTGCCGCCACGGTGGCTCAAGCCTTGACCTATGCAGGGAACAGCCAAGTAAAGGCTGTATCGATCTCAGATTCGGTCAGTAACATTGACGCCGGTCTCGATCAAATCAATGCCCTCGGGGTCAAACTGAATCAAATCAAAGGCTCAGATTCCAGTCGTTATGAAATGACGGCCGCTCAATTCCAGGCTGATAGCTTGGCCATTGGCAAGCTTTATAAAGGTTATCAATTAACGATTGACAATGCCAGCGTGGCAGAGTCTTCCAACATTGCGGCCAATAAAAGTGTGGTGGCCTTGAGCGTGGTGGACAACGCTGCCAATCTGTCCAGCCGAATGGCTTTTTTGAATAGTTTGGGGACCAAGCTTCAAAAAATCGACTTCAGCGGTGTTGATGCCAACGATGCAACCACGACGCAATTGACGCTCACCAGCGCTCAGTATTACGCCAGCAGTGCCACGCTTGCCAAAATCAGTGCGACACCTGCGTTTACCTTCGCCATTCAGGGTGCCAGCGCTTTGGATGCCGAAGCCTTTAAAACCATCGACGCCATCACCTCCATTTCCGTGGCGGACACCGGCAAAAATTTGTCCAGTGCATGGGGTCAGTTGAAGGTCAATGACAAAGTCGGCAGCATTGCCGAAACTGGAAAATCCACACCCTTGAGCGTCAGCTACAACGACCTGATTGATTCAAGCAACCATCAGCTCACCACTTCAGCAGCCACGTTCCTCGGCAAATTTGCTTCAGGCTACAGCCTCAATGTGAGTGACGTTCCGGTGGGACAAGCCACCAGTCTGTTGAACTATTTACCCAACATTCAGTCTATTTCGGTCACAGGCAACTCTGCCGATGTCACCGCCCAGTTGCCAGCCTTGGCCAGCATGGGAAAGACTTTGCAAGCCATTCAGCTGTCCAACCCCAGCACACCCATGGGCATGAGTGTGGGTGATTGGTCAAAAAATATCGGTGTGCTGGCCAAAATTCAAGGTGGTTATGGGTTGACCCTGAGCAACGTTTCCGCTGGCAATGCCGCCAAGTTCGTCTTAGATCCCCACGTGCGCTCTGTCTCCGTCAGCGATACCAGCGCTGCCATTGCAGCCAATTTGGACAGCCTGAACTCGATGGGCAGCCAGCTGACTGCTTTAACCCAGACCGACACCACCCCACTGTCCATCACTGGACAACAATGGGCCAATGACCAAACCGCTTTGGCTTTACTCGGCTCTGGTGCTCAACTGGCCGTTAAAAATGCAACTGCCTCACAAGTCACGGCACTCGCCAGCGACGCCACCGTGAAATCGGCCACTGTCAGTGACACGGGCGCCAACATTGCCTCGAACCTCAGCAGTATCCAAACCGCGGTGACAACCTCCGGGGCGCCTTCCATCACCATCAAGCAATCAGATAAAACCGCCATTGCTTTGACAGCAACTCAGTACGCAAGTGACGCAGCTGCACTGAGCGCAATTTCAAACCCCTACACCCTTAATGTGTCAGGTGTATCGGCCAGTACAGCGACGACAGTGGCACAAAATGCCCATGTCGTGGCCATGACCGTCAACAGTTCTGCTTCAGACTTGGCAACGCATCTGGCTGAATTCAATGGCATTGGCGACAAACTCACCAGCATCAACCAAACGGACCCGGCCAACAATGTGAGTTTGACGGCTTCCCAATGGACCAACAACCAAAGCGCCCTGTCCAAAGTGAGCAACGGCAGTAAATATGCGTTGTCTGAGGTCACTGCAACTCAAGCCGCCTCTCTTGCTCAAGACAGCAGAATCAAGTCGATGGTGGTCTCTGATACGGGTGCCCAGATATCAGCCAATTTAGACAAGCTCCAATTGGTGGGGCAGCAACTGCAAAACATCCACCAAAGCGATACAAGCAATATATCGATCAGCATGGCGCAATACGCCAACGATGCTGGCGCAATTGCCAAGCTCGGTGCTGCATCTACCTTGCAAATCACGGGTGCCACTGCGATTCAAGCCCTTGCAATCAACGACTCGAAAGTCAGCGCCATTCAAATTGCCGATACGAGTGCGAACATTTCAGCCAAATTGGACGCCCTTCAAACACTTCAGGGCGGTGGCTTACTCAGCGGAATCACGCTAACAGGCTCGCCACAGCCTTTGAACTTAAAAAATGCACAGTTGACGAGCGACGTGGACGCATTGGCCTTAATACAAAATGGCTTTAAAGCCAACATTACCGATGCCGGCATCGCTGATGTTCATACTTTAGGTGCTAATTCCAATGTGGCCAGCATGGCCGTGACGCTCACCCCGGACGATTTAGGCAACGACGTCAAACTGGGCTATTTAAAAACAGCCAATAGCAAAATCACGGGCATCCAGTTTGCAACAGGCACGAGCGCCAACCCCACCTTGAGTCTGTCCGCCGCCCAATGGACCACCAACCAAGTGGTCTTTGGCAAATTGGCTTCCAACTTCAAAGTGGCCTTGACCGGTGTATCGGCAACTTCTGCGCAATCTCTTGCGCAAGATACTCGAGTGAACAGTTTGGACATCGTCGACACGGCAAGTGGTATTCAAAACAACCTCACCAGCTTGGCAAGCTTGGGGACAAAACTGTCCTCCATTTCACCCATCACTTCGGGTGACAATTTAGCGTTGACTTTGACAACAGGTCAATATGCTGCCGCGGGCTCTGTCTTTACAGCCCTCAGCCATGGCACAGGCACATACAGCCTCAGCATTACCAACGCCAATGCGGACCAAGCTCAGGCGATGACCGCAGACACGAGGGTCAATAACATTTCTGTGAAAGACACGGCTGCCAATATCGTTAACCATTTGGCAGATTTAACCGCCAATTCTGCGGTGAGCCATATCCAATTGACCGACCCCAACACCGCCCTGAACTTGACGGGAACACAATATGCTTCTACAAGCGTTCAAACCACCTTGGGCTTGATCGTCGGCGGCTATTCTTTGAACATTAGCAATGCCACGGTGGCCAACTCTACTGACCTGCAAAGCAATAGCCATGTCGTGGCCTTTAGCCTGTCGGACAGCACCACTCATATCGATGCACAACTCTCCGCCCTGGCCAACATGAGCAAATTGGGTGACATCAACATCAGCCAAAACAACGGCCTGATCACGGTCACTCAAGCACAAGTCAACACGGATCCGAGCATTTTGGCCCAATTGCAAGGCCCTTATGGATTGAAGGTCAGCGGGGCCAGCATCGCTGATCTGGCCGACACGTTACAACTTCCTAACCTCAGCTCGGTGACGATTACCGATACAGCCGCCCATGTGTCCGCCAACTTTGATCAGTTGGTTCAATTGGGAAGTACAGTGGCCGGCATCAGCATCAGCGACTCGAGCACACCAATTGCTTTGAGCGAGACTCAATACCAGCAAGGCGGCAGCACATTAGCAAGCATTCAAAACTATTCTGTTGCCATTCTGAACGCTACCGCACAGGACGCCAATAATCTGGCCACAGACGCCAGCGTGGCATCTGTCAGTGTGGCCGATACCGCCGCCAGCATCCTCAGCAATCTGAGCGACCTTAACACCTTGGCCGCCCAAACCAACAGCAAGTTGGATTCAATTTCAATCAGCGACAACCAGCCATTGTTGATGACGCAGGCCGATCAAACCTCATACCAAGCAGCGCTTGATTTGATTCAAGGGCCTTTTAACTTGGTCATTTTGCCAGCGGCTTGATACATGAGGATGAGAATGACTTCCCAGTCTTCGCTCCATTGTTGGTTATTTTGAATTAAAAAATAGGCTGAAATTTCCCTAAATCAACAATACCAGTACCAGTACACGATAAACTTAGCATCATTCTTGAGGACCTGGACCGTCAGCATGTGGTGTTAGACAGCCGCTGAAGTGTCACGCAAATTGCCCCCCAACAATTTGGAGAAAACTTGAATAATCAAGATATTGAAAGACAACTTGCCGAAGCAATTAAAGACCATCAGCAGGGTCGATGGTCAGAAGCAGCTAAGAACTATCAGCGTGTCATTGACGCCGACGCCACTCATTCGGTGGCGTTGAACAACTACTCGCTACTACTGACTGATGAAGATGCTGTACTGCTATTGACCCGCGCTCTTGACGCAAACCCCGATTACACAGATGCACTTGTGAACTTAGGCGTCAGATATTTAAATTTAGGGCATATCGAAGAAGCACAAAAGATTGCTGAACGGGCCTATGATTCAGCACCCATGGATCAAAAGGTAGAACAACTCAAAGCGAGTTTAAAAATATTATTAGCCCAAAAAACAGAAGAGCAGATCAATTATTGGCCTGACTTCTCGGTCCTAATTCCCACACATAAGCGTCCAGTTCTACTAGCAAGGGCTTTGCAATCCATCAAGCAGCAGGTAAGTACTGCCACACTTGAGATTATTGTGGTGTCAGACCACATCGACGAAAAAACCGATCAGACATGTCATGCATGGCTTGACTCGACTGACACCTACATTCGGCGATCTGGACCACCAGGACCATCAGCGAGTAGAAACTTGGCTCTAAAAATGGCTAAAGGTAGATTCATTCTTTTTTTAGACGACGACGATGCGTGGCATCCTAACTTTATTGAACAGCTTAATAGATGTGAAACTCTAAGAAAAGGATCCCCAATCTATTTTAATTGCTCTGTACTAAAAGAGAACAGAGGTCAACAAGAGCCCGTTCTATTAAGCGAGAAATTAGTTAACAATCAAGGCAGGTTGACACATGAAGTCTTCGTGAAAAATCAATTATCCAATTCAACATTGGCATTCCCGAGAGAGATTTTAAGTAATATTCAATTCGATACTCATATGAAAGCCTACGAGGATTGGGAGTTCTTACTTTCCGTATGTGAAAGGAAATTTCCCACCTACGAGCCAATTTTAGGGCCCAAAATTCATGAGGTTGACGACTCTACAACCGATCGAAGAGGAAGCCAAGAAAACGCAAACAACGAAAATGCAGTTTTAGACTATTTGTATGTTTACAAAAAACACCCGGTCAATGCCCCGATAAGAACACTTAGGCAAAAACTATTGGAATCTGCAGGCTTCAATTCTTTAAATTCATACTTATAAGTTCAAAAAAATCAGATGCCAAAAATAACATTTGTTATTCCAGCCAAAAATGCACAGAAAACATTGGCAGAAACACTTACAAGCTTAGTTTCTCAAACATTTAAAGATTTTAATGTAATTATTGTAGATGATGGATCTACAGACCAAACTGCGCTAATTGCACAAACGTTTCAAGAAAAATTACCCATAAAAATTATTAGTCACCCTGAATCTGAAGGGGTGGCTAAATCTATCAATGATGGAATTATGCGTTCTGACTCTGAGTTTGTTGCAAGATTAGATGCCGATGACACAGCGCATCCTTTACGACTTCAGAAACAACTTGATTTTTTCGAATCAAATCAAAAAATAGGAATCTGTGGAAGTCAGATGAATGTATTTTCAGATGATGGACTCACTCACTATGTACTTTCACATCCAACAAGCAGTGCTTCAATTAAAACAGCATTAATCCAGCGTTGTGTGCTTGCCCACCCTTCCCTTTTAATCCGTAGAAGCGTTTTTGAAATAGCAGGTCTTTATGATGTTAATTTTGACTATGCTGAAGACTATGATTTATGGTGCCGGGCAAGTTTACTAGGGATACAATTTGCAAATATAAACGAACAGCTAACAAACTATAGAATACACAGCGGACAAGTTTCTAACCAAAAGTCTCAATTACAACAGGTCAGAGATTTAGCAATCAAAAAAAAATATATTAGTGCCTTCTTAGACGGTGATGACCCAGAAGAACTCCCCAAGTTCTTATCCTTAACCAATCAATATGAAAACAAAATAACTTCCCTCAATGCCTATCTAAAATGCGGAAAAAATATTTTACAATTGGCTAAAAATATTCCAGATACCGAAGAATACCATCGAATTATCTTCGGCTCACTCATTCGACATCTTAATCAATAGCAATTTATTATTTCCAAAATAAAAAATGATAATTAATTACCTAAAAGGCGGAATAGGAAATCAGATTTTTCAACACGCCTTAGCAAAAAGTCTAAGCCTAAGACTAAATAGAGAATTATTCACTGAAATTAGCTATTACCAGCATGACCCCTATGGATTTAAATCTAAAATCCAAAATATAGACCCCGACATCAAATTCATCAATATAAGAGACATTGACAAGACGGGTGCATACCTATTAAAAGAAGGGCAAATATCAAAATTAAATGAAATAAAGCACCTCCCGGATTCAATAAAAATATTAATTTTAGAAGGCTATTGGCAAGGCGAAGAGTATTTCGACAAGAAAATAGCAATAGATTTCATCGAAAATATAAAGAAATATTCAACAAACCTTGAAAACAACAATGAAATTGCCAATAAAATCAACACATCCGATTCTCCGATAGCTCTTCATATCCGAAGAAGAGACTATGGACACATGGGTTTATGCAAAACAAGCTATTATTCTGCGGCAATTGATTTCCTAAAATCGCTTAATTCAAACTCAGAATTGTTTGTTTTTTCAGATGAGCCCAATTACACACGGCATTTACTGGAAAGTCGAAATTTAAGCTTTACTCTAATTGATACCGGGGATGACTCAGTTGATTTATACCTGATGTCAAGATGCAAAAATTTTGTCATCTCTAATTCTCCCGAGTTCGACACCAAGTGACGCAAGTTGTTGATTCATATAGGTCGCCCTATTTTTTTACCACTACAACAGGCTCAGTTGCTCGTTTTTGATCGGCTTGTTGACTTTCAATGCGTTGAACACTTGCGCTTGTGCGTCGCTGATGGTGCTGACTCCTTCCATCGGCTCGGCCTGGTTGATACGCACCTTGTGGCGCTGTATCTTTCTCAAATGGGCCAATGCCCTCTCTGGGCTCAAATCACTCTTGGCTTGTTTCAGCCTTTGACGCATCACCCTGTAGACAATCAACGCCATGAAGCAAATTTGCGCGTGCGCCCGGATTCTGTCGGGCAGCCGGTGGTAAACCGGTGCAATCTCTATCTCGGACTTCAAAACCCTGAAGCCTCGCTCAATATCGGCCAGCGCCTTGTAGCGCTGCACAATTTCTGCGGGCGTCAAGTCCGCCACGTTGGTCACCAGCATCAGCTTGCCGTCCATCAACTGCGCCTGCGCCAAGGCGGCCTCATCTACCGCGTACGAGAACAAATCGCTTTTGAGGTCC
This sequence comes from uncultured Curvibacter sp., assembly GCA_903828535.1. GTDB lineage: Bacteria > Pseudomonadota > Gammaproteobacteria > Burkholderiales > Burkholderiaceae_C > Curvibacter. The sequence continues at coordinate 45,383 of CAIKMN010000018.1, forward strand.
ACCTTGAGGATGTTCGCCAAACGAGCTTCTTTGACCGCGTGGTACAGCCGCGCCTTGGCGCCGCTGTCCGAGAGTTTGCGCCCCTTGGCGCTTTGCCCAGCATCCTGGCCATCGAGCTTGCCCGCCCAGTGGGCCGCCTGCTCTTCCAGTGCTTTGATCTTGTCACGGCGCAGCTGGCTTTGCTCTTGGGCACGCTGCGGGTGGTGCGCCACGATCAGTCGGCGCTCTTTCCAGCGGGTTTCTTCAACGACCTCTTCTTGCGCCCCTGCAGCCTTGGCTTGCAA
>CAIKMN010000019.1 GCA_903828535.1 uncultured Curvibacter sp.
AAAGGTCCGCAAAAGTTGGAGCAAACACAATGCCCTCGCGCTTGGCCAGTTGACGCACGTAAATGGCAGTGGGGTCACTGCGACGTCGCCGGGCTCGCTTGAGGTGTTGAGTTCGCTGATGCTCCATTTTGGCCATGGCCTGTTCAAGCAACGCCTTTTGACCCATCTGCTCAACCTTGTCAGGTTTGGCATAGACGCCGCGATCAAGTCGGATGATGAGACCCTTTTCGACCAAAGCTTTGAGCGCGGCAGAGACCTGGGTGGGGCTCCCGAAGTCATTGACGTCTGAGCGCAGCAGAACGCCATCTCGCCGAGGGCGGAGTGATTGCAAGATGCGTCCTTCGATGTCCATGTGGTTCATTGTATAGAATAAAAAAAGTCTATGCAAATCAATTGGTTACGAAAATATTTATGCCGGTAGTTTGGGCTCTTGCGGACGGCTCTTCATATTCGCTGTGCCCACCATATGCAAAGTGAGAAAGCACTCTCTCACTTTTTGAAGAACCCCGCTGAGGCCCAGTCTCTGCGGGGTTTCGCCGTTTTTAGATGTTGTATTCGCCCTAAAGCGACCACCTGAGTTAATCGATCAGGGTCAGCGCCGACCGGAAGCCAGCTTCTCTTCGATCTTTTTCTGCACCCAGTCGGATACGTTTTTGTATTCGATCCGCTGGTATCACGATCAGCAAGCGCGGGAGAGGCTATTCCGCAGGGGGGACGTTTGTGCGAATTCGCATAATTTTAGATTCGATCAGATGAATTTTCGATGACATGGTGAAAATATTTATCGAAAATACTACGGTTCTAACATTTCACTGACTGAGTTCGCCCCCTGAAAAACAGTCCCGTTGGTATTCCTTAAACTAACAAATTCTCAAGGAGGCTGTGGACTTCGCCAAAGCAAAAAAGTGGATTGCGCGTTCGCCAGCAGCTGGACACGAGTTTTCCGACCGCGACAGCAGCGGTCAAGGTGCTGGAAGGTCTGGGCATCGTGGCTGAAATGACGGGCCAGAAAAAGAACAGAAGTTACAGCTACCAGGCCTACGTCGAACTGCTCTTTCGGTGACAAATACGCGCCATTTCGCGGCTTTTTTTCTATCTGGCGCCTCATTTCGAATCCACCCCATTCAACAAATAATCGAATAGCTGGTGGCTTTTGAGCACGCTCACTCCGGCTTTGATTTTGTAGGGGGTGTTCAGGGGGTGGTTAAAGATCAAGGGCACATGGGCTTCTGAGGTGCTGCCGTGGGTTCTGAGGCGATGCCCTTGCAGGCCCGAAAAATCGTGCCGATCGGCAGAGGTGCCGATGCAAACGTTTTTTCTGGCCACGACCGCCACGTCGCCTTCACGGTCGGGTGGGAGGTCAAACAAGCGACAAACGTTTTCTTTGTCTAAAACCAACTCGATGCCGTCAAGACTTGCCACTGCTTCGATCACTTGCTGAGGGGTCGTTTGACCTTGGCACCACACCCTCACAAACCCACCCAAGGCACCATGGTGGCCCACATAGGCATCGGTGATGGGGCAAATGACTTGAGCCGAGCCAACCCCTAATTTTTGATCCAAGACGTCTTGCAACCAAATGACATTCGGTTGACCGTCGGCGTTTGATTTGTCGCTCATGCCGTGGTCGGCTGTCAACGCCAGCAGCGCCCCCTTTTGGTCAAACTGTCCAAAGAGGTGGTCCAACGCTTGGTAAAAATCTTGGGCCTCTTTTGCCTCAGGTGCGTATTTGTGTTGAACCCAATCCGTGAGAGACAAGTACATCAAGTCGGGCTTTTCCGTTTCCAATAATTGGAGTCCTGCTTGGAGCACAAACAAGGACAGCTCGGCGGAATAGACATCGGGCTGAGGCATGGCCAGCCTCGCCAACACATTTTCAATGCCGTTTTCTTGAAGGGTGCAACGGCTGGCTTGTTCTGCTGAGAATGAAATGTTGCCCAGGCTCATCTCTAAGTTTTTGCCGAGTTGTCGGCGCAACTTGTCTTTCGCAGTGATCGAAATGACCTTGGCGCCAGCAGACGCAAATTGGGACAAGATGGTGTCGTTGCGCAGCAATTCAGGGCCCGTCATCACGACCGGTTTTCCGGTGTGGGTGTCCAAGTAAAAGTTGCCTGAAATGCCATGCTGTGAGACTGGCGTTCCCGTCACGATCGACATGTTGTTGGGACAAGTGAAACTGGGCATTGCCCCTTGTGCCACGGTACTGAAACCCTGCTCAATGAATTTGGAAATGTTCGGTATCAAGCCCAGGGCCGACAGCCCTTGAAGGTACTCGGGGTCACCCCCATCGATGCAAACCACCACCGTTGGCTTTTGCGGCCAGCGGTAGGACGTACCGTTAACGACAACCTCAGTGGGCCTCATGGCTGTTGGGTTTTTGGCCGGCCGCCAATCGTTGGTTGATCTGATCCAAAACAGGCAGTAAATCAGCCACCGAGTCAATCACGAAATCGGGTTGCATGGCGGCAAGGTCGGACCGAGCCTGCTGTTTTAAATCGCCCAATTCGGCTTCAGGCATTGCCTTCATTTCTTCGAGAGACAAACCCAAAGCATTGCCGCTGATGGCAACCCCAACGGTCCAGCAACCAAAGGCTTTGCCTTCGTCAATGCCGGGCAAGGTGTCGTCCACCTTGATGTACGAAAGCGGGTTGTCGATACCCAAAGCAACAGCACACTTTTGCATCATCTGTGGGGCGGGTCGACCCAATTCGGTCTCGCCGGCGCAAACAGAAAAATCAACCTGATAGCCTTGTTTTTGCGCCAAAGGAATCACCAAGTCCAACAACTCACGCGTATAGCCGGTGGTCGAACCGATTTTGATGTGCCGTTCACGCAGTGATTGAGACAAAGCAGGCATGCCTGGAATCAGATCACTGCACTCGACCACGCTGACTTTGTTGAAAGGAATAAAAACCGCCAAGAGCCGATCCACATCGGCCGCTTCGTGGGGGCGGCCATGCAATTGTTGCCACTGCGCCTGGACTTCAGGCAAATTCAACAGGGCATGGATGTGATCCCACTTGTTCATGCCCATAGGACCTCGGGCTTGTGAAATGGAAAGCGCCATGCCCTCGTCCCTGAACAAGCGCACAAAGGCATCCATGGGCGCTCGGCTGCCAAAGTCAACGGTGGTGCCTGCCCAATCAAAAATAACCGCCTCAATCATGTGGTCAACCATTCGTCAAAATTATCTTTGGCCAATCCAAAGGCCGTGCTTGCCCCTGTACCGCTGCTCACCACGGCCACCCGCAACTGAGGCGACACCTTTTCAATGAAAGCGTCGTAGGCATCTGAAGATGGGTAAACACCGGTCCAGCGCTCGACCACGTTCAACGCCTTGATGTTCAGAACCTGGCGGAGCAAATCCAAAATAAGTTGATCGGTTTTCTCACTTGCAAAAACATCCTCATAAGCGCCGTAACGGTGCGAATCGCCCACCACCAGCGTGCCGTCTTCACTCTGCACCACAATCAAATGGATGCCTTCTTTCAAATAATCAGGCATCTCTTTGGCAATTCGTTCTTTCAAGGCAGCGGCTTCTGGCAAGTTAGCCCATCCTAAATAGCGGGCCAAGCTGTTGTCGGTCATGACACTGCCCGGCAAGCGATAGCCCTCATCCACTTTGACGCGCAACATTTGAAGCGTGCACAACTTCAGCGGGCGATGGTGAAGGTAGGGCTTTGCAATGCCGGTCAAGGAGGCCCCCGGGCAAATCACCACTTTATCCGCCGAGAGATGGCCTTGTGAAGTTTTGATTTGTGAGCCTTCAATCGACAATACCGCGGTGTTCCAGCAGAAGTCTACGCCCCTCTTTTTTTCTAAATATTGGGCCAGCTGGGGAATCGCCTCGCGCGATTCAACCCTGAATTCATGCGGGCTGTAGAGCAAGCCGACGGAATTTTCAAGGTTCAAACTTAATGCGGGGTTGACCTCAAACTGATCCAATTTTGAATAGTCGGCCTTGGCAACATACTGACAATCCTTGCCCATTTCGGTTTTAAGAAAAGCCTTCGCCACTTCAGCCGCCTCGGGGCGCTCGCACAAGATCCATGTCCCTTGGTGCAATACTTTGATGGACGCCAGCTGGGCTAAATTTTTCCAAACTTGCGCCGAGTAGGCGGCTCTGCGCCAGGTGTCACCGGCCCTTTGGCCGGAGACAGTAATGAAACCGAAATTGCGAATCGAAGCCCCCACGCAGCGGTCGTTTTGCTCCACCACCAAGACCGATAAACCGCGTTGGCGGGCTTCATAGGCGTGGGCCATGCCGACGATGCCAGCGCCCACAATGAGTAAGTCGTATTTTTTTTCCATGTCAGACCTCGAACCCCGCAAAATTTTGACCCCGAGGCGTCATTTTCAAGGCCTCAATTTGTTGGCTGATCTGGCCCTCTGAGCCCTTTAGAGGGTGGACTGAAAATTTCATCTTCAAGAGCCAATCACGCATCGATTCAGGACCCGAGAAACAGTCTCCAACCGCCTTCATCACATTTTCCTTGATAACGGCATCGCAAGCGCTGTCCATCAACAATTGCCAAACAAAAGGTAACCAATAGGCACAAGATTGTCCATGGCTTTTCAGGTTGGCGGCCGTCTCAGCGTAAGACAAGGCATGCGCCAATGCCGTTTGGGTTTTGGCCATCGCCAGGCCAGCAAGCAAGGCGGCTTCTGACAACCGTTCTCGTCTCGCCAGGTTGTCTAAGTCGTCTTCCAACAGAGGCAGTTCATGACAAATGATTTGCGCGGCCTCGATGGCCCAAAGCGCAGTCTGTCTGGTTTGATGGCGATTCCAAATCGCCTCCAAGGCATGTGACAAGGCATCGATGGCCGAATCTCGGGAAACGAGCCAAGGCGCACTGCAACAAAAAACCGGGTCGACCACCGCCACATTGGCCAAAACCTCAGGGCCAAAGAAAGCGTGTTTTTTTTGTTTTTCAAAGTTCCAAATGGTGGCCGTTGGCGTCACTTCACTGCCGGTTCCCGCCGTGGTTGGCATCAAGAGCAAGGGCACTTTTAAGCAATCACTTTTTTCAATGGCGACGTCCAGGTGCTGCTGAAGCCAGCCCTCTTGTGAAGGAACAAAACGCAATACCTTGACGAGGTCCATCAAGCTGCCACCGCCAAGGCCCAACAGCACGCTGTTTTGCGGGTCTTTGTCATGCCAAAACCCATCGTGTAGCGCTTGCACTTGGCCTAAATCGGGCATGCCCTGGCTGTAGAGCGTTTCGGATGCCAAGCGGCCTGACAAAGCAAGCCGAACATTTTCAAGTGCTTCGTCCTTGATTTCAGGAATTCGAACCCAGTGGAACTGCCGGCCGGGATACAAATCAGACAAAGCTTGAACAGCGTCAGTCCCAAAATGAATGATGGGATGAATACTGGGATCGAACATGGTCAAGTCACGCGTTTCCTAAGGAAAGCAGAAATCAAATCAATGGCGGTGACGGTCCCGATCAAAATAATCAACACAGCGCATGTTTCTTGGTATTGAAAGCCGCGGATGACTTCATAAAGTATCACGCCAATGCCCCCCGCTCCCACCATGCCCACAACGGAAGCAGAACGCACATTGGACTCAAACCGATAAAGCGAATAAGAGACCCATAACGGCATGACTTGGGGCAAGATGCCAAAGACAACAGCCGCCATCGGGTGCGCGCCTGTGGCCTTAATGCCTTCAATGGGCCTCGGGTCTACTGCCTCAACGGCCTCGGAAAACAACTTGGCCAAAGTGCCTGTGGTGTGAACAAACAAAGCCAAAACGCCGGCAAATGGCCCCAAGCCGACCGCCACGATGAACAGCATGGCAAATACCATTTCATTGATGGCGCGCAACGCATCCATCAGGCGGCGTATGGGTTGATAAACCCACGGGCTCACCACATTCGAAGAGCTCAATAAGCCCAAAGGCACTGCGGCCAAAATGGCCAGCAAAGTCCCCCAAATTGCGATTTGAAGGGTGACCATCATTTCGGCAACGTATAGCTTCCAGTCTTTGAAATGGGGCGGAAAGAAATCAGCTGCGTATTTCTTCATGTTCCCGGCATCTTTGATCAGATCAAGGGGCCGAATTTCAGCACCCTGCCAGGCCCACGCCAACACCAAGAAAAAAACAGCCCATCCGATGTAATAGGACAAGCCTTTTTTTTCTTCAAGAACGCGTGCATGCGCACGTGCCAGGGAAGCTTCTGTCGCCAAGGACCTCATTTCAGTTTGGCCAGCGCTTCTTTCAGCTCAGCCATTTTTTTGGCTTTTTCAGCTTCACCCAAGGTGGTATCGGATTCTGTCTTGCGCAATTCTTTGTAGAGCTCCAACTGGCGGATGGGGTCCAGTTGGGCATTGGTCGAAGGTTTGAAACCACCATAGTTGTAGATGTTCTTCAGAACCGCCTTTTCTGCAGGGTCTGTTTTGGCGTAGTTGTAAATGAATTTTTTCAGCTTCTCTTTGGTGTCGCTGTCCAAGTCTGTGCGCCAAACAAAGGGATCGCTCGGGATCAAGGGGCTTTTCCACAAAACCTTGATTTCTTGAGCCATTTCGGGTTTGGTGGCGGTCAAGCGGTCAATTTCTTCAGTGTTGTTGGTGGCAACATCGAGTTGCTTGGCCAAAATGGCTTGCAAATTGGCGCCGTGGCTGCCGTTGCGAATGGTCTTAAATGTTTCTCTGGCATCCAGGTTTCTTTTGGCAAAGACGTAGTAATTGGGCACCAAATAGCCTGAGGTGGAGTTGGGGTCACCCATGCCGAAGTTGATGTTTTTGCCATTGCGCAACACATCGTCCAAGTTGTTGTAGGGCGAATCTTTGGGTGCAATCAACAAGGAGTAATAGCCCATGGAGCCATCGGCGTAGACAATTTGCGCAAAGATTTCACCGTTGGCACGGTCCACAGCTTCCATCGCGGCCTTGTTGCCATACCAAGCCACTTGCACCTTGTTAAAGCGCATGGCTTCAATCACGCCGGCGTAGTCAGGGGCGTAGAAAGACTTGACGGTCAAACCCGTTTGCTTTTCCATGTCGCGGAAGAAGGGCTCCCAACGGTCGCGCTGCACCGAAGCCGAATCGGTCGAAATGATGCCGAAGTTAATTTCTTTGGCTTGCACGCCCAAGGCAGACAAGCCCAAAATGCCCGAGATCAAAATTTTGCTGAATTTCATGAAAACCTCTTAGTAAAAAAATAAACAAACCAAAATTAGTCATTGCCGGAGAAACCATATAAATCAGTCAACTTGGCTTCATCTAAATGCGGAGTAGGCCCATCAAAAACCAAGCTGCCTTGGCTGAGTGCAATGGTTCTCTCGCAGTACTTTTGAGCAATTGGAATTTGATGCAGGCTGGTGATCAAGGTGAGGTTTAACGTCTTGGCCAACCCCAACAAGGTATCCATGACTTTTCTGGAAGACTCAGGGTCCAGCGAGGCGACGGGCTCGTCCGCCAGAACAATTTTGGCGCCTTTAATCAAAGCCCGAGCAATGGCCACCCGCTGCTGCTGCCCACCCGAAAGCGTTGACGATTTTTGATAGGCCAAGTCCACCAAGCCCACTTTTTCTAATGAATCTAAACCCCGCGCTTTTTCTTCCAACGTAAAACGCCTGGTCATGATTTGAAAGGCGTTTTTCTGGGGGGTCAAGCCAATCAGCACATTGGTCAATACATCGAGTTGACCGACCAAATTGAATTGCTGAAAAATCACACCCATCTCTTGCCGAATGCGTCGAATGCGGGGGGACAGTTCGCCTTTTGATTGAATCAACTGCTGATCCAAGAGCAGTTCACCGCTGGTTTTATCGAGTATTTCTAAACCACAAATGGCTCTCATCAGCGTCGATTTTCCAGACCCAGAAGCGCCGATCAAAGCCACCGATTCACCCGCATTGATGTCAAAACTCACGTTATCAATGGCCTTGGTCACTCGGCCATGAGATTCAAAGGTTTTATTCGCGCTGCGAATGGCCAACATGCTCACATCAAACTTTCAGCGAGTTGTTTGAAATCCGTCAGCATCTTGGCTTGGGTGGGCATGGGATGGAGGGTCGCTTTACCCTCGTCATCCCATTGACGCAAAGAAATTGCGTCTTGTGAGAAAGGCATTTTGATAAACGCCTTGCATTCCACCTCGGTCATCGAGCCCCCTTGAAGGGCCAAGCTGCGCATTGAATCTTCAGACAATTGCGCTTGGTAGTCTCGATTCGTCGTGACCAGATAGCGCTTTGCCAGCACATGCAAAGCCACGGGCTGCACCACGGCGGGGGGGAGTTTTTGCGCCAAATAATGACTGCCCAAAACTTGGTGCTGGTCATCAATTCCCACCACCGTGGGCGTCCCGATTTGGCCGGTTAACAAATGCCCAATGTCGTGCAACCAAGCGGCCATTTGCAACTCAGGCGAAGCCGCCTGCTGCTTCGCCAACTGACCACACTGCCATGCATGAACCAACTGAGTGACGTTTTCGCCGTGGTACTGAAGATCACCTTTCTCTTGATAGAGATCGGCAATTTCTTGAAAGAAAATTCTCATTCATTCATGATGACAGCGCATTGTTACGTGTTCGTGAAACAACCCGCACGCTTTCACAATCGCATCATCCCGCTGAAGCATCAATCAATTTAATTTCAACGCATGGCCTTCGGCATTTTTCAACTGAACGCCCAAGACTTTGGCCATCGTGGGGGCGATGTCTCGCATGTCGACCGTGCCTAAATTAGCGCCCTTTTTCTGGTTGGGGAATGAAACGAGCAGGGTCGCTTGCATCTCTGGGTTACTGGGTGAATAACCGTGCATCCCCTTTGATTTGCTGGGCGCCACCAGAGCGGCGGTGGGGTCGATGCCCATTTCATAACCCAATTTAAATTCAACCCAAAAATCGGCCAAAGGGTTACCCCCCCTTTGGCTGATCGTGGGTTTTTCGTAAACAGCGGCAATGCCCAGTTCAGGGGTGTTGCTGAGTTGGTCCAGAACGGCCTTGACTTTGGCGTAAGCGGCTTTGTCTGTTGGGTCTTTCAGAACGATGGCCGCCGCGCCGCCGGCAAACCAAGGCGCCGCCGTCCAGCCCGTCACCTTCTTGCTGGCAACGTCGTATTGAATCAAGCCGTTTTGTAAAAAGGCGCCGATCAGGTTGACGTCGTAGTTCACGGTCGAAAAACCGTGATCGGAGACCACGAAAACAACGGTTTTCGGATTAACCTTACGGGTTGTGACGATCATTTCGCCCAGCGTTTTATCCAAGGTCTTCAATATGTCTTTGGCTTGCTGGGTACCGGGACCGTAAATGTGTTGGTTGTGGTCCAAGGCGGTCAAATAAAAGGTAGAAAAATCAGGATGCTTGAGTTCGAGCAACGCTTGGGCGAATTGGGCTCGGTTCAGGTCTTCTTCCAGATCCTCCTTGATGCCTTGTGCATACGACAGGTTCAATTTCTTTTCTAATTCATCCTGAAGGCCCGGCGTAGAAAGGGCTCGGACCAGTTTCCGGTCGTCTTCGTGTCCAGTGCGCCAAATTTGGGGCAAAGAAAAGTCAATGGGTTCAGCCACGGTCACTGGCCAATGCACGTTGGCGGTTTTAAGCCCTGCTTTCCTGGCGGCATCGAACAGCGTTTGCGACTGGATGTCAGATGCGTACCAATACCAACCGACTTGGTTGATGTTCATCGGATCAAAAGAGGTGTTTGAATAAACACCATGAACCGCGGGCGAACTGCCTGTGATCAAGGTCACATGGCTGGGGTAAGTCAGGGTGGGCGTTACACCCACCACCCCTTGAGCAAAGTACCCATGCTCTCGCAGTGAGTTCAAAGTTGGTAATTCTTCAGCTGAAGCGCTCAGCCAATCAACAGGCCGAAGCCCATCGATGGAAATCAAAACAACCGGTGCTTTTTTGATGGGGAATTTAGCTTGATTTTCAGCATGGATGGATTGCGCTGAGACACAAGTCGATACCAACAAAAACAGAGCGAGACGAGAAAAACGGGCGTGAATTAATTTCATTCAAAGACTGTTGCAGTCTTTTATTTCGAGGGCATGACAACGTGAACAAATTAAAAAATTGGCTCAAACACAACAGTCATGGGCTCGTAACACGCAGCCACAAAAATCAACTTGTTTTGTTTGTTAAAAAAAGGAAGCTCCCGTGAAAAGTTCTCTGCATCTTCAAAAGATTGGTTTCAGAAAATCAATCGTTTCGTCCTTGGTCTTGGCAGCATTTGTGCCAGCAATGGCTTGGGCTCAAGCAGCCAACAATGGACCCGAGGAAGTCTTGGTCGTGGCCAACGGCAAGGGCATCTCGCGTCAAGTGGAAACCATTTCCAGCGTTGAGATGAGTCAATTGCCTCCTGGCTCTAGCCCTCTTGCTGCTGTGTCCAGATTGCCCTCGGTGAATTTCCAATCCGCCGATACGTTTGGTGCTTATGAATGGTCTACCCGCATTTCGGTTCGCGGTTTTAACCAAAACTACTTGGGCTTCACTTTGGATGACGTGCCCTTGGGAGACATGTCTTATGCCAACTTCAACGGCCTGCACATCAGCCGTGCCATTTCCACTGAAAACATCAACAAAGTGGTTTTGTCAGCCGGTACAGGTTCCTTGAGCACCGCTTCTTCCAGCAACTTGGGCGGCACGGTTCAGTTTTATTCAATTGATCCCGCCAAAAAGGGCGGTCTGTTTTTCAACTTGGGAACCGGCTCCTTCAGCGATCAACACGTCTTTGCCCGTTTGGAAACGGGTCAAACCGAGTTTGGCCGCGCCTACCTGAGCGTGACCAGCCAAGACTCCAACAAATGGAAGGGCTCAGGCCAAGACCGTCAAACCCAATTTAACTTCAAGTACGTCAACGAAATCGGCAACAGCAAATTAACTGCTTTTGCCAATACCTCAGACCGTCGCGAAATTGATTATCAAGATTTGTCCTTGAACATGATCAAGCAATTTGGCTACAAATTGGACAACACGTACCCCAACGTCACACAGGCATTGAACATTGCCAAAACCCAATGCGGTAATACCGTCAACGGCGTTCCCAGCACCTATTCTGCCGCTTGCGATTACCAATACTATGCCGGTTCAGGTCTTCGTCAAGACGGGTTGTATGGTGCCAGCTTGGCCAGCAATTTCTCGAATGGTTTAAAAACCAAAGCCACCGTTTACTCACATCACGACAAAGGCGACGGCCTCTGGTACACGCCTTATGTCGCTTCGCCTGATGGGACGCCTCAGTCGCTTAGAACCACCGAATACCGTTTGAACCGAGACGGCGTGGTAGCGAATGCAGACTACCGCGTGGCCAATCATGCTGTCAAAGCAGCTGTTTGGTATGAAGACAACCAATTCAACCAAGCCCGCCGTTTTTATGCGACTCCTGCATCCTCTTTCCCTTCGCCCTACGATTTTCCAAGCAATCCTTTTTACACGCAGTGGCAACATCAATTTGGCACCAAGACCACTCAGTTTTCTCTAGAAGACAACTGGAGCGTCACCAAAGACTTGAATGTCAATTACGGCTTCAAATCACTTAAGCAATCCACGAATGATGTTTTACAAGCGGGCTCGCCAGCTTCTTACCCACAGGGCAGCATCACCTCCAGCAAGCCATTCTTGCCTCAGTTGGGCTTGACCTATGCTTTGAATGATTCGTCTGAATTGTTTGCTGGCTACTCCAAAAACATGCGCGCTTTCCAAAGCTCAGTCGCCGGTCCTTATGGCACGACGGCCGCTGGTTTTAACGCCATTCGCTCCAGTTTGAAACCTGAAACCTCTGACACCTATGAAGGTGGCTGGCGTTTGAACAGCGCCGATAACCAAGCGGTTATCGCGCTTTACAACGTGAACTTCCAAAACCGTCTGTTGTCGATTCAGCAAGGGGCCGGCATCGTGGGCAATCCTTCGGTGTTGGGCAACGTCGGTGGCGCTCGCATGACCGGTTTGGAAGTGTCTGACTCTTGGAAATTTGCCAAGGGCTACTCATGGTTCAATGGTGTGAACTTCAACAAGAACACTTACACCAGCGACTACGTGAGCAATGGGACTACCTACAAAACGAATGGCAAAACCATCGTTGATTCCCCCACTCAAATGTGGAAGTCGATCGTCAGCTATGACGTGAACTCGGTCTTTGCCAACGTCGGTGTGGACTACATGAGCAAACGCTTCTACAGCTACTCAAATGACGCTTCTGTCAGTGGCCGCACCTTGGTGAATGGCTCTGTGGGTTACCGCTTCGGTCAATACGCATCGTTCAGCGACTTGACCCTGCAACTCACAGGTTCCAACCTGACAGACAAACGTTATATTTCGACCATCGGAAGCAATGGCTTCACTTACAGCGACCCCACTGGCGACGCTCAAACGGTGTTGCCAGGTGCGCCCCGGGCTTTCTTCCTGAGCCTGACGGGCAAGCTCTGATTGAACTGAGCCCAGAACAAAAAGCCACCTTCGGGTGGCTTTTTTTATTAAAAAATATACCCAACGCTCATCACCATTTCATTGGATCTAACGTTTTGTGAAGCAGTGCCTTTGTAAACAGGAATGTTCCGCATCGACGTATAAATTTGTTTGTTGGTCAGCTCTAAATAAATGGGTTTGACAGTCACGTAACGAAAGCCAAGTTCTTCACCCGTTGAGGTGCCAACGATGCGCCACCATCCCGAATTCGTACCCAGCAAGTTGGTTAAATTTTTATTGCCCACGCTGTTGGGTTGACCATTGATGTCAATCTCAGGGTGAACAATCGCCAGGCCGGTACCGACCTTGGCAATCAGCGACAGGCTGCTGCCTTCTTCTAAATTTCCCAACAGGGGTTTGCGGTAAAGCGCGCTGACCATGACGTGGTTCAGGCCGTTGTGAAGCAGGTAAGTGAAATAGTGGGTGCTCAAGGTTTTGAGACCCACGCCGCCGGCGTTGGTGCCTGTGACCAAGGCCGTTTGGTTCAAGGTGCTGGTGAATTTGGTGTGGTCCAAGCTCAAGTCCAAGGCCCAGTTTTTGTTCTCATCGAAAAAACGACCGACCCGAACGTTATCGGGCGTACAGCAAACGGGGGACTTGAATTCATCGTGGCCTTGCATGTTGTGGACCACGAAGTCATTGTTCAAACTGGGCTGTGAAACATGGACATCAGAGGGGTGGTAATGGGTTTTGTCATAACCCCAAGAGGCATACCACTCGCCTTGCGTGAAAAACGCATGGGTCGACTTGAAGAATGCATTTTCGTTGCTGGCGTCGGTTTGTGCGAGCACCGGGCTGGCCATGGCGCAACCGATAAACAGGAGCCCCAAGAAGCGAAAAACCGGCACAAATAAACGGGAACAGGAGGTGGTTTGGAGGGACATGGAAAGCATACTTTTTAGATTCAAATGAACCCTGAAAGTATATTCTTCGTGCTTTCGCTGGCTTTGACGCCCCTCAAAGCGACATTAAATAATCGAGGCGCTGGACTTTTTGGAGCCGCCTGAACCCTTCTTCGGGGCATCATCAGGATTGGAGGTGGCTCTTCGAAGCACCTCCCAATAGCCCTTGGCAATTTCCATTTTGGGATGCAATCCCTTTTCACCCAACACGCGGTGCGCTTGAGGCAACTTCCAGCAGGGCGTGAAAATCAACAAATGGTGCTCCAAGTGGTAGTTCACCCAATAAGGCGCCCACAAAGCCCGTCCCATGAGATGGGTGTAGGTCGTTCGGGTATTGCGCAAGGGGTCTTGGTTGTCGCCCACCACCGCATGCTCTGCAATGTTGCGGATTCGGCTCACCAGTTGATACCAAGTCAAAAGAGGAATCACCCACAAAAACAAATAAAGCCAAGGGTGACCCGCCAAACTGAGCAAGGCCCACAAAACCAAATTGGTCAACAGGAAGCGCCGCTCAACCTGCACCATTTTTTTCAATCTCGAGACGAAGGTCTCAGGGCCGTTGGCCCCCGCCTCGGCTTGCATCGCGGATTGAAATTGAATACGACGACGCTGATAGCCCGTTATGCCCAAAACGTCGCGCAACAATTTGCGCCACAAGCCATTGCGGTGAATGGGAAAATGGGCCGACAACGACCAATCGGGGTCTTCGCGCTGCTGGGTAAAGCGGTGGTGTTTTAAGTGATAGGGCCGGTACAAACCGATGTCGGTCCCAACGGGGTCGCCGCAAAACCAGCTGCCTAAAAAGTCATTGAGCTTCGGCTGGGCGCACAGCAACCGATGCGCGGCGTCGTGCATCAAAATCGCCAAACCCAATTGGCGACTGCCAATCACAACGCAGGCGAATAAATAGCTGAACGGATTGCTCCACACGACGAACAGCAGCATCGCGGCCAAAATGACCCCCCAAGCATGCAACACCAGCAAGACGCCGATCACATCGCTGCGCTCACGCAATTGAGCCTCTTCCTCGGGAGAAAGAAGGTCAATGGGGCGTGGAGCGACGGTCATTGGAGCGGTCATTGGAGCGGTCATTGGAGCGGTCATTCAATCAGTCTAGCGGACCAACGCTTCGCTGCCAATCCCCACTGACTACCACCCCATTAACCACCCCATTAACCACGCCTTCAACCCGGCGAATCCTGAAAATGGTGGGCGCGACAAGTCAACACCAAGGTGTCGCGGTGACCGCCCTCGGCCAACGGCTGGATGGGGGTGCTTTCGTGGATCACGCGGGCATCGTCCATCAGCATCATGGAACCCGGCTCGCTCAGCGTGAAGCGCTCTCCGAGCGGTCCATCGGCTTCAAAGACGCGTGTTTCACCGCCTTTGATGCCGATTCGATTCACCATCATGACGGCCACCAAGTCGACGCCGTCTCGGTGCGCGCCTTCGGGCGTTGGGCGGCCAATGCCCCCCGTGGTGTCGATGCGAAATTGATGGGCCTCAATGCACCAGCGGACCTCTGCTTGGCCCCGAACCGCACTGGCGGTTCGGGCAAAGGTGCTCAGCAATTCTAAAAACGCGGGCTGGCTGGTGGTGCTTTCCAGCATCGGTTCAAACCAGCGCTCCATGCCACCGTGCAAGGCGTTGTAATCCAAGGGCTGCCAGTGCGCTCGGTGAGGGACTTGGGTCAAGACGCCTGATTCAAATACAAAACTGCTGTGCCGACGCCGGCGGTAGCGCCCACCGTCTTTCAGGTAGTTGTCCGGCGGCATGTTCTCCCACTCACTTGCCAGCGACTGGAGGGCTTGGATTGAAATCCCCGCCCATTGCGCCACACCCTCGGCACTGAGCACGCCGTAACCCTTTTGGCTCAGCAAATGACCCATCTCCGAAGCGGGGGTGTATTGGGGCGACAAAGATTTCATGAATTCGCAAAATCCTTGTAGCTCTTCTCTTCCACCAGTTCAGAACCCAAGGCCAAATTGATGGCCTTTTTCAATTGGGCGCGCTCGTCGTTGAGTCGGTAAACCTGACGGGCCAGATGAATGAAGGTTTCGCCAAATGCCTGCTTGGCCTCTTGAGCGCGAATGTCGTCCTCGACCTGCCAAAGGGATTGATTCACTTTCAGCAAGTCGTTTTTAAGATCAAAAATGGCCGCAGGCAAGTGGGGGGTTGCTTGCGCGATGGCCTCCAAAAGGCCCAGCTCTTTGCGCACATTTCCCAAAGCAGCTTGCCCGTTGATCTTGGCTTGTTTGATTTCCAAGATGGTGATTTTGTCGAGCAACTCGCCCCAAGAAATGGGGATCAAGGGCGTGGGGGTTTGGAGGCTTTGGGCAGACATGGCTTCAGGCTTGGTTTTGGGGAGCGTTGAGGAAGTGGGGGTTTTCAAGGGCTTGTTGATCAACGGCTTGTTGGTAAGACTTTAGCCAGCCCAAGCCGTCGCGGGTGGCGTTCGGCAACGTGCCGCGCTGGGGTCGGTATTCACAGCCGATCCAGCCGTTCCAGCCCGAGCGGCTCGACAACTCGTCGATGACTTCAAACAAATGGCGGTAATTGACCTCACCCAAATCGGGTTCGTGGCGCATGGGCACGCCTGCGATTTGCAAATGGCCCACACGACCACTGGGCAAATAACGGCGCAGCTGCGTTTCCAAATCGCCCTCCATGATTTGACAATGGTAGAGGTCCATTTGCACTTTGAGGTTGGGGGCATTCAGCAGCTGAACCCACTCATGTGCTTGGGCTTGTTTGGACAAAAAATACCCCGGCATGTCTCGCTGGTTGAGGGGCTCAATGAGCACGTCCAAGTGATGGGCAGCGGCTTTTTCAGCGGCCCACTGCAGGTTGGATAAGGTCGTGGCCCGCAGGCGTTCTTCAGACAGGTGCGCCGGCTGAATGCCTGCCATCACGTGGATCCGGGGGCAATTCAGGGCCGATGCGTAGGCCAGCGCCAACTCAAAGCCTTGACGAAATTCTGCCTCTCGGTCTGGCAAACAGGCCAGACCACGTTCACCCGCAACCCAGTCACCCGCTGGGGCATTAAACAGCACCTGCTGCAAGCCGTTGTCTTGCAAGCGCTGTTGGAGTTCATGGGCTGAGTGCGCATACGGAAAGAGGGCTTCAACGGCCTGGAAGCCATCTTCGGCGGCCGCTTGAAAGCGGTCCAGAAAAGGCAGCTCGTTGTAGAGCATCGTCAGATTGGCCGCGAATTGGGGCATAAGAAGGCGCGAAGAAAGGAGGGGTTGAATTAAATTTCAAAATTGTCAATGAGGCGGGTGCTCCCGAGCTTGGCCGCGCCCAACACCACCAGCGATTGAGGCGGTTCTTGGGCGGTTGGTGCTTGCAAGTCGACACGACGACGCACCGTTAAATAGTCGGGCTTCCAACCCCGATCCTGTAATTGGCGCATGAAGCATTGCTCCAAGGCTTCCCGCTTTTCAGGCAAGGCTTGGCCCATCGACAAGGCACTTTGCGCCAAGCCACGCAAAACCAAAGAGAGTTGCAACGCTTCGGCGCGTTCAGCCTCGCTCAAGTACCCGTTGCGCGAACTCATCGCCAAGCCTTCGGCCGTGCGCTTGGTTTCACCTGCCAAGATGTCGATGGGCAAGGCAAACTGGCGCACCAATTGACGAATCACCATGAGTTGCTGATAGTCCTTTTTGCCAAAAGCCGCTACCCCCTGCGCGTGGCCTGCAAACACAGCTTGAAAGAGCTTCATCACCACAGTGGCCACGCCGACAAAAAAACCAGGGCGGAATTGGCCTTCCAGAATGTCGGCCATGCGCGGGTCGGGGAGAACCTTGAAAGTTTGAGGCTCGGGGTAAAGGTCGGCTTCGCGCGGCGCAAACAGCACGTCGCAACCCACCGCCTCCAGCTTGGCGCAGTCGGCTTCCCAGGTGCGCGGATAACTGTCGAAGTCTTCGTGCGGCAGGAATTGAAGGCGGTTCACGAAGATGCTGGCCACCGCCACATCGCCTTCTGGTTTGGCCAACTTCAACAAGGCCAAATGTCCGTCGTGCAAATTGCCCATCGTGGGCACAAAAGCGGGTTTTTCAAAGGCGCTCAAAGCAGCGCGCAATTCAGGCAAGGTGCGGACGATGTGCATAAAGTGAGGGCCGCTTGAATTACCAAGCGTGCAAAGTATTGTCTGGGAATTGGCCTGTTTTAACCGCCTGAACATAGGCCTGCATGGCGGCTTGCACGCTGCCGGTGTCGGTCATGAAATTGCGAACAAATTTAGGGTTCTTGCCCAAGTTCACGCCCAGCATGTCGTGCATCACCAAGACCTGTCCGGCCGTGCCATTGCCAGCACCAATGCCGATGGTGGCGCAGTGTTTGAGTTCTTGCGTCAACTCAGTGGCCAAGGCCGCGGGCACCATTTCCAGCACCAACATCGCCGCACCAGCTTGTTCAAGGGCCAATGCCTGTTGACGCAAAGTGGCCGCGCTGTCGCCCTTGCCTTGCACGCGGTAACCGCCCAAGGCATGCACGGTTTGCGGGGTCAGTCCAAGGTGTGCACAGACCGGAATGCCGCGCTCAACCAAGAAGCGAACCACCTCGGTGGTCCAGCCACCGCCCTCTAGTTTCACCATGTGGGCCCCTGCTTTCAGCAAGGCAGTCGCACTGCGCAAAGCTTGTTCACGGGATTCTTGGTAAGTGCCAAAAGGCAAGTCGCCAATCAGCCAAGCGGTGCCTTGAACGCGCCGCAGTCCGCGTGAAACGCTCTCGGTGTGGTAGCACATGGTCTCCAAGGTGACGCCAACAGTGCTGTTCAAACCTTGGCAAACCATGCCCAAAGAATCCCCGACCAGCAGGCACTCGACGCCCGCCGAATCGGCCATGGCTGCAAAGGTGGCGTCGTAAGCCGTGAGCATGGTGATCTTCTCGCCACGGGCGTGCAACTCTGCCAAACGCGGCAAGCTGATGGGCTTGCGGCTGGCCGGTGCGCTGGCTGTGGGCAAGGTGCCGTAGGGAATGGCTGAAAGACTCGCCGAGGGGTTGAGATTGGGTGTGGTCATGGTCGCATTTTAAAGATCGACAAAAGGTACAAGTTACCGATGCTCGGGCTATTATTGACGGCTTATAAATAGAGACAACATGTTTTTGAATCTGAAATCTGCAGCCGAATCTGCTGCCAAGTCACAGAAGTCACAGACCCTTTTCGAGCCCATATGGTTTGAATGGCTGGTGTTGCTGGGGCTTTTTATATTTGCCTCTTGGCTCTTGGGCATTCAAGGGGTTTGGCAGTTGTTGCTGACCTCTGACCCCACCGGCATTACCGCGCTGATTTTGGTTGTTTTCAGCGTCTCGACCTTGTGGTGCGGGGCCCGCAGCCGAGAGCTCAATCAGCAGCGTGCGCTGTGCCAAAAAGCCACTCAAATGCCCCCACAATGGCCCATCAAAAACCGCGTTCAGGCCTTGTTGGTGGCGGAGGGTTGGGCCGGTGAATATTGGCGAGCCCTTTCCAACAACCCACACGAGAGCGCCACTGCCTTGGATGTGCTGGCCGAGCAAGCCCAGGGCCGGCACACGACGATGTGGTGGGTGAATGGGGTGCAACTCAAGCTGGGGCTGCTCGGAAAAGTGATCGGATTTTCGATCTTGGCAATGCAAATTGGGCACATTCAAAATTTTGACCCTTCGCAGTCGCAAGAGCTGTTGCGCAACTTGACCGGTGGACTGGGCGTCGCCTTGTTGACGACCATGGTCGGGCTGGTCGGCAATATTTTGCTGGGTTTGCAACTGACTCGCTTGGACCGTTTCGCCGACGATTTGGTGCTGCAAATTCAGCGCCATGGTTTAAACATCACCCCCCAAAATGCGCAGCCGGCGTAAACCCCGCGAACCGGAGGTCGATCCTTTTTACGACATGTTGTTCAACATGCTGATCGCTTTCGTCTTTTGTTTCATCATTGCCTTGCTCGCCATGAACCCGGTCGCCAACAAAAATGGCGACATCCCTGCCAAGGCCGAGTTCATCATTACCTTGACGTGGCCAGACAATGACCCCAACGACCTGGACCTTTGGACTCAAGGTCCCTCGGGTGAAACCGTTTGGTTCCGCAACCGCGATGCTGACCTGATGCACTTGGACCGCGACGACCGCGGCAACGCCAACAACACCATCACAGTCAACGGCAAAACCATCGTCAACCCCTTGCGCCAAGAAGTGGTGACGGTGCGGGCCATCAACCCAGGCGAATACGTGGCCAACGTCAATTACTACGAAAACAAAGACGCCCCGGCCGACGAAACCAGCGATCACCCCCGCGCTGGGCAACCCGTGGTGGCCACCTTGAGCGTGATCAAAGTCAACCCCAAAGCCGAGGTGGTTTTTTACGGACAAGCCACTCTGACGCACAAGGGCGAAGAAACCACCTTGGTGCGCTTCACCGTCGCGCCCGACGGCAGCGTGACCAACATCAACACCTTGCCCAAATCCTTGGTCACCACCTTTTAAAAATATTTACTGAAAGAACTGGCATGACACTGCAATTTTCGGTCGCGATGGTTATCGTGGTTTTTCTCTCCGTTTTGGCTTTGCTGTTTTCGCATTGGCCGCGCTGGATCAAAGCCGTTTTGGCCTTGGGCTCCTTGGGCTTTTATTTTTTCGCCTTCAATGCCGTCGGCAGCTTGTTGGGTCAGCCCAGCACCGATGCCTTGCCGCCCCGCTTTGTCATGGTGGCGGCTTTTGTGGATGAGCCAAGACCCAAATTTGCCGGCGCCATTTACCTTTGGGTCACACCCATCGAAGAAGGCCGCAACAACATGGAGCCCCGCGCCTTCAAGCTGCCCTACAGCCGCCCCATGCATGAACAAGTGGCCTCAGGCATGAAGAAGGGACGCGACGGTGTGGCGCAAATGGGCACCGCCGAAGCCAGGTCTGGCACCGGCCACGCCCCCTCTTGGCTCAAGCCAGGTAATGACGAGCAGGAGATCAAAATTGCCGACTTGCCCACCCCTCAGTTACCTGAAAAATAAGAGGCCGGCATGACACCAATTTTCAGTGGATGGCGGGCCCTCTTGTTGATGAGCGCGCTGGCTGCCTTGACCACCTTGACCACCTTGACCGCCTGCGACAAGCCCGCGCACGAGCACCCTTATTTCCCCTTGGCTGAAGGCCACAGTTGGACCTATGAAGTCTCGACCCAGTTTGACGATCCCGAGGGGCACACCGACATCACCCACACCACGTTGACCAACCTGGGCGGCGAGCTTTTGAACAACCAACCCAGCTGGCGTCGGCGCAGTACGGAAGGGGTCGAGTATTGGCTGCGCCAAGACGACAAAGGCCTGACCCGTGTGGCCACCCGATCGGCCTTAGACGCTCGAGCCACCTTGGACGCTGCTCCGCGCACGGTGCTGCCCGATCCGCTGTTGGTCGGCGCGCATTGGGAAACCGACACCACCCTTTATTTTTTGCGCCGCCGCAGTGAACGCCCCGCAGAGTTTCGCTTGGTTGAAAAATACAAAGCCATTCCCATGACCTACACCGTCACCGATTTGAACCAAAAGGTATCGACGCCCGCGGGTGATTTTGAAGGCTGTGCCTTGGTCAGTGGCCGCGCCGATGTGGTCATGTGGATCGAATCTGCAATGAGTTTTAAGCCGACACCCGTGCTGACGCGCGAGTGGTATTGCCGTGGTGTTGGCTTGGTGCAATTGGAGCGCGAGGAACCTACCACGGCGCGGTTTTTCCAAGGTGGTTTTTTGCGCATGAAATTGACCGCTTGGCATTGATCATTTGGCCATTTTGGCAACGTCCATTTCGACTCTGACGCGGCCCTTACTGACTCTGACAGATGCCTTACTAAAAGCCATTCATTTTTTAAATTATTTCATCCAAATTGACACAATTTAAGGGTTTGCCATAGCGGGGTCTCCTGGTTTTCTCCAGAGAATTAACGCACTAACGGTTTGGTTGGGGGGCTGACTTGTCTTCCTGGTCGTTGGTTTTTTCTTTTGAAAATTTTGGAGACTTTATGAAGCTTTTGCTTAAAACCCTAGCTGTGGTTGCCGCTGTTGGCGCCACGTCTTTGGCCAGCGCTCAGAACTGGCCCATTTATGGTGGCGATTCGGGCAACACCCGTTTCAGCAATGCCAACCAAATCACGCCTGCCAACGTCAAAGACTTGCACGTGAAATGGGCCCTGCAATTGGGCACCAACCGCTCGCAAGAATCCAGCCCCATCATCATCGGCGACACACTCTATGTGACCTCCTCTTTTGGTCCCAAGAACGTGTACGCGGTTAACGCCAAAACCGGCGATGTCAAATGGTCCTACTCGCCAGACATCCCAAAGGGTGTTGACCAATTCGCTTGCTGCGACGTGAACAGCCGCGGCGTGACCTATGCCAACGGCAAGATTTTCGTCGGCCGTTTGGACGCCAAGATGACCGCCCTCGATGCCGCTACCGGCAAAGAACTGTGGACCTCCACCGTGGTTGACTACACCGCAGGTTCCGTCATCACTTCGCCCCCCACAGCCGTCAAGAACCTGATCATCACCGGGTTCGGCGGTGGTGAATACGGCGTTCGCGGCGCTCTGGTGGCTTATGACCAAAACACCGGTAAAGAAGTTTGGCGCACCTACACCGTGCCCACCGGCAACGAAAAGAATGCCGACACCTGGAAGGGTGACTCCGGCAAGAACGGTGGCGGCGTGGCCTGGAACGTGGGCTCTTACGATCCCAAGTTGAACCTGGTTTACTACGGCACTTCAAACCCCAGCCCTTGGACCGCTGCTGTTCGCGGCAACGACTCCTCCAACGTCGGCAAGTTCACCAACCTGTACACCGCTTCTGTGATCGCTTTGAACCCAGAAACCGGCAACATCGTTTGGCACTATCAATTCACCCCCCACGACGCTTGGGACTATGACGGCGTGAACGAATTGGTGTTTGCCGATCTGCCTTTCGGCGGCAAGACGGTTCCCACCATCATGCAAGCCAACCGCAATGGCTTCTTCTACGTGATTGACCGCGCCAACGGCAAACTGTTGTCGGCCAAGCAATTCGTGGACGGCGTGAACTGGGCCACCAGCATTGACCTGAAGACCGGCGCGCCCGTTGAAACCGCAGGCGACGTCAAGCGCCCTGGTTTGAAGCGCATGGCCAAAGACGTTTGCCCCAACTTGTTGGGCGGCAAAAACTGGATGCCCATGTCTTACAACCCCAAGGAAAACTTGGTGTTCATTCCTACGCTGAACCTGTGCATGGACATGGAAGGCGTTCAAGAAGAGTACAAACGCGGCCAGTTCTACTTGGGCGTGAACTTTGACTTGGGCAAAGCCGGTGCTGGCGGCCACTTGGGTGGCGTGAAGGCATGGGATCCTGTCAAGCAAAAAGAAGTTTGGTTTAACAAAGATCCTCTGCCCTACACCGGCGGCACCTCGACGACAGCCACTGGCTTGGTCTTCGGTGGCGACGTGACCGGCAAGTTCCGCGCAATGGACGCCAAGACGGGTAAGGTGCTGTGGCAGTTCAATGCGGGTTCTGGCATCTCTGCTGCCCCTGTGACTTACACCATCGACGGCAAGCAATACGTCGCTGTGGTCACTGGCCGTACCCAATCGATCCCTGCTTTCTTGGGTTCCATCGGTGACAAGGTGGTGTCTGCCAGCCCTGAAGGCGGCACGATGTTTGTGTTTGCTTTGAACTGATCTGTTTCCAAACAGATTCAGATCTGAAAGCACTTTTCGTTATTTTGGTTAGTTAGGAGAAATGTATGTCCAAGTCGTTGAACGACTTATTCCGGTCAAATCGCCAGGGTGCGTT
Organism: uncultured Curvibacter sp.; assembly: GCA_903828535.1. Taxonomy (GTDB): domain Bacteria; phylum Pseudomonadota; class Gammaproteobacteria; order Burkholderiales; family Burkholderiaceae_C; genus Curvibacter. The sequence goes on from CAIKMN010000019.1 coordinate 23,104, forward strand.
GGGTTCGATCAGTGGTTTGGTGGGCGCTCTGTTGCTCACTGCTGCTGCCCTGCCCTTGCACGCTCAAGCACAAGCCGCGTCGCCGACTCATCTTCGAGTCTGCTCGGATCCCGACAACTTGCCATTCAGCAAGTCGGAAGGGCCTGACAAAGGCTTGTACATTGATTTGGCCGAAAAGGTCGGACAACGATTGGGCATGCCGGTCGACTACGTTTGGTGGTTGACCTTCAATCAACGCCGCGCCATGCGCAACAGCATGGCCGGCTGCGATGCTTACTTCGCGCTGCCTGCAGACGCGGATTACAAAGTCAGGGGTTTGCTGAAAACCAGCTCTTTCCTGAATGTGAGTTATGCAGCGGTGGGCGCACCCGGTCAAAGCATCCACACTTTGACCGACCTCAAAAACAAACGCGTGGGCGTTTTGTTTGGCTCCCCTCCCCAAATTTTGTTGGCGGTGAATGAAGGTTTCAATGCGCAAACCTTCCGCACCCATGAACAAGCGTTTGAGGCCCTGAACAAGCATGAAATCGATGTGGCCCTGTTGTGGGGTCCGAGTGCGGGGTACGACAACGTCAAACAATTCAACAACCAGTGGCAAGTCACGCCGATCACCGGCGAAGGCATGGGCGGACAAGTGGCCGTCGCTGTGCAAAAAGACCAACCTGAGTTGAAAGAAAAAATCGATCAGGCGCTGAAAGATTTGCAACCCGAAATTGCCGCTTTGGCAAAAAAATATGGCTTTCCAAGCCAATTGCCCGTGAACCTGTCCTCAGCCAACCGCGCCTCTGAGAGCGGCAAAAACGGCGCTGCAGACCACGTGGTGACCGCTGCGAACAACACCAGCAAGTTCATGCGCCAAGTGGCTGACATGCCGGCCAAGATTTCGGACGAGTCCTTGCAAGCCGCCAAATCGCGCTTCAACAACACCTGCTCGCATTGCCACGGCGCCAATGGTGCCAGCCCCATTTCAGAGCGCGACCTGCGCAAATTGAAATCGCGCTACAAAGACCAATGGCAAGAAGTTGCCTACACCACCATCACCAAAGGCCGCCCAGAATTGGGGATGCCGACTTGGGGTGGCGTCATTCCGGACGACGAAATTAAAAACGTCATTCAATTCTTGGCCACGGTCCAGCGTTAAGCCGGCCCTCCCCATTTCTGAGTCACCCCCATCGGCAACGGTGGGGGTTTTTCATTTTTGAGTTGGGGAATAATGCCTTATGCACAGCACGCCCCCCGATTTCTTCAGCGACCCAGACCCCTTTCAAACGCCCTCGGGTGGCCCTTCTCGCTTGTCAGATTCGCCCTTGCTCAACGGTCTGAACGACGAACAGCGTTTGGCGGTGACCTTGCCTTCTGAGTCGGCCTTGATTCTGGCCGGAGCAGGTTCTGGGAAAACACGGGTTTTGACCACACGCATTGCGTGGCTGCTGCAAACCGGTCAAATTTCGCCCGGCGGCGTGTTGGCGGTCACCTTCACCAACAAGGCCGCCAAAGAGATGATGACGCACTTGAGCGCCATGCTGCCAGTCAACGTGCGCGGGATGTGGATTGGCACCTTCCACGGGCTTTGCAACCGCTTCTTGCGGGCGCATTGGAAGCTGGCGAACCTGCCCCAAGGTTTTCAAATTTTGGACACCCAAGACCAACTCTCGGCCATCAAGCGTTTGATGAAGCAGTTCAATATCGACGACGAGCGTTTTCCGGCCAAGCAACTGCAGTGGTTCATTGCGGGTTGCAAGGAAGACGCACAGCGGCCCGGTGACGTCGAAGTGCGCGACGCGGAAACCCGCAAAAAAGTCGAAATTTACCAGCTCTACGAAGAACAATGCTTGCGCGAGGGCGTGGTCGATTTTGGTGAGTTGATGCTGAGAAGTTATGAACTGCTGCGCGACAACGCCCCGGTGCGTGCGCATTACCAACGCCGCTTTCGCCACATCCTGATCGACGAGTTTCAGGACACGAACAAGCTGCAATACGCTTGGATCAAGCTGCTCAGTGGACGGGGTGTTGATCACTTGGACTTGGAAGGCGTTAGCGCCGTGCTGGCTGTGGGCGACGACGACCAAAGCATTTACGCCTTCCGCGGCGCGCGGGTTGGCAACATGGCCGACTTTGTTCGCGAATTCGGGGTGCAGCATCAAATCAAGATGGAGCAAAACTACCGCTCTTACAGCAACATCCTTGACTCAGCGAATGAACTGATCAGCCACAACCAAAAGCGCTTGGGCAAAAACCTGCGCACCGATCAAGGTGCTGGCGAGCCTGTGCGCGTGTCTGAATCACCCAGCGACTTTTCCGAGGCCAACTGGCTGATCGACGAGATCAAGCACTTGTTGCGCGATCAAGGCACCGAGCCCGGTTACAAACGCCAAGAAATTGCCGTGCTCTACCGCTCCAATGCCCAAAGCCGGGTGGTCGAAACGGCCTTGTTCAATGCGGGCATTCCTTACCGCGTGTACGGCGGCTTGCGCTTTTTTGAACGCGCTGAAATCAAGCATGCACTCGCCTATTTGCGCCTGATCGAAAACCCGCGCGACGACACCAGTTTTTTGCGCGTCGTGAACTTTCCTCCCCGTGGCATTGGGGCCCGAAGTTTGGAACAGCTACAAGACTTGGCGCGTGAATCCGGTTGCGCCTTGCACGATGCGGTCAGCGCCCTGAGCGGCAAGGCCGGTACCAACATTGGCAGTTTTGTCGCCAAAATCGATGTGCTGCGCGAGCAAGCGGCGACCTTGACGCTGCGCGAAATTGTCGAGCTCGTGCTCGACCACAGCGGCTTGATCGAGCATTACCGAGCCGACCGCGAGGGCGCAGATCGCCTGGAAAATTTGGAAGAATTGGTCAACGCGGCACAAAGCTTCGTGAGTCTGGAAAGCTTTGGTCGAGAGGTTGATCACACCGCGAACCGTGAATTGGCCCGTGAGCAAGCGGCTGAAGTGGACGTCGAATTCGAGACGGGCGAAACCCTCTCGCCTTTGGCTGAGTTTTTGTCCCACGCGTCGCTAGAAGCGGGCGACAACCAAGCCCAAGCCGGCCAAGACGCGGTGCAACTGATGACCGTCCATGCGGCCAAGGGGCTGGAATTTGACGCCGTGTTCATCACCGGACTAGAAGAAGGGTTGTTCCCACACGAGAATGCCATGAGCGACCACGACGGCCTCGAAGAAGAACGCCGCTTGATGTACGTGGCCATTACCCGCGCCCGCAAACGCCTCTATTTGAGCTTTTCCCAAACCCGCATGTTGCATGGCCAAACCCGCTACAACATCCGCAGTCGATTCTTAGAAGAGTTGCCCGAAAGCGCCTTGAAGTGGCTGACACCCAAACACGGCGGCCTGCCCAAAACGCACGAGTGGTCGCCGTCGAGCTTTAACGACATTTTCAGCAAGCCCAGCGAAAAGTTCCAAGAACCTTTGCTCGAAAAGGCCAGCGCCGCCCAACCCATTCGTGCCAAGATGAAGGTGTTTCACAACAAGTTTGGAGAGGGCGTGGTGGTGACTGTAGAAGGCCGCGGCACCGATGCGCGGGCCCAGGTCAGTTTTACCCGCCACGGCGTAAAGTGGCTGGCCCTGAGTGTGGCCAAGCTAACCCCGATTTAAAGCCAATTTGAAGGGGCCATTTCAGCTCTGCTCGTCAGAACCGAGCGTATCGACCGTCACATCCACCAAGCTACCGCCAAAGCAAGCGCGGAAAGTGAACACCAGGGAAGTGGTGAACATGGCCAGCGCGATCAAGGCCAGACCCATCACCAAGCCGGTCCCGAGATTGGATTCCAACGCATCAGCCAGCAAACTCGCCATGAGCAAACAGCTGCTCATGAGCGCGGTCCACAGGACACCAAAAACGGCGAACGCCCCCTTGTTCCGCCAGCAGGCCATCCAACTGAAAAACAGACTTTTGACCGGCGGCACATGGCCCCAGTGCACCAAGGCCGGTGCGTGCCAAAACAAGAGCTGCAGTAAAAAAGAACCCGCCGTAAAAAGCGCCATGGGGGCCAGCAGCGGGGCGTTTTGCAAGGCGGGCGTGCTTGTGTCGCTGCCCACCAAATACAGCTTTGCGAAGGCCCCGCCGTCGATCAAAACAGTCAAGGCCAACAAGCAAAAAAAACCGGCGGCGTAGAGCAAACCCAAGGTCAGCATGTCGCGTTTTCGTTGCTGCCCCACGCGCCAGGCGGTCAAGAGCACCGTGGGCATGGGAAAACGGCCTTGGGCGGCTTCGTGGCTGGCGGCCATCATGCCCAATGAGGCACCCGGTATCAACACCAGCGACAGCAGCCCGCCCACATAAGGCACCAGTGACAGCAGCGAAACGAGGGACATGAACAGGAAGAACAAGCCCGTCAACGCCAGCGGTTGTTTAAAAAAAGTGCGAATGCCTTCACGCACCCATTGCATGCCGTCTCGAGGGGGGACTAAATTAAGCTTCATGCAGGCCGCCAGGGGCGTTGTACGCGTTCTTTTAAGACCCGCTCAAAATGCGTGGGATCGTGTGGTTTAAGCAGGCTCGCTTCGCGCGGCAGGTAAAAGTCCCACAAACGTGAAATCCAAAACCGCAGGGCTGCGGCCCGCAACAAGGAGGGAAACAAAGCGTGTTCAGCGGCGGTGAAGGGCCGCACCGCTTGGTAGGCGCTTGTGAGGGCGTTGACGCGGGCTTCATCGAGCCGACCAGAGCTCAAATCAATGCACCAATCGTTCAGGCACACCGCCACGTCAAAAAGCCAGGTGTCGCAACCGGCAAAGTAAAAATCGAAAAACCCGGTGAGCTGTTCGCCCTCAAACATCACGTTATCTCGGAACAAATCCGCATGAACGGGCCCCTTGGGCAGGGCTTGGTATTCGGGCGATGCAGCCAAGTGGTTTTGCCAAGCCAGCTCGGTTTGCAGCAAAGTGGTTTGAGCGGCGTCTAAAAAAGGGAGCACTGAAGGGGTGGTGTCGTTCCACCAGGCCAGACCCCGAAAGTTCGGTTGTTCACGGCCATAGTCTTGGCCTGCCAAGTGCATGCGGGCCAGCATGTCACCCACGGCAGCGCAGTGAACCGGCCCCGGTTGCAGCTGGCTTTTGCCGACCAATTTGTTGACCACCGTCGCAGGTTTGCCGTTGATGTGGAGCAATACATCCCCATAGGCATTGGGTTGCGGGTCGGGCACCGGAATGCCCGCTTGCGCCAAATGCTTCATCAGAAACAAGTAAAAAGGCAGTTGTTCGGCCTCAAGGCGCTCGAACAAGGTCAAGACGTAGTGGGCTTCAGGGGCTTCAGGGGCTTCAGGGATTTCCTGAATTTCCGAGGCGTCCAATGGGTTGGGTTGCGTGGTCAGGAAGTAATTGGTGTTTTCAATGCCGCCCTCAATGCCCCGCAGTTGCGTCACCGTGCCCAACCCCAGCGTGTTGGCAATTTGTTGAGCTTGTTCGGGGGTGACTTCGGTAAAAACGGCCATGTTCAAAAATCAAATAAATTCCAGCGTCTCGCGCCCAAGGGGGCTGAATTCATGCTGCGCTCTACCGGGTGGCTGTGAGCGCCGTCGGTGGTTTGCACTTCGTAGGGAGGCAGCCCCCCTTTGGGGCTGACGTTGATCGATTGGGTGACGCCGCCGTAACGCACCTCTTCGATGCGGCTGCCGTCCCCCTCCAAGGTGATCAGCAACAGGGTTTGGTCTCCGGGCAACACCGCTGGGGTGCGCACTTCTGAATTAACAGTGCCGAGGGGTTTTTCTGCGGTTTCGGCCGCCCAAAGGGCGCCTGTCAAGGGCGCCAAGAAAGCCAAGACAACCCCCAACAGCCAAGCTGAAAAGGGGGCAAAATGCAGGCGAAACAACCAGTTCATAAAAGCATTGTAGGCAATGCACAATGTTGGTATGTCTGAGACTACCTTTTTACTCGTAGACGGTTCTAGTTACCTCTACCGTGCTTATCACGCCATGCCCGACTTGCGGGTCGTTCGAGGCGACCCCAGCAGCCAAGCCACAGGCGCCATTCGCGGCATGATCAACATGCTGCAAAGCCTCAAAAAAGAAGTGCCTGCTTCTTATGCCGTTTGCGTGTTCGACGCCAAGGGCCCGACCTTCCGCGACGACATTTACCCCGAATACAAAGCCCATCGCTCGCCCATGCCCGACGATCTGCGCGCTCAAATTGAGCCCATCCATGAGGTGGTCCGGCTCCTGGGCTGGACGGTGTTGGATGTCCCAGGCGTCGAAGCCGACGATGTGATTGGCACCTTGGCCAAGCGCGGCGAACAGGCCGGCTTGAAGGTCATCGTCTCCAGCGGAGACAAAGATTTGTCTCAACTCGTCACGCCGAACATCACCATCATCGACACCATGAATGGCAAAAAACGCGATGTGGCGGGCGTGACCACTGAATTCGGCGTGCCGCCCGACTTGATGATCGATTACCAAACCTTGGTGGGCGACCCGGTCGACAACGTGCCAGGCGTCACCAAAGTGGGACCCAAAACTGCGGCCAAATGGTTGATGGAATACGGCAGCTTGGCGGCGCTGATGGCCCGTGCCAATGAGATCAAAGGCGTCGCGGGCGAGAACCTGCGTGCCGCGCGCGATTGGCTGCCCGTGGGCCGCAGCCTGGTGACCATCAAGACCGATTGCGATTTGTCCGCCTGGGTGCCAGGCTGGGGCAGCCCCGAGCCAGCGGCCATGCAGCCTTTTTTGGAGTTGGCCTTCTCAGAGCCCAAGAACGAGGCCTTGCGTGATTTTTACGAAAAAATGGGCTTCAAGACCCTGGCCAAAGCGCTGGGCGGTTCGGGTCTGGGGGTTGCCCCTGGCAAACCCGTGAAAGTTGACTGGACTGGCCCTGTCACTGGCGACTTGTTTAGCGACCCCTCGGACGCCGAAGACGACGCCCCGAAGGTCGCCGCCCCCGCCCATTTGAACTACGAAACGCTGACCGACTGGCCCAGCCTGAACCGTTGGTTGGCCAAAATCGAAGCCGCCGAGTTGACCGCCATCGACACCGAAACCACGTCCTTAGACCCCATGCAGGCGCGCATCGTCGGCATCAGCTTGAGTGTGGTGGTGGGCGAATCGGCCTACATCCCATTGGCACACGTCTCAGTCGATGGCCCCGCCCAATTGCCCCTTCAAGACGTGCTGGCAAAACTCACACCTTGGCTGGAAAACCCCGCCGCCAAAAAACTCGGCCAACACATCAAATACGACCGCCATGTTTTCGCCAATCACGGCATCGAGGTTCAAGGCTACACGCACGACACCCTGCTAGAGAGCTACGTTTTAGAGGTGCACAAGCCCCATAATTTGGCCAGCTTGGCCGAGCGCCATTTGGGCCGCAAGGGCCTGAGCTATGAAGATTTGTGCGGCAAAGGGGTGCACCAAATTTCGATCAGTCAAGTGCCCATCGACAAAGCGGCCGTGTATGCCTGTGAAGACGCCGACATGACGCTGCATGTCCACAAGGTGTTGTGGCCCAAGATCCAAGCCATTCCTTCGTTGAGGCACGTGTATGACTTGGAAATTGAGAGCAGCGAGGCACTTTTCCGCATTGAGCGCAACGGCGTGTTGATCGACGCGCCGACCTTGCAACAGCAAAGCCACGAGTTGGGCCAACGCCTGCTGCAACTTGAAACCGACGCCTATGAGATCGCCGGCCAGCCCTTCAACTTGGCCAGCCCCAAACAATTGGGTGAAATCTTTTTTGACAAGCTCGGCTTGCCCGTCATCAAAAAAACCGCCACCGGCGCGCGCAGCACCGACGAAGAAGTGCTCGAAAAACTGGCCGAAGACTATCCGCTGCCCGCGAAGATTTTGGCCTACCGCGGCCTCGCCAAACTGAAGGGCACCTACACCGACAAATTGGCGCAAATGGCCTACCCCGGCGATGGCCGGGTCCACACGCATTACGCGCAAGCGGTCGCAGTGACGGGCCGCTTGTCGAGCAACGACCCCAACTTGCAAAACATCCCCATCCGCACGGTCGAAGGCCGCCGCGTGCGAGAAGCCTTTGTGGCTGGCCCCGGCAACCTGATTGCCAGCGCCGACTACTCGCAAATCGAGTTGCGCATCATGGCCCACTTGAGCGATGACCCCGCTTTGTTGCGCGCCTTCCATGAAGGTTTGGACGTGCACCGGGCCACCGCGGCCGAGGTCTTTGGCGTGCCTTTGGACCAAGTCAGCAGCGAGCAACGTCGCTACGCCAAGACCATTAACTTCGGTTTGATTTACGGCATGAGCGCCTTTGGCTTGGCCAAGAGTTTGGGCATCGACACCAAGGCGGCGGCGACCTACATTGACCGCTATTTCCAGCGCTACCCCGGGGTGCGCCACTACATGGACCAAACCCGTGCCAGCGCCAAGGCCAAAGGCTACGTTGAAACCGTGATGGGGCGTCGGCTTTACCTGCCAGAAATCAATTCACCCAACGGCCCCCGCCGCTCTGGCGCCGAGCGTGCCGCCATCAACGCGCCCATGCAAGGCACAGCGGCCGACCTCATCAAGCTGAGCATGGTGGCGGTGCAGCGCGCCTTGGACGAGCACAACAAGGCCTTGGGAAGAAACCAAGGCCCAAGCGCCGTCAAGATGATCATGCAGGTGCACGATGAATTGGTCTTTGAAGTGCCTGCCGATCAAGTGGATTGGCTCAAAACCACCGTGCCCACCTTGATGGCTGGCGTGGCCGACTTGAAAGTGCCGCTGCTGGCCGAAATGGGCGTTGGCCCCAACTGGGAACAGGCGCATTGAGCATGACCCCATTGAGCATGGCGCTTTGGACCCTTTTAGAAATTGCCTTGGCCACTTTGGCCGCTGGGGTGGGCAGCGTATGGTTGGCCGCGGTCTTGATGCGTTGGACCGAGCAAGCCACCGATCAGCGTGACGCCAGAAGCCAAAGTCTGCTGAGCTTGTCGGCCGGTGCCTTGTTGGCCACGGCCTTCATGCACCTGCTGCCCGAAGCCTTTGAAGCGGGCCCCTCCCCGAGCGTTTTGTTTGCGTGTTTGCTGGGGGGGTTGCTGTTTTTCTTTTTGCTCGAAAAAGCCGAGTTGTGGCACCACGGGCATGAGCATGAACTTGCGCATTCCCATGACCACGCCACCCCGCCCCAGATCGCGGGTGGCTGGGCGGTGTTGACCGGCGACAGCCTGCACAGTTTTGGCGACGGCGTCTTGATTGCCTCGGCTTTTTTGGCCAATGGCCGATTGGGGTGGCTCGCCGCCTTGGCCGTTTTGGCGCACGAAGTGCCGCACCACATGGGCGATTTGGTGGTCTTGCGCCAGTCCAGTGACTCGCGCCAATGGGCGCTCATCAAAGTGTCCTTGGCGGGGGCAGTGACCGTCTTGGGTGGCTGCCTGGGGTATTTTTTAGTGGGCTCTTTTGAAGGCGCTTTGCCTTACTTTTTAACCCTCGCTGCCAGCAGTTTCGTGTATGTGGCTTTGGCGGATTTGGTGCCCCAATTACAAAAACCTTTGTCGGCCAAAGAGACGCTGATCCAAGTGGCCTGGTTGTTGGCGGGCTTGGTTTTGGTGACGCTCTTTTCGATGTTGTGAGGCTTGCTTCTGGCGCTTTTAAGCTGTTCGATAATTCACCATGCTTTATCAAATCATCTCTTATGTTCTTGAAACTGTCACTGCCGTCGTGGCGGGCGCCTGTTTGTTGCGCGCCTTCATGCAATATTGCCGAGCGCCCTTCAGCAACCCAATCGGTGAAATGGTCTTCGCACTGAGTAATTGGTTGGTGCTTCCTCTGCGAAAAACGATGGGGCAAATCAAAGGACCAGGGAAAGGATCAGGCAGCTTGGATTGGCCCAGTGTCGTCGCCGCTTATTTGATTGAACTGGCCCACGCTGTCTTGCTGTGGGTATTGGCTGGCGCGAATCACCAACTGGCCCCGCTGGGGGATGTGCCGGTTTTTGCGCTGTTTGCCTTGGGCCGTTTGGCCTTGTCTGGCTTGACGGGCTTGGTGATGTTTTACGTCATCTTGTCTTGGCTCAACCCGGCCAGCCAGGCTTTCGGCTTGTTGTCACGCTTGGTCGAGCCGTTGCTCGAACCCGTTCGTCGGGTCGTTCCCCTGTTCGGTCAAGTCGACTTGTCGCCCTTCGTGGTGTTCGTGCTGCTGAACATCGCCTCGATGGTCTGGGCAGGCCTGCAAAACGCCGTGGTGCAGGCGCTGAGCCTTTAATGAGCCTTTAATGAGCCTTTACTGAGCCTTTACTAAAGCTTTATTGAACCGCGTCGGCGGGTTGTCGTTGCAACATGGCCAACGCGCTGGCGATGGTTTTGCGCAGTTCACGGCGGTCGGCAATGAAATCAACCGCACCCTTGGTCTGCAAGAACTCGGCACGTTGGAAACCTTCAGGCAAGGTCACGCGCACAGTGGATTCAATCACACGGGGGCCGGCGAAGCCAATCAAGGCCTTGGGTTCGGCCACCACGATATCGCCCAAAAAGGCAAAACCAGCGCTCACTCCGCCCATCGTGGGATCGGTCAGCACGCTGATGTAGGGCAAGCCTTTTTTCGCCAAGCGGGTCAAGGCGGCATTGGTTTTCGCCATCTGCATCAACGACAACAGGCCTTCTTGCATGCGCGCACCGCCGGTGGCCGTGAAGCAAACAAAGGGCACTTTTTGTTCGATGGCGTTTTCGACACCGCGCACAAAACGCTCGCCAACCACCGAGCCCATGCTGCCGCCCATGAAGTCAAATTCAAAGCAAGCTGCCACCACATTGATGCTGTGGACCGAGCCCCCCATGACGACCAAGGCATCGGTTTCACCGGTGTTTTCCAGGGCCTCTTTCAAGCGTTCGGGGTATTTGCGGCTGTCCTTGAACTTGAGGGCATCAACCGGAATCACTTCTTGGCCGATTTCATAGCGGCCTTCCGCGTCCAGGAACGCGTTTAGACGGGCCCGCGCACCGATGCGGTGGTGGTGCGAGCAGTTGGGGCAGACGTTTTGATTTTGTTCCAGGTCGGCGTTGTACAAAACACTCTCGCAACTGGGGCATTTGATCCAAAGGCCTTCGGGCACGCTGCGGCGGTCGGCCGGGTCGGTGTGCTGGATTCTGGCGGGGAGTAGTTTTTCGAGCCAACTCATGTTCGTCTCCTTCAAAAATTAACGGGCTTCATCCAGCGCACTGCGGATGCCGCTCAAAAAGGCCTGGCACTCGGCGATGGCTTGGGCGCGGGGTAACTCGTCGATCAATTGGATAATTTTGCTGCCAATGACCACCGCATCGGCGACGCGAGAGACCGCCACGGCCGTTTGCGCATCGCGAATACCAAAGCCCACGCCCACTGGAATGTGCACGTGTTGGCGAATTTTGGGCAAGGCGGCTTCGACGGCGTCGGTGTCCAAATGGCCCGCGCCCGTCACGCCTTTGAGCGAAACGTAATACACATAGCCCGAGGCCACAGCGGCCACTTGCTGCATGCGCTCCTCGGTGCTGGTGGGGGCCAACAAGAAAATCAAATCCAGGTTGACGGCCTTGAGCTTGGCGGCGAATTCAGCGCATTCTTCCGGCGGGTAATCGACAATCAAAACGCCGTCGATGCCAGCAGCAGCCGCGTCGGACACAAAGCCTTTGCCAGCAAGGTCGCCGTGTTTTTGGTCATAGCGCTCCACCGGATTGGCGTAGCCCATCAAGACAATCGGCGTCACCGAATCTTGACTGCGAAAGGCCTTCACCATCTCCAGCACCTCAAACAGGCCAATACCGAAAGACAAGGCCTTTTCGCCGGCGCGTTGAATCACGGGGCCGTCGGCCATGGGGTCAGAAAAAGGCACCCCCAGCTCGATGATGTCGGCGCCGGCCTGCACCATGGCGTGCATCAAATCCGGCGTGATGTCGGCCTGCGGAAAACCAGCGGTGACATAAGGAATCAGGGCTTTGCGGCCTTGGCTTTTCAGTTCGGCCATCTTGGCTTGAATCCGGCTCATAGGCGCCCCTTCACGCTTTGGCCGCGGCAGCTGGGGCGGCAGAAAAATTCGGCATTCGACAAGTCGGCCACGGTGCCAATGTCTTTGTCACCCCGTCCAGACAGGTTGACCAAGATCGATTGATCGGGGCGCATGGTTTTGGCCAGCTTCATGGCGTAGGCCACGGCGTGGCTCGATTCAAGCGCGGGGATGATGCCTTCGGTGCGGCACAAATAGTGAAAGGCTTCCAAGGCTTCTTTGTCGGTGCAGCCGACGTATTCCGCGCGGCCGATGTCCTTCAAGAAAGCATGCTCGGGGCCGACGCCAGGGTAATCCAAGCCCGCGCTGATGCTGTGCGTTTCAGTGATTTGACCGTTGTCGTCTTGCAAGATGTAGGTGCGGTTGCCGTGCAAAACGCCGGGGCTGCCGCGTTGCAGCGACGCCGAGTGCTTGCCGCTGTCCAACCCTTCGCCGGTGGCTTCGACGCCAATCAGTCGGGTGTTTTCGTAGGGAATGTAGGGGTAAAAAATGCCCATGGCATTCGAGCCGCCACCGACGCAGGCCAGCACCGCATCGGGCTGTTTGGGGGCCATGCCAATTTCTTCTTGAATCAAGGGCATTTGCATCAGGCACTCTTCGCCAATCACGCTTTGGAAGTCGCGCACCATCATCGGGTAAGGGTGGGGGCCCGCCACGGTGCCAATGATGTAGAAGGTGTTTTCGACATGGGTGACCCAGTCGCGCATGGCTTCGTTCAGCGCGTCTTTCAGGGTTTTACTGCCTGAATCCACCGGCACCACTTTGGCGCCCAACAAGTGCATGCGGTAAACGTTGGGGCTTTGACGCTTGACGTCTTCGCTGCCCATGTAGACCACGCATTCCAAGCCATAGCGCGCGCAAATGGTGGCGGTGGCGACGCCGTGTTGGCCCGCGCCCGTTTCGGCAATGATGCGCGGCTTGCCCATGCGCTTGGCGAGCATGGCTTGGCCGATGGTGTTGTTGACCTTGTGCGCGCCGGTGTGGTTCAAGTCTTCGCGCTTTAAAAAGATTTGTGCGCCCCCCATTTCACGGCTCATGCGGGCCGCGTGATAAACCGGCGAGGGGCGGCCCACAAAGTGGGCCAACTCATAACGGAATTCGCGCTGGAATTCGGGGTCGTGCTGGTACTTGGCGTAAGCCGCTTTGAGCTCTTCCAGCGCGTGCGTCAGGGTTTCGCTGGCGAAGCTACCGCCATAAATGCCAAAGTGACCGCTGAGGTCGGGTTGGTGGTATTCAAACATAGGCGCCTTCAGGATGCAGGTCGGCGGCCCGAACGGCCGCCATGAATTCAAAAATCTTCTCCGCCGACTTGATGCCTTTGCTGACCTCAACGCCAGAGCTCACATCAACAGCCAGCGATTGGCCTCGGCCTTTCAAGGCTCGGATGCCATCGCCCACATTGCTGGGGTGGAGCCCACCCGACAAAATCAGGTGAGCGGGCACTTTCGCGGGCAAAGCAGACCAATCAAATGCATGGCCAGCGCCCCCAAAACCGTCCACCAAAGCGTCGAGCAAGATGCCGCAGGCACGGGGATAACTGGCCACAAATTTTACTAGGTCAAAAGACCCGGCGTTCTCGCGGGGAATGCGGGCCGCCTTGAGGTAGGGACGCCCGGCGCTGGCCGCCCAACACAAACTTTCACTTTCATCCCCATGGAACTGCAGCAGGGCCCCCGAAATTTGTGCCGCTATGGCCTGCACCTCGGCGGGCTCTGGATTCACAAAAAGCAGCACCGGTGTCACAAAGGCCGGCAAGCGACGCGCCAAAGCGGCGGCACGTTCAGGCGGGACGTAGCGGGGACTTTGGGGGTAAAAGACAAAGCCAAGGGCATCCGCGCCCGCATTCACAGCGGCATCCACGTCTTGCTCTCGGGTCAGGCCGCAAATTTTGACGCGGGTGCGGACGGGGGTGTTCACGGTGAGGTCAGCGGGGCTCATGGCAGCCAATCATAAGCAGGCGTTCGGGTGGGCAAGTCCAGATGGGCCCATTCTGGGCCATAAATTGGGCCAGCAAAGTACAAACCATCGGGAGAAAAGGTCGGGGCAGCCACTTTTCGGCTGCGCGCCTCCAACACGTTTTTGGCCCATTCGGGGGGCTGAGCTTCTTGGCCAATGGCCAGCAAGGTGCCCATGAGGTTGCGGATCATGTGGTGCAAAAAGGCATCGGCTTCAAATTCAAAACGCCAATAAGCCCCTCGCCAGCTGATGTCTAGGCGCTTCAGGGTTTTGATGGGCGACAAGGCTTGGCATTCCGAGGCCCTGAATGACGAAAAATCATGCGTGCCCAGCCAGTGTGCTTTGGCGCTCTGCATGGCGTCTGGGTTCAAGGGCCTGAACACCCAGCCGACATGGCCCCACTCCAAACTGGGGCGCACCGGGGAGCACAACAGCGAGTAAACATAATGCCGGCCCACTGCAGAGCCACGGGCATGAAAGGTCTGTGGCACCCGCCGCGCCCAAGCGACCGAAATGTCCTTGGGCAATAAAGCGTTCAGGCCCCGGACCCAAGAAGTCTCGGGGCGGTCGACATGGGTGTCGAAGTGAACCACTTGCATGAGGCCGTGGACACCAGAGTCGGTTCGGCCCGCACAAAGGGTGGTGACTTTGGCGTTGACGAACTGCGCCAAGGCCCTCTCAAGAGCATCTTGCAAGGTGGGTTGATCGCGTTGGCTCTGCCAGCCGGCGTAGTGAGTGCCCTTGAAACTCAAGCCCAGGGCGATTCGAATCGGCGGGCGCTCGTTCGGCAAATCAGACATGATTCAGCCCAGTCATGCCGGTCAATCCTTCAGGTCCAAGGAGATGTCGGGCATTTTCTGAAGGGGCAGCGCCAAGCCCTCGTGCGGACCGGAAGGCGCGCTGGCGTGAAGGCCGGTGTCCAATTCAAAATCGTCGTCGCTGAAATCAAAATCCCCATCGCTTTCGACTTTTTCGACGTTGACGTCTGCATCGCCCCCCCACCCACTCAAACCCTGCAGCCCACTGCCGTGGGTTCGAAGTGCATAAATTTCAAGCAACTTGGCTTGGGCTGTCAACAAGGTGGGGTTGTTGCGCAGCGTCGTTTTCAAGAAAGCTTCGGCCTGGTCGAGTTGGCCCGCGTCGATCCATTGCTGGGCCATTTGGAGCGGCTTGTCGGCGTCCCAATCCATGTCATGAAGCGGTAAAGGTGCCCCTTCTTTTTGAGCACGCCCTTCATCGGCATTGGGCTCATCACCCCACTCTTGTCTTGCATGACGACGTCGATAGGCCCACCAGCCTGCGTAACCCAATAAAAGAGCCAACAAAAAAGCGCTCAAAGGGACCATTAAAGCAGCGCCAGCCGCCTTCAGCCAAGGACGTGACTCAGATTCTGTGGGTTTAACGCCAGGCGCATCGATCGACAGCACCGGTTCGGAAGCGGGTTCTTTGGCGTTTGAAACTGCCGGCGCCTGTTTGGAAGCTTGGAGTTCATTCAACTCGCCCAAGGTTTTCTTCAACTCAGCCAATCGCTCGGCTTGGGCCTTGGCTTGTTTGGCTTGCGCCAGCAAGGCTTCTTGGGCGCTCTTCTCTGCTTGACTCAAGGTCAGCTTGTCGTTGGGCGCCTCGGCCAACTTGGCTTCTGGGGGCGGCGCTTGAATGCTGCCCGAAGCGCTTCGGCCTGGGGCCTGCAACTCAAGCTGTAAGCCATTTTTAGCAGGCAGCTTGAAGGCGCTCTTGGCCAACGCACTGCGGTAAGCGTCGAAAGCCTCGCTTTGTTCGACCTGCCATTGATGGGCTTCGGCTGGTGAGGTGGCCAAAATTTTCGACGCCTCTGGAATGTCCAAAATGACGCCAGCGCGCATGCGGTTGGGGTTGCCTTCGACAAAAGCGGCGGGGTTTTCTTGCACCAAAGCCAACAAGGCTTGTTCGACGCTGGCCGAGGTGGGTTTGATTTTTTTCGCCAAAGCGCCCGCGGTGTCACCGACTTGCGTTTCTAGGGTTTTTCGTTGATCGGCCAAAGGCTCGGTGGCGACGGGTTTGACGGGAGGGGTCACCGAGCCGGCATGACTCGAACTGGCGGGATTCACCTTGTCCTGGGCCTCTGCCGACTCGCTGGTGCGGGCGTTATCCGATGTCGGCAACAACATCAAATAGTCGCGAACAAG
The DNA here is from genome assembly GCA_903828535.1 of uncultured Curvibacter sp. Classification (GTDB taxonomy): domain Bacteria; phylum Pseudomonadota; class Gammaproteobacteria; order Burkholderiales; family Burkholderiaceae_C; genus Curvibacter. Next base: position 39,140 of record CAIKMN010000019.1, read on the forward strand.
CCGACCTGAGCGCCATTTGAGGTCCAGCACGATGCCAATCAGCGGCTCTTTGATCTCTTGGCTGCTTTTCAAGCTCAGGTAAGGCTCACCGCCTGGGCGACGCAACAGTTCAATTTGAATGCCATGTTCAAGAGAAGGGTAGGCCACGCCAGGCGTTTGAAAGAGACTGGGCTCTGAAATGCTCAGTTGCAACGTGGCCGATTCAGCGGGCGTCAATACCGGGACCGCCACCTCGGCCCTTAAAGGCTCCCCGAGCGAGGAGAGAACCTCCAACTTGCCGAGTTGCAAGGCACTGGCCCTCAGTGGGCAAATGGCCAGAGGCAACGTGAGAAAAAGAGCGGACAGTCCCCCCTGCAGGTGCTGTCTGAAAATGGAGTGGCGCATAACCCACCGATTGTCGGCGAGGCCTCGTTTTTCGGCAAGTGCAAAGAAGCCAGAAAATCGGGGAGGCCACCCGTTTCAAACCATCGATTAAGGCAGGGTATTTTGTTGAATGCTGGTCAAGTCCTTGGCGGTTTTTTGTAATTCAAGCCAACGCGCTTTTTGAGCCTGTTCTTGCTTGGCTTTGGCGAGTTGAGAGACGGCGGCTTCATCCGATTTGGCGTTCGCCGATGAAGCCCTGCTCAGGGTCAAACTGTCAGAGTGGGCGTTTTTGCTGGGTTGGTTTGAAGTCACTCTGTTTTTGCGGCTGGACTCGCGAAATTCGGCAAACGCTTGGTTGTCTTGCTGGATCACCTGCGCCGCCTGCTCGGCAGCGACTTGGTTGACCTCATCCACATTGGGCACTGCCAAACTGACGCCGGCGCGCAAGCGATTCACATTGCCGTTGACAAAGGCGTCTGCATTTTTGTCTTTCAAAGCCACCAGAACCTGGTTCAAGCTGGTGTGGGGCGGTCGAATTTTCAAAGCAATGGCGCTGGCGCTTTGTCCGGGTTGAACGACCCAATCGGGAATGAGTGGCGGATTGAGCAAGAGCACATAGTCCCGCCGGAGTTCGCCAGAGCCCCAATGGAGCCGCAAGTCCAACAGCGCGACGTCTGCCACCAGGGCTTGTGGGCCCTCGATCCTCAAGAGGTACTGGCGGTTTTGAGGATTTTGGGGGTTCTGAAAGGCTTCCTCGTGTTCGCTGGCTTGAGCAGGTCCATTTGCCTTTGCCTTTGGTGAGAGAGCGTCTGATTTGGGGCTGTCCATCCAAAAGGTGCGCAGCAGGACCTTGGGCGGTGTGGGGCTGTCGGCGGCGGCTTTTTGAGAAGAACCCAAAGCAACGACACTGAGTTTTGAAAACTCGGCAGGCGACACGTCGTTGACTTCCAAAACGGCGAGAAAAGGCTCGTTTTGATGGGACAACACCAGAATACCGCCCAAGGAGGTGGCCTCGGCTGGGCGGCTCAGAATCAAAAACAACCCCAAAAACAAGAGCGGGGCCGTTGTGCACAGGCCACAGAGACTCGCTCTTAGACTCGCTCTTAAATTGACGTTTAGATTCATGAGGCGCAATGAACGAATCATGCGCCCCATTGTTCACCCAAATCAAGCGTCGAGGAGGATCCGCAACATGCGGCGCAAAGGTTCGGCAGCACCCCACAACAACTGGTCGCCCACTGTGAAAGCGCCCACATACTCGGGCCCCATGGCCAATTTGCGGATACGACCAACGGGAATCGTCAAGGTGCCAGTGGTGGCCACGGGCGTCAAGTCTTTCAGCGTGGCCTCGCGGGTGTTGGGCACCACTTTCACCCAAGGGTTATCGGCCGCAATCAGGGCTTCGATGTCGGCCACGGGCACGTCTTTCTTCAGCTTGAAGGTCAGGGCTTGGCTGTGGCAACGCATCGCGCCGATGCGAACACAGAAACCGTCCACAGGAATGGCGGCGCTGTTGAAACCTTCACCGATGCCCAAAATCTTGTTGGTCTCGGCCATGCCCTTCCACTCTTCTTTGCTCATGCCGTTGCCCAGGTCTTTGTCGATCCAAGGAATCAGCGAGCCGCCCAAGGGCACGCCAAAGTTGGCGGTCTCAGAAGCGCTCAAAGCCCGTTGTTTGGCGATGATTTGCCGGTCAATTTCGAGGATGGCGCTCTTGGGGTCGTCCAGCAGGTTCTTGACTTCGGCGTTCAAGGTGCCGAATTGGGTCAGCAGTTCGCGCATGTGCTGGGCGCCGCCGCCCGATGCGGCTTGGTAGGTTTGGGTGCTCATCCACTCGACCCAACCGGCTTTGTACAAAGCACCCACACCAATCAGCATGCAGCTCACCGTGCAATTGCCGCCAATCCAGTTTTTGCCGCCTTGGGCCAATGCGTTCTTGATGACGGGCGAGTTCACCGGGTCGAGCACGATGACGGCGTCGCTGTTCATGCGCAGGGTGGAGGCGGCGTCGATCCAATGGCCATTCCAGCCCGCAGCGCGCAGCTTGGGGAACACTTCGGTGGTGTAGTCGCCACCTTGCGCGGTCAAAATGATGTCACAACGCTTGAGGGCGTCGATGTTGTAGGCGTCTTGCAGCGTGGTTTCGTTCTTGGCCTGAGCGGGGGCTGGGCCGCCAGCATTCGAGGTCGAGAAAAAGACCGGTTCAATCAGATCAAAATCGCCTTCGGCCGTCATGCGGTCGATCAGGACCGAACCGACCATGCCGCGCCAGCCGACCAGACCCACCAAATTGCCCTTGACGTCACTACCTGCTTTCATCACATTGCCCTTTCAGAAAAATTTTTCTTATCCCGGCTCGTCGGCCGGAAGGGCGTGACGAACCGGGCTGCTGTTAGCCTTTAATCGCTGTCTTGGTGGCTGTTTTGCCAATCGCCGCCACGACAGCGTCGCCCATCTCGCGGGTGCTGACCTGGGTGGTCTTGGCGGTGCCTTTTGAATAAATGTCCGCCGTTCTGAAACCGTCAGCCAATACCGATTTGACAGCCGACTCGATGTGATCGGCAGCGGCAGCTTGGTTGAGGGAGAAGCGGAGCATCATGGCAGCGGACAAGATTGTAGCCAATGGATTGGCGATGCCTTTGCCCGCAATATCCGGGGCACTGCCGTGGCTGGGCTCGTACAAACCTTGGTTCTTGGCGTTCAAACTGGCCGATGGCAACATGCCGATGGAGCCAGTCAACATCGAAGCCTCATCCGACAAGATGTCGCCGAACATGTTGCCGGTGACCACCACGTCAAACTTTTTGGGTTCTTTGACCAATTGCATGGCGGCGTTGTCGATGTACATGTGGTCGAGCGCGATGTCGGGGTATTGCAAGCCGACTTCGGTCACGACGTCTTTCCAGAGTTGGAAGGTTTCGAGCACATTGGCTTTGTCGACGCTGGTCACTTTACCGGCGCTGCCAGCGGCCTTGCGTTTGCGGGCAGCTTGGAAGGCCACATGGGCAATGCGCTCAATTTCAGGGCGGCTGTAGCGCATGGTGTCGAAGGCTTCTTCGGTGCCAGGGAAGTGGCCATCAGAGGCGGTGCGGCGGCCACGGGGTTGACCAAAATAAATGTCGCCCGTGAGTTCACGGATGATCAAAATGTCCAAGCCGGCCACCAATTCGGGCTTCAAGCTGGAGGCGTTGACCAGTTGCTCATAGCAAATGGCAGGGCGGAAATTGGCAAACAGACCCAGGTGCTTTCGCAGACCCAGAATGGCCTGCTCGGGGCGCAAGGGCCGATCCAGTTTGTCGTACTTCCAATCGCCGACGGCACCGAACAAAACGGCGTCAGAGGCCTGCGCCAGCTTCAACGTGGATTCAGGCAACGGGTGGCCGTGGGCCTCATAAGCAGCGCCCCCGACCAAAGCGGTTTCGGTTTCAAACTTCAAACCATAAAAGGGGGCCAGCGCGTCCAAAACCTTGACCGCTTCAGCGACGATTTCAGTACCGATGCCGTCACCGGGAAGAATTGCAATTTTCATTTGGATTAACCCACCATGGTTTGAGCCAGCCAAGGCTTGGTCGCCAAGCGTTGGGCTTCGAATTGTTTGATCTTGTCGGCTTGACGCAAGGTCAATCCAATGTCGTCAAAGCCGTTCATGAGGCAATAGCGGCGGAAGGCTTGAACCTCAAAAGGAATGGGCTCGCCGCTGCCCGCCCGAATGACTTGCTGGTCGAGGTCAATCGTCAACTCGAAGCCTGGGAAGGCAAAGGTTTCGTTGAACAGTTGGCTCACCTTGGCTTCGGGCAAAACGATGGGCAACAAGCCGTTCTTGAAACAGTTGTTGAAAAAGATGTCGGCAAAACTGGGCGCAATGATCGCTCGAAAACCAAATTGATCCAAGGCCCAAGGCGCGTGTTCACGCGAAGAGCCGCAGCCAAAGTTTTTGCGGGCCAACAAAATCGACGCGCCTTGGTAACGGGGCTGATTCAAGACGAAATCAGGGTTGGGTTGGCGGCTGGCGGGGTCTTGGCCGGGCTCGCCGTGGTCCAAGTAGCGCCATTCGTCAAACAGATTGGGGCCAAACCCCGTCTTGCGGATTGACTTTAGAAATTGCTTGGGGATGATGGCGTCGGTATCGACGTTCTCACGGTCCATCGGGGCCACGAGGCCTTTGTGTACATTGAATTTTTGCATGGTGTTTCTGACTCAAACCCGTTGGTCAAGCGAATTGGCGGACGTCGACAAAGTGGCCGTGCACCGCCGCCGCCGCCGCCATCGCGGGGCTGACCAAGTGCGTGCGTCCACCAGCGCCTTGTCGGCCTTCAAAGTTGCGGTTGCTGGTCGAGGCACAGCGCTCGCCGGGCTCCAGGCGATCGGCATTCATGGCCAGACACATCGAGCATCCGGGTTCGCGCCACTCGAAACCAGCGGCCTTGAAAATTTGATCCAAACCTTCTCGTTCTGCTTGCTCTTTCACCAAACCGGAGCCAGGCACCACCAGGGCGATCTTGATGTTCTTGGCCACTTTTTGGCCCAGCTTCTTCACCACCGCGGCGGCTTCGCGCATGTCTTCAATGCGGCTGTTGGTGCAAGAACCAATGAACACCTTGTCGACAAAAATATCGTTGAGCGGCTTGCCAGGCTCGAGGTTCATGTAGGTCAGCGCGCGTTCCATGGCGCCGCGCTTGTTGGCGTCTTTTTCTTTGTCGGGATCGGGCACACGGGCGTCCACGCCCAACACCATTTCAGGCGAGGTGCCCCACGTCACTTGCGGCACGATTTGGCTGCCATCTAACTCCACCACGGCGTCGAACTTCGCGTCCGCATCCGAGTGCAGCGTTTTCCAGTAAGCGATGGCATGGTCCAGCTCAATGCCTTTGGGCGAGAGGGGACGGCCCTTCACGTATTCCAAGGTTTTTTCATCGACGGCGACCAAGCCCGCGCGGGCGCCGGCTTCGATGGCCATGTTACAGACCGTCATGCGGCCTTCCATCGAGAGGCTGCGAATGGTGGAGCCCGCAAATTCGATGGTGTAGCCCGTGCCGCCCGCCGTGCCAATTTTGCCAATGATGGCCAGCACCACGTCTTTGGCGGTGACGCCCTTGGCCAAAGCCCCTTCGACCTTGATCTGCATGTTTTTGGCTTTTTTGGCGAGCAACGTTTGCGTCGCCATGACGTGCTCGACTTCACTGGTGCCAATACCGTGCGCCAGCGCACCAAAGGCGCCGTGGGTCGAGGTGTGGGAATCGCCGCAAACGACGGTCATGCCTGGCAGCGTAGCGCCATTTTCAGGGCCAATCACGTGAACGATGCCTTGGCGCTTCGACATGAACGGGAAGAAGGCAGCCGCGCCAAATTCGGCGATGTTCTTGTCCAGCGTGGTGATTTGCTCTTTGCTGATGGGGTCGGTGATGCCGTCGTAACCCAGCTCCCAACCCGTCGTGGGGGTGTTGTGGTCGGCGGTGGCGACGATGGAACTCACCCGCCATACCTTGCGACCGGCCTCGCGCAGGCCTTCAAAGGCTTGGGGGCTGGTGACTTCGTGCACCAAGTGGCGGTCGATGTAGAGGATGGCCGTGCCGTCTTCTTCAGTATGGACAACGTGCTCGTCCCAAATTTTGTCGTAAAGGGTGCGTCCCATGGCTTTGCTTTTAGCGGAATAAGAGGGAAGATTTTAGAGCCTACAATTTCTGACCCCTGAAACACGGACATAACATGAGCATCAAAAGCGATAAATGGATTCGCCGCATGGCTAAGCAACACGGCATGATCGAGCCCTTCGAGCCCGGTCAAATCCGCCAGCAGGACGGCAAAAAAATCATCAGCTACGGCACCAGCAGCTATGGTTATGACATCCGTTGTGCCCCTGAATTTAAGGTCTTCACCAACATCCACAGCACCGTGGTGGACCCCAAAAACTTTGACGAAAAGAGCTTCGTTGATTTCGAGGGCGACTCGTGCATCATCCCGCCGAACAGCTTCGCCCTGGCCCGTACCCTGGAGTACTTCCGCATTCCCCGCAACGTCCTGACCATTTGTCTGGGCAAAAGCACCTATGCGCGGTGCGGCATCATTGTCAACGTCACCCCGTTTGAACCCGAATGGGAAGGTTATGTGACGCTGGAGTTTTCCAATACCACGCCCCTGCCCGCCAAAATTTACGCGGGTGAAGGCTGCGCCCAAGTCTTGTTCTTTGAGAGCGACGAAGTCTGTGAAGTCAGCTACAAGGACCGCGGCGGCAAATACCAAGGCCAACACGGCGTGACCCTGCCGAGGGCCTGAGGGGCCCTCCCTAAAACCCCAATCTTTGTAGGGTTTCCTTCAGGGTGCGTCGGCGTTGTCCTACATCGTTGCCATTTAACTCTTTTTAACATTTACCCATCTGTCAAAAAGAGGAACCCCATATGACAACCCTTCTATCCAAGCCCACCCTCAGCGGTCTTTTTGATCGGCCTTTGGCCATCGTGGCGGGATCGGTTTTGGCTGTTTTGCTGCTCCTGCACTTGGTCGAGGTCAGAGAGGCCCGCGTCCAACCGACTTGGGGCCCGACCTGGGGCTCATTGGTAAAAAATGAACTTTGCGTCAACTCGTCGGGTGCCTCCGACACGGTCACTTGCGCCGTGGGGAGCCGCCCTGCCTTGTAAGCGGCTGAGATTGCGGCTCAGCGCGGTGGCGGCTTGCCATTGAACCTCGGGCAGCACTTTTCACTGACACGTTTCTCGTTACCCCTTCCTTTAGCCACTTCCTTTAGCCCCTTCCTCCGGACACTTTCTCTGGCCGCTTTCTCTGCCCAATTTCTCCCGACTGTCGTCCTGAATTCTTCCCATTGGATGCCCTTTTGCCGCTGGTTTGCACTGATGCGACAATAGAGCACTTAATGACCACCTCTTTTTCAAACCTCTCCCTCGCCGATCCTCTGGCCCGCGCCGTTGCCGAAATGGGCTACGAGTCGATGACGCCCATTCAGGCCCAGGCCATCCCAGTTGTGATGACGGGCCAAGATGTGATGGGCGCCGCCCAAACGGGCACTGGCAAAACGGCTGCCTTTTCGCTCCCCTTGTTGCACCGCTTGCTCAAGCACGAAAACAGCTCCACTTCCCCTGCGCGCCACCCCGTTCGCGCCTTGGTCTTGTTGCCCACGCGCGAGTTGGCCGACCAAGTGGCTGAACAAATCAAGCTCTACGCCAAATACACCCAGCTGCGCAGCGCAGTGGTTTTTGGCGGCATGGACATGAAGCCCCAAACCGCCGAACTGAAGCGCGGCGTTGAAGTGCTGGTGGCCACGCCTGGTCGCTTGCTCGACCACATTGAAGCCAAAAATGCGGTGCTGAATCAAGTGGAATATGTGGTGCTTGATGAGGCCGATCGCATGCTTGACATCGGCTTCTTACCCGACTTGCAGCGCATCTTGAGCTATTTGCCCAAACAGCGCACCACGCTTTTGTTTTCAGCAACTTTTTCGCCCGAAATCAAGCGACTGGCTGGCAGCTATTTGCAAAACCCCGTCACCATCGAAGTGGCCCGTTCCAATGAAACGGCCGCCAACGTCGAGCAGCGCTTTTACGCCGTTCGTGACGAGCAAAAGCGCCAGGCCTTGCACCAGGTCTTGCGCTCGCGCGGCATCAAGCAAGCCTTTGTGTTCACGAACAGCAAATTGGGCTGCGCCCGATTGGCCCGGGCTTTGGAGCACGATGGCTTGAGAACCGCGGCCCTGCACGGTGACAAGAGCCAAGATGAGCGCCTGAAAGCCTTGGAAGCCTTCAAAAAAGGCGAAGTCGACTTGTTGGTTTGCACCGACGTGGCAGCGCGCGGCTTGGACATCAAAGATGTGCCGGCGGTATTCAACATGGACATCCCCTTTAACGCAGAAGACTATGTGCACCGCATCGGTCGAACGGGCCGGGCCGGGGCTTCTGGTTTGGCGGTCAACTTTGTCGGCGGCAACAACGACGCGAAGTTGGTGGCCGATATTGAGAAGCTGATCCACAAAAAAATCGAAGTCGAGACCCTGTCGTTTGACGAAGAACGCCCCCGGGCTCGCCACAACGAAGGCCATCGTTTGTATGAGCGCCAAGGCCAAGAACGTCGAGAACGTCACGCACACGGCTCGGATGTGCCAGAACGCGTGTTTGAATCGCGCTACAGCCGCCCCGTTCGCAATGTGCCGCGTGACCCCTTCTTTGACCAACCCTACGAAGCGCCCAACACCGATGCGGCGCCGTCCTGGGAGGCCACCGTGAAGCCACCGTCAGGGGCTCGCAGCATTTCGGCCAACATCAAACCCAAACGCAAAGTGGCAGCCCTGTTCTCAGCAGAGGTTGCGCCCAACGTACCTGCAAATGGGACTGCAAATGGGACTGCTAACGGGACTGCTAATGAGTCCTCACCGGGCTCAGACGGCCTCACAGACTGAACAAGCGAAGCGCCCCCAGCACGTCCTCGGTGCTGACGCCATCTGCCAAATCCGCTTGCTGAGAAACTGTGGCCCAAGCCGAATCGGGCTTGGCCTTGAGCTCAGCAATGGCTTTGCCGGCCGCCTTGGGGTCGCTGTACGCGTGGCTTTGCAGCAACAAACGGCCGGATGCCTCATTTAGCTTGAAATAAAACTGGCCATCGGCTTCGCGGTATTGTTTGAACACCGGCACGGCAGCCTCTGAGCTGGCACTCGGGCCATCCCTTCCTTCCGCGCCTTCCGCCCCATTCCCACCATGAGGCTTAGGCACTTTTGTGCCTTTGTTTAAGGGGTCGACCCCCCCCTTCACCAAGCTACGCAGTCCCACCGCTTGACGCAGTTCGCGCATGAAGGGCGTGGCCACTGAGCGCGCTTTGCTGGCGCCGGCTTGCAAGATATCTTCCAAGCGCTGGGGTTGCGCCATCAACGCTTCGTAGTGCTCACGCAAAGGCGCCACATCGCGCTCGACACGCGCCCACAACTGGGTTTTGGCGTCACCCCAGGCAATGCCGTCGGCAAAGGCTTGGCGCAGGGCGTCGGCCTCGGCTGGGGTGGCAAAGCCTTGGTAAATTTGGAACAAGGCCGATCCCTCGGTGCGCTTGGGTTCGCCGGGCGCACGCGAGTCGGTCAAGATGCCTGCCATCAATTTGCGCATGGCTTCGGGCTTGGCAAACAGAGGCAACGTGTTGTCGTAACTCTTGCTCATCTTGCGGCCGTCTAAACCGGGCAAGGTGGCCACCGACTCTTCAATCACCGCCTCGGGCAACACAAAATGCTCGCCGTAAAGGTGGTTGAAGCGCTGGGCGATGTCGCGGGCCATTTCAATGTGCTGAATCTGGTCACGGCCCACCGGGACCTCGTGGGCTTTGAACATCAAAATGTCGGCGGCCATCAACACCGGGTACATGAACAAGCCGGCCGTCACGTCGGCATCGGGGTCGTTGCCGGCTTCGTTGTTGCGATCTACTGAGGCTTTGTAGGCGTGGGCGCGGTTCAAAATGCCCTTGCCTGTCACGCAGGTCAAGAGCCAAGTGAGTTCTGGAATTTCAGGAATGTCGGACTGGCGATAAAAAGTGACCCGCTCTGGGTCCAAGCCAGCCGCCAGCCAAGTCGCCGCGATCTCCAAAGTCGAGCGCTGGATGCGCACGGGGTCGTCGCACTTGATGAGGGCGTGGTAGTCGGCCAAAAAATAAAAAGACTCAACACCTGCCTCACGGCTGGCCGCCACGGCAGGGCGAATCGCGCCGACGTAGTTGCCCAAGTGGGGGGTACCGGTGGTGGTGATGCCGGTCAAAACGCGGCGATTGTGAGGTGCTGAGGTCATGGAACTCAAATGAAATCAATGAATGAATGCAGAAGCGGGGGTGATGATCAGCAGGTTAATCAGCGCATAGCCCAATCCCATCAAGGGTTGCAGCCACCAGCTGCCCACCACGCCGGCCACCACCAAGCCCATCACAATAAAAAATCCCCAGGGTTCAACGCGCGACAACAGCGCGGCTTGCTTCCAGGGCAACAAGCCCACCAAGATGCGCCCGCCGTCCAAAGGAGGCAATGGGAACAAATTGAAGGCCCACATGACCAAGTTCCATGAAACGCCGGCTTTGGCCATTTCAATGAAGAAGCGTTCGTTCACGTCAAATGCCGCCAGGACCACCAAGATGAGCGCCCACAAAATGGCTTGAATGAAGTTACTGGCGGGGCCGGCCAAGGCGACCCAAATCATGTCGCGTTTGGGGTGACGCAAGCGGTTGAAGTTCACCGGCACAGGCTTGGCATAGCCCAGCACAAAGGCGCCCGAAGTGGCGAAATACAACAAAGCGGGCATGACGATCGTGCCCATCCAATCGATGTGGCGCATCGGGTTGAGTGAAATTCGACCCATCACCTCGGCCGTCGGATCCCCAAAGTAGCGCGCCACATAACCGTGCGCCGCCTCGTGCAGCGTGATCGCGAACAACACCGGCAAGGCGTTGATGAGCAGGGTTTGAATGAGGGAGTCGATGGGGTTCACGTTGCGATTGTCTCAAAGTCCAAGAGGCTTAAAGCGAGGGCCCATGCGCAGGCCTTACAAGCCCAGGGCCACCCAGTCGCCGGCACCTTCTCGGATGACCTCCGGGTCACCCCCCTCGCCCATGGGCGTGAGGTCGAGCACCGTCGTGGCTTGCAGGGCACAGGCACCTGCATCAACCACGGCAGCCAAAGCATGCTCAAACCGCTCCCGAATCAGCGCCGGGTCGTTCATGGGCTCCGATTCGCCCGGGGCAATCAAGGTCGTCGAAAGCAGCGGCTCGCCATGAATGTCGAGCAGCATTTGCAACGCTTTGTGTTCGGGTACCCGCAGGCCAATGGTTTTGCGCTGAGGGTGGCTGACGCGGCGCGGCACCTCTTTGCTGGCCTCCAAAATAAAGGTGTAGGGGCCGGGTGTGGCGAGCTTTAGCAATCGGAATTGGCGGTTATCGACCTTGGCGAAGTTGGCCAAAGCCGACAAGTCTTGGCACAACAGGGTCAGGTGGTGTTTGTCGTCCACTTGACGAATGCGTCGCATTTTTTCAACGGCCTCTTTGTCGTCCATGTGGCAGACCAAGGCGTAGCTGGAATCGGTGGGTACGGCCAAGACCCCACCCGCCTTCAATAAGGCCGCGGCCTGCTTCAATAAACGGGCCTGGGGGTTGTCAGCATGAACTTCAAAGTGTTGTGCCATGTCAGTCTATTTTCAGGTTTCGGGGTGAAAGTCTTCTTGCAAAACGTCCACCACTTTGTGTCGTTCTTCATGGCGCGTCAGCCAGGCGCCCACGCACCCCGACAAAGCAATCAGGGCCATGCCGCGCAAAGACCACAGGTCGGGGACATGGGCAAAAATCAACCAGCCCCCCAGCATGGCAAAGCCTATCTGACCATAAAAATAGGGGGACAACACCGTGGCTGGCGCGCGTGCAAAAGCCAAAATAAACAACCAATGGCCCAAAGTAGCCGCTGCGCCCATGATGACCAAAGCCAAGGCATCGTGCCAAGCCACCTCGGGCGACCAAGCAAATGGCAGCAAGAAAGCGGTGATGGTGAAGCCAATCCAGCCCGAATAGAGTTGCATGGTCATGGGGTCTTCGGTGCGGGCCAATCGGCTGGTGAGCAACTGAAAGCCGGTGTTGGTCGCGACCGATCCGAGCGGGAACAACAGGCCCCAGTTGAACGACTCCCCACCGGGCCGAATGATCATCATCGTGCCCACAAAACCCGCCACCAGCAAAAGCCAGCGCAAGGGGGATATCGGTTCTTTGAAGAAATAGGCGGCGATGACGGTGACCACCAAGGGGGTGATCATGGCGATGGCAGTGAACTCGCCCACCGGCATGTGCTTGAGACCCAAGAAAACGAACAAGCTGCTGCCCATCAACAGCAAGCCACGAACCAGGTGGTATTTGGGATGGGCCGTGCGCCAAATGCCCTCTGCCCATCGGCGGCGCGTGAGTGCTGTGGTGCTCAACGCCTGGATGCCATAGCGCACCCAAAGTGCCATGATCATGGGCACACCGGCGATGGTGACGAAGCGCGTGGTGGTGTCTAAACAGGCAAAGCAGGCGGTCGCGGCGATCGCCAAGGCGATGCCCACCAAGGTACTCGGCTTAGGGGGCGTGGCGAGGTTCACTGAATGCGGTGCTCAAGCAGTTCCCAAATGGGGGTCAGTTGACCGCTTAAATACGGCAGGGAACCCAAGTCGGTATGGGATTCCTCAGGGCTGTGGAAGTCGCTGCCGCGCGAAGCGGCCAAGCCAAACTCTTTGGCCATGTCGGCATAGATGGCGTATTCAGCCGGGGTGTGGCTGCCCGTTACCACTTCGACCCCCACGCCGCCGTGGGTTTTGAATTCTGAAAACAGCGCATATTCTTCATTGGCGCTGAATTTGTAACGAGCGGGGTGGGCAATCACCGCGGCCCCCCCGCATTCGGTGATCCATTGAACAGCGTCTTTTAAGTGGGCCCAGCGGTGAGGGATGTAACCCGGTTTGCCTTCGACGAGGTAATTGCGAAATACCTCATGGGTGTCTTGGCAAACCCCGGACTCGACCAAGAAACGGGCAAAGTGGGTGCGTGAAATCAGCTCGGGATTGCCCACAAACTTCAAGGCCCCTTCGTAGGCATTCGGAATGCCGACCTGAGCCAGTTGGGCCGCAATCTCTTGGGCGCGTTGGTCGCGGCCGCCGCGAGTGTTGTTGAGGCCTGTTTGCAGGCGGGGGTCAGCGGCATCGAAGCCCAAACCCACAATGTGAACCGTTTGGCCCGCAAAGGTGACCGAGATTTCGACCCCGGTCAGGTAATGTAGCCCGTGTTCCCGAGCGGCGGCGGCCGCTCTTAATTGACCGCCCACTTCATCGTGGTCGGTCAAAGCCCAGAGTTCTACCCCATTGGCCTTGGCCCGTGCGGCCAACTGCTCCGGGGTGAGCGTGCCGTCGGACACCACCGAGTGGCAATGCAGATCGGCATTCAGAAACGGGGCCATTTGACTTTGGCCTGGGGCTTATTGGCAGGTGGTCGCTGTGGGGTAATCGGTCAGGACTTGCACATTGGGCGACGCGGCATTGCCGGTGACGAACACAGAATACAGGTAACCCGGGAAGGTGGTCAGACCATTGGCAGTCGCACTGCTGGCCGAGCCCAACCCGGTGGCGTACAAAGTCATGTTGCTGCCAGCGGCGTTGCAAGTGAAGAAGGGGTTATTTGGCAACGTGACGGAGCCGCTTGAATTGCCGTAAACCGCGCTAATGGGGCTGCCAACCGGTTGGTTGATCGAGGTCACCGACAGGGTGCCTATGGCGGACGATACGGCGTTGTACAAACGAACGTTCACAAAGTTCGACGCCACGCTGGTTTGGGTGGGCAAGAGGTTGTTGTCGGGCACCAAGGAGTAGGCCGAGTTGCCATAAACCAACAAGGTGTAATCCTGACCGGGGGTCAATACTGTCGCAGGCACGGCAAACGAACTGCTGCCCATGCGCACGGTGATGCTGGTGGCGTCGGTGCTGTCGGTCGGAACGGTGACATAAGAACCGATGGCCGCTGCGGTGGGCGTGACGGGGGTCGAAGCCAGCAAAGTGTTGGATGCCGAGACAAAATTGGGCAAGGTGTTGGTGGTCGAGAAGCTCGAAGTGGCCGAGGTAATGGTGTTGCTGGTCACGGCCATGCCATTGGCCACCCGAATGCGCGCCAAGCCGGTCGTGCTGGAAGTGGCCACCATGGTGCCTTGTTGGTTCAACACATAGCCACTCACCAAATTACCGGAAGCACCCGAACTCAAAATCAGGGTCAAGTTGGATTTGTCGGCAATCGGCAGGTTGGGAATGTCCAAGCGAACGTCATTCGAAACGCCGGGCACCTTATTCGAGCCCGTGACCACCAGTTCGTAGGCGTTGCCACTGGGCACGGTCGAGTTGCTGTAGCCATTGTTGAAAGTTGAGCTGGTGACGTCTGAGAAAACCAAGGGCGCAGAAGTCAAGTCATTCGTGGAGCCGGTGTTGCTGGCGCTGACCAAGTAGACGCTCAAAACACCAGCCGAGCTGGCCGTGTCGAGCACGCGCACATTGAAGGTCCCGGCGGCGGGTGTGGCCGCGTTTTCGTTCAAGAAAAACAGGGAAGGGTTGGTAGAAGAACCCGCCATCACCAATGTGTAGGGACCTGCCGTACCCGAGACGGAGAAGCTGGGGTTGGAGTAATAGGTGGTGGTCGTGCCATTTTGGGTGCAGCTGAAGGTCAGATTCACCAAAGATGTGCCCAAAGAGTTGTAGGCGGAGGCCACAGCCCCTTTGGCGATCGAGCTGGAAGATGCGATGGCGGCGCCGTTGACATTCATGGTCAAGCTGGCGCAATCGCTGGTTGCATTCAACAATCGCACATTGGTGTTGGTGCTTGTAGAGCTGCCGCCACAGGCAGTGAGCAAAGCGGATGAGGCCAGCGCCAATGCGAGCGACCAAGTCTTAAATGTCATGAATAACTCCTGCCAACTCAATTGGGCAATTTCTTTGAATCCGCTATTAAAACAGAAGTTGACCCCAACCATGCAAAAGGCGGCGACAAAAGGAGGGGCTCAACAGCAAAAAAGCCCATTCTTTTGGAAAGAATGGGCTTAATAAACTGGTGGCGCTTCACGGATTCGAACCGCGGACCTGTGGATTATGATTCCATCGCTCTAACCGACTGAGCTAAAGCGCCGAGCCGGAAAGTATAGCAAATTTTGCAAGACTGGGCGGCCACTCCAAAGTCCTGGCATAAGAAATAACGTACCCCAAACCTGGGGGCTTCAGCGCGCTTAAAGCGCCGCGTTTTTGGGCTTTCAATTCGCCTTCGCATCGAAGATGAGCAAGGCACATTGGTGCACAGCGACCCTGATTGAAAGCAGCGATCCGATCGCCCCACGTCAATGGCCCCAGTGAATTATTTGGAGAACCGGCGGTTGGCTTTATCATGACAAGGCCTTTATTCAACAAAGCCATCAAGATGCCAAACCGCCCTTTGACCCGCGTTTTATCAGCCATCGTTTTGGGACTGGTCGCCGGTTCTGCACAAGCCCACACCGGCCACGGAGCCTCTGGTTTTTTTGAGGGGCTTTCACACCCCTTTGGTTTAGACCATTTGCTGGCCATGGTGGCGGTTGGCATTTGGTCTGTTTCGGCGTTGCCCGCGCAAAAGGTGGGGGCTGGCCCTGCCACTTTTCTGGCCAGCTTGCTTTTAGGTGCCGCTTTGGGCGCCATCGGCGTGACCGTACCCTACCTGGAAAACATGGTCTCGCTCAGCGTGCTGGTCTTCGGCGCAATGCTCGTTTTGGCACCCGTGTCAATGACACCCCAATGGGGTCTGCCTCTGATTGCCTTGGGAGCCGTCCTGCATGGCTTGGCCCATGGTTCAGAAAGCCCTGAATCAGGCTTTGCGGCTTATGCAGCGGGCTTTTTTCTGACCACTGCTGCCCTCCATGGCGGGGGCGTTATGGCTGCTGTGGGCCTGCGTCGTTGGTTGCCCAATTTGTCGGGGCGCATCACCGCTTTTCTAGGCATTTTGTTTGGCGGAACGGGGCTGTATCTTTTTAGCCAAATTTAAGTTTTGAAGGAAAAAGCCTTCTCCTCACTGAACCTGTGAGGTGTTTTTGGCTTTTCGTCACCGTCATTTAAGCTCAGTGGTGTACTGTGCGCTTCAAGATCACGCCGTTGAGAATTCAAAAAAGTGCCCATTCAATTGACAATCATTCAATGTTTCAATTAAAAGTTTATAAATTCTTTATTTCGTTGTTCTTTTCGCTCTTTTTAATGGATCAGGCCATGTCCATTAATTTGAATAAAGGTTTGAATGATCACGATCAAGGCAATAGCATTACCAATTTTGTGCTGACTGCAGAAAAAACCCATTATGCTGAAACGGGAACTTATGCTGAAGTCGAAAGTTATTGCCAAAAAATGGCCTCAAGTTTTCCCAATGCGGTGAGCTGCCAAACCCTGGGTCGCACATCAGAGGGTCGCAAAATTCAATACATGGTTATTTCCAAAAAAGGAATCCAAGCACCCCAAATTTCCCCAAAGAAGAAAGCCCCTGTTGTACTCATTATTGCAGGAACCCATGCGGGAGAAGTGGATGGAAAGGACGCCAGTCTTCTTTATTTCAGGGATCTAATGACCAGCAAAAAACAAGACAACCCATTAAATCATTTAACCGTTATCTGGGTCCCTGTTTTTAACGTCGATGGTCATGAACACCGAGGTCGCTTTCATCGACCGAATCAGAATGGACCGTATGAACAAGGTGAAAGAGTCAACGGCAGACGTATTAATTTGGCGCGAGATTGGATGTTTGCTCAATCAGCAGAAATGAAAGGGATGCTCGGCTTGGTAAAGGCCTGGGATCCCTCAGTTGTCGTTGATTTGCATGTCACGGATGGACTCCGATTCCGACATGACGTTTCAATTTCCGCCGCCCCTGATTTTGGCGGGGATTATCAATTAACTGAGGTCACCAGAGGTTTATTGGATGAGGTTCTTCAAAATTTGAAGCAAAGCGGCCACACACCGCTGGGTTTCTATCCACGCCTTAAAGACAAAGAAGATCCAAAAGCAGGCATGGTCTTGGATGTCGATAAACCTCGATTTGCCCATTCCTACGCGGCTTTTCGCAATCGAATTGGCTTTTTAGTTGAAGACCATGCCTGGGAGCCTTATGCATCAAGAACAAAAACTTGCTTTGATACTTTGGATTCAATTCTAAAAACGATTGTTCTTCATTCCAATCAAATTCTCCAAACCGAAACCTTTGCTGATCATGAAGCCAGCAAGTTAGCGGGTCGTTATTACGCGCTGGATTACGAGACCGATATCGACAGCGAAGTACCTCCCAAAAAAATTGAGCTGCTTGGCTATAAATACCAAATACTCGATCCGGCTCCGATTATTGGTGGGCGATTCATCAGTTATGACTTGACTCAAGAAGAACTGTGGCAAATTCCTTTTTATGATCAAGTGGCGCCCCTCAAGGAAACCATCACCACCTTACCAAGAGGGGGTTATCTCATACCGTCGGCATGGACGGAGGTCGTCAAGCCTTATTTAGATTTGCACGGCATTAGATACAAGACCCTTCAATCCACAACGCAGCATGTTGAACTTCATGCTTACCACGTTGATCCTTCGACCGTTGACTATGATTCGAGTAGCTTTCAAGGCCGCCAAAGAGTCGCCATACAAGGTGAATGGCAACCGCAGACAGATGCCCTCCAAAAGAATTCCATTTTTGTCCCCATTGACCAGCCTAAAGCGCTCTTGGCGGTTCACTTACTCGAACCCATGGGGCCGGATTCGCTTTCAGCCTGGGGGCTTTTTAATACGGCCTACGAAATCAATGACTACATGGCCAATCACCGTTCGCTTGAAGTGATTCGTTGGATGTATGAAGAGAATCCAAAAATCAAAGCGCTTTACGGTGAAAATTTGTTCAAAAAATTACCTCAAATCCGAAAAGACTATGAGCAACTATTAAGCAATGATGAGGGTTTTAGGCTTGACACCAATGCGCGTTTGGATTTTTGGATTTCTCGCCTGCCTCCACAAGACCCCTCTTTGAATATCTATCCCATCAAAAGAGTCGAAAAGCTGAATCAAAAAGCCCTGGTGTTCTTTTCTGCCCACTGAGGGATGTCCTCAAGACGTTTTTCTGGAGCCCCAAATGCTGCTGCGTTGAAGGTCTCGGGCGTTGACGACGCACTCTTGCTTCAAACTGAACGAACTGACTTTGTCGCAGTCGTACCAGTTGCCCAACGCCATGCCTTTGCAAAGGCTCTTCTTTTGGAAGCTGGCAATATTGCCGCACCAAGAGGTGTCTTTATTGGCTTTGGCATTGCAAACCGCGTTGTCATCCACATCCGTAATCGACGAGCAGCTCGGCGATGGCGGTGCTTTTTGGGACCAACTCAATGGAGGCATCAACAGTAAGGCCAGCACCGCCCATTGCAGCGACCTGCCCAAAAGCCCGTTTGTCATTTGAAATTGCCTCAGAAAAAAATCCCGCACAAAAACCCAATTTGGTGCGTGCGCACCCAATTAAACCTTGTAGCCCCTAAAAAGAGCAGGAATGGGTGCGTTTTGTAATTAGGCGCCCATTCTGCAGCTTACAGATGCAATTTTCATGACAAGCTGGATGGACTCAAAGCCTCATCGCGGTTCGTTTGAAAGGAACTTGGGCCAGTCTGAGTGCTGAATGTAAACCGATGTGTAGACGCCGGGTGATCGGTAATTGATTTCGTAGGTGAAGTTGCCAAACAGGTCGTACAAGCGTGCCAATGGCAGGGCAGTTGCTTCATAAATCCATTTGAATTGAGCACCTGCACCCTGTCAAGCGGGCTACAGTGGGGCGCCAGTGGTTCCGGTAAAGTTAAACGAATAAATTTTAAGGATGTATCCATGAGCATTGATTTCAAAGGCCGCGTGGCCATCGTGACCGGCGCTGGTGGCGGCTTGGGCAAACAACACGCTTTGGCTTTGGCCGCTCGAGGCGCCAAAGTGGTGGTCAACGATTTGGGTGGCGATGTTCACGGCGTGGGCGGCTCCGTTTCGGCCGCACAAGCCGTGGTGGACGAAATTCGGGCCGCGGGCGGTGAGGCCATTGCCAATGGGGCCTCCGTGACCGATTTTGAAGCCGTGCAACAAATGGTTCAGCAAACCCTGGACACCTGGGGTCGTGTCGACATTTTGGTGAACAACGCAGGCATCTTGCGCGACAAAAGTTTCGCGAAAATGGACTTGGCCGATTTCCGTTTGGTCATGGAGGTCCATGTCATGGGCTCAGTGAACTGCACCAAAGCCGTCTGGCCCCTCATGCAAGCTCAAAACTATGGCCGCATCATGATGACCACCTCGTCCAGCGGCCTTTATGGCAACTTTGGTCAGGCCAATTACGGCGCCGCCAAGATGGCGCTCGTGGGCCTGATGCAAACCCTGTCCATTGAAGGCGAAAAGCACAACATCCGCATCAACGCGCTGGCCCCCACCGCCGCCACCCGCATGACCGAAGGTCTGATGCCCGAGGCCGTTTTGAAAGCCTTAGAACCAACGGCCGTGGTGCCCGCCATGTTGGTCATGGTCAGCGAGGACGCGCCGAACCGCACCATATTGTGCGCCGGTGCGGGTGGTTTCGAGGCCGCTCAAATCACCTTGACCCAAGGCGTGTATTTGGGCATCGGCCCCGACACGCCCGAACGCTTGGCCGCCGCGCTGGAGCAAGTGACCGATTCCTCAGGGGCCACCGTGCCTCAATCAGGTTCAGCGCAAGGCACCCTGGAAGTCGGCAAAGCGATGAAAGCGCATGGCTAGAATCACGGCACGCCTGCCCATGAAAAAACCCAAAGTCGCCTTGATCGCTCACGATGGCAAAAAAGCAGAGATGCTGGCACTTGCCGCCGAATACCAAGCCTTCCTTTCGGGTTGCACGCTTTGTGCGACTGGCACAACGGGCAGCCGTTTGGCGCAGTCCGTCGGCCTGACCATTGAGAAGCTCCTGAGCGGCCCCTTGGGAGGCGATTTGCAAATTGGCGCCCGCATCGCCGAGAACAACATGGATTTGGTTATTTTTTTACGCGACCCCATGACCTCTCAACCCCATGAACCAGACATCAATGCGCTGGTGCGTGCGATGTCCACAACATCCCTTGCGCCACCAACACGGCGTCCGCCAAATTGATGCTCGATTCATTCATGCTCAACTCATTGGCGGCCCCAACTTAATCGAAGGGTTCACCAAGGCTTTTATTGAAACAGTCCAAATGGACGGCTCATGTGGATTTTTCTTGCCAAAATTTCTGCTCAAGGCTACCTTCAGTAGAAACGCCAACAGAGTCAGAGTCCATGCCATTCTCCGTCCTTTTGATCGATGACCACCAGCTGTTTCGCCACGGTTTGGAAATGCTGATTCAATCAGAGTGGAAGGAGGCGCAGGTTTTCCACGCTGACGCCATGGAGGCCGTTTGGCACTCGGACACACCCCGACCTGATGTGGTTCTATTGGATGTGAAATTGCAGGGGCTGAATGGCTTAGAGAGCATCAAGTTACTGCATTTGCGTTGGCCGGGACTGCCCATCATCATGATCTCCTCCGACGCTTCAAGTGCCACGGTCAAGCACTCCTTGGACAAAGGGGCCGTGGGTTTTGTTTCTAAAGCCAGCAACAGCGAAACCATCTTTGCCGCCCTTCGCGCCGCCTTGAATCCCCATTTGACCCCCGATGAAAAGGCCACCGAAGCAGCGCGTGATCTGGCGCCAAATTCGAACCCGCTGACCGTTCGCCAAGTCGAAGTGCTGACGTTCATCAACCAGGGCCTGACGAACAAAGCCATCGCCAGAAAATTATTCATCTCTGAAAATACAGTGCGGGGCCATGTGCAGTTGTTGCTCACGGCACTGAAAGCGACCAGTCGATCAGAAGCCGTCTTCAACGCCCGCAATCTGGGGCTGATTGATTAGCGCGCCTTCACTTTGAGGCCCATGGCCTGGGTCAAGGTGGCGTAAAGTTGATCGGGCAACAGGGGCTTGTGCAGCAGTTCAATGCCCGCCTCTTTGGCTTCATGAAACACCCTGGGCGATGTGTCACCTGTAATGACCACGGCAGGGATGCCGGCTCCAAAGGCCTCTCGAAGTTGCTTGATGGCTTGAATGCCCGACCGGTTTTCTCTGAGCATGTAATCACTCAGAATCACATCGGGTCGTTGTTTTTCGGCGCTGACCTTGGCCTCGTTCAGGTTGGCGACCACATCGCATTCACAGCCCATCTCGAACAAAATTTGTCGAATGGCATCGCGCACAAACGCGTCATCGTCAATGGCCAAGACCCGAATTTTTCCAAATTCTGAGAGCGCCTTGATCGGCTTGGGCTGAAGCACCTGGTCGTCGGCTTGGGATTTAGGAATCAAGACGCTGAACACACTGCCCCGACCCCATTGTGATTTGAGCTGGATGCGCAAGCCCAGAAGTCCGACCAAGCCTTTGACAATCGCCAGCCCCAAACCAAGGCCTTTGGCCCGATCGCGTTCGGGGTTATCAATCTGGCGAAACTCTTCGTAGATACACTCCTGTTCCGATTCGGCAATGCCCACCCCGGTGTCCCAAATCTGGACCGAAACAAAGTCACCTTTGGAACGACAGGCCACCAAAATGCCACCCTGTTGCGTATAACGAATCGCGTTCGAGATCAGGTTTCTAAAAATCAACTCCATCAACGCGGGGTCGGACGCCACCAAAAAATCCGACTCGCGTGTTCGGTAATAAAGGTCTTTGGCGTTGGCTTGGGGGGCAAATTCAGGTTCGAGTTTATCGATGAGGTTTTGCAGCTTGAAGGTCTGGATTTGAGGTTGTACCGCCCCCGCTTCGATGCGAGAGTAATCCAACAAGGCGTCGAGCATGCCCGAGAAAGATTGGGTCACCGTGACGGCACTTTTCAAAATGCCCTTCAATTCAGGGGCGGTATTTTTGCGGGACAGTAACTCATGGTAGAGGCCCAAGGCATGAATGGGTTGCCTCAGATCGTGGCTGGCAGCGGCCAAAAATCGAGACTTGGCCAAATGTGCTTCAACGGCTTCTTTAAATGCCAGTTTGGTTTTATGGGACTCCTGGGTCAACAGCTCGAGCAAACCCGTGTTTTCATGCCGCAGGTCGAAAGACTCTTTGAGTGAGGCATAAATATTCCTGACCAAGCGTTGCAGAATGAGGACGCACGCCACTGCTGCAATCGATAAGGAGTAGTTGGTGATGCCGCCCAGATAAAAATACCTAGGAATGACCGACAAATACTCCGCCCATATAAACGCGGAAAAAACGCCTGGCACCGGCGATAACAAAATCAACGTGGCAATGGCCACGCCATTGATGACCGTGTTGATAAAGATAGAAAGGGCATCCGATGTTTCCTGGTACATGCCGACCCAAATCAAGAGTCCCCAAACAGCCCCATAAAGCACATTCAGCAATCTGAATTCTTGGTAAATCCGGTTCAGATTCAAGGGATTTTCTTGAGCCAACCAAAAACGGGCGCGAACACAATGCGCCCACTTGAGGGCTGCACAGCCCAGTCCCCAGAGGCCCAAATTCAGCGTGGATACCGAGCCATACAAACAGGCCACCACCAAAAACGTCAACAAAAATGCAGGCAAAAATGACCCGCTCACATTTTTGAGCATGAGCTTCACTTCGTGTTCGCGAAGCGTGGGTTGGTGATTTTTAAATAATGCCACAGTGAAGTTTTAAGGGCACCCAAGTGGATGGTTGCGGATTATGGGCCACTCAATTCAACCTCATCACAGGTATTTTTCACGCCCGTGTGGGTATTTTTGGCACTGGCGTGCGTATTGATGCTAAGCAGCGTCACCGCCACAATGAAGTTAAGACCAATCAGGAATCCGTAGACTGAAGTTTTCATTTTTTCTCATTTGTCGATAACAGGGACCAGAGAAATTTAACGAAACACAATGTCCTCGCATAGCGAAACTCATCAAAACCACCCATCAAGACTGTTTCGTTTTTACTTGAATGAGTGCAGCCCCACCGCATTACCCTCAGTGTCGCCAATGATGGCAATGTACCCATCAGGTCCAATCGGCCATTTGGCTTTAAAAACGTGTCCTCCGTTTTTGAGGGCGCGCTCAGATTGAACCTCACAATCCTCGCAATGAAAATAAACCAAGGTCCCTTCCAAGGAAGGTTTGCGCAAAGGGTGCTGCATCAGTGCCCCCACCGCGCCATTCCCCGGCATGCCGCCAGGAAAGCGGTAAGCTTCAAAGATGCCGTCGTTGGGCTCCGGCAATAAGGCATAACCCAAAACAGCCTCATAGAATGCTTTGGCCCTGGGCAAATCATTCACATAGATTTCGAACCAGGTGATGGGATTCGTCGAATTCTGAGTTGTTGACATGCGGCTTCCTTCTTCATTTGAGTCTTTCGATTATCCATTTCGATGATCAAATACGAAGGCGCTTGAGTCTCGCACTATCATCTTCGCTGCGATTTTATCTACGGTTCATCTGGCATCAGGGCCTTAGCAGGGCATCCCCAAATTGAATGCCCCCTACCTGAATGAACTTTTCCCAAAAATTTTTGAGCGAGTTAATCAATGCCCGTTTCTGTGTTTAATTCCACCTGCCTGAAGTCCCCATTTGCTTTGAACACAGGGGCCGTTGTGATGCTGCTAAGCGCACTGGGGGCTTGTAACCAGCAGGTCGCGACCCCGTCTTTGGCGCCTCCCCTGCCGGTCCAAACCTTTACGGTCACCCCAGGTTTTGATGAGACGATTCAAAAATTTCCCGTGACCTTGCTCCGAGACCGCGAGGCCAACCTGTCTTTCAGGGTGGGCGGTGTGATCCAGTCGGTGAATTTCAAACCGGGACAACTGGTGACCAAGGGGCAATTACTGGCTGAGATCACCCCCATTAATTACGAGGCCGCCAAGGCGCGCTCCAATGCCGAATACCAAAAGATTCTGAGAGCGAATCAAAGAAATCAAGAATTAATCGCAGCCGGCGCCATTACCAACAGCCTGAAAGAAGACACACAAGACAACCTGGCTGCAGCCAAGGCCAACTTAGAGGGCAGCGAATACGACCTGAGTTCAACCGCGATCAAAGCCCCGTTTTCAGGGGTGATCCTGTCACTCGACAGTGAGTTTGGCGAAACCGTCTCACCGGGCCAACGCATCATCAAAATGGCCGATTTGGAATCCGCACTGATTGCCAAAGCGGCGATTCCCTTGGCCTTCGCGAAACGAATTCACACCGGAGATGTGGCCATGATTCGATTGGGGGTTGAAGCGCAAGCCATACCCGCCAAGGTGCGCTTCATTGGTGCTTCCAGTGACCCCAAAACAGCGGCCGTCATGGTGGATTTGGTGGTCAACACCCCTCAAAGAATTCCAAGTGGCAGCACGGGCTCTGTTGAGTTTCATTCAAAAAATTCAGCGGGCTCCTCCCCCAAAGATTTGAAGCTTCCACCGGGTGCCTTGTTGGAGTCAAACCAAGACAAAGGCCATGTGTTTGTGTTGGATCCCAAAGACGCGACAGCGCACAAACAAGAAATCAAATTGCTGGGCATTGAGGGCGAATGGATTCGGGTCAGCGGCCTTGAGCCAGGGGCCAAAGTGATTACGACAGGCGCGGGTTTTGTGACCGAAGGTCAGAAAGTTCAGGAGAGCCTGCGATGAGCTTCAATTTAGCCGGCCTCTCGATCAAACGATGGCAATTCACGGTCATCGTTTTCTCCCTCTTGGCAGCGCTCGGACTCTCGGCCTTCTTTAGCACGCCCAGAACCGAGGACCCCACACTGAGTCCGCCCATCTTTGTGGTCAATGCGGTGCTGCCCGGTGCCACACCCAGCGACATTGAACAACTGGTCACCAAGCCCGTCGAAAACGCCCTCTACAAATTGGACGCCATTCGCGAGGTGCGCTCCCAAAGCCGGGCGGGCATTTCCACCACGCGGATTGAGTTTGTTTGGGGCACCGATCCTGAAACCACCTACGACCAAGTGAGTCGTGAAGTCAGCGCCATTCGCGCCACCTTGCCTTCCGGTGTCACCCGCATCGACGTCATCAAGGCCCGCCCCACCAACGTTGCTTTCTTTCAAGCCGCTTTGGTCAGCGAGACTTTACCGATGCGTCAATTGGAAAAATTGGCCGATAAATTGAGGGAAAAATTGGGGGCCATCACCGGCATCAACGAAGCCAAATATTGGGGCACCACCCCCAGCGAAATGCGGGTGTCGTTGGACAGCGAAAAACTGACCTCCTTGGCCCTCTCGCCGCTGCAAGTGGTGGACGCGTTGAAGAACGCTGGCAACGAATCCCCGATTGGCAGCGTGGAGTCTTTGGGCCGGCGTTTCGATGTGCAGTTTCAAGGCGCTTTCAAAGGCCCCGCTGAGGTCGGCGCCGTCCCCGTTTGGGCCAAGGAAGGCGGCGTTTTGCGGGTCAAGGATGTGGCCAAAGTCAGCTGGGAGGAAGGCGAGCCGACCTACATCACCCGCTTCAACGGACAAAGGGCCGTGCTCATTTCGGTGACCCAAGCGAAGAACGAAGACGTCACCAAACTCACGCAACAAGTGGCCGCTGAACTTGACACCTTTGAACGAGGTTTGCCCGCGGGGGTCAAGTTGGTGCGGGGCTTTCAACAAGCCGACAACGTCAAGTCTCGCTTAGGGCTCTTGGGCCGCGACTTTCTGATTGCCTTGGCCTTGGTTTTAATCACCTTGTTGCCACTGGGTCTGCGCGCTTCAGCGGTGGTGATGTTGGCCATTCCCCTGTCGTTGTTGATCGGGATGTGGGTGCTCAAAACCTTTGGCTTTACTCTGAATCAACTGGCTATTTCGGGCTTTGTCGTCGCTTTGGGCCTGCTCGTCGACGATGCGATTGTGGTGGTCGAAAACATTGCCCGTTGGTTGCGAGAGGGCTCGTCCAGAAAAGACGCCGCCATCAAAGGCACGCAGCAAATCACCTTGGCCGTCGCCGGATGCACCGCGTGTCTGATGTTTTCCTTCATCCCTTTGATGGCGCTTCCAGAGGCGGCGGGTGAGTTCATCAGGTCCTTGCCCGTCACCGTGATTGCCACGGTGGCAGGCTCCTTCTTGGTGTCTATTTCTTTGGTGCCCTTGGCCGCCGCCGCGGTTTTAAAACCCAATGAAGACCCCCACGGCAACCGGCTGTTGCAAGGTTTGACTTATGGCATCCAAACCTTTTATGCGCCGGTTTTGCACCGCGCCCTTGAAAAGCCGAAAGGGTCTTTGACGATTTTGTTGGCCACCACCTTGCTGTCCATTCCCATCATCAAGGTGATTGGAACGAGTTTGTTTCCGCCCGCTGAAACACCCGAGTTCTTGATTCGGGTCGATCTGCCCCAGGGCAGCGCGATCGATCAGACCGATCGAGTGGTCAAGCAAATTGAAGCCAAACTCGCCAAGGTCCCTGAGGTCGCTTGGTACTCAAGCAATGTGGGACGCGGCAATCCACAGATTTATTACAACGTGGGCCAAAAAGAAGTGGACACCTCGTTTGGTGAAGTGGCGGTGGGACTGAAGGCGTGGGAAAGCAAAAAGAGCGACCAATTGCTCGAAGGCTTGCGCCAAGAATTTCAACAAATTCCAGGGGCTAAGGTCGGCTTTTTGACCTTTGTGAATGGGCCCGAAATTGAAGCGCCGATCGTGATTCGACTGCTCGGCCCCAACCTCGACACGCTGCGTGACTTGGCCGCCAAAGCCGAGCAAGCGATGAACGAAACGCCTGGCTTGCGTGATGTCAACAACCCCATCCGACTCAAGCGCACCTTGCTCAATTTGGATGTCAACGAAGAGGCTGCCAGTGCTTTGGGCGTGCGCGCTGGCGTGATTCGACAAACTGTCCAACTGGCCCTGACCGGCACACAAGCCGCCAATTTGCGGGACGAGGACGGCGACAACTACCCCGTCAAAGTGCGGTTGCCGATGTCTGGCGAGCGCAACCAGATCGAGCAATTTTCAGAAATTTATGTACCCAGCAGCGACGGGCAAGCGGTCCACCTCAGCGCCATTGCCAAACCAGTGCTGGCCTCTGAACCGGCCCGAATTGAACGCATCAAAAGATCGCGTTCCGTGGCCCTCACCGCCTATGTCAAACCAGGTTTCTTGATCGGGGATTCCACCGCCTTGGCCGAAGCACGCGTGCGCCAAGCGCTCGAATTGCCGCCTGGCTATTCCATTTTGTTGGGCGGTGAAGCCGAGGCCAAGACCCGCAGCTTTTCGGGCTTTGTGCCGGCCATTGTGGTGTCGTCTCTGGGCATTTTGGCGGTCTTGATTTTGGAATTCGGCAAATTCAGAACCGTGGCGGTGGTCTTTGGCATCGTGCCTTTTGGCCTGTTGGGTGCCGTCACCGCGCTTTGGCTGACGGGGAATTCTTTGTCTTTCACGGGCATCGTCGGGTTGATTGCGCTGATTGGCATTGAAATTAAAAATTCAATTCTGCTGGTCGACTTCACCGAGCAGTTGCGGGCTGAAGGCATGAAAATCAGAGAGGCTGTTGAGAAGGCCGGCGAGCTGCGTTTCTTGCCCGTGGTCCTGACCTCGGTGACCGCCATTGGCGGGTTGTTGCCCTTGGCCAGTGAGAACAACGGCTTGCTATCACCCACCGCCATCACTTTAATTGGGGGCTTGGTCACCTCCACCTTATTGGCTCGAATTGCAACACCGGTGATGTACCTCTTGCTGGCCAGCAAGAGCGGGGAGGCTCAATCATGAAACGGTCCTTGTTTTTAACGGCTCTGTTGCTCACCGCCTGCTCGCAACAAGTGCCTCTAAGAACGGATGGCCCGGCGCTGTCACCTGAGTGGCATCACGGCCCTACTTTGACGTCGCAAAGTGCTTCTTCGGGGACTTCTTACTCAACGGCTTGGTGGGCCTCATTCAACGACCCCGAGTTGAACCGATTAGAGGCCTTGGCCTTGGATCAAAATTTGGACGTACAACAAGCCCTCTCCCGGCTGGAACAATCTCGCGCGTCTTTCAATTTAAGTGAGGTCAATCTGTTGCCCAACGTGGGCCTTGATGCCACGGCGGGTCAAGTGGAGCAGTCACTGAATTCTGGTTTGGGTGTACTTAGCAAGATGATTCCGAACTTTCCCAGAACGGTGGATCGCTATCAACTCGAACTGTCTGGCTCTTGGGATATGGACTTTGCAGGCAGTCTGAAGAACCAACGTGAAGCCGCCAAAGCCAGCGAAATGGCCACACAAAATGACCTGCACTCCCTGCAAATTTCGATCACCGCAGAAGTCGCCGATGCTTATTTTTTGATGGTCGGCGCGGCAGGTCAAAAGGCCGCCCTAGCGCATCAACTGGCACTGCTGAATTCTCAGTACAAGGTCTTGAAGGCGCGTGAAAAAACAGGCACGGCGACTCGACAAGAGCTCTACCAATTCGAGTCGGGGCTGGAAGAGCTGTCTTCCAATTTACCCAATTTGACCTCGACCATCGAGTCGCAACAAGTCAGAATCGCCGTTCTGCTGGGTCAAAACCCGAGCGCTTGGCGCGTTGCAGCCCATGCGGCTGTTTTGAACAGGCCGGTGCCTGATCCGGTGGGCCCCAGCCCGGCTGCTTTGATTCGAAGTCGACCCGACGTGTTGGCGGCTGAGCAACGGCTGAAAGCCGCCGGCGCCAGGGTTGCCGCTTCGCTGACCGAGTATTACCCCAAAGTCAGTTTGATCGCCGCTATGGGTCAAGACAGCAATGTGTTCGGCACCTTTGATTCGTCCAGATCGGCTTTTGGTCAGAGCTTGCTGGGTTTCAAATGGCGCTTGTTTGATTTCGGCCGCATCGATGCCGAGGTGAAAGTGGCCAGAGGCAAAGAGCAAGAGGCCCTGCTGGCTTATCGCTTGGCCGTTCTGCGCGCCGTGGGGGATGTTGAAACAGGCTTCACCCAGTTGGCCGCGAACCGCGAGCAACTGCAACGTTTAGAGGCCAAGCAAAAGTCATTGGAAAAGGCCTTGGGGGTGACCCAGCGGGCTTATCTCACCGGGGCGGCCAGTGAAGAAGATGTTTTGCAAGCCGAGCTCGCGGTGGTGCGCGTGACCCCGCAAAGGGTGCAGAGCCAGCGCGAGGTCGCTCGGGCGATTGTGGCTGCTGCGCGCGCATTGGGTGGGCCGCTTTGATGCGTTGACCTTGGCAGATGCCCCAGTTTAATAAGACAGTTTAGACATGCAGTGTGGTTAATATGGTTGC
>CAIKMN010000020.1 GCA_903828535.1 uncultured Curvibacter sp.
CTTTATCACCTCGGTCAAAACCTGAGATTTCAATAATTTCCTTGATGAAACCTTGAATTAGGCGATTGACCATGATCAGCACCAGCCCCCTTCGCACTGAGTACCGTCAACGAAAAGCACTCAAGCTGGCGTCCTGGAGCCAAAAAAATGCCTCGATTCGAGGGGTGCAAAAAACCCTTCAAGGAATGGCCAAGTTGGTGGACAAGGTGCTGAACGCCTTGTGGAGTCAACTGGCCTTGCCTCCCCACTTGGCTTTGGTGGCCGTGGGCGGTTTTGGTCGTGGCGAACTCATGCCCCACTCTGATGTGGATGTTTTGATTTTGCTGCCAGATGGTTTGGATTTGGCCAATGAGCCCGCGCTGCAAAAAAACATTGAGACCTTCATAGGCCAATGTTGGGATGTGGGGCTTGAAATTGGTTCCAGCGTCAGAACTGTCTCTGAATGTCTGGAGGAATCTGAGAAAGACGTCACGGTCCAAACGGCACTTTTAGAGGCCCGATTGCTTTGTGGCAGTGAGGCCTTGTTTCAAAACTTCCAATCGCGCTATCAAGCGGCCATGGACCCGGCGGCATTTTTTACCGCCAAGTCTCTGGAGTTGCGACAGCGCCACAACAAGTTTGAAAACACCCCCTATGCGCTAGAGCCCAACTGCAAAGAATCGCCAGGCGGCTTGCGTGACCTGCAAACGGTGTTGTGGGTGGCCAAGGCAGCGGGCATGGGCAACAGTTGGGAAGACTTGGCGGCCAATGGCTTGGTCACTGAATTGGAGGTCAAGAACCTGCAACGAAACCAAGCCTGGCTCAACCTGGTGCGCGCCAAATTGCACCTGGCCGCAGGTCGACGTGAAGACCGGCTGATTTTTGATTTGCAAACCACCGTGGCCGAATCCCTGGGTTTTGAGAACAAGCCGAAATCGAACAAGCCCGATGAAAAAGTTTTTATCCGGCCCTCTGAACAATTGATGAAGCGCTATTACTGGGGCGCCAAGGCCGTCACGCAGCTACAGCAAATTTTGATGCTCAACATCGAAGAGCGTTTGCACCCCAAAGAGCACCAGCTCAGCCCCATCAACGAGCGATTTTTCAACAAAGCGGGCATGATTGAAGTTGCCAGTGACGATTTGTACTTGCGTCAGCCGCATGCCATTTTGGAGACTTTTCTGGTCTACCAGCAAACGGTCGGCGTCAAAGGCCTGTCGGCACGAACGCTGCGTGCGCTTTACAACGCGCGCAAGGTGATGGACGCGAAGTTCAGGGGCGACCCAGTCAATCGAGACACTTTTTTGCAAATTTTGCGGCAACCCGAGGGCATCACACACGCGATGCGTTTGATGAATCAAACCTCCGTGCTGGGCCGCTACTTGTGGGTGTTCCGCCGCATCGTGGGGCAAATGCAGCACGATCTTTTCCATGTTTACACCGTCGACCAGCACATCTTGATGGTGCTGCGCAATGTGCGCCGATTCTTCATGCCCGAGCATGCCCACGAGTACCCGTTTTGCTCACAACTCGCGTCAGGCTTTGAGAAGCCTTGGTTGCTCTATGCGGGGGCCTTGTTTCATGACATCGCCAAAGGCCGGGGGGGTGACCACTCCCAATTGGGTCGCATGGAGACGATGCGCTTTGCCCGTCAGCACCACTTGGACAAGGCCGACGCCGAGTTCATTGCCTTCTTGGTAGATGAGCACTTGACCATGAGCCACGTGGCCCAAAAGCAAGATTTGGGCGACCCGGATGTGATTGCTGCGTTTGCCAAACGGGTGGGCAACGAGCGCCGTTTGACTGGGCTTTACTTGCTGACTGTTGCGGACATTCGAGGCACCAGCCCCAAAGTGTGGAACGCCTGGAAAGGCAAATTGCTGGAAGACTTGTACCGCTCCACTTTGCGCGCATTGGGCGGCCAAGCCAGCGAGCCTCAAGCGGTTGTGGAGTCCCGCAAACGCGATGCTTTGGCCAAACTGGCCCTCGCCGCGTTACCTCACCAAGCTCAGAAACCCTTGTGGGATCGATTGGATGTGAGCTATTTCATGCGCCACGACGCCGAGGACATTGCTTGGCACACCCGCATGCTGTCGCGCTATGTCGACAGTTCTGAACCCATCGTCAAAGCCCGCCTGTCTCCTTGGGGAGAAGGCTTGCAAGTGGTGGTTTATGTCCCGGATCAGAGCGAATTGTTTGCCCGCATTTGCGGTTATTTTGACCAATCTGGCTTCAGTATTTTGGATGCCAAAGTGCACACCACCAGTGCAGGCTATGCCTTAGACACCTTCCAGATCGTCACCGAAATGCTGCCCGAGCATTACCAAGAATTCACCCAAAAAGTCGAAGTGGAGTTGGCTCAAACCCTCAAAGCTGAATCACCATTGCCAGCCCCAGCACGGGCGAGATTGTCGCGCCGCGTGAAAAGCTTCCCCGTTGCGCCCCGTGTCAGTTTGTCCCCCGACGAAAAAGCACAACGCTGGTTGCTCAGCATTTCGGCCAGCGACCGCCTCGGCTTGCTCTATACCGTGGCGCGGATTTTGTCGAAGCACCACATCAGCTTGCAACTGGCCAAGGTCACCACCCTGGGTGAGCGTGTGGAAGACACCTTCGTCGTCGAAGGCCAAGGGCTTCAAAACAATAAAAAGCAGATTGAGATAGAGACCGAGTTGTTGGCGGCTTTGGCCAATTGAGCCCATCTGGCCTGTCTCACAGGCGCTTATTGACCAATGGCAGACATTGGAAGACAGAACGGCTGGTTTTTAATGTCCACTGATGTTCAGATCTATTTTTAGGAATAGTTCTGTTTCCCACATCAATTGGATCATAATTTCGTGAACGCCAAAACCAAAGTAACCGTCAGCTCACTGAATGAATTCATCGGCGCCCTCAATAACAAAACGCCGCAAGTCATTGAAATCAACACCTCGATTGTGTCTCCACACTCGCTGACTTTGCCTCGTGGATTCGGTTTATGTGGTCAACACGGCACGGAGGCTTTGCTGGGTTTTTCTGAAGGGGGATTGGGTTTGGTTGGGGACAACAGCGTCACCCATCTCACACTGGTTGCAGCCCCCGCTTCACGAGCCCTCTATCTTGTTGCGGGAAGCGAAGATTACGGAACCCTCGAACTCAAGCATTTAAACGTGACCGGCCAAGTCGGGCTCATTTTTCGCGGTGGCGCAGAAAAGGCATTTATTCATGCCGACGGTGTGCATGTCAGTGCTTGCGACAGCCGAGCCTATAACGAACAACCCCAAAGATATGGCGTTAATGTCCTGCAAGGCGCTTTTACGCTCTACAACTTCAATGCCAGCCAGACCAGTGTGTTGCATGCAAAACTAAGTCATATCAGTGTCGGCTCTAAGAGAGCCCCCGTTCTGGGCTCAGGCATCTTCATTTCAGGATTTGGCGACGGTTTGGGTTCGGTAGAGATAGAAAAGCTCACAATCGGACAGGTCTTTTCTCATGGGTTATTGACTGCCGGAACTGACCTTGCCCCTGAAAAACGTACTCCTTAGCTGATGGGTAAAAATCAGTTTTAGGAGAGAGAAATGAGCGAATCAAAACGACGGGCACGGTACACACTGGAATACAAGCTGGA
>CAIKMN010000021.1 GCA_903828535.1 uncultured Curvibacter sp.
ACAGATAAAACTCTCAGGTTTGTGTGAGAATTATAAGGTTTTCTGAGAGTTTTTGAAAGAGAAAATATCAAAAAAAACCAGTATTCATGCGGGTTTCAAGAGATTTGCAGGCCCGACTAATTTATTTGGCATGCTGGAAGGGGGTGTTCCCATCACCAAGGACGGTGCTTTCTTGGGCGCCGTGGGGGTGAGTGGCGTCAAGTCAAATGAAGACGCTCAGATTGCCCGCGCTGGCATCGCAGCCTTGGGCTGATTTGGGCAGATTTGGGCTGATGCAGGCCCTGAACCTCCCCGTCGGTCAGAGGCCACAAAAGAAAGAACGCCTTGGACATTAAAAAACCGGCCTAGGCCGGTTTTTTTGTCGGGTTGAACCGTCTTATTTGACGTGCTTTCCGATCAGGCCAGCCATTTCGAACATGGTGACTTGGGGCTTGCCAAAAACAGCCAAGAGTTTGTCATCGGCGTTGATGTTGCGCTTGTTGGTGGCGTCTTGCAGGTTGTGCTTTTTGATGTAAACCCACATTTTGCTGACAATTTCAGTGCGGGGCAGGGGCGCAGCGCCGACAACGGCTGCCAAAGCGGCATCGGGCGTCAAGGGCTTCATGAAAGCCGCATTCGGGGTGCGCTTTTTAGCGGCAGGTGCCTTTGCGGCTGTTGTTTTGGCGGGGGCTTTTTTTGCAGTTGCCATGGTGATTAAATCCTTCGGGTTTTGTTAATTACCAGCAGCTCGCAAGCGACTCGCCAGCGACTGATCAGGTGAATGGCATCCTAATAGAGAAAAAACCGCTTTCCTAGTAGGGCTGGCCCTTTTGTGTCAAAAAAATTGATTTTTTACGATTTTTCCTTCTGAGGGCTCTCGCTTTGACACAAAATGCGCCTTTTGACAGAGCTACGGCTCAGCAACCATGGGGTGATTTGCTTGGATGACACGTTCTGAATTGGTTCAAACGTTTGCCAACTTGCGTGAAAAATGGCCACAAGCTTGGCCGGGCTTGAACGTGGTGTTGGACAGCGCCCTGCGCCGTTTGGGGCAAGACCCTGAAAAGGCGTCTGACCCCCGGTCTGAGGCCATGCGAGCCTGTGCCTTTGAGGTGGCGCGACGCATCGAGGCGAAGGCGCCGGCTTTGGCCAAGCGGCGCACTGAACCGGCCTACCACAACCGCCTGCACTTTGCCGATGTTTTGGTGGCCCTCACTTTCTTGCTGCTCCAAGCGCGCGCAGGGCGCCACTCGAATCACCCCGCCGCCCTGCGGACCGACGCCTTGTCTCAGACTGAATGGCAAACCATCTTGACCGTGGTCGCCCACGACTGGCAACACCCGGGGGCGGTCAATCAATTTCCAACTCAAATTGAATCCGCTACCGTCTCTAAATTACTGCCGGTGATGAAAAAAATGGGCGTCAACCACCAAGACCAGGCGGTCGTGGCACGCTTGATTTTGAAAACCGACCCCCGTTTTGTCAAAACCTCGCACGAGGCCATTCAATCGCGCCCCTTTGATGTGGCAGATGAGCTATGCATGACGGTGATGATTCAAGAAGCAGACATTTTGGCCAGCGCCACGTCAGAAATGGGGCCTGGCTTGACCCAGCAATTGGCCCAAGAATGGAGGCCTCATTCACCCCAAATGGCAGCTCAATTGCTGACGCCGCAAGGTCGGCTTAATTTTCTGAAATTTGGTGCTATGTTTAGCAGTGCCCCCAGCCTGGGTCTGGGTCTCGATAAAATGGTGAACTTACAAATCAAGGCTTTAACGGCCGGTTCTTTTTGAAAGTCCCTGACGTGTCACAAGCAGCTGAGATTCAAGTTTCTGAAACCCCCCGTGTGGATGCGGCGGAGCGTTTCATGCACGCCTTTGGCAAACCGCCCGTGGGTTTCGTTTTGTCTGAAGTGGCCAGAACGCTTGAGCGCGAATTGTCTTTGGCTTGGGAGGTCATTGAAGGCCGCTCCACCGTCGAAGAGCTGACCGCCTTGCAAGCCGCAGGCGCCGGGGGCGGGGCGCCTGCTGGCACGGCCGCACCTCGCCGTCGCACCGAGCGCATGTCGAGTTTGCGTCGCAATGCGGCAGAGGCCAGGCCTGAAGCGCCTTCTGCACCAGCGCCTGCATCGGCTTCGAAAGAAAGCGCAGGTGAAAACAAGGAATACACGGCGGGCGACGTCTTGTTCAACAAAGGCGATAGCGCTGACCACCTCGCCATCATCATCAGCGGTGAAGTCGAAATTTTCGACCCCAAGGACAACAAAAGCATTGCCATTTTGGGCAAAGGCGTCTCTTTTGGCGAGCAAGCCATTTTGGAAGGCGGGGTGCGCGGTGCTTCGGCCAGGGCTTATACCGATGTGGTTTGCTTGGAAATTCCGACCGGTCCTTTGCGCACCATTTTGAAGGCCGATCCCGGCATCATGACCCCCACCATCGAGGGTTTGTTGCTGCAACTGAACATGATCAACACCTTGTCCAAGAAGTTGCCACGCAACGACTCGGGCATCGACTTCCGTGTGATGGAAGCCAACAACATGACCTCGGTTCAAGCCAAGAAAATGTTGGAAGAGCACTACGTCAAGGCCGGTGGTTCGGGTCTGACCGGCGAAGTGTTGATGTTCCTGAAGTTGCAAGTCAACTCGATGTTCAACACCACCGTGCACAACGCTGGCGATGTGTTGATGAAGTCCGATGAAAAAGACTTCACCTCGGCCTTGATCTTGGTGGACGGCGTGATTGAAGCCGTTTCGCCCCACGGCACTTACCAACTGGGTTGCGGCAGCTTGTTTGGCTTGGCCGAGGGCTTGACCAATTCATCCAGCGATTGGACCTTGATGGCCCAAACCAAGGTGACTTTGATCAACCTGCCGATCGACCGCATTCAGCGGGGCTTGACCCACGCCAACCCGGCTTTCCGGCGCATCGTTTCCTACACCGCCGACCGCATCGTGGAAATCAAGCGCGAACTCTGAACCCGCTGTTGGTGCCTCAGGGCGGGCGCTGAAGTTTTTAAAAATGGTTCAAGAGCGCTTCGAATTGTGTTTCCCAGGGCGTCAATTGCCCTTCTGAACCAGACTCGTCTCGGTGCGCCAGCCAAGTCACTTGAGGGCTTTCTCGCAAGGCTTTCGAGCTGAAACCCTGACCGGTCTTGCCCCCCTGATCGGTGCTTGTCTTGTCGCCAAATTGGTAATGACAAAAGTCATCCGAAGTACCGGCCAATTCAATCGCCATGTGTTGGCCGATGGCCATGACCAAGGCGTTGTTGTGGGGGTTCACATCCAACATGTCGACGGTAAAGCCCACGGTTTTTTGTCGCAATTGAACCCATGCAGGCTCCTTCGCGTTCATGGCCAGGGGGCCCAGTGCCAGGTGCAGGGAATCGATGCGTTTGTACTGCTTTTGCCAAAACACCGTTTTACGCTGGCGCATCTCACGGTCATCGCTGAGTTGCAGAAAAAACAGCTCAATCAACTCCAGCTTGAACCAGTCCTTCAACAAGGCCAACGCGGCGGGGTTGATGTGCCGCCAACGTTCTTGGTGCGTCGCCAGCCAGGGGCTGCCCCAATGGCTGGCGCAGTGTTCGCGCAGACCCGCATGGGGTGGCATTTGACCGCCAGGGGTGCGGATGCGGCCACAACGATTCAGCACCGCCGTCAGCGCTGCATCATGCAATTCGGGGTGGTTTTCAAGCAACTCGATGAGTTCAGGCA
Source organism: uncultured Curvibacter sp. (assembly GCA_903828535.1). GTDB lineage: Bacteria > Pseudomonadota > Gammaproteobacteria > Burkholderiales > Burkholderiaceae_C > Curvibacter. The sequence continues at coordinate 3,692 of CAIKMN010000021.1, forward strand.
GTCGCTCTAAAAAACCCTCATCGGGCAACGACAGCGCCTGGTGGAGGGGCGCCAAAGCCCAAATTTTGCTGAACC